>CAVYYO010000006.1:0-179722 GCA_963772735.1 uncultured cyanobacterium | reverse complement strand
GAGGGAGGGCCTCAGGCCTCTGCATGAGCAAGAACAATCATAGGCCTACTTCGCTAAAGTCCTTGCAATCATGGGGTGAATGCAGCATCGATTCAAATAGCTTGACTCAAGACGCTCGCCATCGCCGTTCATTTGGGCTATATTGAACAGATAGAGACTTGGAGTCGAGATGACCATGGCACTCACCTACACGGCTGTAATTCGACAGGATGGCCCATGGTGGATTGGCTGGGTAGAAGAAGTCCCTGGCGTAAACGCTCAAGAGGCAAGTCGCGAGACACTTCTAGAATCACTGAGAGAGGTTCTCCGTGAAGCTCTTGAATTTAACCGCCAGGATGCACTTGAAGCCGCTGGACCTGGGGCAGAGGAGCTTGCGTTGATCCTGTGAAGCGTAGAGATTTACTGCGATATCTCAGCAGCCATGGCTGCGAGCAGCTGAGAGAGGGCGGAAATCATTCCTGGTGGTGGAATCCAACACAGAATCGCCGTAGCTCAATTCCACGGCATAGTGAGATTAGGGAACTACTCGCTCGAAAGATCTGTAAAGATCTTGGCCTGCCTCCTCCATGAATAAGGCGATGGCTAGTTTGTTTGTGGCGACGGTCCGCACACGTTATCGGGAGGATCGCGACACTTTGAACACACCCCTTGAGTGGACAGGCCACCACCAGTTCTTTGCTTAGCCGCCCCAAACACCTTGCCTGCCACCCAGGGGCAGCGTTAGCCAGGACATATGACCGGAGCTGCATTCTCACTGGGAGAATCCGAGCATGAGCGGGTCAAGAGAACCGTCTCGGGCTATGAGAGCCAACCCAGTGGTGACTCCCACGAAGACAATTGGCTCATGGTGGATGTTTCGGTGGCCGTGGGTGGGTTCAGAGGCCGGTTTCAGGCAACATTCCGTACCGCGGAGCTCACGGAGTTTCGCGATCAACTCATGGCGCTGTACAAGAGCCTCAAGGGTGAGGCGAAGTTGATCACAATGGAGGCTCAGCTGCTCTTGAGTCTGACTGGAAACGGTCGGGGAGACATCTCACTGAAAGGCGAAGCCTGGGATCAACCCGGCATCGGAAATCGATTGTCATTTGGAATCGACCTGGATCAAACCCATCTCGCCAGCACACTTCGAGAACTTGATGCAGTGATTGAACGTTTTCCCGTCCGTGCTGGCTGACAAGCCATTCGAGGTGGCCCCGGCCAGCAGACTGAGGTGGTCGACCCAGGCCAGCGGCCCCAGCCATGACCCTCCTGCGCCTGGCGGCCTTCAGCGACGGGGATCAGGGCGGTAACCCCGCCGGCGTCCTGATCGGGGGGGGGCTGCCCGAGGCGGCGGAGATGCAGCGGATCGCCGCCGCGGTGGGCTATTCGGAAACGGTGTTCGCGGCTCCCGAGGGCGAGGGCTGGCGGGTGCGCTACTTCTCCCCGGCGGGCGAGGTGCCCTTCTGCGGCCATGCCACCGTCGCCCTGGGGGCCGCCCTGGCCGAACGTTTCGGTGACGGGGTGTACCCCCTGGCCCTCAACGACGCCCGGATCACGGTGGAGGGCCGGCGGCAGGGGGAGCGCTGGAGCGCCGCCCTGCAATCGCCCCCCACCCGCAGCCGCCCGGTGGCAGCCCGAGTTGCTGGCGGCCGCCCTGGCCCTGTTCGCCTACGGCCCGGAGGATCTCGATCCCGCCCTGCCGCCGGCCATCGTCCACGCCGGTGCCGACCATCTGCTGCTGGCCCTGCGCCGCCGCGAGGCCCTCGCGGCCATGCACTACGCCATGGCGGCCGGTGCCGAACTGATGCGGGCGGCGGGGCTGCTGACGATCCTGCTGGTCTGGGCGGAAGGGCCGCGACTGTTCCACAGCCGCAATGCCTTCGCCGTCGGCGGCGTCTACGAGGATCCGGCCACCGGCGCCGCCACCGCTGCCCTGGCCGGATACCTGCAGACCCTCGGCTGGCCCCACGGCGGGGCGATCACGGTGGTGCAGGGGGAGGCCATGGGCTGCCGGTCGCTGCTGGAGGCGGAGATTCCCCCGGAGTCGGGCGGTTCGATCCGGGTCTCGGGCACCGTCCACCGGATCGGGGGGCCATGACCCCGCCCGATCCGCTGCAGGATCCCGATCCGCTGCAGGGGGAGCGGCTCCAGCTCCGTCGCGGCGTCAGCCTGCAGGTGGCTCATCGGCCGGGCAGGTCGCCGGCCCTGGTGTTCCTGCACGGGGCCCTGGGGAACCGCTTCAACGGGCGCCCCCAGATCGTGTACGGCCTCTCCCGGGGCTGGGAATGCCTGGCCTACGACCTGGCCGGTCATGGGCAGTCGGATGCCTACACGCGCTATTCGATCGGCCGCCATTGCCGGGATCTGGGGCGCCTTCTTGAGCGCTGCAGCATCCGCCGGCCCCTGCTGATCGCCCACAGCTACGGGGTGCCGATCGCCCTGGAGTGGGCCCGGCGCCGGCCGGTGCAGGGGCTGGTGCTGGCGGCCGGCGGCACCCATGAGCTGGATCCCTGGTGGAGAAACCGCTGATGCGGCTGATGCGCTTCGGGGGGCGTCAGCTGTTCCGCTGGCGTGCCGTGCAGGAGCTCAACCGCGGCTGGCTGGGCGGGGGCGCCCATCCGACCCTGGACCGTTTCTTCCGCGAGTCCCCGATTCCGGTCATCGAGGAGCCCTACCGGTCGATGGAGATCTTCTGGGGGTACAACTTCCACCGCCGGCCTGCCCCGGTGCGCTGGCCCCGCATCCCGGCCCTGGTCCTCTCCGGCGGCCGCGATCCGATGTTCAGCCTGGCGATGGGGGAGGCGCTGGCCGGACGCTTCGACCAGGGGCGCCATCTCCACCTGCCGGACTGCGGCCACCTGCTGATGGCTGAGGATCCGGAGGCGGTGAACGGCGCCATCGCCGCCTGGATCGAGACGGAGGGGCTGGATCAGGAGAGACGGACGTAATCCAGGAGCCGGTCGCCCGAATCGAGGCGCACCAGGGCCAGCACCACGTCGGGCAGGGCCGTGAGGCTGGGATAGACCAGATAGCGGGGCTCCCAGCTGGGCTGGAACTTGGCCTTGTAGGTGTGCAGCCCCCGGAAGCCGTAGAAGCGGTCGAGGTGATCCGCCAGGCCGGCCATCGCCTTCTCCAGCCGCGGTGATTCCTGGCTGCCGCCGAGGCCGGAGAGGGCCGAGAGTCCCAGGTTGAAGCGGCCGAATCCCGCCTCCTGGTAGTGCTGCAGCAGGGAGGTGAACAACACGTCCATGGTGCCGGGCTCCAGGTCGGTGCGGCTGCGCATCAGGTCGATCGCCACCTCCCCGGGGCGCACCCCCACCAGCAGGTTGGCGAAAGCGCTGATCCCCCCCTGGGGCGTGCGGATCAGGGCGATCTCCGTGCGGCGCAGGTAGTCGGGATCGAACCAGCCCAGGGAGAACTTCTTCTCCGCCCCCTTCATCCGCCGCAGCCACTCGCTGCTGATCGGCCGCAGCTCCTCGATCAGGTGCTCGCTCACCGGTGGCCCGTGGAACTCCACACGGTGGCCGAGTTTGCACAGCTTGTTGATGGGCGTGCGCAGGTGTCCGGCCGCCTTGCCCTTGAGGGTGAAGGTGGCCAGATCGACGATCCCCTCCTCGCCGATCTTGAGGGTCCGGAACCCCAGGTCGCGGTAGAGATCGAGATGGTCCGGCAGGGTCTGGTAGAAGGCCGGCTGCCAGTCGTTGCGGAAGCAGTGGTCGCGGAAGGCCGCGATCGTCTCGCGCAGGTCATCGGCAGGTCCGACCGGATCCCCCAGGGCAATGGCCCCGCGGCCCCTGGCGCCATAGGCCACCAGGCTGCGGCGGGAGGGGCTGAAGAACAGGGTCTTGTCCGGGCAGCAGGGTGAAGGCCGCCAGCGACGAGTGGGCGTGGGCCTGCACGATGGCGACCGCCTCCCGTTGCTCCGTCTCGCTGGCGCCGGGCGGCTGGAACACCGGGCGCAGCACCATCACCAGGGCATAGCCGAAGGTGACCACCCCGATCAGATGGACCGACCAGACGAAGCGCCGCCCATAGGGCGTGATCGGCACCAGCCCCCCGTCGTTGTCACTGAAGAACATCGCCAGGGTCTGGGCGACGGCCTGGGGTGCGCTGAAGCTCACCGCGTAGTGACGGTCGAGGAGATAGAAGCCGGCGGTGCCGTAGGCCAGGGTGAACAGCACCGCCAGCACCAGCACCCGCACCCCCTGCACCAGCGAGGGGCGGTCGGAGGCGGCGGTGAACAGGGGCCGCATCCAGAGCAGCAGCAGCAGCAGGGCGCCGCTGGCCAGGCTCTCCTCCACGTTCAGTCCCGTCAGCAGGTGGGACACGATCGAGGCGGCCAGCAGCAGGCAGATGAGCAGCCAGGCCTGGCGTTTGCGGCGCAGCAGATGGAAGGCGAGGGTGAACAGCAGGAAGCTGGCGAAGGCGCCGAACAGCCGGGCCCCCACCCGCACCTCCAGAGGGAAGACCTCCTCCAGCAGGGCGAGCCGCTCGGGCACGGCCGGCAGCACCGCCGCCAGCAGATCGATCAGCCCCACCAGGGCCGTCAGCAGGCTGACCAGGCGCAGGGCCATCCGGCCCGCGCCGGCCCCGAAGGGCCGCGGGGACCGCGCTCACGTCCGGCCCTCGGGGGAAGCCTTGCCGTCGTTGGCGGCGAAGCTGCGGCCGACGAACGTCAGGGAATCCCTGAGGTGCTTGCGGATGTAGTTCCAGCCGACATCGGCGCCGCTGAGCCCATGGCCGCCGGGGAACACGTGCAGGGTGGTGGCGATGCCAAGGCGATTCGGGGTGGCGTGGAACTGCCGGCTGGAGCGCAGGAAGGTGGGATCGCCGCTGCCCACGTCCAGGTAGATCCGCAAGGGGACCAGGTCGGCTTTCGGCAGCCGACCGATGAACTGCTCCGGACTGTTGGCCGGGCCGCTGGCATCGACGAAGTAGCCGTCGTGGCTGAAGAGGGTGTGGAACGCCCCGGTGTGCCGCAGGCCGATGTTGAGGGCCCCCCAGCCGCCGGAGGAGAACCCCACCAGGGCCCACTGGCCCGGCTCCGGCCGCACCCGGCAGCGGCGCTTCAGCTCCGCCACCAGGTCCACCCCGATCAAGCTGCCCACCCGGCCATTGGGGCCATCGAAGTCGTCCGGATCGAACAGGGGGCTGGAGCCCCGCGTGTCGTTGCCGTCGGGCGTGACGATCAGGCTCGGAGCCAGCTGTCTGCTTCGGTACAGCTGATCGAGGGTTGCGGTGATGGCGTACTTGTCGAAGAAGGCGCGGCTGTCGTCATGGCCCCCATGCAGCAGCACGATCACCGGATAGCGCCGCTCCGGCTCAAGCCGGTAGCCCGGCGGCAGGATCACGTCGTAGCTCCGGCTCCCGCCCATGGCCGCGCTGTGGAAGCTGTCGATCCGGAACTGCAGATCCGTGCTGAGCGGGATCGCCGCCGCATCCAGCTGGGGCGCTCCCTCGATGAAGGTGTACCACCAGCCGGCGCCGACGAGGCCTGCCAGAACGGTGGCGGCCACTCCCATGGCGATCAGGATCCTGCGGCGCCGGCCCATCGTCCCTGACCCGCCCGCGCTATTCCCGGCTCAGGAGGCTTTCTCCAGCCGTTTCACAATCCAGCCCATGAGCACCAGGGAGCCCAGCAGCGCCACGAGCAGGGCGATGGTCATGGAAGGTCGGGCAAATCCAGTTCATTATGGCCGTCGGCCCCCCTCTGCCTGGCCCCCGCCGTGAACCGGAACCCGGAGCTGGTCTTCGTCTACGGCACCCTGAAGCGCGGCTTCGTGAATCACCACTGGCTGGCCGGCTGTGGCT
This sequence comes from uncultured cyanobacterium, assembly GCA_963772735.1. GTDB lineage: Bacteria > Cyanobacteriota > Cyanobacteriia > PCC-6307 > Cyanobiaceae > Cyanobium. Next base: position 173,932 of record CAVYYO010000006.1, on the reverse strand, counting down.
TCGAGGGGGAGGGCACCGTGGCCGGGCTCGTGCTCCACGACCTCGGCCCCTTCCCCATGGCGATCCCCGGCAGCGGTGCGGTGCGGGGGGAGGTCTTTCGCCTGGCGGCAGAGGCCCTGGGCCGCCTCGACCGGCTGGAGGGCTACCCCCGCCTCTACGACAGGATGCCCATGCCCCTTCTCGATGGGCGCTGGGCTTGGGTCTACGTGGGCCGGCCGCGCCAGGTGCGCTTTGTGCCAGCCATGGCCGAGGGCCTCTGGATGGGGCCGGCGCCAGGGACGCCCGGGCGACGCAGCGGGATGGGCCTTGCCGTTGCGGCGCTCCTGGCCGGAGCAGCTCTGCTGGCCGCCGCTCTCCCGGCGCCCTCGCTGGCCCTCGACACCCTCACCAGCTGCAACGCCTGGCGGGCCAGCCACGGCACCGCGCGCATCCTGCTCGGCAACCGGATCGGCGCCGCCCATTACCTCACCAAGAGGCACCGGCTGCAGGACAGCCCAGCCGATGCCCCCGTGGCGCTCTACAGCGACAGCGACCTGCAGCGGGCCTGCAGCGGGCCTGCGGCGGCCGTTGAGCCGTCGCCTCCAGGTCGAGATCAGCCGACTACGCTGACTACAACGATTCAGCCGATGCCATGCCCACCACCGTCCGCCTGGAGCCGGAGCTGGAGGCCCGCCTCGACCACCTGGCGGCCACCACCGGCCGCACCAAGGCCTTCTACCTGCGCGAGCTGATCACCCAGGGTCTGGACGACCTCGAAGATGCCTACCTCGGTGCCGCCGTGGTGGAGCGCCTGCGGCGAGGCCAGGAAACCACCCGCCCCCTCAACGCCGTAGCCGCCGACCTTGGCCTGGTCGATTGAGGTATCGGAGACGGCGCAGCGCCAGCTCCGCAAGCTCGACCGTCCCACCGCCCGGCGCATCGTCGACGACCTCAACCGCCTGGTCAGCGAAGTCGACCATCCGCGCCAGCGCGGCAAGCCCCTCACCGCCAACCTCGCCGGCCTCTGGCGGTACCGCGTCGGCGACGTCCGCCTGATCTGCCAGATCGAGGATCAGCGACTGGTGGTGCTGTTGCTTCGCCTGGGCCACCGCAGCAGCGTCTACGACTGACTCCCCCGTCCTAGCCCGCCGCCACCAGCCAGCGGCCGCCGGCCCCCAGCCCCAGCGCCAGCCAGCCCAGGGCCAGCCAGCCCCAGCGCAGGGGCTGCAGGAGCCGTCGCAGCAGCACCACCGAGCCCGCCACCCCCACGGCCACCACCAGGCTCTGGCAGAAGGCGATCACGTGGCCGTCGGCGCTCCAGGCCGGCAGCCGCCCCGCAAGCTGCGGCCACCAGGGGACCGCGCTCACCGGCAGCACCAGCCCCGCCTCCGCCATGCCCAGGGGCAGATGGTCGGCCAGCATCAGGGCCCAGAGCAGCGGCAGCAGGGCGTAGAGGGAGAGCCGCAGCCGCGACGCGGCCACCTCCGGACGGCGTCCCCAGCCCCGTAGATGGCGCACCAGCAGGAAGGCCCCCGCCGGCAGGGCCAGGGCCAGGGCCGCGAAGGCCAGCCGCGGCAGCAGCGGGCCCGCCACCAGACTTTCGGGCGCCAGGGTGAGGCCACCGAGCAGTCTGCGCCAGTGGTGCAGGCAGACGCCGCCGGCGAGCACCAGGATCAGGCCCGCCTCCCCGGCGGGGGGGGCCATGGTGCGCTGCAGATCGGCGGCGGGCGGCCGCAGCCGCAGCTGCACCGAGCGGTGCGGGCAGGCCTGGGCGCAGGTCAGACAGAGAACGCAGTTGCGGTTGTCGGCCAGATAGGCCGGGTGGGTGCCCAGCGGACACCCCTCCGTGGCCATGCCCTCCCCTTCGGCAGGGCCGCCCTTGAAGCAGGCATAGCTGGTGCAACTGCCGCTGCAGGTGCCCGCCTCGGCCCGCAGCTCGCTGATCGCCAGCTTGGCGAACAGGGCGTTCATGCCCCCCACCGGGCAGAGGTAGCGGCACCAGAAGCGCTTCTCGAAGCGCAGCGAGCCGATCACGGCCCCCGCGGTGATCAGCAGCAGCAGGCAACTGCTCAGCCAGGCGGTGTTCTCCAGATCACCCACCGCCTCCCAAAGCAGGATCGCCGCGAAGCCGGCCGCCAGGAGCGGCGCCGCCCAGTCGTCGCTTTCGCCCCGGGGCCAGCGGGCCGGCTGCCCGCCCAGCCCCTTCGCCAGCCGCTGGGCGATCTCGCCCCACACCATGAACGGGCAGAAGGAGCACCAGAGGCGCCCCACCAGGGGAAAGGTGAGCAGGATCAGCGGCCACCACCAGGCCCAGAACAGATTCAGGGCGCCGTTGTGGGCCCGGTCCTGGGGACCGGCCCAGAGCCAGAGGTTCACCAGCACGAACACCCAGCTCACCAGGCCGAAGAGCAGGCCGTTCCAGAGGATCGGCGAGCGCATCAGCTCCCGCAGCTGGGGCTTCCAGCGCCAGAGGTCGAACCGGGCCCGCTGGTTCCGCCGCTCCGTCCAGAACACGTCCTCGGGCAGTTCCTCAGGGTTGGCACTGCTGCACTGGCGCAGGGCCCGGTCGATCAGCACCTGCGAGCTCCCGCAGGTTGCCGGGGAAGTCGTAGGTCTGCAGCCGCTTCACCACCGAGTCGCTCACCCGGGGCGGCCGGCTCCAGCCCAGGCTGAGGGCCTTCTGGCGCACCCCGTAGCGCAGCCATTCGCCCAGGTCCTGGCGCCGCACCCTCAGGGGGGGCACCCGGAGCTGGCAGCAGATGGCGTCGAAATCGGGCTCACTCTTTTCGGCGGTGAGGAACACCCGCCCGGCGAACACGTGCTCGCCGTGGTTTCCCTCCGGGGAGCGCCAGCGGCCGCTGCGGGCCAGCTCCAGCAGGGCGGGCCTCAGGGAGGGGGCGGCGCGATCGATCTGGTCCAGCAGCAGGCCGCCGCTGCCGATGCAGTCGATCAGGGCCACGCCATCGGCGGCGGGGGCGAACAGCTCGGCCCCATCGGGGCGCAGCAGGGCGCAGTTGATGCGGACCAGCAGTTGCTTGCGGGCCAGCGAACCGAAGTGGATCAGAGCCGCGATGTTGTCCTTCTCCAGGCCGGGCTCGCCGCTGATCAGCACCGGCCGGGCCGAGCCATCGGCGGCGGCGGCGCGGATGGCGTCCCGCAGTTTCTGGGCGTAGCGACTGCTTCCCACGACGCCGCGGCGGGCCCGGCCCAGCAGATAGGGCGCCAGCCGCAGCAGGCAGGCCCTGGTGTCGGCGTCGGCGGCGGGGGTGCTGGACGTCATCGGCGAGCCCGTGCTGAAGGGATTCTCGTCGGAGAAGATGGGATCCGACCGCTCCGGCCCCGTCCATGACCCTGACCCTTTACGGGGGTCCCCGCACCCGGGCCTCCATGATTCGCTGGTACCTGGAGGAGAAGGGCATCGCCTACGTCCTTCAGTCCCTGGATCTGCAGCAGGGGGAGCACCGGCAGGAGCCGTTCCTGCGGATCAATCCCTTCGGCAAGGTGCCCGCCCTCGTCGACGACAGCCTCCATGGGCCGGACGGTTCCCCCCTGCGCCTGTTCGAGAGCGGCGCGATCCTGATGCATCTGGCGGAGCATCAGGGCCGGGAGTTCGAGGGCCCCGCCGAGGGCGCCGCCGTCCGCCGTTCCCTCACCGCCCAGTGGGTGCTGTTCGCCAATGCCACCCTGGCTCCTGCCCTGTTCCAGACCGAGCGCCGTCCCGAGGAGCTGGGCCGCGTTCTCACGGCCCTCAACGCCCTCCTGGGGGATGGCCGCTCCCTGGTGGGAGAACCGGCAGGTGATGCCCCATGGGGGGCCGCGGATTGCGCCGTCCAGGCCACCCTGGCTTACGTGCCCCTGTTCCTGCCCGCCCTCGACCTGACCCCCTGGCCGGCCATCGAGGCAACCATCGCCGCCACCAGTGCGCGGGCCGCTTTCCGCCGGGCGATGGAGCAGCCGTGAGCACCCAGGGGTGCGCCCCTTTCCTCTGGCGGGGGCAGCGGCTGGAGCTGCTGGGCGAGCGGGCCGTCTGGGATCCCCGTCAGGGCCTGCTGCTGGTGGCGGATCTGCATCTCGGCAAGGCGGAGACCTTCCAGAGCCAGGGCATCCCCCTGCCCAGCGATGGGGATGGGGCCACCCTCAATGCCCTGCTGGCCCTGGCCCATCGGCTCCGGCCCGCGCAGGTGGTGGTGCTGGGTGATCTGATCCACAGCCGCCTGGGCCTCACCCTGGAGCTGCGCCAGAAGCTGCTGGCCCTGCCCGAACTGATGGGCTGCCCCCTGCGGCTGATCGGCGGCAACCACGAACGGGGCTGCTGGCTGGAAGGGTTGGTGCAGGAGCCTTCAACGGCCATGGGCCCCCTCTGGCTGAGCCATGCCCCCGAGCCACGGGCTGGCCGGCTGAACCTCTGCGGTCACTGCCATCCCGTTGCCCTGGTGGGCGATGGCGCCGACCGGCTCCGCCTGCCCTGCTTCGCCTATGACGAGACGGTCGAGAAGCTGGTTCTGCCGGCTTTCGGCACCTTGACGGGAGGCCATCCCTGTTCACAAGGTGAGGCGCTCTGGCTCGTGGCCGACGGTGCCATCGTCCCCTGGAACCCTTCCCCACGCCCCCGGAATCGTCCCCAGCAGCGCCTCCAGTCCCGCTCCGGCGGGGCCGCGGGGGTGAAACCAGCGGCCTGAGGGGCCTGCTGAAGGGGCGAAAGCGCTGGTCGGCGGGGGGGCTTCCCATCCTGAGCTTCGCTGGCCTGGTGGCCATCGCGCCGCCGCTGAGCGACCCCCTCCCCCGCCATCGTCCCCTGGATGCCACCCCCACCGGCGAGGGCTTCCGCTATCTGCCGGACGACGAGGTGTTCGCCCTCGATTTCGATCCCCGCCAGGTGAGTGTCGATCTGTTCAGCGGCTGGGACCGGGAGCAGGAGGCCTACGCCGACCGTTCGTCCCTTGCCTTCATCTCGGGCCCCATGTACGAGCGCTACGGGGCCGCTGATGGGGGCGAGAGCGTCGTCCCCCTCGGCGACCTCAAGCTGGAGGGTCGGATCTGGCGCGGCCGCAACCGGTCCGCCGCCCGCCAGCGGGCCTTCCTCGGCGTCCGCCATGACGGCAGGGTCGACTTCGGCTACGGCGAGCTGACTCCGGAGCGGGAGCAGGCGTACGACACCTTCATCGGCGGCCTGCACAGCATCTACAACGACCAGGCCGCCCCGCCCCCGGACTACCGCGCGGGGCCTACAGCATCGGCATGGGGCAGCAGATCCGCTACTTCCTGCCCCGGATCAGGCTGGTCTACGGCCTGCGCGGCGACGGCCGGCTCGAGGTGCTGATGAGTCGCGACGGCCTCACCCTCGAGCAGACCAGGGCCCTGGCCCGGGACCACGGTTTCGTGGCCGCCTACATGCCCGATCACGCTTCCAAGAGCCGTTTCATCGTGCCCGGGGGTGAAGGGCTTCAGTGAGGCGGACGCCAACTGGATCAGCGGCGGCGCCACCAGCTTCGTGCACGTGCCCTACATGTTGCGCCTGCACCGCCGCTCCACCCCCTTGCAGGGCTCCCTGCTGGCCGGTCTGGCACCGATGCTGCCCCAACCCAGCTGCGGCGGGGTCCGGCTGTGCGCGGCCAGCTTGGGGAGCCAGCTGCTGGATCGGGCCCTGGCGGGCTTCAACCGGCTGATGGAACAGGGGGTGGAGCCGGTGGCGCGCCTGTTCTGGCAGCCCCGGGGTCCGAAACTGGCGGGCCGCCAGGCCCAGGCCGCCCCTCTGCGCGAACCGGTGATCACCGCCGATCCCCAGGCGGTACAGCAGCGGCAGGAACAGGCTCTGAGGAGCCGCCTGTGGTTGCCCTGCCGGATCCAGTCGTCCTGCCCCCGCCTCCGGGTACGGAGCCGTCCCCCGGGCCCACCGACCCCCAGGACGGCGGCACAGATCCGGCCCAGCGCCCGGACGACACCACCTCCGAACCTCCCCGACCGCCGCGACCGGGGTCACCGACGGCCCCTTTACCGGCAGCGAAGGCCGCGATGGCGCCACCACCACCGCTGCCGGCCCCGCCGATGCCGCCCCCAGTTCCGGCTCCCTGAGCACCGGCTCTGGGAACGCAGGCTCAGCCCTCTTCCGCCAGGGCCCGCACCACATCCCCCCGGGTGAGCACCCCGGCCAGCTGCTTCTGCTCATCGAGCACGAAGAGCCGCTGGGTGCCCCGGTCGTGGAGCAGGCGCGCCGCCGCCGGCAGGCTGGTGGCCGCAGCGCAGCTGTGGGGATGGGAGCCCATCACATCCCCCACCGTGCTGCCCAGCACCTGGTGCACCTGCTTGTCCCAGTCCAGCGGGTTGCGCAGGTAGATCACCGCATCGAGCAGCATCACGTAGGGACCGGCATCGAAGCCGCTTTCGCGCACCATCAGATCCTGTTCGCTGAGTTCTCCCACCAGGGCGCCGGCCTCGTCCACTACCGGCAGGCCGCTCACGTGGTGCTCGCTCATCAGCTTCACGGCGTCCTGCAGGGGGGTGGTGGTGGTCACGCTCAGCACCGGCGTGCTCATCACCTCGGCCACGCTGCGCTCAACGACCATGGGGAATCTCCTGGATGGCTGCATTCTGCTGGTGCGCCGGACCTTCCCCCATGCGACGCCTCGCCGATCTGCTGACCATCGGACGGGCCCTGCTGGGGCTGCCCCTGCTGCTGGCCCTGGCCGGTGGGCGGCCGGCGCTGGCCTGGGGGCTGCTGCTGCTGGGGGGGCTGAGCGACTGGGTCGACGGCTTGCTGGCCCGCAGGGCCGGCGGCGGCTCGGTGTGGGGCGCCCGGCTCGATCCCCTCACCGACAAGATCCTGATCAGCGCGCCCCTGCTCTGGCTGGCCCGTACCGGTGGCCTGCCCCTCTGGGCCGTGTGGCTGCTGCTGGCCCGGGAGCTGCTGATCTCCGGCTGGCGGGCCGGGCTGGGCAGCGGCGGACCGGCCTCGCTGGGGGGGAAAGCCAAGACGGTGCTCCAGTTCGTCTCCCTGCTGCTGCTGCTCTGGCCCGAGGCCTGGGGCCTGGGCACCGGGCCGGGGCTGGCGCGTCTGCTGCATGGCATCGGCTGGTGGCTGTTCTGGCCGTCCCTGCTGCTGGCCCTCAGCTCGGCGCTGGGGTATCTGCGGGCTACCGACCGAGACTGATCAGGAACGCTCCCACAGCCAGCGGCACTCCCGCTGCATCGTCGTCGCCATCCGGTCGGGCACCCCATCGGCGGGGGCCAGCAGGGCCTGCCATTCCCCCGGGGTGAGGACCAGGGCGTCACAGGCCAGGGGGAGCAGCTCGAGCGGCCACTGCGGCAGCCGCTCCCGCTGGAGGCCCCGGGCATGGCGATCGATCAGCACCAGATCCAGATCGCTGCCCACGGAAGCGTCGCCACGGCCGTAGCTACCGAAGACGCCTACGGCGACCAGGCCCGGGTGGTCGGCGGCCTGACGTTCAGCCCAGTGCCGGGTCGCCTGGATCACCTGGTCGGGGTCCGGCCAGTGCAGCACCGATGGCGTCAACGAGCGAACGGGCATGGCTCAGGGCATCGGCACTCTGCAGTCGCCCGAAATGGTCGGCAGGGGCTCCATCGGGGAGGCTATCCGGGTTGCGGGTGGGGATGAAGAGCGCATCGAGAACGCGCAGGCGATCGGCGAGGTCACTGATGGTGGCTGCGAGGCTCGCCTGGGTGCCGGCGGGAAGATCCCGGAACAGCCGGCCCAGTCCATGGCCCCACGCCTGCTGCCCCTGGGACAGGTGCAGCCCCTTGAGGGCCTTCTCCACCGCCTGATGGGCCGCGAAGCAGGCCCATTCATGGTGGCCGTTGGTTGCACTCAGATCAGCCTGGAGCAGGTCGGCGCGGGCCTGGGTGAGCCAGTCCTGGGAGCGATCCGCCATGGCGGTCTCAGTGGTGGGGTCAGAGTGCCACAGGTGGGCTGGGGCGGCTGGAAGGACGATCGCGGCATGGAGCCATTGCCGGGCGTCATCAGGGGCGGAAATGGGTTGAGGACCTCCTTTGCACCACCGCATCGCGGCGGGAGTGGGAGGCGAGACGCTCCAGAGCGGAGCGGCGGACTGCAGTCGCCATGACGGGCGCAGCAAAGGACCCAGAACCCCTTCGGGTGGGGTCAAGAGGCCGCCACGACACGGCAAGGGAGGCGCAGCCGAGCCAAAGGACAAGAGGCGGACTTGCGCAGCCCTTGAGGCCACCCGCACCATGCTAGCCGCAGGCCCGCGCAGGGGTAGAGGCCTGTGCGCAGCCCTTCACCACAGGGGCGGGTTGCTTACGGCGGCCAATCACCACGAACACCCGTTCGTGACAGCTGGATTAGGCTCGCTGCATTCCTGCGAGAGGACATGATCGCTCGTATTGGGATTGATTTCGGCGGCGTGATTGTCCGCAATCACCATGAGGACACAGGCGAAGACACGAACCTTCAGAGTTCCTCTGCAGAACAGGCCGCCCGTGCTGGCACCTTCGATGCCATTCGGCACCTCTGCTCAGCTTGCGACGGCAATGTGTGGATCGTCTCGAAGGCGGGGCCACGCATGCAGGAGCGAACCCTGGCCTGGTTGCAGTCCGTCGATTTCTGCTCGCGCACTGGCCTGCACACAGATCATGTGCGTTTCTGCCTGCAGCGGGGAGAGAAGGCCTCGATCTGTCGAGAGCTGGAGATCGGTCATTTCATCGACGACCGCGTGCACGTCATGCACATCCTTCGCGGCGTCGTTCCCCATCTGTGTTTGTTCGGAGAGCCAGGGGCGGAGAGGTCCTATCCGCCCTGGGCGACCTTCGCATCGAGCTGGGCTGAGGTGGTGGACTGGGTGACCTTCTCCCTCCAAGCCTGCTGCCCAACACGGCCATTTGGGGCAGACCCGAAGCATTGACGGCCCCTTCCCGTCCCCCAGAAGGGGAGGCGACAGAACGGACAAAGATGATGCGCGGCGAGCTCAGGCCCCAACAATCAGTAGCACTTCATAGTATTTCATGCTGCTCTCTGCCCGGCGCAAGCCAGGAGCGGAGCCAGGAGCGGAGGATGTGCGATGCAATCGGCTGAAAAGCTCTCGATCACCCTGCCGCCGGAGATGGCCAGCTTCATCCGCCAGAAGGTGGATTCCGGCCTCTATGGCTCCAACAGTGAGATCATCCGCGAGGCCCTGCGCGGCCTGATGGAGCGGGAGCGCCGTCTGGAGCGGCTCGATGGGGCCATGGCCCTTGGCCTGGCCGACGCCGAGGCGGGGCGGGTGCAGGAGATTGAAGCGCTGCGCCGGGAGCTGCGCGGCGCTGCCGCTGACGGCCCTCCAGCCGCATGAGGGTGGTGATCACGGCGGCGGCGAAAGCTGATCTGCTCGCCATTCGCCGCTTCATCGCAACCGACAACCCGACCAGGGGCGTCACGTTCACCGAAGAGTTGCTGGATCGCTGCCAGGCCCTGGCCGACACCCCCAGGGCCTATCCCCTGGTGCCGCGCTACGAGCGCTTCGGGAGGTCCCGGTCCAGACGGCTCTTGTGCCCGCTCCAGTGGGTCAGCTCGTGCGGCGCCGTGGCGTAATACCCCTCGCTGCTGCGGCACTGCTCCGGCGGCGGCAGCTGGATGCGGACTTCTGCGGGCTTGTAGAAGGCCCGATCCCCGCCATGGACGATCACCGCCCCTGTGGCAGCGACAAAGCGCTCGGCGCTCTCCAGCCGCACCGCCAGGCCCGGCAGCTCGGGCCGCTGTGGCGGCATGTCGCCTTCCACCTGGGCCGCGTTGAAGCCGTAGCTGGTCTTGGCCATGAGGAAGGTGCCTGGCTTGGTGGCCTCGGCGGCGGCCCCCTCGAACTGGTCGCTGATCGGCCCGTCCGCCGCTGCGCCGCCTCGTCGCTGCAGCTCCTTGAAGAAGACGATCGGCGTTCCCTTCTCACCCCGGCGCAACTGGGCCCCAATCTGCTGCCACTGCTTGAAGCTCGCCCATCGGCCGTCCTGGTAGCCGGTGATCTCAGCAGCAGCCCAGAGCATCAGCACGTTCACGCCCCGGTACTCCCGCCTGGTGGCTCCATTCACGGGCTGCAGGCTGTTCTGGCCGGTGAATCGCTCGTTGCGATCTGCCTGCTCTCCCATGCGATGCCCTGGGTCAGCAACCTGCCCGACATCAATCACGCCCAGCTTGAGCTCAGGGATGACTCAATCCACCCAACTTTCCACGTTCAGGCCCTCCAGGCGCTCAAACTCCCGCAGGTTCTGCGTCACCAGAACCCTCCCCAGGTGGAGGGCATGGCAACCGATCAGCAGATCATTGGATCCGATGGGAAGTCCCTGGGCTTTGAGTGCGGCACGACGTTGGCCGTAGAGATCGGCAGCCTCGGCAGGCCAGTCGTGCACCGCCACCATGGCCAGAAAATCGTTCAGAGCCTGCAGATTGCCTGGACGGCGTTCTGCAGCGGAGGCATGGATGCCGAAACGCAGCTCCGCCAGCACCACCGCCGAGATGCTCACCTGCTGGGGCGGAATCCGGCTCAGGCGTTTCCTGACTCCCTCCACCCGGCCCGTCATGACATGAATGCAGGCGTTGGTGTCGAGCATGTAGGCCAGCGGTGTGGCCGGGCTCACGCACCCTCCCCATCGGACTCCACGTCAACGTCGTCGATATCAGCGGGGAAGGAAGCATCCAGCCTGGTGGCGGATGCGAAGTACTCCTGCCAGCCCCTGGGCCTGGGTCGGATGGTGAGCACATCACCGTGCTTCTCGATCAGCACCTGATCGGCATCGACTTCCATGTCGCGTGGCAAACGAATCGCCTGATTGCGGCCGTTGCGGAACACACTGGCGATACGGGCTGCAGCCATGGCCAGGCCTGTGGCAAGGATCAGCCCAACAATCTAGCGCCTGCATAGGCAGATGGCATAGGCCAGCCCTCAGGGCCCCTCACCCCAGCAACGCCGCATCACCGCTGAAATCGGGCGTGCCGGCCGGTCGCAGGGCGTAATCGTTGGCGTAGCTGTCCGCCAGGGTGGCCTCCAGGTCGTAGGCCGGCTCCCAGGCCAGCTCCCGCCGCACCCGGTGGGTGTCAGTGAGGAAGTGGGCCATGCGCAGCGGGAAGCCCTTGCGGGCCTTCTTGTCGAGGCCCGCCGGATCGAAACGGCGGATCTCCACCGCCGCCGCATCCCTGCCGCAGGCCCGCGCGGCCGCCTGCACCAGGCCGAGAAAGGTGACGCCCTGGGAACCGGTGCAGTTGTAGATGCGGTTGGTGGCCGCCTCCACCTCGATGCAGCGGGCCATGGCGGCGGCCAGGTCACTCACGTGGCCCAGCTGGGTGATCGTGCTGCCATCGCCGGGCAGGGGCACCGGATGCCCGTGGACGAGGCGATCGAAGAACCAGCTCTCCACCGGGTTGTAGTTGCCCGGGCCGACGATGTAGGTGGGCCGGAAGCTGGTGAAGGGGATGCCCTCGCCTCGCAACCAGTCCTCGGTCTCGGCCTTGCCGGCGTGGCGGCTGGCCGGATCGGTGGCAGCATCCTCATCGAGGGGCCAGCGCTCGCTGTCGGCGTAGACCCCGGCCGAACTGACGTAGACCAGGCGGTGGGAGGGCGGCCCGGTGCGCTCCAGCACCCGGCGGGTGTCCTCGAGCGTGCGGCCGGAGCTGTCGACGATCACCTCAAAAGGACGGTCCTGGAGAGCCGCGAGGCCCTCGGCGCTGGCGCGGTCGCCCTGCAGATGCTCCACCCCCGCGGGCACCGGGTTGCGCCCGCGGGTGAACAGGGTGAGCTCATGGCCCGCGCCCAGCAGCCGGGCCACCAGGGGCCGCCCCACGAAGCGGGTGCCGCCCATCACCAGGATTCTCATCGCCGTGCCGCGTCGGTGCCTGCCATTCAAGCGGCCGGTGCGGCTCAGGATCCGCAGGGAAGGGGCTGGCCCAGCCGTTCGAACGGCAGGGGCAGCAGTTCCAGCACCACCGTTCCAGGGGGAGGGGCCTGGGCCTCCGTCGCCCCCGCCCATGGCACCGGCCGATAGCTGCCGCCATCGAAGAGCAGCTCCATCACCCCGTCGGGGGCCCCGTGCAGGCTTCCAGGCAAGGTGAGATCCAGCCAGCCGCGATGGCGCCGGCTGATCACCTTCAGGGGCGACTGGAACAGGCCGTTCTCCGTCACCAGCTCCAGACGGCCGCCCCCTTCTCGGAAGACCATCAGGGTGCAGCCACTGCTGGCGCAGGCGTAGGAGCCCACCACCACCGCCATGGTCTCCAGCTGGCCATCACCGTCCAGATCGATCCGGTTGTGCAGATAGCGCAGCGGTCCCACCTCCATGCAGGACGGACGCTGGGCCGTGGCCCGGGCCTGTTCCCACTCGGTGTGATCGGGATCACCGGCCGCCGCCGGGGGGGTCGCCACCGGGCCGGCGAACAGCCGGGCCCTGAGAGCGGCTTCCAGCCGCCGATCCGCCGCCCCGATCGGCGGGATCACGGACCCGGGGGGGGCCGGCGCCTTCAGGGGAGGAGGCGTCAGGGGCTCGGCCGACGCCGGGCCGCAGCAGCCGATCAGCAGCAGGACGAGCGGGAGCCGCAGCGGCGACATCGAAGGGGGGCGAAAGCCTGGTGAGCGCCGTCGCCGGCGGATGGCGGCAAGCTAGACGCGGGTCGGTCGCCCGGCACGGCAGTGCCTCAGCCGTCTTCGGCCTCCAGGTGCTGCTCGATGCGATCCGCCAGGGCCAGGCAGCGGTCCATCTCCTCCCACAGCAGTTCACGGCGGCGGGCATCCACCGCGTAGGAGCGGTGATGCAGGTCGCGGCCCTGGTAGCGCAGGGCGTCCCTGAGGCGGCGCCAGTCGTCTGAACTGAGCTCAGGAGCAGGCAGGGTCATCGGGCGGGTGGGACCCTGGCGGAGGATGGAGCCCCTGGCCGGCATTCTCCCCTCCTCCCATGCAAGTGATTCCCGCCATCGATCTGCTCGACGGGCAGTGCGTGCGTCTGCATCAGGGCGATTACGACCGGGTCACCCGCTTCAGCGACGACCCGGTGGCCCAGGCCCTGGAATGGCAACGGCAGGGAGCCACCCGGCTGCACCTGGTGGATCTGGATGGGGCCCGGCGCGGGGAGCCCTGCAACGACGGCACGGTGCGGGCGATCAGCGCGGCCCTGTCGATTCCCGTGCAGCTGGGGGGCGGGGTGCGCTCGGCCGAACGGGCTGAAGAGCTGCTGGGCTGGGGCCTGGACAGGGTGATCCTGGGCACGCTGGCCGTCGAAGACCCGGCGCTGGTGCGCCGCCTGGCCGCCCGCCATCCGGGCCGGATCGTGGTGGGCATCGACGCCAACGCCGGCAGGGTCGCTACCCGCGGCTGGATCGAGCAGAGCACGGTGGAGGCCACCGCCCTGGCCGCCGGCCTGGAAGGCAGCGGCGTGGCCGCGATCGTCAGCACCGATATCGCCACCGACGGCACGCTGGAAGGCCCCAACCTGGCGGCCCTGCGCGCCATGGCCCAGGCCTCCTCGATCCCGGTGATCGCCTCGGGTGGGGTGGGTTGTCTCACCGACCTGCTCAGCCTGCTGAGCCTGGAGCCCCTGGGCGTGGAAGCGGTGATCGTGGGCCGTGCTCTCTATGACGGCCGGGTGGATCTGGCCGAAGCACTTCAGGCCATCGGAGAGCAGCGGCTCCAGGATCCCCTCCAGTTGCCGATCGCCTGACGTCTATGGCTCAGGAGGTCGTCGGGATGCCATGCCGGTTCCCGGCCGACTGCTCTATAACAGACTCAATGTGTCTTGCGGCACCTTTTGCCTCCCGTTCCCACCATCGACCCCTCGCCGACCAGCCAGGCAGCGGCCCTCGACGGGGTGGATGGGGTCTACCGGCGATGCCGTGAACTGGGCATGCGGCTGAGCCGCCAGCGGCGCATGGTGCTGGATCTGCTGTGGGCCGAGAAAAGCCATCTCAGCGCCCGGGACATCTTCGAAAAGCTCAATGATCAGGGCCGCAACATCGGCCACACTTCCGTCTACCAGAACCTGGAGGCGCTGCAATCGGCGGGGATGATCGAATGTCTCGACCGCGCCACGGGGCGGCTCTACGGTTATCGCTCCGATCCCCACAGCCATCTGACCTGCACGGAATCCGGAGAGATTCTGGATCTGGATGTGCTCCTTCCCGATGAGCTGCTCCGCCAGATCGAGCAGCACACCGGCTTCGCGATCGAGTCCTACACCCTGCATCTTTCCGGTCGCCGTCGCAGGAGCTGAGCCACCGGCACTGGAGAAATGTCTCCGGCTTCGTTACTGTCACGTCACCCCCCTCCAGGCAACGTGAGTCGTCGACCGGCACAGCCCCTCCCCCAGCTGCTGCTGTTCGCCGAACCTCTGGAGCGGGCCGGGATCGTCAGCTGGCTGCAGCAGGATCCTCCCTGCGGCCAGGTGGTGGCCAGCGAGGATCCGCAGATTTCCCCCCGGCTGATCCTCTGGTGTCTCGCCAGCCCACCGGAGCCCCAGGCCCTCGATGCCGAGACGCGCCGGCTGCTGGAGCGCTGGCACCCGGCGCCGCTGCTGCTGCTGCTCCCCCCGGGGCACCGCTATGCCTCCGATTTCCTGCTGCAGCTGCCCGCCCAGGGGCTGATCGAGCAGGTGGATGCGGAGGGCCTCAGGGAGGCCGTCGCCACGGTGCTGGCAGGAGGTCGTGTCCTGTCCATCGCTCCGGGGCCTCAGGCCGGAGAGGCCGCCGCCGCTCCACCCCTGGGGCTGGGCCAGTGGCTGCTGCTGAGCGGTCTGCAGCAGATCGACGCCGAACTGCGTCTGTGTCTGCGGCTTCTCGATCCGCCCCCGGACCGGTTGCTGCCCCTGCTGCTGCTGCAGGGTCGGGTGCGGGAGCTGCGGATGGCACGGCGGCTGCTGCTCTGGCTCTGGGGACCGATCGCCATGGCCTGGAGCCAGCCCCTCACCGAAGCCCCCGCCGCGGCGGTTCCCACCGATCCCCAGGCCCTCCCCGCCGGATCCGCGGTGTCCATCACCCTGCGGCAGCGCACCGCCGACGGACTCTGGGAGGCCCTCCGGGCCCGGCTCAGCGAGGCCGCCGCCGCCGGCCCCAGCAACAACAGCGGCCAGCTGCTCGCCCTCGACGGTCTCCATCCCTCCCGCCGCAGCGACCTGTTGCTCGGGCTGCTGGAGCAGTTCGAGCGGCTGCGCCGCCGGGTGCTGCAGGACGATCCCCGCGGCGAGCGGCTGGAGCCGCTCTGGCGGGAGCTGCAACCCGAACTGCGCCAGCAGGCCCTGCGTCAGATGGCCGGCTCCTACGTGCAGCTGCCCATGGAGGGAAAGCTGTGCCCGGTGGCCGAAACCCTGATCCGGCGCAGCGAGTTCGATGGGGAAGACCAGGAGCTGCCGGACCCCGGCGCCATGCTGTCACCCCTGCTGCAGGCCCGGCCCCTGCTGGTGGAGGGCCAGCTGCTGGCCCCCGATGAACCCCAGGCCGTGCTTTACCTGGAGCTGCTGCTGAGCAACTGGCTGGTGCGCAGCGCCGAGCTGATCAGCGCCGAGGTGCTGGCGGCCTGCGCCGAATGGCCCGAGCTGCGCCGTTACCTGCTGCGTCCCGAGCTGCTCGCCACCCGCAATCTGGAACGGCTGCGCAACCAGCTCAATGCCCAGCAGCGCTGGAACAGCTGGGTCGATCGGCCGATCCACCTCTACGAGAGCCGCCGCCCCCTGTTCCGTCTCGGTCCAGGCGCGATCGAGTGCGTCGATCTCACCGAACCCCGCGATGCCGAACTTCGGCAGCTGGGCTGGGTGCAGCAGACGGTCACGTTGGTTCTGGAAGCGCGCGATGCCCTGGCACCCCAGCTCCAGAACCTGCTCAGGCGCCTGGGGGATCTTCTGGTCGTGCTGTTGACCCAGGTGGTGGGGAAGGCCATCGGGCTGGTGGGCCGCGGCATCGTGCAGGGGATGGGCCGCAGCCTCAAGGGCGGCTGAGACGGCCAGGCCCCCGCGGCACAATGACCGCAGTTGCCCACTGCCCCTTGCCCCGTTCACTGACCCGCACCTTCACCGGCCTGTGGGCCCTGCTGCTGATCGTGTCCATGGGTCTGGTCTGGGCACCGGGTCCTGCCGGGGCCAGCCTCGACGACGACCGCTACGACGGCAACATCTTCGCCCTCTACGCAGGCAACGGTTCCCTGGTTCCGCCACGCAGCAGCCTGGCCCAGTCCCTGGAGGCCCATCGGGTGGCGGTGATGATCTACTACCTCGACGACAGCGGCGTCAGCAAGCAGTTCGCGCCGGTGGTCTCGGAGCTGCAGCGGCTCTGGGGCAACAGGATCGACCTGATCCCTCTGGTCACCGATCCCCTTCAGAACAGACCCGATGGCGGGCCGGCCGATCCGGCCCACTACTGGGATGGCCTGATTCCCCAGGTCGTCGTGATCGACGGCAGCGGCCGGGTCGTCTTCGATCGGCATGGCCAGGTGAGCGTCGATGCCATCAACACCGTCGTGAGTGAAGCCACCGGCATCCCGATGGCCCCCGGGGCCGGCAGCAGCGCCACCCTCAGCTTCAACGAGCTGAACAGTGAAGTGGTGGCATCCCGCTGATGCAGGCCACCCGCATCGAAACCGACAGCCTCGGCCCGGTGGAGGTCCCGGCGGCTCATCTCTGGGGTGCCCAGACCCAGCGTTCCCTGCGCAATTTTCCCTTCGGTGCATTGATGCCGATCGCGTTGGTGCATGCCTTCGGCCATCTCAAGGCCGCCTGCGCCGAGGTGAATGCCGCCAGGGGGGGGCTGGCCGAGTCCCTGGCGGCCCTGATCGTGGCGGCGGCCGAGGAGGTGGCGGGAGGCCGCCTCGACGGGGAGTTTCCCCTGAAGGTCTGGCAGACAGGTTCGGGCACCCAGACCAACATGAACGTCAACGAGGTGATCGCCAACCGGGCCATCGCCGCCGCCGGCGGGGTGCTGGGCAGCAAGACGCCGGTCCACCCGAACGACCACGTCAACCTGAGTCAGTCGAGCAACGACACCTTCCCGGCGGCCATGCACATGGCCGTGGCGATCGAACTGCACGAGCGGCTGATTCCAAGCCTGGAGGCGCTGATCGACGCCCTGCGGGCCAAAGCCGAGGCCTACGCCGGGGTGATCAAGATCGGCCGCACCCACCTGCAGGATGCGGTGCCCCTGAGCCTGGGCCAGGAATTCGGTGGCTACGCCGCCCAGCTGGAACTGGGCCTGGCCGGTCTGCGGGCCACCCTGCCCCAGGTGCTGCAGCTGGCCATCGGCGGCACGGCGGTGGGCACCGGTCTGAATGCGCCCGCCGGCTTCGGTGAGGCGGTGGCGGCCCGGCTGGCCGAGCGCCTCGGACTGCCCTTCACCAGTGCCCCCAACAAATTCCAGGCCCTGGCGGGCCAGGAGGGCCTGGCGGCGGCCCACGGCGCCCTCACGGTGCTGGCGGGCAGCCTGATGAAGATCGCCAACGACATCCGCTGGCTGGCCAGCGGGCCCCGCTGCGGTCTCGGCGAGCTGGTGCTGCCGGAGAACGAACCAGGCTCCAGCATCATGCCCGGCAAGGTGAACCCCACCCAGTGCGAGAGCCTCACCATGGTGGCGGTGCAGGTGATGGGCCACAACACCGCCGTGCAGCTGGCGGCGAGCCAGGGGAACTTCGAACTCAACGTGTTCAAGCCGCTGATCGCCCACAACCTGCTCGAGAGCATCGGCCTGCTGGCAGGGAGTGCCGCCGCTTTCCGGGAGTTCTGCATCGAGGGGCTCCAGGCCGATGTGGCCCACATCGAAGCGCAGCGAGACCGCAGCCTGATGCTGGTGACGGCCCTGACACCGGCGATCGGCTACGACCGGGCCTGTGCCATCGCCAGGCATGCTCACCGTCACCGGCTGAGCCTCAGGGAAGCGGCCCTGGTGCTGGGGGAGATCAGCGGGGAAGAGTTCGACCGGGTTGTCAGGCCCGAGCGGATGGTGTGAGGGAGGCCGGTGGCAATCCTGAGCAAGAGATGGAATGACTCCTGACCTTTCCTGAGTGCGGGATGAGAGAATAGGTCGGACGCCAGGGGAACGGCGCCGTTCCCCTGGCGTCCCTTCCTGCCCGTTCCCCGTTCTGCCTTGCTCTCCAGTTTGATCAGACCCCTCTCCAGGCCTTCTCTGCTGCGGATCAGCCCCCGCGGCGGCTTCACCCTCATGGAGCTGATGGTCGTGGTGGCCATCGTCGGGGTGCTCTCCGCTGTGGTGATTCCCCAGTACCTTCGATCCAGAACGTCAGCGGATGCCGCCGCCATCATTTACGAAACCCTTGCCCTGGCCAAGCAATGCGCCGTCGGCAGCAAGTCAGGCCTTGCCCAGAGCGTCATTCAGCCATCCAATGGAAGCGCTCGTACCTGCGACGGTCGGGTCCTGCTTCGGATCAACAGCCGGTCCTGGACAGGCGACGCGTCCGGGGTGAAGTGCCTGGGCGTCCCAGCGTCCCCGTCAGACCGCCGGGTCCGGATCACGGTGGCGACCGATGGCGACCTGGTCTGTCAATTCTTCTGAGCCGTGGTGCCAGGATTCCTGGCATCGTTCGCCTGGCTCAGAGAAGGTTGGCCGCCAGTTCGGCCAGTTCGGAGCGTTCGCCCCGCATCAGGGTGATGTGGCCGGATAGCAGCTGCCCCTTGAAGCGTTCCACAAGCCAGGTGAGACCATTGCTCTCCGCGTCCACATAGGGATTGTCGATCTGGTAAGGATCTCCGGTGAGCACGATCTTGGTGCCCTCGCCCACCCTGGTCACGATGGTCTTCACCTCGTGGGGGGTGAGGTTCTGGGCTTCATCCACCACCATGAACTGGCGGGGAATGGAACGGCCGCGGATGTAGCTGATCGCCTCCACCTCCAGCAGGCCCATGCCCTTGAGATCGCTCCAGTTGCTGCGGGGTGTGCGCTTCCCCCCCCGCACAGGCTGGGCGTCCTCACCACCGAGCAGGAAATCCAGGTTGTCGACGATGGGCTGCATCCAGGGAGCCATCTTCTCTTCCAGGTCTCCGGGCAGGAAGCCCATCTCCTTGCCCAGGGAGATCACCGGCCGGGTCACCAGAAGGCGTTCGTAGAGGTGCTCATCGGCCACCAGGTGCAGACCCGCCGCCAGGGCGAGCAGCGTCTTGCCGGTGCCGGCCTTGCCCACCAGCGTCACCAGGGCCACCGCAGGGTCGAGCAGCAGATCGAGGGCGAAGGACTGCTCCCGGTTGCGGGGCTGGATCCGGCCCATCTTCGCCTTGAAGGATTTCTGCAGCGGCTGCAGGGTGCCGGTGCGGCCGTTGTAGCGGGTGAGCAGGGTATGGGCCGGCTGGGCCAGATCGATCAGGGTCACCCCCTCGTTCGCCTGCAGCGCTGAGACAGGCGAAGGTTGCTCCGGGATAGTGTCCGCCACCAGACCTTCGCCTGACTTCACCTGGTCCATCTGCTCGGAGCTCACCCAGCGTTCGCAGAACCCTGGGTACAGATCCGCCATATCCACCTTGTCGGTGGTGTAGTCCTGGGCGATCAGGCCCACGGCATCGGCCTTGATGCGCAGGTTGGTGTCCTTGGTGACGAGCACCACCGGGGGTTCACTTCCCATCACCTCCTGCAGGCGCTGCTCAAGAGCCACCGCCAGAATGTTGTTGTCACCGTTGCCCGCCTTCAGCTCCGGTGGCAGCTGGCGCAGGGTTTCGCTGCGGCAGAACACCACTTTCAGGTTGCCGCCGCTGTCTCCGTTGATCGGCACCCCCTCGGCCAGGTTGCCCAGCTTGCGGAGTTCATCCAGCAGGCGTGACACCTGGCGGGCGTTGCGGCCCTTCTCGGAGGGATCCCGCTTGAACCGGTCGATCTCCTCGACCACCTCGATCGGGATCACCACCTGATTGTCCTGGAAGCGGGTCAGGGCCTGGGGATCATGCAGCAGCACGTTGGTGTCCAGCACGAAGGTCTTGCGCATGCCAGTGGCCCTGCCGGTTCCGTCGGGACGAAGTTAGGTCCGCGGGTGCATCTACGCTCCGGCCGGACATTCCCCGATGCATCGGCTTGCCGTATCCCGTTTCCCTGCTGCTGGTCCTGCTGCTCCTGTTCGGCCTGGGGCTGCTGGTGCTCGAACTGCGCCACCGCCTGCGGCCGGCCTCGCCCCTGCAGCTGTCGCCCGGGACATTCCAGGTGCGGCGCCGGGCCCAGGGACTGGAGATCACCGGTGAGATCCTCATCCGCAACCCCCATCCACGCATGGAGGTGATGGTGCCGGAGATCACCGTGGTGCCCACCCTGCTGGGGCGCGGCGACGTCAGCCAGGTGCGGCACGAGCTGCACATCACCCCCCTGCATCCCGATGAGGAGGCCCGCCCCGACGGCTACTGGGCGGCCTACATCGTCAAAAGCCGCAAGTCCACCGCCGCCCACATCCGGCTCCACCTGATCGGACCGTCGGGGGTGGATCTGGAGTCGATGCTCGACACCCTCTGGATGGACGTTCATTGGGTGAACTACGGACCTTTCGGTCGCTTGCAGCGGCGCCAGGGGATCCTGCTGCCGCTGCAGAGGCCCGAACCCGGCGACCCGGGGGCGCCGGGCTGGAGGGAGGGGGAAGGCTGCCGCGTGCTGCCGGTGCGCACCCACCTGCTGGGGGTTCTGGACGATCCCCTGGAGGTGCTGAATCGCTACACCGACGGTCTGCTGCGGCCCGGCGATGTGCTCACCATCGGTGAGACACCTCTGGCGGTGATCCAGGGACGGTATCTGCACCCCTCCACGGTGGAGCCTTCCTTCCTGGCCCGCCTGCTTTGCCGGGTGTTCCACCCCACCAGCAGCCTGGCCACGGCCTGCGGCCTTCAGACCCTGATCGATCTTTCCGGGCCGGCGCGGGTGCTCTGCGCCTGGCTGACCGGCACCAGCCTGAAGCTGATGGGCAGCAAGGGTTGGTTCTACCGGCTGGCCGGCGAACAGGCCCGCCTGATCGACGACATCACCGGAACCACCCCGCCCTACGACCAGACCATCGTGCTGGGCCCCGACCGACCGGCCGCCTGGTGCCAGCGGATGGCGTCCGCCCTCGGCGTGGCGGTGGCGGTGGTGGACGTGAACGATCTGGGCCGGGTGAAGGTGCTGGCCGCCAGCGCCGGCACCGACGAGGCGCTGCTGATGCGGGCCCTGCGACCGAACCCGGCCGGAAACGCCAACGAGCGCACCCCGCTCGTGCTGGTGCGTCCGGCGTAGAATACGAACCTGAAGGCCTCTTTCCGATTGGCCGCCGTCTCCGTTCCGTCCTTTTCTGCCGTGCCAGTGCCTGCCGTGCCAGTGCCTGCCAAAGGCAGAACCTCCCCGAGCTGGTCCGTCGAGCCCCTCCAGGGCTGGCATCTGCCTTTGCTCGACGACCCGGCTTTCCTCCCCCTCCAGCCCCTTCTGCAGCGTTCCCTGCTTCTGGCCCTGCCGGAGAAGCTGCTGTCGGCCCTGACCGGTCACCGACCCCTGGCGGCCCAGGTGCTGGTGGCCCTGCAGCGGCAGGGGCTCACCCGCCAGCAGGTGCTGGGCCTGATCGTCAGCCGCCGGCTCAACCGCAGCGGCACCTGCTGGCAGGTGCAGCATCTGCGGCTGGCCCTGACGGCCGGCGAAGGCGCTTCCGCCCCCGGACGGGCGGCCCTGAGCGGAGATCTGCTGCGCCAGGCCATCGGCCGGGTCAAAGGTGCCGCCAGCTGGATCGCCACGGCCTCCAGCCTCGACACCCCGCGGCTGGCCACCCTGCGGGAGCAGGGCTTCCAGCCTCAGCGCACCGACCGGCTGTGGCGGTGGCAGCCCACGGCGGATCGGGTCGCCCCCCCCCTTCCCAGCGATCTCCAGCTCCGACCGCTCAATCGCCGTACAGCCTCTCTGCTGTGGCATCTGGAGCAGGCCGCCTGCCCGGCCCACCTGCGCCAGCTGCAGGATCGTCGCATCGAGGATCTGCTCGACCAGAGCCGGACCCATGGCTGGATGCTGCTGGACGGCATGCGCAACGAGGCGGTGGCCGGCCTGCGCTGGCTCGATGAGCATCCCGGCGGCGGACGGGGCGTGGAACTCAGCATCCACCCCGGCTGGGGCCATCTGCTGGGGCCCGCCGCTGAAGCGCTGCTCCACCGCCTCGCCAGGGGCGGTACCTGCCTCTGGCTGCGTTGCGAAGTGACCGACACGGCCCGACAGGCCTGGCTGCAGGCCCTGGGGGCCGAGGCCCACGGCGAGGAGGTCCTGATGGCCCGCAGCGTCTGGCGGCGCCAGGAGGGTCAGCCCGCCAGGCAGGCGGTCCGTCGCATCGAGGCGGTCCTGGAGAAGCTTCAGCCGAGGCGGCGGCCCATGCCCACCCCCAGCGGTCCCCTCGGGTCCGTTCCGGCGGCACCCCCCTCCGGCCTGCCCCAGGCACCGCGCTGAATGAGAGCGCCCCGGCCCCGCTCGGTCCTGGCCCTGGATGTGGGCCACCGCCGCATCGGCCTGGCCGGTTGCGATCCCCTGGGTCTCACGGTCTCGGCCCTGCCCGCTCTGGTGCGGGGAGACTTCGACGCCGATCTGCCCCGGTTGCTGGCCACGGTGCACCAGCGCCGGGTGGAGGCCCTGGTGGTGGGGCTCCCCCTCGACGCCGCCCAGCGTCCCACCCCCCAGGCGGTCCACTGCCGCCGCTATGGCCTCAGGCTGGCCAGGGCCCTGGAGGCCCTGGGTCGCGGCCTGCCCCTGGCCTGGGTGGATGAGCATGCCAGCAGCTGGGAGGCGGGCGAGCGCTTCGGTCTGCACGGTGATCGCAGCGGCCGGCTCGACAGCGTGGCGGCGGCCCTGCTGCTGGAGCAGTGGCTGCGGGAGGGCCCGGAACCCCTGGCCCCGGCAGCGATCACGGCCGATCCGGTCGCCCCGGCGGCCATCGCTTCGGGCACAGCGGCCGACGCTGCTCCATTCTGAGAACACCCGCCCCTCCCCGATGCCCTCCGACCCTCCTGCCATGACGGGCTCCGGCGAAGTGCCCACCGTGCTGGTGAGGGACGGGAGCGGCCGGCAGCTGCTGTGTTTCCTGGAGCAGCTGATCCCCCTCGATGGCCACGACTACGCTCTGCTGACGCCGGTGGACACTCCGGTGTGCCTGTTCCGGCTGCAGGAGGACGACGACCCGGAACTGATCGAGACCCTTGATGCCACCGAACCGGTGCTGTCAGTGGCCGATGTGGTGCTTCAGGAGCACGATCTCACTCTGGTGCGCTCCGCCGTCACCCTCACCGTCAGCGGTGAACTGGAGGAGCCCGATCCCGACGAGCTGGAGGACGAGGAGGGCGATGACGACAGCGAGACCTACGAGCTGCTGGTGAGCTTCATGGCCGGGGACGAGGAGTACGGCCTCTACATCCCCCTGGATCCCTTCTTCGTGGTGGCGCGTATGGACGGGACCGATGCGGTGATGGTGGAAGGGGAGGAATTCGAACGGGTTCAGCCCCGCATCGAGGCGGAGCTCGATGATCGGGAGAGCGACGACTGATGCTCCGGGATCTGCTCACCCCCGACTGGCTGCTGGGGACGACCCTGGCCCACCTTCCCCTGCAGGAGCTCCTCGACCGGGACATCCGCGCCTTGGTGCTGGATGTGGATCGCACCCTCTTGCCCCGCCGCCAGGCCACCCTGCCCCCCCAGGCCGAGCTCTGGCTGCGCCATGCCCGCGAACGGCTCCCCCTCCATCTGCTCAGCAACAATCCCTCCCGACGCCGCATCGGTGCGGTGGCTGAGGCCATCGGACTGCCCTACACCACCTCAGCGGGCAAGCCGCGTCGCTCCGCCCTGCGGCGGGTGCTGCAGGACCTGCGGCTCCCCCCTGCCCAGGTGGCCCTGGTGGGCGACCGGCTGTTCACCGACGTGCTGGTGGGCAACCGCATGGGACTGTTCACCGTGCTGGTGAAGCCGATTGACCCCGATGGGGAACCCTGCCGGCAGGACCGGCTTCAGGACCTGGAGCTGCGCATGGCCCGCTGGGTGGGCTCCGTTCCGGGCTGATGGCGGTCTCCACGGCGGAGGGCGGAGACGGCGGCCTGCGGCGTGTGATCAAGGTGGGCACCAGCCTGCTGCGGGGCACCCCCGAGCGGCCCACGGCCGCGGTGATCGCCGATCTGGCGGCCAGCTTCAGCCGGCAGCAGCGTCGGGGCGACCGGCTGGCCCTGGTGACCAGCGGCGCCGTGGGCCTGGGTTGTGAGGCCCTCCGGTTCGGCAGGCGCCCCACCGAGGTGGTGGCCCTGCAGGCGGCCGCCGCCGTGGGGCAGGGGCGGCTGATGGCCCTCTATCAGGACGCTTTTGCCGTGAGAGGCCTGGCGGTGGCCCAGGTGCTGCTCACCCGCAGCGATCTGGCCTCCCGGCGCCGCTACAGGAACGCCTGCCGCACCCTGGAGCAGCTGCTGGCCTGGGGCGTGCTGCCGGTGGTGAACGAGAACGACACCCTGGCCACCGACGAACTGCGCTTCGGCGACAACGACACCCTTTCGGCGCTGGTGGCGGTGGCCATCGGGGCCGACGAGCTGGTGCTGCTCACCGACGTCGACCGGCTCTATTCCGGCAATCCCCGCACCGATGCCCGTGCCCAGCCGATCGAGGAGGTACGGGATCTGGCCGAACTGGAACGCCTCAGCCATGTGGCCGAAGGCGGTGGCCAGTGGGGCACCGGCGGCATGACCACCAAGCTGGCGGCGGCCCGCATCGCCACCTCCAGCGGCATCCGGGTGCGCCTGGCCGATGGCCGCGACCCTGCGGTGCTTGATGCGCTCTTCGCAGGGCAGAAGGTGGGCACGGTGTTCCAGCCCAGCACCACCCCCCTGGCCGACCGCAAGAGCTGGCTGGCCCACGCCCTGCTGGTGAAGGGCAGCGTGCAGGTGGATGCCGGCGCCGAGAGAGCTCTGCTGCAGCAGGGGGCTTCCCTGCTGGCGGTGGGCATCCGCCGGGTGGAGGGGCACTTCTCCCGACGGGATGCGGTGCGGGTGCTGGCCAGCGACGGCCGGGAGCTGGGCCGGGGCCTGAGCACCCTCAGCAGCGAGGAACTGCGCCGGATCATGGGGCTGAGCAGTGAGGAAGTGCGCCGCCGCCTGGGGGCGGTGGGGGATGCGGTGGTGCACCGGGATCAGCTGGTGCTCACCTGCCGGCCGACATGAGGCGGGGCGGCGTTCTGCCGGCCCTGGCCCTCGGGGCAGGAGCGGCCCTCTGGGCTCCGGCCGCTCTCGCCCACTCTGAAGCGGTCCACGGCGCGGGGCTCACGGCCGGATTCCTGCATCCACTCACCGGACCCGACCACGTGGTGGCCATGGTGAGCGTGGGGCTCTGGGGGTCGGTGCTGGGGCCTCCTGCCCTCTGGGCGCTGCCCGTGGCCTTCCCGTTGGTGATGGCTGTCGGCGGCCTGCTCGGCCTGCTGGGGGTGCCGATCCCCGGGGTGGAGACCGGCATCGCCCTCTCGGGGGTGGTGCTGGGTCTGATGGTGCTGTTCGAGGTGCGGGCTCCCCTCTGGCTGGCCGCCTTGATCGTGAGTGCCTTCGCGATCTTCCATGGCCATGCCCACGGCAGCGAGCTGCCGCCTGGCAGCAATGCTCTGCTCTACAGCCTGGCCTTCGTGGTGGCCACCGGTCTGCTCCACCTGGGCGGGATCCTGATCGGCGAGACCCGTCGCTGGCGGGGCGGCCGCCGCTTCGTACAGGCCGCCGGTGGGGGTGTGGCCCTGACGGGGCTCTTCTTTCTGGAACGGGCCCTGACGTGAGGGCCCCCGGTCGCCGGTCCCGGAGGGGATGGTCTGCCTGGGTTCCGCCGGCCGCTGCCCTGGCCGCCCTGGCGGCCGTGTTTCTGTGGACGCCCCCGGCGGCGGCCCACACGGTGCCCATAGGGGTGGGCGGCGTCCTCGATGGCGCCACCCGCCTGCTGCTCACCCCATCGGATCCCTTGCTCGTCTGTGCGCTGTCCGTGCTGGCGGTTCAGAACGGGGCCGCCCAGGTTGCCCGGCTGCGCTGGACCCTCCCTTTGGCCTGGTGGCTGGGGGGTCTGGTCGGTCTGGGGTGGCCGCTGCCGTGGGGGTCGGGCTGGCCCACCAGCATCGCTTTGCTGCTGGCGGGCCTCCTGGCGGCACTGCAGGTGCCGCTGGGCCCCAGGGCGATCACGGTCCTGGCGCTGGCGGCGGGGCTGGTGTCCGGCCTGGTCCATGGATCGGCCCAGGCCTCCCATGCCGGGGCCCCTGCGGCCCTGGCGGGCGGTGTCGCGGTGCTTGCCGCCCTCGTGACCCTGCTGACCCTGGCGCCCCACCTCCCCATCCGTTCTGGCTGCGCATCGGACTGCGGGTGGCGGGCAGCTGGATCGCGGCTTCCGGCCTGCTGATGCTGGGCTGGATGCTCAGGCCCCCCTCCTGAGGCCCACTTCCTGCCCCCCGGCTGGAACCGGGAGGCAGGAAGTGGGCAGGGCCGGAACTCAGCCGTCCAGGAAAGCGCTGACCTCCTCACGGCTCGGCTGGGGCTCGATCGCCCCTTCGCCGCGGCCCACGAGGGCGCCGCAGGCGGAGGCGAAGCGCAGCATCTCCTCGATCGGTCCTGGTCCGGCGACCCCGTCACCCCCCGGCGCCGGTGCCTCGAGCAGCTCCGGCTGGCGGCAGAGGCCGTCGAGCACGGCGGCGGTGAAGGCCTGCCCGACGCCGAGGGGATGGCGGGGGGAACGGGGGTCGGCGGGGGGCAGCGTGCCTTTTCGCCCGCCCAGACACCAGTTCACCGACCCGTCGGGATCGAGAAACAGTACGGCGGGACGCTTGGGCAGGGCGGCATGGATGGCAGCCGGATCCCTGCTGCCGAAGAAGCCCTCGGCCTCCGCGGAGGTGCAGAGGATCAGGCTGGCCGTCTCGGCGAGGGGGCGGAAGCGGCGGCGCACCTCGGAGGATGGAGGGGCCTCGGCAGGCAGTCCCCAGAAGCCCGGCCGCCAGTCGATCTCGAGGGCGATGCCGACGCCCTGGGCTGTGGCCCGCTTCCGCAGCAGGTCCAGGGCCATGGCGCTCGGAGCGCCGGCCAGAGCATTGGTGCCGATGAGCAGCCAGCGGGCTTCCCTGAGCAGGGGCTGGACGGACTCGGCCAGGGTGGCGGGGACCACCGCCGTGTCAGCGAAGCCCAAGCCCAGATCGCCCTGGAATCCCTCAAAGGTGAGCTCGTCCTCGTCAAGCGCCAGCCGGGCCACCCGGGTGGGTCGCTTCGGATCCACCTGCAGGGCGGGCATGGCCACCTGTCGCTGCTCAAACAGGTCCACGAGTTGCTGGCCGATCGGATCGGCGCCGATCCGGCCCAGGAAAGTGGCGCAGGTGCCCAGGCGGGCAACACCGCAGGCCACGCTGGCCGGCGCCCCTCCGGGGTGGTCACTGGTGCCGCCGCCATTGACTCCGGAACCGTTGATGCGGTTCATGAGCGCTTCGCCGAAGCAGAGCACGTGGGGTTGGTTGAGGGTGTCGGCGGGAGTGGGATCGGAGGCCTGAGGGTTGGTGGCTGTGATGCAGGTCATAGGCAATGGATGGGGTGGAGGAAATGAATGGGTGGGTGACAGGGCAATGAACCTGACAAGAAAGACCCTGATCAGCTCTGGCTGCTGACGAAGGAGTGGAAGCGATCAGACATGGTCTGGAAGGCCTCATCCGTCTGGGCCAGAAGCCCTTCCCAGGTCTCCTGGGTGCTTTGTTTGAGTTCCTCCAGCCTGGCGGTCGCTGCATCACGGGCGGCCCGGAGCTCATCCATCCGGCTCTGGGTTCTGTTGCGCACTTCATCGGCAACCTGCCTGGCCTGGTTCTGAAGCTGATCGATCTTTTCGGAAAATTCCTGGATCTGGGCCTGGCGCTTGTCGAGGATGGCCTGACGCAGACGTTCATCAACGTTGTCCATCTGGGCGGACGAGCGGTTGCTGGTGTTGCGTTGGGTGCTGGTCATGGTGTGAATCTCCAATGAAACGACATTCAGTACGGAACGTCTCCGTGCTCGAACCGATGAGCCGATGGCTCATGAAGAACGGAAGTAGATGACGCACGGATGACGAAAAGACCAGTCGATCAAGGCAGGGACAGGCTGTTCCCTGAATCGCAGAATCGAATGATCTGGTCCGTTACCGTGATATCACTTTATCACGTTGCGGCCGGGTTCAACAGCCACGAGCAGCGATCTTGCCGATCTCTGGATAGTTCTACGTGCTGGGACCGTAGAGCCTCAGAAGGATCTGAGCGATCCAGGGTTGACTGGTAAGGACATCTTATGAACGGCTGACGTTGCATCTGCTCCGCCATTGCAGATCCTCCAACTTTCCAGTTGGAGATTGGGATTGAGGCATCCCCAGAGGTCAGCTTGAAAACAGGGGGTCCAAAACCTCCTCTTCCGCAGCGAGCGGCGGGAGCAATCACCAGTTCCTGGCATCTGGCGTCGACTTCCCCATGGGTGGGGATCGATCCTCAGCAAAACGGTGTGCGGTCCGCATCCTCCCGCCTCGGTTGGTGTTGCCGGGCAGCCACGGCTGCTGGATCCTGAGCAAGGGCCCGTGGCTTCGGCGGGTCGCCTTCCCTGAGGCTGCTCAGCCTGCTGCGCGCCGCTGAATCAACCTCAGGGAAACAGCCGAAACAGCCTCACGTCTCCAGCAGCATCTTCGAGAGATTCGGCAGGCCCGCCCCCTGGTGGTAAGGGTCACGCTTCAGGTCGGTGCAGTGGGCCAGCAGGATCTGCTTCACCCGTTCGGGATAGCCGATGAACTCACTGCGCACCGACAGGAAAGCCGCCAGCAGGCCGGAAATGTGCGGCGCCGCCATGCTCGTGCCCGAAAGGGCGACATAGAGCTCTTCGAGACTTTTCCCCCGGTCGCGGTCGGGGCTGCGCGTGGGGTCGTTGCTGCTGCGGCACGAGCGGATCTGCTCCCCCGGACCCACCACATCGGGTTTCAGGCGGCCGTCGGCCGTGGGGCCCCTGGAGGAGAAGTAGGAGGTGCCGTAGCGGTGGGGCAGGGTGGGATGGACCGATCCCACGGCGATCGCCTCCTCCAGGTTGGCGGGGTCGCCGATGGAGAGGTCGAAGGAGCGGGTGGAGCTGAAGCCGTCCACCACGATCTCGCCGCTGCCCTCGTTGCCGGCCGCCAGCACCACCAGGACCCCCTGGCGCACCAACCGCAGCAGGGAGGCACACAGGGGCGAATCACCACAGCCGAAGCTGGCCGGATCGAAAGCACCCCCAAGGCTCAGGTTCACCCCGTGGATGCTCAGGCGTCGTCCCTCCTGGTTCTGCTTCCAGATGTGATCGATCGCCTTGAGGATCCAGGCGTCGTAGCCGCTGCCGTTGTCGGCCAGCACCTTGTAAGTCACCAGCCGGGCCTTCGGCGCCATCGCCAGCATGGCCGGCCCGTTCGGCCCGCCCACCTCCTGCAGCCCCCCGGCGATGACCCCGGCCACATGGGTGCCGTGACCGTTGGCGTCATCCCCGCGGCCCGGCTGCACGGGACCCCGCGCAGTGCAGTCCCATTCGGCAGCGATCGTTCCTTCAGGGGCGAAGGCCGGGTTATGGAAATGGGGATGGCGGCTGTCGATGCCCGTGTCCAGCACCGCCCAGGTGATCCCCTGGCCGAAGGCGTTGTAGCCCAGCTGGGCCGTGCGGGCCTGCACCGTGTGGATCGAGTCCTTGATCAGTGCCTTCTTTTTGCTGTTGCTGAACATCCGGTACACCGCCGGGGAGTCGGCGCCGTAGTTCCGGCTCATCTCGGCCGCCAGGGTTTCCACCTCGGCCCGGGTCAGGTTCACCGACACGTAGCGGTCCAGCTGGTCCTCCAGAAAGACCGTATCGGCGGTGATCGGGTCCTTCAGCACGTTCTCCTCGATCCACCCCAGCACCTGTTCCCTGGCTCCCTGCAGCGAGTCACCCCCTTGCCCCGCCCCCTCCTGCTGGCTGCCGTCCAGCGGGGTGCGGTCCACCAGCTCGATCAGCACCGGCACCCGGGCGCTGGCATCCACGTCCAGGGAATCCGCCAGATTGCGCGCCACCGTCACCGGGCTCACCGGCTGGAAGCGGGAACGGTCCACCGCCCCCATCACCGTTTCCTGGGTCTGGCGGCGCGAGAGGTAACGGCTGGCCGAATGGGCCTTGCTGGGCGGCCAGACGATGCCCTCCACCTGGATATCCCTGACGGCCGGTTTACCACTGCTGCTGTATTCATCAGCCAGGCTCTGATCCAGGCAGACGATGTCGCCGTCCTGGGCGATGTTCACCCAGCGCTTCACCCCGCTGGGGATCGGCAGCTTTTTCCCATGCCACTTGTGCAGTACATCGGTCACCTGGGGCAAGCCCAGCGGCGAGCCGATGGTGAGGTACAGATCCACCTCCAGCTTGTCGCCCAGCTCCATCAGCGCCTGGTAGGTGACCATGCTCCCCTGGCTGTGGCCGATCACCACGAAGGGCCCGCCGCCGGTGATCACCCGGTCCTTCACCGTCTGCACCATCCGCTCCCGCTTGTTCCTGTTGAACAGGAAGTCGTTCACGTCCGCCAGGAAGGCCTGGGTGAACAGGGCCGTCACCGGGCTCCACAACCCCATGGCCTCCACCGACTTCGCCGCCGCCCCCCCCATCGGCGCCCCCCGCTGGGCTGCCGTCTGGGCCGCCTCCTCCAGCTGCTGCGTCATGGCGGCCACGAAGGCCGCCGAGGCCTCCCGGTCGTCGCTGGCTTGGATCGAGCTGGCCAGCAGTGCCTCCACCTGCGGCTGGAGCGTGGCCCGGTCCTCCCCGATCGCCCGGGTGGTAACGCCTGCCACCTCCGGGTAGCGCTCCCGGTCCACCCAGTAGGCCATGCGGGTCCGCTCCCCCTGATCCGCTCCGAACAGGGCCCGGTCCCACTCCGAGCGCAGCACGCCCTCGGGGGGCATGTTCGAGATGCCGTGGCAGTAGATCACGGTGCGGGCAGCGCCGCTCCCGGCACCGGAGCTGGCCGCTGCAGCGGCGGTGCCGCGGGCGGCGGTGCTGCTGCGGCTGCGGGCGGACGGTTTCTTCGGGGCGGTCATGGTGTCACGGAAAAGGAAAGGCCCGGGCGGAGCCTTGCGGGGCAGAAGGAGGAGTTCTCGTCCTGGTTCTCCTTTCTGCTGCCAGTTCAGCGATAGCCAGCCCCGGGGGAGGCGGACCATGGCCTGCCGAGGGGGGACATCTTTCTTCAGCCGTCCGAAGCCGGGATCCCCGGGAGGCCTGCGACGTCCTTTCCCGCCCCGGGCTGGCCATGGACGCCACACACGCCCGCACACTGTGGGAAGGTTCCCTCCCCGCCGGCCTTTCCATGGCTCAGCTGCTGGTCGTTCTGGCGCTGGTTCTGCTGATGGTGCTGGTGGCGGTCGTCCTGCTGCTGCCCTCCCTGGTGATCCGCGCCCTGCTGGCTCCCCTCAACCCCGGGGTGGTGTTCTGCGGCCCGAACGGCCGGAAATGGCTGGCTCTCACCATCGATGACGGCCCCAGCGGGCCCGGCTCCACGGCACTGCTCTCCCTGCTGCGGGAGCTGGAGGTGCCGGCCACCTTCTTCCTGATCGGCTCCCATCTGGAGCACGACCCCCACTTTCCTCGCCGGGCTCTGCGGCAGCGCCACGACATCGGCAACCACCTGTGGCGCGACACACCCGCTGCCGCCCTCCCACGACCGGTCTTTGAGGAGCAGCTGGGACGCACCGAGCGGGCGATCGCGCAGGCCGCTGCCCCCGAGCCGGTGGCCTGGCACTGGTTTCGGCCCGGCGGCGGCTGGTTCCACCGGGCCATGCCCGGCTGGCTCGCGGCACGCTCCTACCGCCTGGTGCTGGGCTCCATCTTCCCCTGGGACACCCTTCGACCACCCCTGTGGTTCATGCGCCTGTTCGTGCGCCTCAACGCCCACCCCGGCGGCATCCTGGTGCTGCACGACACCCCCGCCCTCAGTGACCGAACCGCGCAAACCCTGCGCCGGGTCGTTCCCGATCTGCGCCGCCTCGGTTATCGCTTCGTGTCGCTCACCGAACTGCTCGATTCGGCCGACTGACCCTGCGCCCTCGATGGCCGGTGGGACCTACGATCCGATCCGTCCGTTCCCAGGGGAATGCGCTTCAGCAGCCTGCTCGCCCGGATCCGCGCGGTGGAGGAGGACAGTCCCCGGAACCTGGCAGACGACCCGGAGATCGGTGGCGCCGAGGCCCTCGATCGGGCCGGCGCCGGCCAGCTGGCCTTCCTCGAGGCCGGCAGCGCCCTCTCCGCTGCCCTGGCCGCCACCGGTGCCTCGGCCCTGCTGCTGCCCCTCGACGCGGAGCTGCAGCAGCAGGCCAGCGAACGGGGCCTGGCCTGGGTGGCCCTGAAGCATCCCCGCCTGGCCTTCGCCGAGGCCCTCGCCGTCCTCCATCCCCCTGCGGCGAAACCTCCTGGCATCCATCCGAGCGCCGTGGTGGACCCCGGCGCCAGCGTGGCGGTCGACGCCCATGTGGGGGCCCAGGTGGTGATCGGCCCCGGCTGCGTGGTGCCGCGAGGCTGCACCCTCCACCCCGGCGTGGTGCTCTACGAAGATGTGCAGCTGGGCGAAGGCTGCGAGATCCATGCCAACGCCGTGCTCCATCCCGGCAGCCGTCTCGGGGACGGCTGCGTCGTCCAGTCGAACGCCGTGATCGGCGCCGAAGGCTTCGGTTTCGTGCCCACCGCGAGCGGCTGGGTGAAGATGCCCCAGACCGGCCGGGTGGTGCTGGAGGACGGCGTGGAGGTGGGCTGCGGTTCCACCATCGATCGGCCTGCGGTGGGCGAGACCCGCATCGGCGCCGGCACGAAGATCGACAACCTGGTGCACGTGGGCCATGGCGTGGTCACCGGCCGGGGCTGTGCCCTGGCGGCCCAGGTGGGCATCGCCGGAGGTGCCGTGCTCGGCGACGGCGTGATCCTTGCCGGGCAGGTGGGGGTGGCCAACCGGGCCGTGATCGGCGATCGGGCCATCGCCTCCTCCAAATCCGGCATCCACGGGGAAGTGGCCGCCGGCGAGGTGGTGAGCGGCTATCCGGCGATCCCCAATCGGCTCTGGCTGCGCTGTTCCGCCGTCTTCAACAAGCTGCCCGAGATGGCCCGCAGCCTGCGTCAGCTGCAGAAGTAGCCTCGCCAGCTGCCCGGCCTCCCCCCATGACCAGCTACAGGATCACCCTGCTCCCGGGGGACGGCATCGGTCCGGAGATCACCGCCGTGACCCGCGCCCTGCTGGAAACGGTGAGCACCCGCCGCGCCTTCAGCCTCGAGTTCGACGAGCAGCCGGTGGGGGGGGCCGCCATCGACGCCAAAGGCGTTCCCCTGCCCGAGACCACCCTGGCCGCCTGCCGGGCCTCCGACGCGGTGCTGCTGGCCGCCATCGGCTCCCCCCGCTTCGATGGCCTGCCGCGGGAGCAGCGGCCGGAGAGCGGCCTGCTGGCCCTGCGCTCCGGGCTGGGTCTGTTCGCGAACCTGCGGCCGGTGAAGATCATCCCCGCCCTGGCGGCCGCCAGCAGCCTCAAGGCCGAGGTGATCGAGGGGGTGGATCTGCTGGTGGTGCGCGAGCTCATCGGCGGCATCTACTTCGGCACCCCCAAGGGGCGCGTCGAGATCGACGGGCGCACGCGGGCCTTCAACACCATGGTCTACGCCGATGACGAGGTCGACCGGATCGCCAGGGTGGGCTTCCGCCTGGCGGCCGCGCGCCGGGGCCGTCTCTGTTCGGTCGACAAGGCCAACGTGCTCGACGTGAGCCAGCTGTGGCGCGACCGGGTGGAGGTGATCCACGGCGAGTTCCCCGAGGTGGAACTCAGCCACATGTATGTCGACAACGCCGCCATGCAGCTGGTGCGCGAGCCGCGCCAGTTCGACGTGCTGCTCACGGGCAACCTCTTCGGTGACATCCTCTCCGATGAGGCCGCCATGCTCACCGGCTCCATCGGCATGCTCCCTTCAGCCTCCCTCGGCTCCGACGGGCCAGGCCTGTTCGAGCCGGTGCACGGCTCCGCCCCGGACATCGCCGGCCGGGACCTGGCCAATCCGATCGCCATGGTGCTCTCCGCCGCCATGCTGCTGCGGGTGGGGCTGGAGCAGGAGGCCGCCGCCGCCGACCTGGAGCTGGCCGTGGACCGGGTGCTGGCGGCCGGTTACCGCACCGGGGATCTGCTCATGGACGCGGGCTGCACCCCCGTGGGCTGCCAGGCCATGGGGGAACGCCTGCTGGAGGCCCTTCCCACCTGAAGGCCCTCCGGGTCCGCGCCCTACCCAGGTAACGGTTTCGGGAGCGTGGGACCGGCGACCTGCCAAACTCACACTCCTCCAACCCCCCCTGCGTCGATGTCGAAGCGTCACCCGGTCGTGGCTGTCACCGGTTCCTCCGGAGCGGGAACCAGCACCGTGAAACGGGCCTTCGAGCACATCTTCTCCAGGGAGGGCATCGTCCCGGCGGTGGTGGAGGGCGACAGCTTCCACCGCTTCGAGCGGGGTCCGATGAAGCAGGCCATGGCCGAGGCCCAGGCCCGCGGCGAGAACTTCTCCCATTTCGGTCCCGAAGCCAACATCTTCGACAAGCTCGAGGAGCTGTTCCGCACCTACGGCGAAACCGGTGGCGGCGATCGGCGCTACTACCTCCACTCGGTGGAGGAGGCGGCCGAACACAATGCTCGCCTGGGCACCGGCCTTGAGCCCGGGCAGTTCACACCCTGGGAGCCGATCCCCTCCGACACCGACCTCCTCTTCTACGAGGGCCTCCACGGCGGTGTGGTGGGAGAGGGCTACGACGTGGCCTCCCTCGTCGACCTGCTGATCGGGGTGGTGCCGATCGCCAACCTGGAGTGGATCCAGAAGATCTCCCGCGACAACGCCGAGCGGGGCTACTCGGCCGAAACGATCGTCGACACGATCCTGCGCCGCATGCCCGACTACATCAATCACATCTGCCCCCAGTTCAGCCGCACGGACATCAACTTCCAGCGGGTGCCCACGGTGGACACCTCCAACCCGTTCATCTGCCGCAACATCCCCTCCCCAGACGAGAGCTTCGTCATCATTCACTTCCGAAAAGGAGCCAGGGAGAAATGGGGGATCGACTTCTCCTATCTGCTTCGCATGATCCACGATTCCTTCATGTCCAGCCCCACAAGCATCGTGGTGAACGGCGGCAAGATGGGATTCGCCATGGAGATCATCCTCACGCCGATCATCCACAGGATGATCGAGGAGAAGAAGAAACTCAGCTGAAGATCGATGCATCGATCTTCCTTTCGGCCCTAAGATCAGCCGAACGGACTCGGTGAATCCCATCACCGCCCAACCCCCCACTGTCAACGCGTCCGGATCCGGAGGTCCTTCCTTCCGGATCGGTGGCGGAGAGTCTTCCCCAGCATCCCCCCCGGGCTCCCTGGCGGCAGGTTCCCTGCGCTTCGACCGGATCAACAGCGCCCAGGTGCTGAGCCGTTCCCGCCGGATCTATTTCCTCTTCCTGGAGTCCTGCCCCAACGCGCCCGAACCGATGGGTGTCGTGCTGCTCGGAGCAGGTCCCCAGGGACGGGTGGTGTTCGAGGCGCCGATCCTGTTGCCTGAGGAGCAGTTCGTGCCGATGGAGCTGCTGCGCCCCCGGCCCGCCCGGACGCGCAGCGGTCGGGGGGGAGTCAACCGCCCATCGCCATGAGCACGGACACCATCCTCAGCCTCGCCGTTCCTCCCGACCTGCTGGCCCCCCCGGTGGCCCTGGTCGGGGCCTGCGTCGGCAGCTTCCTCAACGTCGTCGTCTGGCGCCTGCCGCGGGAGGAGTCGCTTGTCTTCCCCGGCAGCCACTGTCCCCGCTGCGGGGCATCCCTGGCCTGGTTCGAGAACCTGCCCCTGCTGGGCTGGCTTCTGCTGCGCGGCCGCTGCCGCCACTGCCATGCCGCCATCGCCATCCGCTATCCGCTGGTGGAGATGCTCTGCGCCGGGCTCTGGGTGGCCATGCTCTTCGCCCGCCCGGGGAGCATGGGCCCGGATCCCAGTCCCTGGCTGCTGGTGGCCGCCGGCTGGCTGCTGTCCAGCTGGCTGCTGCCCCTGGCCCTGATCGACCTGGACAGCCTCTGGCTGCCGGAACCCCTGTGCCGCTGGGGGGTCCTGCTGGGACTGGCGGTCACCGCCACCCTGGGCTTCCCCCAGGGGGAGGCGGTGGGCCGGGAGCTTCTGTTCTCCCATCTCCTCGCCGTGGCTGCCGGGCTGCTTGGCTTCGAGGCGCTCAGCGCCATGGCGGAGAAGGTGATGGGCCGTCCGGCCCTGGGGCTCGGGGACGCCAAGCTGGCGGCCCTGATGGGAGCGTGGCTGGGGCCCCTGGGCCTGGGCCTGGCCGTGAGCCTCGCCGTCCTCGGCGGTGCGGTCATCGGTGGCCTCGGTCGCCTCACCGGCCGCCTGGGCCGCCAGCAACCCTTTCCCTTCGGCCCATTCCTCGCCGCCGGTGCCCTGGCGGTGTGGATCGGCGGCCATGAGCCCTGGCTGAGCCTGTGGGGCCTGGGTCTTTAATGGCCTCAGCCCTCCGATTCCCCTTGCCTCCGACGCCCCATGTCCCTGTTCGACTGGTTCGCCGATCGCCGCAAGAACGCCCCGGCCGTCCGGGCCGGCAAAGGGCCTGACCCCGACGAGGGTGACGGCCTCTGGAGCAAGTGCGCCGAATGCGGGCTCGTGGTCTATCGCAAGGATCTGGTGGCCAACGCCAGTGTCTGCAAAGGCTGCGGCCACCATCACCGCATCGACAGCAGCGAGCGCATCCGTCTGATCGCCGATGAGGGCAGCTTCGAGCCCATCGATGCCGATCTCGCCCCCACCGATCCGCTCGCCTTCAAGGACCGCCGCAGCTACGCCGACAGGCTGCGGGACAGTCAGCGGGCCACGGGCCTGCGCGATGCGGTGGTCACCGGCCTCTGCCGCCTGGAGGGCATGCCCCTGGCCCTGGGGGTGATGGATTTCCGCTTCATGGGGGGCTCGATGGGTTCGGTGGTGGGTGAGAAGCTCACCCGCCTGGTGGAGCTGGCCACCGCCCGCCGCTATCCGCTGCTGATCGTCTGTGCCTCCGGCGGCGCCCGCATGCAGGAGGGGATGCTCAGCCTGATGCAGATGGCCAAGGTCTCCGGGGCTCTGGGGCGCCATCGCAGCGCCGAGCTGCTCTACCTGCCTCTGCTCACCCATCCCACCACCGGCGGGGTCACAGCCAGCTTCGCCATGCTTGGCGATCTGATCCTGGCGGAGCCCAAGGCTCTGATCGGCTTCGCCGGCCGGCGGGTGATCGAGCAGACCCTGGGCGAAAAGCTGCCCGAAGGCTTCCAGACCGCCGAATACCTTCAGGATCACGGTTTCGTCGACATGATCGTGCCCCGGCCCCAGCTGCGCAGCACCCTGGCCAGCCTGCTGCGGCTGCACGGCAGCGTGCGCACCGCAGCCGCCGCTGCATCGTGAGGGCCCATTGGGCCCGGCGGCTTCCGGCTCGGCTGCTCGCGCTCCTGCTGGTCTTCAGCCTCTGGCTGGTGGGGGCCCCGGACGCCTGGGCCGGCCCGGTGGACTGGCAGGAGGTGGAGGCCAGTGCCGACGGTCGGCAGTGGTGGGATTCCGGCAGTCTGCGCTTCGACCGGGAAGGCCGGCTTTCGGTGCTGAGCCGCTTCCAGCCCGCCGCCCAGGGCGATGCCTCCGAGGATGATCGGCCTCCCGTCGGCCAGCTCTACGTGATGCAGCTCGACTGTGACGAAGAGCTCTACCGAGACACGGCCGTCAACGGCCTGCCCCGATGGGGAGCTCCCTGGCAGGCGGCCGGCGCGGACGATCTCACCTCCCGGGTGCTGCACGCCGCCTGCGCAGCCGCCCGCCCCGGAGAGAACACCGATGGGTCCAGCGATGCAACCGGCTGACGCTCCCCTGCGGGTCGCCGTCGCCGGCCTCGGCTTCGGTGAGAAGGTGATCCTGCCGGCCCTGCGGGATTGCCCGAGCACCGATCCTGTGGCCCTGTGGCATCCCCGCCCGGAGCGGGCCGAGCAGGCCGGCCGGGCGGCGGAGCTGCCCGGCCACCACGACTTCGACGCCCTGCTGGCCGATCCCGCCATCGAGGCGCTGGTGATCGCCACCCCCCCCGAACCCCGCTTCGACCTGGCCCGGGCGGCCCTTGCGGCCGGCAAGCACCTGCTGCTGGAGAAGCCTGTGGCGCTCGATGCCAGCCAGGTGGAGGATCTGCAGCGGATCGCTCTCCAGCGGAGACTGTCCGTGGCGGTGGACTTCGAGTACCGGGCCGTGCCCCACGTCCAGCAGCTGGCCGCCCTGCTGGAACAGGGTGTGCTGGGGGATCCCTGGCTGGTGAAGTTCGACTGGCTGATGGGCAGCCGCGCCGATCCCGGCCGTCCCTGGAGCTGGTATTCCCAGGCGGCCGCGGGAGGGGGGGTGCTCGGCGCCCTGGGCACCCATGCCTTCGACACCCTGCACTGGCTGATCGGCCCGAGCCGGGGCCTCAGCGCCCGGCTGAGCACCGCCATCACCGAGCGACCCATCCCTGGAACCGGCACCACCGGACCGGTGGATGCGCCGGACAGCGCCCTGATCCAGCTGGATCTGGAGGATCGCCACGGCCGGGCCGTGCCGGCCCAGCTCACCCTCTCCTCGGTGGCCCGGTGCGGGAGGGGTTACTGGATCGAGCTCTACGGCAGCGATGCCACCCTGGTGCTGGGGTCCAGCAACCAGGCCGACTACGTGCACGGCATGCAGCTCTGGATGGCACGCTCCGGGGAGGCCCTGAGGCCTCTGCCGGTGGATTCCGCGCTGGCCTACGGCCGCACCTGGGAGGACGGCCGCATCGCCCCGGTGCGGCGTCTGCTGGGCTGGTGGTCGGAGGCGGTGCGGGAGTGCCGGCCGATGGTGCCCGGCCTGGCCGAGGCGGTGACCAGCCAGCGCTGCTGCGACTGGGCCAGATCCGGAGCAGGAACCCTGGGGGGCATCCCCTAGACTCGCCCGCAGACCCGGCGGGACGATCCCGCCAGCCGTCCTTCGACCACGGTTCTCCACAACCGTATCCACCCCTATACCGCGAGATTTCCCATGGCGCTCGTACCGCTTCGGCTGCTGCTCGACCATGCCGCCGAGAACGGCTATGGCATTCCTGCCTTCAACGTCAACAACCTGGAGCAGGTGCAGTCGATCATGGAGGCTGCCTACGAGACCGACAGCCCGGTGATCCTGCAGGCGTCCCGGGGAGCCCGCCAGTACGCCGGCGAGAGCTTCCTGCGCCACCTGATCCTGGCCGCGGTGGAAACCTATCCGGACATCCCCGTGGTCATGCACCAGGATCACGGCAACAGCCCCGCCACCTGCTATGGCGCCGCCGCCAACGGTTTCACCTCCGTGATGATGGATGGTTCCCTGGAGGCTGACGCCAAGACCCCCGCCAGCTATGAGTACAACGTGGCGGTCACCAAGGAAGTGGTGGACGTGGCCCACGCCATCGGCGTGAGCGTGGAAGGAGAACTGGGCTGCCTGGGCTCTCTGGAAACCGGCAAAGGCGAGGCGGAGGACGGCCACGGCTTCGAAGGCGCCCTCGACCACTCCCAGCTGCTCACCGACCCCGCCGAAGCGGCCGACTTCGTCGCCAAGACCAAGGTGGACGCCCTGGCCATCGCCATCGGCACCAGCCACGGCGCCTACAAGTTCACCCGCAAGCCCACCGGTGAGGTGCTGGCCATCTCCCGGATCGCCGAGATCCACAAGGCCATCCCCAACACCCACCTGGTGATGCACGGCTCCAGCTCCGTTCCCCAGGAATGGCTGGACATGATCAACAAATACGGCGGCGCCATCCCTGAGACCTACGGCGTCCCGGTCGAGGAGATCCAGGAAGGCATCCGCAACGGCGTGCGCAAGGTGAACATCGACACCGATAACCGCCTGGCCTTCACCGCCGCCGTGCGGGAAGCCGCTGCGAAGGATCCCGCCAACTTCGATCCCCGCCACTTCAACAAGCCCGCCCGGGCCTACATGAAAAAGGTGTGCCTGGACCGCTACCAGCAGTTCTGGGCCGCCGGTAACGCCAGCAAGATCAAGCAGCGCGACATCAACTACTACGCCGCCCTGTACGCCAAGGGCGCCCTTGACCCCAAGACCGCCGTGGCCGCCTGATCGGCGCTTCGGTTTCCATTCTCCAGGGCCCCACGGGGCCCTTTTTTCATGGGTGCCGTTCTGTCTCTGACGAGCGCAGAGCCGAGCGACGGCAACTCACGGCAGCGCCACCGGGGAGGGGCCCGGCAACGGCAGCGCCCCGGGGTCCCCAGGGGCTTCGTCGCTGCTTCCGCCCCCGGCGGGGGTGTTCTCCACCAGCCGCTCAAGGGCCCGGCGCAGACTGCGCTCCATCACGAACCGTCTGCCGTCGGTCACCACCACCCGCACCAGGGTGGGCAGGTCGTTGCTCTTCGATTGGAGGTAGACCGGCTCCACGTAGAGCAGCCCCTCGCCCACCGGCAGCACCAGCAGGTTGCCGCGGAACAGGCGCGAACCCAGCCGGTTCCACAGGCCGAACTGGAAGCTGATCGTGGGGTCCTGGTCGATCAGGGCCGTGATCTGCTGGGGGCCGAGCAGCAGCCGCTGCTGGGGAAAGCGCACCAGCAGGAGTTCGCCGTAATGGGGCGGATCGTTGCGGGCCGCCAGCCAGCCCACCAGGTTGGAACGGCGCAGGGGTGTGAACGGCAGGAGCAGCACGAACTCGGAGCGCTGCTCACCGGGCAGTTGCAGGGTGAGGTGATAAGGGGACACCGGCACGTTCTTGTTGCCGTAGACCTCGTAGGGCACGGACCAGACGTCGTCGCCGTTGTAGAAGGTGCGTACGTCGGTGACGTGGTAGCGCAGCAGCCGCTCCGACTGGATATCGAACTGGCTCTTGGGCACCCGGATGTGGCTGAGCAGCGCCAGGGGCATATCCGAGAGGGGCCGGAACAGTTCGGGAAAGGCCCGGACCCAGGTGCGCAGCACCGGGTCGCTCGCGTCGTTGACGTACAGCCAGAGCCGACCGTCATGGACATCCACGACCGCCTTCACCGGGTTGCGGAAATAGCGCAGACCCGCCGGGTTGGGATCGCTGTAGGGGTAGGAGCGGCTGGTGGTGAAACCATCCAGCAGCCAGTACTGATGTTGCTCCGGCCGGTAGCCGGGGCTGCCGGCCACCCGGGCGGTGACCAGGTAGGGCTGACTTTCAAAGCGCAGGAACGGGGCCAGGGCCGTCAGCCGCTGGTTCACCTGGCGCCGCAGCAGCAGGCGCGACTGGTCGGTGA
The DNA here is from genome assembly GCA_963772735.1 of uncultured cyanobacterium. Classification (GTDB taxonomy): domain Bacteria; phylum Cyanobacteriota; class Cyanobacteriia; order PCC-6307; family Cyanobiaceae; genus Cyanobium. The sequence goes on along the minus strand of CAVYYO010000006.1, from coordinate 132,773 downwards.
GGGAGCCGGTGAACAGGATCCGCGGCTCCCGGAGATAGACCGCCGCACCCAGCCGCTGCCAGGTGCGGGCCAGGGAGATCCCACGGGTGCCGTTGTAGTGGGTGTAGACATTCAGCTCTCCCTCGGGATAGGAGAACTCCTTCACCTTGGTGGGGGCGATGGCATAGGGGGACGGTCCCGAGCCGAAGTAGAGGCTCGGGCTCCCCACCGGCAGGGCCGCACGGGCTTCCCGGTCGCTGATGTTCAGCTGGGGAATGCCCTGCACCTTGCCGCTGCGGCCCAGGTCCTTCACGAAGAAGAGGGGCAGGCCATCGGGACCGAAGGCGTTCACCGGCGAGATCGTGAAGCCGTGGCCATTGGTGAACACCAGATGACGGTTGAGCCAGGTACGGGATCCTGGCGGCAGGGCACCGCTGTCCAGCTCCCGGGCCGAGATCAGCACCTGCTGGGAGCCGTCCCGGGTGGTCTTGCCCAGGAGCGGATAGCGATCCACCGCCGCGGAAGGGAACGTGTAGTAGAGGCGCAACTGCTGGAGCTGCCGGTTGGCGGCCAGCAGGGGCTGGCTGTCCCACAGGCGGATGTTGTCCAGGGTGCCGGGGGCCTTGGCCAGGTCGGCGGCCGTGATGCTCTGGCGGGGTTCGAGGGTGAGGGATCGCACCCGCTCGAGGCCGAAGGCGCGGCGGGTGGCCCGGATGCTCCGGGCCAGGTAAGGGGTTTCCACCACCAGCTCCCGCGGCTGCACCCAGAACCGCTGGGCCAGAGGCGAGAACACCCACTCGCTGATGGGGACCAGCAGGGCGGTGCCCGCCAGGGGCAGAAGGGCGCCGCGGCGCAACCAGTCCCGGGGCAGGGGCATCAGCAGAGCCAAGGCCGTGAGCAGCAGCAGCACGGCGAACAGCAGGCGCAGGGGGAGACGCACGTGCAGATCGACGAAGCCGGCGCCGGAGGCCACCCCACTGCCCTGCACCATCAGATCGAAGGGCGCCAGGGCGTTGCTCAGGGCCATCACCACCGTCAGCGCCGCCACCTGGGGCTGCAGCACCCGCTGCTGGGCGCGGCTGAGGCCGTCGAAGCGCAGATCGGAGAGGCTGCGGCCCTTGCCGATGGTGAGCAGCAGACAGGCCGCCAGGCCCACCACGCCCTGGGCAAAGAGGACGCTCAGCAGCAGCCGCAGGGCCGGCAGGCGCAGCACCGTGAAGGAGAGATCGATGCCGGTGAGGGGATCCCCTTCGCCGAAGGGCGTGGCCAGCAGGGCCGGCAGCCAGAGGCTCCACCCCCGCGCCACCGCCGTGGCCGAGCCCGCCAGGGCCGCGGCAAGGGTGATGCGCAGCGCGGTGAGCGGCCAGAGCAGCAGGGGCAGCAGCAGACCGCCCGCCAGGGCCGCCACCAGCAGGGGGGGCAGATCCCGGAGGACGGAGAAACCGGTGATCACATCGCCGCTGAAGGGATTCGCGATCAGCCCCCGGGCCTGCACCATCAGATAGCTCAACCCCCCCGCCAGCATCAGCACCAGGCCGATCAGCACCCCGGCCAGGGCACCGTTGTCCATCCTCAGCAAGGGCTCCCGGGGCCTGGGGGCTTCGGCCGCCTCCTCCCGCAGACGCCAGCAGCGCTGCAGCTGGGCCAGCTGCAGCCAGGAACCCAGGCCGAACACCAGGAGGAAGGCGACGATCTGCAGCATCCAGCGACGCAGCAGGATGCCCTGGAAGTCGAACTGGGCGAACCAGAGCCATTCGATCGAGAGCCGGGCCGCCGCCCAGAGGGTCAGCAGCAGTGCGGCGGCAATGCTGAGGCCGATGGCCAGGCGTGGCCCCCGACGGGTCGGCAGCGGGATGGGGAAGGGCACGACAGGAGCGTAGGCAGAACCCTGCGGGCGACAAGAGGGGCCGAGCGTGGGCGGGCCTGGCGCCACCACCAGACAAGCGACGATCGATGGAATATCCGACCCGGAAGATCGGCTTTTTGACCAGCCTCCGGTCACCGCTGTTAGCGTTCGTACCAGTGACCGGGCCATCCTTGACCGCCACCCTTTCCCGCTCCACCTTCACGGGCCTGCGCTGCAAGGAGTGCGGTCACCCCTACGAGGCCGGTGCCCGTCACGTCTGTGAAGACGTCTGTTTCGGTCCGCTCGAGGTCGTCTACGACTACGACGCCATCCGCAGCCGCGTCAGCCGCACCACCATCGAGGCCGGCCCCAACTCGATCTGGCGCTACCGCGAATTCCTTCCCGTCGAGGGGGAACCCATCGACGTGGGTACCGGTTTCACCCCCCTGCTCAGGGCCGATCGTCTGGCCAGACGCCTCGGCCTCTCCTCGCTCTACATCAAGAACGACGGCGTCAACATGCCCACTCTCTCCTTCAAGGACAGGGTGGTGTCGGTGGCTCTCACCCGCGCGCGGGAACTGGGGTTCACCACCGTCAGCTGTGCGTCCACCGGCAACCTGGCCAACTCCACCGCCGCCATCGCCGCCCACGCCGGCCTGGAGTGCTGCGTGTTCATCCCCAGCGATCTCGAGCTGGGCAAGGTGCTGGGCACCCTCGTCTACAACCCCACCCTGATGGCGGTGAAGGGCAACTATGACCAGGTCAACCGGCTCTGTTCCGAGGTGGCGAACACCTACGGCTGGGGATTCGTCAACATCAACCTGCGCCCCTATTACTCCGAGGGTTCCAAGACCCTCGGCTACGAGGTGATCGAACAGCTCGGCTGGCAACTTCCCGACCACATCGTGGCCCCCCTGGCCTCGGGCTCCCTGTTCACCAAGATCCGCAAGGGCTTCGACGAGTTCATCAAGGTGGGCCTTGTCGATGAGAAACCCGTGCGCTTCAGCGGAGCCCAGGCCGAGGGCTGCTCCCCCATCGCCCAGGCCTTCGCCGCGGGTCGGGACTTCATCACCCCGGTGAAGCCGAACACCATCGCCAAGTCGATCGCGATCGGCAACCCGGCCGACGGCCCCTACGCCATCGACATCGCCCGCCGCACCGGCGGCACCATCGCCTCCGTCACCGACGAGGACATCATCGACGGCATCAAGCTGCTGGCCGAAATGGAGGGGGTGTTCACCGAAACCGCTGGAGGCACCACCATCGCGGTCCTCAAGAAGCTGGTGGAACAGGGAAAGATCGATCCCTCCGAAACCACCGTCGCCTACATCACCGGCAACGGCCTCAAGACCACCGAGGCCATCGCCTCCTCCATCGGTGCCCCCCTCACCATCGAACCCCAGCTGGCCAGCTTCAACGCCGCCTGGGAGAAGGCCCAGTCCTCCCATGGGAATGCCGACCCGATGGCCTGAGCCATTGCCTTTGCTTCGCTCCCTCGCCCCGTCCCTCCGTCGTTCTCCATGGCCATCCAGGTTCTGATTCCCACCCCCCTGCAGAAATTCACCAACGACGAGGCCAGCGTGAGCCTCGAGGCCACCAGCATCGACGGACTGCTGCTGGCTCTCGAAGGTCGATTCCCCGGCATCCAGGCTCGCCTCTGCGATGAGAACGGCAAGCTGCGCCGCTTCCTCAACCTTTATGTGAACAGCGAGGACATCCGCTTCCTGGACAACCAGGCGACGGTGCTCAACGACGGCGACGAAGTGAGCATCGTTCCCGCAGTGGCCGGCGGCTGAACCCGACGGCGCATCCCCCGACCGGTGGCGGCGCCCACCCCACAAGCATGGGGAATTCCATAAGATTCGTTTCTTCTTTACCGCCTCCTCCATGGAACCGATCCAGGCATTCAGGCCCGCGGTTCCCGCCGGCGAGGGTGCCTCCGGCTTCGCCGGCAGCACCAGCGCCCCGCTCCACGACTGGCTGGCCCCCGGCCTCTACTACGACTATCGCCAAGCCGCCAATCCGGTGCGTACCGGCCTGACCGAACCGATCCGCTACCACCGCTGGGGGGCCGATCTCCATGGCCAGGGGCCCACGGGAATCTTTCCCCTCGATCTCAGCACCGCCCTCGGTTGTGAAGGCCCCGCCACCAGCCCGGGCCTGGCGGCCCATTTCCTGCGCCTGCTGCCTGGCGAGGGGCTCAAGGCGGCGGCGGCGGCCACCAGCTCCCTGTTCTATGTGCTTCGTGGCGCCGGCCGGCTCGAACGTCCCGGCGACCAGCTCGGCGAGCCCCTCGCACTCGACTGGTCCGGGGGCGATCTGTTCGTGCTCCCGGCCGGTGCCGATCCCCTTCTCCAGGCCAGCGAGGAGAGCGTTCTCTACTGGGTCCACGACGCCCCCCTGCTGCGCTACCTGGGCGTGCTGCCCGCCGCCCCCCGTTTCCGAGCCGTCCACTACCCCGCCGCCCGGCAGCAGGAAGCTCTCGAGCAGCTGCTGGCCGACCCCAGTGCCGCCCGCAGCAACCGGCTCAGCATCCTGATGGCCCACGCCGATCTGCCTGCCACCCGCACCGTCACCCACACCCTCTGGGCCATGCTTGGGGTGGTCCCCGACGGAACCGTCCAGCCACCCCACCGGCATCAGTCCGTGGCCCTGGATCTGATCATCGACTGCGACCCCGGCTGCTACAGCCTGGTGGGTACGGAACTCGACACCGACGGCGCCATTCTCAATCCCACACGGATCGAGTGGGAACCGGGTGGAGCCTTCATCACTCCCCCAGGCCACTGGCACGCCCACATCAATGAAAGCGGACGCATGGCCCGACTGCTGCCGATTCAGGACGCCGGACTACACACCCACCTGCGCAGCCTCGACATCCGCTTTGCCACTGGCCTGACCGGCGAGGGTTGATCCCGCCCTCGCCTCGTAGGCCTCGACCAGTGAGCGGAAGGTGTCGCCATCGATGGTTTCCACCTCGATCAGCCGGTTGACCAGATCATCGATCAGCTCCCGGCGAGGCGAGAGCACCGCCACGGCCTTCTCGAGGGCTTCGAAGGCCAGCTTCCTCACCTGCTCGTCGATGCGGTTGCCCATGCGAATCGAGGTGTGGGGGCTGGAGCGGATCCAGTCGCGCCCAAGGAAGACCTCCTCCCCCTCCTCCTCCAGGGCGAGGGGCCCGAGGCTGGAGAAGCCGTAGCGGAGCACCATGTCGCGGCAGATGCGTCGCACCAGCTGAAGATCGCTGCTGGCTCCCTGGGTCACCTCACTGGGGCCGAACACCACGATCTCGGCGGCCCGACCGCCCAGGGCCACCACCAGCCGGGCCCGCAGGTAGGCCTTGCTGATCAGACCGGAATCCAGGATATCCTCATCCGGCATGGTGCGGGCAAAACCTCCCACTCCACCCGCCCGTGGCAGCAGGGTCACCTTGTCGAGCCTGTCAGCGTGGGGCACCAGGGTGGTGAGAAGGGCATGGCCGATCTCGTGGTAGGCGATCAGGCGCTTCTTGGCATTGTCCTGAAGGGGAGCGGCCGCCAGCCCCATGGTGATGCGCTCGAGGGCATCGCCGATGGCCTGATCGTCGACTTCGCTTTTCTGACGGCGGGCGGTGAGGATGGCCGCCTCGTTGAGCAGGTTGGCCAGGTCCGCACCGGAGAAGCCGGGGGTGCGGCGGGCCCAGTCGGCGAGAGAGACCTGCTGGGCCAGGGGCCTGGTGCGGGCATGAACCGAGAGGATCTCTTCCCGGCCGGCGCGATCGGGCAGATCGACGCTGATGCGGCGGTCGAACCGGCCGGGGCGCAGCAGGGCGGCGTCCAGCACGTCGAGGCGGTTGGTGGCGGCCAGCAGAATGACCCCCGAATTGTCCTCGAAACCATCCATTTCGGTGAGCAGCTGATTGAGGGTCTGCTCCCGTTCATCGTTGCCCCCGCCGATGCCGGCGCCCCTCTGGCGTCCCACCGCATCGATCTCGTCGATGAAGATGATGCAGGGAGCCTTGGCCTTGGCCTGGCGGAACAGATCCCGCACCCGGCTCGCGCCGACCCCGACGAACATCTCCACGAATTCCGTCGCGGCCATGGAGAAGAAGGGCACACCGGCCTCGCCGGCGATCGCCCGGGCCAGCAGGGTCTTGCCGGTGCCGGGGGGACCGACGAGGAGCACCCCCTTGGGAATCCGGGCGCCAATGGACGTGAAGCGTTCGGGCGTCTGGAGGAAGGTCACCACCTCCTGGAGCTCCTCCTTGGCTTCCGCGATGCCGGCCACGTCTTCGAAGCGCACGGTGATCGCCCCTTCCTCCTGCAGACGGGGCTGGCTGCGGCCGAATCCCAGCGCCTTGTTGGCCACCTGGGCGGAACGGCGGACCAGCAGAGCGAGGCCGGCGATCAGCAGGATCACCAGCAGCCCATTGGTGACCAGCCCTGCCATGGCGTCGTCGCGGCGTTCATCCCTGACCGACAGGGGCACCTGGGCCTGCTCTGCGGTGCGCAGCAACTGCTGGTTGTCACTGAAGACCGGCACCTGCCGGGTCTTGCCGTCCTTGAAGGTGGCCGTCACCAGCCGCTGGGCAGGCGAGAGCTCCAGGCTCTGGATCCGCCCTGTGCTGATGTCCTGCAGCAGCTGGCTGTAGGAGGGTGTGCCGGGCTGGGGACCCAGACTGAAGGCCGGTCGCACCTCCGGGGGGGATGGGGTCGGTGACGGACCGGCGCTGTCGGCCCCGGAAGTGGTCGTAGGGGCCGGGTCCGGAGGAGAACTGCTGCTCACAGGCGTCCCTTGCTGAAAGCGACTGTAGCGATTTGACGAAAGTCGAGTCGACACCGCAGGATCGTTGTTTGGCAGTGAGATAACGGGATGGCCGTTCCCAAGAAGAAAACCTCCAAGGGCAAGCGCAACCAGCGCCATGCCCACTGGAAGGCCAAGGCCGGGGACGCGGCCCGCAAGGCCATGTCCCTCGGCAAAGCGGTTCTGAGCGGCCGGGCCCAGGGCTTCGTCTATCCGATCGCCGAAGAGGCCGAAGAAGGCGAGGAGAGCTGAACCCCCAGGGGGCGACAGCGTCGCCGCCCGTCAAGGAGTCCTCCACCCTCCAGCTGCGGTGCCTGCTCCGGTTCCGGCACGCTCACCAGCAGTGGATCCTGGTACAGAGCCGGCGGCAGGGAGTGGAGGCTCGACCGCACCAGCGCCTCCAGGTCCGGGAGCTTCAACCACCCCCCTCCCCTGCGGCGCTGGCGGGCCTCCGCCTGGAGGCGCCATCGCCGGGGCAGGCTCCAGCGCTCCGGCCGCAGCAACCACAGGCCGTCACAGGCGGCCCAGATCGGCTCGTAATCCCTCAGGTTCCGGTCCCAGCGCGGCAGCCACTCCCGCTCGGCGTCCGAGAGACCCTCCAGTCCATCACCGCTGCACAGCCGCTCCTCCAGGGCTGCAGGACCCAGGGAGCGACAGCCCATCAGCCAGCCCTCCATCACCAGGGCGTCAGCGGGTTGCTCCCGCCAGCCGGCCCGGTCCCCCTCCCCCCCGGCCAGGGTCTTGTCGAAGCATGGCAACCTCAGCGGGCCGCCGTCCCGCCAGCGATCCAGCGCCGCCATCAGCAGGGGCAGATCGTGGCTGCCGGGGGGGACCCGGCTGACCCCGAAGGGGTTGCCGGCCAGCACCAGACGCCGCTGGTCGGCCGGCAGATAGAGGTCGTCGATCGAAGCCACCCGGATGCGCAGGCCCCCCAGGGCCCCCAGCCGTTCCAGGGCCAGCCCCAGGCTGCTCTTGCCGGCGCCCACCGGTCCGTTCAGCGCCAGCACCGGAGAGCGGCGGGTGGCTCCGTCCCCCAGGGTGCGCTCCAGGCGCCGCAGCATCGGCAGCCCCACCAGGCGGAGCAGGGTGGGATGCAGCGGGGGAAGGCCGGAAGCCCGGGCCAGCCGGTGCTCCCAGACGTCCCCTGCCGGCTCAGGTCCCAAGCTTGAAGGCCTCCAGCACGACGGCGTAGGTGGCGCCGATCCGCAGGTTGTCCAGGCTCACCCAGACCAGGGAGGGTTCTCCCCGCACCAGGCGGCTGCGCAGCCGCACCATCACCTCCACCAGAAGGAGGAACAGCAGCACCACCGCCGGCCGGCCCCCCGGTGCCGCCAGGAGCAGCAGGCTGGTGAGATTCTGACCCGCGAAGAAGCCCAGCAACAGCGCCAGGGCCGCCAGGCTGCCGGCCCGCCAGCTGCGCCGAACCTGGCCCACCAGGCTGGTGCCCAGCCGGCCCAGCAGGCCCTGAAAGCGGGTGCGCTGCATGGGGAGACGGGTCATGGGGGCTCAATCAGGCGCTGCAGCCAGGAGAGCGTCACCTGGGGGCCGGAGCAAGGTGGTCCCCGGCGAACGACGATCTCGCCGCCATTCTCCTCCAGGTTTTCGATGACAGCCCGGGCGGCAGCGAAGACCCCAGCCGGCTCCCCCCGGGTGGCGGCACTGAGGCAGACGAGGCAGGCCAGGGAGGCCCCGCTGGCAGCTGCCAGACCTGCCGGGGAATCCTCCACCACAAGCACACCCCGGGCAGAGACACCCAGACGCTCCAGAGCCAGCCGGTAGGCCTCGGGATCGGGTTTCTTTCGCTGCACGTCCTCTCCACAGATCCAGAATTCAAAACACGGGGCCACCTGCCGCGGTACGCCCTGCAGCAGAGCCTCCACCGCGCTGCGGCCGCTGGTGGTGACAATCCCCTGGCGCAGTCCGGCCGCCGCCGCCGCCGTCACCAGCCGGACCACCCCGGGCCGCAGGGCCAGGCCGCCCTGACGGATCAGTTCCCCATAGATGGCCTGCTTGCGCCCCTGCAGTTCCTCCACCCGCTGCCGGTCAGGCTCCCGACCCTCCACCTGACGAAGGAAGCTGGCGATCCGCTCCCTTCCGCCGCTCACCGCCAGGAGGCGCCCGTAGGTGGCCCGGTCCCATCGCCAGGGCAGACCCGCAGCCGCGAAACTGCGGTTGAACGCCACCCGATGCCCCTCGAACTCGGTTTCGGCCAGGGTGCCGTCCACATCCCAGAGCAGGGCGGAAAGAGCCCCGGCCATGGCTCACCGGCCCACTGCGCCAAGCAGGTTAAGGCGTGCAGGCCGGGGCCCTGGCCCCCACAATGCGGTGGCCCCGCCCATCGCCCGTTGCTCCCAGCCCACGACGAGCGACGCTGGCTGCTGCCCTCCCCCCTGGGTTCGGAATCCCCCGCCCCGGCGACCGATCCGGCCTGCGACCTCCCGGAGGAACTGCTGGCTCTGCTGCGGCGCCGTGGCCATGGGACGCCGGAGGCGGTCCGGGCCCTGCTCGTCCCCCCAGCCGCCCCCGATCCAGATGCCCATTTCCCTGACCTGCCGGCGGCGGTCGAACGGCTCGTGCAGGCCTGCCGGGGGCAGGAGGCGGTGGCCATCTGCGGCGACTACGACGCCGACGGCATGACCAGCACCGCCCTGCTGGTGGGGGTGCTGCAGCGGCTGGGCGCCCAGCCCCGGGCCGCCATCCCGAGCCGCATGCAGGACGGCTACGGCCTCAACGCCGCCATGGTGGAGCGTCTGGCGGCCGAAGGGGTGCGGCTGCTGATCACCGTGGACAACGGCGTTGCCGCCATCGAGGCCCTCGAGCGGGCCGAGGCCCTCGCCGTGCAGGTGATCCTCACCGACCACCACACCCTGCCGCCGCGGTTGCCGGCCCACCTCGCCCTGCTGCACCCGGCGGTCACCCCGGAAGGCTCTCCCTACCGAGGCCTGGCCGGGGTGGGGCTGGCCCACGTGCTGGCCACGGCCCTGTGCCGGCGGCTTCGGCATCGCCACGGGCTGGAGATCGCCCTCAACCTCTTCTGCATCGGCACCATCGCCGACATGGCGCCGCTCCAGGGGGTCAACCGCCGCTGGCTGCTCGATGGCCTGCCCCTGCTGGGCCGCAGCCCCCTGCCGGGTCTTCAGGCCCTCCAGCAGCTGGCGGGACTGGAGAATCACCGGGTGGACGCTGAAGCGGTGGGGTTCCAGCTGGCTCCCCGGATCAACGCGGTGGGCCGACTGGGGGATCCCCAGCTCGTGGTGGACCTGCTCACCACCGAGAACTGGGAGCAGGCGCTGGAACTGGCCCGCTCCTGCGAAGCCCTCAACCGGCAGCGTCGCGAACTCTGCAGTGCCATCGAGGCGGAGGCCCTGGCCCTGCTGGAGGCCGACGGTCCCCAGCGGCCCCCTTTCCTGCTGCTGGCCCAGGGCCACTGGCACCATGGCGTGATCGGCATCGTCGCCTCCCGCCTGGTGGAGCGCTTCGGCCGGCCCGTGGCGTTGCTGGCGGGGCAAGGAGACGGCCGGCTGCGGGCTTCGGTGCGGGCTCCGAAGGGCTTTGCCGTCGACCAGGCCCTCACGGCCTGCGCCGAACTCCTGGAGCGCCATGGCGGCCATCCGGCTGCCGGCGGGTTCACCGTGCGGGCGGAAAACGTCAGCGCCCTGCAGGAGCGGCTCGATGCGCTGGCCCGGACCTGGCTCGAGGGGGCGGGGGACGGCCTTGCGGTGGAGCCTGAGGCCCTGCTGCGGCTCGAGCGCATCGACCGGGACTTCTGGCATCACCTGCAACGGCTGGGCCCCTTCGGCATCGGCCATCCCACACCGCTCTTCTGGAGCAGCGGTTGCCAGGTGCTGGAGCAGAAGCTGCTGCGGGGAGGCCATCTGCAGCTGCTGCTCGCCCAGGGGGAGACACGACTGCGGGCGATCGCCTGGCGCTGGCAGGGCCCCAGCCAGTGGATCGGTCCGGTGGATGTGGCCTACCGGGTGCGCCGCGACGAATGGCAGGGGGTGGAGCGGCTCCAGCTGGAGCTGGAAGCGATCCGATGCAGCGGAGGCGATGGGGTGATCCTGCAGCGGAGGGATCGCGCCTACTGGTGCCGCCGCCAGGGAGACACGCTGGTGATCCGCAACGCGGCCGGGGAGGAACTGCGCTCCTCCATCCACCCCGACCCCTGCGCCGCTGATGACGCTGGGGAGATCTCCCACCCCTACGTCCAGGGGCTGCTGCGGGAGGCCGCCATGGCCCTGGGGATGGTGGGCGGATGAAACTGCATCTCCACCATCACCGCGGCACCCTGCGATCTCTGGCCCAGCTCGCCCTCCTGGGGGCCCTGGTGGGGGCGGCCTGCTGGCCCCTCAACCGCATCGATCTGCTGCAGGACCAGCTGCTCAGGAGCCTGCCGGCCTTCCGGGGAGGGGGCTGGACCGGGGCGGGCCTGCTGCTTGCCCTGGCGCCGATTCCCCTGCTGCCGCTGGTGCTCTGGTTCCAGCACGGAGCGTTCCGGCGCGGCGCCGGATCGGGCATCCCCCAGGTGATGCTCTGTCTGGAGGATCCCCATCGCGGCTCCCGGCTGCTCACCGCCCCGCCGACCCTTCAGCGGGTGGGGCTCTGGAGCGTGGCCAGCCTGGCCCTGCTTCCCCTGGGCCGGGAAGGGCCGGTGGTGGAGGTGGGCGCCGCCGTGGGCCAGGCCCTGCTGCGGCGCTGGCCCACCATGCTGCGGCGGGTCCGCCGGGGCCAGCTGCTCGCCGGGGCCGCCGGGGCTGGCCTGGCCGGGGGATTCAACACCCCCCTGATGGGCATGATCTTCGTGGTGGAGGAGCTCTCCCGCAGCTTCCAGGAACGGCTGGTCTGGCCGGCCCTGGTGATGGCCAGTGGGGCAGCCCTTGTGAGCAACCTGGGCGGTCAGCCCATGTTCGCCCTGGGGCTGAACCCCACGCCGGTCAGCGAGACCGAGCAGGTGCTGTGGGCGATCCCCGTCGGCATCGGCGGCGGAGTGCTGGGCGGCGGCTTCGCCCGACTTCTGGTGCTGGCCACGGGACGGATCACGCCCATGGCCCGTCGCCATCCCCTGGCCATCGGACTCGCCGCCGGCCTGGGGCTCGCCCTGCTCGCCCTGATCAGTGGGGGGGCCAGTGGTGGCGACGGGGAGAGCCTGATGCGGCTGATCCTGGACCAGGACGGCGACACCGCCATCGACTGGAGCTGGGCCATCGTTCTGGGCTCAAGGCTGCTGGGTCCGGTGCTGGCCCTCTCCGCCGGCGTTCCCGGTGGACTGATCGACCCTTCCTTCGCCCTCGGCGGAGTGTTCGGCGCCGGCGTGGTGCGGGCCCTGGCAGGTGATCCCCACCTGGGGCTGGCCCTGGGCATGGCGGCAGGGCTGGCGGGGGCCACCCAGCTGCCGGTGATGACCATCGCCTTTGCCATTCGCATGGCCGGAGACCAGCAACTGATGGTCGGACTGGTGGCCGCAGCGACCATCGCCGCTTACACCGGCAGGACGATTCAGCACCGGCCCGTCTACCACGCCCTTGCCGACCTCATGGAGGGGAGGGATTCAGAGGGCGCCGCGCCGGTAGAAGAGGATGAAGATCACCGCCGGACCGGCCAGGGTGATCAGGGCCAGAGCGCCGAAGTTGGAGATGAGATGGAAGTCGATACCCATGGGGCGGCCGCTGGCGAAAGGGACGATCGAAAGCGAGTGTAGGCCGGCCCGTGCCTCCTGCCGGCCCCTCCGCAGGCTCCTGTGATCGGCTGTGATGGCTGGGGGTGTGAGTGAATGGAGCGGAACGGCATTCCCTCCTTGCCCCCTTCCGAGCACTGGCAGTGCATCAGCGGCTGTGGCTCCTGCTGCCGCCTCGATCCTGCCGTGCGCGGCGATGCCATCGAGGCCCTCGACGGCCACCAGCGGCAGCGTTATCTCTCCATGGTGGGGGCCGACGGCTGGTGCATCCACTTCGACACCGGTTCCCGCCGCTGCCGCATCTACGACGATCGCCCCGACTTCTGTCGGGTCGATCGCCTGGTCAGCCTGTTCGGCCATCCCGGCGACGATCCCGATGCCCTGGCGATCGCCTCCTGCAAGCAACAGATCCGGGCGGAGCTGGGCGGTCGTGACAAGGTGATGCACCGTTTCCTGCGCACGATCCGCCGCCAGCCATGAGCAGCGCGCCTGAAGCCCTGGATCCCTCGCCCCAGCCGGCCGGCGCCGGGTGGGTCACGGTCTTCCTCACCACCGCCACCACCGTCTTCCTGGCGGAGCTGGGCGACAAAACCCAGCTGGCCGCCCTGTTGCTGTCAGCCCAGTCAGGCCAGCCGGTGACCGTGTTCGTCGGGGCTTCCCTCGCCCTGATCTGCTCGAGCCTGGTTGGGGTGCTGCTGGGCCGCTGGCTCTCCACCGTGATGCCAGCCCATCAGCTGGAGCGGGCGGCGGGTCTGCTGATGGTCGCGCTGGGGCTCTGGCTGGGTCGTCAGGCCGTGCTCCACCTGGCGCCCCTCCACCTGCTGAACCCCTGACCACCGATGCAGCTCGCCCTTCTCGCCTCCACCTTCGCCACCGTCTTCCTGGCGGAACTCGGTGACAAGACCCAGCTGGCCATCGTCAGCATCAGCGGCACCTCCAGTCGGCCCGGCGCCGTCTTCGCCGGCAGCGCCTTTGCCCTGGTCCTGGCCAGCCTGGTGGGAGCGGCGGCAGGAGGTTCCCTCTCGAGCGTGGTTCCCACCGAGGGACTCCAGCTGGCGGCGGCCGCAGGTTTTCTGATCATCGGCACCCGCCTGATCCTGCGTTCCCGGCAGGATCAGGCGGAGACGGCCGAAGACAGTACGGGCGGTTCCGCCGCCGTCACCGGGGAGGCCGGCGACACCCCCACTCCTTAGAGTCATCGGATTCCGTCCGCTGAGACGGTGTCCGCTTCCGGGGACGCCCACCGACCACGGAGGCGGTCGTGCCCCCGGGCGGTCCGCACCACCCCTGCCACCACGCTGCCCCGGCAGCGCCATCCTCTGCGCCATCCCCCCTGATGAAGTTCACGGTCGCCGATCTGCTCGATCATCTCTCGCCGACCGACCCGGTGGCCCTGGCCAGGCTGGAGAAGTCCCTGGGGCTGACCACCAAGGACTGCAGGCAGCAACTTCGCATCGGCCTCGACGCCCTGCTGAGGCTGGGGTTGGTGGAGGAGGGCAGCGAGGGTCTGCGCTCTCTGGAGTCCTCCGAGCTGATCCCCGCCCGGCTGCGGTGCTCCAGCAAGGGATTCTGTTTCGCCCTGCGGGAAGACGGCGGCGAGGACATCTACATCCGCGACCACCAGCTCAATCACGCCTGGAACGGTGACCGGGTTCTGGTCAGGATCACCCGGGAAGGAGGTCGTCGCCGCTCTCCCGAGGGCGGTGTCCAGTGCATCCTGGAGCGCAACACGCCCAGCCTGCTGGCCGAGGTGGAACGCCAGGACGGTCAGCTCGTCGCCGTTCCCCTCGATGACCGGCTGCTGACCACCGTGGCGCTGCCGGAATCGGATGCGACCCATCTGGAGCCGGCCCAGGAGGCGGTGGTCGAGGTGAAGATCGATCGCTTTCCGGTGGCCCAGTTCGGCCCGGCCGGCCATGTGGCTCGCAGCCTGCCGGTGCACGGCGGTGATTCCGCCGACACCGACCTGCTGCTCACCAAGCACCGCCTGCACGAACGCACCGCCTGCCCCCGGGCCACCCTGAAACAGCCGGCAGCGAAGGGCCGGGCCGATCTGACGGCCCTTCCCACGCTTCTGCTGGAGGTCTGGGAGAGCGGTGAGGCCCCGGTTCTGCCCGCCCTGTCCCTCGAGGAGCGTGAGGGGGGCTGGCGGCTGTGGCTGCACAGCCCCGCCGTAGCAGAACGCATCGGCACAGGCAACAGCCTGGACACCTGGCTGCGGGAGCAGGGGGAAGCCATCTGTCTGGGACGCCGCTGGCTGCCCCTGCTGCCGCAGGCCCTCACCAGGGCCTGCAGCTTCCGTACCGGCGAATCCCAGGACGCCCTGTCTGTCTGCCTGGATCTGGATGGCGAGGGAACTCTCGAACACTTCCGTTTCAGCCTCAGCCGGATCACCCCCGATGCCGCGGTGGATCGTGCGGTGATGACCGCCCTGGCCGAACGCAAACCCAAGGCCCGCACCGTTCCCGCCGCCCTCAAACCGCTCAGGGAGCACCTTCCCCTGCTGGAGCAGCTGGTCAACCTGAGCGGCCTGCTTCGGCAGCGGCGGCTGGCGGCGGGGTCCATCGATCTCGACCTGCCGATGCCCGCGATCGACAGCCTGAGCGACCTGAGGGTCCCCGCTCCGGATGCCGCTCACCAGGGCTGGCTGGTGGAACTCCCCAGCGACGATCCGGTGGCGATCCTGCGAGAGGCCGTCCTGGTGGCCCAGCGAGCCCTGGGACGCCACCTGCTGGCTCTTGAACTTCCGGCCCTGTTTGCCGTCAATCCGCCCCCCGAGCCCAGCGAGATCAACGATGTCGCCAAGGCTGCCCTGGCCCTGGAGATCCCGATGGAGCTCAGCGCCGACGGCAATGCCAGCGCCGCCGAGCTGGCCGCCGCCTTCGCCACCACCGATCGCTGCCGCCCCCTCCAGCAGCAGCTGCGGGAGGCCCTGCGGCCTGTTCAGCTCTCCGCGACGGCCGGGCCCGACGCCGTGGCGGGTGAGGAAACCGCCGTCGCCCCATGGTGCTGCCCGGGCCTCCACTACGCGGACCTCTGGAACCAACACCTGCTGGTGAGCCTGCTGGTCGATGGCAAGGACCGCCCCAGCGTGCGTCACAAGATCAGCGCCGATCTGGCCAGCGACGTCTGCCACGGCAGCACCGACTGGGCCCTGCTGACCCCGAGCCAGCTGGCCCCCTACCAGCAGGCCCTGGAGCACGGTCTGCCCCAGCGTCTCAACGGACGCAGCCGCTTCCTGCAGGAGTTTCAGGCTGACGTCCTGGCCATGGCCCAGGCCCGGCACACCGAGCCCCTGGTGGGCCAGACCCTGCCCGGCGTGATCAGCGGCGTGCAGAGCTACGGCTTCTTCGTGGAAGTGCCCCCCTCCCAGGTGGAGGGTCTGGTGCACGTGAGCTCGCTGAAGGACGACTGGTATGAGTACCGCTCTCGCCAGAACAGGCTGGTGGGGCGGAAGTTCCGTCGCACCTACAGGGTGGGGGACAGGGTGGATGTGGAGATCCAGAAGGTGGATGCCCTGCGCCATCAGATCGACATGGTGGTGCTGCAGCCGGAGGGGTTCGATCAGGCCGCCGAGGATGACATCTCCGACGACGGCCCCGCCAGCAGCGACGACGCTCCGGCCCTGTCGGCGGCCCAGAGCTGAGCGAACGGATGCCGCCAGCGTCGCTTCCCGTGGTCCTGGCGGTCTCCGGTGCCTCCGCCCAGCCCCTGGCCGAACGAGCCCTGCAGTTGCTCCTGGAGGCTGATCTGCCGGTGGAGATGGTCACCAGCCGGGGGGCCATCGGGGTCTGGCAGGCGGAGATGGGCCTGCGGGTGCCGTCCGAGCCGGAGGCCCAGGCGGGCTTCTGGCGCCAGCGCACCGGCTGTGAGGCGGGCCGGCTGATCTGTCACCGCTGGAACGACCAGGCCGCCGCGATCGCCAGCGGCAGCCATCCCACCCGCGGCATGGTCATCCTGCCGGCGAGCATGGGCACGGTCGGACGGATCGCCTCCGGTGTGGCCCTGGATCTGATCGAACGGGCCGCCGATGTGCATCTCAAGGAAGGCCGGCCCCTGGTCATCGCCCCGCGGGAACTGCCCTGGAATCTGGTTCATCTGCGCAATCTCACCCGCCTGGCCGAAGCGGGGGCCCGCATCGCCCCGCCTGTCCCCGCCTGGTACCACCAGCCCAGCACGATCGGTGAGATGGTGGACTTCCTGGTGATCCGCGTCTTCGACACCCTCGGGCTTCAGCTGGGTTGCCTGAAGCGCTGGCAGGGACCCACGCCGCGGTCCGCACCGGATGAGGACACCAGCCCCTGAACCTCCGGAACGTGTTGCAACGCCTGCTGCTGCTGCCCCTGCTTTCGCCGCTGCTGGTGACCCTGCTGGTGGCGGCCCTCAACCCAAGTCCCTCCGTCGCGCTGCGCCTGCTCACCTGGCGGACTCCGGCCCTGCCGATCGGCCTGTGGATCGCCTTGGCTGCCGGAGGTGGGGCGGCCCTGAGCGGCGGCGGCGCGGCTCTGGCGCTGCACCAGGGCGCCGGCGCTCCAGGGCGGCGCCGCACCGTCCGCCGCAGCGCGGAGTGGGACACCTCCGGGACCTGGTCGCCGCCCTGGGGCGACCGCTCCGAGGCGGAAGGTCCCCCCACAGGGTCCTCGAAGCGTCGGGGTCCGGCCCCCGCCGCCGCCGCCGCCGCGGCAGGTCCCGGCCGCGCGCCGGGGGAGCCGTCCCCGACCGTGTCGGTGCCCTACCGGGTGCTGCATCGCCCCACCGGCGTGGAAGCGGTCTCCTCCCGTTCCGCTTCGCCGCCGCCGGCAGCCCCTTCCTTCTCCAAGGGCCCTGCCGCCGGGGCCGGGGCGGAAGGGGACTGGGGCGAGCCGGAAAGCGAGGAGTGGTGAGCGCTGTTGGCGCGCACACCTGCCGCCCGCCGGCGCTGATTAAAGTTGCCCCACCATCGCGCCCGAGGCACCGCACCGGTGACCGAGACTCCCAGCAACGCTTCCGCGGCCAAGCCCGCTGTCCCCAAGGCGAAGCCCCCCGCGCCGGAGGACAAGCCGTTCCAGGAGTTCGTCCCGGAGCTGTTGCTGCCGGCCCTCGCCAGGGAGATCGAGGCCTACGGGGGTCCCGCTCCCGATCTGGTCTTCGAGGAAGGCCCCATGCCCGTGGTGGCGGCCGACTGCTGGATGGTCCGGGGCACCCTTCCCGGGGAGCGTCGCTTCTGGCTCTGCTTCACCCAGCCGGACATCAGCTCCGCCAAGACCATCGCCATCACCGAGGGGGGAGGAGCACCGAGCCTGCTGGAGTCCTTCCTGATCGATGAAAAGAAGATGACCCTTTCCCTGCTGGTGTCGCGGCTGGTGCAGCGGCTGAACGGCCAGAAATGGCTGGGACCCAACTGAGGCAGGGCCGAGAGGCCCGGCACCGTAGGGAAACCCTTCGCTGGCTTTACATCCGGGCCGGGGGCCCGGTTCGGTCCCTACGATGGCCGTCGAGCTCTCTGAACGTCCAGCGCGATGGTGCCTCCCGCCACCCAAGCCCCCACCGCCCCCCGGGTGGGCACCCCGGATGCCCCTCTCACCAAGGATCCGGTCAAGGACACGATCCTCACCCCGCGGTTCTACACCACGGATTTCGACGCCATGGCGGCGATGGATCTGCGGCCCAACGAAGCGGAACTGGAAGCCATCTGCGAGGAGTTCCGCAAGGATTACAACCGCCACCACTTCGTGCGCGACAGCCAGTTTGAAGGGGCTGCCGAGAAGCTCGACCCGGAAACCCGCCGGGTGTTCGTCGAGTTTCTCGAACAGAGCTGCACTTCAGAATTCTCCGGCTTTCTCCTCTACAAGGAGCTGAGCCGTCGCATCAAGGAGCGCAACCCCCTGCTGGCCGAGTGCTTCGCCCACATGGCCCGCGATGAGGCCCGTCATGCCGGCTTCCTCAACAAGTCGATGGCCGATTTCGGGCTCCAGCTCGACCTCGGATTTCTCACAGCCAACAAGGCCTACACCTACTTCAAGCCCAAATTCATCTTCTACGCCACCTATCTTTCCGAAAAGATCGGCTACTGGCGTTACATCGCCATCTATCGTCACCTGGAGAAGAATCCCGAAAGCAAGATCTTCCCGATCTTCAACTTCTTTGAGAGCTGGTGTCAGGACGAGAATCGTCACGGCGATTTCTTCGATGCCCTGATGAAGGCCCAACCGGACACCGTGAGGGGTTTCACGGCCCGTCTGTGGTGCCGCTTCTTCCTGCTGGCCGTCTTCGCCACCATGTACGTGCGAGACGTGGCCCGCAAGGAGTTCTATGAGGCCCTCGGGCTCGATGCCCGTGCCTACGACAAGTACGTGATCGCCAAGACCAACGAAACCTCCGCCCGGGTGTTCCCGGTGGTGCTCAACGTCGAGCACCCCGCTTTCTATGAGCGGCTGGAGAAGCTGGTGCAGAACAACGCGGCCCTCGATCGGGCCGATCGTTCCGGGGGGCCGGCACCGGTCCGGGTGCTGCGCAAGCTGCCCCACTGGCTGGGCAACGGCGTCCAGATGGCTCGCCTGTTTCTGATGGCTCCGATCCGCAGCGAGCGCTTCCAGCCCGCCGTGCGCTGAGCGGACCCGCCAGAATCCCTTCAGCTTTTCCTTCCGCCGCTTGGTCGTCTCTTCTCCCGCCGCCACCGGCGCCTTCGCTGGTGGTCAGCAGCCCGATTCCCCCGCTGCCCTGCAGGATCCGGCCTGGCGTTCCGTCCTGGAGCCCCTTCTGGCCTGCGGTCGCTCGGCGGGGGCCGATCTGGTGGAGGTGTTCCTGGAGCGCTCCGACCACCTGGCCCTGCTGGCTGAACAGGACACCATCACCAGCGTCAGTCCCTCCTTCGGAGCCGGGGCGGGCATCCGGGTCTTCCTGGGGGAGCGCGATGGTTTCGTCTCCACCAATGATCTGAGTCCCTCCGGGTTGCGTTCGGCCCTGGAGCAGGCCCTCGGCATGCTCGGCCTGCTGCTGCCGGCTCAGCCCGGTGGATCCTTCGATGGGCTGCCAGGCCTGCGGGATTTCGCTGCCGCCAAGAACGGCTGGCTCCAGGCCTGTCCCTCCCTGGGGGAAGCCACCGGCCGGCTGCTGGAGGGCACCGACCGGCTGCAGACCCACGGCAGGCATCTTCAGGTGCGCCGCGGCAGCTACGCCCGCGACTGGCAGGAGGTGCTGGTGGCGGCCAGCGACGGCACCTTCGCCCGTGACGTGCGACTGCACCAGTCGGTGGGCCTCAACGTGCTGGCGGCCGATGGCGACCACCGGGCCAGCCTCGGCCGTCGCTACGGCACCTCCGACAGCCCCGACGACCTGCGTCACTGGGATGTGGAGGCCGCCGCGGCCGATGTCTGCGGCAGCGCCGCCACCATGCTCTATGCCGACTATGTGGAGGCGGGTCAGTTGCCGGTGGTACTGGCCAACCGCTTCGGCGGTGTGATCTTCCACGAGGCGTGCGGTCACCTGCTGGAAACCACCCAGGTGGAGCGGGGCACCACCCCCTTTGCGGGGATGGTGGGCGAGCCCATCGCCCACGAGGCTCTCACCGCCGTCGATGAGGGGCTCAGCGAGGCGGCTTTCGGCTCCCTGTCGATGGACGACGAGGGCATGGAGCCCCAGCGCACAGTGCTGATCGAGAAGGGTGTGCTGCAGCGCTTCCTGAGCGACAGGGCCGGGGAGCGACGCACCGGCCATGCCCGCACCGGCAGCGGCCGGCGCCAGAGCCACGCCTTCGCCGCCGCCAGCCGCATGCGCAACACCTACATCGCCGCTGGACCCCACACCCCGGAACAGCTGATCGCCTCCGTCGACAAGGGCCTCTACTGCAAGTCGATGGGCGGCGGCAGCGTCGGCCCCACGGGCCAGTTCAACTTTGCCGTGGAGGAGGGCTACCTGATCGAGAACGGCGCCCTCTCCCGGCCGGTGAAAGGAGCCACCCTGATCGGCGATGCCAAGGAGGTGATGCCGCGGATCTCGATGTGCGCCAACGACCTCGAACTGGCCGCCGGCTTCTGCGGTTCGGTCAGCGGCAGCATCTTCGTCACCGTGGGCCAGCCCCACATCAAGGTGGACAGCATCACGGTGGGAGGACGCTGACCATGGATCGCATCACCCGTCTCGACACTCCACCCACCTCCGGCCTGGATGCGGAGATCCTGCGCCAGCGGCTGGCGTCCCTGGCTGCTGCCGAGGGCGTCAGACGCTGGGATCTGGGGGCCTCCTGCAGCACCGACACCTCCGTCCAGGTGGATCGGGGCGAGGCCAAGCAGATGAAAGGGGCTCAGCGCAGCGCCATCACCCTGCGGGTCTGGAATGACGACGGCCTGGTGGGCATCACCAGCACCTCCGACCTCTCCGATGCCGGCCTGGCCCTGGCCCTGGCCGGAGCCCGGGATGCCAGTGCCTACGGCAACGTCGATGAGATTCCCGACTTCTCCCCCCTGGCCACCGCTCCCCTGCCTGAGCTGGAGCAGCCCCTCAGCACGCCGGTGAGCATCCTCACCCTGCTCGACACCCTCAAGGACGCTGAACGGGATCTGCTCGGACGCCATCCCGCCATCGGCACGGTGCCCTACAACGGCCTGGCCCAGCGCAGCAGCGACCGCCTCTACATCAACAGCGACGGGGCCTGCCGTCAGCAGCGGCTCACCACCGCCTCCCTCTACCTCTACGCACGGGCCGAGGAAGCGGGCCGCAAGCCCCGCAGCAGCGGGGCGGTGCGCCTGGCCTACGGGGCCGCTGACCTGGACGTGGCCGGCTGTGTGCAGGAGGCGGCCGAGCGCACCATCGCCCACCTGGATTACGCCCCCATCGCCACAGGTCGTTACACCTGCGTGTTCAGCCCCGAGGCCTTCCTCGATCTGATCGGAGCCTTCAGCAGCCTCTTCAATGCCCGCGCCGTGCTCGATGGCGTCAGCCTCAGCCGGCGCGAGTCCCTGGGAGAACAGCTGGCCGTTCCCTTCCTCTCCCTCCATGACAACGGCCTGCATCCGGCCAATGTGGGAGCCGCCACCTTCGATGGAGAAGGCACACCCACCCGCCGGATCCCCCTGCTGGAGGGGGGTGTGCTGCGCCACTTCCTCCATTCAGAAGCCACGGCCCGGGCTTTCGGCGTGGCCCCCACCGGCCATGCGGGCATGGGCGCCAAGGTCTCGGTGGGTCCCGACTGGTTCGAGATCGGCCCCACCCCCGGCAGCGATGGCGGCGCGGCCGGGCTGGATCGCTTCGGCGCCGGCCCCCGCGGCGAGGATCACGGCCTGGTGGTGATCGATTCCCTGTCGGCCCTCCATGCCGGCGTCAAGGCCAGCCAGGGTTCCTTCTCCCTGCCCTTCGACGGCTGGCTGGTGCAGGACGGGACTCCCCGCTCGATCGAGGCGGCCACCGTCGCCGGTGACATCCGCACCCTGCTCAAGGGCATCATCGGCTTCGAAGGGCCGGCCAAGGTCACTCCCGACGGGCTCTGTCCCCATGTGTGGGTGGAGGGCCTCTCGATCACCGGCGACGCTTGAGGATCCTCTTCTGGGGCACCCCGCCCTACGCCGTGGCCAGTCTCGACGCCCTGGTGGAGGCCGGCCATGAACTGGTGGGGGTGGTCAGTCAGCCGGATCGGCGCCGGGGCAGGGGCAGGGCCCTTGTGCCCTCGGCGGTGAAGCAGCGTGCCCTGGAGCTGGGCCTGCCGGTGTTCACCCCTGAGCGGATCCGCCGCGAGACGGCCTGCCAGCAGGAACTGGCGGCCCTGGGGGCGGAACTGTCGGCGGTGGTGGCCTTCGGCCAGATCCTGCCCCCGGCCGTGCTGGCCCAACCGCCCCTGGGCTGCTGGAACGGCCACGGCTCCCTGCTGCCTCGCTGGCGTGGGGCGGCGCCGATCCAGTGGGCGCTGCTGGAGGGGGACATCGAAACCGGCGTGGGCATCATGGCGATGGAGGAGGGCCTTGACACCGGTCCGGTCCTGCTCGAGCGGCAGATCCCCATCCCCCTGCTTCAGAACGCCAGCCAGCTGGCCGAACGGCTGGCGCGGCTCACCGGCGAGCTGATGGTGGACGCTCTGCCCAGGATCGCGGCGGCGGGTCCGGGGCCCGAGAAGGAACGGCTCGCGCGCCTTGGGGTGCGTCCCCAGGACGGGACCGCAGCCACCTACGCCCGCCAGCTCACCAAGGAAGACAGCCTGGTGCACTGGGAGGACACCGCGCTGGGGATCCACCGTCGGGTGATGGGTCTCCATCCGACAGCGTCCTGTCCCTGGCGGGGGGTGCGGCTGAAGCTGCTGGCCACCGAACCTCTGGTGCCCCGCCTGGCCGGTCAGCTCACCCCGACAGGGGCGGCCCTGGCCGGGCGCTGGGGAGAAGGGCCGATGGGGGAGGGGCCCAGGGAAACCCCCGGCACCGTGCTGGAGGTGGTGGAAGGGGAAGGCCTCGTGGTCGCCACGGGCGGGTGCCCTGTGCTGGTGCGACAGGCTCAGTTGCCGGGACGGCGGACGAGCGAGGGACAGGCGCTGATCCAGCAGCTGGGCCTCGCCCGGGGCGACAACTTCAGTGTCGATACCTCCTGAAGACCCGTTTCGGCAAGCGGAATTTACGTTTTGTGTTGCCGCTCCCGGCTCAGGCTTGGACGCTCCGCCCTGGGATTAGACCAAATACAGTGTATGGGGCGGATTTCATGGGCAACGATCTTTCCTTTGTCAACAGCACGGCGTCCGGATGTCAGATCTTCCGGAATTCCACGGGCTGCTATGTGGTGAGCCATGAGCTGAGCCCGGGCCAGCAGGCCATGACCCCCACCCTGGCCGGTGCCTATGCGGCCTGCCAGGGATGGGAGCAGCACAGCCCGGCCGGCGCCCCAGAGCCCTGCGGATGAACCCTGAGAAGGTTCCCCCGCCATCAGCCTGCGGCGCCGCTCCCGGAAGTGAGGCCTTCAGGGTGCCGCCGGTGCAGTTCGTGCAGCCCCTCCAGCTGGTTATGGACCGCCACCAGCTGGTCACGGATGTGGCGGCTGTTCTCGATACGCTCCAGGGCCAGAAGCATGCCCTCGATCTGGGCCTTGCAGTCGATCAGCACGCGGCACTGGGTGGATCCGGGTTCGTAGGGCATGACGGAAGGAGGCAGATCCTCAGTTCACCGTAGGGCGGCCGCGGAGGTTGTCACAACCATTGCCATCGGGATCAGCGGGCGCCCCCCCGACGCCGCCCCCGGTCGTGA
Organism: uncultured cyanobacterium; assembly: GCA_963772735.1. GTDB lineage: Bacteria > Cyanobacteriota > Cyanobacteriia > PCC-6307 > Cyanobiaceae > Cyanobium. The sequence goes on along the minus strand of CAVYYO010000006.1, from coordinate 109,297 downwards.
CCCTGACCGTGGCGCGGCGCCTGGTTGCGCCGGCCCCGGCCACCGCTGAGATCCAGAGGTGGGGCGGAGAGAACGGTGGGCTCAAAGCCGGGCACCTCCTTCTTCGGCAGGGGGGAACCGATCACCCGCTCGATCGCCCGCAGCAGTTCATGTTCCTCGGCCGCCACCAGGGAGATGGCATGACCGTTCTGTCCCGCCCGGCCGGTGCGGCCGATCCGGTGCACATAGTCTTCGGCCACGTTGGGCAGATCCAGATTCACCACATGGGGCAGCTGGTGGATGTCGATGCCGCGGGCGGCGATGTCGGTGGCCACCAGTACCCTCACCTGGCCACTCTTGAACTCCGCCAACGCCCTGGTGCGGGCCCCCTGGCTCTTGTTGCCATGGATCGCGGCCGCCCCCAGACCCTCCCGGTGGAGCCGTTCCGCCAGGCGGTTGGCGCCGTGCTTGGTGCGGGAGAACACCAGCACCTGACGCCAGTCGTTGCTGCGGATCAGATGGCTGAGCAGGTCCCCCTTGCGGTCCATGTCGCAGGGGTGGATCACCTGATCCACCAGAGGGGCGGCCTTGTTCTCCGGGGTGGCCTGCAGCTGCACCGGCTGATGCAGCAGGCCGGTCGCCAGCTGGCGGATCTGAGTGGAGAAGGTGGCGGAGAAGAGCAGGTTCTGGCGCTTCGCAGGCAGCAGGGACAGGATCCGGCGAATGTCGCGGATGAAGCCCATGTCCAGCATCCGGTCGGCCTCGTCGAGCACGAGAATCTCGACCCGGTCGAGCCGCAGGGCATTCTGCTGATGGAGATCCATCAGCCGCCCGGGTGTAGCCACCAGCACATCGGCGCCGCGGCGCAGGCGTTGCATCTGGGGGTTGACGCTCACACCACCGAAGACCACATCGGAGCGCAGATCGAGATAGCGGCCGTAGGCGGTGACGCTCTCGGCCACCTGGGCCGCCAGCTCCCGGGTGGGGGTGAGCACCAGGGCCCGCACCACGCCGGAGCGGGCGTGGGGACCATGACGCAGCCGCTCCAGCATCGGCAGGGTGAAACCCGCCGTCTTGCCGGTGCCCGTCTGGGCGGCCGCCATCACGTCATGGCCCTCCAGAACGGCCGGAATGCACTGCAGCTGAATCGGGGAAGGAGTGCTGTAGCCCTTGGCGGCCACGGCCTTGAGGATCGGCTCCGACAGGCCCAGAACAGCGAAATCCGTGGCGAGTCCGGCCACCGGGGGGTTGAGGCCCGTGGCGGTGCGACTCGGGATCAGGGATCTGTCGGCGGGGGCGGCGCTGCCGTTGCCCCCGGCTCGGCGCAGGGTCGGATTGGCCTGGGGCCTGGAGGAAGGAGCGGTGATCGGTGCGGACACGCAGAGACGACCAGCCTAGGACCGGCCGGTGGGCGCTCCGCCTCAGCGGGGGGAACGATGGCTGCAGTGGTCGCAGGGCCCTTCCGGCAGGACGGCACAGCGCAGCAGGGGACTGCGAGCGTTGAAGCGGCACTGGGGGTCGCCGATCACCCAGCGCCCCTCCCACCAGAGGGAGTCGGCCGGTTGCCGCTGGGGCTTCACCTGCAGCGCCACGGTCACCAGTTCGTAGCGACCCCGCCGCAGCTGATAGCGGTGGTGCCGCTGCAGCACCAGGTAGCTGCGGTCCCCCAGGACCAGCCAACGGCCGGGATGGGGCACGTTCCCGGGTTCATCGATGCTGATCGTGGTGATCAGCCGGTCGGAGTCGATCTGGCGCAGCTCGATCCGCATCGCTCGGACGGCCTCAGACCTCACCGGCGCCGCCCTGATCGCTCAGGGGGGCGGGATCGTGGCGCAGGGAGAACCCCCAGGCAAAGAGGGCGCCCACCACGGCCAGCAGGGCCCACTCAGGCAGATCCAGGGCCGGCAGGACGAGGCGCAGCAGAAGCCGCAGGCCCACCAGACCCACGGCCAGATAGCCGGCGGTCTCCAGGTGGGGGAAGATCTCCAACCAGCGCAGGAACAGCTCGGCCGTGAGGCGCAGGGCGATGATCCCGATCACGCCACCCGCCATCACCAGGGGCAAACGGTCGGTGACTGCCACCGCCGCGGAGACGCTGTCAAGGGAAAAGGCCAGATCGGTGAGGGCCAGGGTGGCCACGATCGAGCCCAGGGAGGCACCGTGGTGGTGATGGTCGTGATGCCCTTGCACCGGAGGGACCTGACCCTCCGCTCCGGACCCTGGCCCCGTCGAGCCTGAGGCTTCCTCCTCCAGGTCTTCGTCCTGGCCAAGGAGATGGCGGCCGCACAGCCAGAGCAGATAGGCCGAGGCCAGCAGCTGCAGGGGCCAGAAATTGAGCACCCAGCTGGCCAGGGCAATCAGGCAGAGCCGGAAGACCAGGGCCAGCACCAGGCCGAGATTCAGGGCCTGGCGCTGGCGTGCCGGGTCATGGAGGCGGCGGGAGATGGCCGCCAGGGCGATGGCGTTGTCCGCGGAGAGAACCGCCTCAAGCCCCACCAGCAACGGCAACAGCAGCACCACCTCCCCCCACTGGTCCGCTTGCTGCAGCAGGGGCGTGAGGCTCTGCACCGATTCCACTTCCATCCCCGGCGTTCATTCGGCACGGATGCCGCCAAAGGTTCACTCTAGGAAGGCCACCTGCCCTGCCCGGTTCTCTCCCATGCAAGTTCAGGTGCGACTGCTGCACGGCGATGACGGCCGGCGGGTGGTCCTGGTCTCGGCCCGGGATGGAGATCGCTTTCTGGGCAGCGCCCTGGGGGAAGCGGCCACGGCCGAGGAGGCGGAGGACCGGGCCCGGGCCCGCCTCCTGGCCAGTCTCGAGCCGGCAACGACGGCCCGCCCCCCGGCTCCCGCCCCAGCCCCGGCTCCTCCCCCAGCCCAGCACCCCGAGGCAATGCCGCCCTCAGTGCCGACGGCCGCACCACCGCCCCAGATCGTCAAGAGCGAACCCACGGCCGAGCGGCTGGAGGAAGCCCCGGACGACTGGAGTGAGGAACTGACCCGGCTGGATCTGCAGATGCGGCGACTGGGCTGGGACCGTGAACGGGAGGCCATCTATCTGCAGCGCTGCTTCGGCCACCCCAGCCGTGACCGGATCACCGTCTACGCCGACCTGATGGCCTATCTGCAGGTGATCGAGGCCCTGGAAGCCGGGTGCGATCCCGCCACTGCGCCGGTGCCCCTGCGCCGCAGCGATCTCCTCCAGCAGTGCGACCAGCTGCTGCAGCAGCTCGGCTGGGACGGCAGCCGGGGGCGCCGCTTCCTTGAGCAGCACCTGGGTGTCAGCAGTCGGCGCCAACTGAGGGATTCCGACCTGCTGCGCTTCAACATGCTCCTGGAGGAGGAAACCCTGCAGGGCACTGCCGCCCCACCCCCTCAGGAAGGATCGTGAACGGTCCGTTCAGGACCGCCTGATGGGCTCCCGCTTCCTTCCTTCCTGGCTGAGGGGTTCCTGCGTCCGCGTCAAGCGCACAGGTCTCCGATCGCCCGGATGCGGGGCAGCACCCCAGCGGAGACCAGAAGCGGCACAAGCCGGCTGATCACGTGAGCGGCAGAGCCGTGAATTCTCCCTTGCCTGCTTGTTTAGAAGCGGGAACGAAATGTCCCTTGAACAAAGCTAAATCCAGATTAGTGTTCACTTAGAGCTGCCCCTGGCAGGCACATGAAGCAGGCGTGAATCGCTGTCCTGAGACTATCAATCAGCCTCCTACAAGCCAGTCGGTGACTGGACTATGGGCGCTTCTGAGCACCACGGCTCGGATCCCTCATCGAAGGCAGGCAACCCGCGATGAACTCGTTAAAGTCCTGAACGAGCCCCTTGGCCTTACCTTCTTGAACGCAGGGTTTTTCACCGACCGGGATCAGGCCTCAGGCCCGACGCTGCCCATCCCAGCCCCTGGGGGCCCCGGGCCTGCGACTGGCCGTTTCGGCTGGCTGAAACCTGCTGCCTTCGCCACCACTGTTGTGGGATCACTTGTGGTGTCGGTGGCCATGCCCCCTTCAGCCAAGGCGGCTGGAGAACCCCTCACCGGCTTGGATCTGGGTTGTGCTGCCGGCTATGGCATGGTCAATGTTCGTCCATCAAGTGGTAATGATCCAACCACCAACTTGATTGGCCTGACGATCAACAGTGGAAGTGCTCGATCCGTCACGGCAGCCTGTTCACCCTCCTCCCCCGGCCCAACCCCCGCGGTACCTGGCAATAACAATGCCCTGCTGGGAGGCAACGCTCGCTTTTACAGAAGCACCGGCAACGATACGGTTCCTGGCAGTCCCCAGAATCCCAATTTTTACATCAACAGCGGCACCAACACTACGGGCGGGCTGAACAACACCACCCAGGTTGGTGACGCCTGGGCCAATCAGGCGAGCACCGATGCTCTTGCTGTCAGCAGCTACATCAGCAGTTTCACCGCCAACGGCGGATGCTCAGGCGTCACGCTCACGGCCTGCGATGCAACCAGCCTGTCGTTCGCCAATAATTCCACCCAGAGCCTGCTTGGCATTGGTGGGCTCAACTTCTACACAGTCACCACTTTCGGACGTAATGTCACGCTGAATTTCACGGGCAATCCCAATGATTACTTTGTCTTCGATGTTCCGAATTCTTCCATCATCACCGATAAGATCTGGAACATCACTGGCCTCGACCCATCTCAGATCATCTTCAACATCACCGGCAGCCGCAGTGGCGTGACCCTCAACAGCGGGGCGATCGCCCTGGGCACCTTGCTGGTGAACAGCAACAATAATGCCGCATGTGCTGGCAATGGCAACAGGTGCAATGGAGGCACGGTCAGCATGGCCAACGACACTTCACTTTATGGCTCGCTGATCGTCGTTAATAACAACGACACTTCCCCCATCAATTTTGGAACAGGCACGTCCAATGGCCCTGTGATCAACGGCAAGCCCTTCAACCCCTCACGGCTGAGGCGGGTCCCCGTTCCCGGCCCCCTTCCGATGCTCGGTTGCGTCGCCACCTTCGCCTGGAGCCGCAGGCTCCGGCGACGCCTGAACGCCTCTCCGCGTTCAGCCCCGGCCTGACCTCGATTCCCGGACCATGGCTGTCCGATTCTGATCAGCCCTTCTGCAGCATCGCAGCGTTGCCCGTCAGAGCGGTCTGAAGGGAACCATTGCGGGGGGAAAGGGCCCGAGGGTTAGGGATGTCCGGTCAGAATTCAGGTCGTTCCTTATTTCTCCTCCACCTCTTCGTCCCCGTCGACGCTGAGCTGGTGGAAATAGTCCATGTCGACGGGCAGGCCGCGGGGGGGCTGCACCCTGGGAGCGGCAGTGTCCCTGTCCTCTGGAGGATCCTGCCGAATCTCCCGAACCCGGGCCTCCAGAGCCTCCTGTTCCCGCTGCAGCAACCGCTGCTCCCTGGTCTCCAGCCGTTCCCGGCGGCGCTCCGCCCGCCGGACCCAGAGGCGGTCCCAGCGCATCTGACCTTCCCGCAGCAGGGAAAAATCGCATTCCCTGCGCTGACTGCCGGCGGCGAAGGCGAGGCCGTAGACCACGGTGAGGATGAAGATCCGGACGGTGCGCTGGATGATGGCCCAGAGATTGGGATTCCAGGGGGAGCTGATGATCGCCGTCGAGTCCTTCACCGACTCCTGAAGCCGCTCGGAAAGCACTTTCTTGAGCATGGGCAGGGTCTGCCCTTCCGTCTCTGTGAGCTTGAGCCCCGGCCCCTGCAGCCTGGCGATCCTCTCCTGAAGGTCTTCCAGGGATGTGGCCCCTTCGATGGCCCGGCGAAAATCTTCTGCCCGTTCTGTGGCCACCTTCAGAGCGCTCGTCTGGCTGCGGGCCACCAGCTCGAAGCCCTGGTATGCGGAGGCGATCTGGAGGGGGATCAACAGCGCGAAACCCACCACGGCCGCGATCGCCCAGCGGGCGATGGCATCACGGCGGGCCTGAACGCGGCCATCGCCTGGCTCCAGATAGGCGACCAGATGGACCAGTCCCAGACCCAGCAGGGCGAGGGGGGAACTGTCGAGGAGGGCGCTGATCAGGATGACCAGCCAGGACGGCTGCAGGATCGCCAGGGGAAGAATCGTGTTCAGCACCGTCACCCCATAGGTGACGAACAGGGCCAGGGCGATCAGGGAGAGGAAATCGGCGGTGTTGACCCGCCGGAGGCCGGGCTCCGGCTCATGCAGGTTCATAGGGGGCGCAGGTGGCAGGGGGGACGACCGTTTTGGTCCAGTCTGTTCCCACCCGCTCCAGGGCGCCTCGTCACGGAAGCACTCACCGCTCCGGGTCAGGTCTGGAGCCAGGGGACCGCCGGCAGGCATCGCCAGGGCCCGCAATCCCCGCTGGATCCAGACGGGGTGAAGGAAAGGCTCAGGAGTGACGCCAACGAGCCGATCAGGAGGAAATGGCAAGGGAATCCTGCTCAGCGCCGGGGTTTCAACTGACGACAACAGGCGCCGCGCCTGGGGAAGCCGCCCCAGGCACTGTGTCAGCCTGGGTTTTCAGTTCCCTCCGGGAGTCACGGCCGTGACCATCAGAATCGGCATCAACGGGTTCGGCCGCATCGGTCGGCTGGTGTTCCGCATCGCCTGCGGACACGAGGACATCGAGGTGGTGGGCATCAACGACCTCATCGATGTCGACTACATCGCCTACATGCTCCGCTACGACTCCACCCATGGCCGCTTCGCAGGCGAGGTGTCGGTACGGGACGGCGCCCTGGTGGTGAACGGCCGCAGCATCCGCATCAGCGCCGAGCGCGACCCGGCCAACCTGCGCTGGGGGGATGTGGGGGCCGACGTGGTTCTGGAATCCACAGGACTGTTTCTCACCGACGAGCGAGCCCGCACCCACATCAGCGCCGGCGCCGGCAAGGTGGTGCTGTCGGCCCCCTCCAAGGACGACACGCCCATGTTCGTGATGGGCGTGAACCACACCACCTACGCCGGCCAGGACATCGTCTCCAACGCCTCCTGCACCACCAACTGCCTGGCGCCGATGGCCAAGGTGCTGCACGACAGCTTCGGCATCCGCGACGGCCTGATGACCACCGTTCACGCCACCACCGCGACCCAGAAGACCGTGGATGGTCCCTCGATCAAGGACTGGCGCGGGGGACGCGGGGCCGGCCAGAACATCATTCCCTCCTCCACCGGCGCCGCCCGCGCCGTGGGCAAGGTGATTCCTGCCCTGAGCGGCAAGCTCACCGGCATGGCCTTCCGCGTCCCCACCCCCAACGTCTCGGTGGTGGATCTGACGGTGAACCTGGAGCGGGGTGCCAGCTACGACGCCATCAAGGCCGCCATGAGGGCCGCTGCCGCCGGCCCCATGGCCGGCATCCTCGGCTACACGGAGGATGCGGTGGTGTCGACGGATTTCCTGGGCGAAACCTGCACCTCGGTCTTCGATGCCTCCGCCGGCATCGCCCTCACCGACACCTTTGTGAAGGTGGTGTCCTGGTACGACAACGAATGGGGTTACTCCAGCAAGTGCCTCGACCTGATCCGCCACATCTCCGCCTGAAGCCCTTCGACCTCTCCCCCGGACAGCACGCTGCTCAGCCCTGGGCGCGCACGCGGCAATGGGCCCGGACCAGTGAGGCGCCGATCTCCAGGCGCCACTGGTTGGCATAGGCCTCCCGCTCCAGGGTCTTCTCCGCAGCGGAGACACCGACATAGATGGGATCGTCGAGGTGGACCTGCAACTCGGGCGACACCTCCTGGCTCAGGCCCAGCGCCCGGGGAACGGCGCGCAGGCCGCCGGCCGCACAGCTCTGGGCCACATGGATCGCCTCATGGTTCAGCACCTGGGCGAAGTCCACCGTGCCCTTCTCCACCACCACCGGCTTGATCCGCAGGGTGCGGGCCCGGTGATCCCATTCCCCTGCGGCCCCGGTTTTCCTGGGCTCCACCAGCTGCACCTGGACACCGGCCCTGTCCAGGGTGGCCAGAAGGTCCCCGATGGCCCGGCGCTCCCTGGAATGGTCCGGGGGATTCCGGATCAGGGCCTGCAGCTGGGGCACCGTCAGTTCGGGTTCTCCGGCCCGGCGTCGGTAGAGGAACCGCAGACCACCCCCCGGCAGGGGCTCGGCGGTGGGAACCCACTGGCGGTCGGCCTCCTGGAGGCTCTCCATCAGGCCGCTCTTCAGCAGGGCGATCGGCCGCAGGCTCGGATCGGGAGCCGGCTCGAAGTGATCCAGGATCCGGCTGGTGGCCAGGGGGGCCTGGCGGGGCAGGGATCCCAGCGGATCCAGCAGTCCGGGGAAGGCGGCCAGCCCCAGCACCAGGGAAGTGACGCCGGCGGCCAGGCCCCAGGGGGTGGGAGGGCGGTGCTCCGTATCCAGCAGGCTTGCGCAGCGACCGCAGCGGGGCAGACCCGTGAAGGGATGCTGCATCCGCAGGGGCAGACCTCGGCAGGTGGGGCAGCGGAAGCGGGCCATCGACGCAGAAACCTTGCACCAGCATGAAGGATGGGGCGATCCGCTGGCGATCCGCATCTCCCCGCGGCGGTTGCGAGGATCGCCACCCGTTGATCCACGCGTTGCGATGCCCCTCCATGCCCTGGTCCGCCAGCTGCAGGCCGCGCCCCTCACCGCCGAAGTGCGGGCGCGCTGCGAGCGGCCCGAGCGCCTGAGGCTCAGCGGGGCGGGCCGGGCCGCGCGGGCCCTGGTGGCCAGCGCCCTGGCCGGCAGCAGCGAGGCACCCCTGCTGGTGATCGTGCCCACCCTGGAGGAGGCGGGCCGCTGGGCCTCCCTGCTGGAGCTCATGGGCTGGCCGCTCTGCCAGCTCTATCCCACCAGCGAGGGCTCCCCCTATGAGCCCTTCGACCCCACCACCGAGATCACCTGGGGCCAGCTGCAGGTGCTCGCCGAGCTGGTGGAGGGCGGAGAGCGAAGGCGGTGGCGCCCGGTTCGCCGTGGTGGCCACCGAGCGGGCTCTCCAGCCGCACCTGCCACCCCCGGCCGTGCTGGCCGATCGCTGCCTCACCCTGCGCAAGGGGGATCGGCTGGATCTGGAGGACCTGGCCCTCACCCTGACCGGCCTGGGCTACGAGAGGGTGCCGACGATCGAGCAGGAAGGCACCTGGAGCCGCCGGGGGGACATCGTCGACGTCTTCCCGGTGAGTGCCGAACTGCCGGTGCGGCTGGAGCTCTTCGGCGAGGACCTGGAGAAACTGCGGGAGTTCGATCCCGCCAGCCAGCGTTCCCTCGACGTGGTGGAGAAGGTGCGCCTCACCCCCACCAGTTATGCCCCCCTGATTGCCGAGGCCCTGCGGCAGCGGATGCCCGAGGCTCTGGAACGGCTGCTGGACGCCGCCGCCCTCGACCTGCTCCTGGAGGGCGGCACCCCCGAGGGCATGCGGCGGTTGATGGGTCTGGCCTGGGAGAGGCCGGCCTCCCTGCTCGACTACCTCCCGGCCGGCACCCTGGTGGCGATCGACGGGCGGCGCCAGTGCCTTGCCCACGGCCAGCAGTGGTTCGACCACGCCGCCGAGCACCACGGCGAGGTGGTGGCGGCCCTTGGAGACGGCGACGGGGCCCCTCTGCCCCTGCCCGGGCGGCTGCACCGGCCCATCGCCGAAGCCCTGGCGGAGGCGGAGGCCTTCACGGGCTTCGATCTCTCGGAGCTGCACGAGAGCGACCGCCATCCCAACACCCTGGATCTGGCCAGCCGGCCGGTGCCGGCCCATCCCAACCAGTTCGGCCGGCTGGCGGAGCAGATCAAGGGGCATCAGCGAGAAAAGGCGAAGCTCTGGATCGTCTCCGCCCAGCCCTCACGGGCCGTGGCCCTGCTGGAGGAGCACGACTGCCCCACCCGCTTCGTGCCGAACGCCAGGGATTTCCCTGCCATCGAGCGGCTGGTGGATCAGAACACGCCGGTGGCGCTCAAACTCCGCGGCACGGCGGAGCTGGAGGGGCTGCAGCTGCCGGCCTGGAAGCTGGTGCTGTTCACCGACCGGGAGATCTTCGGTCAGCACAGCCTGGCCGCCAGCGGTTACGTGCGCCGGCGCCGCAAGGCGGCCAGCCGCACGGTGGATCCGGGCAAGATGCTGCCAGGCGACTTCGTGGTGCACCGCAACCACGGCATCGGCCGGTTTCTGAAGCTGGAGAAGCTCGCCATCGGCGGCGAGGCCCGGGACTACCTGGTGGTGCAGTACGCCGACGGGCTCCTGCGGGTGGCCGCTGATCAGCTGGGCAGTCTGGGCCGTTACCGGGCCAGCAGCGACAGCCCGCCGGAACTGAACCGCATGGGCGGCACAGCCTGGACCAAGGCCAAGGAGCGGGCCCGCAAGGCGGTGGCCAAGGTGGCGATGGATCTGGTGAAGCTCTACGCCGAGCGCCACCAGGCTCCTGGCTTCGCCTTCCCCCCCGACGGCCCCTGGCAGAACGAACTGGAGGATTCCTTCCCCTACGACCCCACGCCCGACCAGCTCCGGGCGATCGTGGAGGTGAAACGTGACATGGAGCGCTCCCAGCCGATGGACCGGCTGGTCTGCGGGGATGTGGGCTTCGGCAAGACCGAGGTGGCCATCCGCGCCATCTTCAAGGCGGTCACCGCCGGCAAGCAGTGCGCCCTGCTGGCCCCCACCACCGTGCTGGCCCAGCAGCACTGGCGCACCCTGAGCGAGCGCTTCGCGCCCTATCCCCTCAAGGTGGCCCTGCTGAACCGTTTCCGCACCGGCGCCGAGCGCAGGACGATCCTCGAGGGACTGGCGAGCGGTGCCACCGACGTGGTGGTGGGCACCCACCAGCTGCTGGGCAAGGGCACCTCCTTCCGCCAGCTGGGGCTGCTGGTGGTGGACGAGGAGCAGCGCTTCGGGGTCAACCAGAAGGAGAAGATCAAGGCGCTGCGCAAGGACGTGGATGTGCTGACCCTCTCGGCCACTCCGATTCCCCGCACCCTCTACATGAGCCTCTCCGGGGTGCGGGAGATGAGCCTGATCACCACTCCGCCCCCCCTGCGGCGGCCCATCAAGACCCACCTGGCCAGCCTCGATGAGGAGGCGGTGCGCAGCGCCATCCGCCAGGAGCTCGACCGGGGCGGCCAGGTGTTCTATGTGGTGCCGCGGGTGGAGGGCATCGAGGAGGTGGCGGGCCAGCTGCGAGCGATGCTGCCGGGGCTGCGGCTGCTGGTGGCCCACGGCCAGATGCCGGAGGGGGAGCTGGAGAGCGCCATGGTGGCCTTCAACGCCGGCGAAGCGGACGTGATGCTCTGCACCACGATCATCGAATCCGGCCTCGACATCCCACGGGTGAACACGATTCTGGTGGAGGATGCGCAACGCTTCGGCCTGGCCCAGCTCTATCAGCTGCGGGGCCGGGTGGGCCGCAGCGGCATCCAGGCCCACGCCTGGCTGTTCTATCCGGGCGATGCCTCCCTCAGCGATCCGGCCCGCCAGCGGCTGCGGGCGATCCAGGAATTCGCCCAGCTGGGCTCCGGCTATCAGCTGGCCATGCGCGACATGGAGATCCGCGGCGTGGGAAATCTGCTGGGGGTGGAGCAGAGCGGCCAGATGGAGGCCATCGGCTTCGATCTCTACATGGAGATGCTGCAGGAGTGCCTGGCGGAGATCCAGGGTCAGGACATCCCGGCGGTGGATGAGACCCAGATCGACCTGCCCGTGACAGCCTTCATCCCGGCCGACTGGATCACCGAGGCCGACGAGAAGATGGCCGCCTACCGGGCCGCCGCCGGCTGTGACGGCAAGGCGGCCCTGATGGAACTGGCCGCCGGCTGGACCGACCGCTACGGCCCCATTCCGGCGCCGGTGCAGAGCCTGCTGCAGCTGATGGAGCTGAAGCTGCTGGCGCGCCGCTGCGGCTTCTCGCGCATCAAGCCGGAGAAGCCCAACATCGCCCTGGAGACCCCCATGGAGGAACCCGCCTTCCGGCGTCTGCGCCAGGGCCTGCCCCAGCACCTGCACGGCCGGCTGCTCTACCAGGGCGGCGCCGGCAGCACCGCCAGGGTGCTGGCCCGGGGCCTGGGGGCGCTCAGTCCTTCCCAGCAGCTCGAGCAGCTGATGGAGTGGCTCACCGCCATGGCGGCCCAGCTGCCTGAGGCCGACGGACGCACGGCCGACGACCGGGAGGCTGATCAACAGGCGCGCAATGCGGCCGTCCTGGCGGTCTGAACCGCCCGTCTCCTGCTAGGAGATGGTCTCTGCGATGCACCGCATGGTCATCGACCTCGCCACCTACCGGCCCAAGGGCGACAAGCGCAACACGCCCTTCTTCGAGGAGTTTCTGCCGCGCGTCTACGAACGGCGGGCCCGCTCGGGGCTGGAGCAGGTGGTGGGGACGATGGCAGCGATCGTGATCCAGGTGGACCATGGCAACGGCCTCCCGTACCTGGCGGAACTCAGCCTCACCACCCCCTACCGGTATCAGGAGTGCTGGCTCAACGCCACCCATCGGATCTATCTGCTCAAGAGCTCCGACGCCTTCCCGCGCCTGATCGTGCTGGAGCCCCTCTCCGACGATTTCGAGGATGAGGTGACCCGCTGGAATGCGATGTATCCCCTCTCCATCGACAAGCCCAATGCCCGCTACATCGGCGAGGTCTATCAGGTGTCGTCGTGCCGGGACCTGCGGGCCATCCTCGAGCCCCAGAACATCCGCTTCGCCTATCCGGACGAAACCGTCAATCCCTTCTATGCCTCGCAGCACCTCTGCTTCACCTTCCTCTCCGACTACACCTACAACCGGGTCGGCTATGTGGACCGGCCCCTCGACGGCCTGGCGGCCCTGGACCTGGGTGATCGAGTGCTGCTCGATGAGGAGGCCCTCCAGCCGCTGACGGAGGCAGCCCGGCTGCACCGCGAGCATGGGCTCGAAGGGAAGATCCTCGGCATCGACCATCTCGCCACCCGCGTGCTGGCGGGCGAACGGGAGGATGCGATCCTCGAATATCTGACGATGGTTCCCTACTACTACTGGGGCTCCTACGACATCGTCGAGATGAACTCCTCCACCAACGTCACCCGCCATCCCAGCGTGGGCGATGACAAGCTTTCACCGGCCCGGGTGTTCACAGCCAACAACACCCCCTCCTATCTCAATTCCCTGGCCAATCTGCCCATGCCCACCGAGGAGTTCGTGCGCAATTTCGGCCGGCGCATGCATCACATCGCCTACGAGGTGGCCGATGGCCAGGTCAACGGTGAAAAGAACGTGGATGGGGTGGTTCGCACCCTGCGCCAACTTGGTGTCCCCTTTCTCGCTGACATGGTGGGGGAGTGCGGCGACGAGCCGAACCTGCGTCAGATCTTCTCCAGGAGCTCTCCCTACTCCCTGCTGATCACCGAGTACGTGGAGCGCTGCATGGGGTACGACGGCTTCTTCACCCGGGAGAACGTGGCCGCCCTCACCGAGGCCGCCGGCCATGATGAGCGCTACGAACACGGTCAGGTGTTCGACTGAGCCGCTGGGGCCACCGTGCCCTGCGGCCCCAGCCATGAGAATTTTCGTTAAGCTGGCGACATCTTTCGTTACTCGACGTCATGGGTGAGCTGATCGCGGTATCGGGCGGCGCCCAGAATCTTTTGCTGTTCCCGGCCCTGGTCAGTGTCCTCGGCGTCGCTTTCTTTGCTCTGCTCCAGGGGGATGCGGGCAACAATGACGATGATGATTCCTTCCCCGGTGGCGGGCTGATGCAGCCCGTCTCCTGATTCGCAGCTCAGGTCTCCGGCCACCTGCCGGTGCTTGCCTCTGAGGCAGAGCCGGCTGAGGCCATCTGATCGTTTTGCCATGCCGCCGGCATCAGCACGAGAAAAAGGACCCACCAGCCCACGATCACCAGGCCGACCCCGGCGCTCAGCCACCAGAGGTGAAGGACCCACCAGCTCAGGCTGATGATCATCAGCCCCGTGAGCAGGATGCTCCAGGGCTGACACCACCATGGTTTGAGCTGCCACACCGAAGCAGCCGGTGCCCCATCCGCGCCGGCTTCGTGAGGCTGCCGTTCAGGGCTTGGCAAGGGCGGCCGGCAGATTGGTGCTGCCTGGATCGAAGGCCTTCTGCAGGATGGCGCCGGCCTGCAGCTGCTTGCGCAGGGTGGATTCGGCCACCCGGTACTGGCTGTCCCGGTTCGTGCCGATGTCCTCAAGCTGGAGACGCTGGACCTCCTCCTCGGTCATCTTCACCGGGACATCCGGATCGATGCCGTGCTTGTGGATGTCCCGGTTGCTGGGGGTCAGGTACTTGGCGATGGTCACCGTCATGCCGGAGCCGTCGGACAGGCCTCGCACGGACTGCACCAATCCCTTCCCGAAGGTCTTCTGACCCACCAGCACCGCCCGGCTGTTGTCCTGCAGGGCGCCGGAGAGAATCTCGCTGGCACTTGCCGAACCCTCGTTGACCAGCACCACCATGGGCTTGCTGGTGAGGGCCTGACCGGTGGCCCGCTTCACGTCCTGGATGCCGTCGCGGGTCTTGGTGGAGACGATGATCCCCTCGTTGATCCACTGGCGGGCGATCTCCACGCTGGCGGCCAGCAGACCGCCGGGGTTGCTGCGAAGGTCGAGCACGTAGCCCTCCACCCCCTGGGCCTCCAGATCACGCACCGCCGCCCGCATGTCCTTGGTGGCGGTGGCGCTGAACTGCTTGAGCCGGATGTAGCCGATCTTGGCGCCGTCAGGGGCGGTGTTCACCTGATGGTTGACCGCGTGAATCTCGATCAGCTGCCGGGTGAGAGGCGTTTCGATGTTCTGGCCCTTGCGGCGCAGCACCAGGGTCACCGTGGTGCCGGGCTTGCCGCGGATCAGTTTGACCGCATCCGCGGTGCTCATTCCCTTGGTGCTCTTGCCGTCGATCGAGACGATGACGTCCTTGGGCTGCACCCCGGCCTGGGACGCGGGAGAGCCCTCGATCGGCGAGACGACGACCAGCTCCTTCGTCTCCTTGTCCACGCTCAGCTGGATGCCCACCCCGGAGAGCTCCCCGGAGGTGTCGATCTGCATCTCCTTGAATTCCCGCGGATCCAGGAACCGGGTGTAGGGATCGTCGAGGGTGCCGAGCATGCCGCGAATGCCCTCATAGGCATCCTTGGGAGTGGAGTAGCTCTTGGCCAGCACGCTGCGGCGCAGCTTGCGCCACTGCTCCGGGGTGTACTTGCCTGTGGTGTCGAGATAGTCCCGGAAGACGATCTGCCAGGCCTGGTCCATCACCTCCTTGGGGCTGTCGCTGATCGACACGTTGCCGGCAGGCGACAACACCATTTCGCGGGCCATGACCGCCGTGGCGGCGCAGGCACCGATACCGACAAGCACCACCAACGTGACGCGACCTCTACCCATGGAGAGGACCCTCAAGGAGTCTGAAACGTTGTCCCAAGGTAGCGCCGATCGAAAGGGTCGGTTCGCGGCTCAGGGATCGACCCAGCGACCGTCCTCCTTGATCAGGGCGATCAGCGCCTCCACACCTTCGGCCTCCGGCACCCGGCGGATCTCCTCCCGGCCCCGGTAGAGAGAGATGGTGCCCGGGGTCTTGCCCACGTAGCCGTAGTCGGCATCGGCCATCTCACCGGGGCCGTTGACGATGCAGCCCATCACGGCAATGTCCAGGCCGGTGAGGTGGGAGGTGGCGGCCCGCACCGTGTGCAGCACCTCCTCCAGGTTGAAAAGGGTGCGGCCGCAGCTGGGACAGGCGACGTATTCCACCATCGTCTTGCGCAGGCCCAGGGCCTGCAGGATCGAGTAGCAGACAGGGATCTCCTTCTCCGGCGCCTCGGTGAGGGACACCCGGATGGTGTCCCCCAGCCCCTCGGCCAGCAGGGTGGCGATGCCCGCCGTGCTCTTGATCCGCCCGTAGTCCCCGTCCCCGGCTTCGGTGACCCCCAGGTGCAGGGGGTACGGGAATCCCTCGGCGTCCATGCGATGGGCCATCAGCCGGTAGGCCGCCAGCATCACCGGCGCCCGGGAGGCCTTCATCGACACGACGATGTTATGGAAATCGAGCCGGTCGCAGATGCGGATGAACTCCATGGCGCTCTCCACCATCCCCAGGGGTGTGTCGCCGTAGGTGAACAGCATGCGCTCGGCCAGGGAGCCGTGGTTGACACCGATCCGCAGGGCCTTGTCCTGCTTCTTGAGCAGGCTCACCAGCGGCTCGAGGGTGGACTGGATGCGTTCGGCGATGCCGTTCATCTCCTCCTCGGTGAAGGTGGTGCGGCTGGGGTCGGGCTTGTCGAACACGTACAGGCCGGGATTGATCCGCACCTTGTCGACGTGCTGGGCCACCTCCAGGGCGATCTTCATGCCGTTGTGGTGCACATCCGCCACCAGGGGAACGCGCACCCCGGCGTCCTCCAGACGCCTGCGGATCTCGCCCACCGCCCTG
Organism: uncultured cyanobacterium; assembly: GCA_963772735.1. Lineage (GTDB taxonomy): Bacteria > Cyanobacteriota > Cyanobacteriia > PCC-6307 > Cyanobiaceae > Cyanobium. The sequence continues at coordinate 93,012 of CAVYYO010000006.1, read as the reverse complement.
GCATGGGCCAGGCTCGGGACGGTCAGGCGGACGATCTCACAGCCCACCTCCTGCAGCCGGCGGATGCCGGCGGTGGCCCCCTCCACGTCGAGGGTGTCCTCGTTGATCATCGACTGCACCACCACCGGGTGGGCACTGCCCACCCAGACGTCACCCACCCGGACGCTGCGGGTCTGCCGGCGGTGGATCACCGTGTCGAAGCGGGGATCGCTGGCCCAGTCCGGTGGAACGGCCTGGCCGGCGCCGGGGGCCTGGGCGGCGCTGGGGGCCTGGACGGCGGTCATCGCGACGGGAACACTGTGCTGGCCAAACCTTGGCATACGCGCAGCCCAGGCCGACGATCCCGCCGACGATTTCAGCTGGGCAGGCCTTCGGCCCCGGTGGCGATGGCCTCCAGACGGCGCCGGACCTCCTGCAGGTCCTGCCAGGTGTGCCATTTGGGGGAGCCCTGCTGCCGCGAGGGATTGCGCAGCAGATAGGAGGGGTGGAACACCGGCATGAGCCAGCGACCCTGCCACGGTCGCCACTGGCCCCTCAGTCTGGTGATGCCGCCCCGGATCCCCAGCACGCCTTCCAGAGCCGTGGCCCCGGCCAGCAGGATCACCGCCGGATCCACCGCAGCGATCTGGCAGTCGAGCCAAGGCCGGCAGGCGGCCATCTCCTGGGGCGTGGGTTTGCGGTTGCCGGGGGGGCGGCATTTCACCACATTGCAGATGTAGGCCTCCCTGTTGCTGTCGATCCCCACGCTGGCGAGCATCTGATCCAGCAGCTGTCCGGCCCTGCCGACGAACGGCAACCCGGTGGCATCCTCCTGGGCGCCGGGCCCCTCGCCGATCACCATCAGGCGGGCGCTGGCGTCGCCTCGGCTGATCACCACCCGCTGGCGACCCGCCGCCAGTCCGCAGCGACGGCAGGCCCCGCAGCGCTCCGGCAGACCCACCAGATCGTCGATCCCCTCCGGAATGGCGAACAGAGACGGTTGCGGAGAATCGCCGGCCATCGGCCCATCCTCCGCCATCCCGAAGCCCGGGCTTCCAGCGGCAGTGCATCAACCCGTGCCGATGGCCTCCCCGTTCACCGGAGCGGCAGGGGCATGGGGCAAGATGTCGAAATTGCCCATGGCGCCCATCCCCTGGTGCCCGCTCCCCCCATGCCGGCCCCGTTGACGCTCTCCGCCCGGGCGCAGGCGCTGCAGCCATCGCTCACCCTCGCCATCAGTGCCAAGGCCCGCGAGCTGCGCAGGCAGGGCAAGGACATCTGCAGCCTCAGCGCCGGCGAACCCGATTTCGACACGCCGGCCTTCATCCGCGAAGCGGCCACCCGTGCCCTGGAGACCGGTCACACCCGCTACGGACCGGTGGCCGGAGAGCCGGAGCTTCGCGAGGCCATCGCCAGCAAGCTGAGCGAGGAGAACGGTGTCGCCACCAGGGCCGATCAGGTGCTGGTGACCAACGGCGGCAAGCAGGCCCTCTACAACCTGTTCCAGGTGCTGCTCGATCCAGGCGACGAGGTGCTGCTCCCCGCGCCGTACTGGCTGAGCTACCCCGAGATGGCCCATCTGGCCGGTGCCAGCGTCCGCTGCATGCCCACCGACGCCAGTAGTGGCTTCCGCTTCAGCCCGGAGCAGCTGGAGGCGGCGATCACCCCGGCCAGCCGCCTGCTGGTGCTCAACAGCCCCTCCAATCCCACCGGCATGGTGCTGAGGCGCTCCGAACTGGAGGCGATCGCCGACGTTCTGCGCCGCCATCCCAACGTGTCGGTGGTGTGCGACGAGATCTACGAGATGCTGCTTTCCCCCGGCCACACCCACCACAGCCTGGCGGCGGTGGCGCCGGATCTGGCGGAGCGGATCTTCATCGTCAACGGTTTCGCCAAGGGGTGGGCCATGACCGGCTGGCGCATCGGCTGGCTGGCGGGGGCCCGGGAGGTGGTCGCCGCCGCCAGCGCCCTCCAGAGCCAGAGCACCAGCAACGTGTGCAGCTTCGCCCAGTTCGGCGCCCTGGCGGCCATCAGCGGCTCCCGGGACTGCGTGAGGGCCATGGCGGAGGAGTTCAGTCTGCGTCGCTCCCGCCTCAGCGACGGGCTCATGGCCATCCCCGGACTCGAACTCCTGGCCCCCGAGGGGGCCTTCTACGCCTTCCCGGACGTCAGCTCCTGGGGGGTGGATTCGATGACCCTCTGTGGCCGTCTGCTGGAGGAGGTGGGGCTGGCGGTCGTGCCCGGGGCCGCTTTCGGTGACGACCGCTGCATCCGCCTCTCCTGCGCCGCCTCTCCCGACACCATCGACGACGGCCTGGCCCGCCTGCGGCACTTCAGCCAGAGCCTCTGATCGCCCTGCCGGTGCTGGAGGATCGCTGCAACCCGTTCTTGACGATGCAGGTTCCCAAGAAGCTGGTGGTGCTCGGCGACAGCGGGGTCTACGGCTGGGGGGATCCGGACCAGGGCGGCTGGTGCGAGCGACTGCGGCGCCACTGGATGGGGTTGCCCCAGGGGCCCGTGCTGTACGGCCTCGGGGTGCGGGGCGACGGTCTGGAGCGGCTGGCGGCCCGGAGCGAGGTGGAAGTGGCCTGCCGCGGCGAACTGCGTCGCCAGCGCCCCCAGGGGATCCTGTTGTCCATCGGTCTCAACGACACGGCCCGGGTGGGGCGTCCCGACGGTCGCCACCAGCTGGCCCCGGACGCCTTCCTGTTCGGCCTGCAGCAGCTGCTGCCGCGCCTGCGGGCCATCGCTCCGGTGCTGGTGCTCGGGCTGACCCCGGTGGATGAGGCCGTGATGCCTTTCGCGGAGATGCTCTGGTACGACCTGGCCACCGTGCGCCGCTACGAGGGACTGCTGGAGGAAGCCTGCATGGAGGCCGATCTCCCCTTCCTGCCGTTGCTCGACGACCTGCTGGCCGACCCCCACTGGCTCCACTGGCTGAGCGGCGACGGACTTCACCTCAACGGCGACGGCCACGCCCAGGTCTATGGGCGCGTGTGCCGGTGGCAGGCCCTGCTGCAGTGGGCGGAACTGGAACCCCATGCCGCCGTTTCCCTGGCGCTCTGAACCTGCCGCTGCCATGGCGGCGCATCGAGCGGATCACCCGATCGGGTGAACGCCGCTCCTTCGATGGGGTGATTCTCCCTGTGCTCGGAGGGTCGAACCTGAAAGAACCACCGTCACAGGAATCGACACCGTGGACCGCCCCCCGCCCCCTGCCCCCACCCCCCTGCCGCTGCTGACACCCCAGCGGTCCTCCCTGCCGGCCGCTTGCCTGGAGGGCGGGACGAGCCCGGAGGCGGTCCTCGACCGGCACACGCGCAACCGGCATCGCCTGCGGGCCTACGCCGATGCCTCCGATCCCGGCACCCGGCTGCGCTGGCGCAACCTCCTGGTGGAGGACAACCTGCCGCTGGTGTATGCCATCGCTGGCCGCCAGAGCTCCGAGCCGGGCCTGAGCTACGAGGATCTGGCCCAGGTGGGCAGCCTCGGGCTCATCCGGGCGGTGGAGGCCTTCGATCAGCGCCGCAACGTCAGTCTCAGCAGTTTCGCGGTGCCCTACGTGCAGGGGGCCATGCGCCGGGAACGGCGGGACCGCCAGCCGTTGGTGCGCATTCCCCGCCCCCTCTGGGACCTGCACCAACAGGCGCTGGCTCTGCAGGAGACGCGCCGCCGCCAGGGCCTCCAGCCCCTGAAAGCGCCTGCTCTGGCCACCCGTCTGGGCTGTGATCCGCAACGGCTTGAGCAAGCCCTGGATCTGAACGTGACCCGCAGCGTGCGCAGTCTGGACGCCCCCCTGGGGACCAGGGGCGCCGGGGGGGAGGACGCCGGCTCCCTGCTCGACCTGCTGGCCGCTCCCAATGGCCCAGGGGCGGAGGGGGCGCCGGAGGAGCCCGATGTCCACGCTGCCGAGCGCCGGTGGCTACGCCAGCAGCTTGCTGCTCTCGAGCCCCAGCAGCGGGAGCTGCTGGTGGGCCGGATCCAGGTGGGCTGCACCTGGGTGGAGCTGGGCCGGAAGCTGGGTCTGCCGGCCCGTCAGGCCCAGCGTCGCTGCGATGCCGCCCTGGATCGCCTGCGACAGGCCGCCCTCCTCTGGCGGGAGCAACGGGACATCCCGGCGGACGACGAGTGAGCGGGCCTGGCCACCCGTCGCCAGGGCTGGCGTTCAGCCCACCAGCGAAGGCAGCCACGGCAGCACCCCCATGGTCAGCAGGGCCGCCAGCAGGGTCTGGAGCCCGTTGACCCATTCATTGCTGAGCCAGCGCCAACGGCGCTGGAGGGTGGCGCCCAGAACGCTCTCCGCCAGGGTGGCCACCAGCCCCACACCCCCCACCAGGGCCGCCAGGGGCCAGCCCCGGATCAGCCCCAGGGCCAGCATCACCACGGCCATCAGGAGGCTGCCCAGCAGGCTGGCCGCCGTGCCCTCCAGGCTGATGGCCCCGTCGGTGCCCGGCGCCACCGGCCGCAGGCTGGTGATCATCACCGTGTGGCGTCCCCAGCGCTTGCCGATCTCGCTGCCGAAGGTGTCGCCGAGCTTGGCGGCGAAGCTGGCGGCGAACCCTGCCAGCAGCAGCGGAATCGCCACCGCCGGCGCCCGGGTCGCCAGCAGGGCCAGGACGGTTCCCACCAGAGCGGAGCCCCAGACGTTCTCGGGCCCGCGGCGCCCACCGCGGGCTTCCTCCAGTCCCAGCTCCCGCTTCCGCCGGAAGCCCAGTTTGGTCACCAGGCTGCCCAGGCCCAGGTAGACCACCACCGCCAGCCAGCCACGCCAGCCCAGAGTTCCCCACAGCAGGGTGCCCAGCACGCCCGCGTGTACCCATCCGGCCCTGGTGAGCAGGGGAAGGCGCTGGGCGATGGCGATCAGCAGTCCATTGATCACCAGGGCCGCCAACCAGTGCAGCGGATCCTGGGGAGGCAGCGACACCATGGCGGCGACCCGATGTGTTGCACAGATCTAAGCGGAACGGGCCCGGTGCCTGCCTCGGCGGATAATGCCTCCATCCGGCGCTGCGTTCCGATGGTCTTCAAACGACCCAAGTTCTTCCTTGATCTGGGCGGCGGCGAAGACAAGCAGCCCCCGGCCGTGGTGGCCCCAGCGAAGACCGAGTCCCGAAGCGAGCCCAAGCCCGCCCCTGCAGTGGCCACGGTTCAGGCAGGGGCCACGGCTTCAGCTGTGGCAAAACCGGTCAGCGACAGCGTCGCGCAAGGCTCCCCTGGCCTCACCACCGCCGAGGCGATCGCCGCCGAGCTGGCCGCCGCCGAGGCCCTGCGGCCGGCTCCCTCCCTGGCCACCTTCGCCCCCGAATGCCTCACCCCGGGCGGGGCCACCCCGATGCGGCGCCGCACCGGCGGGGCCAACCTCGGGGTCTTCAAGGAAATGGCCGCGGGCATGATGCGCAACTGAGCGCCCGCCAGCCGACCAGCAGCGCCAGGCCGCTCACGGCGGCGGTGGCCGTCCGCAGGATCGATCCGCCCAGGCTCACCGGCTGCCAGCCAGCGGATTCGGCGAGCAGTTCCTCCTGCGGGTTCCAGCCCCCCTCCGGACCGATGGCCAGGTGAAGGCCGCCCCGGAGGGATTCCTCGTTCCCGCTCCCGGCCAGCTCCGCCAGCACTCGCCCGCAGAGCGGCAGGCCATCCCGGCGGGTGGTCGCCAGCAGGGCGATGCCCTGAACCGGTCGCCCCAGCCAGGCCTCCGCCGGTTGGGGCGCCATCAGTTCGGGGCTCCAGAGCCGTTCGCACTGCTCGGTGGCCTCCCGCACGATCCCCTCCCAGCGCTGCAGGGGATACCGCTCCCTGGGGGCGCCGCGACCGGCGAGCAGGGGCTGCAGCCGGTCCGCCCCCAGTTCGGTGGCCATGCGCCAGACCAGATCCGCCTCCCGTTTCGGCACCGCCATGGCCAGCTCCAGGGGCGGCCAGGGGGCCTCCTGCCGGATCCGGGGAGCCTCTGGTGGCTGCTCGAGCCGCAGCCATCGCCCGGGCTCCAGCCTCGCCGTCCAGAGCCGGCCGCAGCCATCGACCACCGCCAGCCGGTCCCCCGGGCGGTAGCGCAGCACCCGCTCCAGGTAGTGAGCTTCCTGGGGCTCAAGGGCGAGTCGGCCATCAGCGCCGTCCGTGCCGGCGCGCGGCGATGCGTTCCGAGGCGATCAGCAGACGCCGCAGCTCACGGCTCACGACTCCAGGGAAAACGGGCTGTCGGGCTCCTCCTCGATCGGCCAGTCCTCGTTGAGGCCACCGATCACCAGCTCGGTGATCTCGAGCACGTCGTTGTCCAGCTGGCGCAGGGCATTGATCAGCACATCGAGGGCCATGGCATCGCTGGTGCCCAGATCCACCCAGCAGCGGGCCCAGTCGTCCTGGTACTCCATCGGCCCCATGTTGTGCATCAGGGCGGGCAGGGACCGTTCGGCCGCCTCGGTGTCGTAGGCGAGCCAGCCCAGATCGACGCCCCCTTCGTGGGTCTGAAGGTTCTCGGCGTTGAAGCCGCCCAGCTTGCCGAGGAAGAACCAGCTGTCGAAGGCCGTTTCCACGTAGCCCCGCTCGGCGCTGCCGGGCTGGTCGGCGAAGCGCAGCCAGATCCAGCAGTTGAAGGGATCCACTTCGCGAAATCGGACGTCCATGGAGAAAGGGAACCCAGGCAGCTTGTCCCCCCCATCCAACACGCTCCGCGCCGCCATGCCGGGGCTGCATGCTGGGGGAGATGCTCGAGGTCATCGGTCTGCGCTATCACCCGGCCACGGCGCCCGCGCCGGTGCTGCGCGACGTGACGCTGCAGCTTGCCGGTGGGGGTGCCCGCCCTGGTGGCCGGCCGCAGCGGCAGCGGCAAGACCACCCTGCTGGAGGTGCTCTGCGGCCTGGCCGAGGCCGATGGCGGCCGCATCCTCTGGAACGGGGAAGTCCTCAGCAGCCGGCAGCGGCGCTGGCTCTGCGGCCTGGTGTTCCAGTTCCCGGAACGCCATTTCCTTGGGCTGACCGTGGGCCAGGAGCTGAAGCTCGGCCAGCGGCGGCTGAGTGCCGAGAGGGCCGAAGCGGTGCTCGAGCAGGTGGGCCTCGGGGCGCGTGTCCCTGCAGCAGGCGCCGGAGCGGCTCAGCGGCGGCCAGCAGCGGCGCCTGGCCCTGGCGGTGCAGCTGGTGCGCGATGCCAGGGTGCTGCTGCTGGACGAACCCACCGCCGGTCTCGACTGGACCGTGCGGGAGGAGATCCTGCAGCTGCTGGGGGAACTGGCCCGGGACCGGGCCCTGCTGGTGGTCACCCATGAACCGGAACTGTTCCGGGGGGTGATCGAACGGGGCTGGCGGCTGGAGCAGGGGGCCCTGCAGCCCCTGGAGACCCTCCAGCCGCCTCCCCGCTCTGAGAGGCCGCGGCCCCCTGGCCCTCGCTGCCCCGGAACCCCAGGTCCCGCTCCTTACGATGAGCCCAGATGGGATGGGTCGGTCGATGGGGGATCGGTGGTGACGGGCCACCGGCGCCGCAGGCGGCATCCGCATGGTGGCGGTCACCACCACGGTCGCCAGCCGCTACGCCCGGCGCCGCCATGGGCTCTCCTTCCTCACCACCGCCCTGCTCGGTCGGGCCATGACGGCCGGGCTGCTGCTGGCCAGCTCGATGAAGGTGGCCCATGGCCGGGTCAATCTGCGCATCCAGTCCGATGGTCCCCTGCGGGGCCTGATGGTGGACGCCGGTCGGGACGGAACCGTGCGGGGCTACGTGGGCCGGCCTGGTCTGGAGCTGGATCTGGTGACCGACACGGCCCGGCGGCCACCACTTCGACTTCCGCCGGGCCACCGGCACCGGTTATCTGCACGTGGTGCGGGACCGGGGCCAGGGGGAACCCTTCAGCAGCACGGTGGAGCTGGTGAGCGGCGGGATCGGTGAGGACGTGGCCTCCTACCTGCTCCATTCCGAGCAGACCCCCTCGGCCCTGTTCGTCGGGGAGCAGATCGACAGCAGCGGTGTGCGTTGCGCTGGCGGGGTGCTGGTGCAGGTGCTGCCCAAGGCGGCCCGGGAGCCGGCGCTGGTGGCCCTGCTCGAAGAAGCGCTGCCGCGAGATCACGGGTTCAGCGAACGGCTGGCCGCCAACGCCGCCAATCTCCGGGAAGGGAGGCACCCAGCCCGCTCACCAGCAGACCACCGAACACCAGGCCCACGCAGAGGAGGGTGAAGCACCAGCCCACCGAAGCCAGGAACCGACCGCTGCGCCGTTGCAGATTCAGCAGGGTGACTCCGGTGGCCAGAGCCGCCAGCAGTTCCGGAGCGGCTCCCGGCACCAGGAAGAGGAGCAGCAGCAGGGCCCCGTCGGCCGCCAGGGGAAACCACAGCTCCCGGCCTGTAGCCAGTTGCAGCCGTGGCAAAGAGAAGCTGGGCAGGCTGGGCCGGGGGATCCGGGAAGGAGGCAGCTGGGGCAGGCTCGGCAGAGCCGAGAGGGCCGGACGGCTGGGGGGAGGGCTCGCCTGTTCCCTCTGGGAGGCCGTGCGGGCAGCGCTGCTGACCCGTCCCTGCTGACGTTCCTTGAGCCGATCCATCAGCACAGCGTCGTAAGCCGCTTCGATGCGGGAGCGGGCCATGGGATCGTCCCCCACCTCCTCGAGCCGTGCCAGTTTCGCCTCCTGCACCGTGTCGAAGGAGGCATCGGGAGCGACACCGAGCCGTTGATAGGGATCGGAGGCGTCAGCGGCCTGGTTGGGCTGGTCGGAACCTTGATTCATACCATCGAGCGTATCGAGCCAAGCCTAAAAAAGAGGTTCACTGCGTTGATATCCGGCTTCCTGTTGCAGACGACGGCGGCAGGCCTCGGCTTCCTCGATCGCCAGGGAACGCCTGCGCTTGAGCAGGGGCATCTGGGGAGGGAGGCGGCTGCCCTCCCGGATCTCAACCACCCCTTGGGAGGGCTGGAAACTCACGTAATCACGTCCCCCGTCACTGCGGGGACGTACAAGCCAGAGCGGGGAGGGCGTCACGGATACAGGCATCGCGGAGACCGTCCGTTACGGCATGACGATTTGTTGAGCATTCTGCCGACTCTCCTGCCTCTGCGCGAGCAGCACATCCCCCCTGCCGGTGCAGGCCGAGGGGCGCTGGCAGACGGCCGTTCCCCTCGGCTCAGAGGGCGATCGGTTCCACCCCGCTCACCACCGGTGCCACCCCGTGGAGTTCCAGGTCGGGGTGGTCCTCCTGCAGCTGGTGCAGGTTCCAGTCGTTGCGGAACAGCAGCACCGGCCGATCCCAGGCATCCCTCACCGTCTTGCAGTTGAACAGACGGCCGACCTTCTCCAGGGCGGGCCAGCCACCGCTGACCCAGCGGGCGACGCTGAATTCCAGCGGTTCGAGCCGGCTGGTGACCCCGTATTCGTTCTCCAGCCGGTACTGCACCACCTCGAGCTGCAACTGGCCCACGGCCGCCAGGATCGGATCGCGCTTGCTGGCGTCGGTGTCATAGAGCACCTGGACCGCCCCCTCCTCCCGGAGTTCGTTCACCCCCTTGCGGAAACTCTTGAAGGCGGAGGGGTTGGGATTGCGCAGCCAGGCGAAGATCTCGGGACTGAAGCAGGGAATGCCCTCGTATTCCACCCTGGCTCCGGTGTAAAGGGTGTCGCCGATGGCGAACACGCCAGGGTTGTTGAGGCCGATCACATCCCCCGGGTAGGCGTCCTCCACCACCTCGCGGTCCTGGCCGAAGAGCTTCTGAGGGCGCGACAGGCGGATGGTGCGACCGCTGCGGGCATGGCGCACGCTCATGTCCTTCTCGAACCGGCCGCTGCAGACCCTCACGAACGCCACCCGGTCCCGGTGGCGGGGATCCATGTTGGCCTGCAGCTTGAAGACGAAGCCACTGAAGTCCGGCCGCAGCGGATCCACCGGCCCCTCGTTGCTCTCGCGGGCCACCGGCCGCTGGGCCAGTTCCAGGAAGGCATCCAGAAAGGGGCGGACGCCGAAGTTGGTCATCGCCGAGCCGAAGAACACCGGGCTCAGTTCACCGCCATGCACCCGGGCCAGATCGAGCTCGGCTCCGGCCCCGTCGAGCAGCTCGAGCTCCTCGACCGCCTGCTCCAGCAGTTCGGGCTCCACCACCCGATGGCGGTCGGGATCGCCGGGTGCGAGGCGCCGCTCCAGGCTCTGGCGGCCCCGTTCTCCCCTCTCGAACAGCAGCAGCACCCGGGAGCGCCGATCGATCACGCCGCGGAAGCGATCGCCGCTGCCGATCGGCCAGTTGACAGGCCAGCAGGCGAGCCCCAGGCCTGCTCGATCTCGTCGATGAGCTCCAGGGGGTCCCGCCCCGGACGGTCCATCTTGTTGACGAAGGTGAAGATCGGAATCCGCCGCATCCGGCAGACCTCGAACAGCTTGCGGGTCTGCGGTTCGAGGCCCTTGGCCGCATCCACCAGCATCACGGCGTTGTCCGCGGCGGCCAGGGTGCGGTAGGTGTCCTCGGAGAAGTCCTGGTGGCCGGGGGTATCGAGCAGATTGACCGTGCTGCCGCCGTAGTCGAACTGGAGCACGGTGGAAGTGATCGAGATGCCCCTCTGTTTCTCCAGCTCCATCCAGTCGGAGGTCACCTTGCGCTGCTCCCCTTTGGCCTTCACCGCACCGGCCTGCTGGATGGCACCGCCGTAGAGGAGCAGTTTCTCGGTGAGGGTGGTCTTGCCCGCATCAGGGTGAGAAATGATCGCGAAGTTCCGGCGTCGGTTCACCGCCTCCGCGAGGGCGGTGGTCGCCGGATCCGGGGACGCCGGGGAAGGGATGCTGCTGACCATGGGGCCAGCCTGCCAGGCCACCCCCATCCGCTGGAGAACATCCGCTGCAGGCCTCAGGATCCCCGGGCTGAGGGGTCGCGGCAGAGCCGCGCCAGCAGGGTGGGGCCGAGGGTCAGGTCGTGCTGATGGGCGAAGGCCTCCTCCTCCATCTGCCGGGCCCGGGGGGAGATCCGCCGATAGGGCGGCTTGGCCAGAAGGGCGGCCGTCTCCGCCGTCTGGCGCCTGGAGAGACCGAGGGGCACCGGGCGGCTGCGCACACCGCCGCCGCGGCAGCTCTGGGCCACGTGAATCGCCTCATGGTTGAGCACCCGTGCGAACTCCCGGCTGCCCAGTCCGGGCACGTCCGGCCGGATCTTCACCGTGGCGCTGGCCGGATGCCATTCGCCTGCGGCGGCGGGCACCCGGGACGGCTTCCAGCTCGACGCTCACTCCGAGGATCCGCAGCTGCTCCAGCAGGCCGGCGATGGCCTGCCGCTCCGCTGTGAAGCTGGGAGGGTTACTGATCAGGGCCTTGATCTGGGGAAGGGTGAGGGGCGGTTCCCCCTGGCGGCGCCGGTAGCTGTAGCGGGTGCGGCCATCGGGCAGGCGTCGGGCCGTGGGCAGCCAGCGCCGATCGCCTTCATCCAGCTGGGCAAAAAGAAGGGCCTCCCAACTGGCCCGCAGGGCCCCCGCCCGGGTGGGAGGCCGGTGGACCCAGGAGGGAGGCACCAACGCGCCCCTGCCCGGGGATGCCGGGCCCCCTTTCCAGACCGAGCGGGGCAGTTCAGCGGCAGCGGCGGATCCGGACAGCACGGCGGCCAGGGCGATCCCCAGCCGCCAGCAGGATCCCCGTCCGCCCAGCCAGACCATGACACCTCTGAAATGGTGCATCCATTGTCCCGGTTGTCATCGCTCCCCTGGGGCAGAAGCGCCTGGAGCAGACTCAGGGGAGCCGGCCGGCCACCTCCAGATAGCGATCCTCCCGTTCCCGGAGCGCCAGTCCCTGCAGACCGGCGCTCCGCAGCTGTTCGGCCACCTCGACGGCGGTGAAGGCGGCCCGCAGCGATTGGGCGTAGTCGCGTCGCAGCACGGCAGGGGCTCCGGCGGCGTGGCGGGTCACCAGGGCCTCGAGGACATCGGGTGTGGCGGGCCGGCGCAGATCCTTGATGTAGATCCAGGCTCCGGGCGCCGCCAGCTGGCGCACGCTGGCCCAGAGCACCTGGGGATCATGGAGATGGTGCAGGAGGCTGTTGCTGACCACCACCGGGAAGGCTCCTGCCGGCAACGACCCACAGGGCAGGAGCGCCTGCAGGAACCGCAGCCTGGCCCCGGCGTCCGGGGCCGCGACCCGCCGTTCTTCGGCGATGGCCAGCATCGCCGCCGAACCATCCACCCCCAGCACCTCGGCCGCGGGCCAGCGCCTTGCCAGCAGCAGGCTGATGTTGCCCGGTCCGCAGCCCAGATCCACGAACCGCAGGCCGTCGCCGGCCTCCCCGGCCTCCGGACCCAGCAGATCGGCGATCGCCTCGATCACGTCCCGGTCCGAGCGGGAGAAGTCTGCCTCCGCATAGGCCCGCGCCTGGGAGCCATCCTCCATCAACTCCGGCTCGCAGCGGCGCTCCATGGGTTCAGCCTGCCGTCTTTCGCCCGTGCCGGCGACCACCCTGGCCCGCCCCCACGAATGCCCCGTGAATCCACCGTGGCTGGTGGGTGAAGTCCGTTGCAGACCCCACGGGTGGCGTTATGGTGCCGGTCACGCTCGGCCTGATTCCCCCGTGACCCTGTCCGCCGCCCGACCCGCCTCACCGGCTTCGGCCGCGCCGTCCTCCGCCGGCGATGGCGGCGGGGTGGATTTCCCGATCACCGCCCCTGCGGCCAATCCCGTCTTCTACAGGACCTACAGCCGCAAGACCCCGACCGGGGCACGGGAGAGCTGGCATCAGGTGGCGGAGAGGAACCTGGAGGGCCTGAGGGTCCTGGGCTCCCTCGACCCGGCCGAGGTGGAGCTCATCCGCCGCATGCAGCGGTACCAGATGGCGCTCCCCTCCGGCCGCTGGCTCTGGATCGGCGGTACCGCCTGGATCGAACAGAGCGAGAATTTCTCCGGGGCCTACAACTGCACCTCCACCAATCTGGTGGATTGGGAAGCCTTCGCCCTGATGATGGATCTGGCGATGATGGGCTGCGGCACCGGCGCCGTCATCGAACCCCATCTGATCGAGAGGTTGCCGGTGGTCCGCAACCTCCTCATCATCGATGGGGTCACCGACATCGGCGTCACGCCGATCGGCTCCCGCCAGCAGTCCACCACCCATCAGATTGATGGCCACCGGGTCACCGTCCGGGTGGGCGACACCCGCCACGGCTGGGTGGAGAGCTATCGGCTGCTGCTCAACCTCTGCAGCGACGAGCGCTTCGATGGTCCCGTCCACGTGTCGGTGGATCTCTCCGACGTGAGGCCGGTGGGGGAAACCCTCAAGGGCTTCGGCGGCATGGCCAACCCGGTGAAGCTGAAGGACCTCTACGGCCGCGTCGCCCAGATCCTCAACAAGGCCCGGGGTCGCCAGCTCACTTCGGTGGAATGCTGTCTGCTGATCGATGAGGCGGCGGTCACGATCGTGGCCGGCAACATCCGCCGCAGTGCCGGCATGCGCCAGTTCGCGGCCGATGACACGGCCGCCGCCGGCGCCAAGGAGAATCTCTGGCAGCAGGACGCCCAGGGCAACTGGCGCATCGATCCCGAGCGGGATGCCCTGCGGATGGCCAATCACACCCGCGTCTTCCATCAGCGGCCCAGCCGGGAGGTGGTGCTGGAGGCCGTCACCAAGCAATTTCAATCCGGAGAGGGAGCCATCCAGTTCGCCCCGGAGGCCATCGCCCGCTCCAACGCCGATCTGCTGAACACACCGGAGCTGCGCACCGAATTCATCGGCATCTACTGCGACCAGGGAAAGGAGGAAGCCGGCCGTTGGCTGCAACTGCATCACCCTGAGATCACGACCGCAGAACTCGAGCACCGTCTCGGTCGCTACGGGCTGAACCCCTGCGGCGAGATCCTCGGTGCTGATTTCCACTGCAACCTGGCGGAGATCCACCTCAACCGGATCGATCCGGCCGATCACCAGGCCCAGGCGGACGCCTTCCGGGCCGGAGGCCTGGCGGTGGCCTGTCTGCTGAACCACCGCTTCGAAGTGGAGCGCTACCGCCAGAGCCGGGCCTGGGATCCCATTGTCGGGGTCAGCTTCACGGGCCTGTTCGATTTCTTCGTCCATGCCTTCGGCACTCCGTGGTTGCAGTGGTGGGAAGCCGGCCGTCCCGACAGCGAGGAGGGACGTGCCTTCCGGGCCGAAGAGGCCGCCTATCTGGCCCGCTGGAAGCAGTGCGTCAATGAGGCGGTGTGGGACTACTGCGACCGCCACGGCCTTCGCCGGCCCAACCGCTGCACCACCGTGCAGCCAGCAGGCACCAAGAGCCTGCTCACCGGAGCCAGCCCCGGCTGGCATCCCCCCAAGGCCCAGCGGTTCATCCGTCGGATCACCTTCCGCAAGAACGATCCGGTGGCCCTCGCCTGCATGGACTTCGGCTACGCCATCGTCCCGTCCCAGTCGGACAAGGATGGGGAGGGCCGACTCCTGGATGATCCGTTCGATCCGCGCTGCACCGAATGGCTGGTGGAAATCCCGACGGAGGTGAGCTGGGCCAACATTCCCGGGGCTGACCGGGTGGAGATCAACAATTTCTCAGCCATGGCCCAGTTCGATTTCTATATGCAGGTGCAGCGGCATTACACCGCCCACAACACCTCGGCCACTGTTGAATTCCGTGAGCACGAGATCGAAGCGCTGGCCCGGGCCATCCACCGGGCGATCGAAGAGGGTGAAGGTTATATCTCGGCGGCCCTGCTGGCACGCTTCGATGCCAACGCCACCTTCCCCAGACTCCCCTTCGAACCGATCGATCAGGCCACCTATCACCGGCTGGTCTCCGAAGTCGAACAACGCCGCACCTGTGGGGATTTCTTCCAGTCCCTGCAGACCTACGACCGAGGGGAACTGATCGAAGCCGGCCCCGCCGGGTGCGATTCCGACAAGTGTCTGCTGCCCCTGGCCAAACCGGAGCACTGAGCCGCTCAAAGCTCCCCACCCCCGGATGAAATCAGGGGTGGGCTCAGTCCCCGGATGCAGCCAACCCTGAGACGCCTACTCGCCGGAGGACACCAGACACCTGATTTCGCGGTGACCAGCGGGGTCAGCCGGATCGATCACCACCAGGCGATCGCGCCCAGCTTTTTTGGCGAGCATCAGGGCCTTGTCCGCTCGCCGGAAGGTTGCGTCGTAGGTCTCGTCAGGTTTGTGCTGGGCGAGGCCGATGCTTGCAGTGAGGCTCAGCTCCATGTCGTCGATGGGCACCCGCAGGCTGCGGATGTTGGCAAGCATCCGCCTGGCGACGTTCTCAGCGGTGGACAGGTCAGCATCGATCAGCAGGGCCAGGAATTCTTCACCGCCCCAACGGGCACAGATGTCGTAATGCCGCAAGCTTCTGATCAGCGCCTTGACGAAATCAACAAGCATCAGATCGCCGGTGGCATGGCCATGCTCGTCGTTGACCAGCTTGAAATGATCGACATCCAGGACGATCATCGAATAGGTCGTCCCGTGCCTTGCAGCGCGCTGGTCTTCCTGTATACAGCGTTCGGCCATGAAGCGACGGTTGGCTATTCCGGTCAGAGCGTCATGGGTGGAGGCCTCGAAGAGGGAAAGGTTCAGATCCTTCAAAGAGGCCTGGTAGAGATCAGAGATGCGCACAACCCGGTCGAGAAGCCTCAGCTGCCGATCGTAGCGATTGGAAAGACTGCGGGATTTTTCAAGCGCCTGGGTCTGATAGAGATCAGAAATGTCGGAGATTCGCTCCAGACGGCTGATCTGTTCCTCAATTCGCTGCCACAGCCTCTCCATAAGATCCCTTGCCGGGTGGCCAAAAAACTGCTCGTCCGCCAGACATGACATCACCTCCTGCTCTAATTGATCGTCTGGATTGTTAGGGGCAGGAGTGGACATGATCAGGCATTTATGGAAAGAATCAAAAACGGAAAAGTATAATCTTCCTTGAACTCAGAACCCAATTCGGCAGAGCGGGGATTCCTCTCGTCATACATCCACTGCACGAGAACCTCCTTGCCAATGGAAGCAGCGGCTTGCAGCATGTCAAAAATATCGATCATAAACCGAATACTGCTTGTATTCAAATAATTAAGATGCAATTCAAGAGTCAGAGAATGGTCGACCGTTGAAAGGTAAGAATTTATCCATTGAATCAGCTGATCATAAAGCTCGAAGGAATTCTCCGGGTAGGACTCGCCGCTCATCACGACGACGCCGGCATTCCAGTCAGCACGGATTGAAGGGCTGGACTGCGAGCCGGGGATGGAGAGATTGAGGGCTTCGCTTGTGCTCATGAGATCAGATGATGGCGCGAAGGCTGAAGAAGGCACGATCGGTTTCGAGGGGGTCAAGGGAGGCTTCCATGGGTTGGCTTGAGCGACGTGCGATCTCGATCAGGCCGAGTCCCGCTCCGCGACCCTTGAGCTCCGAGCGGGGCTGGCGCAGCTGCTCCTTGTAGAGGGCTTTGAGCTCAGCCTTGTTGCACTGGGCAAGGGTACGAACGCGCTCAACCAAGGCTTTCCCATCCGCCACCTCCACAAGGTTACCGGCACAGACGGCAAAATGGCCAGGCTCAGCAGCCGCGATCACCACCGTCGCAGAGGATTCGGCATCGCTGAATCCTCTGCTGCAGGCATAGTTTCTTATATTTTGGCTCATCTCGATGTAGACACTGAAAACATCCATCACCTCCAGATCAGGAGCGTGATGGGATTCAATCCTTTCCTTGAGTGCCGCGCCGATCTCGCCGATCAGGTTCCTGGAGATCGGCCCGTTGAAGCAGATCAGAATCTTCTCGTCGCTGAAGAAATCCTTCAGTGACATCAGACTCGTGGGGCTGATGGTCATCGGTTCATCCCCGGGGCGACAAGGAGAGTGGTGATCGCCCCTCGAATGGCTATGGAGTAGCGCGTGATCGCTTCGGGCATGGGGAATGGCAGCACGGTTCAGCTGAAACGGAAGGAAAGGATTGTGATGTCGTCTCGCTGGGGGTGGCTGCCCCGGAACTGGGCCAGGGCCTGGGCCAGTTCCTCCCGCTGCTCCGCCAGGGGCTGACGGGCCAGCCGGATCAACCATTGGGTGAACTTATCGGTGCCCAGAGAGAAGCCATCCTCGCCGCCCGACTGGTCCAGAAGTCCGTCGGTGGTGAGGTAGTAGGTACAGCCTGGGAGCAGGGGGATCTCGTGGTCTGTAAAGACGCCGATCCGATGATCACAAATGGCACGATTGTTACCCTTGATCATGTTCATGGTCTGACCATCACTCCAATAGAGACTGATCTTCGCCCCAGAAAACTTTAGCGTCTTCGCCTGAAAGTCAAGGTGGACGAGTCCCATATCCATACTGGTGGCAATCGACTTGCTCTGCTGTGCCCCATGCAGCAGCTTGCGCATGGAAGCGTCGGTGCAGCTCAGAACGGCGGCAGGTGAGGAAATGCCAACTTCCAGGATGGAGCGATCGATCCCGGCCCTGGCGAGCATCGTCATCATGGCCCCGGACACCCCATGGCCGGCACAGTCGGCGACTCCGGCGACACAGTTTCCAGCTTCCGAGTGGAAGATGTAGTAGTCACCACCAACGGTGTCACGGGGAAGCCAGAGGATGAAATGATCGTCTCCAAAGACTTCCTGGAGCTGTCGATCCGGCAGAATCGAGCGCTGCAGCAGGCCGGCATAATTGATAGAAGCGGCAATCTGACGATTGGCCTCAAGTGCCTTTTGGTTGGCGACATCCCCCGCGATGATCGCTCGGCGCATTTTTCCGAGCACGGAATTGAATGCCAGGGCCAGACGTGAGATTTCGTCGTCACTGCGAACCGTGAGCAGGCTGCTCATATCGTCGCTTTCGATGAAACTGGCTTCTTTGACCAATCGGGCAATGGGCTGAATGATGCGTCGAGCAATGATCTGATACGAAATAACGGCTAGAATGACGAGAAGCAGTGTGAGAAAAAGAGAGACATAGGATTCCGCTGACCGAGATCCCGGCACTCTCAGGAGCTGAACGGAGGTGAACACCATGTAGGCCAGCACCAATCCATTGATGACAGCTATGAGCGTGAAAATCTTCTGAATGGAAATCCTTGATCGGCTTTGTTGAGGATGTTTTTCTGTTGTACTTCTTTCCAGCTCGATCGGGCTGCCGCTGCCTCCGGCCTCAGCCCTTCGCACAGGGATGCGGATCGAGGTGGAGGAATTCGGAATCACAGGAGCAGGCCTGATGTCAGGCCAACAAGAGAAATCTGCAGCATCGATGCTGAGCCCTGGGATCCCGGAGCACAGTGATGACCACAGCAACATACCGAGCAGGGCCCGCTGAGCCGCCCTGAGGAGTGGCGTTTCCTGGCCGCGGTCATGGTCTCGGTGGTCCTGCAGCGGCCACAATGGAGCGTCCGAGCCCTCCGCTCCATGCCCTCCCGCCAGCGCATCGCCCTCGGCCTGCTGGTGATGTTGCCCCTGGCGGCAGCGGCGGACCGGCTCCACTGGGGGGATGGGGCGGTCTTCGCCACGGCCATCCTGGCGATCATTCCGCTGGCCATCTGGTTGAGCACGGCCACCGAGGAGCTTTCCATCCGGCTCGGCCCCTCCGTCGGCGCCCTGCTCAATGCCCTGTTCGGCAATGCAACGGAACTGATCATCGCACTGGTGGCCCTGCGGGCAGGCCTGGTGGACATCGTCAAGGCAAGCATCACCGGGACGGTGATGGCCAACCTGCTTCTAGCCCTTGGGCTGTCGATGCTGGCGGGGGGAATCGGTCGCCGTGAGCAGCGCTTCCAGCCTGTGCTGGCCCGCGTCAACGGCTCCGCCATGACCCTGGCCCTGCTGGCGATCCTGATTCCCAGCATCAGGGGAATGGTGGCCGGCGACGCGGGGGGGCTGGATCCAGGCGCCGCCCAGTCGTTCTCGGTGTTCGTGGCCTGGGTGCTGCTCCTCGTCTACGGCCTGACCCTGCTGTTCTCCCTGGGAACCCACCGCACCCTCTATGCGGTGGCCGAGGTGGATCTGCTGGAGGAGAGCGACGCTCCGTCCGCGGCAGAGCGCTCCGGCCACCGACCGCCCCTGCTGCCCTGGATCGCCGTGCTGCTGGCGTCCACCCTCGGGCTGGCCTATGCGTCGGAACTGTTTGTGGGGGTGGTGGAGCAGGTCACCGAAGCGGCTGGCTTCTCAGCGATCTTCACCGGTGTGGTGCTGGTGCCTCTGTTGGGTGGAGCGGCGGAGTTTCTGACCGCCGTGAACATGGCGCGCAAGGACAAGATGGACCTGGCAGTCTCGGTGGCCCTCGGTTCCACCCTGCTGGTGGGTCTGCTGGTGGTACCAGTGCTGCTCCTGGTGGCCCCGCTGCTCGGCCACCCCCTCGATCTGACCTTCAACGTCTATGAAGTGGTGGCCATCGCCACCGCCATCCTGGTCAGCAATCTGGTGAGCCTCGACGGCCGCTCCGACTGGCTGGAAGGTGTGCTCCTGGTGGCGGCGTACACGATCCTCGCGGCCGGTTTCTACTTCGAGGGCAGTCCCGCCTGATGACAACGCTCCCTGACCCTACGCCTGCTCCGAGCTCCCCACCCCCCGCCCTGAAGGTGGGGGGGATCTGGACCCGTCTGCGCCATGGGGCCGGCCTGCAGCTCCTGCTTTCCCTGCTGCTGATGCTGGCGGCCCTGCTGCTGGGGCTGGACTGGCTGGCGCTGCCGGCCTCCCTGCTGACCCTCGCCCTGGCCCTGCGCCAACTGCTGCCTCCCCTCTGGCAGGCCATGGCCCGTCATCTGGAGGAGCCCACCACCGTCCGCGTTCTGGCAGGCCTCGCCATCCTTCCTGCCCTGCTGACCTTTCCCCTGGCGCTGGGCTGGTTAGATCCGCTTCTGGCGATCTATCGCAACGGTGACTGGGAGGCCATCGGCGCCTTCGGCGAAGGGGTGATCGGCGCGGTGGGCCAGATCCTGGTGGCCCTGGTCGCCCTTCTGATCGCCTGGCGTCAGGTGATGGTGGATCAGCGGCTCACCGGCCAGCAGAACCGCATCACCCAAGCCCAGACCATCGACAGCTTCATCCATGGAATCTCCGAGCTGATCAGCGACGAGGAGGGATTGCTGGAGGACTGGCCCCTGGAGAGGATGCTGGCGGAAGGCCGTCTGGCAGCGGTGCTCAGCAGCATCGATGGCGACGGAAAGGCCAGGATCCTGCGTTTCCTGTCCCACGCCAGGCTGCTCACCCCCCTGCGCCGGGACCAGCGGCTGGGTCGTGCCATCCTCGACGGAGAGGGGAGCTACGAGGAGGACCGCCTGCGGGGCGTGCCCGTGATCCGCCTGCAGTCCATGCTCCGGGGGGCCGATCTGGCCGGCACCGACCTGCGCGACATCGACTTCAACGCTGCCGACCTCTGCGGCGCCGATCTCAGCGGCGCCGAGCTGAGCGGCGCCAACCTGGCCGCTGCCAATCTGGGCGGTGCCAACCTCCAGGGAGCCTGCCTGAAGTCCACACGGCTGTTCTACGGGGATGCCCTCGCCGCCACCCCCCGCCATCCCGATGAGCCGCCAGAACTCACCAGCGGGGTCGGCACAGGGGCCCTGGTGGAGAACGCCAACCTGACCGGCCTGCGTCAGCTGGATCCCGCCAACCGCGCCTACCTCGCCGCCTGGAGCGGGGCCCGATCCCGTCAGACCCTCCCCGGGGGCTGCAAGGGTCTGCCCAACCGACTGGAAAGGACGGCGCCCCCATGGGAGCATGGCTGAGCTTCCGGCATCAGAGCCGGGCCGTCCAGCCTGGAGGGGTGGTCGAGTGGTTGATGGCTCCGGTCTTGAAAACCGGCGAATCGAGAGATTCCGTGGGTTCGAATCCCACCCCCTCCGCCTTCTTTCTCAGCGCTCCATCGGATTCTGCGGGGGATCCGCCAGCTCAATGTTCTCCGGGCTGCCGTGCTTGGCCCGATACATGGCGGCATCCGCCGCATCCAGCAGGCTGTCGGCATCGGTGCCATGCCTGGGCCAGCAGGCGATGCCGATGCTGACGGACACCGCCACGTCGTCGGGCAGTTCGGGATAGGGCAGGGCCACGACCGCCCGCAGCTTGCGGGCGATCTCCACCAGCTTCTCCTGGGCCGGTGCCTCGGGGATCAGCAGCACGTATTCGTCACCTCCCTGACGGCAGAGGATGTCGCTGGCCCGCAACACCTGCAGCATGCGTTGAGCGACCAGTTGCAGAAGCTGGTCGCCCAACGCATGGCCATGGAGGTCATTCACGGGTTTGAATCCATTCAGATCAATGAACATCAGCGCCACCTTCGAACCATACCGTCTGGACAGGGCAAGGTGGTGATTGAGTTGCTCCATGAGCAGGGCCCTATTGGGCAGACCCGTCAGATAATCGTGCATAGCCTGATACTTCACCCTCTCCTGTTCGGTATAACGATCTGTGATGTCCTGCAGCATCCAGACGTAGTGTGTCACGGCTTGCTGATCATCGAGAACAGCAATGATGGTGAGATCGTCTCGGCGGATTTCGCTGTTGCGATGACGGTTCCAGATTTCTCCTTTCCAGCTGCCGGTCCTGAGAAGCTCTTCCCACATCTGACTGTAGAACTCGGAGCTGTGACGACCAGATCGGAGGAGATTGGCGTTGGC
Source organism: uncultured cyanobacterium (assembly GCA_963772735.1). Taxonomy (GTDB): domain Bacteria; phylum Cyanobacteriota; class Cyanobacteriia; order PCC-6307; family Cyanobiaceae; genus Cyanobium. The sequence continues at coordinate 71,532 of CAVYYO010000006.1, read as the reverse complement.
TCCCCTGGCCTGGTCCTGGGAAAGTCCGCTGAGTTCCGCGAAGGCATGATTGGTGGTGATGATGCGACCCTGGGTGTCCGTCACAAGAATGGCCAGGGGGCTGGTGTCGAACACCGCCGTGACCAGGTCCCGCTCCCGATTGGCGTGTTCCGATTCCCGCAGGGCCTGAGTGAGCGCTACGTGGTTGTTGACCAGATACCGGCAGGTGAGGGCGCCCAGCAGGCTGAGGCTTCCCCCCAGGAGCCCCAACTGAATGAGCTGGTTGAAGAGGCTTTTGGCGCTGGGGTGGTGCCGGCCCAGACGCACCAGCACCAGCCATTCCCGATTGGCGATCTTCACGAGACTCCGGGACGTCTCCCTGAGCAGGGGGGACCCATGGATCTGCTGGTTGTCGAACAGCAGGGCCTCCCTGGTGGGTCGGCTGCCTTCGTAGATGAGCACGGCCGATCCAGGCAGATCGGGATGATCCACCTCGGCAAGGGCAGCCTGGATGAGCGGTTCCATGCGCAGCGCCATGAAGACCCACCCACGCAGATTGGCCAGTCGGGCGGCCTGGGAGGCAGGAAGCAGGGAGGCCTGGGAGAAGAGGGGCTTGTAAAGCACATGACCTTTCTCGGCCTGCTGATCCTCCTTCAGGGGAAACGTTGCGGTGAGAGCCGGTTCGGCGTTGATGGCCGACCAGTGCATGGCCTCCCGATGGGTGGGATGGGTGAACCTGTCGAAGCCGATGATGCGCTGGTTCTGCCATTCCAGTGGCTCCAGGTAAAGCAACACAGGGGTCAGGGGACCGCGTCCCGGTGGCTTGACCTGAAACCCGCGCAGACCTTCGGCGCGGGAGCGGACCTGGAGTCGGGCTTCGTCGGAGCCGGGGACCACGGCGATGAATCCGAGTCCCTGCGTTCCCCTCAGGACAGCGTCGGAGGGGCCCATGGAGTTGATGAAGCTTCGGAATTCACGTTGAGTGACCGATTCCGAGGACACGAAAAGTCCGGCCACTCCCGCGAGCAGGGTTGCCTGGGCCTTGAACCTGGATCGCAGGATGGAGGCGACGTCGCGGGCGATATCGAGCTCGATCTGCAGCAGATGCTTTCCATTCAGGCGGCTCTGGTTGGCGCAGACGAGGGCGGTGATCAGCAGACCGAGGCCCAGAAGAACCGGAGGCAAGGCCTGGAGCGCCCCTTGCCCTCCATGCGGGCAGACCCTCCGCAGCAGATCTCCGGGACCTCGTTTCGACTTCTGAAGCGTCCCCACTCCGATTGCCGCCTGGCTGGAATGAGTGATTTATAGGTGCCCCCCTCACAGGGTGGGCTCAGGTTGTCCATCCAGGGGTCGCTCAGGGGCCTTCGGCCCGATCCGCCTGGCGCTTCAGCCGCTCCAGCCGCTCCAGCAACGATTCGTTGCTCATGCGATTGTTGAGCCGTTCCGCCAGCAGAGGAAAGGCCATGGGGCCGGGCCTGGGAGTACGAAGCTGCAGCCATTCGCTGCTTCCCAGTCGCCCCAGGGTGGCGAACAGCCGGCCCAGGTCCAGCTGTTCCTCCAGCACCTCTCGGCGAGCCTGGGCCAGGAGCAGATTGCCGGGTTCATGGCGCTGGAAGACATCGAAGAGCAGGGCCGCGCTGATCTGCAACTGACCTCCTGACCTGGCCTGGCCGGGATAGCCATTCAGCACCAGTCCGCTCACCTGGGCGATGGAGCGGAACCGGCGACGACACAGCTCGGACAGGTTGATCGCCTGCTCCAGATCCTCCAGCAGCCGTTCCGGATCCAGAAGGGCCTCGCCATGGAGGTCCAGCAGTTCCTCGAAGGGATAGCCCCGGGGCGCCAGCAGCTCGAAGCCGTAATCGTTCACCGAGACGGTGAAGGTACCGGGACGGTGCCGGGCCAGCCTCCACGACCACAGGAAGCCCAGGCCTTCATGCACGAAGCGCCCTTCGAAGGGATAGGCGTAGAGATGGCTGCCCTCCCGGCTGGAGCAGACCTCCACCAGGAACTGATCCTGCCGGGGAAGGGCGGAGAGCAGGGCCTGGCGTTCCAGCAGGGGCCGCAGGGCTCGCAGTTCGGGGGTGTCGAGACCGAACCCCGGTTCGCCCTCGAGGGCGCGGGCGCAGCGATCCACCTCCCGGCGCAGATGCTCACTGAGCAGATCCGAGAGGGCCATCTGGCCGCCCGCCCAGGCGGGGACCGTGCCGCTGCGGCCCGGGGAGGCCTTCACCAGCGCCGTCATTTCCCGCAGCCGCACGAACTGGAGCTGGCGACCGGCGAAGAAGAACCCGTCTCCCGGTTTGAGCCGGCCGATGAAGGCCTCCTCCACATGGCCCAGCACCGCTCCGCGCACGAACCGCACGGTCACGGACCGATCGGCGCTGATGGTGCCGATGTTGAGCCGGTGCAGCCGGGCCACGGCCGTCTCCCGGACCACGAACCGCTGCGGGCGGGGCCCCGCCTCCCGGGGAGGATCCCGCTCGAGCTTGCGGTAGCGCGGGTAGGCACCCAGGCAGTCGCCACCCTCCTCCAGGAAGCGCAGGCACCACTCCCATCGGCTCCGTTCCAGGTTGCGATAGCTCCAGGCCTGGCGCACGGCGTGGAAGGCCTCGTCAGACGTGAAGCCGGGACCGCAGGCCAGGGTCACGAGGTGCTGCAGCAGCACGTCGAGGGGGGCCTCCGGGGGCCTGCGATGTTCCACCAGCCCCACGGCGAGCCCCCGGCGCATGGCCGACACCTCCAGCAGCTCCAGGGCGTGGGTGGGCATGAAGAGCACCTGGGCGGTGCCACCGGGGGTATGGGCCGAGCGGCCGGCCCTCTGCAGCAGACGGGCCAGGTTCTTGGCGCTGCCGATCTGCACCACCCGCTCCACCGGCTGGAAATCGACGCCCAGGTCGAGGGAACTGGTGCAGACCACCCAGCGGATGGCCGCCGCCTTCACCCCCGCCTCGATGGCCTCACGACTGGCCCGGTCGATGGCACTGTGGTGCAGGGCCAGGGCCCCTTCCATCTCCGGGCAGGCGAAGCGCAGGCACTGGTGCCAGCGCTCCGCCTGGTTGCGGGTGTTCGTGAACAGCAGGGTGGAGACGTCCGGTTCCAGGGCGGCCACCAGCTCCTCATACATGCGCAGGCCCAGGTGCCCGGCCCAGGGGAAGCCATCGATGGTCTCGGGCAGCAGGCTGCGGATCGCCGTGTCCCGGCGGATGCGGGCGGTGATGATCCGCGGCTCGCCCTCCAGCCCCACGGCGGCGCGGGCGGCCTCCTGGAGGTTGCCGATGGTGGCGCTGATCGCCCAGGTGCGCAGCCCGGGCCGCCGGCCCCGGAGCCAGCTGAGGCAGAGCTCGCTCTGGGAGCCCCGCTTGCTGCCCATCAGCTCGTGCCACTCGTCGATCACCACCGCCTCCAGGTCGGCGAACAGGGCTTCCGCCTGCCGGCCCGCGAGCAGCAGGGACAGGGACTCGGGCGTGGTGATCAGGATGTGGGGTGGGGCCTTCAGCTGCCGGGAACGCTCGTGGCTGCTGGTGTCCCCATTGCGCAGGCCTACCCGCAGGGGCCAGTCCATGGCCTCGATGGGCTCGCGGATCGCCAGCAGCAGGTCGCGGCTGAGGGCCCGCAGGGGGGTGAGCACCAGCAGGCGCAGGCCGGGGCCCGGACCCTCACCGCCGTTCTCGGCCAGCATGGCGGCGATCGGACCCATCACGGCGGCGTAGGTCTTGCCCGAGCCTGTGGGCACCTGGAGCAGACCACTGGCGCCCTCCAGGTAGGCCTGCCAGCACTGCCGCTGGAACGGCAGCGGCCGCCAGCCGCGCCGGCTGAACCAGGCTTCGATCGGGCGCAGCGATGCCGCGAAGGGACGGGCCAAGGGGGGCTCAGGTGCTGATCACCGCCACCACCACGGCGGCAATGGCCACAATCACCGCCCCGAGCACCACACCGGCAGCGGTGTTGCCCTTGCGGATCTCGGCGCGATAGTCGATCGGAGACAGGCGATCGAAGAGCAGAAGCCCGAGGTAGATGAGGATGACCCCCAGAAACGACCAGCCGACCGTCAGCAGCAACTGGAGCAGTGGTTTGACCATCCCCTGGTGGCGAAGCCGGGCCCACCGTAGGGACACCCCGGGGCCGATCCGCTGATGGGGCGCTCTCCTCTGGGCACCGGCCGTCAACCCGAGGTGGTCTCCTGGCCCCTGGTCGCCCTGGCGCTGCCGTTGCTGCCCCTGTTGGTGATCCTGCTTTCGGCGCTGGAGTGGCCGCGCCGTCTGGTGCTGGTGCTGCCGGAGGGTCAGCGGGTGCTCAGTGTTCCCTTCACCCTGGCGGATGGCCGGCTGGGCAGCCCCCGCCTCGCCCTGACGGCGGAGCTCCCGCCCAACAGTTCCGTCGAGCTGGACGTGGCCCTGCTCGACGGGGCGGGCCGCACCGTGCTGGACCTGGCCAAGGAGGGGTGGCGGGCCAGCGGCACCTGGGCCGAGGATGGGGAGAGCGGCACCTGGGAGGAAAGTGACACCGGCCTGGTGCTGGACCTCCGGCCCGATGCCACGGGTCGCTTCCAGCTGGCCCTGGAACGGCAGGAGCTGCTGGACGAGGCGGGACGACCCCTGCCGATGCCCATCGTCGTGCGGGGCAGCCTGCGCAACCATGCCGTCGACGTGCCCCTGCTGCTCTTCACCGCCGCGGTGAGCCTGACCGTGGTGCTGGTCCTGCTGAAGGCCACCTACGGACTGAGCCGCTGTCGCCGGGTCTACCGCAGCACGGAGCCCGCCGCGGCGATCCGTCTGGAGGCCGCGGGGCCGGGCCTGCTGCGGGTCTCCGTGGCGGCGCGCTGGGAACCTCCCCACGATGATCCACCGGCGGGAAACCCTCCCCGTTCGGCAGGGCTGGAGCTGCTGGTCAGCGATTCCCTGGGTCGTTCACGCCTGCGCCACCGGGAGATGGTCGGGGTGGGCCGCTGGTCCAACGATGGGGATCACTGGTTGTCGATCCGGCGGCAGCTGCATCTGCGGCTTCCAGGGCGTGACAGCTGGAGGATCCGGGTGGAGCTGCCGGAGGACCTCGGGGGCGATGGAGACCCGTGGGAGATCGAATGGCTGCAGCTCACCGTTGAGGACGGTCTGGTGACGCCCTGGCCGGTGGCTGTACTGCCCGTGGCAAGAGCGGCCCCGGAGCTCTGAGATGGCCGACGAACGGGGTCTGCTGCTGCTCGTGGCCGTGCTCGTGGTCGGCATCGGCACCGCCACCGCCGTGACCCGTCCCGGTCTCTGGCGTCTCGGCCAGGAGGGGACGCCCCCGGCCGGCAGCGGCATCCGCTACGGGGGCAGCTATCGCGCCGGTCGGTGGCTGCCGGCCCCCCCCCGTCGGCAGGACTGGTCCGGCTTCCAGGGGCGGGGGCCCGGTTCCGCCAAGTGAATCGACAGAGCCTCGCCTCCCTGACGCCCCCGCAGGTGCGGGTGCTGCTGGCGGCGGCGGCCGTCTCCTCCACCGTCAGCCTGGTGCTGGAGCTGATGCTGGCCACCCAGGCCAGCTACCTGCTGGGGGACCATGCCCTGGCCACCGGTGTGGTGGTGGGCACCTTCCTGGCCGCCATGGGCCTGGGGGCCTGGTTGAGCCAGTTCCTCGCCGACGGTCCCGACCCCGGCCTCGCCCTGCTGCGGCTGTTCCTGGCGGTCGAGCTGGCCCTGGCGCCCCTGTGCCTGCTGGCCCCCCTGGCCCTGTTCGCCCTCTTCCGCCTGGGGGGGCCGGTCTGGCTGGGCCTGGTGCTCTTCACCGTGCTGGTGGGCGTCCTTGGTGGCATGGAGGTGCCGCTGCTGACGCGCCTGCTGGAAAGCCGTCAACAGCTCCGCGTTGCCCTGGCCCGGGTCCTGGCCCTCGACTACGTGGGGGCCCTGGTGGGATGCCTGCTGTTTCCCCTGGTGCTGCTCCCCTGGCTGGGGCTGCTCCCCACCGCGGGCCTGCTGAGCCTGGTGCCCCTGCTCAGCGGCGCCGCCATCGTGGCGATCTTCCCGGTGGGGCGCAGCTGGCGATGGTCGATCGTCGCCGCCGTTCCGGTGATGGCCCTGGCGAGCTGGGGGCTCGTTCCCCTTGGGGATCGCATCGAGGACGGCCTCTACGACGATCCGGTGGTGAGTCGCCTCCAGAGCCGCCATCAGCGCATCGTGCTGACGCGCCGCCGCGACGACCTGCGCCTGTTCCTTGACGGCCAGCTGCAGTTCTCGAGCCTTGATGAGTATCGCTATCACGAAGCCCTGGTCCACCCGGCCATGGCCCTTCAGGCCCATCCCCATCGGGTGCTGCTGCTGGGGGCGGGCGATGGACTGGCCCTGCGGGAGGTGCTGCGCTGGCCAGGGGTGAGGCGGGTGGATGTGGTGGAGCTGGATCCCACCATGCTGCGGCTGGCCCGCGAGCAACCGTTCCTGCGTCGCCTCAATGGCGCCAGCCTGGAGGACCGGCGGGTGAGGGTGTTCGTCGGTGATGCCTTCGAGCGGGTGCGGCACCTGGGCGACACCTATGACGTGATCATCGCCGACTTCCCCGACCCGGCCACGGCCCCCCTGGCCCGGCTCTACAGCGTCACCTTCTACGGGCGTCTGCTGCGGCGGCTCGCATCCGACGGGGTGTTCGTCACCCAGGCCTCCACCCCGTTCTTCAGACCCAGGGTGCTGGCGTCGATTCAGGCGACCCTGGCGGAGCTGCACCTGCAGACCCGGCCCTATGGCGTCGACGTGCCCAGCTTCGGTCCCTGGGGCTTCGTGCTGGCCCACCGGAAGGGAATCCGGCTCGGCCCCGCCGTGATCCCCTTCCAGGGCCGCTGGATCGACCAGGGGCAGCTGGACCGCCTCTTCCCCCTGAGCCGGGATCTGACCCTGCCGGCCGGGGAACGGGTGCTGCCGAATCGGCTGCAGCGGCCGGTGCTGGCCGACTACCAGCGCCAGGGCCGCTGGCGGCAGAACTGAGCGGGGAGCACTCCACAGGCTGAGTCCACCGGATGGGATGATCCGGCACCCGATCGACACCATGGCCGTCTGGTTCGTCCTGGCTCTGCTGCTGCTGGTTGCCGGCGCCCTGTTGCTGCTGCGGCGCGAGCGCCTGAGCCGGACGGCACCGAAGCTCCAGACCCGCACCCTCTTCACGCTCGCCACCGGCGACATCGTCCAGCACGGGGGCCGCGACTGGGTGGTGGAGGACAGGCTTCTCTACGACGACGACGGCTTCCAATGGCTGGAGTACCTGCTGCGGGACGGGGACGAAGGGCGCTGGCTCTGTGTCTGCGAAGACGACTGGCTGGAGGTGAGCTGGCTGGCGGATGCGCCGGCCCGGGAGCTGGAGGGGCTCAGCGCCGATTTCCCCGACGTCCTGCGCTGCCGGGGCCAGCTCTACCGGCTCAGGGAAACGGGGCGGGCCACGGTCACCGCCGCCGCCCGGGTGATGAACCGGCGCCTGCAGGGTTGCCGCTACGGCGATTACGAAGGGGAGGAGGGCCGGGTGCTGTCCCTGGAGCGCTGGGACGATGAAGAGGAAGACGTCTCCAGTCCGCCGGAGGTGAGCCTGGGGCGGCGCATCGACCCTTCCGCCCCGGTGCTGCTGCCCGGGGACGGCCGCTCCGTCTACCGCTGATCGGGGCTGGTCTCCCCCAGCAGGGCCAGGGCACTGGCCAGGGTGTCGGCGGACTCGGGGGTGCGGTCGCGGCGCCAGCGCAGGATGCGGGGAAAGCGCACCGCCAGGCCGCTGCGGTGGCGGCCCGAGCGCTGCAGCCCCTCGAAGGCGAGGCTGAACACCAGCAGCGGTTCCACCGCCCGCACGGGTCCGAAGCGGTCGGTGGTGTGGCGGCGTATCCAGCGGTCCAGCTCGCCGATCTCGGCGTCATCGAGGCCGGAATAGGCCTTGGCGAAGGTCACCAGACGCCCTTCCTCATCCCAGAGGGCGAAGGTGTAGTCGGTGAACAGGTTGGCGCGGCGGCCGCTGCCGGCCTGGGCATAGAGCAGCACGGCGTCGAGTTCCATCGGAGCGAGCTTGTGCTTCCACCAGTGGCCCCGGCGGCGACCGGCCAGATAGGGAGAGGAAAGCCGCTTCAGCATCAGCCCCTCCGCCCCCGCCTCCCGGGCCTGCTCCCGCAGGGCATCGAGCTGCTGCCAATCGGCCAGGGCAAGCCGGGGAGAGAGCCGCAGGCGGGGCAGGCTGCCGCGGCAGGACAGGCCTTCCAGCCGCCGCCGTCGTTGGGCCAGGGGCGAGGGGCGCTGGTCCTCCCCATCGCCCTCCAGCAGGTCGTAGGCCACGAAGGCGGCCGGGCATTCCCGCAGGATGGCGGCCCCGGGGGCCTTGCGGCCCAGGCGCCGTTGCAGGGCGGCGAAGGGAGCGGGCCGTGGGTCCTCCTGCGGCCAGACGATCACCTCCCCATCCAGCACGGTGCCATCGGGCAGCCCATCCGCCAGGGCCACCAGGTCGGGGAACACCGGGTTGAGCAGTTCCTCCCCCCGGCTCCAGAGAAAGCTCTCGCCGCCCCGCCGGATCAGCTGGCCCCGGATGCCGTCCCATTTCCATTCCAGCAGCCAGTCCCCGGGGGCACTTTCCGCCAGGACGGCAGAATCGAGGGGCGAGGCCAGGAAGAAGGGATAGGGCCGGCTCAAGGCAGGTTCCTCCTCATCGCTGTGTGCCACCAGGGACTGGAACGCCGCCGCCGATGGGGCGAACCCCCCCATCAGCCGATGGGCCAGCAGGGATTCCTCCAGGCCGCTCACCCGCGCCAGGGCACGGAGCACCAGGCCCTGGGCCACTCCCACCCGGAAGCCGCCGGTGAGCAGCTTGTTGCCCACCAGCAGCTCAAGGGGCTCGAGGCCATTCCAGAGCTCGCCCACGGCCTCGGCCTGCGCCGTCCCCTCCAGGGAAGCCAGCCCGGGAAGGACCTGCTCCATCCAGACATGCAGGGGCCTGCTCTCCCGTCCGTCCCTGCAGGGGGATGCATCGGCCGGGGGAGGGGCCGGGCGCCAGAGCAGGGCGATCGTCTCCGCCGAATCCCCCACCTGGGCATGGCATTCATCAAACAGCCAGGCGGGCATACCGGCCTGCTCAAGGCAGATCTCCCGAAGACGCCGACCGGTGATCAGACGCTTGCGCTGCTTTCCCAGCAGGGCATGGAGCGCCCAGGCGGCATCCGCCGGGGGTACAACGCTGAAGTAGGCGGCCAGGGCCTCCACCCGGGCGGCGGTGCCGACGGTGGCGTCCAGTTGCTCGAACAGGCGGCAGAAGGCCTTCAAGGGGAGGCCTCCGCGGGGGGCCGTTGCTGCGGGGACTCTGGCTCCGGGCCCGTATCAGCCAGCGGCGCGGCTTCTGCCTCCGGCCCCGGCTCTCCCTCAGGACGGCGTTCCAGCTCGAAGCCCCCTTCCAGGGGATCGGCTGCCAGGCCCTCCACCTCCCGCAGATAACGGGCCAGGACGTCGCTCTGTCCATGGGTCAGATAGATCTGCCGGGCCCCGCTCTCCCGGGCCGTTCGCACCAGCCCGTCCCAGTCGGCGTGGTCGCTGAGCACGAAGCCCCGTTCGTAGCCGCGCCGCCGCCGGGCGCCCCGCACAGCCATCCAGCCGCTGGCGAACCCCGTCTGGGGGCCTCGGAAGCGCCTCATCCAGGCCGAACGATGGGCCGAAGGCGGTGCGATCACCAGACGCCCTGCCAGCGAGGCGGCACGGGGCAGAGCGCTGACGGGCCGGGTGGGCACCATGGCGACCCCCGCCTGACGGTACGGCTCCATCAGGGTCTGGACCGCTCCGTGCAGGAGCACCTCCTCGGTCTCCCCCAGGGCCTGCAGCTCCGCCAGCACCCGCTGGGCCTTGCCGAAGGCATAGCAGAAGAGGATCGAGGGCCGCTCGGGGGCCCCCTTCCACCAGCGCCGGATCTGTTCTGCCACGGTGGCGCCCTCTGCCCAGCGGTAGATCGGCAGCCCGAAGGTGGCCTCGCTGATCAGCACATCGGCAGGCACCGGCTCGAAGGGAACGCAGCTGGGATCGGCATCCCGCTTGAAGTCGCCACTGACCAGCCAGCGCTCCCCGGCGGCCTCCAGGCGGATCTGGGCCGAACCCAGCACGTGGCCGGCACTGTGGAACGAGACGGCGGCCTCGCCGAGGCGCAGCTCCTGGCCGTAGCTGACCGGGCGCAGATCGATGCCGGCCCCCAGACGCCGCCGCAGGATGCCCTCCGCGCTGCCGATGGCCCAGTAACGGCCGCAGCCTGGACGGGCATGGTCGGCGTGGGCATGGGTGATCAGGGCGCAGGGCACGGGGCGCCATGGGTCGATCCAGGCGCCGGCGGCAGGGCAGTGGAGACCCTCGGGGGTGAGGGTGAGCAGGCCATCGGCAGGCAGGCGGGACGTCCGCTTCATCGCAGGAGCAGCCGGGTCGCCCCTCAGGCGCTCATGGCCAGCATGCGTTCGATCGGGATCAGGGCCCGCCGGCGGGTGTCCTCGTCGAGCTCGATGGCGGGAGCCATCGTCTGCAGACACTGCCAGAGCTTCTCCAGGGTGTTGAGGCGCATGAAGGGACAGGCGTTGCAGCTGCAGCCATCGGCCCCGGGAACCTCGAACAGGGCCTTCCCCGGCGCCCGGCGGCGCATCTGGTGAAGGATGCCGGGCTCCGTCAGGACAATGAAGGCTGGCGCCGGGCTGGTTTCGGCGTGGTGCAGCAACTTGCTGGTGGAGCCGATGAAATCGGCCAGATCAAGGAGGTGCTGCTGGCATTCAGGATGGGCGATCACCTCGGCATCGGGGTGCTCCTGGCGCAGCCGCAACAGGGCCTGCTCGCTGAAGGTTTCGTGGACGATGCAGCTGCCGGGCCACAGGGTGAGTTCGCGGCCGCTCTCCCGGGCGACCCAGCGTCCCAGGTTTCGGTCGGGCGCGAAGAGGATCGGCCGGTCGTTCGGGAGCTGCCGAACCAGATGCACGGCATTGCTGCTGGTGCAGATCAGGTCGCTCTGTGCCTTCACGGCCGCCGAGCAGTTGATGTAGCTGACCACGATGTGGTCCGGATGCCGGCGGCGGAAGTCGGCGAAAGCGTCAGCCGGGCAGGTGTCGGCCAGGCTGCAGCCGGCTTCCAGATCGGGCAGCAGGACGGTCTTGCCGGGATTGAGGATCTTGGCGGTCTCCGCCATGAAGTGGACACCGCAGAAAACGATCACCTCCGCGTCGGTGCTGGCCGCCTTGCGGGAAAGCTCAAGGGAATCGCCGATGAAATCGGCGCAGTCCTGAATGTCCTCGTCCTGGTAATAGTGGGCCAGGATCACGGCTTTCCGATCACGTCGGAGGCGATCGATCGCACCGATCAGGTCAGACCGGGGCTGGATGGCGCTGGAAGCTTCGGCCGGCTCCGCTCCAGGACCGGGGACCTGGGTTCCAGTGGTGAGGGTCTGGGTGAAGACCAACCGATGCCCCATTTCATGCAGGATGATCTCACTCTAGGAAGCGGTTGCTATTGGCTGAGCTGAACATCGCCATCGCAGGGGATCTGCACGATCAGTGGGATCGCAGCGACCATGACCTGCTGGATCGGATCCGTCCCGATGCCCTGCTTCTGGTAGGTGATCTCAGCGACGGCAAGTGCCGCATACCGCAGATGCTGGCGGGCCTGGAGCTGCCACTGGCCTGCGTACTGGGCAACCACGATGCCGGCAAGGACGGCAGCGGCCGGACCCTGCGTCGCCAGCTGGAACTGCTGGGTGACCGCCACTGCGGCTGGGGCCTGAGGGAACTGCGCCCCCCCGGTCTGGCGGTGGTGGGGGCCCGGCCCGGAACTGCAGGAGGCGGTTTCCATCTTTCCAAGGCCGTGCGAGCGGTCTACGGGCCGGTGGGCCTCCAGGCCTCCGCCGAGCGCATCAGCCGGGCCGCGATGGCGGCGGATCCTGCTCTCCCCCTGGTGCTGCTGGCCCACTCCGGTCCGAATGGGCTCGGCAGCCAGCTGGACGATCCCTGCGGCAGGGACTGGAAGGCCCCCGCCTGCGACTGGGGGGACCAGGATCTGTCCCTGGCGATCGATCAGATCCGCCGACGCCGCCGCCTGCCCCTGGTGGTGTTCGGTCACATGCACCATGCCCTGCGCCACCACCAGGGCGAACGGCGCAGCTTCCGCAGGGATGGCCAGGGCACGGCCTTCCTCAACACCGCCTGCGTGCCCCGTCACGGGGTGGACCAGCAGGGCCGGGCCCTGCGCCATTTCAGCTGGGTCGTCTTCCGGGACGGTGAGCTGCAGCACATCAGCCATCGCTGGTACGGGATCGATGGCGCCCTGCACTACGAGCAGACCCTCTGGACAGCGGTTCTGCCCGCAGCGGGCGTGCTGAGTGCCTGTTGATCCCTTCGTGCTGACCACTCCATGCTGATCAACGCCTGCATCAGCAGCCATGGCTTCGGCCACGGCTCCCGCACCGCGGCGGTGCTGGTTGAACTGGCGGCCCTCCGCCCCGACTGGCGCCTGGTGCTGTCCACAACGCTGCCCCTCCCGTTCCTGAGACTGTCCTTCGGAGCGGTCCCCTTCGAACGCCGTCCCTGCCGCTGGGACGTCGGGGTGGTCCAGGCGGATGCCCTGGACGCCGACGCGCCCGCCACCCTCGCCGCCCTGGCAGGCCCTGGAGAAGGAGTTGCCCCAGCGGGTCGCGCAGTGAAGCCGACTGGCTCGAGGCCCAGCACCAGCCGCTGCTGGTGCTGGGGGACGTGCCGCCGGCGGCCGCGCTGCTGGCCGGGCGGCTGGGGGCCCCCCTGGTGTGGCTGGCCAGTTTCGGCTGGGAGGCCATCCACGCTCCAATGGGTCCGGCCTTCGAGCCCTGGGTCGAGCGGCATCGCCAGCTCTACGCCCGGGGGGATCTGCTGCTCCACTGTCCCCTGTCCCTTCCCATGGCGTGGGGGGTGCCCGAGGTGCGGCTGGGTCTGACCAGCTCCAGGCCCCGGCTCGATCTGAAGGGGCTGGCCCGGGATCTGGGACTGCCGGCCGACCGGGAGCGGGTGGTTCTGGTCAGCTTCGGTGGGCTGGGCATGACCATCGATCCGGCCCTGGTTCACCGCTGGCCGCAGCATGTGTTCATCGGACCCGATCCCGTCCTGGCCAGCGTTTCCAATGGCCGTCTCCTGCCGGAAGGGGTGCGGCCCCTCGATCTGATGCCCCTGGCGGGACGATTGATCACGAAGCCCGGCTACAGCAGCTTCTGCGAGGCCTTCAGCCAGGGGGTGGGGATTCACCTGGTCCACCGGGAGGGATTCGCCGAGGCTCCGGTGCTGGAGGAGGACCTGCGCAACCATGGCTGGCACCGGCTGCTCAGCCAGGACCAGTTCCGCCGGGGCGACTGGCAGCTGGACCAGCCCCTGCTGCCCCCCCGGCATGGCCCACTGCCGGTGGACGGAGCCGCCACCGCGGCCCGGGCGATCGTGGCGCTGGCGGAAGGGTGATCAGCAGTGCCTATCGCGGGGGCCTTCAGGATTTGATCATCTGTTCAACGAAATGACAAAAAATCAGTCCCTTGCCGTAACTCGAATGCGAATCGTCATTCCTGATACCAATGGACAGCTGTGCGACCGTCACTGACATCGAATCGGGCGGGGCGGGTTGTCGGCAAATTACCGCCAAGTCTGAACGTCAAGATTTCATCTTTCCAGACCGGGGATCACGTCATGGTTCTTATCGCTTTACCCCCCAACGTCGGGGAAAAATCCATGCAGTCAAGACCCTGCCACCAGTTCTCCACCAGTTCTCCTTGAACTGAATGCTGCGCCACCAGCCACCTGTCTCCTCCTCTGTTGACCTTTCTTCAGTCAGCCCATCGGCGAATCCTTGCCTTCGCAGGCCTGGGTCTCGCCCTTGCCGGGCCCGCCGGGGCTGCCGAGTCCTCCAGCACCTGGACCCTGAACGGCCAGGCAGGCAAAGGCCACAACCATCAGGCGATGCTGCCACCGGTCCCGCCGGCCCCCCGCGTCTTCGCCATCACCCCTGAGCGGCGGGCTCTGCTCAACACCATCCGCTACGCCGAAGGCACCTGGGCCAATGGCCACGATGTGGGCTACCGCATCCTCTTCGGAGGCAGCCGGTTCGATTCCCTCGACCGCCACCCCAACCGGGTGATGCGCACCGCCCGCTACGCCAGTGCCGCGGCAGGGGCTTATCAGTTCATGCCCTTCACCTGGAACATGGTCACCAGGGCCCTCGGCATCGGTGACTTCCAGCCCGAATCCCAGGATCAGGCCGCCCTGTTCCTGGTCCAGCGCCGCGGGGCCCTCCAGCTCGCCGATCGCGGCGAGCTGACCCCGGATCTTGCCGCCCGTCTGGCGCCGGAGTGGGCCTCCTTCCCCACCCTGGCCGGCAGCAGCTTCTACGGTCAGCCCGTGAAGCGCTTCGACGACCTGCGCCGCTTCTACGAGCAGAATCTGGTCCAGCTCAGGAATGAAGCCGCTCCCGTCTGGGAGGATGTGGCCATTCGCCAGCTCCCCCCTCCCTGCGACGACACCAGCCTCTCCTGCCAGCTGGAGAAGGTGGGCGGTCCGCCTTCGACTCCCTCAGCGTCCTCGCCCGTTGAAGACCCTGCTCAGGAAGGTTCAGCCGTCACCATTACCCTGAAGGCGCACACCTCCCATGGTTTTCTGGGCGATCAGGTAGGCAACCACCGAGGCCCCCAGGAAGCCGAGGCTGTTGCGCAGCAGGGGGAGTACGTCGTGGGTGCGGGTGATGATCGGCCCCATGCCCAGGGCCACGAACAGGATCACCCATAGAGGGGAGAGCAACAGCACCCAGGTCCATTCGATCCGCCGGCCCTCGTGGCGCGGGAAAGCCGCGAAGCCCACGACCAATCCCCCCAGGATCGAGGTGCAGAGGGTGAGGATCCACTGCTCCTGGGGCAGGCCGGGAACCACCTGACAGCCGCCGATGGCCAGGCAACCCTTCACCGCATGGATCGCCGAGAGGATCGAGCCGTCCTCGCCATGGTCACGGACGTAGAACTGGTTGCCGTAGCGGGTCTGAAGCTCCACCCAGAAGGTGCGGGGCATCAGGGCGAACAGGGCCTCACCCACGTTGAAGTTGAGCAGATTGCCGCCGCGGGGGTCGGCCACCAGCAGCAGGCTGCGCTCGTCCAGATCCCAGAAACCCTTGATCGCCAGCCCCGGGGTGCGCTCGTACTGGGTCAGCACCCGCAGCTTCCAGCCGCTGGTGGCCTCGAAATCCTCCAGTTCGGCTTCCAGCGCCCCCCGTTCACCGTCGGTGAGGGCCTTGGCCAGATCGATCACAGGGGTGGGGTGATCTGGCAGCAGCTGGGGGTTGTCCGCTGCCATGGCGACGGCCCCAGGGCCCGGAAGCAACCAGGTGATCACCACCAGGACCAGGACGACCAGCGCGGCGGACAGCCGGCGCAGGAGCGCCGTCGGCCCCGCGGCCCACCGTCCTCCCTGTTGCCTGGCGCGCCGTGCCGCCATCGCTGTCGCCATCTGTGCCTCTTCCATCGGGCAGCATTCTCTCCGAGTCGCTCCGTCGCCGCGTGAAGACCGCCCAACCTGCCCCCATGGGCCTCCCGGCCTGGCTGCGGGACCGGCTCCTCCAGGCGGGAGGCTCGGTGCCCTTCCTCGATTACATGGAGTGGGTTCTGCACGACCCGGTGCATGGCGCCTACGGCAGCGGCCGCCTGTCGATCGGTCCCCGCGGGGACTTCGCCACGGCCCCGTCCCTGGGGGCGGAGTTCGCCCAGCTGCTCGCCCCCCAGGTGGCCCAGTGGCTGGATCGCCTGCCCGAGGATGCCCCCCTCGCCCTGGTGGAGACCGGACCCGGGGACGGTCAGCTGGCCCTGCAGCTGGCCCAGGCCTTGCAGACAGGCTGGCCCAGCCTGGCGGAGCGGACCGAGCTGGTGCTGGTGGAGCCGAACGCCGGCATGGCCGAGCGGCAGCGGCTGCGGCTCCAGGCCTCCCCCCTGCCGGTGCGCTGGACCGATTTCGCCGCCCTGGCGGTGTCCCCGCTCCGGGGCGTGGTGCTCGCCCACGAGGTGCTGGATGCCCTTGCCGTGGAGCGGATCGAACGCCGGGGGGATCGATGGTGCCGCCAGCGGGTGGTGCTCCGGGACGACCGTCTGGCCCTGGAGGCCGCCGAACCCCTCCCCGAGCCGCGGCTTGGCCACCTGGAGGACCTCGGGCTGCTTCCCCTGGATGCACGGCGCCCGGAGGGCTGGTGCACCGAGCTCCATCCCGCCCTGGCACCCTGGCTGAGCGCCTGCGCCGGAGCCATCGCCGAGGGCGTCCTGCTGGTGATCGACTACGCCCATGAGGCCCATCGCTATTACGCGCCCCAGCGCTCCAACGGCACCCTGATGGCCTACCGGCGCCAGCAGGCCAGCGACGATCCCCTGCGGGAGCCGGGCCACTGGGACCTCACCGCCCATCTCTGCCTGGAAAGCCTGGACGCGGCGGCCCAGGCAGGCGGCTGGCGCCGCCTGGGGGGATGCCGCCAGGGCGAGGCCCTGCTGGCGCTCGGCCTCGCCCGGCACCTTCACGCCCTTCAGGCGCGGGAGCCGGCCCGCTTGGCTGAGCTGCTGCAACGGCGGGAGACCCTGCTGCGGTTGGTGGATCCTGCCGCCCTCGGGGACTTCCGCTGGGTCGCGTTCACCAGGGATGGGCCGACGCCTGAAGCGGCGAATCTCCCCCTGTTCCTGACCGAGCCGAACGGCTGAAGTGCCAGCCTGGGTCCGCTGGTCAACCTTTACATCTCCACATGATTGATTGAGCAGGAATGCTCAATCAATTAGGGGAATTCAGCAGGTGAGGCTTAGGCTGAAATTCAATCCTGAGGGAGTGATGATGTCAACGGCATTCAGCAGCCCAATCCATGGCCAATTCCAAGGGGGATTCAGTTCCTCCACCTACGTGTTCAGCCAGGACCCCACAAGGGAATCGGAGCTGGTGAACAGCTTGGAGGAGATCGATCCCGGCGATCCGGTCGAAGAGTACTTCGCCTGCATCACCAGCTGCTCGCTGGATGACGGGGAGTGCATCACGGTCTGCACCGAGCAGCTGCGCGAAAGCCACTGATGGGGCTCAGAACCACTCGGCAACGGCGGCGTCCGCGGTGTTCACCCTGGCTTCGGGAGTGGAGCGGCGGAACTCCATCGTGATGCTGCGCTTCTGCTCCCCGTCGGCGGCCACGGCCTCGATGGGATAAAGCTGCTGGCCATCGCGGAAGGGCACCTGCACCCGGAAGGTGCCGTCGGCCGAAAGGGGCACCTCCTCCCCGCCGATGCTGAGGCGGGCGGCCGGATCGGTGGCGCCGTAGACGATCAGCTCGGCATCGGCCACCAGCCAGAAGGAGCGCTGGCGGGGGGCCACCCCACCGATGCCGGAGGCGCTGCGGCCGGAGGCCCAGGGGCCGGCGCCGGAGGCGGAGAGGCCGCCGTGGAGGTCGGCCGCCGAATCGGTCTCGTGGAAGGCTTCGGAGCCGCGGCCGAGGCGGCGCCACTGGCTGGTGGCGCTCTGGTAGAGGCGTTCGTGCAGCCCGGAATCCACCGGTTCGGCCGGTGCGGGCAGGCTGGCGGCGGGGGCGGGGAAGGCGTCGAGGGAGAAGGGAACGAACTGATCGAGGATCTGCTCGGAGGGATGGAGGGCCGGCACCCGGGCCACCGAGGAGAAGGCCAGGGAGATCCAGCCGCCACCATTCCCCTTGCGGTAGCCGAGCTCGACCCGGTAGTCGCGGTCGGAGAGGGGCACCGGCAGGTACCACTCGGTGGCATGGCTGTCGACCACCACCTCCTGGAGGGTGTGGGGATGGGCGGAGCCACCGGCCAGGCCGGTCACGTCGGCGACACGCAGGCAGAGCTGGGAGGCACCGGCATGGAGGGCGTCGCTGCGGTCGTCCTCGGAGATGTCCCAGAAGACGTAGGCCCACTGGGGATCCCGGGGCAGGAAGACGACCCGGGTTTCGGGTGCGGGCCGGGGGGCCGGTTCCATCCCGGACTCGATGGTCGTCACCGGTCGTTCCGCCGTGCCGGTCACGGCCGGGGCGTCGGCCGGAATCCCCTCAGGCTCCCCTGAGCGATCGGCAATGGCCTCGGCCAGAGCCTCCCGGCCCTGGGCGCTGTAGCGCGAAATGCCCAGGGTCCTGGCCAGTTCGCGCAACTGACGCATGCTGAGGTTGGCCAGCTGTGCGAATGGGTTGGGGCTGGCCATCGTATTTCAAGAATCGTTACACCCCATGATCCCGGACGGGATCACCATGGGATCACTTCTGTCAGCAGACTGCGACATCTGCGATGGTGACGGAACCATCTCCGCCAGCTCCCGATGGCGGCAGCACGGCGCCCCGGGTGGCATCGAACCCAGGCCGCTCCAGGGGTCGGGGCCTGCGCTCCGGAACGGAGGCCAGCAGCGCCGACACCGCCAGCAGGGACCCCAGCGCCAGCCAGAGGCGCCAGCGACGGGGAAATGTCAGGGCCCGGCCGCGCCCTCCCGGCCCTCCCCCCTCCACTCCACGGGCCATCCGACGGGCCCTGCCGATCCCCAGCGGCTCACCGCAGCGGGCACAGACCATCCGCCCAGCGAGGCTGCGGTCGGCTTTCACAGCCCAGCTGCCGCAGTTCGGGCAGGCCATTCGTCAACGCATCCATCGCTTCCCCATGGTGGCGGATGCCCCGCTGCCCCAGGGAGCCCTGGGGGTCAGAGCAGGGTCGGATCGGCGCCCGCGGGGTGATCCGCCGGGGGGAGATCGGCCATCAGCGAGAAATCCTCGAAATCGAAGCCCGGCCCCACGCAGCAGTGCAGCAGACTCCATTGCCCCCGGCTGCGGGCCGCCTGCCACCAGCCCGCCGGCACGATCTCCAGCGGACCATGCTCCGCCACGCCGGCGGCCGCTGCGACGTCGTTCGCGGGGGTGAGGGGACCCAGAACCAGGCGCTCGGCTTTTCCGCCCCGGGGCGGCAGCCGCCAGAGGTCGAGGGGATCACCTCCGGCATGGTGCCAGATCTCGTCCGCTCCGGCGACCCGATGCCAGCGACTGCGCTGGCCTTCCGTGAGCAGGAAGGCGATCACCGTGAGCCCGGCACGCTGCCGCCCGTCGTCGGTGCGGCTGACCTTGCCGGCGGAGCGATGCAGCTCCCGATACCAGCCCCCTTCCGGATGGGGCTGAAGAGCGAAGCGGGCGATCAGCTCATCCGGACGGGAGCGCATGGCCTGAAGGGGGAGGGTCGCTGCCGATGATCCCGCGGTCGTCGCCGCTCACGCCAGTACATCTGTACTATTCTGGATCGATGGTCGCCCTGCCTCCCTCGCCGCCACCCCCATCACCGCTGCCCCCGCGGGAGGGAGCTGCAGCCCTCTTCTGTCTGCTGGCCACCGAGGCCGTCAGCGCCGGGTTCCCCAGCCCCGCCGACGACTACGTGGAGGCCCGGATCGATCTCAACATCGAGCTGATCCCCCGCCCCCTGTCCACCTTCTTCATGCGCGTCAGCGGCGATGCCATGCGGGGGGACGGCATCGTCGACGGCGACCTGCTGGTGATCGACCGCAGCGTCGATCCCCGTCCCGGCATGGTGGTGGTGGCGGTGCATGAAGGGGGCTTCCTGCTGCGCCGCCTGGCCCGGCGCGGCGCCGCTCTGTGGCTGGTGGCCAGCGATGGCACCAGCCCGCCCCTGGCGCTGGCCGGCGACGAGGCGGTCGACACGGGGGGTGGCGGCGATGGTGCGGACCTCTGGGGCGTCGTGATCCACGCCGTGCATCACCTGGCGGGCGCCCCCTCCCGACGTCACTGATCAGCACGATGGGGCAGGGCGCGGGGATCGCCGTTGATCGAGGGAGGCGTCATCAGCAGGCCGCGACGGCGCAGTTCCCGCCGGAATTCACCGGCCAGGCCATCCGCCATCCAGAGCTTGCGCAGATGGCCGAAGATCACCATGCAGCGCAGGCCGATGGTGACGCAGACGAGCAGCTGCAGGAAGAGTTTCAGCACGAGGGAGCAGCTGTGGCGCTGTGCTGGGACCAGCCTAGGGGTAGCGACGGCGACCGGCCGCTCCGGGCTCGCGGGAGCAGGCCCGCCCAGGGGGCATGCTGGGAGCGATGGGCGCCGACGTCGCCCCAGGCTGCTTCGATGATCGAGCCCCTGCCGGAGCTGAGCACCGCCGAACTGGAGACCCTGCTGGCCGCCCTGGATCCGCTGCTGGATGGCTTCGGTGAAGGGGGATCCTGCCTGGATGATGCCAGCGCCTTTCTGGAACGGCTGGGGATCGGCCAGCAGGATGGCGACGGGGGTACGGGATCGCCCCTGCTGCAGTGGCTCGAAAGCTGGCGGGCCGCCGGCGGCAACAGGACGACCCTGCGGCTGATGGTGCACACCCTGCTGGCGGGGCGGGAGGAGAGCCTGCCGGACTGATCGGCAGGGGCAGGGGGCTCAGCAGCAGCCAGCCGCCGGAGCGGCGCTGTCGATGTCGAAGGGGAGGGCGCCGCCACAGCCCTGGAACAGGCCCAGGTGGGCGCTGAAATCCCCCCGGAAACGGAAGTGGGGGGCGAAGCGACTGGCCTGAAGCATGTGCCAGGTGTTGCCGCAGACCCGCTGCTCCTCTCCGGCCACGAACAGATGGTGCTTATCGAAGGCCAGCTGCTCGGGGGCGTCGGGGACCGTGCCCCGGTAGGTCACGCTCTGGCCGAAGTCCTCACAGGCGTCCTCCAGGGCGGTGATGGCGAACAGCCGGTAGGTGGCGGAAAAGAAGCGGGCCTCCCCCACCAGGGGGGCCAGCTGGGGCTCGGTGATGGCCAGGGGGCGATCGCTGACCAGCCGGGGATCGGCGAAACCGGCCGCGCGGGCCAGCCGCAGAAAGTCGTTCCAGTACAGGGCACCACCCAGGCATTCGCCATAGAGCACCGGGTGGGAGCGCACGGCATCCGGCAGGCGGCGATCGGCATAGACGTCGGAAAAATAGAACTCGCCGCCGGATCGCAGCAGCCGCTGGATCCCGTCCAGCACCGCCGCCTTGTCGGTGGAGAGGTTGAGCACGCAGTTGGAGACGATCACGTCGAACCCGCCGGGTTCCAGATCGAGGTCCTGGAGGGCCTCGATCCGGCCCTCCAGGAAGGACACATTGGCGAAGCCGAAGCGTTCGGCATGGAAGGCCCGGTGGCGGCGGGCCACCGTCAGCTGCTCCGGCGTCATGTCGACCCCCACCACGGAGCCGGAGGCGCCGGCCAGCTGGGAGAGCAGGTAGACGTCGCGCCCCGCTCCGCAGCCCAGATCGAGAATGCGGCAGCCCTCCAGCAGGGGAGGGCACACCAGGCCGCAGCCGTAGTAGCGGCCCGTGACCTCGGGATGCACCCTGGCCAGCAGGGGGCGCAGCCAGGCCGGCACCGCGTCGGCGTCGCAGCAGGCGGTGGTCTTGAGGTCGGCCGTGCCGGTGAGCTCCTGGCCGTAGTAGGCCTGCACGACCTCCTGCAGGGGGGAAGGCATGGCGGGCGACGAAGGGAGGTGGCCCGACCCTAGTCAGGGCCGGTGGAGGGCATCGGCCATGCGGGCCGTCTGCACGATCGGCCCCACGTCGTGGACCCGCAGCACATCGGCGCCGGCGGCGATGGCCTGGGCGCAGACCGCCGCGGTGCCCCACAGCCGCGCCCGGGGGTGGGGCTGGGCCAGCACCTCACCGATGAATCGCTTGCGGGACGGCCCCACCAGCAGCGGGAATCCCTCGGCCCGCAGCAGGGGCAGCCCACGCAGCAGGCTGAGGTTGTGGGCGGTGGTCTTGGCGAAACCCAGCCCCGGATCCCAGAGAATCCGCTCCGGCCGGACCCCCGCCGCCAGGGCCCGCCCGGTGGCGCGCAGCAGTTCCTCCCGCACCTCGGCGACCACCTCGCCGTAGACGGCCAGGCCGTCCATGGTGCGGCTGTCCCCTCGGCTGTGCATCAGCACGCAGGGGCAGTCCGCCGCGGCCACCACCTCCAGCAGGCCCGGATCGCGGCGGCCGGCGCTGACGTCATTGATCCAGTGGGCACCGGCGGTCAGGGCGGCCTCGGCCACCGGGGCGCGGAAGGTGTCGATCGAGAGCAGGGGGCCGCCGGCCTCCGGAGCCGGCAGTGCCGCCAGAATCCGCCGCAGGGAAGGAAGCACCCGGGCGATCTCGACCTCGGCGCCGATGTCGCTGGCCCCGGGCCGGGTGCTCTGGCCGCCCAGGTCGAGCAGGTCGGCCCCCTGGAGATGGAGCAGGCAGGCCCGGCGCAAGGCCGCCTCGGGAGCGTCGAAGCGGCCGCCGTCGCTGAAGGAGTCGGGGGTGAGGTTGAGGATCCCCATCACCAGGGTGCGGTCCCCCCAGCGGAAATCCGGCCACGGAGTGTCGCTCACGGCGAGGGGGGCCGATGGGCCGTGTTCAGGCGGTCACCGGCACCTGGTAGTTGGCGATGCGGGCGAAGCTGACCGGATCGAGGGAGGCCCCGCCCACCAGCACGCCGTCGATGTCGCTCTGGGCCATCAGCATGTCGATGGTGGCGGGGTTGACCGAGCCGCCGTACTGGACCACCACGTCCGGGTTGCCCACCCAGCCGCGGATCAGCCCGCAGATGCGGTTGGCCTCATCGGCGGCACAGGTCTTGCCGGTGCCGATGGCCCAGATGGGCTCGTAGGCCACGATCAGCCGCAGGGGGTCGATGCCTTCGAGACCCTGCTCCACCTGGCGGTGGATCACCCGCTCGGTCTCCCGGGCCTCCCGTTGGTCATCGCTCTCGCCCACGCACAGGATCGGGATCAGACCGGCCTTCTGGGCCGTGCGGGCGCGCAGGTTGATCTGCTCGTCGGTTTCGCTGAAGTACTTGCGCGGCTCGCTGTGGCCCACGATCGCGTGGGTGACCCCGTGCTCCAGCAGCATCGGGGCGGAGATCATGCCGGTGTAGGCACCGCTCTCCTCCCAGTGGACGTTCTGGCCGGCGATGGCGACGCCGGCTCCGGTGAGATGGCGACAGACCGTGGGGATGGCCGTGAACGGCGGAGCCAGGATCACCTCCCGGTCATCGGGCAGATCGGCGATCAGGGGACGGAAGGCAGCCGCATAGGCCCGCGACTCAGCGCAGGTCATGTGCATTTTCCAGTTGCCTGCGATGACGGCCTTGCGCACGGTGTGTCCTGGCAGCGACATTCGAGGCAGGCTAAGGGGTGACGGCACCCTCCCCATCGCCGCCCACCCGCCGGTGGAGCATCAGCACCTCGCGGCCGTCGATGGCCACCGCATCACCCGGAGCCAGCTGACGTCCGCGGCGGGTCTCGATCGCCCCGTTCACCATCACATCCCCCCGTTGGATGCGCTGCTTGGCCTCGCCGCCGGTGCCCACGAGACCCTGCCATTTGAGGAACTGATCCAGTTTCACCGTCAGGGAGCGTCCAGAGAGCGCTGATAGGGTTCGTCGATGCTTGCACCCTCGCCGGCCGGCTTCCGCAGGCTCTGGCCGCTGCTGAAGCCCCACCGGCGGCCCCTGCTGCTCGGGGGCCTGTGCATGCTGGTGTTCGTGGCCTGCTGGCCGCTGCTGGCCTGGCTGGCGGGCCAGCTGATCCCCGCCATCGGCGCCGGCGACTTCACCAAGGTGCTGCGCAGTGTGGGTGCGGCGCTGGGGGTGTTCCTGGTGCAGAAGGCGGCCCAGTTCGGCCAGGACACCCTGCTGGCTGGTCCGGCCCTGCGGGTGAGTCAGGAGCTGCGGCGCCAGCTGTTCGCCCGGCTTCAGCGACTGGAGTTCGGGGCCCTCGAGAAGCTCTCGGCCGGCGATCTCACCTACCGCCTCACCGAAGACGCTGATCGGGTGGGAGAGGTGATCTACAAGACGATCCAGGACACCACCCCCAGTCTGCTGCAGCTCGTCGTGGTGCTGGGCTACATGGTCTGGCTCGACTGGCCCCTGGCCCTGGCCACCCTGCTGCTGGCTCCGATGGTGGCCCTGCTGGTGAGCGGCTTCGGCGCCCGGGTGATGGCGGCCGCCGAACGCAGCCAGAAACAGGTGAGCGACCTGGCGGCCCTGCTGGGGGAAGCGATCGGCGGTCTGCCCCTGGTGCGTGCCTTCGCCGCCGAACCCTGGCTGCAGGAGCGCTTCGACACCGAGATCGACCTGCACCGCCGCGCCCGCTACCGCACCCTGGAACTGCTGGCTCTCCAGCATCCGGTGGTGGGTTTCATCGAAGCGGCGGGCATCCTCTCGGTGCTGCTGATCGGTGCGGCCCGCATCCGGGCCGGCGGTCTCGACAGTCAGGGGTTCAGCAGCTATGTGGCGGCGCTGCTGATGCTGATCGATCCGATCTCCCATCTCACCACCAACTTCAACGAATTCCAGCAGGGCCAGGCCTCCCTGCGGCGGCTACGGGCGATCGAGGCCGAACCGGTGGAACCCCCCGACCGGGGGGATGCCCGGCCCCTGGGCAGGGTGTCCGGTGACCTGGTGCTGGAGGGGGTGAGCTTCGGCTACGAGCCGGACAACCCCGTGCTGCGCCACCTCGATCTCCACATCCGTCCCGGCCAGGTCGTGGCGTTGGTGGGTCCCTCCGGGGCCGGCAAGAGCACCCTGTTTTCCCTGCTGCTCCGCTTCAACACGGCCCAGAGCGGCCGGGTGCTGCTTGACGGCCTGGATCTGGCCGACCTGCGGGCGCGGGAGCTGCGCCGCGCCGTCGCCCTGGTGCCCCAGCAGAGCAGCGTCTTCTCCGGCACGGTGGCCGAGGCGATCGCCTTCGGCCGCCCCGCCGCCAGCGAGCAGATCCGCCAGGCCGCCCGGCTGGCCAATGCCGCCGACTTCATCGAGAGTCTCCCGGATGGCTACGACCACCGCATCGAGGAGCGGGGCAGCAATTTCTCCGGCGGCCAGCTGCAGCGCCTGGCGATCGCCCGGGCCGTGCTGGGCAACCCGGCGGTGATGCTGCTGGATGAGGCCACCAGCGCCCTGGATGCGGAGGCCGAGGAAGCGGTGCAGCAGGGGCTTGAGCAGGCCATGGCCGGCCGCACGGTGCTGGTGATCGCCCACAGGCTCGCCACCGTGCAGGAGGCGGATCTGATCGTCGTGCTCGACGGCGGCCGCATTGTCCAGCAGGGCAGCCACGATGAACTGATGACCAGCGGCGGACGCTACCGGGAGCTGTGTGAGCGCCAGTTCATCCGCCTCGAGGGGTGAGCGCCGGGGAGGCGGAGGGCAGGGAGCGAACAGGCCCTGCAACCTAGGCTTGGCCCCGATCCGCCCCGACCTCCTTGGAAACCCCCAGCCAGCAACCCCCCGTGCTGACCTTCGAAGGCAAGCGCTACGACCTCAACGGCCTGCCCGATGACGTCAAGGAGATGGTGCGGGGGATGCAGGTGGCCGATGCCCAGCTGCGCATGCACGAAGACACCCTCAAGGTGCTGGCGATGGGCCGTCAGGCCATGGCGATGCGGCTGAACGAGCGGTTGCAGACCATCCAGCCCCTGCCCGAGCAGGAGTGACCCCTCGCCTCCGGCTCAGGCCAGGGGCACCAGATCCTCGAAGCGGAAGCGCTGCTCGGCCGTGCCCTCGGCATCGCTTTCACCGCCTGTGGCTTCGGTGCTGATGCGGCGCTCGGCCAGCACCCAGGGGCCCCCGTCGCCGAGGGGCACGAAACGGTCGGTGAAGCGGCTGGTGCCGCCGCGGGCCTCGCCGGTGGCGGGGTCGCTGTAGCGGCTGGTGTAGGTGTGGCTGAGGTAGCCATGGCCGGTGTCGGTGACGCTTTCGGTGAAGATCGTCACCACGGTGCCGTGGATGTGCCGGTGGACCATCGTCACCACATTGTCCTTGATGCGGTAGCGGTCGCCTTCGGCTTTGCCGCCCATGATCACCTCGGTGCCCACCGCGTCGGTGTCGCCGGCGGTGAAGGTGTTGGCCCCGTGGGTCTGCTCGAAGGGGCGGCGCACCCGGTGGATGGCCACCTCCCACAGCTGGGAGGCCATCGCCTTCTGCACTTCCTCATCGGCGATGCCCTCCACCACGGCCTTGAGATCGGCTCCGACCCGGAAGCTCCCCTCGATCCGCCGCTCCCCCTGTTCCCAGACGCAACGGCCCCCGTAGCCGCCGAAACCCGGTTCCCAGGTGTAGCGGTTCTCGTAGGCGGCACGGAAGGCCTCCCGCAGGTCGGTGCCGGGGGCGAAGGGCTGGGCGGCCAGGGTGCTGGTCACGGGGCAAAGGACGATCGGGCGCTCACCCTACCCAGGGCGGGTGGATGTCCTGCAGGGCCACCACCTCCACCTGCCGCTGCTGCTGCAGGGCGGCGATCGCCTCGACGGCGGCACGGGCTCCTGCCAGGGTCGTCACCGTCGGCACGGCGTAGTCGAGGGCGGCCAGGCGCAGGTAACGGTCGTCGTGGGCGGCCTGGCGCCCCACCGGGGTGTTGACGATCAGCTGCACCAGGCCCGAGCGGATCGCGTCCTCGATGTTGGGCCGGCCCTCGTGAACCTTGAGCACCGGCTCCACCGCCAGGCCCGCCTCGGCCAGCACCGCTGCGGTGCCGGCGGTGGCAGTGAGGGCGAATCCGGCGGCCAGCAGATGGCGGGCCACGGGCACCAGGGCAGGCTTGTCGCGGTCGTGGGTGGAGAGGAACACGCTGCCCGTGGTGGGCAGGGGCTCACCGGCGGCCAGCTCGGCCTTGGCGTAGGCCAGGCCGAAGGTCGCGGCGATGCCCATCACCTCGCCGGTGGAGCGCATCTCCGGGCCCAGCAGGGTGTCGGCGCCGGGGAAGCGCTTGAAGGGCAGCACCGCCTCCTTGACGGTCTGGCGCGGCGGTACCGGTTCCGTCAGCAGGCCCAGCTCCGCCAGGGTGCGGCCGGCCATCAGCTGGCTGGCGATCTTGGCCAGGGGGACACCGGTGGCCTTGGCCACGAAGGGCACGGTGCGGGAGGCGCGCGGATTGGCCTCGATGATGAAGACGGTCTCACGGCCCGCCCCGTCGATCTGGACCGCGAACTGCAGATTGATCAGGCCGCACACCTCAAGCGCCAGGGCCAGCTCCGCGCTCCAGCGGCGGATCGTGGCCAGGGACTCGGCCCCCAGGGACACTGCGGGCAGGGCACAGGCGGAGTCGCCCGAATGGATCCCGGCCGGTTCGATGTGCTCCATCAGGCCGCCGATCACCACGGTGCCCTCCCGGTCGCACAGGGCGTCCACGTCCACCTCGATGGCGTTCTCCAGGTACTGGTCGATCAGCACCGGATGGTCGGGCTCCACCTGCACCGCCTCCTGCATGTACCGGTTGAGCTCCTCCTCGTCGAAGACCACCTCCATGGCCCGGCCGCCGAGCACGTAGCTGGGCCGCACCACGACGGGGTAACCGACAGCGGTCGCCACCGCCCGGGCCTCGGCATCGGTGCGGGCCAGGCCATTGCGGGGCTGACGGATGTCCAGCCGCCGCAGGATCGCCTCGAACTGCTCCCGGTCCTCCGCCCGGTCGATCGATTCGGGAGAGGTGCCCCAGAGGCGGGTGCCGGTGGCCCGGCCCTCGTCGCTCCCCAGCCAGCGCAGCAGGGGGAGCGCCAGCTTCAGGGGAGTCTGGCCGCCGAACTGGACGATCACCCCTTCCGGCTTCTCCGCCTCGATCACGTTGAGCACGTCCTCCAGGGTGAGGGGTTCGAAGTAGAGGCGGTCGCTGGTGTCGTAATCGGTGGAGACGGTTTCCGGATTGCTGTTCACCATCACGGTGGCGAAGCCGGCCTCCCGCAGGGCGAAGGAGGCGTGACAGCAGCAGTAGTCGAATTCGATGCCCTGGCCGATGCGGTTGGGCCCGCCCCCCAGGATCATCACCTTGCGGCGGGTCTCGGGGGTCACCTCGTCCTCGGGGGCGAGCACGGTGAGGGAGCCGTCGGCCTCCAGCCGCTCCAGGGGCCGCTCGTAGGTGGCGTAGTGGTAGGGGGTGGAGGAGGCGAACTCGGCCGCGCAGGTGTCGACGGTCTTGAAGACCGCCTGCACCCCCAGGTGCAGGCGACGGCGGCGCACGGCCAGCTCCTCGCTGGCGCTGGCCCAGGCGATCTGGCGATCGGAGAAGCCGGCCTGCTTGAGCTGCAGAAAGGCGTCGGCGTCGAGGGCGTCGAGGGAACGTCCCCGCAGCAGCGTGGACTCGATCGTCAGGATCCGGCGCAACTTGGCCAGGAACCAGGGATCGATGGCGCTGAACCGATGGATCTCATCGTCGCTGCGGCCGGCGACCATGGCGGCGCGCACGGCGTGGATCCGGTCGGGGGAGGGGGTGCGCAGCCGGCGCTCCAGTTCGGCGGGATCGAGGGGGAGGTCGGGGCGGTCGCAACCCCAGCCGGCATGGCCCGTTTCCAGCGAGCGCAGGGCCTTCTGAAAGGACTCCTCGAAGCAGCGGCCGATGGCCATCGCCTCCCCCACCGACTTCATCGAGGTGGTGAGCACCGCCGGGGAGCCGCGGAACTTCTCGAAGGCGAAGCGGGGGATCTTGGTGACGACGTAGTCGATCGTGGGCTCGAAGCAGGCCGGCGTGGCCCCGGTGATGTCGTTGACGATCTCGTCGAGGGTGTAGCCCACCGCCAGGCGGGCGGCGATCTTGGCGATCGGGAAGCCGGTGGCCTTGCTGGCCAGGGCAGAACTGCGGCTGACGCGGGGATTCATCTCAATCACCACCACCTCGCCGTTGGCCGGATCGATGGCGAACTGGATGTTGCTGCCGCCGGTGTCGACCCCGATCTCCCGGATGATCGCGATCGACTGGTCCCGCAGTCGCTGATACTCCCTGTCCGTGAGGGTCTGGGCGGGGGCGACCGTGATCGAGTCGCCGGTGTGGACCCCCATCGGATCGAGGTTCTCGATCGAGCAGACGATCACCACGTTGTCCGCACAGTCCCGCATCACCTCAAGCTCGAACTCCTTCCAGCCCAGCAGGGACTGCTCGATCAGGATCTGGGAGACGGGACTGGCCTCCAGGCCGCTCTTGCAGAACGCCTCGAATTCCTCGGGGTTGTAGGCGATGCCGCCGCCGGAGCCCCCCAGGGTGAAGGCGGGGCGGATGATGCGTGGGTAGGTGCCGATCCCCTCCCCCACCCGGATGGCCTCCTCCAGATCGTTGGCGATTCCGGACGGACACACGGCCACCCCGATACGGGCCATCGCCTCCTTGAACAGCAGGCGGTCCTCCGCCTTGCGGATCGCCTCCAGATTGGCGCCGATCAGTTCGACGCCGTAGGTGGCCAGGGTGCCGTCCTCGGCCAGGGAGACGGCCAGGTTGAGGGCGGTCTGGCCGCCCATGGTGGGCAGCAGGGCGTCAGGACGCTCCTTCTCGATCACCCGGGCCACCACCTCGGGGGTGAGGGGCTCGATGTAGGTGCGATCCGCCAGATCCGGATCGGTCATGATCGAGGCGGGGTTGGAATTCACCAGCACCACTTCGTAGCCCTCGGCCCGCAGGGCTTTGCAGGCCTGAGTCCCCGAATAGTCGAACTCGCAGGCCTGGCCGATCACGATCGGCCCCGACCCCAGCAGCAGGATGCGCCTCAGGTCCGTGCGGCGGGGCATGGGGTGTCCAACTGGGCAAACGCGCCCAGCCTCTCACGGTCGGTGACCTCTCTCCCCCACCGGCCCGGCTGGCCCCCAACACCGCTGGGACCGCAGGCAATCGCTAATCTGACGGGATCACTTCTGCCCGAGACGCCGCCGATGAGCGAACTCCAGCGCCTGAAGGGGATACTGCCCCCTGAGATGCAGAGCTGGGTGTTCGTGGAAGCGGCGGCCTCCGTTGATCCCCCTCTGATCACCATCGAGGAGATCGGCCGCGACGAAGTGGAGATTCAGGTGGATCTCGAGAAGTGGGACGCCCTGGCCCTCGACCACCGCAATCTGTTGTTCTGGCATGAGGTGGGCCGCATCCAGAACGACGCGATCCCTCGTGACGGCTGGGAGATGGCCGCCCTGGCGATCGGTCTGGGCGGCGCCATCGGCGAACTATGGGTGCAGGACGGCCTGCTGCTGCTCATGGCCCTCGGGCTGTCGGGCTTCGCCGGCTACCGCCTCTATCTCAAGAACAATTCCGAGAAGCGCCTGCAGGACGCGATCCTGGCCGACGAGCGGGCCATCGACCTGGCCTGCCGATTCGGCTACAGCGTGCCCAATGCCTACAAGAGCCTGGGGGGCGCCCTCAAGGAGCTGGTGGAACAGACCCGCAAGAAGCGGCGACGCGCCTTCTACGAAGATCGGCTGGAAGCTCTGCGCAAGAGTGCCGGCAAGGCCCGCGCCGAGATGGCCCAACAGCAGGGTTCCCGCCAGTCGGTCACCAGTGAGAACGTCTATGGATAGTCGCGAACTGGCCCTGGTGGCCGCCGAGGCCTGCGATGACCGCAAGGCCGTCGACATCCGTCTGATCCGGGTCGATGAGGTGTCCTCCCTGGCTGACTGGTTCGTGATCTGCAGCGGCCTGAGCGACGTGCAGGTCAGGGCCATCGCCCGCTCCGTCGAGGATCGCCTGGAAACCGATGCCCAGCGCCTGCCCCTGCGACGCGAGGGCCAGAGCGAGGGGCGCTGGGTACTGCTCGATTACGGCGAACTGATCGTCCACGTGCTCACCCCCCATGAGCGCAGCTACTACGATCTCGAGTCCTTCTGGGGCCATGGGGAGCAGGAGCGCTTCCTCGGCCGGCCGGCCGAGGTGGGAGGAACCCCGGGCACCAGCCAGGCCGGCGGGAGCTGAGGAGGCCTTCGATGGCCCCCGGCCTTCCCAGCCTGCCCGGCCAGGACACTCCCTGCCCGGTGCCGCCGGCCCAGCGTCCCCTGCAGGAGTACGACCAGCTCTGCCGCTCCTGGTTCTTCACCTGGCCCGCCGATGGATCCTCCGGCCTCTGGCGGGCCCTCGGGCTCACCTGGCTGTTCTCCCTGCCCTTCGCCCTGCTGGTGGCCAGCGGCAGCATCCCCCTGCGCCACGATCCGCCCCGGCTGGTGATCGCCGCCGCCGCCGCCGCGGTACTGCTGCCCCTTTTTCTGCTGCTTCGCCAGTGGCTGGGCTGGACCTACGTGCAGAGACGGCTGGTGTCGGAGCGGGTCGAATACGAGGAATCGGGCTGGTACGACGGCCAGGTGTGGGAGAAGCCGATCACCTGGCGCCAGCAGGATCTGCTGGTGGCACGCCATCAGGTGCAGCCGGTGCTTTCCCGTCTGCGCCGGGCGATCGCCATCGCCGTCGCCCTTCTGCTGCTCGGGACGGGGCTCTGCCAGGCTCTCTGACGTCAGCCCGATCGGAGCCTCTCCCACCGCCATGAGCCTGTCCTCCAGCTTCGCCGGTCCGGGCCGTCCCGGCATCCCCCCCCTGGAGGTCCGGTTGCTGCGCGACGGGATCACGGAATCGCGGCACCGGGTCCATGCGGTGGTCTGCGATCAGCGCGGTCGGGTGCTGATGCGCGCCGGTGATCCCCAGCAGCTGAGCTTCGTGCGCTCCGCCCTGAAGCCCTTCCAGGCCACCGTGTTCGTAGCCAGCGGCGCCGCCGATCGCATGGGTGCCGGCGAGAGGGGCCTGGCGATCGCCTGCGCTTCCCATGCCGGTACCGCAGTCCACGCCAGAGAGGCGTTCAAACTGCTGTGGGGCGCCGAACTGGACACCGAGGACCTCCAGTGCCCCACCCCAGCGGGAGCCAGCAGTCCACTGGAGCACAATTGCTCCGGCAAGCACGCAGCCTTCCTGGCCGCCTGTCGGCAGATGCACTGGCCCATCGAGAGCTACCTGCAGGCCGACCATCCGCTGCAGCAGGAGGTGCTCAAACGGGTCGGCGAGCTGCTGGGGCTGCCGGGGGCGGAGCTGGTCACCAGCATGGATGACTGCGGCGCCCCCACGCTGCAGCTCCAGCTGGCCCAGATGGCCCTGCTGTATGCCCATCTCGGCGGCGGTGGGCAGGCCGACCTGGAACGGCTGAGCCGGGCCATGCTCGCCCACCCCGAACTGATTGCCGGCGAAGGGAAGTTCGACACCGAGCTGATGCGGCTGGCCCACGGCCAGGTGCTTAGCAAGGGGGGCGCCGAGGGCATCCAGTGCCTCAGCCGGGTGGGGGAGGGCATGGGGGTGGCCATCAAGGTCGAGGACGGGGCCCGGCGTGCCAAGCAGGCCGTGGCCCTGCACCTGCTCGAGCAGCTCGAATGGCTCACGCCCACCACTCTGGAGGAGCTGCGCCTGTCCTACCTGGCCCCGGCCGACCACCTGCGGCTCGAGGTGATCGGTGAGCTGCGCTTCGACTGAGGCCTAGGGCCCGTCAGGCCCATTCGCATGGGGGGCATCGGCTGATACAATTCCATCGCGGAACGCAAATCGCAACCGCATCAGGTGCATCGCGGGGTAGAGCAGTCTGGTAGCTCGTCGGGCTCATAACCCGAAGGTCAGGAGTTCAAATCTCCTCCCCGCCACCAACCTCTCGAGCCCCTCGTCCGGGAGCTCGGACCAAGAACCCCCCAGTCACCCTGGGGGGTTCTTGGTCCGAGCCAACCGCCAACCGTCCAGACCTGAACGCGCCTGAGAAGCGATGCTGGGGTCCATGAGCCACCCCCTGGTCGGGGTCTTCTCCCTGGTGGCGGGCTCCCCCCTCACCCCACTGCCGCTCAGCGCCCTTCCCGCCGATCTCCAGCCCCTGGTGCGGGCGTTGCAGAGCCATGGCTTCCAGGTGAAGCTGGCCATCCCGCCGGTGAGGGGGGTCTATGGGCTGTACCAGGCCACCCAGCGCAGAATCTGGTTGGCACCGATCACCTTCGATCTCGGCATCGCCCGCCAGACCTTCCTGCATGAGGCCGCGCACGCGGTTCAGAGCTGCCCCAATGGCGTGGTGGCTCCCATGGGCTGGAAGCTACCCCTGGCGCCGGTGGTGCGCCAGCAGATCGGCGGGATCCTCACCACCAGTTATCACGCCAACAAGGCGGCGGAGCAGGAGGCCTTCGCCCTCCAGGGCCAGCCGGACGCGGTGCCACGGCTGCTGGCGGCACTGCGCCAGCGGTGCTTCCGTGGGGCACGCTGAGCCGGTGGGGCACACCCCACCGCCGGCATAGGGTGCTGGTGGTGGCTGCCGGCGGTCCGGTTGGCCCCTGGGGCAGCCTCAGCCGGGAGACGGACTGATCTGACCTTCGGAGATCGTGGTGAAGACGCCATCGAAACTTCTGAAGGTGAAGGACAGCGGCCGTTCCGCGTACTCCAGCGTGCGCCTGCGGAGGATCTCCATCGCCACCCGCTCGCCGAGCCGCAGACTGCGGGTGTTGTCCGAGCGCCAGTGCACCCCGCCCATGCTGCGTCCCATGGCCACGTTGGAGGCGATCTTGTTCAGCTCGCCCCCCACAGTGATCAAGCCCCTGTCGGCACCGGTGTAGGCGGAAGGGGCCGCGAAGTTCTCACCCCCCAGATGGGATCCAGGCTGCAGCAACCCGGCGATCACCACCGGTTCCTTGCGCCTGGAGTTAGTGGCGGCAGCGGCCAGGAGGGGTTCGAGCCGGGCATCTTCGTCGAACCAGGCCTTCAGGATCGTCACGCAGGCACCGGCCACGGTGGCATGGCCGGCGCCGTAGGCCGGGTGGGTCGGTGAACCGGCGGAAAACGCCATGGGCAGAAAGTTCGTGCCGTGCTGGCTGCGCACCCGCTGGGCGGCCACCGAGTCGATGGCCAGGCGAGGGACCCCATAGAACCGCGTGCTGCCCCCGACCCCCACTTCCTGCATCTCGATCATCCCCCCATACACCTCGGGACGGGCCCGGCGATGCACCAGCCACTTCTGGCGCCAGACCACCTTGAGGGCACGGCTGGCCACCTCCGAGACGAGCGTGAGCAGGTCGGGACCGCCGAGGGTGGCGAAGCCCCCCTCCCGGCTCTTACGCACGCCCTTGTAGGGATTGCCGTCATCGAGGGGAGCGTTAATGGCATCCAGGAACAGGGCGGCATTGAAATAGGCCTGATGCAGTGCGTCCCGATTGACGAACCTGGCCAGATCCCTGAGGGTGGAGATGTACCGCGGAGAACTCGCGTAATAGATTTCTCCCCGGGCTGGATCGAGCTGATCGGCATAGTTGTTGCACGTCCCGTAATCTCTCCCCCATCGATCCTTGCCGGTGTTCTGGGCACGCAGCCAATCGTCGTAGTTGGTCAGAAAATCCTTCTCCCGCACATAGGGCGTCTGTTGGCTCGAAATCGTCTGGACGCCATAGGGGATGTCTCTCAGGAAGAACTGGCTCACCAGTGGCCCGAAGGCTTCATCATGCAGGCCGGAGCGGAAGAGGGTTTCCTGCCGCAGATCCAGCCCTGACGCATTGGCGGGCAGATCCTGAACCAGCTGCAGACGGCCCCTGGCGGGATCCTGGCTCAGGGCCGCCTGGAAGACGGTGCCGATCTCGGAAACGGCCGTGGCGACGTCCGCATCGGTGGCGAAGTCATGCAGCGGCTTGTCACGCAACAGGGCCATCCAGTACAGCTCGACCATCTCGGCCGCGGAACTCAGGGAGTTGATCCCCGGGGCCGGAAGCATTTCCAGGAGGGTGGGATCCGGACCCCAGGTCTCGGCGGCCGCACCGGCCAGGGGACTGGTGAACTTGGCAACAGCGCCGGTGAGGCCTGGATCCGCTGTCGGAGCAAAGGGGGGCACAAGGAGACCCTTGGGAACCCGTTCGAATGAGGTGCGCGCCCCCGCGGCAATGTCCTGGCAGGTGCGTATGAAGTCCCGGTAGGCATCCCGGTCCACTTCCCCGAACTGGTCATGGGGAAGAGACTTATGAAAGTTACCCAGAAAGGCCGCGGCAGAACCCGGATTTCCGAATTCCTTGAGTTCATCGCTGTTGGGTGTCGGGAACGTCATGACTTAATCTCGGAGAAAGAAATGTTCAGGCAAGAGGAACTCACCCATTAAGCTCAACCTACATACCCAGCCCACGCAAGAATAAGCTCATGCGCCAAGATGCCCATGCGCTGTATTCATGCGATGAAGCGATTACGATTGAGCATTTAGCTATTAGGCTTTTTACCAGTAAACATATTCAGTTCATCCCATGGCAGTTCGAAGAGAGGGGCGCTGCCGGAAAGCATGAAGCGAAGCAATAGGAAACATCCCCATGGCTTCTGCAAGAACAGATTTTATCCCAATCCAATGCGGTTGCGAAGAAAGAAACAGATCGCGACCTTCCTTGAGATCTCTTCATCTGCCGATCCAACGATTCATCTCGCCTGAGGTTTCGCCGTTCCTGCCGAGGCCCCGCCCATCAGCCAGTCATGGAGCGGCCCCATCCAGCATGATGCGCTCCATCCCTGTCGCCCCGATGGCCGTCGCCCCATCCCCCTTCCCCGGCAGCGACCCCCCCTGGGACGCGGTGGTGGTCGGGGCGGGGGCCAACGGATCGGTGGCCGCCATGGTGCTGGCGGAGGCGGGCCTGCGGGTGCTGGTGCTGGAGGCGGGTCCGGAGCTCTCCGCCCGGCGCGCCCTGGGCAGCGAGCCCCTCAACAGCCTGCGCCGGCTGGCCCACCTGAGCAGCGGCCGGCAGCGTCAGCAACGGCACCATCCGGGGTTCTGGAAGCACAACCCCGAGCTGTTCGTCGACGAGCGCCAGAACCCCTACACCACTCCTGAGGAGGCCCCCTTCCTCTGGAGCCGCGGGCGCCAGGTGGGCGGCAAGAGCCTCACCTGGGGCGGGATCACCCTGCGCCTCTCGGACGTCGAGTTCCACGCCGCCCGGCGGGACGGCCATGGGCCCGCCTGGCCCATCGACAGCCGGGAGCTGGCTCCTTATTACGGCCGGCTGGAGTCCCTGCTGGGCATCCATGGCCACAGGGACGGCCTGCCCCAGCTCCCGGACGGCCGCTTCCTGCCGCCCCTGCCCTTCACCCCCGGGGAGCGCCATCTGCAGGAGGCGATCGGCCGGGACCTGGGCCTGCCCCTGATCCATTCCCGCGGCTTCGCCCTGCACCGGCCCACCCCGGAGGCCCCCTGGCCCCGCTCCAGCGCCCAGGGCCTCACCCTCGCCCGGGCCCTGGCCACTGGCCGGGTGCGGCTGCGCAGCGGAGCCGTGGTGAGCCACCTGGAGATGGACGCCCGGCGGGAGCAGGCCGAGGCGGTGGTGCTGGTGGACGCCGCCAGCGGCCGGCGGGAGCGGATCCCCGCCCCGCTGGTGGTGCTCTGCGCCTCCACGATCGAAACCGTGCGGCTGCTGCTGCACTCCAGCGATGCCGTGCGCGCCGGCGGCCTGAGCGATCCCTCCGGCAGCCTGGGCCGCTTCCTGATGGACCACATCTCCACCAGCCGGTTCTTCTCGATTCCCGCCATCCCCTCGCCGGCGGAGCCCGCCGAGCTCTCCGGGGCCGGCAGCTGCTTCATCCCCAACACGGTGAATCTGGGGGGCGCCGGCGAGGAGACTTTCCTGCGGGGCTACGGCATCTGGGCCGCCGTGCAGCGCTTCGATCCGCCCCCGCCCCTGCGGCGCCGGGCCGGCGAAGCGGTGGGATTCCTGATCGGCCATGGGGAGGTGCTGGCCCGCGCGGAGAACCGGGTGAGCCTGCACGGCTCCCGCTGCGACGCCTGGGGCCTGCCCATCCCCCACATCGACTGCCGCTGGGGTCCGAACGAACAGGCGATGGTGGCCCACATGCAGCAGCGCATGGAGGCGGTGGTGGCGGCGGCGGGAGGCCGGATCCGGCCGATCGAGGAGCTGTTCGTGCTGCCCCTGCTGGAGCCCCTGGTGCGCACCAGCCTGGCGGTCAGTCCCGAGCCGCCCCCCCCCGGCTATTACATCCACGAACTGGGCGGAGCCCGCATGGCCGCCCGGCCCGAAGCGGGCGTGGTCACCCCCTGGAACCAGTGCTGGGGAGCCCCCAACGTGCTGGTCACCGACGGGGCCTGCTGGCCCAGTGCCGGCTGGCAGAGCCCCACCCTCACGGAGATGGCCATCACCTGGCGAGCCTGCGAGGCCGCCGCCGGCCGGATGCGTCGCGGCTGAGCCCACGCCTGTGGAATGGGGCCGCCGTCAGGGAGCGCTCACCGGAAGGCGGTGGCGGTGTCCATCACCACAATCTGTCCGGTGGACTGTGCGCACAATGGCGGGGCGACCTTCCAAGGGTCGGGCAAGGGAGAAACAACAGGGGCGAGGGGTGGCACCCTCGCTTTTTTTTGCCTCCGGTTGGCCTCTGGGCCACTCGGGCCACTCGCAGGGCAGCCGCAGGGTCCCTGGGCAAGCAGCGGTCAGGGCCGGTGGAACAGACCGTCGAGGTAATGCTGGGACACGATGGGTTCCTGACAGCCGTTCTGGAACAGGAAGCCCGCCAGGGCGGAGGTGATGACGCTGTACTGATCCCAGTGGGGATGGGCGCTGATGAAGTCCCGCATGCCATCGAAGAGCACCTCGGGCACCTCCGCTTCGAGGCTGACGCTGGCCACGCCACCCTCCGGGGATTCCGGATCCTGGGCCGTATTCATGGAACTCAGCAGGGGGCGAAGCTCAGTACGCCACAGGATGGCGACGACGTCAAAAACGCCCTTTCAGAGTGGGCCGCCAGGACAGAAGGCTGAAAGGCCTTGCCCCCCCACGGTCAGGGCCAGGGTGTCCCCCGACACGGCACCGGTTGGTGGGAAGCGGCCACGGCTGTCAAGAGGGATCTGAGCAATCAAAAACTTTCCCCAGATCCATGCCACCCCGACCATGGAGCGACCCCGATCTGTGGAAAACCCCCCCTGAATCGGGGGAAAACTCTGATTTTGTGGGGAAAGCCCCGATTCATTGGCACATCTGATCTGAAAAAGTCTTCCGGGTCTCAGGCCTGGATCAGGCCTGCCCTGGAGAGTCCCATCGCAGGGGCGTTGCCTCGATCAGAAGGCGGGGCGTCGCAGGGTCCGGGGGCCCAGGGGATGGTCGGCGTGGGGGTAGATCGGGTGGTGATGGTGATGGCCCGGCTCCCCCTCCCTCTGGCCGCCGGCGACGGGGCCTGCCATGGGCAGGGGCACACCATCGGGCTGGCAGGCACCGGTGCATTCCCGTTCGCAGAGGGTGCAGCTCTCCACCAGCCCCTCCACGTGGTGGTGGTGGCTGTGCTGAGGGGCTCCCACCTCCCGCTCGAAGCCCAGAACCTGGGCCCGGTACTTGCACAGGGAGCAGTTCATGTTCACATCGCCTCCCAGCACCTCCTCCACCCGTTCCCGGAAGGTGTCCAGCACCAGGGGATGGTCGCCGAGATAGGCGGCCTGCACCATCTCCACCTCGGCATGGTCGGCGGCCACCCGCTCGCTGTGCAGGCGGATGCGGCTCACCAGAACCCCGGAGAAGAGAAAATAGGGAAAAACGACGATGCGCCGGTGGCCGAGCTTCACCGCCTGGCGCAGACCCGGCTCCACCAGCGGGAAGGTGACACCCGAATAGAGCGTTTCCCCCCACCCGAATCCGAACCCTTCCACCAGCATCCGGGTCACCTTGGCCACGTTGGAGTTGGCGTCGGGGTCGGAAGACCCCCGGCCCACCACCGCCAGAAGGGTGTCGTGCAGGGGGACAGGGCTGCGCCCGGCCGCGAGGGCGGCAGCATCGGCGGCCTCCAGGGCAGCGCGGATGCGGGCGGCGGCAGCCTGGATCATCTTCAGATCCACCCCCAGCTCGCGGCCGTAGTCGATGCGCAGCCCCGTCTCCGCGGCATAGGTGTTGAGCACCGAGGGGATGTCGTTCTTGGCATGACCGGCGGCGAAGAGCATCGCCGGGACCGCCAGGACATGGCGCACACCACGCCGTTGCAGGGCGTCCAGCCCGTCGCGCAGGATCGGCCGGGCGAATTCCAGATAGCCGTGATCCACCGGCACGGGCTGAAGATGGTGCTGCAGCTGCTCGGCCAGGGAAGCGAACTCGGCGACGGCCAGACGGTTTCGGCTGCCATGGCCGCAGACCAGCACCCCGATCGGGCCGTGGGGCCCCTCCGTAGCGATGACGCGGTCTGGGGCGGTGGTCATGGACGTCTTCACGTGGGACGACCCTATCCCCGGGGGGAACGGAGGGGAGGGCGGCTGCCAGAAGGCGAGGAGGACCGAACCTTCACATAGTCAAGCCATTGAATTATTTTGTTACACTCACTTCAACGTTGCACCAACTTTCCCCATGACAAGCACTTCCAACCTCGACCGGACCTGGTTCGACAACGCCGCCACCGCCCAGATCCACGCCGAACAGCTCCAGTCCGTCGAGCGCTTCAACGGTCGTGCGGCCATGCTGGGCTTCGTCATCGGTGTCCTCACCGAAGCCCTCACCGGCCAGGGAATCCTCCACCAGATCGGCCTGGGCACACTGCTCTCCCAGGGCTGATTCTCCGGCGCTGATTCCGCCGTGAAGCCGTCAGGATGGGGGCGAGCCAGCGGCACCCATGAGCCTGCATCTACCTCCCTACAGGCCCCTGCCCCCCCCGGGCCCTCGGGAGGATCTCCTGAAGATCCCCATCGCTGATCTCCAGCCCACTCAGATGTGTGTGGGCCTGGCGGAAGTGCGAAGTCGCCAGCAGGATTTTTCCCGGGAGACGGAAGACCAGAGACTCCGCTACCTCCGGAGCAAGCCCGTTCCGGTGGTGCGTGGCGCCAGCGATGCGTTCTGGATGGTCGACCGACACCACCGGCTGCGGGGTCTGATCGAACTGCAGCCCGATGCCATGGCCTACGGCTATCTGGTGCTGGATCTCCCTTCCGCCGAGCCGGCGGATGTACTGGCCGAATTGAAGGCACGGGGTTGGTTGTATCTCTACGACGGACGCGGACTCGGCCCCCTCTCCCCGGCGGCCCTGCCCCACCGGCTACCCGATCTCCAGGACGATCCCTACCGCAGTCTGGTGTGGAGGCTGAAGAAGGAGGGCATGATCGATCCGGCACCCCTGATTCCCTTCCACGAATTCCGCTGGGGTGCCTGGCTGCGTCGTCGGCCCCTGCCGCCCTTCAGCTCCAGCCAGCTCACCCCCGCCCTCGCCGCGGCCCGTTCCCTGGTGCGTTCGCGGGCAGCCTCCCACCTGGCCGGCTGGAAGGGCTGAAGCACGGAACCTGCCTGCTCAGGCGGAACTGTTGCGGGGTGGA
The DNA here is from genome assembly GCA_963772735.1 of uncultured cyanobacterium. Classification (GTDB taxonomy): domain Bacteria; phylum Cyanobacteriota; class Cyanobacteriia; order PCC-6307; family Cyanobiaceae; genus Cyanobium. The sequence goes on along the minus strand of CAVYYO010000006.1, from coordinate 31,596 downwards.
TGGCCGTCACCGGCCAGCAGCAGCCGTTCCCAGCGATCGAAGCGGCGCAGCAGCAGCACCGCAGCGACGGCCATCACCACGCCGGCGGCAAGGGCCGCGGGGGTATGCCACCAGGCGATTCCCAGAAGGGCCAGCCAGGGAAGAACGGCCACCAACGGCCGCCAGCGACGCAGGCCGCGCAGGGCACCACCACAGGCGACGCAGTGGCTGGTGTGGCTGTGCCAGCGATCCATCAGCGCCTCGCGGTTCAGGCGTGGCGGCAGGGACTCACCGGGAAAGGGATCTCCGCCGAAGCGATTGACCCAGTCGTGCAGGGCTTTGACATAGACATCGGCACCGGTGGCCAGGAAGAAGGCCCGCTCGGCTCCGCCGCTGCGGCCACGCTGCTCGAGCACCCGCTCCTGCCAGTGCAGGAAGACCTGGTCATCCTCCAGCACGGTGTGGTTGGCGATGTGCTGCAGCCAGCGGGGCCGCAGGCCGAGCAGCAGGGCCGGCAGGCGGGACTCGAAGCGGAAGGGGAAGCGGGCGAACAGGCGACACTCCCCCCGGCGGATCGGTGTGGCGTAGACCACGGTGAGGATGCGGGCGAAACCCGGGGCCGTGAGGTCGTGCCACATCAGGCCGGGGGCGGCGAAGGTGGTGTGCTGGCTGCCGAGCTTGCCCTTGCGGGGCCCCTCCTCCCACAGGGCCGTGAAGCCCTCGGCACCGAAGCCGGCGATCGAGGCCTCCACCGGCGCGGCGTTCTCCCGCTTGCCCACGGTGCGGTGGTGGGTGAAGGGAACGTGGCTGACATCCAGAACGTTCTCCAGCAGGGTGAGGGCGTCCATGGGGAGGTCCCGGAAAGTGTCCTGCACGAACCAGCCGGCTTCCTCCAGCGCCGGTACCAGGGGCAGGGGCACCGCGGAAGCCTCGGCGGCCTCCCCGGCGAACACGAACAACAGCCCCTGGGCTGCGGCGGTGGCGTAGGTCCGACAGGCTGATCGGGCGGCGCTGGGGGTGGCCCCTTCCTGGGCCTGGGGGATGGCGGTGCAGTGGCCGTCGCCGGCGAAGCTCCAGCCGTGGTAAGGGCATTCCAGCTGGCCGGCCCCGTTGAGGCGTCCCTCACTGAGGGGCACGAGCCGGTGGGGACACACGTCAGCGAAGGCTCGCCAGGTGGCCTCCTCCCGATCCCACCAGATCACCAGGTCCTGCTCCAGCAGGGTGAAGGCGGTGGGGCGGGTGCGGTCAAGGTCGCCCAGGTAGGCCACGGGAAACCAGTTCTGGCGCCAGGCGGAATCCTTCATGGGATCGATTCTGCTGGGGGGCGGCCGCCGACGGAGGATCGCGGCCCTCGAGGCGAGGGTGAGAGGCCCGGTACGGTCCCGTTACGAGAACGGGCGGAGCCCCTGTCAGCGGCCCCATCGCGCCTAGGAAGGCGTGGTGGGAACCCCTTCTCCCTTTTCCCTCCCCATGCCTGTGGGCACCTTCCTGGCCGCCAATCCCCTCGGGATCTTCGCCCTGCTGCTGGTGCTCAGCGTGGTGGTGCCGCCCCTGCTGCGGCCCCTGCGGCTGCCGGATCTGGTGGGACTGCTGCTGGCCGGGGTGGCGATCGGGCCCCACGCTCTCGGCTGGCTGAGCTCCACCAACGAGACCGTGCGGCTGCTCTCCGACGTGGGCGTGATCTATCTGCTGTTCATCGCCGGACTGGAAATCGATCTGGGGGAGTTCCAGCGCATCCGGGCCCGTTCCTTCCGTTTCGGGCTGCTCACCTTCACCCTGCCGATGCTGGCCGGCACGGCGCTGGGGTTCGCCTATGGCTATCCGGCGGTCAGCGCCGTGCTGATCGGCTCGGTCCTCGCCTCCCATACCCCCCTGGGCTACCCGATCGTGCGCAGCTTCGGGGCCATGCGGGAGGAATGCGTCACGGTGGCGATCGGTGGCACGATCTTCACCGACATCGCCGCCCTGGTGGTGCTGGCCCTCTGCGTCAGCCTCGGCCGCGGCCAGCTGAACGCCCCGGGGGTGGTCGCCCTGCTCCTGAAGGTGGCCCTCTATGCCGGTGCCGTGCTGCTGGTGATCCGGCGGCTGGGGCGCAGCCTCATCCGCCGCAGCGTCGACAACGAGAGCCGCCTGTTCGTCGCGGTGCTGCTGGCGCTGTTCCTGGCGGCGGTGGGGGCGGAGCTGGTGGGGGTGGAGAAGATCGTCGGCGCCTTCCTGGCCGGCCTGGCGGTGAACGGAGTGCTGCCGGATGGCCGCGTCAAGGAACAGGTGGTGGTGGTGGGGGCGAACCTGTTCATCCCCCTGTTCTTCATCGATCTGGGCCTGCTGCTGGATCTGCCGGTGTTCGTGAGCACCATGACGGGCTCGATCTTCGCCATCGCCCTGATCCTGACCCTGATCACCAGCAAGGGGCTGGCCTCCTGGTGCTCCGGCCTCCTTTACCACTACGACGGGCCCCAGATGCTGACCCTCTGGTCCCTGTCGCTCCCCCAGGTGGCCGCCACCCTGGCCGCCACCTTCGTGGGATTCCGCCAGGGCCTGCTGGATGAGCGCATGCTCAACAGCGTGCTGGCCCTGATGGTGGTGACAGCGACCCTCGGACCGATCATGACCGCGATGGCGATGACCCGGATGGCCACCCGCCGGGCCCGGGACCTCAGCCTTCAGGACAGCGGCCAGCTGGCCCTGGTGCGTCGGGCCCTGCGGGTGCTGGTGCCGATCCGGGAGGCCCGCAGCGAGGAGCGCCTTCTGGTGCTGGCGGGCCGGCTGATCGATGGCGACGCGGGCCTGCAGGGCGCGGTGCTGCCGCTTTCGGTGGTGTCGCCGCGCCAGGCCGAGGCGGGCCGCCGGCCCGACCCCGGCGTGCACCCGGGCCCTGGCCGAGGGACGCCGGCTGATGGAGAGGGCCGATGCCATCACCGCGGCGGCGGGGGTGCCCAGCCGCTCCCTGCTGCGGGTCGACAACGACGTGCCCGGCGGCATCGCCCGCGCGGCCCTGGAACAGGGGGCCGATCTGGTGCTGCTGAGGGTGGCTTCCGGGCCCAGGCTGGGCCGCTGGCTGTTCGGCGATCTGGTGGCGGCCATCTGCCGCCAGGCCCACTGCCCGGTGGTGATGGCGCGGCTGAACGAGGATCCGGCCAGCTTCCGCCGCCTGCTGGTGCCGGTGAAGGATCTCTCCGCCGGCGCCCTGGAGCAGTTCCAGCTGGCCGAACGGCTGCTCAGTGCTCACCAGGCGGGCGACGGTGCCGCCATCACCCTCCTGCACGTCCATGACCCCTGGCTGCCCCAGGCGGAGCGCGAGCAGCTGGCCCTCCAGTTGCAGGGCTGGATCCCGGACGCCTCCAGACGGGGGGAAGCGTGCCCGTGACCCTGGACCTACAGGCGGGCCAGAGCGTGACCGAAGCGATCGAGCGCAGCAGCGAAAGCCACGACCTGGTGATCCTCCGCTCCCTGCGACGCCTGGTGGAGGGCCTGCCGATTCCCGCCAGCGACCAGGCCACCAGCCTGCTGCGGCGACTGCACTGCTCGGTCCTGGTGATCAGCGATCCGCTGCACTGATCCGGGGCCATGACTAGACAGGGGCTGAGCCAAGCACCTCCCATGCCCTACCGCCACCTGCTGGTGCCGACCGACGGCTCCGATCTCTCCCTGCAGGCGGTACGCCATGCCGTGGCCCTGGGCGACGCCCTCGGGGCCCGGATCACCTTCTTCCATGCCCAGGCCAGCGTGCCGGTGCAGGTGGTGGGGCTGGGGGAGATGCTCGATGCCGGCACCATGGAGGCCCTGATGAACGCCAGCCACAAGGAGGTGGAGCGCATCCTCGAGGAGGCCCTGGCGGTGGCCCGTGAGGCCGGCGTCAGCGCCGACGCCGAACGGGTGATGAGCGATCTGCCTCACCAGGCCATTGTCGAGGCCGCCAACCGGCTGGGCTGCGATCTGATCCTGATGGCCTCCCATGGCCGGCGCGGGCTGGCGGGACTGCTGATCGGCAGTGAAACCCAGCGGGTACTGGTCCAGTCCAGTTGTCCGGTGCTGGTCTACCGATGACCGCCAGGCCCCCCGGCCGGGGCGACGGACCCGCCGATCGCACCTACGACATCCTGCGCTCCCAGCGCCAGCCGCTGGCCGCCCTGTTCTCTCCCCGCAGCGTGGCGGTGATCGGAGCGTCCGACCGGGTCGGCAGCGTGGGGCGGGGGGTGCTCTGGAATCTGATCAGCCATCCCTTCGGCGGCACCGTCTACCCGGTCAACCCGAAACGCTCCAGCGTGCTGGGCATCCGGGCCTGCGCCACGGTGGCCCAGGTGCCCGAACCGCTGGATCTGGCCGTGATCGCCACCCCCGCCGCCACGGTGCCCGGACTGATCGAGGCCTGCGCGGCGGCGGGGGTGAAGGGGGTGGTCGTGCTCTCGGCGGGGTTCCGGGAGATCGGCTCCGCCGGCATCGCCCTGGAGGCCGGCATCCGCGATGGCCTGCGCCGCACGGGAATGCGCCTGCTGGGACCGAATTGCCTGGGTCTGATGAACCCCCACAGCGGCCTGAACGCCACCTTCGCCGCCACCATGGCCCGGCCGGGTCACGTGGGCTTTCTCAGCCAGTCGGGGGCCATCTGCACCGCGGTCCTCGACTGGAGCCTGCAGGAGAACGTGGGCTTCAGCGCCTTCGTGTCCATGGGCTCGATGCTCGATGTGGACTGGGGGGACCTGATCACCTACCTGGGAGACGATCCCGAGACCCACAGCATCGTCATCTACATGGAATCGATCGGGGATCCCCGCTCGTTCCTCTCGGCGGCCCGGGAAGTGGCCCTCACCAAGCCGATCGTGCTGATCAAGGCCGGCCGTACGGCGGAGGCCGCCCAGGCGGCGGCCTCCCACACCGGCGCCCTGACCGGCAGTGACGCGGTGCTCGATGCGGCCTTCCGCCGCTGCGGGGTGCTGCGGGTGGACCGCATCGCCGACCTCTTCGACCTGGCGGAGGCGCTGGCCAAGGAACGGCGCCGGCCCCGGGGACCCCGGCTGACGATCCTCACCAATGCCGGGGGGCCCGGCGTGCTGGCCACCGACGCCCTGGTGCGCCATGGCGGTGAACTGGCACCGCTCTCCAACGCCACCGTGACAGCCCTCGACGCGGTGCTTCCCGAGCACTGGAGCCGGTCCAACCCCATCGACATCCTCGGGGACGCCGATCCGGAGCGTTACGAACGGTCGATCCGCTGCGCCCTCGAGGATCCCGGCAGCGACGGCCTGCTGGTGGTGCTCACCCCCCAGGCCATGACCGATCCCACCGCCACCGCCGAGCGCCTGGTGTCCCTGGCCGCGACCTCCACCAAACCACTGCTGGCCAGCTGGATGGGGGGGCAGGAGGTGGACGCGGGGGAACGACTCCTCAATGCCGCCGGGATCGCCACCTACCGCTACCCGGATGCGGCGGTGCAGCTGTTCGATGCGATGTGGCGCTACAGCGACAACCTTCGCGCCCTCTACGAAACGCCCGCCCTGGTGGCGGCCACCGGCATGACGGTGGCCGGGGAGATGGGTCCGGATCGGCGGCGGGTCGAAGGGCTGCTGGCCGGTGCCCTGGGCCAGGGGCGAACCCTGCTCAACGAGTGGGAGGCCAAGCAGGTTCTCGATGCCTACGGCATCCCGGTGGTGCCCACCCACATGGCCAGCAGCGCCGAGGCCGCCGAAGCCGCCGCCGAAGCCATGGGCTACCCGGTGGTGGTGAAGTTGCTTTCGGCCCAGCTCACCCACAAGAGCGATGTCGGCGGGGTGCAGCTCAACCTTCGGGATCGGGAGGCGGTGGGGGAGGCCTTCCGGACCATGCAGGCCTCGATCGTCGCGCGTCACGGCGTGGCCGCCTTCGGCGGGGTCACCGTGCAGCCGATGCTCGAGCTGACGGGGGCCTACGAGCTGATCATCGGCAGCAGCATCGATCCCCAGTTCGGCCCGGTGATCCTCTTCGGCTCAGGCGGCCAGCTGGTCGAGGTGTTCCGTGACAGCGCCGTGGCCCTGCCGCCGCTGAACACCACCCTGGCCCGGCGCCTGATGGAACGCACCCGGATCCACAAGGCCCTTCAGGGGGTGCGCGGCAGACCGGCAGCGGATCTGGCGGCCCTCGAGCGGCTGCTGGTCCGCTTCAGCCAGCTGGTGCTGGAGCACCCCGCCATCCTCGAACTGGACATCAATCCCCTGCGGGTGATCCCCGGGAATGGGGAGAGCTCCCTGGTGGCCCTTGATGCCCGCCTGCTGCTGCAGGAGGCCTCCGGGTCCACCTGCTTCAACCCAAGACCGGCGATCCGGCCCTACCCCAGCCAGTACGTCCGCCCATGGCGGCTGGCTGACGGCTCATCGGTGACGATCCGGCCGATCCGCCCGGAGGACGAACCCCTGATGGTGGCGTTCCATCGCCTTCTCTCGGAACAGAGCGTCTACTTCCGCTACTTCCATCTGATGACCCTGAGCCATCGCATCGCCCACGAACGGCTCACCCGGATCTGCTTCACCGACTACGACCGGGAGATGGCCCTTGTGGTGGAACGGCCGGGGGACGCCGAGGAGGACGCCGCCTTGCTGGGGGTGGGCCGGTTGAGCCGGATCCACGGGGAGAACGCTGCCGAGTTCGCCATGCTGATCGCCGATCCCTGGCAGCGGCAGGGGCTCGGCACCACGCTGCTGGGCCTGCTGCTGGAGATCGGACGCCAGGAGGGCCTCGAGCGGATCAGCGCCGAGATCCTTCACGAGAACCGGGCCATGCAGCAGATCTGCCGGAAGCAGGGCTTCCGGCTCAACCCCATGGCGGATGCCGTCCATGCCGAGATCAACCTGATGGACGTGCCAGCGGCGACGACGGGCCCGGAGGCTGATGGGCCACCAGGCCGCTCCCCCGCTGATGCAGCTGCCAGGCCCGCTTCAGGTCCACCGTGGTGACGCCGTACCCCAGCCGGCGGGCCGCCAGCAGCAGCTCCGGACGGGAACGACAATGGCGCAGTCCGCGGCGGATCACCTCGTCCGTCTCGGCCTCCTCGACCAGGCGCTCCAGTTCGCTCCAGCTCATCGGGTTCTCCCACCCCTCCACGCACCCTGGCAAGAAAGGAACGAATTGACCAGAGGCGGGGTAGCAAGCGATGCAGGGGGGCCAGTCGCATCCTGTCTGACTTCCGCGCAGATCCGTTCACGGGCCAGTCACATCGTGTCGCTTGATTGATGGCAACCCCGAACCAGGGGTGACTCCTCACAACGCGAACAGCCATGAAGACCTTCTCCCGTAGCGGCTCCCGCCGCCTTGCAGGCCTCCTTTGCTCCACCGGCGCCCTGGGCCTTCTCGCCACCCCACTGCAGGCCTGGGCCGGTCCCTGGAACCAGCCCTACCGCACCTCCCAACCGGTCAGCCGCCAGCGGGTCCCCTACCCGGTGTCCACCCTGCCCAGCCCCGCCGGCTACGGCGGCGGTTACCGGGCCGACTACGACGTCAACCGTTACCGGGCCAACGTGCCGGTGTCCGAGGACTACATCCAGGCCCAGACAGCCCAGCGCTGCAACGTGGGGCGGCTTGTCGGGGGCATCGTCGGGGGCGGTGTGGGCTATGCGGCGTCCCGAGGCGATGGCCGCACCTGGGCGGTGCCCCTCGGCGCCCTGCTCGGCCAGCAGATGGGTTGCAACATCGGCGTCCAGAGAGCGCCCCTGCCCTGGTGATCGAGCGGCTCAGGAAGCGGTGCCGAAGGCCACCTGACAAGCGGCGTTGAGCAGCTCCGCTTCCTGGGCCGTCTGGGGCTCCTGACCATTCAGCAGACCGGCCTGACAGTCCGCTGAGAGCTGGTAGACGCTGCCGTCGGCACTGACATCGAAGGAGACCCCGTACGTCCCCGTTGGCTGAACCGTGCCGTAAAGCAGCTGATAGTCGCTGTTGGGCACCACGATGGTGGTCTGGTTGCTCGCTACCGCAGCGTCCACGGCGCTGTTGATGATGGCGGCGGTCGCCAGGGTTCCCACGCCCCAGGCCGCCGCACGGGCTCCCCACCATCCCCAGGAAGGCGTGGCCCAGCCGCCGTACCAGCCATGGTTCCAGGGCCGGGCGACACCCCAGCCGGGCCGTGCCCACCCAGGCCTGACGGCGAAGGCATTCACATTCGCGCTGCGCGTCCAGCTGCGATTGACGTTGATGATTGCGATTGATCGATCCGGCGTTGCGGTTGATGGACCCGCTGCCGCCGGGCCTGGTCACCCTGGAGGCAGCATCCCCCCCAGCACGGCCGCTGCCGATCGATCCGGCAGCTCCGGGACGCCTCGCCGGAGGATTCAGCGAGGGACTTCCCACCTGGCCGGTCCCGCCGCGGCTCCAGCCGCCGGTCGGTCGGCTGGAGCCGCGGTTGAGACCGCCGGCGCCTCCGGAGCCCTGGAAACCGGTGCGGCCGCGCGATCCCCCACCGCTCCTCCCGCCGCCACCTCGACGGGCGATCAGCAGTGGGACGGCTTCCACGGGCGAAGACTCCAGGGCCAGGGCGGCACCGGTCGGGGCGATGAGAACCCCGACCATCAGCAGAGCGATACCGGAAGGGCGCTTCATTTCAGCAGCCGCTTGCAGGCGTCGTCGTAGCAACTCGCATCCACCCGCCCGTCCCCACCGAACAGAACCATCACCAGATCCCGTCCCTCCAGGCGGCTGTTGGAGCTGTCCTGGCGGACACTGTTGAGGTAATTGGGGTTGACCACACAGAGCTCCCTGCCGTTGAAGCAGATCGTGTTGGTGGAGAAGCGGGCCGCCGCGCCAAGCAAGGGACGCCATTCCTTGGTGTCGTCCTCCCAGATCGCCATGGTCACCGGATCACCGGTGATGCGGACGGTCTCGATGTTCTTGCCGATGGTGTGGCGATAAAGGGTGGCCTCCCCCTGGTCCACAGCCTCCACCGTGCAGGGGGTCGCCTCTCCTCCCTTCACGCTGCAGCGGGTGGAGAGGGTGTAGAGCGTCTGGCCCCCCGAATCCGGCTGGGCAGCGGGAGCGGACGGCGGGAAGAGCATCCCGCCGGCTGTCAGGCCAGCCAGGATCGTGAGGGCCAGGGGGATCGGGATCTGCAGGGTGACGCCGACAGGGCGATCGCTGGAAGCACGCGAGCGGAGAGTGAACCTGAACCGGGGCTGTGGATGGGTCTGCAAGGGAATCCCCCGACAGCGACTGACATTGAACCTATCCTGACCAGCTCCGGGCCGAGGTGGCAACCCGTCGTTGGAGGGCCATGGCTGCCGAAGCTGCGGGGAGGCCTTCCGGCCGCTGAGCCTCGAACCGCTGTCCCGATTCGATCCGCCGCGCAAGAATCGGATTCAGGAAGTTGCCGATCTCGGCGGGCACCAACCAGCTGGAGATGGCCGCAACGCACCCACCCCACAGAGCGTCGAAGCCGTTTCCAGGGCGATGCGGACCGGATCCGCCAGACTCCTGGGCAGGGACTCACGGCAGCAGCGGCCGCTGGCCTGAGCCAGCTCCATGGTTTCACCGATGGACCCGATCCACCGGCTCGCTAGCGTTCAGGACCACACAGAGAAGCCATCGATGGCCGTTCTCAACCGCTGTGCCCTTGCGGTGGCCCCCCGGGAACCGATGGTGGACTGGACCCGGCCGTTCTGGACACGGGAGGACATGGAAGGGCTGGGGGAGGACCACAGCCTTTACCTGATTCCCTCCTACGACAACGAAATGGAAGCCCAGGACCGGCTGCTGGACAGTTACGGGCAGATCTTCGCCGCCGAACTGGACCTCTGGTGCAGCGACCGCAGCCGCTGGCCCCACCCCCGCAGCCTGGAGCTGTTCGAAGCCTGGTTCACGGTGCGCTTCTTTCCCCTCGTCGAGGATCTGGGCGAGGAACCGTTGCGCACCTACGTCATCGACGACGACTTCCAGAGCGTGTTACGCGAGGCCATGGGCTGAGCAATGTTCTTCCGAATCCTCCACCAGCTCACCTACCAGTACGAGAAGCCCGTCTTCCTGGAACCCATGACCCTGCGCCTGACGCCCCGTCAGGACGGCAGCCAGAAACTGCTCCAGCACAGCCTGCGGCTGGTGGAGCCGGCGGCGGGCCTCACCCGGGTGCTCGAACCCGATGGCACCGACGCGACCGTCGCCTGGTTCCAGAAGGAGCGCGACCGGCTGGTGATCGAAGCGGACATGCTCGTGGAAACCCTGCGCAGCAATCCCTTCGACTGGATCGTCACCCACCCGGAGGCCCAGCATCTGCCGGTGGCCTACCCGCCGGCGGAGGACCGGTCCCTGGCGGGCTGCCATGGGGATCGGCTCGATCCTGAGGTGGGAGCATGGGCCCAGACCATCGCCGAGCGGGTCGACGGGTCCGCCACGGCCTTCCTCAGTGCCATGGCCGATGAGATCCATCACGGCTTCCACCACGTGGGACGGCTGGAGGGGGAGCCCGCCGCACCGGCTGAAACCCTGGCAACCCGCACCGGAGCCTGCCGGGACACGGCCATGCTCTTCGTGGCGGCCTGCCACAGCCAGGGCCTCGCGGCCCGCTTCGTCAGCGGCTACTCGATGCACCATCCCCCCGAGGTCAGCGAGCATGAACTGCACGCCTGGGCCGAGGCCTACCTGCCGGGGGGAGGCTGGCGGGGCTTCGATCCCAGCCTGGGCCTGGCTGTGGCCGATGGTCACGTGGTGCTGGCCGCCGCACCGGACCATCACCTGGCCGCACCGATGAGCGGCCGTTATCGCGGCACCGGTGTGGGCTCAAGCCTCTCCTACCGCATCCATCTGAAGGCCGCCGCGTCCCTGGAGGAACTGGCCGGAACGCCTCAGCCGACGATGCCGAGCTGAAGCCAGCAGCCTGCCGGCGCCAGCTTCTCGACGATCACCGGCGCATGGCGGGCGCGGGCCAGGCTCTGGGCATAGCGTTCGGCTTCATCACGCTGATCGAAGATCGGGCCCAGCACGTCATTCGGGACGGTGGTTTCGTTCTGGTCAGCGGGGCGGACCCGGTAGCGGCCGCGCGGGCGGGGTTCACTCATGGAACCAATCTGCTCCCGGTGAACCGCAAAACCTCACAGCAGCAGAGTGTCTTCCGATCCGTGTCGGCGTCGCCACCGGATCACGGCGACAGGAAAACGGCGGGCAGAAAAAAACCGTCCCCGATGGCCAGGGACGGTCGATTCGGGATGGGGCCCGAAAGCCCCCGGACTCAATAGCGGCTGCGACCGCCGCCGCCGCCGCCGTAGCCGCCGCCACCGCCACCGCCGCCGCCATAACCGCCGCCGCCACCGCCGTAACCACCGCCGCCGGAGCGTCCGCCGCCACCGCCACCGGTGCGGGGCTCGGCCTTGTTGACCCGGATGCTGCGTCCCATCCACTCGACATCCTGGAGATCGTCGATGGCCTTGGTTTCGTCGGCGTCGTTGGTCATCTCAACGAAGGCGAAGCCCCTCTTGCGGCCGGTGTCGCGATCAAGGGGAAGGGTGCACTGGCGGAGCTCGCCATACTGAGCAAAAAGATTCTTGACATCTTCCACTTCGGCGTCGAAGGAAAGATTTCCGATGTAAATGGTCATGAACCAGAAGAAAAGACTATGAACAGATCCTTCGAAAGCCCTTTTAGAAAGTGATGAGCTTGCTGGAGAGAAATCTTGGAATCACCTCCGATCCTACAGCGGTAGCGAACCGGTGCGGGCGGCGGAGAGCCGAACCCTGGCGTCGAGGCGCCGTCAGGGTGCTCTGCCAGCCAGCCTGGGGCTGGGAGGAGCTGGCGATCCGATGCAAGGCTGACATGTCCTGCTGGCACCAAGGGCCTTTGCCCGTAAGCGGACTCAGCCCTGCCCGGTATGAAAACGAATGGCCTGACCGGCGAGCCATTCCGTGCCGAGGTCGATCAGCAAGCCAACCAGGGCGAGACGGCCATTCCAGGTTTCCGCGCAGGCAACGCAACCGAAGCCGGCATCAGCCGAGCAAATGGAAGTTGATATCAGTCAATTCTGAATGGCATAGCTTGCGGCGAGGTCTCCCCGGGTGGACCGGGTGGGGCCAGCTGGCCCACAGCCAAGACTGAACAAAGCCTATCGCCCTTCACATCCGTGCCATTGCCGCGATTTTGTTGAGTTTCTCCCGGTCGAGCCCCTCCAGTTCATTCACCGTCAGAAGGCCGTCCTTCACAAGGCTGGCGAAGACGAAAAGCAGGCCGGGAAGGCGAAAATCAAAGCGACCTTCGATCTCATGGCGCTGAATGCTGAGGAAATCGTGGAGTTTCCAGCATTCCTCCGCGGATTCCAGATGGCTGGCATGGACCTGAACGGCCTGAATGATCCCCAGCACGGCACGGGTATGGGCCGCTTCGAAAGCACGGCGAGCGATCTCCTGCTCATGCTCCGTCCAGCCCGACACAACGCTCACCATGGTTTCCACCATCACCTTTCGACCCTAACGCCCCCCCAGGAGCCCTCGCGAGCCGGTCGGCAGGGGGGTGACGGAAGGTCACCATCCGGCTCAACTGCGGTAGGCGGAACCAGGGAACCGCTGGGTAGGCATGATGTTCCCGGTGGTATCCAAAGTGATAACAAGCCAGGAGGGATAGGAGCTGGGAGCACGGCAGACTCCTGATCCCGCCATGGAGGTCACCGGGGTTCCCGCCGTGACGATGGGGAAAATAGGTTCCGAACAGGAAGAGCTGAATCGAACTCAGAACCAGCGGCAGGATCCAGAAGAGAGCCACATGGACCGCCCGCAGGGGCTCCAGCCTGGCCAGGGCCAGGGCCACGAGCGCCCAGACCAGAAGCAACCGGGCGAGCTGTTCCGCCGAGAGGTAGTTGCCCATGAAGCTCCGATACCAGAGGAGCACCCCATCGCCGCTGGTGGCGCGGAAATCGGGATCACCGACCCTGCCGGGAATGCGGTGGTGACGCAGATGGTGTCGCCGGCATTGGCCATAGGGCAGGGCCGCATAGAGAAGCAGCGCCAGACGACCGAGGCCGTCGTTGAGCCATCGGTGGCCCGGCACCAGACTGCGGTGCATGGCATCGTGGCCGAGGATGAACAAGCCGGTCTGCAGGAAGGTGCGCAGAGCCACGGCCAGAAGCAGCCCGGGGGGAGACCAACCGATGGGGTCGGTCATCAGCAGCAAGAGGAGACTGGCCAGCCAGGCGAAAAAGATCCCCAGGCTCAGCCAGAAGCCCCTGCCCATCACCACGGGGTGATCGACGGGGGCAACAGGCGTCATCGTGGGGATGGGCGGGAGGCCGAAGCCGGAAGACGAGCTGTTCAGCGGGCGAATTTCAGAAGTTCGGCCGGGGACGCCAGCAGATCGATCGCCACAAAGTAGATCTTGCCTTCGGGATCGAGCAGGAAGCGCCAAGCGACGTTCATGCCGACGCCGGCGCCGAACCAGGGAGTCTGGACCTTGCCGGTGACCTTGATCTGGGTGAAACCGCCGTCGGAGGGCTCACTCACACCGCGCTCGGGCAGCAGCTTGAGGTTCTGGCATTCCTCCCGGAAGAAGCGCAGCACGGCTTCGGTGCCCACGATCGGGCGCTGGAAGGGAGGCTGGAGAGCGCCGTCGGGAAGGAACAGCTCGATCAGCTGGTCGAAATCGTTGGCGTTGAGCAGATCCATGTAGGAAAGGATCGTCGGGTTGTCGATGCCTTCGATGGATACCCTGGAGCGTTGCTCGGGCGCGGTGGGCATCACGATCGGCTCGGAGACCCGTTGGGAGCCGTCCACCTTGCCGGGGTCGAAGCCCATGTCGACCACGAAATTGCGCAGCACGGTGATCTGCTGGCCGGCATCGATATTCTTCAGTGAGGTGAGCACCGAAGCGGCGTTGGCCGACAGCTGATAGCCCTCGGGAATGGGGGCGACGATCCCCTCCTCCATCCACTCGCCCAGCTTGTACCAGAACCCGAGCTTGATGTTCACCGACCAGATGGCATAGGTGCGGCAGATCTCGGTGTCCGCGCGATTGGCCAGATCCACCATGACCTGGCTCTGCTCAGCGAAGTTCATCGCCTTGATGCGGTTCAGCACCGGCTCGGCGAACTGCATGCGGGCCGCGCCTGGAGCGGCGATGGTGATGGTCTTGCCCATCTCGAGGTACGCGTACCAGATCAGGGCCAGCTGATCTTCCGCACTCAGAAGGTTGTATCGGGCGGTGATGGCGGGCACCACATCGGCCGAGAGAGTGTCAGGGAAGATCTGGGTGGCTTTTTCGAGCGTGAACATGGATGAACCTCCGGCGGTCAAGGAATCTTTACAAAATCTAAAGCATGGCCGGTGCCCAAGGCGCGGACACCTCCTGGAGCAAGCCAAGCACGATGGCGGAGCAGTCCGCACAGGGGGGTCAGGGCTTGCAACACCTCCGATCGACGCCGAAGGCTGGCGTGAGTCTCCCCCCTCCGCGGCAGGGACGATCATCCGCCCCATCCGGTGCTGAGCATCGCCGCGGCTGTCCACAGCACGAAGCCGGTGAGGGCGAATCCGCCCACGGTGACCAGTCCCTGCCAGATCCGGCGGGCCAGAGGCGAGGGCTGTTCCCCCAGCCAGGCGGGGCGAGGGGTGCCGGGGATCCAGGGGCTGGAGCCGCGCGGGGCACGGCTGGCGATCACATCCCGCCAGCGGGCCTCGTAACGGGGAGCCTGCTGATTGAAGGGAAGGGCCCCCTGGGCCCGACCCGGCAGCACACGGGAGCGCTGATAGGGCACGGTGTCGTAGCCGAAGGCATCGAGATACTCGGAAGAATCCAGCAGTGTGTCCACCAGAGCGGCCAGGCCGTGCTGGGCAATCAGGATGGAGTAGCCGATGCGTTCCTGGTTGCCGTACACAGGCCGGCCAAGGACCCTGCCCACCAGCTGTTCAACCATTCGATAATTGCTGTTGCAATCATAGAAACCCTCGCGGAATCGCCTGGACAGCAACAGCCCTCGGATGAAATCTCTCATGGTGATCTGCCCTCTGCGCAGCTGGGACTCGAGCACCTCCTCCCGATCGGCCTTGAAGGCGTGAAAGAAGATCTGGCGGTAGGCCTGCTCGATCTGGGCGTCGAGGATGGTCCGGTCAACGGCCTGCTTGCGGCTGTCCAGGGAGGCAACGGCCTGGCGGGGCGACTCCTCACTGGCTACGGCGAAGCTCCGCACCCGGGCGTTGTGACTCACGGGTGGGGAGACAAGCAGGGGGAGTGCCATGGCGGGCGGGGGAGAATGACTGGCAATGGTAAACATGTGGAACAGTGCCCCTTGCCCGGCAAGTCCGATTCCTCACACAGCTTTACCTTACACAGCTTTACTTTCATGCCGGTCCAAAGCAGGGCGCTGCGGCAGGGGTGGTGCAAGGCGTGTCGATAGATCGGAAGGCTCACAGTCGATGCGGAGCGCCCTCTCCAGGCTTTGGTTGCGATAATTGCGCAGGCAGAACTTGCAGCCTCCCGTTGTCTGAAGATGGCGCTCGGGTGTGATCACGATCTCCCTGACAGGATGTTCCTTGCAGCGGATCTTGACAGGGCTGCGGTAACTTCTGTAAATCACCTCAGTATAATCGTATCTGTCCCCGAATCTGGATAGCGCTCTTTCCAAAAATGTAGCCTCATCAATTCTCAACCCCATCGCTTCAGCCCGCTAACTAAAATAACAAATGAGGGTGTGATCGACAAGCCTTCGCCGGTGGACAACCAGACGGGCGATCCGTGCCTGAAGGACCCCGGCCTGTAGGGTACCGGGCGCCGAAGTCGTGGAGCGCGAGCCGAAGTCGTGTGGCGCGACGAAAACGGTGAGTGGCAGGTGCCCACCAACAGATCCACCACTGGTGAACTGTATGAGGATTCTGCTGTGGGGTGGCAGGGCCGATGCAGGACGAAGGATTTCTCCACACTCCGGCCAGGCCCTGATGACCCCAGGGATGCGGGGATGCAACGGAGGGTGCAGCGGTCGGGCCAGGGCGGCGTCAGGATTGGGATCACGTCTGGCCACCCCATGCTGCTCCTCCCCCCACCCTGTCCCCTGTGCCCCGTCACGGCGGCCTCCCTGGCCGGCCTCAAGGCCACGGTGCTGCTGCTGATGGTGCTGCTGGTCAAGGCGCGAATCCAGATCCGCTTTTTCTCGGCCCTGGGGGTGCTGCTGCTGGTCCTCCAGACCCTCGTCGTGGTGGCCGCTGGGGGACTGGCGGGCACCGCGCTGCTGGCGGGCCTGGCCAGCGGCTGGATCGGCAAGCGCTCTGCCGTGGCCTGAAGCGGATCCGGCCTCAGCGGACCGGGGCTTCACACGGGGCCAGCTCCTCGGTGATGACCCGGAATCCGGTGAGCTGATGATCGCCGAAGGAGCGCAGAATGGGCACGTCGGCGGCATCGCGCCCCCGGGCGATCAGCACCCGGCCGATGCGCGGTCTGTTGTGACGGGCATCGAAGACGTACCAGCGATCCTGAAGGAAGGCCTCAAACCAGGCCGAATAATCGACGGGATCCGGCAGGGGGGTGATTCCCGTGTATCCCAGATAGCCGGTGCAGTAACGGGCCGGGATGTTGAGGCAGCGGCAGAGGCTGATGGCCAGATGGGCGAAATCGCGGCAGACGCCATGGCCCTCCCTCAGGGCATCGTGGGCCGTCTTGTCGCTGCGGGCGGCAGCGTAGTCGAAGCGAAGCTGTTCATGCACCCAGTCGCAGACGGCCTGCACCCGCTGCCAGCCTGGCTGGACACTGCCGAAGCGGCCCCAGGCGACCTGGGCGAGGCGATCGGTGTCGCAGTAGCGACTGGGATTGAGGTAGGGATAGGTGACGATCGGCAACGCCCCCACCGGACACTCGCCGATCTCCGGCACCACCGGATCGGGGCAGCCACTGTCATCCACCACCACCTCGAACGTCAGGGTGGTGGTACCGGCGGAGGCAATGAAACGGCAGGGGCGGTTACCGTCCGCGTCGGTGAGTACCTCCGTGATGCGATCGGGACTCAGCCAGAGGTGTTCCGGGCCCCGCCGATCCATCAGCCGGCTCGTGTGGGGATGGATCAGGGCCAGGACCGGTGTGGGGGTCCAGCAGGAGAGGGTCAGTTCGCAACCGAGCCGGATCAGCATGGGGCTGGCAGGGGGTCGATACCGTCCGGATGGCCGATTCTCGCTCGGCGGCGGGGGGGATCGCGCAGGATCGCCAGGTCTGTCAGCGGATGCGGCAACGTCAGGACGGAAAGACTGGCCGGCTCGCCCCAGAGGTGCTAGTACAGGCGTACTCCCTCCGTCCTGCCATGGTCCTCTCCCTCCCCGCCAGCCAGGCCCTCGCCTCCTTGCCCTATCTGGGTCCCGACCCTCTGGTGCCCAGCCGCAGCCGGCGGGTCTGCCTCACCTGTCACTGGTTCCGCCACCACGCCGACGCCGACACCATCCCCCTGCTCAGCTGCCAGTGGCACCAGGCCCTGATCAGCCATGGCGACCATCTCACCCATCGTTGCCCCTGCTGGATCGAACCCCGTCAGGACGATGCGGGCTGGTGCCCGGAGGCGGCCTGAGCAGCCTCCCCTGGGACCCTCGATAGGGTGAGATCTCACCGCTGCCGAAGTCGCCCCCATGGCCATCGTCCGCGCCCAGGGGCTCGGCAAGACCTACCGGGTGGCTGACAAGCAGCCCGGCCTGGCCGGGACCCTGCGCCACTTCGTGAACCGGCGGGAGCGCACGATCCCCGCCGTCCAGGACGTCAGCTTCTCGATCGAACCCGGAGAGTTCGTGGGCTTCCTGGGGGCCAACGGCGCCGGCAAGACCACCACCCTGAAAATGCTCACCGGCCTGATCCACCCCACCGAGGGCAGGGTGGAAGTGGCTGGCCACGTGCCCCATCGCCGCCAGGCCGACTTTCTCGGCCAGATCACCTTGGTGATGGGCCAGAAGCAGCAGCTGATCTGGGATCTTCCCCCCCTCGATTCCCTCCGGGTCAACGCCGCCGTCTACGGCATCGAGCCGGCGGAGAGTCGTCGCCGCATCGCCGAGCTGGCGGAGATGCTCGAGCTGGGCGACGAACTGCGCCGGCCGGTGCGCAAGCTCTCCCTCGGACAGCGGATGAAGGCGGAGCTGCTGGCAGCCCTGCTGCACCGGCCGGCGGTGCTGTTCCTCGACGAACCCACCCTGGGCCTGGATGTGAACGCCCAGGCCCGGGTGCGCAGCTTCCTGGCTGACTACAACCGGCGCTTCGGCGCCACCGTGCTGCTCACCAGCCACTACATGGCCGACATCACCGCCCTCTGTCCGCGGGTGCTGCTGATCCATGAGGGCCGCCTCTTCTATGACGGCAGCCTGGAAACCCTCACCCAGCGGCTGGCACCCTGCCGGGAGGTGCGGCTGGAGCTGAAGGAAGTGCAACCGGCGGAGACCTTCTCCCGCTACGGGCAGCTGGAGTGCCTGGAAGGCCGTGAGGTGCGCCTGCTGATCCCGCGGGATCGCCTCACCGAACAGGTGGGGTGCCTGCTCGCCGATCTGGCTGTGGTGGATCTGTCGGTGGGCGATCCGCCGATCGAGGAGATCATCGGGCAACTGTTTCGTGAGCCCCTGCGGGTGCCGCCTGAGAACGTCGCTGGACGGACAGGGCCTGAACAGGTCTTCGGACAGGATGGCTGAGGGCTGAAACGGCGTCCCTGGTTTCAGCAGGCATCCATTGAGATGCACAGGAGAGGCCTTGGCACCGGACGCACCCTGAAGGGAAAAGGATCAACAGAACCTGCGAATCCAAACGCAGTCTTGCGAACACCCATCAGGTTGCCCACGGGTTGAAGAGGTCTCCTGCCGTATCGGCCAGCTGGTGGGTGAGGGTGTTCCTCTCACGATCAATCCACCGGCTCATACCTGCACGAAGCTGGCTGAAAAACGCGTGGACATCTTGGCCAGAGCCACCCGAGACGCCCGCACACGCGCCATGGCCATCACTTGTGAGGGGGGTCGGCCAGCGGCCGGCGCTACGGGACGATGAACTGGAGGACACCTGGCTGCACCCCTCCGATCCGATGGACCGTCGGGGCTGCAACCGTTGCTGGCACCGAGGGTTCCTGACGGCTGGGGGGCGCTGCCTGCAGGCTGGGTCTGAGCCCGGATGCTCAGGGTCAGGTCTCGCCCCCAGAAGCCCCCAGCCGATGTCCTGAACCCATTGCCGGGTTGAGGGCCTTCTGGAGGCCGGGGGGTCCGGGCCGTTGATGGTTATCCAGGCATCGGCGCCGTCTCGAAGGCGGATCTTCGAGACTCTCTGTCGGGGGAGGGGCCCCCTTGCGGCTCTCAGTAAGGTGAAGAGTTCCTTGGTGATCGATGGGGCCCATGAAATCCCTCCTCCTGCTGGCGATGATGGTCCTCCTGTCAGAGACTCCTGCCCTTGCCGGGAGCCGCTACCGATCTCTCAGCGAACAACTCGAGTCCATCGCCCCATCAGGGTTTCGACGAGGACCTCAATCAGGAGTCAACCGCAGGGAGACCACTAATGCGGCGGGGCCGACAACGAGACCCCAGGAAGTCCCTGTGATTCCTTATCGAGGGACCTGATGGCTCTCCACACTCTCCTTCAGATTCAACCCTGGATGAAATCGAAGGGATGCCGCAGATGGCGTCACCGCATTTTCATTGGTTCAAGGATGGCAGCATCAAAGCCGCCATCTGCGCAGCCAGCTCCGGAAGTGGATACTGATGAGGAAGGAGGAAAAACCCGCTTATCTGGTCACAGTGGAAACCTTTTCCCCCAAGCCAGCGATGGCTTGTCCCGCGCATGACGTCACGACAAGATCATGAACATCATTCTTGGTTCCCGGAGTGATCTTGTGTCCTGAGTGATCCTGTCTCTGCGACGTCCCGGCATCCGAGGCCGGTCCGGCAGATCGTGCCGTGCTCGTCGCTGGAGGGGTGGAGCGGGGTGGGATGGCGTTGACGACCCAGCCATGGGGCCATGACCGCAGAGGCTGATGAACCGTCGGGGCGCTTGTCTTGCTGCTTGCATGGAGCGTGATGGTTTCCCCCGCACCCCTGCGCTCACTGGTCCATGCCCGCAGGGTGGCCGCCGTGCTGCTCTCCAGCCAGTACGCCTACATGCTCGAGTACCGGGCCGAGATCGTGCTCTGGGCCCTCTCGGGGGTGCTGCCATTCATCATGCTGGGCCTCTGGAGCGCCGTGGATGCCGGCGGCGGCCTGGGCCTGAGCCAGCTGCAGCTGGCCCGCTACTTCCTGTCGGCCTTCGTGGTGCGGCAGTTCACGATCGTCTGGGTGATGTACACCTTCGAGGAGGACAACCTCAACGGAAGGCTCTCGCCCTACCTGCTCCAGCCCCTGCCGGTGGTGTGGCGCTACGTGGCCTCCCACCTGGCGGAGCAGGCCACCCGCCTTCCCTTCGTGGCCGCCCTGGTGGCCCTGTTCTTCCTGCTCTATCCCGCCGCCTTCTGGTGGCCGCCGCTGCCTGCCCTGCTGCTGGCGGTGCTGGCCACGCTGGCGGCCTTCGCCCTGCGCTTCCTGATGCAGTTCACCCTCACCATGGTGTGCTTCTGGAGCGAGAAGGCCAGCGCCCTGGAGCGCCTCCTCTACCTGCCCTACCTCTATCTCTCCGGCCTGGTGGCTCCCCTGGCCCTCTACCCCGAGCCCGTGAGGGCCTTTGCGATGTGGACCCCCTTCCCCTACATGATCGACGTGCCGGCCCGGATCCTGGCCGGTGAGGCGGTGGCGATCGGCCCGAGCTTCGCGGCCATGGCCGCCTGGGCGGCCCTGCTGCTGCCGATCAACCTGCTGCTCTGGCGCCGGGGGCTGCGCCACTATTCGGCGATGGGGGCCTGATGGGCCGCTACCTCTCCACCCTGAAGGTGTTCTGGCTGGCCTCCCTCACGGCCGAGCTGGAATACCAGGCGAATTTTCTGATCGAGCTGGTCGCCACGGCAGCGAACCTGACAGGGAGCGTCTTCGTGCTCTCCCTCTTCTTCGGGAATGGCCGCTCGCTGGGGGGATGGAGCTGGGAGGCGGCCCTGGTGGTGCTCGGGGTCTACACGCTCCTGGAGGGCGTCACCACCACCCTGCTGCAGCCCAACCTGAGCACCATCGTGGCCCACGTGCGCACGGGCAGCCTGGATTTCGTGCTGCTCAAGCCGATCGACAGCCAGTTCTGGCTCTCGGCCCGCACCTTCTCCCCCTGGGGCCTGCCCGGCATCGCCCTGGGAGCAGGGCTGATCGGTTACGCCGCCTGGCGAGCGGGGGCCAGCCCCGATCCGCTCACCCTGGCGACGGCCGCCCTGATGCTCCTCTCCAGCCTGCTGATCCTGTACAGCCTCTGGTTCGTGCTGGCGGCCACCAGCATCTGGTTCGTGAAGATCTGGAATGCCACCGAGGTGCTTCGCAGCGTGCTGGTGGCCGGCCGGTTTCCCGTGAGCGCCTTCCCGCCGGGACTGCGGGCCTTCTTCACCTTCGTGGTGCCGGTAGCCTTCCTCACCACCGTGCCCGCCGAGGCGATCCTGGGGCGCTCCAGCGGCAGCTGGCTGCTGGCCGGCTTGAGCGTCGGCGTGGGCTCCCTGGTGGCGAGTCGCTGGTTCTGGCGCTTCGCCCTGCGCTTCTACACCTCCGCCTCCAGCTGAATGGAGCCGCTTGAGCCCCTGCCCCTGACGGCGTTGCCGGCCCTGCCCTTGCTGTCGCTGGCGGTGGTGGGCCATGTGGAGGTGGTGAGCTTCGTGGGCGTGGAGCACCTCCCCGCCCCCGGCGAGATTCTCCACGCCACCGACTTCCTGGAGCAGCCCGCCGGTGGCGGCGCCGTGGTGGCGGTCCAGATGGCCCGTCTCACTGGAGCGAGGCTGCCCTTCTTCACGGCCCTCGGTCGGGATGACGCCGGGGTGCGGGCCGCCGCGGAGCTCGAGGCGCTCGGACTGGAGCTGCACATCGCCTGGCGGGACGCCCCCACCCGGCGGGGAATCACCTTCCTCGACGCCTCGGGCGAACGCACGATCACGGTGATCGGCGAGCGGCTGATGCCCACCGCCGCCGATCCCCTGCCCTGGCCGATCCTGGAGCAGGCCGACGGGGTGTTCGTCACCGCCAGCGATGCCGCCGGCCTGCGGCTGGCGCGGCGGGCCCGGCTGCTGGCAGCCACGCCGAGGGTGCGTCTGCCGGTGCTGGCCGAGGCCGGAGTGGAGCTCGATGCCCTGATCGGCAGTGCGGCCGATCCTGGAGAGGCCTACCGGCCGGGCGACCTGGAGCCGGCACCACGGCTCACCATCGGCACCGAGGCCGAACGGGGCGGCGTGCTGATCCCCGGGGGGCGCTACGCCGCCATGCCGCGCCAGGGACCGGTGCTGGATACCTACGGCGCCGGGGACAGCTTCGCCGCCGGGGTCACCACCGCCCTGGCCGCCGGCTGGAGCCTGCGGGAGGCCATCAGCCTGGGCGCCCACTGCGGCGCCGCCTGCCTGGACGGACGCGGCCCCTACGCCGGCCAGCTGCGGCTGAGCGGCACCCAGGGGCGCAGCGGCGGCGCCGATCCGTCAGCCTGAGCCCTGAACCAGCGGCGCCCCTTGAGCGAATCCATCACCACCCCGCGCCCCCTGCCCCGCACGCCGGCGGTGAGCGGGGTGTTCGAGACCCTGGCCTTCTTCCGCAATCCTGATTTCGCCGCCGAGCGCTTCCGGCGCTACGGCGACATCTGGGAAACCCATCTGCTGGGCCAGCGCACGGTGTTCCTGCGCGGGGCTGTGGCGGTAGAGGATCTGCTGGCCCAGGGCGACGGCCTCGAGGGCTGGTGGCCCGAAAGCGTCCGCCAGCTGCTTGGGTCCCTGTCCCTCTCCAACCGGCAGGGACCGGGGCACAAAGCCCGGCGGCGGGTGGTGGGGCAGCTCTTCACCACCGCCGCCCTGCGGCGCTACGCGCCTTCCATCGTGGTGCTGGTCGACGACCTGTGCCGGGAGCTGGTGGGCCGCCCGGGGCCGGTGGTCCTGGCGGACCGCCTGCGACGCTTCGCCTTCGCGGTCATCGCCGGGCCGGTGCTGGGGCTCGATGCCTAGGAACGGGATGGCCTGTTCCTGGAGTTCGAAGACCTGGAGCGATGGCCTCTTCTCCCTGCCCGCTGGCCCTGCCGGGCAGCCCCTTTGCGCCGTGCCCTCGGCTGGCCCGGAAGCGCCTCCTCGATCGCATGGGCGTCGTCCTGCGGCGCGCCCAGGAGGCTGCGGCGGCCGGCGCACGGCCGGCGGCCGGTGGCCTGGACCTGCTGGCCGGAGGACTCGATGAGGCCGGACTGCCCCTGAGCGACGAGGACGTGGTGGAACAGCTGCTGCTGCTGCTGTTCGCCGGCTACGAGACCACCGCCTCCTCCCTGGTGTGTCTGCTGATGAGCCTGCTGCAGCACCCGGCCGAGCTCGCCTGGCTGCAGGAGGAGCTCGACGGCCTGGCCTGGCCCCCCGCCCCCGCCGAGGCGGCCACGGCCTTCGACCCGGCGCGGGCGCCGCGGCTGGAGGCGGTGATGAAGGAGGTGATGCGGCTGATCCCGCCCGTGGGCGGTTTCTTCCGCCGCACCACCAGACCCGTCATCCTGGCGGGGGTGGCGATCCCGGCGGGTCGCGTGGTGCAGGTGAACATCGCCGCCACCCACCGGCTCGGGGCCCCGGAGCTGGACCTGGAGGCCTTCCGGCCCCGGCGCCATCTGGATCCCGGCGGCTGCGGAGCCCTGCTGCTGCCCTTCGGAGGCGGCGAGCGGGTGTGCCTGGGCAAGGGCCTGGCGGAACTGGAGGTCCGCCTGCTCACCGTGGGCGTTCTCAGGCAGCTGGATCTGGGGCTGCTGCCGGATCAGGACCTCAGCCTGGCCATCATCCCAACGCCGACCCCGAAGGACGGCCTGCAGGTGAGCGTCAGCCGGCGCTGACCAGCAGCAGCAGCCGGTTGCCTTCCGGGTCCGCCAGCCAGGCCTCGGCGCCGAAGGGTTCCTGCCGCGGTGGCTCCACCCGCGTAGCCCCCAGGGCCTCCAGTTCAGCGAGCCAGCCGCTGAGCAGCTCGAGCGGCGGGGCCTCCCCGGCCGGGCGGGAGAGACACAGGGCCAGCCGGCCTTCGCCGCGGGGGCGGGGCCGCTGGCGGGAGGGGGCATAGATCTCCAGCAGACCTTCCCCCGGCCACGGCAGCCGCCAGTGGCTGGCGCTGAAACCCGCCAGGGGGGTCGTCCCCAGCAGGGCGCCGTAGAACCCGGCCAGCCGGGCGGGATCGTCGGCGGCCAGCACCAGGGACCGGCGCGGGGCGGAGAGAGTCATCGGGCAGGGCGCAGCGACTGAGGGCCTGCGGGCAGGGCGCAGCGAAGAGCCCCGTCGGATCGTCGCAGGGAATGCATCGTCAGGGAGTCGGGCCCGCCCTCTCACCGGAGCGCTCCGGCTCGCCACCATGGCGGTCGAACGATGCCGGAGGGTCATGGCGGTGCTGGTGCTGAACGAAGCGGAGCGGCGCAAGCTGGATGGCTCCGACGACACCCTGTTCTATGCCGAACCGCGCTTCGTGCAGCACCTGGACGGGGCTTTCCGCCAGCGACTGACGGCCCTCTACCGGGAGCGGATCCCCCCCTGCGCGGTGGTCCTGGATCTGATGAGCAGCTGGGTGAGCCATCTGCCCGAGGACGTCAGCTACCAGGAGGTGATCGGCCATGGCCTCAACGCGCCGAACTGGCGGCCAATCCCCGGCTCGATCGCCACTGGGTGCAGGACCTCAACCGGGACCAGCGGCTTCCCCTTGCCGACGCATCGGTGGATGCGGTGCTGATGGTGGCGGGCTGGCAGTACCTCCAGCGGCCCGAACCGGTGGCGGCCGAACTGCTGCGGGTGGTGCGCCCCGGCGGCCAGGTGATCGTGGCCTTCTCCAACCGTATGTTTTTCCAGAAGGCTCCCCAGGTCTGGACCGATGGCACCGATCAGGAGCACCTGGCCTATGTGGGCCGGGTGCTGGAGGCCCAGGGCTGGCCCGCCCCGCGGCTGATCGCCGAACCGACAAAGGCCCAGGGGCCCATGGGCTGGCTGGGGGGCCAGGGGGATCCCTTCTTCGCCGTGATCGCCGAGAAGCCGGCGCCCTAGCGCCGACATCATGTCGACGCCCTTGCCCCGCCCCCAGCGAGCCCCTGCCCCCCTGGCGCCCCCTGCTGCGCGGGGCCCTGGAACGGCAGGGGCGCTCTCCCCAGGCCCGCTGGCTGCAACTGGCCAGCCTCGGTGCCGACGGCACGCCGCGGGTGCGCACCCTGGTGTTCCGAGGCTGGGCCGGGGCGGCGGCCCTCGATCTGCTCACCGACCGCCGAAGCGCCAAGAGCGGTGAGCTGATCGGGGAGGCCCCCCTGGAGCTCTGCTGGCTGCTGCCGCGGGCCCGCAGCCAGTTCCGTCTGCGGGGTCATCGGCTGCGTCTCGACGCCGCGGAGGAGGGGCGCAGCCTCAGGCGGCACTGGGAGGGCCTCACCCCCAGAGCCCGTGCCCTCTGGGGCTGGCCCTCCCCAGGGAAACCGCTGGAGCCGGAGGCGTCGTTCCCGCGCGAACTCGAGGACGGCGCTCCCCTGCCGGATCATTTCGAGCTGCTGCGAGTGCGGCTGCGGCGGGTGGAACTGCTGGAGCTGGTGGGTCACCCGCACCGGCGCCGCTGCTGGCGAGAGGCCACGGGATGGCAGCAGGAGTGGCTCAACCCATGAGCCCCGACCTTTGACAAGCCACGTTTAACAGATCTTTACATTAGGATGGGTCAAAGAATGAGTCCCATGCTGGAAGCCCTCTTCCCCATCGTCTATCTGGTCAGCTTCGCGACCATCGCCGGCGGCGCCTTCGCCCTGATGACCCAGAACCTGCGCCGTGCGTCGGCCATGCCCACACCCCGCAGGCGCCATCCCGAAGCCCCCGCCGCTGGAGAGGAGGTGCTGTATGTGGATCTGAGTCGCGAGAAGCTGGAGAAACTCTACGAACAGGCTTCCTGATTCAGTTACCGGAGCGGGGAAAGACGGTGATGCTGGCCTTTTCGCTGTAGGTGTCATCCGCCATGCTGTCGATCCGGAAAGAGGTCCAGGTGGCGAAGGGCTCGGGATCGGAAACGGCGATGGGCCACTCGATGCGCCGCCGCTGGTAGGTGAGGCCCACGCAGGTGAGCGCCTGATCGTCGGCCATCAGTGACCAGAGCAGGCGCATATCGCTGCGTTGATAGGCGATCGCCTCCTCCTGGACACTGCGTTCGGCGGGATATCCAGGCATGAGCTCGAGCCGTCGGCGGTTTTCCCAGCAGAGATAATCGCCGTTGTCCGTGGGATAGAACCAGCAGGTCTCGTTGTCAGCGTCCCCCAGAGGGAACTGGTCCAGACAGCTGATTCGATCGATGCGCAGCCGATGGGCAGGATGGTCGCCGCCTTCCCCCTTCTCCGGACCACTCAACTGGTAAGCCCCGAGCCAGAGGGAGCGGGGTTCGATGTGGGGCACCACCGCATCGCAGATCAACCGGCGCGGGATCGGTGAGGCGTTGGAGGGTTCAGACCTGTCGACCTCACAGGGGGAGCTCCGCACAGGCTCGAAGGGGTCGGCACCACCGGCATCGGCCTGGCCGGAGCGGACCAGATCATCGAGGCTGGGGACCTGCTGCGATGGCACCCGGAACATGCGCAGGGCCACTCCGCTGCCGACCCCCAAGCGCTGGGCTGCCAACAATGATCCCCAGGTGACGTCATCGCCGGGCAGGGAACCCTGGGGGGCGAGAACGAAGACGAGAGCGTGAGCCATGGTCGAACGGGGGATGGCCAGAGACATCAAAGCCCGGATGGCAGAACCACCCGGGCCGATGATGCCGATGGAGCTGGGACGATCAGCCGAGACCGATCTGGGCAAGAATGCCCTGGCCGGTGAGGATTTCGGTGCCGAGGCCGATCACGAAGCCGAGCATGGCCAGACGGCCGTTCCAGGTTTCGGCGAAAGCGACAAAGCCGAAGCGGGAGGTGGAATCAGTCATGGAAGGGGGTGGGTTGTGAAACTTGACAGAATTGTAAAGGATCGTGAAGCCGTGTGACGGTATTCAACGATGCCGTTGCCGGCCCAGGGGTTCGATCCAGTCCTCGAGCGCGCCGGGCGCTGCCGGTTCGGAGCAGCCGCTCGAGGGCAGCCGACAACCCAGCTGGATGTCGCCCTGGTCAAGCAGACGCCCGAGTCGCAGAGCCGTGGCTTCCTCGAGACGGGAGAAACGGTGCTGGCCATGGGTGAGCCAGGAGAGTTCGGAGGGGGTGATGACCCCGGTGGAGAGGGATTCGAGGTAGAGCTCGCCGACCGTCATGGCTGATGTAACGGAACATGAAGATTGTGGCGTGGCCTGGGGCCGGTCGCGGCCCAACCCAGGGCGGAATCGTCGTCAGGCCTGAGGGACACCACCTGGACAGCGCTCCGGAAGTTCCCCGGAGCAGGGTCGGCTCATCCCTTCCATGACCCGCCTGACCCGTCTGCAGGAGCAGGATGGGCCTCCGTCAGTGAGGCAGAGCATGGATACCGAAGTGGTGCTGCCCCTGGCCGGGGCGGCGGTGCTGATCGTGATGGTGGTGGTCGGTGTCGTGGTGGTGGTGCTGCGCCCCAGCGACCTGCCGAAACGCTGAATGCCATGGTCAGCCAGAGGGCGGGCACGGCCCCGAAAGGGAGCTGCCTGCAGCCTGATCCGCCTCCACGACCGCCGACCGCCAGCGACTCTGGGGGACCATCGAGGAGGCTCGGGCGCCTCCCTCGTGCATGCCATGGTCCGGGGCAGGGAGCGGGAAGACCGGCAGGGCGTCGTTTCCACTTCACGTTTCGTTACCCAGAACGACAGAATCTTCATAATTCCCTTGCCGCCATGACCACCACCCTTCTGCTCGAGATCTTCGCCGGCTTCTTCACGGCCTTCGTGGCCCTCTGGATGATCGCCCTCAACCGTCCCCAGGCCGCTGCGCTCGCCGCAACCACTGGTGGTGCCGCCCCCTCCTTCGCCATCTCCCTGGCACGGACGCTGCGCCAGGGGCTGAAGCATTACGTGCTGCGGGAGGGACGGCTGGCCAACATCGGTCTGCTGGTCCTTCGCCTGGCCATCGGCGCGATGATGATTCATCACGGGCAGGACAAGCTGGCCAACCCCCAGTCCTTCGCCGACAACTACGTGGTGCCCCTGCACCTCCCGTTCCCCCTGCTCCTCGCCCATGTGGCCGGGTACTCCGAGGTGTTCGGCAGCTGGCTCCTGATCCTCGGCCTACTCTCTCCCCTTGGCGCCCTTGCCCTGACCGGCACGATGACGGTGGCTGCCTACCACCACATCCTCACCAGCGGGTTGAACATCTATGTCCTTGAGCTGGTGGTGCTCTATCTGGGCGGCAGCCTGGCGCTTCTGCTGGTCGGTCCTGGCCGCTACTCGTTCGATGCCGGCATCGTGGCCGAACTTCTCTCGGAAGAGGGAGATGCCACCGAACCCGGCGTCACCCCTGACAGGCCCGCCGTTACGCAGTCTTACGACTTGATCCCCGACGCCCGCTGAACAGGGCCTAGCCCCGGGAGGGTCCGCGCCAGAATCCCTGCCATTCCTGTTCACGAGGCCGGCCCTCCCGGTTGATGGTGAGCGGCCGGGCGGGCTCCCATGCGAGCGCTGAGAAACCGGCTCCTCGCCACTGCTCGGCCAACACAGCGGGATCGCTGCCCCAGGGGGCCCCCTGGAGCGGACTTGGCACCAGAACAGACCCAGGAACCAGCCATCCGGAGCCAGCAGCCGCTGCACCACCTCTCCGTAGGTCGGCCTCCGGCAGGGATCGATCGCACAGAAACGGGTGTGCTCCACCCATCCGCTCAGGCGTAGCGTCCCGAGTCCGGCAGCATCCAGGGCCTGACCATCGAACAGATCAGCCTGCAGCCAGCTCAACCTGCCGCCGGTGAGGCCGACCTCACCCTCGCCATGGAGACTCCGGGCTTCGGCCAGGGCCTCAGCGCTGAAATCCAGGCCCACCACAGCGAAACCCAGGCCCGCCAGCAGAGCCGCTTCATGGCCCCTACCGCAGCCTGGTACGAGCACGGTCCCGGGCGGCTTCGGGGCCAGGGGGTGATCAGCGAGGAAACCGGCAATCGAGGGAGCGGCCCTGCCCAGCTCCCAGCCATCACTGCCCTGCTGGTAACGGCGGTCCCAGAACGTCGGATGCCAGCTTTCCAGAAGTGCCATCACCCAGCAGGCGTTGCGTCTCAAGCCTGCCGGAGACGTCCCCGTCCTGGCCGCCGATAGGGTCGCATCCAGCCGCTCCCACCACCTTGCCCCTGGACATCGCCCTGCTGGGCAGCGGTCTTCTCGGCAGTGCCATCGGCGAACGACTCCTGGAACGGGGCCACCGGCTCACGGTCTGGAACCGGACCCCGGAGCGGGCGGCGACCCTGGTGGCGGCCGGTGCCACCGCCGCGACCACGGCAGCCGAAGCGGCCGATCGCTGCCCCTGGCTGGTGACGGTGCTCAGCGACGGGCCGGCCTGCCGCCATGTGCTCATCGACGCCATCGGCAACGGGCTGGCCGGGCGCACCGTGGTCCAGGTGGCCACCATCGGCGCCCTCGAGAGCCGGGCGCTGGCCGATGCGGTCGGGGCCCGCGGCGGGGCCTTTCTGGAGTCACCGGTGCTGGGCAGCCGGCCGGAGGCTCTGGACGGCAGCCTGCAGCTGATGGCTGGTGGAGACGCTGCAGTGTTCGAACGTGCCCTGCCCCTGCTGCGGGAGCTGGACCCCGACCCCCGCCGGATGGGGGACGTGGGCGCGGGGCTGGAGACCAAGCTGGCGCTCAACCAGCTGATCGCCAGCCTTACCCACGCCTTCAGCCTTTCCCTGCACCTGGTGGAGGCGGCCGGGGTGGAGCTGGAGGCCTTCATGGCCATCCTGCGGCGCAGTGCGCTCTACGCCCCCACCTTCGACAAGAAGCTGGCAAAGATGCGCAGCGGCGATTACACCCATCCCAACTTCCCCACCGCCCACCTGCGCAAGGATCTCGACCTCTTCCTGGCGGCCGCGGGCGCCCATGGCCTCAACACCGTCGGCCTGGAGGGGCTGCATCGACTGCTGGAGGGTGCCACCGCCGCGGGCCTCGATGCGCTCGACTACAGCGCCCTGCATCGGTTGACGGGTCCGGAAACATCCTGACCAGGGGTGAAGCCGTGCCGATGATCCGCCAGCGGACCTGCTCCAGAGCAAGCAAGCGGCGAGGGCCTGCAGGAGGACCCCGATGACAACCCAGGGTCCCTGCATGGCCGCAGGCACGACCGACACCCGGCGGATCCGATCGGTGGACGGCACCTCGGCGGTGGATGGGTCCGGGGCTGTGACCAGCGGGGCCAGGCCATGGGCCGGGGTGGTCCTGCAGCTCGCCGGCAGACCGATCGGGTGATGGCCGCGGGGGGGGGGGGGGTGATCGATCCTGGCTGCCAGATTCGACCTCCCCACCCCTCTGGAGGTGGAAAGGGTCAAAAGGGTCGAGATCGCCGGGAGCCTGTTTCGCCCTGCCTCAGGGGAGCTCTGATTCCGGCAAGGGGGCGGTGTCCTTCTCCGCGGGCAAGCCTGGCCCCTGGGATGTGGCCTGGCCCCGGGGAGCACCGCCCCAGCGCAACTGAAGGCCACCACCCACGTCCCAGGCGGTGCCGCCGCCGTAAAAACCCGCCCCACCTCGCACGTAAAAGGTGGTGTTGTCGCGAAGGGTGTAGGACAGCCCCCCCTGGAGCCCCAGGCCGCTGTCCTGAATCAGGGAACCGGTGGGCAAGGTGGCGGACTGGCCGGCGGAATCGCGGACCCTGGTGGCGGGGGACCCTCCGAGGAAGCCCGCACCCAGCCAGCTGAGACGCAGTGACGGGGTGATCAGATTGCGGCCATCGCGCATCGGGGCTTTCCAGGTGACGCCGATGTCCGCCGTGCCCACCGTGCTGCTGGAAGAAGGAACCTTCCAGAAAAGATTGGTGGGGGAATCGAAGACCGTGGCGCCACCGATGGAGAGGGTGGTCAGGGTGAGCAGGGCACTGGGCTCGAGGAACTGGCTGTCGGCAAGCTGGATCCTGCCCCCGAAATGGGTGGCCAGATTGAAGGCGCTGCCCCCCACCGAGGGGGAGCTGCTGCGGATCCCCTGGGCATTGCTGCTGGTGATGCTGAAGGGCTGATCGGCCTGCAGGCCATCGCCACCGACCGCCGCTCCGAGGAACCAGCTGGGCTTGGAATACTGCACCAGCAGTCCCCCACCACCGAAATTGGCCCGGGTGGAGCGGCCACTGAAGAGTGTTCCCCCCAGGGCATCCTGGGATCCACCGTCGGCCCAGAGGCTGCCGAACCGTCCGAAGGCGCCGATCACCAGATCGCCGATGGCGTAATCCAGCCGCAGACCCAGCTGACCTCCCGTCAGGGAAGAACGGCTGCCGGACGTGCCCTCGATCATGGGTCCACCGAAGCCATTGCCGAAGACTCTCAGCCGCCAGCCATCTCGCTCGCTGAAGTGCGTGCCCGGGCGGACGCTGAACCGAAAGGCCGAGTCCTTGTCCGTCTCCTCTTCCGGAACCGCATCAGCAGACCGGGGACGCAGCTTCTGGGGCAGGGGCTCCAGCAGATCACGGCTGAAGACCTGCCAGCCGATGCCCATCCCGAGGGGCAGCAAGCGTGAATCCTGTCGGTAGACATCGACGCTGACGGGCTCAGGATCCGGGCTTGGGTCCGGGGATGGGCTTGGGCTTGGG
>CAVYYO010000005.1:0-324723 GCA_963772735.1 uncultured cyanobacterium | reverse complement strand
CTGTCTTGGGCGGGGATTTGGGGCGGCAAATATGTGCAGGCGTGGGCGACGTTTCCGGCGGCAAAAGGGATAACGTGCCGCTGTCGGACGAGCGGCACAAAGACATGGACATGACGGCGGATGACACCGTGCCGTGGGCGCTAGAGCAAACCCCGATGCCAATGTCAGGCTCGGATGCAGGCGTCGACGGTATGCCGATGGGGATGCCGGTGACCCTGGAAAACATCGTCGCCTTGGGTCGTGCGATCGGCTTTCAGGGCCGTTTCAGGTGGCCCTGCCGGCCGATGATGCCGGGGTTTGGACGCTGAGCCAAGACAGCATGAGCTATGACAGCCCCGATCCGACCGCTGACCGCACCGTGCATATTGATCAGTATACCGGCAAGATTTTGGCGCAGGTGGGCTTTGGCGATTACTCGTTGGCGGGCAAGTCGATGGCCGTCGGCATCGCGCTGCACGAGGGGCAGATCGGGGCTGTGGAACGTGGTGCTGAACATCGCGTTCTGCGGGGTCGTGGTGTTTGTCTGCGTCAGCGGCGTGGTGATGTGGTGGAAACGTCGGCCTGCGGGCGAATTGCGGTTGGCGGCTCCGCCGATGCCAGCGGACGTGCCGTTGCGCGGGCTGGCTTTGATTGCGCTGGTGCTGGGGGTGGCGTTTCCGATGCTCGGGCTGACGCTGGCTGGCGGTGCTACTGGTGGATTTTCTGGTGCTGCAGAACGTGCCTACGATGAAGCGGGCATTCAGCTGAGAGGATCGGTCGCGGCGGGGATTTCCTGCCGCGACCCTGCTCTGGCAAAGACTTTGGCTTCGTGGCAGGGTAGGTCTTGCTGGGGGGCGTCACATGTCAAAAATCATCATTTCCTGTGCTATCACCGGGTCGATCCATACGCCCTCGATGTCGCCACATTTGCCGGTGACCGCCGCAGAAATTTCAGCTTCCGCAATCGGCGCGGCCGAGGCCGGGGCGGCAATTTTGCACCTGCATGCCCGCACCCGCAAACCGGACAGCCTTCCAGCGCTCCTGAGCATTGGGCTGGGTTTCTTGGGATGATCAAGGCGGGTTGCCAGGGTGTGGTGAACATGACCACCGGCGGCTCAGCGATCATGAGCCTTGCGCAACGACTGGCCGCCCCGATGCAATTTCGGCCCGAGATGTGCAGCCTGAACATGGGGTCGATGAATTTCGCGCTGTATCCGATGGCGGCGAGGATCACCGATTGGAAATACGATTGGGAAAAGCCGTTTCTGGAAGGCTCGGATGATCTGGTGTTCAAGAACACCCCGCGCGATATTGCCTTTGTTTTGAACGGAGATGGGCAGCCTACGCGGCGCGCGGTTCGAGTTTGAATGCTATGATGTCAGCCATCTGTATATGCTGAAGCATTTCGTGGATCGCGGGGCGGTGGCGGCGCCGCTGTTCATCCAGTTCGTGTTTGGCGTGCTCGGTGGCATGGCGGCGGATCCCGATATGCTGATGCTGATGAAACGCACGGCGGATCGGCTGTTTGGGGCGGACTATCAGTTTTCGGTGCTGGCGGCGGGGCGCAATCAGATCCCGATGGCCACTATGGCCGCAGCAATGGGCGGCCATGTGCGGGTCGGGTTGGAGGATAATCTTTACCTGTCGAAAGGCGTGCTGGCGCAGTCCAATGCGCAGCAGGTGCGGCAGATCCGCGGGATTGTCGAAGGGCTGGGGCGGGTTGTGGCCTCGCCGGATGAAGCGCGGGCGATGCTGGGCTTGAAGGGTGCGGGCGAGGTGGCGTTTTGATCGGCTATCGTCTGGCGCTGGCAGAGGACGCAGTGCTGATCCATGCGATGCTGTCCGAGATGGCAGAGGCTGAGGGCAGTGTGATTGGCGGCGGGGTGGAGGCGCTGCTGCAGCATGGCTTTGGCGCGGAGCCGCGGTTCCGCGTCGTGCTGGTGGAAGAACGCGGCATAGCCTTGGGATTTGCCTGTTCCTGCCGGAGTATTCCAGTTGGCGCGGCGCTATGGGTTTGTTTGTGCAGGATATTTACCTCAACCATGCCGCGCGCGGTAAGGGCTTGGGGCGGGGCCTGCTGGCGGCGGCTCTGATGCATGCTCAGGATTGGCAGCCCGCTTTCATGGCGTTGATGGTCAAACGCAGCAATCTGCTGGCGATTGGATTTTACCAAACCTTGGGCTTTGCTGTGCGCGATGCCTCGGACCCATATATTCTAGAGGGAGAGGGCCTGCGCGCCCTGATGCAGCCATGATCACCGTATTCGACGACGCGCAGCGGGCACATGATCCGCAGTTCTTCCTGTCATCAGGGGCGCGCAAGGCCTGCCCGGAACAGCCCGCGCGGGTGGATGCTTTGTTAGGGGCGGTGCGGCGGATGGGTGGTGCTGTGGTGCAGGCCCCAGATGCTGGGCTTGCGCCGATATTGGCGGTGCATCCGCAGCGCTACGTGACCTTCTTGCAGGGAATTTATGAGCGGTGGCAACGGATTGAGGGGGCCTCGGCGGAGGTGATCCCGAACGTGCATCCGGCCAGCCGTTCGGATGGCTACCCGCTGTCGGCAGTGGGTCAGGCGGGATTTCATATGACCGATACCTCCTGCCCGATTTCGGCGCAGACGTGGGGGGCGGCTTATGCCTCGGCTCAAACCGCAGTGCAAGCGGCGGATTTGATTTTGGGCGGGGAGAAGGCGGCTTACGCTTTGTGCCGACCGCCGGGGCATCATGCGTTTGCGGAACTCGCGGGTGGGTTTTGCTATCTGAACAATTCGGGGATTGCGGCGCAACGGCTGACCGATGCCGGACGGCGAGTGGCGATTTTGGACGTGGATTTGCACCACGGCAACGGCACGCAGGGCATGTTCTATGCGCGGGGCGATGTGCTGACGGTGTCGTTGCACGCACATCCAGAGCGGTTTTATCCGTTCTTCTGGGGCTATGCCGTGGAATTTGGCGAAGGTGAAGGTCTGGGCGCAAACCTGAACCTGCCCTTGGCGCGTGGCACGGGTGATGCCGGGTTTCTAGCCGCTTTGGCGCAAGGCATTGAGAAGGTTCAAGGTTGGGGTGCTGATACGTTGGTGCTGGCACTGGGGCTGGATGCGTTTGAGGGCGATCCGTTTGCCGGGTTGACCGTGACCACGCCGGGATTTGCGGCGATTGGGCGGGCAGTGGCGGCGATGGGCTTGCCCACGGTGATCGTGCAGGAAGGCGGGTATTTGTGCCCGGAGTTGGGGGATAATCTGGAGGCGGTTTTGCGGGCTTGGTAGGGCGCGTTGGTGGTGACGTTGGATGCCTCCGGCTAACCGGAATGCTTGCATACCGGTCTGGATATCTGAGCAGAGAGGATGACCTAAGCCGCAGTTTAAGCAGGGATTTCGGTGATTTTGTTGCCGTCGGTCAGCGCGAAGAACGCGTCTTGTGGCACCGGGAGGGTGTGGCTGCTGGCTTCGGACAGACCTGCCCAATGCGCGCGGATCACCCGGCTGACGACGGCGTGGGCGACGATGATTTTCACCGGGGTGGGGTCGGATTGGATGTCGTGCAGCGCCTCGGCGAGGCGGGCGGCGAAGATTGCGTAAGTTTCGCCATCGGGGGAGTGGAACCACCATGCCTCGGGCGGCACGCTCGCGCGGAGGCCGGGGTGGGCGGTGTCGATCTCAAGATCGGTTTTGCCATCCCAGCTGCCCATGCCGATTTCCATCAGGCGGGGGTCGAGGCTGATCGGGGCGTCGCCCAATTCGGCGGCGATCAGGCGGGCGGAATGGTGGGCGCGGCCTAACGGGCTGGCGTAGATACGAAACTCCGGCAGGTTGAGAGATGCGAGGCGGAGGCCCATGGCTGTGGCCTGCGCTTGTCCCATTGCGGTGAGGTTGCTGTCGACCTGACCTTGGCGGCGGCCAATGGCGTTGAATTCGGTCTGGCCGTGGCGGCAGAGGTAGATCATGCCCAATCGCCCAACAGAACATTGCGAGTGACCTGCTCGACGGGACGCTCGCGGGCGATCAGGCCTGCGACCCATTCACAGGAGGCCGCGTTGAACACCGCCCCGCTGCCCCGGCGGTATTCAGCCATGCACCCGTTGCCACGTGCGGCGCGGGCAGTGTTTTCCGGGGTGATGCCGCCGTAAAGCCGGAGTGCCAAGTCTTCGGCGTCGCCTGTGCCGATGAAACGGTCGCGGTCGTGGTGGCCAGTGGAGTGTGAGAGAGTGGTGGCGGGGGAGAGGCCGATGATGGTGAGATCACCTTGCAGGCCGGTGTTTTCGGCAGCGTATGGCAGGCCGTGCTGCATGGTGTAGTCGATGCCGTCGACCTCATAGGCAAAGATTTTTGACGCGGCCCCCAGCACGTCGCCATAGCCGAGACCAGAGCCTTTCAACGCCCAATGCTCGGGGAGGTAGATCGCGAAACCGCCCGAACCGTGGGCAGCACAGCGGCTCCATCCGGCATAGACGCCTGCCGATCCGGTCAGGCCCATAGTGGCACTGGCAGGACGGTTGATGGCAGGGTGATCCCAGTAGCTGGTCAGGCGGTTGGTCTGCGCCAAGGGATCGGCGGTCTCAGCCATGGTTTTGAAGCAGGTTTGCGTGGTGAGGTCATCCGACAGGCGCGTCTGCCAGAAGAAATTCCCAGCGAAACGGGCGAGATGGCCACCTTTTTCGACCCAAGCGTCAAGGTGATCGCGCATCTCCCATGTCCAGTATTCGTCATGGCCCACGATCAGCACGCGGTCGTAGCCGTTCAGCGCAGCGGGGTCACGGTGCAAGTCGTGTTGGGTGGTGTAGTCGAGGGCGATGTTTTGGGTTTCGCACCACATTGCAAACGGGCGCTCAAACGCCGCCCAGCCGGAGGAGGCATATTTCTTTGAGATGCCTTTTGCTCGGGCGTAGTCCATGTGCGGGTAACGCGGTTTGGTCAACAGCGGCGAGGCGTGCGGGATGCGGGGGGCATCATCGGGCCAAGCCACAAAGCCTTTCGCCCAGGGGCGTTGGGTGCTGACCCGCGGGGCGAAGTCACCTTGGCTGGGGCCGGTCAGGCCTTGGTAGTGGTTCGATCCGCCCCAATCATTATAGGCGCACCAAGTGCCCGTCGCCAGCAGCATCAGGATTTTTGCTTGGCGTTTCAGGGATTTGAGGACGAACACGCCCTGCGAGGCATGGCCTGGAATGGTGACGGTCAGGGTGTAGACGCCACTTTGCCAATCATCGGGAATGGTCAGGCGCAGCACTTCGGGCCAGTGGCAGCCGTTTTCTGAGGCGTCAAACGGGGTGACGGCGAAGCTGGTGGCGAGGGTGGTTTGCAGCAGGATTTCAGGGGTGATGCCGTCGCAGGCGATGGTCAGTTGCGCCTCGGGCGCGCTGGACATCGCGTGCAGCACAAGGGTTTCGCCGGGGCTGTAGGATAAGGCGGAGCTGTATATCCAGACTTGCGGGCGGTTGGGATCGGGGATTGCGACCTCATAATAATGCCCGGTCACCGCATCGCCATCATCGGTCGGACCTGCGATGAAAAAGCCTTTCAGCATTGCGCCATCCGGGCCGCGATATCCAGCATCCGGTTGGAAAAACCCCATTCGTTGTCATACCAGCCGAACACCCGCAGCATGCCGCCTTTGGTCACCCTGGTCTCGGGCAGAGCCATCACGATGCTTTCCGGGCGGGCGCGCAGGTCGGTGGACACCAGCGCTTTCACGGTTGATCCGATCACCCCACCTGCCCCAGCCAAAGCCGCATTGACCTCGGTCACCGTGGCTGCGCGTTCCGTCATCACCGCCAAATCCACGGCGGACACCGAAGCGGTCGGCACCCGCACTGCCGAGCCTTCGATCCGGCCCGCGATCTGTGGCAAGACCTGATCGAGCAGGCGCTGCGCCGACGTCGTGGTTGGCACCATCGACAAGGCGGCGGCGCGCGAGCGGGCGAAATCGGCGGCGGGGGCATCCACCGTGGGCTGGCTGCCGGTGTAGCAGTGGGTCGTCGTCATCGAACCTGTCACCACGCCCCAGTGCTCGTGGATCAAGCGGGCCAACGGGGCCAGCGCATTGGTCGTGCAAGAGGCGTTGGAAACGATCTGCTGGGTGGTCAACTGGCCCTCATTCGCGCCCAAAACCACGGTCAGATCAGCGGCTTTTGACGGGCCAGAGATCAGCACTTTACGCGCACCACCACGCAGACCGCGCGTTGCCATCTCGCGCGCGTCGGCGCGGCCGGTACATTCCAGCACCACGTCGACACCCTTCAGCGCGAGGCTGGAAATATCCGGGGTGCGGTGCAGCGGGATCGACAATCCGTCGATGACCAAGCTGGTGCCATTAAGACTGACCTGCCCCGGCCACGGCCCGAAAACCGAGTTGAATTCGAACAGATAGGCGCACATCTCGGCGGCGGCGATGTCATTGATGCCAACAATCTTCGCCCCCGGCGCAGCCCCTTTCAGCGCGGCGCGCAAGACCGAACGACCGATGCGACCAAAGCCATTGATGAACAGGTTCATGGGCTTGCCCTTTCTGACGATTGGGCCAAGTCAGATCACGGGATCGGGCGTCGATCAATGGGGGCGATAGGGTTTTGATCAAATATTTGGTGCGGGCGGGACAACGGCGAAGCGCTCCGCGCGGGAGTATTTCAAAAAGAGCAAGCCTCAGGGGCGTTGACCGCCCGTGGCCGCGGTGATCTGGTCAGCGCTGGCGCGCACGAGGCTGCCAAAACGGGTGGCGTCGGACAGGCCCATACGGAAGGTGGGGCCCGCGATGCTGATGGCCGCGACCGGTTCGGCGAAGGCATTGAAGATCGGGGCAGCAACGCCGCGCATGCCCTCGGCGCGTTCTTGGTCGTCGATGGCAAAGCCGCGCTCGCGGGTGCGGGCAAGGTCGCGGCTCAGGCTTTCGGGGCTGGAGAGTGAGAGGGTGGTGGCACGCGCCATACCTTTGCGTTGCAGGATTTCTTCTGTCTTTTCGATCGGATACCATGCCAGCAGCGCCTTGCCGGGGGCGCAAAGATGCATCAATCCAGTGCTGCCGGGGGAAAGAAGGCGCGCAGATCGGCGGTGGCTTCGACTTGGGCAAGGAACAGAACCTCGCCTGCGGCCTCAATGCCGAGGCTGACGGTTTCGCCGGTGGCGTCGCGCAAGGCCTCCATCGGAGCGCGGGCGCGTTCGGTGATTTTGGTGCGCTTCAGGAAAGCCGATCCGGCGCGGAAGGTGCCGGGACCGATGTGCCAGACTTGGCCGGGGTCTTCGAGTTCGACCATGCCGTGACCCTGCAAGGTGACAAGGGCGCGGAACACCGTGGCGACGGGCAGCGCGCTTTGTTCGGCGAGTTCCGACAGCGTCATGCCTGTGCTATCCGCCAGCAGTTTCAGCAGGCCAAGCGCGCGATCAAGCGCCTGAACGGTGTTCTGCTCGGTCTTGTCGGTAGCGGATTTCGGGCGGCCGCGCAGGCGGGGTGGGTTCGACATGGGACGGCCCTTTTACGCGGCGCCGCAGCGGGGCCGGGGTGAAAACAGGATGCAGATGCAGCATAGCATGGATTGTGGCGTTGAAAAAAACTTTCGACAGGTGACGCAGGTTTGGGTTTTCGGTAACTCTGCTTGGGAATGTGAGGAGATGGCGAATGGATTTCAGCGGTTTAGAACTGGGCTACGACATTCCGGCGCTGCCGGGGATGCCGGAGGCAGAGGTGCAGACGCCGTGCCTGCTGCTGGATCTGGAGGCGCTGGAGCGCAATATCGTCAAGATGGGCGAAGCCGCGCGGGCTTTGGGAGTGCGGCACCGGGTGCATGGCAAAATGCACAAATCGGTGGATGTGGCGTTGTTGCAGATGCGGTTGGGAGGCGCTTGTGGGGTGTGTTGCCAGAAGGTGTCGGAGGCGGAAGCTTTTGTGCGCGGCGGGGTGATGGATATTCTGGTGTCCAATCAGGTGACGGACCCCGTCAAGATCGCCCGTTTGGCACGGCTGGGCTTACGGGGGGCGCGGGTGATTGTTTGTGTGGATGACGTCCAGAATGTCGCGCATTTGGCGGCGGCGGCGCGGCTTCATGGCGTGATGATGGAGTGTCTGGTCGAGATGGATGTCGGGGCCGGACGCTGTGGGGTGCGGGGCACGGAGGCTGTAGTCGGGCTGGCGCGGGCGATTGCGGCGGCGGAGGGGCTACGGTTTTCAGGCGTGCAGGCCTATCAGGGCGCGATGCAGCATCTGACGTTGTTTGCGGATCGGAGGGCTGCGATTGAGGTGGCGGTCGAGCAGGTTCGTGCGGCTGTATCGGCGCTGCAGGCGATCGGGTTGGGCTGCGATATTATCGGCGGGGCGGGGACGGGGAGTTGGCCACTGGAGGGCGGCTCGGGCGTCTATAATGAACTGCAATGCGGGTCTTATGCCTTCATGGACGCGGATTATGGCCGGGTGTTGGATCAGGACGGGCGGCGGTTTGATCAGGGAATGTGGGAGAACGCGCTGTTTGTGCTGGCGTCGGTGATGAGTTATGTTCGCCCCGATTGGCGGGTTCGACCGGAGAACCCAAGGGCGTGATGTTGACTTTCAACGCCGTCACCAGGGTCGGAGAAGGCTATGCGCGCGACCTGCGCAAGCAGTTGCGCACGCCGGACGCCTGGCGCGTGCTGTCCTACCTGCCGCTGGCGCACTCGTTCGAGCGCGCGTGCGTCGAATCATCGTCGTGGGTCGATGGCCACGCGCAGGTATTCTTTGCCGAGTCGCTCGACACTTTCCTGGCCGACGTCAACCGCGCCCGGCCGACGCTGTTCATCTCGGTGCCTCGGCTGTGGCTCAAATTCCAGCAAGGCGTGTTCACCAAGATGCCGGCCAAGAAGCTCAACTTCCTGCTGGGCATTCCGATCGTCGGCAAGCTGATCGGGCGCAAGATTTTGCGCGGCCTGGGGCTGGACCAGGTCGAAGTGGCGGCCAGCGGACATCAAAGTTGATCGAACCTGTAATTCGCCAGACTAAGTACCATGCACCTAAGATTAGATTGATCTCAGCAAGATAGCGAAATAGCAGGGTGCATTTTTTAAGGCGCGATCGCATATTGCTAACAAAGCTGGGAGCATTCTCAAGAATCGTGGTGGGGGAAGCCATAAACTACCTAAAAGATCTAAAGATTAAGTTGAGAAAGGGAAGGAAAAGTTTAGAACTTGATCGGTGCATTAAACAACTGCTGCATATTTCGAGGTTCTATATAGCCAAATACAGGATTGGCAATACTCTCTTGATATTTTCTATTTGGATTTTGCATATTTAAAGCCCAATCACATTCTTTTTGAATATTGAAATAGATAACGCCTTGGACTGCTGGAGTATTGGCGAAATATTTAAAAGTATTAGATAACCATTCATCTTTAGCAGTCTGATCTTGGGTTTGTGGTCTAGCATAGCTACTAGTGACGCCTCCCTCCCCCTTGTGGGGAGGGTAAGGGTGGGGGTGCGCTGACTTGGCCTCGTTCGGCGGGACGTCCACCACCTGCGAACCCGAGACGCACTACTGGATTGTTCCGCCGTCGCGCTAGATCGTCGGCGCCGCGTACCCCCACCCCTACCCCTCCCCACAAGGGGGAGGGAGGCGGAGGTGTTGCGCTATATCTCCTATCCGCCGATCTCGATGACGGCCTTGATCAGGCCGGTCTTCTGGTGCGCCCAGGTAGCGAGGTCGCGCGGCGTGTCTTCCAGCTTGGTGCGGTGGGTGATCAGCCGGTCGATCGGCACCTTGCCGGCGATGATCGAGGCGGCGACATGGTCGAAGTCGACCCGCGTGGCGTTGCGGCTGCCGATCAGCATCATCTCGCGCTTGTGGAATTCGGGGTCGGAGAAGGTGATCGCGTCCTTCACCACACTGACAAGCACCAGCGCGCCGCCATGGGCGACATGGGCGAAGGCCGCCTGGATCGACTGCGTGTTGCCGGTCGCGTCGAACACGACATCGAAGCCTTCATCTGCCGTGAGGGCAGCGACGCTCTCGGCGACCGGCGTCTCCGGGCCGATGGTCGAGGAAAAGCCGAGGTCGCGCGCGGCGAAGTCGAGACGCTCGCGGCTCGATGTCGAGCAGCGTCACCTCATGGCCGGCGACACGGGCGAAGATCGCCGCGCCGAGGCCGATCGGCCCGGCGCCGATGACCAGCGAGCGCGTACCGGGCCCGGCGAGCGAGCGGCGCACCGCATGCGCGCCGATGGCGAGGAACTCGACAGTGGCGGCTGCCTCCAGCGACAGCTCGCCTGCCGGATAGAGGTTGCCGGCCGGCACGAGGATCTCCTCGCACATGGCGCCGTCGCGGTGCACGCCGAGCACCTGGATGGCCATGCAGCAGTTTGGCTTGCCGTTCCGGCAGGCGATGCAGGTGCCGCAGGACAGGTAGGGATTGACGACGACCGGTTCGCCGACGGCGAGCGTGACGCCCTCACCCACTGCGGCGACCCGGCCCGAGACCTCGTGGCCCATGATGCGCGGATATTGCAGGAACGGGTGCTTGCCCTCGAAGATGTGGTAGTCGGTGCCGCAGATGCCGACATGGCTGACCGAAAGCAGCGCCCAGCCCGGCGGCGGGCTGCCGGGCCGCGGCACGTCGGTGAATTGCAGATCACCGGGGGCCCGGCAGACGACAGCTTTCATGGTCGTGGTCTCGCAGTCCGAGTGCAGTTTGCCCTACTTGCCGCCGCGCCGTCTCAAGCCGTCGAAATAGACGATGACGATGATGAGGCCGCCGGTGATGATGCGCTGCCAGAACGAGTTGACGTTGAGCAGATTGGCGCCGTTGTTGATCGTCGCCAGGATGAAGGCGCCGAGCAGTGGGCCGTGCACCGAGCCGACCGCGCCGAACAGCG
This sequence comes from uncultured cyanobacterium, assembly GCA_963772735.1. Lineage (GTDB taxonomy): Bacteria > Cyanobacteriota > Cyanobacteriia > PCC-6307 > Cyanobiaceae > Cyanobium. Next base: position 313,925 of record CAVYYO010000005.1, on the reverse strand, counting down.
ACGTGCCGCCGATGACCGAGGAGGCGATGGCCTGCAGTTCCCAGCCCTCCGCCTGCGTCGGGTTGCCGATGCCGATGCGGGAGGCGAGCAGCACGCCGGCGAAGGCGGCGCAGAGGCCCGACAGCGTGTAGGCCATGTAGATCGTGCGCTGGACGTTGACGCCGGAAAGGCGCGCGGCCTCCGCGTTGGAGCCGACCGAGAAGAGGTAGCGGCCCCAGCGGCTGTGATGGAGGAAGATGTAGGCGGGCACGCCCACCAGCACCACCATCCAGAACAGGTTCGGCACGCCGACGAAGGAGCCGCGCGAGAACTCCTGGAACGCGTCGTTGTTGATGGAAATCGAATTGCCGTTAGTCATCAAGAGGCCGATGCCGCGCAGCGAGGTCAGGGTCGCCAGGGTGATGATGAAGGGCGGCAGGCCCATGCGCACGATGCCGAAACCGTGGAAGATGCCGATGGCGACGCCCGTCAGCAGCGTGGCGATGACGGCGAGCCAGACCGGGAAGCCGGCATTGATCATCATGGCGGTCACCACGGTGCAGAAGCCGACCACGGCGCCGACCGACAGGTCGATGCCGCCGGTGATGATGACGAAGGTCTGCCCCACCGCCAGGATCGCGATCATCGAGCCCTGACGCAGCAGGTTGGCGATGTTGTTGCCTGTGGCAAAGCTCGCCGTCGAGACCGACAGGATGATCCAGAGCAGCACCAGCAGCGCCAGAAGCGTCAGGCCGAAGAGGATGTTGTAATTGCGCTTGGGCTTTTCGAGCGGTGCGGCTTCGATACTCATTGGCGACTCTCCCCGGTTCTTGTCGTTGCGGCTTCATATGATGCAGTTTCACACTCAAGGCATCGAGAACGCTCAGGAAAAAATCGTTCAGGCGAGGCAGTTGCTTGAATTCATGGCGCAAAACGTCGCGGCATCAAATCCCTATGGCATGCTGCTGAGGAGCGAATTGCAAGCTCTGTCTGTCAGAGCGAACGAGTATGCCGGTCATGACTTTTTTGAAACGAACAACATTCCAGTATACTTTCACGAGTTTGCGTCTTCGCTGTCGGCTCAAAAACTGCGTCATGTTTGTGAAGCCGATGTCGAGTCGACGTTCCAGGGTGACGTGAAAAGAGATACCCTTGAAACACTTGAGAGGATATCAGGGGACGAAATACGACTGGAGCAGTATCTCGACTTCTTGCGCAGCGCACTTATCGTCAGTCGCTTGTTTGCCATGCAGGCAAAACTCCGCGTCGGACATTGGTACCCACAATGGTCGATCGATTCTTCTTGGAATCGCAGCTTCTTCGAACGCAGTCCCCAACGCACTTCCGCAATCGATTTAGTGGCCTCACGTTAGCGATTGAAGATCCCGATTTGCATTCCGCCTTGAGTATCCTCGCAGAACCAAAAAGATCGAACTGGGTTTTTAGCGAACTACTAGTTGAGGTTCAGCGGTTTAATCCAAACCGAGTCGACGAAGATAGGTTACGCCGAATGTTTTTCCAAGCTTTCGCGTCCGGTCACGTGGAGTTCCATACCGTCCCACCCGCATATGGATACGGCTTGGAGGCCATGCCTCTGGCAAGTCGATGCTGCGAGATCGCAGTCCCATTTGGTGCGCAAGGTTACGAACTTGAGTCATCACAACGTCATGCTCTCTGAAATGGACCGAATCGTACTGCAACAATTAAACGGTGCTGTTCCGGTTGAGAAAATCGCATCAAAAGTTCGAGCTGATTTGGCTACGAGAGTCATGCAGATTGAGATTGCAGGCAATTCGTTCGACGAAGCCATTGAATTGTCTCTAAGGAATTTAGCGAGGATGCGATTGTTGTCTTGCTAATTTTGACGGCTTGGAACGCGATTTTTTTGCCATTTCTCCCTAGTAGTTGCCCCTCGGAGCGACTTGCGGCAACTTAGGGCGTTCATTTTGTTTCCAACGTCTGGTGGGTCTTGAGCGGCAAGTTTAAGATGGTGGTACAACGTTAGTAGGCTTGCTACCGGTGCCTCCTTGGCCCCCATTCCCTAGACCGTTTAGGGCCACGTGTTTTTACGCTGGTCGCGATTTCCATCCTGAGGTGTTGTATGACTGGGCCGGACAAAGGCAACTTGAAACCGAATGAAACGCAAGTTGAATCGGCGATTCCGAACCAAACAACAGATTTCTCGGTTACGATAAATTCGAAAGAGGCAGAGCCGAATGCCGCTTCCATCGATGTCTATTCTACGCAGTTCGCAGATATAGATATGACGAGGCGTTCGGAGGGAAGCGAACCATCCAGCCTTGAATCATCGGTTGGGAAACCTATCAAGAATGACTTCCCCACGGATATCCCAGGATTTGTCGTAGAGGGTGAATTGGGCCGTGGTGCATTTGGGGTCGTATATCGTGCCCGTGATGAATTGCTGGACCGCAAGGTTGCTATCAAGCGACCGCTGATTGATAATCCTGCCCACCGTCAGCAGTACATCGACGAAGCGCAAAAGGCAGTCAAACTGGATCATCCCTCGATCGTTCCAATCTACCAGGTGGGAATGACGGTCAACCGCGAACCCTTTGTCGTTCAGAAACTGATCGAAGGTTCAACGTTGCGAGAAATCCTGCAGAAGGACGACCATCGATTGCCGCTATTGCAGACCGTCGACATCATGCGACAGGTCTGCTTGGCGGTGGATGCAGCCCATACGGCTGGGATCGTCCATCGAGATTTGAAACCTGAAAATCTTATGGTTGAGCCCGAGGGGCGGGTTTATGTGGCCGACTTTGGCCTCGCAATCCTCGAGGATGACGAACAAAATAAAAAGGGTCGGGAAATTGCGGGCACACCAATGTACATGTCGCCCGAACAATTTTCGGGCCGGGTCGAATGGTTGGACGGTCGTTCCGACATCTGGGCGCTGGGCGTTATTCTATATGAGCTTCTTTCAGGGAAGACCCCTTTTACTGGAGCGACGTTGAATGAACTCAGAGACCAAATCAAGAACAAGGATCCTCGACCGATCCACCAACGCGATCCGAAAATCCCAAGTGCTTTTGACGCGGTGTTCCGAAAGTGTTGTGCAAAGAATGTTGGAGACCGTTACGCGAGTGTCCGAGAGCTGATTGCGGAACTGGATGCAATCGCAGAATCGATTCCATTTTTGGAAACGGTCAGTTCAATGTCGTTATCGCGAACAGGAGCCTTTAAAGCCCTGAGTTCGACGGTTGGGTGCAGTACAGTGCTGCCGGCGAGACAAACCAGGGAGGCCAGACGGCGCGTGGCTTCGGCGATTTAAGCTCTGCTCACTCGACTCTTCGAGATACTATGGGAGGTGCTACGGTCCGTGAGTCCAATGTAAGTTGGAAAATCGCTGGACCGGCACTGTTGATCATTGCCCTGGTGGCAGGGGTCGCGGGTGTTGCGACGTTTGCCAAATTCGGGCCATTCGCGACTGTGATTGAGACGCCTAAGCAAACAAACTCGGGACCTGAAAGCGGGGAACCAAGCACTGGCAGTATTGGAAATGAAAATAGAGATGCCGATGATACTGGCCCAAGCGATCTTGGAAACGCGGTGGTCAAAACGAAGGAGATTACTGCTGAACCAACGCCGCTTCCTCCTAGTAAACCGTTTATGGTGTCGATCAGCGGTAAAGGAACTCACGACTCGATTGCGAAAGCGATTGCTGATTCTGCAGCAGGAGAAACAATCACCATTCAAGCCGGCACTTATCGCGAATCCATCGTGATCGATCGTTCAATTCACCTCGTTGGGGAAGGTGCCGTTAAGATCCTTTCAACGGAGCAGGCTTGTGTCAAAATCCAAGCCGACAGCCAGGTTTCGATCGAGAAGATAACCCTCGATTCTCAGGCGGCGAAATACAACACGATCGATTTAGCTGGGGGCAGCTTGCAACTCACGCAGTGCGAAGTCTTTGCAAGTTCGAATCAGTCCTATAACTGTGTCAAGGCAAGGGCGAATGCAACCTTGGTGGCGGACAAATGCAAATTCCAGTCCACTGTGGATGTTGCTGTCTCCGGGGAAAAAACGTCTTCGATTTCCATCCGCGATTCCGCATTCAACTTTTCAGGGAACGCGGATGCTAGTTTAAAGCGGATCGGAGTTCAGGCGTCAGGCGCATTCGGTTTGCTTCAGCGCTGCGTGTTTGAAGGGCCTTGCATGGCTGGCATCGACTGGATGGACAGTCCAGCCACGGAACTTACCATTGAAAATTGTCTATTCGACAACTGCGATATCGGAATCCAAACCAAGGCATGCAAAGCAGTCGTGATCAAGGGGACGGTCGATGAGCCTTGCGAGATTAGGAACGCGATTTATGGTTTGAGCGTGAAACAAAGCAAAGTCGATCTATCTCGGGTGAATGTGGACGGCCTGCGGGATATTAATAGCAATCGAAATAGAGTCGCGTTGCAGATTACGGAGAATTCGGAAGTGAAGTGTAGCGACTGTGATTTTTTTGGTGCTGCGTGCGGAATCCTTCTCAACCAAAGTTCAATCGACGTAAGCCATTGTGCAGTTCGGGATACGAGCTTTGTTGGCATGCTCGTGGATGGCGGAGTTGTCGTTGGCAATGAACTGAACCTTCTCGGTGTCGCTAACTATGGATTAGCCGTCTTGAGCAAAGGAGCCTCAGTCAAGCTGGGTGCTTTGATCGTTGAGGCACGCGACGTTCCGCAGAAAATCACACCGGCCGTTTATGTTTCTTCAGGCTCCGTCGAATTCGATACAGGTACATTCTCGAATTGCCTCTGCGGAATTTTTGTCGATCCCTCGCGTGAGCTGATCAACGGAACTGGTTTTCCCGAAAAAAGAAGCTTGATTGAAATGGTTGGGGAGTTAGCCAAGACCAAATTGAATACGCCAGTCAAAGTGAACAGCGATCACATTACCCTTGTCAATTGTGACGGTGGATGGGTTTTTAACGGCATCGGTTCAAGCCGCGTCAAGCTACTGGATGGAGATTTGATGGAGAGCCAGCGTGCACCGAAATTGATGGACGAAGATTTGGAACAAAAAGGTACCGACCTTAGCAATTTCTCGGTCGTAAGAAAAGCAGGTCGGTAGTGGAGTTTGGCCGAGAATAGGCTTGTGTGCACCCAGGGAATCGCAGAGGACTCGTTGCCTCGTCCACGACCCCACCCAATTTTCAATTGCAACGCGGCGCGAGGTGGTTTTGCGTGGGAAAATCGATTTAATCACCTCATTTGCTGCATTTTTTCAGAGCGAACGGGGGGTGCGACAAGGTTGCGACTTTTTTGCTTGGACTCTCGGAGGGAGTTAGGCTACTATTTGCAGATTATGTAAACCTGCGCGACAAGCATTTCGGAGTTTTCTCTCCGGCCAAGTACAGATCGCGTTGAAATCGTCTTAAGCATGCACATCGAGGTTATCGTGTCTCAATCAGACTCTTGCGGTTGTATCATTCGTGTGAATGGCGCCGATTTTAGTAAGCCCACATTTTCGCGGTTTGCGATTGCCGCCTTTGTCTTAGGTTTTGCTGCGATTGGGGCGTCGAGCCTACTAGCTCAATCCAACGACGATAACAAAGCAGCAGACCTTCGGCTAGTAAAATTTCTGAATGCTCAAGGCCAAGAGATAGAACTCCCCGAGGACTTTATGGTGAGAGTAGATGGCAACAAGATGGAAGTTGCTTTGGTCGCGATGGGGGCGATTAGTCCTCAAATTTCCAAATCAAGTCTGCTTGTGCGATTGCTAAATTCCAATGGAAACGAAAAGGAAGCGACGACAGATTTAAGGGGGATTGCGACCTTCACCGATGTGCAACCCGATGAACTGCACGCTCTGTTGGTGGTCGATGAGAAGGTCCATGCTGCGGTTCCTTTGTTGACCGTAAGTGCGGAAAATGCAACACAGCGAAACCTTTCCTCCAAACCAGTGAGCTTGCCTTTAACTCCAGTTAACCGAGAGGAAATCTTGGGTTCTTTAGCCAGGGGCATTGTTCCCACCGACGAGCCAGGAGGGAAGCTCTATGAAGCGAATGAATACAAATTGCAGTCGGTTAATCCATACAGCGTACGACTTCGCAATGACGGGAATTTGCCTGGGAAAATTGTGGTTGCCGATAAAGAATTGGCCGAAAATCTTCGTTATGCTAAGTTGACGTTTCTGAAAGACGATCAAGTGGTTGCTCGAACCGATTCGGATGCCAGAGATGGAAGCTTTAATGTTGCTGGTCTGAAGCCGGGCATCTACAGCGTCATAGCCGCGGGGCCAGCGGGCTACTCTTCTTTCGCATTTGACATCCTTCCAGCGGAAAAGCTAGTTGGACGGAGACAAGTCCCGTCAGGAAAACCGGTTGCGTTTGTTCAAGGCGATTCAAACGAAAAACTATTTGTCTTTCTGTGCCCTCCAAAACTGGTTCCCCAAATCACGGATCGGATTTGGCAAGCTTATGGCCAGTCAGATATCGCTTCATCAACCTTACCTCCAGTTCCAGGGGCCAACATGGCTGGTGGCGGTGTGGGAGTTGGATCGTTAGGTGGAGGCGGGAGTTTTGGCGGTGGCGGCCTAGGAGGATTCGGGGGTGGCGGTGGCGGTGGCCTTGCTGGCGGCGGGTTAGGTGGCGGAGCTTTGGGAATCGCCGGGTTAGCTGTGGTGACGGCAGTTATTGCCTCGGATGACGATGACTCGTCGAGCAATATCGTTTCAAAAATCGCTCCGTAGTTCGCTGTGCGTTAGAAATTAGGGTTGTGGACGAGGTTTAGGGCGAACGGCAGAGTAAAACAGACTAAGTTTCGTAGCTGGATTCGCCAGAATTCAGGAAGTTCTGAATTCTTGCGAATCCAGCTACGGTCATTTCGATTTCGACGCTCGCTTCGAGTCCTATTGCCACTACTGTGCCCGCGGGACTCGTAGCCTCGTCCACTACCACGACCGTCCTTTACTGGGACTGTCCGCTACCAGGGGCGACAAAAATCAGGACGGATCGTCATGAACTCAGCGAAATTTCATTGTTTTGGTTGGTCTTCGTCGCCTGCGGTCAAAGTTGCATAGGGTTCGAGATCGTTGTCAAAATCGATCGTGGCATACAGATCTTTTTCTGACCCCAGTTTTCCGATGGCTTCGGTTGGTAATGGAACGGTAGCGTTCGATATTCCGATTTGCTTCACCCAGTCCAAAACAACCGAGTCGTTTTTCGCAAGAGCCAACATGTCCTGATAAACGGTGCCCGAGGTAAGATTTGCGGGGACTGCTTTTTGCCATTCATTGTGCGAGTGTTCTAGGATTGCGACAAGCGTTGAAGAGAGGCTTTCGCGTTGTGTTTCTGTTATGAACGTATGACTGACGAGGATTTGATCGAACGTGTGGGTTCGATTCAGCAGCCAAGTCTGAAATCCGACCAAAAACTGCGATGGGAGGATAAACTGATTCTGAAGGGCAAGCAAAGCCACAAGTAATCCCCGGTCCATTGAATTCACCTTGCATTTTACAAGCCAATGACGCTTCCCGAACTTTGCTTAAAGTATAGCCGATCTCGATGCGATTTCACAAGGACAACGAATGCGCATACCGTGTAGAGTACATTCGTTCCAATCCATGGGTTGCGATACTTGAAAGAGGGGTTAGTTCTGACCGTGTCATTACGCGTAACAGTCACTAGAAATGGGTCCCGTGTCTATTCTGCATCGGTCGACGCTGCAGTTGAGATTGGGCGAAGGCAAATGGGCGAACCCGAAGAGCCGCTTTTGTATCAAAATCCACACGGGCAATGGCGATTGATTATTGCGGAGTTAGAACTGCGAACCGTACCTCGTTCACTCGTACGGCTTGATCCCATCGGAGCGAACCGATGGCGAATTACGAACCTTCACAAAAGCGCAACCATTGCCATACCGGGTGTCAAGACTCTTGCTTCCAATGAAAGTTGCACCCTTGAGTTGCCCTCCAAAATTCAATTGCCGGAGAGTATCTCGCTGACGTTTGAATCGGGTGTGGTGCAGAAATCTCAATTCTTGGATGAGGCATGGGAGGGTAGCCTTTGCGCCTTAGGTGTAACACCCATGAGACTCTCGGGCAATGAGTTGTTTGAGCCTCAACAGAGCTTCTCTCGATTTTCAATGCAAGGGGGAAGCGGTTCCCAGCTTGATGTCCAAGTCGTACTGGAGTGGTTGGGGCAAGCTGTCGCTGCAATGCAACGCCCGGTTTCTTCCGCAGGCTTCTATTCAGGAGTCGCGCAGGCGGTCGCGAGTATTATCGATGTGGATCGAGCCGAAGTCATTTTGTGGGATGGCAAGCAATGGGAATTTGATGCGTCACGGCGTTTTGTGAATCCACGAATGGACGAAGCGAGCTTGCGCCCGCCATCCAACACCCTGCTGACGCAAGTTTTGGAGACCAAGCGAATTGTGGTATATCCAAAATCGCGTCGCGGCTCGTCCGATCTTCAATCGATGAGTGTTCAATTGCTACATACCGCGGTCGCCTGCCCTATTCTCGATATTCACGAAGGTGGCAAAGAAATTCTTGGGGTCCTGTATGCTGACCGAATGCTAAACGTGGAGTGGCAATTGGGAAAGGTCATGGAAGCCGAACAAAGATTGATTGCAATTCTTGCGACCGCGATTTCTTCGAGTATTGCACGCTTAAAACGGGAGGCACTCGTTACGAAATACCAACAATTCTTCTCGCCCAAAGTGACGGAAGCAATCAGCCTCAATCCGTCCTTGCTAGAAGGGGAGGATGTCGAGGTGTCGGTATTGTTCTGTGACATTCGAGGCTTCAGTCATACGACGGATTTGATTGGCACCAAAGCTGCCATGTCATGGATTGGCGATATACTGAGTGAGCTATCGGCTTTGGTTCTGGGATCGGATGGAGTGTTGGTTGATTACGTAGGGGATGAGTTATTTGCAATGTGGGGAGCGCCAGAGAATTCACCAGATCATGCGTTTCGAACAGCCATGGCCGCACGTGAAATGATGGCGCTTCGAAAAGAGATGAGCGAGAGATACAGAGAGATAATACCGGGCGGTATCGACTTCGGGATAGGGATTTGCACCGGACCTGCACGCGTTGGAAATACGGGTTCCAAACAAAAATTCAAGTATGGCCCGATGGGTAGAACGGTGAATTTGGGAAGCCGGATTCAGGGTCTTACCAAGCACTGGAAAGTGTCGGCACTCATGGATGCGGAAACGGCCAAATGTTTGCCAAACGACTTGCTCAAGCGAAGACTCTGTCGAGCGAAAGTTGTCGGCCTCGACGGTGATTTAGATATTTTCGAATTGTTACCAAACGACTCCCCTGAGAATGTTGAACTCGTCGTTGCCTATGGCTTAGCGTTAGAGCTTTATGAGTCGGGAAGTCATTTTCGCGAAGCTGTTCGCGCCTTTGGCGCATTGGTGCAGCAATTCCCAACGGATGGCCCTTCTTTGATCATGCTAGTGCGGGCCGTCAATGAGCTGGTTGAACCGTCGCAACCCTTTTCCCCGGTCTGGAGCGCGAAGAGTAAATAGGTTGACGACGAGTCCGCATCGAACCATCGTTTTCTATGGTCGCTAACGCGAACGCGGGCCAAGTGCCTAAGTTCGCAACAGGTTTGGAGTGCTAACGGTCGGCCGGTCGCTCGATGTATTGCTAACCTGGATCGAACTTGACACTAGCGGAATCCGTTTTCGATTCGACGGGTGCCGAGTTAGGTCGCTTGGAATTAGAAGCGGCAGAAACGGCGAATTCGAAACAACCGTAGCTGGATTCGCAAGAATTCAGTGAGTTCTGAATTCTTGCGAATCCAGCTACGAATCAGAACTCACTGAATTCTGGCCGCGATCAAAGACCTAGCCCCCGCATGCTATTCCGATTCGTTCTTGCGAATCAGTACAAATGGAATCGCTGGGAATTGATCTCGTATTGCCTCGTTTGTTTTTGGATCAATTTCGGAGGTAGTGTCAACGATCAGCTGGTGCATTGAAGGAATCGAAGCAAGTCTAACGACCCCTTCTGCGGTAACTTTGGTCGATTCGATGAACAGGGAATGAAGTGCCGGGAGCGCTGCTAAAGACCGAGTGGCATTGTCGGTCAGACCACCTTCCATGGTCAGTTCTGATAGATTTGGACATGAACCCATCCAGGCCGCCGTCGAGTCGTCTACTTTCGTACCAAACCAAAATCGGATTCTTTTCAGCGTTGTGCAATTTCGAAGCGGCCATAGTTCCGCAGGAGTGTTGTCCCCGCAGAGGTGGAATTCCTCGAGGGCTGGCAAGCGAGCGATGGACGTCAAGTCGATTTCTGAGCGTTCGTTATAGATGTGGAGTTTGCGAAGACTCTTTAAATTCTTCAGTGCCTCAAAACCAGGTCCGTTTACTCTAGTCGCCCACAAGTTTAAGTACTCCAGCTTTTCAAGTCCGACAACGCTTTGGAGCCAATAATCGTCTACATCGATGTGGTGGAGTTCGAGCTGCTTTAAATTTTTGAGTTTTCCGAGCTGGTCGAACTGCTGTCGGTTTACATTGACCGAACCATGCAATTGCAATCGCTCAATGTTCTCCAGCTTGCAAATGGCATGCAAGGTCGATTCGTCGACCATTTCAAGGATGGGCCAACGTTTCAGTTTTGGCAATAGAAAAAGCGATTGCGGCAATTGCGCGTACTGTTTTTTAAAATCACCTGCAGGATGGATTTGCAAATCCTCGAGCTCACTCAAAGCCTGCAGTCCAGAACAGAACGCATCATCCGCGGTGATATTGAGTAAGTCGAGCTTGGTAAGGCGAGGCAAATCCGCTAACTCAGTCAAGATGGTTACGTCGACCATTCCTCCAATCCAGTAGATACGTTGCAATTGGGTTAGAAGTCCGATCCCGTCCAGCCAAGCACTTTCGGATCCTGCAGACATGAAAACATTGAGTCCCTTTAGCGAAGGAAGTTGCTGCAAGGCGATGAGGCGTTGAGGTAGCTCGCTTGTTACGTCGGTGTTGACCCATGTTAGTTTTGGATGACCCTTTAGGAATTGCCAGGCCGCTGCCTGGAGTGGTGGCGAAGCGTGAAGACGTTCTAAGTTTTTTAAATCCTTTATCCAAAGTTCCAACTTGGGGCTCTTTCGCTGAGCATTTTCGAGACTGCGGCATTGAAGAGAAACCAATTGCGATAATGCTGGGATCTCAAAAAAGGCATCTTCGGAGAACTCGCAACTGTCGAAATTCAACTGAGTTAAGGAATGTACTCCAGCAACAAGAAGGATTTGCTCGCGATTGAGCTTTGCGTCCTTAACGGTCAAGGAATGGACTGAGTCTAGAGGTAGCTTGGAGAGGAACGTTAGGTCTTTCGAAGCCCTACCCGTGATCTCCAGTTTTACAAAGCAGTCGTCAGGCACGAGTACGTTACCTTGCGCTCGCTGAACCGAAAGCATCGTGTTGCTATAGACGATAAATGGTCCGTCGTAGGTTGGCAGTGTTGAGCATGTTACGACGCCGACTGGCGCCGCTGCTGGAAAATTCAGAATGCGCTCAGCGCTGCATAGCGTCGGCATGGTTAAAACGAAGATCAATTCGAAGGCAAATGCGAAGGCTCGTCTAGTTGTGCAGAATTCAAAATCGATGCGTGGGGCGTTCATGGATTGTTTAATTGGTGATCGGCGGTTGTCGCGATTATTGACTGGGGACCATCGGTAAGCACCGAGTGGCGGATTTTGATGTCTACGGTATTCTAAGTAGAATCCGCTTGGCCGTGGGAGTGCCATGGCCTTGGAAAAAGTCTTACTTTAGAACCGCAAAAAACACTTAGGGAAAATTGGGAAGGCGAGTCTCCTGCCAAGCCATTTACGCATCAAGCTCGTCAGGGGCCACTACATCGGCAAGCTCGTGCCAAATTAGTGGTTTGTTTAGTGTCGCACGATTGTCCCAATCGTTGCTTAAAACAATTGAGACAATTGTTTGACACTCCTGCGCAAATGTCTTGGCTTTCTCTTCGTGTCCACGTGTCTTCGTGGAGAATCCGATCCGACCTTACGCCCACCCTTGTCTCGATGAGGCTAGAATGGGAGATGGGCTAGGTATCGGCGATCCGTTCGGATACAACCCACTTCAATGCGTTGTAGGGCGTTTTAGGGCGTTGGAGTCGGGATTTAAGGTGCATCAGCGAGTGAGAAATGTCGCAATCGGAAGAGAACAGTTTTGAGTTTCAGGACAACGACAATGCGCCCACCAAGCAAGTAGAGCCGGCGACGAATCTGTCTGCCAATTCCGACGAGATCAACCAACTTGAGCCAGGTAGTTGTGTCGGCAGATACGTCATTCGAAAGCGAATTGGCGCGGGTGGCTTTGGAGTTGTATTCGTCGGCGAAGATAGCGCCCTGAAACGTGATGTTTGTATCAAGATATCTCGATCGAACGAATCGTCGGAACGGAGCAAGCAGTTTTCTCTGATTGCAGAGGCAAGATCGGCCGCGAGCCTAGACCATCCGAACGTGGTGCGAGTTTTTGACACGGGAGTTTGGAAGAATTATCCCTACCTGATTATGGAGTATGTGGCCGGCGTCACATTGGGACACGAACTCGCTGGCTCACAACCAATCTCCATTCGTCGCGCCTTGATTCTGATGAAGCAGGTTGCGTTAGCACTTTCGCATCTGCACAGCAAAGGCCTAATCCATCGCGATCTCAAGCCTGCCAACATTTTGATTGGCGAGCAGGACACGGTGAAGCTAACGGATTTTGGATTGGCGCTTTCGGATGGCATGCCCGCTTGGAACAAGCAGCAGATTGCGGGCACCCAGAGGTATATGGCTCCGGAACAAGTCCTTGGGGAAACGCATCGAATCGATGGCAGGACGGACATTTGGTGACCTGATCGAGGTTCAGCGCGACGGGCTGGTCGGCTGGAGCCGTCGCCCCCTCAGGCGGGTGCGCAAGGCCCTGCAGCACAGCCTCCTCCAGGTGGGACTCTGGCGCCACGACGCCCGGATGCCGCGGCTGGTGGGGTTCGCCCGCTGCACCGGGGACGGCGTGGTGGAGGCCACCATCTGGGACGTGGCGGTGCATCCGCGGTACCAGGGCGCCGGCCTGGGCAAGGAACTGATGGACTACGTGCTGGAGCAGCTGCGGGCCAGGGGGATCGATCGGGTGAGCCTGTTCGCCGACCCCGACGTGGTGGGCTTCTACGCCGCTCAGGGCTGGGAGCTGGAGCCCTCCCAGCGGCGCTGCGCCTTCTGGTACGCCCCCTGAGCGGTGTGCTGGTAGTAGCGGCTGGCGAGTTCCTGCTCCGGGGTGCCGCGGCGCCACGCCCGTCGCAAGCGGGCATTGGCCAGCACGGTCTGCCACACCCCCAGCCGCTGCCAGCGCCGGCCGTTCACCCGCAGGGCCGCCCCCAGGCTGTGGATCCGGGCGCGGGCCCGCAGTCGCTGCATGAATTCGAGATCCTCCATCAGCGGCAGCGGGGCGATGCCCCCGGCGGCATCGTGGAGCCGGCGCGCCAGCAACAGCCCCTGGTCCCCATAGGGAAGCTGGCGCCAGCGGCTGCGCAGGGCCACCGCCAGTTCCACCAGGCGCAGGGCCGGGTCGTCAGCGTCGATGCGCAGCCGGAAAGCCCAGGCGTTGTCCTCACCGGCAGCGATGGCGGCAGCCAGGGCGAGGGCCCATCCAGGAGGCAGGCGCACGTCGCCATGGAGCAGCAGCAGCCAGGGCGCCGTGCTGTGCTCCACGCCCTTGGCCAGCTGGCCGCCACGGCCGCGGCCATCGTGCAGCACGTCGGCGCCGGCCAGGACGGCCAGCCGAGGGGTGCCGTCGCTGCTGCCGCCATCCACCACCAGCACCTCCCGCACGAGAGAGGGGCCCATGGCCAGATCCGCCAGCAGGGCCGGCAGTCCCCGGGCTTCGTCGCAGGCGGCGATCACGACGCTCAGGGGCGGCCTCACCGCCAGCGTCCCAGATCCACGGGCCGGTCGAGATCGTTGCGTTCGGCCAGCAGAGCCGTGCTCAGGCCGGCCCGTCGCGCCAGACCGAGAGTCTGCTCGAGCACCTGATCGCTGCCCCAGTCGATGCCGCTGAAGATCTGGGGGGTCGGCCTCCGGCGGCCGATCAGCCAGTAGCCGCCATCACCGGCCGGTCCCAGCACCAGGGAGGCGCGCTCCAGGGCCCGGAAGGCCGCCGAGCACGTCCTCGGCGGCGAGTTCCGGCAGGTCACTGCCGATCACCACCACCGCCGCCGCCCCCTCCCGGCAGCCGCGCAGCATCTGACGCTGCATCCGCAACCCCAGGCTGCCGGGGCCCTGGGTCACCACCCGATCCACCCCCAGACAGCGGCCCCAGCGGCTCGCGGCCCTCGGTCCCAGACCACTGGCTGCCAGCACCACACACAGGCCATCGGCAGGGCCCTCAGGGTGCTGGCCCATGGCCCGGCGCGCCTCAGCGGCTGCCGCCAGGCCATGGCGGGTGAGCCGGGCCTGGATCGCAGCGGCCCGGGCCCGGCCCACCCCCGGAACCAGGCGGCTCTTGCAGCGACCCGGTGCCGGCCAGCGGGCCATCATCACCAGCTGGGGCCGGCCCTTGAGCGGGACCATCGAACGGATCAGCCTTCCCGCGGCAGTTCCGCGGGGCGGACGGTGAGGGTCCTGGGGGATCCATCCCGCTGCACCGTGATGGTCAGCGGCTCGCCCACCCGGCCCCGGTCCACCGCCAGCTGCACCTCCGAGGCGTTCTTCACCGCCTTGTCCCCCACCTTCTCGATCAGGTCGCAGGGCTTGAGCCCGCCGCGGGCCGCCGGGCTGTTGTTCATCACCTCCACCACCACCACCCCGTTCACCTCGGGGAGGCGGCATTCGTCGGTGGTGGCGTTGATCTCCTTGGCCAGCTGGGGGGTGAGGGCCTGGAGGCGCACGCCGATGTAGGGATGGCTGGCATAGCCCCGGTCGAGGATCTGGGCGGCGATCTGACTGGCGGTGTTGATCGGGATGGCGAAGCTGAGGCCGGCCCCCGGGGCCTGGCGGATGGCGGTGTTGATGCCGATCACCTGGCCCCGGTCGTTGATCAGGGGGCCACCGCTGTTGCCGGGGTTCACGGCCGCGTCGGTCTGGATGTAGGGCACGCGCTGGCCCTCGCCCACCGCGTTGGTGCGCTGGATGGCGCTGATGATCCCGGCCGTCACCGTGTTGTTCAGGCCGAGGGGGTTCCCGATGGCGATGGCCCATTCCCCTGGCCGCACCTTGTTGGAGTCCCCCAGGGTGGCGACCGGCAGCTTGGAGGCCACCACCTTGACCACCGCCACGTCGGTGAGGCGATCGGTCCCCAGCACCTTGCCGGTGAAGCTGCGGCCGTCGGGAAGGGTCACGCTCACCTCGCTGGCGCCTTCGACCACGTGGGCATTGGTGAGCAGCACCCCGTCGGAACGGGTGATGAAACCCGAGCCCTGCCCCTGCTGCTGCTGGATGGCGGGGCCACGGCCGAAAATTCCCCCCAGGGGGTTCACGGTCCGCTTGACCGTGTCGATCCGCACCACGGCCGGCCCAGCCTTCTCGACAGCATTCACGATCACCGAACTGCTCGGCTGCAGGGTCGGGGCCGGGGCCGCATCGCTGATGCGGGGCTGCTCCGGCGGCTGCAGGCCCGGCAGGGAGAGGCGGATGGCACCGCAGGAACTCAGCAGGCCTGCCGCGGCCACCGCCAGGGTGAGGCGTGACGGAAAAGGGGGCTTGAGCATTCGGAAGCGGGCGGGCATCGCTGAAGGCTTCATTAAAGACGGACCCCCGGGCGAGGGATGCCTATATTCGGCCATCGCGTCGTGGGCTCCTGGTGCAGCAGGGTGATGAGCTGTGGCACCGGGTGAGCCAGGATCTGCAGGCCAGGCTCAGCAAGCCCACCTACGAGACCTGGATCCGCCCCGCCCGTTGCCGCAGCTATGACGACGGTCTGCTGCGGCTGGAGGCGCCGAACAGCTTTGCCTGCAGCTGGCTGCGCAAGAACTATCTGGTGATGATCGCCGCGGTCGCCAGCGAGCACGCCGGCCGCCAGGTGCGGGTAGAGGTGGCGATCGCCCCTGACGCCGAACCGCTGGGAGCCGCCGTGGAGGCGGTCAGCGGCAACGGTGACGGGACCCCCCCGCCACCGGCGCCCACAACCCCCGGGCGTCCGCCGGCCGCGCCGGCGGGGGGCGCCGGTGGCGGCAGCCGGGTGGCCACCAGCCTCTTCCGCCCCGGCGCCGGTCTCAACGCCCGCTACGTCTTCAATCGCTTCGTGGTGGGGGCCAACAGCCGCATGGCCCATGCCGCCTCCCTGGCGGTCGCCGAGGCCCCCGGCAGGGAGTTCAACCCCCTGTTCATCTGTGGCGGGGTCGGGCTGGGCAAGACCCACCTGATGCAGGCCATCGGCCACTACCGGCTCGAGATCGATCCGGAGGCCCGGGTGTTCTACGTCTCCACCGAGACCTTCACCAACGACCTGATCCAGGCGATTCGCAAGGACGGCATGCAGGCCTTCCGGGACCGGTACCGCGCCGCCGATCTGATCCTGGTGGACGACATTCAGTTCATCGAGGGCAAGGAATACACCCAGGAGGAGTTCTTCCACACCTTCAACGCCCTGCATGAGGCCGGCCGTCAGATCGTGATCGCCAGCGACCGGCCCCCCAGCCAGATCCCCAAGCTGCAGGAGCGGCTGATCTCCCGCTTCTCCATGGGCCTGATCGCCGACATCCAGATTCCTGATCTCGAGACGCGCATGGCGATCCTGCAGAAGAAAGCCGAAGCGGAGCAGATGGCCCTGCCCAGGGAATTGATCCAATACATCGCCGGCCGCTTCACCTCCAACATCCGTGAACTGGAGGGTGCCCTGACCAGGGCAGTGGCCTTCGCCTCGATCACCGGCCTGCCGATGACCGTGGAGTCGATCGCTCCCATGCTCGATCCGGCCGGCAACGAGGTGGCGGTCACCCCCCAGCAGGTGCTGGAGAAGGTGGCTGAGGTGTTCGAGGTGGCCATCGAGGAGATGCTGAGCCCCAGCCGCAAGCGGGCCGTGAGCCAGTCCCGTCAGGTGGGGATGTACCTGATGCGCCAGAACACGAATCTCTCCCTGCCGCGCATCGGTGAAGCCTTCGGCGGCAAGGATCATTCCACAGTGATGTACGCCGTGGAACAGGTGGAGAAGAAGCTCAGCAGTGACCCTGCCCTGGCCCGGCGGGTGCAGCAGGTGCGGGATCTGCTACAAATTGACTCTCGTAAGAAGCGCTGATGCGACGGATTCTGATGGTGATGACGCAGCCCCCAGGCTGCAGTGGTGTGCAGGCACTGAGATACAATAAGTTACTTCCATATTTTGAATCTCAGGGGTGGGAGTTTCATTTTGCCGGCCCTTCTCCGCCGCTTGTTTCCGTTCTCACTGAGCCTCTGGATTATCCAGCGGAGCGCTTGCATTATACCGACTGTATTCCATTCTCACGACGATTCTCAGTAAGGAAGAATCGTCATTCGAAGCGATCTCTTCCCTATCTGTTCTGGGGGGTATTTCAGCTTGTCGCTGCCTTGGCGGAGCGAATTCTTGGTCGAGATCATGCGAGGAGCTTTCGCCGAGGCCTGACCGAGGTGGTGGTGGAGGCTGACCGCCATTGGAATTTTGACCTGATTGCAGGCAAGACACCCAGTTTTGACACGCTGGAGACGGCTGGAGCCATCGCCCGTGATCTCAACAAGCCTTTCGTGGTGCTGATATGGGATCCCCACGGCTATCGGAGTGCCGAAGGCTTCATCCCTTCCGATCCCGGGAGGCAGGGGGCTTTGCTCCAACAATGCCGTGGTTCGATGTTTCTTTCGGCTGTCACCCGTGATCGTTATGTGGCGGCAGAGCTGGTGAATCCGGAGAAAACCTATGAGATCACCGACAGCTATCCGGAAATGCCGTCTTTATACACAAGTGGCCGCAGCGAGCTTGCTTCTTCTGGCATGTCCAACGTTGGCGTTACATCCGGTGGCGTTGCATCATTGCGTCCTCTGAACTTGATTCATCTTGGTGTTTTGCCTCAATGGCGGCCGATTGATACTCTGCTCGATGCTCTGGAAGTTTTCCATGACAATGAGCTGGGGGCCTCCTCTTCACTGTATCTCCATCTCTTTGGATTTCTGTATCCCGAGGCCCATGGGCGAATCCAGCAAAGCTCTTGCCTTCGCTCTCTCGTCAGCGTATCCACGTCAGTAAGTTATACCCATTCCCATTGGCTTGCGGAGGATGCGGATGGGCAGGTGGTGGTCATTGGTCCCCGGCATGTTGATAATCAACCATCAAAGTTCTTTGAGTATCTGGGCCATCGCAAGCCGGTGCTGGTCATCGGCCCCCCCGGCAGTCCCATCGAGGCGATCGTGAACGATCTCGGCATTGGCGTCTATGCCGATGTCAGCCGTCGTGAGGCCGTCCTGAGCGGGTTGGTCGCATTGACACGCGACCTCCAATCCTTCCAACGTGCCTACCAGATTCGTCGCGAGGACATCCAGCGCTACAGCGCTTCCAGGGTTGCTGAGAGGTGGTGCAGGATTCTGGACTCCATCGACTCTACGAACCAATTTTGATCTTGGGATTACTTCTCAAGGCCCCCCATGGTGGAAACTGTCCTGACCGTACGACCATCCATCCATGGGTTGTCCTTTCAGCCCGTGATCAGTGGCTGGCTTGGATCCAGCCCTTCCACCTCACCCTGAAACACCCGGCTGGCGGTGATGTCCGCCGCCTCGATCGTCATCAGGTCGCTCTTGGTGAGGGCCCGGCCCATGCCGCTGAACAGCCGGTTGGCCTGGCGCATGCGGGCCCGGTCGATGGCGTTGCGGATCGAGCGGGCATTGGCGAAGAAGGGCAGCTGCATGCGGCGCTGGATGTATTCGGCAAAGGCCGCGCCGGCTTCCTGGCTGAAGCGGTAGTTCTCCGCCGCCAGGATCAGCTGGGCGATCGCCAGCAGTTCCGTGGCGGAGTAATCAGGAAAGTCGATGTGGTTGGCTACCCTTGAGGAGAGGCCAGGATTGCTCTGATAGAAGATGTCCATCCGCTCCTTGTAGCCGGCGAAGATCACCACCAGATCGTTACGGTTGTTCTCCATCACCTGCAGCAGGATCTCGATGGCTTCGGCACCGTAATCCCTTTCGTTTTCGGGCCTGTACAGGTAGTACGCCTCGTCAATGAACAGCACGCCGCCCATCGCCTTCTTGAGCATTTCCCGGGTTTTCGGGGCGGTGTGGCCGATGTACTGTCCCACCAGATCGTCGCGGGTGGCCGTCACCACATGGCCCTTGCGCACGTAGCCCAGGCCGTGCAGGATCTTCGACATCCGCTCCGCCACCGTGGTCTTGCCCGTACCGGGCCGACCGGTGAACGACATGTGCAGGCTGGGAGGGGCAGTTTCCAGACCCACCTGGGTGCGGGCCCGGTTGATCACCAGCAGAGCGGCGATCTCGCGGATCCTGGCCTTCACGGGGCGCAGGCCGATCAGTTCCCTGTCCAGTTCGTCGAGAACCTCCTTGATGCCGGCGTCGTCGTAGGCCGCCCGCAGGTCCACCAGCGTGGCCTCCTGCGCGGCGGCCGTGTCCTCCCGGCCGGGACCATTGGCGCTAGAGGAGTTCATCGATGGCCCGGGCGAAGGTTTCCTCCGGTTCGCCGATGGGGTCATCGTCGGCTTCGGCGCGCAAGGTCAGATTCACGTAGGTGCGGCCGAAGCTGATATCGGGGAAGCGGTCCTCCTGCTCCGAGAGACCATTGAGACGTTCCAGGAACGTGCGGGTGTGTTCGTAATCGTCGAACTCGATACGGCGCTCAAGCCGATCGGGACGGGGCCGTCGGGTCCAGGGCTGATCCATGGATCCGACCCTAGATCAGCCCGGATCGTCGAGACAGTCGGTGCGGGCCACGCAGAGCCGGGTGGCCCAGGCGGCCGCGTAAGCCCGGTTCGCCTCCCTTTGGGCCGGTTCGGAGCTGCTGAGCGGATGGGGGAAGGTGCCGGCGATCGCGGCGTTGGTGACACAGAACATCGACTTCTGGAAGCTCATGCAGATTTTCACGCGCATGTCACCGGCGCCGCGGGTGCCACCCAGGTACCACTGACGCAGCCGTTCCGGCAGGTGGCGGTACATGTCCTGCATCAGCAGGCTGGGGGGGATCCCCGATCCCATGGTGGGCAGGGGGTCGGCGTAGAGGGCGCCATAGGCGAACTGGGCCTGGTCGGGGGAGATCTGCTGGGCCTGGGCGTTGAAGGACACGGTGCCCAGGAACGGGGTGCCGCGCAGGAACACCGCCTCCACATAGGGCACCGCCACGTCCGCCAGGAAGGTGAGGCCGGCTTCGGGGGGAAGCACCCAGCAGCGCTCGCCGCCGATCTCCACCGCATAGGTGATCGGTGCCGCCGCGGCGGCCACCAGGCCCTCCTTGAGGAAGGCCACCACGGCGGCGATCGAGCGCACCCGTCCATCCTTTTCGGCCCTGGCCAGATCGATGAACAGGTCGCTCATCACCCGCCAGAACTGCCCCAGGGCGTGGCTGGTGGCCGCCGAGCGGATCAGTTCGGCAAGGAACTGGGGGAACAGGGGGTTGAGCGCCGCCAGCAGGGGATCACGGCGGGTCTTGCGGGCCACGATGCGGGCGCAATCCGCGGCGAAGGCCTCGCTGTCGAGGTAGGAATCCAGGCCACCGGTTCCGTGCCAGAGCATGGCCTTCTGGCAGTATTCGGCGTATTCGAAATTGATCCGGTCGTGCAGCAGGTGCCGCCAGATCTTTGCCGGCCTGTGGTCGCCGTTGAGGAAGCGGAGCACCGGGAAGGGATTGAGAAACTGCTTCTCGGCCTGGTAGATGAGATTGTCGCTGTAGGCATCCAGCACCTCGCCGTAGCTCGCGAGTACATCCACCACCTGGAGCACGTGATCGGGGGTGTCCTGCAGCAGGGTGCCACCGGCCAGCAGCGTCTCCACCAGATCGTCGCGGCTGGGCATGCCGCCGCTGTAGGTGAGTGGCGGCTTGGGGGAGCGCGGGATGAGTTTCATGGCATCGCTCCGCCGGCCTGCACGCTCGCCATCAGCGCAGGGAGCTGGGCCATGGCGATGGTGGCCTGTTCACTGAGGCGGCCCAGGCCCCAGGGCAGGAGTCCGAGGGCGATCACCCCGGTGGCCAGGGCCATGGCGGGAAGGGTTTCGCGCAGGGCCACCCCGGGCAGCCGCACCTCCAGCCGGGCATCGGCCACGGGGTCTCCACTGGCCGGGGTGACCGCCAGGCGCCCGAAGAAGGCCCGGTTCACCAACAGCAGGAAATAGACCGCCGTCAGTCCGGAACCCACCATGCACAGCAGGGTGGCCACGGGAAAGGCGGTGATGCTGCCGCGGAACACCAGGAACTCGGAGATGAAGCCCGCCATGCCGGGCATCCCCGCGCTGGCCATCACCCCCAGGATCATCAGGGTGCCGGTCAGGGGAAGGCCCCGCTCGGGATTGAGCAGGCCGCGCAGCACCTCCAGGTCCCGGGTGCGGGTCTTGCGGTAGACCACGCCCACCAGCAGGAACAGCAGGGCGGAGATCAGCCCGTGGCTGACCATCTGGAACACGGCCCCGAGCATGCTCACCGGGGTCGCGGCGGCTGCCGCCAGCAGGATGTAACCCATGTGGCCAACGGAGCTGTAGGCCACCATCCGCTTCATGTCCCGCTGGGCGATGGCCGCCAGGGAGCCGTAGAGCACCGACACCGCCGCCCAGCCCGCCAGCCATGGGGAAAGCAGGGCCCAGGCTTCTGGGAACAGGCCCAGGCAGAAGCGCAGCAGGCCGTAGGTGCCCAGCTTCAGCAGCACCCCTGCCAGCAGCACCGACACGGGCGTGGAGGCTTCCGTGTGGGCATCGGGGAGCCAGGTATGGAACGGCACCAGCGGGATCTTGATGGCGAAACCGATCAGCAGCGCCCCCAGCAGCACCAGCTGGGTGCCCATCCCCAGCTGGGCGCTGGTCACCGGGTTGAGGCTGAAATCGGCCTGGCCGGTGAACAGGGAAAGTCCCAGGAAGGCCCCCAGAATGAGCACCCCGGAGACAGCGGTGAAGATCAGGAACTTGGTGGCCGCATAGCCCCGGTTGGCGCCGCCCCAGATGGAGATCAGCAGCCAGAGGGGAATCAGCTCCAGCTCGTAGAAGAGGAAGAACAGCAGCAGGTTCTCCGCCAGGAAGGCCCCGTTCACCGCGCCGCTGATCGTCAGCAGCAGGGCGAAGTAGAGACGGGGCCGCTGGCTCAGATCCCGGGTGCAGATCCCCGAGACCAGGGTGAGGGCGGCGTTGACCAGCACCAGGGGCATGGCCAGGCCGTCCACCCCCAGCCGGTAGTCGAGGCCGAGGCTGTCGACCCAGGCGAAGGACTCCTGCAGCTGCAGGCCCGCATCGGAGGGATCGAAAGCCAGCAGCACCCGCAGGCTCCAGAGCAGCTGCAGGCCCAGCAGGGCGAGGGCGGCGCGGCGGATGCGGTCGGTGGCCAGCTCACCGGGCCAGCAGAGCAGGCCGAGGGCGCCGGCGAAGGGAATCAGCAGCAGGGCGCTCAGCACGGCTTCGCTCAGCCCCCCAGCCAGGCGAGGCTGCCGACCAGCAGCACGATCGCCACCGCCATGGTGAAGATGTAGGTCTGCAGACGGCCGCTCACCCCCAGCTTGAGGCTCTGGGCCGAGGCCATCGAGCCAGCGGCGATCCGGTTGACCAGACCGTTCACCACCAGCCGGTCGAAGCCGTTGGTGATCCGCGCCATGCCGGCCACGAAGGCCACGATCGTGGCCCGGTAGATGCGGTCGGTATAGAAGTCGAAGGCCAGCAGGTCCTGGAGGAGCCGCAGGGGCCGCAGCAGGGAGCGGGACCAGAAGGTGTCGAGGGGGATCAGGCTGCCGGCCAGCACGCCGGCCGCCCCGCTGGCCGCCAGCACCAGGGCGGTGCTGCCCGAGAAGGCGCCGATGCCGGGCACCCGATCGATGCGGGCCATCACCAGGGGGGTGACCAGCACCAGGACCGAGACGCTCACCATGGGCAGGGCCATCAGCCAGTTCACCTCCGGTGTCCGGCGGGTCTTGGGGTGGGGGGATCCCAGGAACACCTGGCGGTAGACCCGGGTGAGGTTCAGGGCCGTCAGCCCGTTGGTGAGCAGCACGACGACAGCAAAGAACGGCACCCTGGCGTTCAGCCCCTCCACCATCAGGCCGAAGCTCCAGAAGCACCCCAGGGGAAGCAGGCCGGTGAGGCCCGCCGCCCCGGCCAGGAAGGCGGTGGTGGTGGCCGGCATGCGGGGGGCCAGGCCCCCCAGTTCCGTGATGTCCTGGCAGTTGGTGGTGGCGATGACGCTGCCCACGCTCATGAACAGCACGGCCTTGGCCACCGCATGGGAAAACAGGAGCAGCAGGGCGATGAAGGGCTGCTGCAGGGCGATGGCCACGAACACCAGGCCCAGATAGGAGGTGGTCGAGTACGAGCAGGCACGCTTGAGGTCCACCTGGGCGATGGCCACCAGGGCGCCGCCCAGGGCACTGATGGTGCCCACCACCAGCAGCACGTCGATCGCCACCGGCGAGATGCGCAGCAGGGGCATCAGCTTGAGCAGCACCACGGCACCGCAGGTCACCACCACGGAATTGCGCAGGATCGAGGCCGGGTTGGGCCCTTCCATGGCTTCGTCCAGCCAGAGGTGCATCGGGAACTGGGCACATTTGCCCATTGGCCCGGCGATCAGCCCCAGGCCGATCAGGGTGGCCCCCAGGGGCGGCAGGGTCTCGCTGGCTGACCAGGCGTAGAGATCGTTGAATTCCAGGGATCCGGCCCAGGCCGAGAGGGCGACCACGCTCATCAGCAGCATCACGTCCCCCACCCGTTTGGTGAGGAAGGCATCGCGGGCGGCGGTCACCACCAGGGGCTGGGCATACCAGAAGCCCACCAGCAGGTAGGTGGAGAGGGTGAGCATCTCCAGCAGGAAATAGCTCATGAACAGGTTGCTGCTCAGCACCACCCCGGCCATGGCTCCCTCGAAGAAGCCCACCAGGGCATAGAAGCGCGCCAGGGACCACTCCTTGTCGAGGTAGCCCAGGGCGAACACCTGTCCGACCAGGCTCATGACGGTGACCAGCTCCAGGGCCGCCAGGTTGGTGAGGGAAAGATCGAAGCCGATGCGCAGATCCAGATCCGCCGCCGCGAACCAGCCGATGTCCAGATGCCTGGGGCCCAGCGCCAGCACGGCCTGCAGCACCAGACTGCCGTGCACCACCGCCAGCAGGGTGACCAGCAGGTTGAGATAGGCCGCCGGCCGGGGACCGTTGCGCCTGACCCACCCCGCCGCCCAGGGCACCGAGAGCACCATGCCGAGGAACCCATAGAGGGGGATCAGCCAGCTGAGCTGGATCGACAGCGGGAGGGTGTCGGCCAAAGGGGGGAGAGAGGTCAGAAGGTGGCCCTTTGCAGGAACCTGGCCTGGGCGCCGCCCAGGCTGGCGAGCCAGGCAGCGAGCTCGTCCCCATGCTGCTGTTCTTCCCCCAGGAGCGCACGGAAGAGGTCTTCATTGTTGCCGTCGCCGATCAGCAGGCAGAAGCGCACCGCTTCGGCGTAGAGCTGGATCAGATCCTGCTCGAGGACGGCATCGAGGCGAAGCAGTCCCTCCAGGTCGGGGGCGTGGCCCGCGGGCCGCAGCTGGGAGGCGGCCGGGGCCACCCCCAGCTGGAGCATGCGCTGGATGAGCCGTTCGGCGTGCCGCATCTCCTCCACCGTCTCCCGGCGGAAACGTTCGGCGGCATCGACGTCGCCCCAGAGCTCCACCAGGGAGGCCTGGGTCATGTACTGCTGCACGGCCGACAACTCCAGGCTCAGGGCGCGGCCCAGGTAGCCGAGGACGCGCGGGTGAACGGCGTCCATGGCCCTCAACCCCGCCGGCTGATGCCGGAGGCGGCCAAGGCAGGCTCCACTTCGCTGTGGGGACGGGCGATGATGTGGGCGGCCACCAAGCCGTCGCCCACCCGTTCGCAGGCATCGGCGCCGGCCCTGACGGCCGCGTTCACGGCGCCTGTTTCCCCGCGCACCATCACGGTGACGTAGCCGCCGCCGACGAATTCACGGGCGATCAGGGTGACTTCGGCGGCCTTGGTCATGGCATCCGCCGCCTCGATGGCCGGCACCAGGCCACGGGTTTCGATCAGGCCGAGGGCGATGCCGTGGATGGTGGGGGCCATGGAGGGGGTACGGGGAGTGGGGGTAGGGGGTGGGGTGCCGGCGGCGCCGCTGCCGCGGCGGCCGGAGCCGCTGGAGCGGGCGGTGACGCCGGCGGCTCGGCTCGGCTGCCGGGCCGCCGGGCTGGAGCGGGCGGCCCGGGGGGGCCGGGTGGTCCGGCCTCTGATCGCCGCTCTGGGCTCTGCCGGCTTGGCCTTAGCCGCCGGCGCTGCCGGTGGCAGGGCCGGCGCGTTGCCCGGCCCTGCCGGTGGAGTGGCTGCCCCGGCGTTGGCTTCGGGGACGGCCACCGCTGGCTTTTCTGGAGTGGCGGCCGCTGCCGGAGCGGTGGGCTTGGCGGCGTCGGGACCGGAGCGGGGGGTGCGGCTGGCCATGGGACGGGAAGGGGTGGGTAGGGGCTGGAGCGGCGGCATGGGGATGGGGGCACAGCGCCGGGGGCTGAGCCGATGGGGGCCTACCCGTCAGGCTCCCAGAAATCGATGATGCCGCCGATGGTGAGATCGGTATGGGCTTCCGGGTTCCCGCAGGCGAAGCGGGCTGCCGAGCCGCTGGCGGTGAACACCCAGTTGCCGGGGGAGGCCCCCACCGGATCGACGGCCACGCTGAGTTTTCCCTTGACGTTGCGGAGCACCCGCAGGTTCCAGTGCTCCAGTCCGGGCACCCGCTGGGAGCACACCAGGGAACCGGTGACCTGCATGATCTCCATCAGGCGCTTCCTGCCGGCGGATTCAGGCCCGAGGCCGGCGGGGAGCCGATGGCGGCCGGGGTTGGGGCAGGCTTGCCGGCGTCGGGGTCCCACTGGTCGATGATCCCCACGATCGTCAGATCGCTGGGGTAGGACTTGCTGCCGGCGGCCTCCCGGGCCGCCGAGCTGCCCACGCAGATCACCCAGTCGCCGGGGATGCAGCCCACCGCGTCGACGGCCACCTTCTGGGTGCTGCCGTCCAGCACCACCTGCAGGTGCTTGTGCTCGAAACCCGGGATGCGGTTGGTCGACACCAGGGGCTTGACCACCTTGCAGATCAACATGGTCAGTGCCCTCCTGCGGTGGCGAGGCTGATGGTGGAACCTACCGCTTCAGCGGGGGTGTGCCGTTCCTGGTCACGCACCGTCAGCAGAGCGTGCAGCAGGCCCTGGGAGAAGAGGTCGGGGTAGCGGTTCTCGATCGCCTCCTGCACCCTCCGGGCGTGGCGCACCGCCCGCTCCCGGGCGCCGGGCACCTTGCCGTTGTAGTCGAAGCGCACCACCACCGGCACCGGCAGGCCACGGGAGACGTTCAGTCCCTTGAAGATCTTCACCCCCACGTCCATGTCCGGGGCCCCCTCCTCGACGGTGTCCATGTAGGCGAAGTAGGTGAGGTTGCGCAGGTGGATCTCCTTGAAGCCGATGCCGACGCCGATGAAACGTTCGGCATGGCCGGCATCGGCGTAGTGGCCGTCGTGGTACTGGCGCACGTAGTCGATCTGGGAGATGTTGTGCTCCACCAGCCGGGCGATCAGGCGCACCATGCCCGGATCGGGGGCGCTGGCCGCTGCCGCCTTCACCAGTTCCAGGATCCGGCGTCGCGCCTCCTGGGGATCAAGGTGGCGCGTCTCCTCGTAGACCATGGCGGCATCGAGCCAGTGCTCCAGTCGGGTGCTGCCGTCCACGCCGGGGACATGCACCCGGATGGCGTCCGTGTCGGTGTCGATCCCCAGCAGCAGCAGGTCGACGGAGGCTCCGCAGCAGAAGCTGTTCTCGACGGCCTGCTGAAAATCCATCAGCCGCTGCCGGCCGCAGCCGGCCGCCAGGGCGTCGTCGCTGCCGTGGGCCGCGCAGCCCTCATGGGTGGGATCGCGGGAACTGAAGTGGTAGAGCACCACCTTCAGATAGCGGGTGTCCTGGTGGGCGGGGTTGGGCACCCCCTCCCGGTAGCGGCGATGCTCGGTCTTGACCCAGCGGTTGACCGTGTTCTCCACATCGAACAGGGCTCCGGCATGGGGCCGCCGCCGCACCGAGCTGAACGGAACCCGCAGGGCGAAGGCGATGGCATGGGCGAGCCGGCCGTCGGCGCAGGGGGTGACATCCAGCAGGTGGAAGCCGCAGGAGAGCAGAAAGGCGTTGAATTCCTCCGCGGCCGGGCTGCCGGGCTGGCCCGTCAGGGGATCGTCGCGGAAAAAACCGTCGCTGGTCTGCTCGTAGGTCTCGAAGACGCACCAGGCGAACAGGGTGCGCATGTCGAGCTGGCTGACCCAGGCCTTCTCGAGGATCGGCAGGGGCAGGCTGAAACCCAGCTCCTGCTGGGCCAGGGCCTGGGCCCGTTCCACGAAGTCGTCATCGTGCTGCAGGGCCGAGAGCCGCTTCAGCACCGGCACGATCCGGTCGAAGGCATTCTTCACGCCTCGGTCGTAGGTCTCGAGGGCGGCGTTGGCGGTGGCATCGGTGAGCGGATGCAGGCTCACGGCCCCGTGGCCGAGCCTCACCGCCGCCAGGCGCCGGGAGAGATCGGCGCCACCGGCTGCCACAGGCCGGCGCCGGGGGGCGCTGGGGCCGAGGGGGCGGATGGTGGGGGCCGGACGGCGGGGCATCGGGGACCTAACCGCGGGCGCCGCCGGACACCGTGATCAGCGAACCGGAGTCGGTACTGCCGCTGGAGCCGGTGATCTTGTTGGTGGGCTCGGGAAGGGTCTCGTTGCGCTTGGGCTGGAAGCCGGGCATCGCGGACATCGGCCCCACGCGGCTGGGGTTGCGGCGACGGGCCGAAGCGCCCTCGGTCCCGGTCACATGCTCGCCACGGTCCCAGTCGTCGCCGGTGATGTTGAGGCCGGCGGAGATCCCCTCCCCGGTCACCCTTGAGGTGGGTCTGGCGTCCTCATCGACCGTGACGGGGGCCTGGGCCTGACGCAGGGGGACCCGTTCGGGGCTGCGGCGATCGAAGCGGAACTGTTCGGTGCCGGTGACCTTGTCGGCGGCCATGTCGAAGGGGCCGGTGATGCGGTTGCCCTGCTCGTAGCTGTTCCCGGTGACACCACCGGGACGCTGACGCGCGCTCTGGGCGGCCCGGGCCGGCGACTGGACGCTGAACTGCTGCCAGGGCTGGCCGGACAGGGGCTGGGGAAAGTCGGCGTCCTGGCTGGTGGCGGCCCCGCAGGCCCCCGCCAGCTGGTCGCTGCCGATGTAAGGGGTGCCGGTGACGTCCTCGCAGGCGCCCCGCTCGGCGCCTGTCATGACACCGCCGATGCCGGGCTGGAGGCCGCTCAGCCGCGGCCCAGGGGTGCCCAGGCGGGCGGGGGTGCGCTGGCGGATCTCGGCCACCCGGTCGGAGGGGCACCAGGTGCCGGCCTCTTCGAGGCCGGCATAAGGGGTGCCGGTGACCGCCTTGCAGGTGCCCGGTTCATCGCCGGTGACCTTGTCGGAGCGGCCCGTACGGGTGCCGCTCACCACCATGGACTTGTTGGTGACGCTGAAGCCGACCTTGGGGGCTTCCGGTGCCGGCCTGGTGCCGCAGAAACGGTCGAACTGCTGGGAGCCGATGTACTCGTCGCCGGTGACCATGCGACAGGATCCCGGCTCGTCACCGGTGACGTGCTCGCTGCGGCCCACGTGGGTGCCGGTGATGCCGGTGCCTCGCAGGGTGTGCAGGCTGCTGACCTTGGTGGGCGCGCGTCCGGGGACTTCGGACTGGTTGCCCACGTACTGGGTACCGGTGAGCTGGCGGTCGGCTCCGGGCTCGTTGCCGGTGACCCGCTCGGAACGCTCCACGATCACGCCGGACACGGGGCGGCCGGCGCTGGTGCGGGTGAGCCCCACCTTGCGGGGGGAAGGGGTCGCCTCGCCACACCAGGCGGCGCTCTGGTTGGCCGAGATGTATTCGGTGCCGGTGACGTTCTTGCAGGTTCCCGGTTCGTCGCCGGTGACCTTCTCGGAACGGCCCACTTCGTTCCCCGTGACCCGGTTGCCGTGGGTGGTGGCGCTCACCCGAACCTTGGCGGGCTGGAGGGGGGTCGGCTCGTTCTGGCAGAAGCTGCGGAAGATCTCCGCCCCCAGATATTCGGTGCCGGTGATGGGCCGGCAGGTGCTGGCTTCGTTGCCGGTGGTCTTCGGCGAGCGGTTGGCCTGGGTGCCGGTGACCACCTGGCCCCGGACCGTCTCACTCACCCCCACCTTCCAGTGGGCATCGGCGGCCGCATCGATCTTCGCCTGGCCGCGGCGGGGTCCGGTGGGGCGGGTGCCGCCGCTGCGGGCACAGCCCGCGGAACCCACCTTGCACTTGAGCTCACGCACCTTCTGGGCCAGTTCCCGGCTGCTCATGTCGGGATTGGCCTGGCGTGCCACCGAAGCGGCGGTGGTGCTGGTGGGCATGCTGGCGGACTTGCCGCGCTTGGAGAGAGCCTCACGGCGGGCCATGACGATCGCCCGGCTGGGGTTGTGCAGGCCGCTGCGCTTGCTGGTGTTGCGTCGTTCACCGCCGCGGCCGCCGCGGCTGGCCAGGGAGGACCCCAGGCCACCGGTGGGGGCGCTGTCCATGGTGCTTGCTGGCGCCTGCGCTGTTCTGGCGTCCTTGCAGCCACAGGGCCGATCGTCGGCCGAAGCGGAGCCCTTGCCGGCATGGGCGGTGGCCGGGGTGGTGGATCGCATCACCTCCTGCCGGGTCCGGTCACTGGAGGTGTCGGCCCGCTTGCCGCGCCGGGAGAGGGCTTCGCGGCGCTCCAGTACCAGCCTGCGGCTGGGGTTGGCCAGGGGTTTGGCAGGGCTGCGCCTGTCGGAGCCGGCGGGGGCGCTCAGGGAGGAGGAAGCGTGATGGGCGGAGGCGGCACGAACCGTTGCTGCACCGGTTCTGGGCGCCTGGGCTGCCGGGGGGAGGCTTCGGCAGGGGTTGCCGCTGCGCTGGGGCTGCGCCGGGCATCAGCCGCGGTGCGTACCCTGCCCGGCGAGGACATGAACTGCGTGGAAGCCTTCTTGCCGCCGTTGGTGAGAGCCTTGCGGCGCTCCAGCGCTGCTTCCCGACTGGTGGTTCTGGCCATGTCCGCCCTGTGAATGGATGATCAAGGTGATGGATCCCGGCCTGCGGCCGGGATCCGCTGGGGTCGCTGGATCAGCGACCTTCGAACACAACGAAGCAGGCACCCTGGCTCTGGGTGTAGGCGTCGTAACCGACGAGGCGCACGTGGTGGTCGGGGTAGGCCCGATGGCAGGCCTCCAGTTCGTTCACGATCACACCCAGATCCTTCTCACCGAAGAAGGGCAGCTTCCAGTAGGACCAATAGGTCGCCATGGAGCGGCTGGGGTGGACGTGCTCGACCAGAGGGCTCCAGCCCTGGGCGATGATGTAGGCGATCTGGTCGTAGATCTCGTCCTGGGTCATCGGCGGGAGGAAGCCGAAGGTCTCCAGGGTGGCGACTGTTTGATAGTCACCCACGGTGCTCTTGAAGGGCATGGGGATCCTTGTGGGGAAAGGGATGGAGAGCCCGATGGCGCCGGCCGGAGGAGGGCTCTCCTCCGGCCGGCACTGGATCGGGAATGGAACCGGTGGTCGGCTCAGCCGACGTCGAGTTTGTCGACGGTGTCGAACTCGAACTTGATTTCCTTCCAGGTCTCGAGGGCGATGGCCAGCTCGGGGCTGTGCTTGGCGGCTTCCGTGAGGATGTCGCGTCCTTCCTTCTCGATCTCGCGACCGGCGTTGCGCGCCTTGACGCAGGCTTCCAGGGCCACCCGGTTGGCGGCGGCGCCGGCGGCCGACCCCCAGGGGTGACCGTGGGTGCCACCACCGAACTGGAGCACGGAGTCGTCACCGAAGATGGCGACCAGGGCGGGCATGTGCCACACGTGGATGCCGCCGGAGGCCACGGCGAAGACGCCGGGCATCGAGCCCCAGTCCTGATCGAAGAAGTTGCCGCGGGTGCGGTCTTCGGGGATGAAGGATTCGCGCAGCTGGTCGATGAAGCCCAGGGTGGTCTGACGGTCACCCTCGAGCTTGCCCACCACGGTGCCGGTGTGCAGCTGGTCGCCGCCGGAGAGGCGAAGACACTTGGCGAGAACGCGGAAGTGGATGCCGTGCTTGGGATGGCGGTCGATCACCGCGTGCATGGCGCGGTGAATGTGCAGCAACATGCCGTTCTTGCGGCACCACTTGGACAGACCGGTGTTGGCCGTGAAGCCGCCGGTGATGTAGTCGTGCATGATGATCGGCTGCCCGAGCTCCTTGGCGAACTCGGCCCGCTCGTACATCTCCTCGGGGGTGGCGGCGGTGCAGTTGAGGTAATGCCCCTTCTTCTCGCCGGTTTCCTCCTGGGCGAGCTCAACGGCTTCGGCCACGAACTCGAAACGGTTCTGCCAGCGCTGGAAGGGCTGGGAGTTGATGTTCTCGTCGTCCTTGGTGAAGTCGAGACCACCGCGAAGGCATTCGTAGACCACCCGGCCGTAGTTCTTGCCGGAGAGACCCAGCTTCGGCTTGATGGTGCAGCCCAGCAGAGGACGGCCGTACTTGTTCATCCGGTCGCGCTCGACGCAGATGCCGTTCGGCGGGCCAGGGCAGGTCTTGATGAAGGCCATCGGGAAGCGGATGTCTTCCAGGCGCAGATGGCGCAGGGCCTTGAAACCGAAAACATTGCCCACCAGGGAGGTGAGCACGTTGGTCACCGAGCCTTCCTCGAACAGGTCGAGGGGATAGGCGATGAACGCATAGAAGGATTCCTTGTCTCCAGGGACGTCTTCGATGCGGTAGCAGCGGCCCTTGTAGAAATCGAGATCGGTGAGGAGCTCGGACCACACGGTGGACCAGGTGCCGGTGGAGGATTCGGCCGCCACGGCAGCCGCCACCTCTTCCTTGGGAACCCCTTCCTGGCCGGTGCACTTGAAGCAGGCCAGCAGGTCGGTGTCGAGGGGGACGTAATCGGGAGTCCAGTAAGTGTCGCGGTACTCCTTGACCCCGGCGTCGTACTTCTTGCTCATGGGATTGTTCGGATGGGTGCGGATGGGAAATCAGAGGGTCGGCGTGACCGCTCAGTCCTTCGATCCCAGGCCGAAGCTGCTGTTCAGAGCCGGCTCCACTTCCCGGTGAGGACGGGCGATGATGTGAGCCGCCACCAGGCCGTCACCCACCCGTTCGCAGGCGTCGGCACCGGCACGGACGGCGGCGTTCACGGCGCCGGTCTCGCCCCGGACCAGCACGGTGACGTAGCCGCCCCCGACGAATTCGCGACCGATCAGACGCACTTCGGCGGCCTTGGTCATGGCGTCAGCCGCTTCGATGGCGGGGACCAGCCCGCGTGTCTCGATCATGCCGAGGGCGATGCCCATGGTTTCGTTTGCCATTACCTGCTCCTGGAGGAGGGGGGTGGAATGTTCGCCTGCAACCATGCTCCTCCGCCAAACCCCCCGTCAAGCGATTCGGAGGTCTGCGCCCATCAAGGTTTTCGGATCGGCTGATAAGAGCCGCTGATCAGTGCAACACAAAAAGCAAGGTTTGGTTGATTGTCGCTCCCCTCGCCCGCGCGTTCACGGCTCCTCAGGGATGCCAGGCCACTCAGAGAGGCTCGGCACTGGAAACGAACCCGACGCCCCCGTAGCGCTTCAACAGCGGCCGCACCGCAGAGCCCACGGCCCCCAGGAGCTCGTCGTCGACGAAGACGATGACGTGGGCATTCGCCCCCAGGCCACTGAAATCCATGGCTTCGGAGATCTCCCCCGAGGGGCCCATGCCCGTGACATGCCGCATCACCGAGTAGCCCTTGGCCCCGGCCTTGGTGATGGCCTTGCAGACGCGGTTCAGTTCCCGCTCGCTGAGGATGAGGTCGATCCGCTTCATGGGGGCGTTGCGAAGGGTTGCGATCGGGGAGGGGGCGGAAACTCGGAAACGCTGAGGGGGAGGCGAGCAGGACCTCGGTTCAGCCGACCGGTACGAACTGTCGGGTGAGCACCATGTACAGCGGGATCCCGATCACCACATTGAAGGGGAAGGTCAGTCCGAGGGCCGTGGAGATGTAAAGGCTGGGGTTGGCCTGGGGAACGGTCATCCGCATCGCCGCCGGTACGGCGATGTAGGAGGCGCTGGCGCAGAGCACCATGAACAGCAGGGTGTTGCCCTGGGAAAGACCGAGCAGAACGCTCACCAGCAGCCCCGCCAGGGCGTGCAGGGGGGGCGCCAGCAGAGAGAAGCCGATCAGGAAAGCCCCCGCCTTCTGCAGATCCCGAAGGCGCTGGGCCGCGACGATGCCCATGTCGAGCAGGAAGAAGCAGAGAGCGCCGTAGAAGAGCTTCTCGGTGAAGGGATCCATCTTCTCCAGGCCCGCCGGACTGAACGCCGCCACCACGTAGCCGATCACCAGACTGCCGATCAGCAGGTAGACGGACCCGTTGAGGAAAGCTTCCTGGAGCACCTCCCGCCAGCGCAGGCCCCCGTTGCCGTTGTCCGGATCGCCGGGGCTTTCGGCATCTTCGGCAGGGGCTGAAATCTTCGCGAGCAGCACCCCCACCACGATCGCCGGTGATTCCATCAGGGCCAGGGCCGCCACCATGAAGCCGTCGAAGCTGACTTCCAGCACGTTGAGGAAACTTTCGGCGGTGATGAAGGTCACCGCGCTGATGGAGCCGTAGGACGCCGCGATGGCGGCGGCGTTGTAGCCGTCGAGGCGCAGGCGCAGCAGCAGGAAGCTGGTGAGCGGCACCAGCAGCGACATCGCCACCGCCGCTCCGATGGTGAGGAGCACCTGGGGACCGAGGCCGCTGTGGGCCAGTTCCATGCCCCCCTTGAAGCCGATCGCCAGCAGCAGGTAGAGGGAGAACAGCTTGGGAAGTGGGGAGGGGATCTCCAGGTCGGACCCGACCAGCACGCCGAGGATCCCGAGAAAGAAGAAGAGAACCGGCGCGGAGAGCAGATTCTGCAGGACCAGGCTCGACTCCATCGCCCTCCGGCGCCCAAAGGGTGAGGGCAACTTAAGGGTGAAATCGGCACGCGACCGTCACCGGTCGCGCAACGTTGACCGGCCGTTCCGTCGGAATCTCCGCGGATTCCTTATCTTCCGCCCGGGGCAGGAACCCTGGAGTTCTCCGGGGGTGGAATGTTCAACCCGTCCTGCCCCACCCCCATCCGCGAACCCGGCACCAGCCCTGCATCACAATGGGGTCCCCGCGCGGGCCCGGCTTGTCCCTTCCCCCTCTCCGGCAGGCCCCACCGCTGCTGGTGATCGCCAGCGGCAACCCCCACAAAGTCGCCGAGATCACCACCATGCTTGAGGCCGTCGGGCTTGAGGTGCGCCAACAGCCGAAGGGACTGGAGATCGAGGAGACCGGCAGCACCTACGCAGAAAATGCCCGGCTCAAGGCCTCGGCCGTGGCCACGATCACAGGCTGCTGGTCCCTGGCGGATGATTCCGGCCTGGAGGTGGATGCCCTGGACGGCCGCCCCGGCATCCATTCGGCCCGCTACGCCCCCACCGACCATGAGCGCATCCACCGCCTCCTGCACGAGCTGGGCGACAGCCTCTACCGCGGCGGCACCTTCGTGAGCGCCATGGCTCTGGCCGATCCCTCCGGCGAGGTGAGGCTGGAGTCCGAAGGACTCTGCCGGGGACTGATCCTGCGGGAACCCTCCGGCCATGGCGGCGGTTACGACCCGATCTTCCATGTGCGGGAAGCGGGCTGCACCTACGCCCAGATGGGCGAGCACCTGCGCAGCCGGCTGGGCAGCCGCGGCAAGGCCGCCCGGGCCATGGCGCCGGGCCTGAAGCGATGGCTGGGTCTGCCCTGATCCGTCCCCCCTGTGGCGGAGCCGGCGGCGATCAGGCGGCGGCTCCGCTGTTGATCTGGGCCACGGCGCGCATGGCGGCGGCGGCGGCCTCCTCCACGTCGCCTTCCTTGCCGGCCAGGGTGAGGCGGCCGAAGGCGCCCACGGCCTTGACGTCCACGACGGTGATGTTCGAGCTCTTCTCCGCCTCGTTGGCGGCGATCAGCACATAACCCGCCGGTTCCGTCTCGAGGATGAACATGCTCATGCCGGCCTGGATCATCGAGCCGCGGCGGTTCTGGCGGTTGATCAGCACCGCGTGGTCGGGGGTGATCGCCCGGATGATCTCGGTCCAGGTGACCTCGCAGCGGCTGCGCAGTTCCACCCGGCTGCCGATGGCCTCCAGCACCACGTCGCCGGAGTGGAGCACGTTGCTCTGGTCGCGGTGGTAGAGCGCCAGGGAGCCGAAGGCCCGCTCCACCACCATCTGGCCGAGCCGCACCGTGCTGGCCTTGAGGGCGATGTCGGTGACCCTGTGCACCGCCATACCCGGAGACACCTCCAGCCAGAGGCAGGCATCCCCGGGAATGGGCAGGAAGCCATGGGAGACGGTGCCCATGTACGACGCCAGCTGGGGCTGCAGCGAATCCAGGAAGACGTAGGTGCGCAGCTCGATCGACTGGACATGGCTGGACTGCCTGGCCAGCCGTCGCCCCTCGCTGTCGGTGGTGATGACGCAGCTGGCTCCGGAGCTCTCGCCGCTCACATCGGTGCCGGTGATGCGCAGGGCAGCAGCCCGCCGGCGGGAGTCCGACCGATCGTCTCGGAGGAAGGAGCGGGAGGGCTGGGGATCCATCACGGCGCCGCGCGCCACCTCCGGGAACGGATGATTCGTCGGGTCACCGGGTTCGTTGAATCACCGGTCATCCCCAGCCACCGACGTCTGGGGTGAGACAGAACCGGAGGGTACTCCCAGGCGGGGGGCGGCTGGGGTCCGCCGACCCCCGTCCCCTCTGGGCGGGAAGGTTTCGGCGTTGCAGACCAGAGCGCGGCCGGATGTCCTGGCCGCATGGAGGGCCCGGTCCGGCTGTCCCATCAGCGTGGAGAAATCCGCAGTTCTGGCCTGGGGTTTTCAGGTTCACCCCCAGCTCGACCCTCCGCAGGGCCATGGTGGCCCTGGCTTCCGGCAGCGGCACCGGGAACGCCTCGCCGGCGAGACGCAAGCGGTGATTCCGCTCCTTTGCCGACTTCTCCAACGCTCCGGCCAGTCGCCCGCCGTTCCGGTCACCACCCGTGCGTCGGGTCCCGGCAGCCCCTCGGGCCGCCTGGCCAGGTTGCCCTGGACGGTGAGCGGCGAACCCGTCGTGACCAGGACCCCATCCGATCCATGGCGATGACATCGACGAGGCCGTGCCCGTCGTCGTGGGCCAGGCGCACCCCCAGCCTTCAGGCCCCGGGAGCGATCGTGAATCGCCGGGGGGACGCCGCGACATGGGGCTGGGCGGAGAATTCCATCTCCGACGGTCGAACTTGCTGAGGTTCGGACCCTTGCGGCAAGGAACGCAACCGATACCTTCCAGAGCATCCTTCGCAGGCGCGTTCATGGCCACCCGGCGCACCGCAACCGCACCCTCCGCCAATGGATCTTCGCCGGCCCCAGCAGGTGCGGCTGAGACCCAGCCTCTCCGGGCCGCCCTGGACCAGGACACCTTCTCCGAATGGATCGCCCGGGCGATCGACCAGGGGGTGCGGCCGGAGCAGGCCCTCGCCTTCATCGGCCTGGGCCTGATGCGGCGCATGGGCAGCGTCGGCATCGATAACTTCAGCGACTGGCAGGACGGCGGCGAGGCGGAGAAGCCCGTTGATCTGTCCGGCCTGCGCCAGCGTCTCGAAATCACCGACCTGGCCATCCGCACCGGTGCTCCCCTGAGCACCGCCGAAGTGGCCCAGCTGATGGGTGCCCGGCCGGGCGCCCCGGTGGTGGAGCGGGGTGGGCTCACGGCCCGCCGCCTGGCCCGCAACGTCTGGAAGCTCAGCCGCAGCTCCGACGAGGAGGAGCGTTCCGATCGGGGCCTCGGCTTCAGTGAGGGCTTCCGTCGCCGTCTCTGATCAGCCAGGGCTGCCGATCCCGAAAAGATGTAACGCAGACGGGCGTCGCCCCCACCTGACCCGCTAACCCATGGTGGTTCTGTCTTCGGCGATCCCCTCCATGGGTGTGTCCGCTCCACCGGATCCCGCGTCCCCTCCCGGCCTGCTCCCCGACCTGATCAAGGAGAGCGGCCAGCGGGAGGTGTTCTGCGGCCTCACCTCCATCGTCTGGCTGCACCGCCGCATGCCCGATGCCTTCTTCCTGGTGGTGGGCTCGCGCACCTGCGCCCACCTGATCCAGAGCGCGGCCGGGGTGATGATCTTCGCCGAGCCCCGCTTCGGCACCGCGATCCTGGGGGAGAAAGACCTGGCCGGGCTCGCGGACGCCAACGACGAGCTCGACCGGCTGGTGAAGGATCTGCTGGAGCGCCGGCCCGAGATCCGCACCCTCTTCCTGGTGGGCTCCTGCCCCAGCGAGGTGATCAAGCTGGATCTGGCCAAGGCGGCCGAGCGGCTCAGCAGCCAGCTGCTGGGCAGGGTGCGGGTGCTGAACTACTCCGGCAGCGGCATCGAGACCACCTTCACCCAGGGGGAGGACAACGCCCTGCTGGCGATGCTGCCGCTGATGCCCGTCTCCGACGAGGAGCAGCTGCTCCTCGTGGGGACGCTGGCCGATGCGGTGGAAGATCGTTTCCGCCTGATCTTCGAGCGGCTGGGGATCCCCGTGGTGCGCAGCCTGCCCCCGCGCCGCTCCACCGAGCTGCCGCCCATCGGCAGGGGCACCCGGATCCTGCTCGCCCAGCCCTTCCTGAGCGCCACCGCCCGGGCCCTGCAGCACCGCGGCGCCACGCTGCTGAGCGCTCCCTATCCCTTCGGTGTGGAGGGCAGCCGCGACTGGATGGCCGCCGCTGCCGCCGCCTTCGGGGTGGCCCCCGAGCGGGTGGGGGAGGTGCTGGACCCCCTGGTGGAGCGGGGCCGGCTGGCCATCGCCCCCCACCGGGAGCGGCTCGCCGGCCGGCGGCTGTTCCTGCTGCCCGATTCCCAGCTGGAGATCCCCCTGGCCCGCTTCCTGAGCCGAGAGTGCGGCATGGAGCTGGTGGAGGTGGGCGTCCCCTATCTCGACCGCCAGCTGATGGCCGCCGATCTGGCCCTGCTCCCCCCCGGCACCCAGATCAGCGAAGGGCAGGACGTGGAGCGGCAACTGGATCGGGTGCGCGCCGCCCGTCCCGATCTGGTGCTCTGCGGCCTGGGGCTGGCCAACCCTCTGGAGGCCGAGGGCATCGCCACCAAGTGGTCGATCGAGCTGGTGTTCAGCCCGATCCACGGCTGCGACCAGGCCGGCGACCTGGCCGAACTCTTCGCCCGACCGCTGCGGCGCCGGGCCCTGCTGCAGCTCTCCTGAGAACCCCATGGAACTGACCCTCTGGACCTACGAAGGCCCCCCCCACGTGGGCGCCATGCGGATCGCCACCTCCATGGAGGGGGTGCACTACGTGCTCCATGCCCCCCAGGGCGACACCTACGCCGACCTGCTGTTCACGATGATCGAGCGGCGCGACCGGCGCCCCCCCGTCACCTACACCACCTTCCAGGCCCGGGACCTGGGCGGTGACACCGCCGATCTGGTGATCCGCACGATCCAGCGACGCCGTGGAGCGCTTCCGGCCCGAGGCCCTGCTGGTGGGCGAGAGCTGCACCGCCGAGCTGATCCAGGACCAGCCTGGCGCCCTGGCGGCGGGCATGGACCTGGGCGGGGTGCCGATGGTGAACCTGGAGCTGCCCGCCTATTCCAAGAAGGAGAACTGGGGCGCCGCCGAAACCTTCTACCAGCTGGTGCGGGGCCTGCTCAAGGCGCAGGTGCCGCCGCCCGGGGCGGAGAAGCCCGCGCCCGGCCGCTGGCGCGCCGAGGGCCGCCGGCCCCGGGTGAACCTGCTGGGGCCGAGCCTGCTGGGCTTCCGCTGCCGCGACGACGTGCGCGAGATCACCCGCCTTCTGGCGCGAGCACGGCATCGATGTGGCGGTGACGGCACCCCTGGGGGCGCGGCCGGCGGATCTGCTGCGGATTCCCACGGCCGATGCCAACGTCTGCCTCTATCCCGAGGTGGCGGGCCCGGTGTGCAGCTGGCTGGAGCGCAGTTTCGGCACCCCGGTGGTGCGCACGGTGCCGATCGGCATCGGCGCCACCGCCGAGTTTCTGCGCGAGCTGCACGGGGTTCTGGAGCTGGAGCTGCCGGCGGAGCTGGCCCCCGGCGCCGACGGCACCAGCGAGGCGGAGCGCCGCTCCCGCCTGCCCTGGTATTCGAAGTCGGTGGATTCCACCTACCTCACCGGCAAGCGGGTGTTCATCTTCGCCGATGCCACCCATGCCGTCGCCGCCGCCCGGGTGGCCTCCCGGGAGCTGGGCTTCGAGGTGGTGGGGCTGGGCAGCTACAGCCGCGAGCAGGCCCGCGAGGTGCGGGCCGCGGCGAAGGAGCTGGGCCTGGAGGCGCTGATCAGCGACGACTACCTGGCGGTGGAGAAGGCCATGGCGGAGGCGGCCCCCGAGCTCGTGCTCGGCACCCAGATGGAGCGCCACAGCGCCAAGCGGCTGGGGATCCCCTGCGCCGTCATCAGTGCGCCCCTGCACGTGCAGGACGTGCCCGCCCGCTATTCCCCCCAGATGGGCTGGGAGGGGGCGAATGTGCTGTTCGACACCTGGGTGCACCCGCTGATGATGGGCCTGGAGGAGCACCTGATCGGCATGTTCCGCCACGACTTCGAGTTCGTGGACGGCCACCGCAGCCACCTGGGCGACGGCGCCCCGTCGGTGAGCCCCACCGCCGATGCGGTGCACGAGGGCGCGCTGGCGACGGCCGATGCGGCTGGGGCGGGCGCCGTGGCGGTGGCGGAAGCACCGGCGGCCGTGGCAGGCGAACCGGTGTGGACCGCCGACGGCGAGGCCGAGCTGCACAAGATCCCCTTCTTCGTGCGCGGCAAGGTGCGGCGCAACACCGAGACCTTCGCCCGCGAGCGCCGCCTGGCCGAGATCAGCGCCGAAACCCTCTACGACGCCAAGGCGCATTTCAGCCGGTAGGGGCGGAGAGGGGGACCCTCAGGGCGGAACGGGGGCGGGGAGTCGATCCTCTTCGGTCCGCCCAAGGGCACATTGGCGGTGAACCAACGGAACGGCCATGCCATCGCTGGCGAGCCTGGTTGGCCAGGCCAAGCTGGCGATGGGAAGGCGGATCTCATCTTGGACGGTTCGATCATCCTGGGCCACAACCACTGAACGGGGATTGGGATGCGTGTCATCTGGAGGTTGGTTGCGTGGGTCGCCGCTGACACCAAACCAATCTGTATCTGACAAGACGTTGTCAGTTGAAAAACAAACTAGCGGCCTACCACTCATAGGTTTTTCCATGTCGTTCATTCCAGGAATGTTCCATGGACATCCCAGTTCCCAACGTCAACGATTTTGTTGCCGTCAACCCGTTTCCACCGTTGTGGCGACCCATCATCATTGATCTTGACTGCAAAACCCGTGTCCTGCTCGTCGCCGACGGCGGGCTCAACTTTGACCCATCCAGTGGCTTCGGGCTGTCGGAGGCTCGGGACGTCATTGCTGCTGCCGCCACAACCGTTCACGATGTGGAGGTCACCACCGCCCACTGGAGCGGGAACCCCAGTGCCGATGTGACGGGCAACTTCCGGTTCTCCGGCACGCACACCGTCTTCGGAGATACCAGGACCATCCACGATTACCAGGAGATCTGGATCTTCGGCATCAGCAGTGCAACCGCAGCGACAGCCATGAGCGGTGCCGATCTCAGCGAGCTGGAAACCTTCATGGACAACGGTGGCGGCGTATTTGCCACCGGTGATCACAACGCGCTTGGCGCCTTCCTGTCGGGAAATGTCAAGCGTGTTCGCAACATGCGGTTGTGGTTTGATGCCGATGGCGCACCCGATGGAACCAACGCCGCCAGCCGCATCGACACCAACGTTCCCAATGCCGCGGCGGGTGCCGACTTCGACCTCCAGTCTGACTGCGTGCCGCAACGCATCTATCCGAAGTGGTATGTCGACGGCGGCAACGTCCTGGCCCATGAGCTGTTCCATCGCCACGATCTCGATGGGTCGGTCACCCACCTGCCGGACCATCCCCACGAGGGACGGGTGGTCGAGC
Organism: uncultured cyanobacterium; assembly: GCA_963772735.1. Classification (GTDB taxonomy): domain Bacteria; phylum Cyanobacteriota; class Cyanobacteriia; order PCC-6307; family Cyanobiaceae; genus Cyanobium. Next base: position 272,846 of record CAVYYO010000005.1, on the reverse strand, counting down.
CCGCCGTCCTCGATCCGGCGGAATTCCCCGCCGGCGTCGCGCCGGAGATCGTGGCCTGGGGGGTGTCCGGCGGTCCGGGCACGTCGTCCAAGGACCCCGTCGTTCCCGAGCTGTTCGGCGTGGTGGGTGCCTACGACGGCCATCAGGCCGATGTTGGCCGCATCGTGGTGGAATCCACCTGGCATCACTATGTGAACATCAACCTCAACGGCACCGGTGCTGGCACTCTGGCGGGCGGAGTGGCAACCGCTGGGCTCTACAAGGGCGGTGCACCCACGCCTGAGTACGAGCAGATCCAGCAGTATTTTCAGAACATCGTGGGCTGGCTGGAGCCGAATCGACTGCGCATCTGCAGCATCATCATCTGGCTTCCCTGCCTGCGCTGGACCTGGCCGCTGGTTCAGGAGATCGATTTCAAAAAAGAGCCCACGCTCGACGTCCTTGTTGCCATCGGGGATTCGGTGGTGCGCAGCATCAAGGGCCTGCGCGGCGGAACACGGGAGGAGCTGGTTTCCTACCTGACCGCCGACATGGCGATGGAGGATGGCAAGCGCAGTTTCCTGAACCCAAGGTGGCCGCGAGGACGGGAGATCGATGGGCGCATCGCCGCCTCGCCCCTGGTCGATCCCGCCAAGCTGGGGAATGCCATCATCGGCGGGGCGCTGTGGAATGTCGCCCAGAATCTTCCAGACACCGAAGCGGAGAGCGTCGAAGCGGTCCGCAAGCTCCTCCGACTCGGGGAAGGTCGGCCGGACACCTCGGCGATGATGGCGATCCTCAAAGACGGTGCCGATCTCGGCCTCAAGTTGGTTGCTGACGAATTCTCCAGCAGATCAAGCGGCTTGGCCTCCGTGAACGAGGCTTTCGGCTGAGTGTTCAGATCTCTCAAGTGGGGCAACTGATCGGGATGCGTCAACGCGAACGCCAACGTCGTTGACCGGAGGTAATGGGGGGTGAAGTCGTCAGGGTGGCGCTGCAGCGTCCATCCCTGAAGGCCTCACCCTCCATACTGATGCGTTCAATCATTGATGCCTTCACTCGCGCACCTCGTTCACCTTGGGCGTCACAGGCTGGCGTCCCCTCGAGAGGTGTAAATCCCCCGGCACCCCCACCCCGGCGTAGCCGGGGTGGGGAGCGCACCTCAGACGACTGGCTCCGCGGCTGGCGTTGCAAGGGGTGGGCAGGCCCGTGACCCTGGTTCGAGTACCACCTCAACCAGACGAACCATGTCGAGTCACCCCGGGGAACTTCCCCCCGAGGTGCTCACAGAACCGTACGTGACACTCTCGCGTCATACGTCTCCCATCATCCACTCACCACAATGAGGGTGAGGTCATGCACATTGGCGGCGGTGGTCTCCACCGAGTGGATGACGCCTGTGTCCTTGTCCATGCCGATGTGGACTTTCGTCCCAAAGTGCCACTGCTTGCCTTTGCAGGTCTGGTGCATCTCAGGATCACGGTCCCCAGCTTTGTTTTTGGTGGAGCTGGGCGCTGCGATCAAGGTGGCATCGACGATCGTCTCCTGCTGCATGGCCATCCCCCGGCCCTTGAGATGGGCTTTGACAGACTCAAAGATCTGTTCTCCCAGCCCGTGCTTCTCCAGCAGATGGCGGAAGGTCAGGATCGTGGTCTCATCTGGAATCCGATCGCTCATCAAGTCGATGCCAGTGAATCGGTGCATGGAGGGCATCTCGATCAGGACCTCTTCCATGGCTGGGTCGCTGAGCGAGTACCACTGCTGCATCAGGTGGATCCGCAGCATGGTGGTCATTGGGGAGGGGGCCTCCCTCCCTTCTCGCCAGTCTTGGGATGGTGAGGCTCGATCAGCGCAACCAGCCGCTGTCAGGGCACCACCTTCTCCATCTCGGCGAGGAACTTCTCACGCCTGGTGCGCTTTTTGGCCGTGGTCTGCTCGACATCGGTGAATCCAAGCTGCCTGCCGCCCATCACCCAATACTGGCCTTGGTTACGGACCCAATGTCACGTGGATCTGCTGGGATTTCCAGAGCCTCCATAGGGGATGAGGGTCTAGAGAGTCGGAACCAAGCGCAGAAAATCGAAGCTGGCGGCCTCCGAGGCCTGCTCGAAGCCATTCACCTTGATGATGTCGCCGGCGGTGAGGGCAATCCCCGTGGCCAAAGTGGGGGTGACGAAGGTGGATGCATTGGCGGCGTCGCTTCCTAGTTGAGCATTCAAGAGAATCTGGCTGCCGAGCTGGGTGGTGAGCCCCGTTTCGAAGTCGGTAAGGTTGGCTGTGAAGGATGCCAGTCCATCATTTTCATCGAAGGCGCCGATGATGATGTCGTAGGTTCCGGAAATCTCATCAGGGCTGTCACCGAAGACGAAGACGGCACTACCGGTTTCTCCGGACGATCCACCGACGAAGCTGAGGGCAGTGCCCCCAGAGGCCGCCGTGATCGATTCATTGCGGTAATTGATGATCGTATCGGCGGCCTCCGCTTCCATGGTGATATCAGCGGCCTTCGCCTTCAGCGTGACAGGCTGCAGCGGGAGATTCTCATAACGAAGATAGATCGGTGCTGTCACCGGACCTAATGGCAGATCGTCATTGGAAGGATCAATCACACTCGCTACAAATCCGAGGGGAAGCTGGGCTTCATTGACAGCAAGGACATAACCTGGCACCTGGGTGAAATCAAAACTGCTGGTAATGTTCTGAGCTGATCCAGTCAGCAGAACATCGACAGTCTGGAAATAGGCAGCATTGTTGGCCGGGAAAGCAGAGGCGGCCAGGGCGTCAAGCTGTGCCTGAAGCTGAGCCCCGTAAGTGCCAGTAAAGTTATTATTGACAGGCTGGATCATGCCCTTAGTGAGCACGATACGAGCCGTTTTTCCGGCTGGGCCGTTCACAATGACACTGGGAGCACTGCTGCTGTAAGTGCCAACTCCACCAGCACCCAAACCATTTACGGTCAGAGAAACCGTCTGGTTTGGAGAATCCAGCGAAGCTAGTCCCTTTGAGCCTGCCTGGTTTTTGGCACCTTGAATCTGGCCAGTTGCTGAAGTTCCATCCGTAAAGGTGACCGTAAAGGACGAGCCAATGAGCTCGGCACCAGATACACCGCCGACATCCCAAGCAGGGACGCTACCAGAGTCGAGAGTCGACTTTGTTGATCCAGCGATGGAGTTCGGATCCATATCGATCGAGAAACCAACGGTTTCCCCAGGTTGAAAGCCACCATCAACAGAGGCATCAAACAGCAACTGGATGCCTTCATACCCTTTAACGCCACCGGTTCCGATATAAGCGGTGCCAGGGTTAGGCGCAATGATGCCGGTGCCTCCATTTGTATCAATCGTCAAAGCTTTAAAGGTCGTGTCTCCCGCGAGGCCAAAGGGGTCGAAAACAGTGTCAGGATAAAGGGCATTGGTGACATCGATCACGACTTTGGAAATGGACTTATCGCCTACATTGGTGAGTTGGAATGAGTTACTACCGAAGTTCGATTTTTGAACCCAGTCACTGCTGACCGTGATCCCTAACTTTGCCGCTCCAGGCAGGTCATCATCGCTGATGGTGATGGTGGCGGATTTTGTGGATCCAAGGACAACACCCTGGCCTCCGCCCGTAATGGCAGTGAGGCTGACGGTCACGGTTTCATTGGGATCTTTCAGAGTGTCGTCCAGCACCGGAACGTTGATGGTGGCCGACGTCTGACCCGCCGGAATGGTCACGCTGCCGCTCAGAGCGGTGTAGTCGCTGCCCGCCGTGGCGGTGCCGGAAACGGTGTAGCTCACCGTCGTGGCCGCGGTGACGGCCTGGCTCAGGCTGACGATGAACTGGCCAGGTGTCGCCGGTTCGGCGCCATTGGGGCCGGCGGCGATGGAGAGGATGGAGAGTGGAGCCGACACCGGCTCAAAGCGGATGAAATCGAAACGGGCGGGTTCTCCGGCATTTTCGATGCCAGTGATTGTGATCCTGTCGCCGGGGGCGATCGCCACCCCAGTTGCCACCTGGAGGGCTACCTTCGTCACGGCAGTGGCAGCGTTACTACCTTTGTTTTGGTTGAGCAGAACGCTGCCAATGGACGCGCCATTCTTAGCGACTTGCAGGGTTGCCACACCATCGTTCTCGTCAAAGCTGCCGAGAATCACGTTGTAGTTCACGGCGACTCCGGTGAAGTTGAAGCTGGCGGTGCCGGTCTCGTTGGCAGCGCCCCCGAGCAGGGAGAGCATCGACCCGCCGGAAGCATCGGTGTCCTTCTCAACCCTGTAAGCCGAGACGCTGCCGCCAGGCAGCGACGCAATCGCTTCCGCCTGGATGGTGATGGGGGTGCCAGTAACATCATCATCGCTGATCGTGATGGTGGCGGATTTTGTGGATCCAAGGACAACACCCTGGCCTCCGCCCGTAATGGCAGTGAGGCTGACGGTCACGGTTTCATTGGGATCATTCAGTGTGTCGTCCAGCACCGGAACGTTGATGGTGGCCGACGTCTGACCCGCCGGAATGGTCACGCTGCCGCTCAGAGCGGTGTAGTCGCTGCCCGCCGTGGCGGTGCCGGAAACGGTGTAGCTCACCGTCGTGGCCACGGTGACGGCCTGACTCAGGCTGACGATGAACTGGCCAGGGGTCGCCGGTTCGGCGCCATTGGGGCCGGCGGCGATGGAGAGGATGGAGAGCTGGGCCGACACCGGCTCAAATCGGATGAAGTCGAAACGGGCGGGTTCTCCGGCATTTTCGATGCCAGTGATTGTGATCCTGTCGCCGGGGGCGATCGCCACCCCAGTTGCCACCTGGAGGGCTACCTTCGTCGCGGCAGTGGCAGCGTTACTACCTTTGTTTTGGTTGAGCAGAACGCTGCCAATGGACGCGCCATTCTTAGCGACTTGCAGGGTTGCCACACCATCGTTCTCGTCAAAGCTGCCGAGAATCACGTTGTAGTTCGCGGCGACTCCGGTGAAGTTGAAGCTGGCGGTGCCAGTCTCGTTGGCAGCGCCCCCGAGCAGGGAAAGCATCGACCCGCCGGAAGCATCGGTGTCCTTCTCAGCCCTGTAAGCCGAGACGCTGCCGCCAGGCAGCGACGCAATCGCTTCCGCCTGGATGGTGATCGGGGTACCAGAATCATTATCAACCACATTCACGACTAGATTAGGGACGCTCAACCCTGAATAATCACTGTCACTGGTGGTAATTTGATGGGAAATCTGGCCAGTGTGAGGGCCTTCTTGAACAGTATCGTCCACCGCCGTAATGGTTACCACTTGGGGTTGAGCCCAGTTGGTGGCAGTAAAGATAACCTGCGTTTTGTCCAGGCTGATCTGGGAATTCGGCGACAGAGTCACCGTGACAGGTGAGCTGGGTTGGGTGCTGAGAGCTAGAGAATAAGTATCATTGGAACTTCCTTCGGTGACTTGAGTTCCACTGCCGCTTGGCTGGACTAACAGGCTGGGGGTGGAGATTGACATCTCTGGGAAATCAGCGGTGAACGCTTGAGAACCTTTGGATGTTGAGATCAAGCTGACGATAGGGGCACTTTGAACGGTAACAACGGGTGTGGCATTGGTGGTAATGACACCGGTGCTTGGCGAAACTGTTCTATTTTCAGTGATGGATTTGTTGCCCTTCAATACCTCCACAACTTTCCCTGAAGCAGTTAAATTAACCGGCGAAGCACCAATCGAGATGATGTTAGACCAGGCTCCATTCGTCTGGAAGCGGTAAGATGGAGTAACTTCGTAGGCCCCCGCCACTCCAGTTGTATCGACCGTTAGATAAAGTTCAATGAGGTCACCATCAACTGCGGTTAAGAGTTGTTGGGCAGGTGAAGTCAGATTGGCAATGGCAATATCATTTTCTTCGTAAGTTACTTTCACCTTGGCACCATTGACATTATCCGCCGCAACGGCAATCCCAAACCAATTGGACATGCCTCCATCACCGAGAGCAAATCCTAATGACGCTGCTTCGCTAAAAGTAACACTATTATTTGCATCACTTGTGAATGGATTGAAAATGGGAACTTTAATGGTAAACTTGCTAGCTCCAGCCCCTAGCAGAAATCCCGTCTGAATGGCATCTTTCTGATTGTTCGCCGTGCCGATGAGATCTCCTTGACCAACACTTTTAACCTGGATAATTCCCGGGGCTCCACCCCGAATGGTATTGGCGAGATCTGTGAGGGCAGGATCGACAAAAGTAGTGGCAAGAATTCCATTTTCCTCCAAAAACCATTTGTTGTTGACCATCCAACCATTCATTCCAATGTTGTATTCCCCCGCTGGGCCTGGATGAGTGCCGCCTGCTGGGTTAAAATCCCAGAAGAGCGTTTTACCAGCATTGAGCAAGGTATTTCTCCCGTTAAGGGGATCGAATTGAAGCGGGTCCTTGTCATCAAGCACACCGTCATTGTCTTTATCGATATCCGTTGGAGTGATTACAGCAGTGGGCACCAAGGCTGTTAGTTTATCACCACCATATTGGGCTATAAACAGGGCATCTTTAAACTGCCCAGTGCCCACTGAAAATGACGCAATATCCGTGACATCAAGGGGAGTCCCGTTGACGAGAACCGCTTTGATGTCGGTCAGGTTGGTTCCCGCTTGGGTTCCATTGCCGACAATCTCCATAAAGTAGAGGTTGTTATCGAAAGCGACAACGGCAAGAACTTCTGCATTTGCGACATTGGTGATGGGATTGGTCCCCGTCAATTTACCTGCCCGATATTCCGCCAAGCCATTGGACGAACTGCCGATGGTAACCAGAGAACCATCCGCTCCTTTAGTGCTACCTGAAGGATTAGTTCCCGGATCGAGAAAAATGCCAACTTGGGGATTAGTAATACCACCTGAGATAGAACTCCAATCCTGGGGAAGATCGTCTAATAGGGTTGTCGGGTCATTACTTGGATCGCTAGTACTCGTCAGCTTTTTGACAATTGGGGAACCGCTGCTGGTATCAACCCAATACAGGTTCGCTGCCCCACCTCTGGCATAGGTGGGGTTCGGGTGACCTCCGTAAAATCCTTTCGTGACCAGATGCAGGTTATCTTTCTTTGAATCATTACCAGTATCTACAGAAATGTTCGGGTAGTTGGTGGCTACCTGGCTACTGTTCGTTATCGGGGTCGTACCGTCGGCAGCCAAGGGTACATCCCCCCAACCATTGTTGGGTCCATTGTCGAAAGTGTAGATATTATTGCTTTCAGTGATGACTATGTCGTAAGCATTGCGATAACCTGGTGAATAAACCTGTACTGGACCGTTGGCATCGAACTTGGCCTGATTTCGTCCATCATTGCCACCGAAGGTATCCCCAGCCTGAGCATCGGCAGCACCTGTGGTTCCTGCTGCTGTATCCTGTCCTGCGGTGTTATCAGGCCGAGTTGGATCATTTAAGGTTGGAAGCGCATAAACATATTGATTAACGTAGCTTGTTCCTCCCTTCAACCCTTGACTGGCCTCAATTTGTTCTAATTGGGTCAGGTCTATCCGCAGTATCGACGCAGAATAATAGTACTCCGGAGTCCAGGCAAAATTGTTGCTTGGGGCACCCCTGTTAGTGTGACCCCCCGAAGCAACATACATGATTTTATGAAATATGCCTGGTTGCACCTCTTCGGTCCGTATATCCATCCCGTTTGTGGAATGATTTTCTTCCGATCGGGGTAAGCCAATCACAAGGTCAACTTTCTGCCAATTGTTTCCTGATTTCGTGAGCCGAGAAATGATCCCTGAATTTGTATCTAGATTCTTGTCAGTCCCGCTAGTGCTTCCACCAATGCGCGGATCACTTGAAGAAACATAGATCACTGGCTCTCCGCTTGCCCCCTCTGTCACAAGTAGTCCCGTCACCTGACGATTGCCCACTGCAAGGTTGAGAGCTCCGTCGTCATCATGGTTGGGAATATTCTTCACCAAACTTATGGAATCAGATCCACCCGAGTTGCTGAGGACGAATTTGTTGATCGTTCCGTCCTGGTTGAATGTGGGCTGGATGCTCAGGGAGCGAATCAGTCCGTCTTGCTGGGAAACGTAAAGACGACCATCTGGACCAAATTGAATGGAAGTGGGATTATTTAAACCAACCCCCGTTAAATCCACGTCAACTTGCTGAAAGTTTGGTGAGAGGGCCATGTGAGTGTTTAAGTCTCTTGTCCGAAACTTAGCTGTTCCATATGAGAGGTCTTCTCGCCTTTAAGGCTATATGGGCTATTCCTGACGAACGTGTTCAGGGGGCGGGCCAGCTCGCTACGAACATCGTTGCCACTGCCCCCTTGAAGGTAGCGCGATTCCGATTGCATCTCAGGCTGAGACTGCCTGCGATCAGCGCTCCTCCTGCCGGGATTTCAGAAGCGAGCAGAGCCGCAACTCCCCAGAGTGCCTGAAAGTTCGTCGGACATAAGCCGACCCTGGGCAAGAGAACGATCAGCCCTGCCAGCATCCCGCCGTGTTGACATCCACCAGGCAGGCCAGCAAGGTTGAAGCCTCTGGAAGCACCTTCATTCAGCCCTCAGGCCCGTGCTTCCCCTGGCTGTTCGGCGGGTTGCTCCGGCGCCGGAGGCGCACCGGCCGCGCCAGGCCCAGGGTGACGCCCCGGCGGGCCTGGGCCACAGGCCGTGGATCCACTGGCTCCAGCCGCAATTGGCCCAGCAGCGTGCCCAGCACGATCTTCAGCTCGTGCTGGGCCAGGGCACTGCCCACGCACCGGCGCACGCCGGCGCCGAAGGGCATGTATTCGTAGGGGGAATACTGACGTTCCAGGAACCGCTCGGGGCGGAATTCATCAGGGTTGGGATAGAGATCCTCCCGCTGGTGCAGCTGTTGGATGGCGCCCATCACCACATCCCCCGGGGCGAGCTGATGGCCACAGCACTCCACCGGCACCTTCACCTGGCGGGGGAAGGTGAGCATCGCCACCGGGTGGATGCGCAGCGCTTCCTGGCAGACGGCCGAGAGGTAGGGCAGCCGCAGCAGATCGGCCGGGTCGAGCGGAGCGGGCTGGCTCTGCAGTTCCCGCCGCAGCGACTCCAGCACCGCCGGTGTTCGGTGGAGCCAGTAGAGGGCAGCCGTGAGGGCAGTGGCGGTGGTTTCATGACCCGCCACCAGCAGGGTCATCAGTTCATCGCGGAGCTCCTGGTTGGTGAGCCTCTCTCCCTGCTCATCCCTGGCGTTCAGCAGCACCGAGAGCACATCGGTCCGATCACCGGGGCCGGCCGCGCGGCGCTCCTCGATCTCCTCGAACAGCAGCCGGTCGGTCTCCTCCCCCATGCGGAGGAACCGGGCACCCAGGCTCCAGGGTCCGAAGTCGCTCTGCAGCCACGGATAAAAGATCACCGTCGAGCTCAGGGGCGTGGCGGTCATCTCCAGGCGGCGGCGGAGTAGATCGTCAATGCGCCGATAGCGCTCCCCCTGATCCAGACCGAACACCACCTGCAGGATCGTGCGCATGGTGATGGCCTGCATGAGCGGACGCATCGGTCGCACTTCACCGACCGGCCAGCGGTCGACCTCCTGCTGGGTGATCGTGGCGATGGCGCGGCCGTAGTTCTGGAGGATCTCGCCATGGAACCGCGGCATCACCAGCTGACGACGCTGACGGTGACGATCGCCACTGAGCATGATCATGCCGCTGCGCCCAAGGATCGAGGCGAGAATCTCGTTGTGTTCACCCGGAGAACTGAAGGTTCGGCCGGTGTCATTGCTGAAGATCTCCTGCAGCGACCTGGGATCACTCACCAGATAGGTGTCTGTCGCGTTCAACCTGGTGAAGCCCACCCGGACGATGTCACCAAACCGCTGGAAATTGCTCTTCAGGTAGCCCACCGGATCCAGGATCCAGTGGATGGTCTGGAGGGTTCTGGGCAGCGCCGGACCGGGGATGGTGGTGGCCATGGAGGCGCAATGATCCGGAGGCCTTCGGATCATCGCAGCTGCACCGGGGCGGTCATCGCAGCAAGGACCGCTCGGTCAGGCCGTCCGGGGAGCCTTCCGGCCGTCCGCTGCGGCCCCGGCTTCAGGCGCCTCAACCCGGTGGCGTCAGCTGGGGTCAGCGATGCAGGCGAAGAAGCCCGTGTGGGGGATGGCTGTCTTCTCGACCAGCACGGAGCCCCCCAGCGTTTTCACCTTCTCGCTCGTCCTGTCCACCGATTCCACGGAGAAATACACCATCCAGGCCGCCGGCCTGGGGGGCACATCGGCGGGTCGCTGGAAGATCCCGCCCAGGTTGGCGCCACCGGCGCTGAAACTTCGGTGTGCACCACCGTTGATGTCCATCGGTTCGGAGAACGTCCAGCCGAACAGACTCGCCGTAGAAAGGATTCACCCGGCCAGGCTCATCCAGCATCAGTTCCATCCAGCAGATCTCCCCCGGGCCGTTGCCGATCATGCTGATCTCCTCTTCCTCCCGGAAGGGCGCGAAGACATGGAAGGCGGCCCCCGCCGGATCGGTGATCAGGGCCGTGCGGCCGATGGTGGGAATGTCGAAGGGGGGCACTCTCACCGCACCACCCAGCGCCACGACCCGCCGGCAGGCCTGATCCACGTCCTTCACGGTAATGGAGGAGATCCAGTGGCTGGGGCCGGGAAAGGAGGCCTCCAGCGGCACCGGATGGGCGAAGCCGCCCCTGCCGGCCTGATAGATCGTGGTGGTGCTCCCGTCGGGGAACGTCATGCTGCCGGCGGTCCAGCCGAACAGGTCCCGGTAGAAGCGGCTGGCCCGCTCCACATCGGTGGTCCTCAGGCTCCACCAGCAGAACTGCCCCACGGCCTTCTCCACCGGAGTGTGCTCGCCCATGGGATGCGCCGCGCCGGAGGCCACGGGTCCATCCTCGCGCGGGCCTCTGGCCCCGGGGCGTTACGAAACCCCCATGTTTCGCTTTGCGCGATCCCCCGGCAGGCGCGTCGCCGCTGCCGGAGGATGGGGCCAGTGCCGATGGCCTGGCCAGAATCTGCCCATGACAACCACCCTTCAGCCCCCCACCACCCGCGGCACCAGCCCGGAAGACGGAGAGGGCAGCGTCCAGGTCCACCTGGACGCCTCGATGGGGATCGAGGAAGGGGCGCTGGTGATCGCGGTCTACGGCAAGGGCGGGATCGGCAAGTCGACCACCTCCTCCAACCTCTCGGCCGCCTTCTCGAAGCTGGGCAAGCGTGTGCTGCAGATCGGCTGTGATCCGAAGCACGATTCCACCTTCACCCTCACCAAGAAGATGGTGCCTACGGTGATCGACATCCTCGAGACCGTGGATTTCCACACCGAGGAACTGCGCCCCGAGGACTTCGTGTTCGAGGGTTTCAACGGAGTCATGTGCGTGGAGTCCGGCGGTCCGCCGGCCGGCACAGGCTGCGGCGGCTACGTGACCGGCCAGACGGTGAAGCTGCTCAAGGAGCATCACCTGCTGGAGGACACCGACGTGGTGATCTTCGATGTGCTGGGTGATGTGGTGTGCGGCGGTTTCGCCGCCCCCCTGCAGCATGCCCACTACTGCCTGATCGTGACAGCCAACGATTTCGATTCGATCTTCGCCATGAATCGGATCATGCAGGCGATCAACGCCAAGGCCAAGAACTACAAGGTGCGGCTGGGGGGGGTGATCGCGAACCGCTCCGAGCAGACCGACGAGATCGACAAGTTCAACGAGCGCACGGGGCTGCGCACCATGGCCCACTTCAAGACCGTGGACGCGATCCGCAAATCCCGGCTCAAGAAATGCACCATCTTCGAGATGGAGAGCACCCCGGAAGTGGAGGCGGTGCAGCAGGAGTACCTGAACCTGGCCCGGAAGATGCTCACCGATGTGGAGCCGCTGGAGGCCGAATCCCTCAAAGACCGGGAGATCTTCGATCTGCTGGGATTCGACTGAGCTGCCGGCGAAAGAGACAGGCCTCCTCGTCGTGCACCACTGGTGATCTCTGACCCATTCACCTGCATGGGGCGGAGGGTCGCCACGACTGCAACCCTCAGGGCTGCACATACCCTCCCGGCAGTGCGCTGGCTCCTGCTTCACGCAGCAGGCTGCGGAGCGCGTCCTCCGATTCCCGGTAGTCGCCCTCGCCGAAGTGGATGCGGCGGATGCGGCCCTGGGTGTCGATGAAGTAATGGGCCGGCCAGTAGCGGTTCTCGAAGGCGCGCCAGATCCGGTAGTCGTTGTCGAGCACCACCGGGTGTCTCACGCCCAGGCGCTGCACCTCACTCCGCACCCGGGCCGGATCCTTCTCATAGGCGAATTCCGGCGTGTGCACCCCCACCACCACCAGACCGCTGCCGCGGTACTTGTTCGCCCAGGCCCGCACGTAGGGCAGGGTGCGCTGGCAGTTGACGCAGCCGAAGGTCCAGAAGTCCACCAGCACCACCTTGCCGCGCAGGGCTTCCCGGCTCAGCGGTGTCGAGTTGAGCCAGAGAACGCCGCCGGCCAGGGGCGGCAGAGCACCCAGCACCGGCAGCGGCTTCGCCGCCGGCAGCCGCAGACCGCCGGACCCCGCCGCGGGCACTCGTGCCAGCAGTGCCTGCTCGATGGGGATGGTGGGATCGGCAGCCGCCGCCCGGGCGAGCACCACCTTGTCGAGTCCCAGGGAGATTCCGCCCACGCTCAGCAGCACGGCCAGCCCCAGCAGCCGCCGCAGCGCCGTGGCCACCGGAAGCCCACCCCGCAGAGCCCGCGACAGCCGGCCCCCGGCCAGCAGGACCAGCGCCAACGAGGTGGCCGCTCCGGCCCCGTAGGCCAGCAGCAGCAGGGCCGTCCGGCTGGTGGCGCCTTCCATCGCCGAGGCCGTCAGCACCAGTCCCAGGATCGGGCCGGCGCAGGGGGCCCAGAGCAGCCCCACGGCCACCCCCAGCAACAGGGAGTTCCCACCCCGCCGACTGAGCCTTCCGCCAAGGCCCACCAATGGCCGGCCGAGGCGCTCGCCCAGCGAGGGCAGCACCAGGGCCAGTCCGCACAGCCCCATCACCGCCAGCGCCACGCTCCTGCCGTAGCCGCTCACCCGCACGGCCCAGCCGCCCCCGACGGCGGCCAGGGATCCCACCGCGGCGAAGCTCGCCGCCATCCCCAGCAGCACAGGCAGGCCACCGCGCAGGAAGGGCTGGCCCAGGCGCGTGAACAGGAACGGCAGCACCGGCAGGATGCAGGGGCTGAGGATCGTCAGCAGCCCGCCCACGTAGGCCAGCGGCAGCAGCGTCATGGCGGGGGATGGGAGCAGGATGGACGGCGGCTGACGCCCCTTCCTCCGGGTACCGGCGGATGGCCCGATCGGATGGCACCTGAGGGGCCTCAGATCTCCGCGGCGGCCCGCTCCACCAGCCTCCTGGCCACCGCCTGCACGCCGGTGTGGGCGTAGGTGTCGGTGAAAGCGTCGAGGAAGGTGGCCATCTGCTTGAACCCTCCCTGCCAGGGGCCCACGGTGGTCTCCAGAGCCTGCACCGCTTTCTGGCCGCTGAGACCGAGCTGGTCGACGAACCCCCCGGCCCAGCCCAGCCACTGGTCCACCCCGCGGCGCAGGAAGCTCAGGTGGGCCTCATCGCCGCGGCCCGGAAGCAGGGAGGCCATGCCGGCATAGGCGGGCAGCTGGTGCAGATCCCGCTTGCCGACCCCTCCGAGCAGTTCATCCAGCCGCTGCAACGCCTGATCCCCCAGGGGCAGCAGGGCGTCGAAGCAGATCAGGGCGGCCATGCGCACCCGGGCCTCCCCCGCATACTCGTTCAGGGCGGCGCCGAAGTCGGCGAAGCTGTCGCCGGGAAGGCCGTTCACCTGGGTGAAGGCGAGCATCTCGGCGGCCACCTTGAGGCTCAGATCCACCGCCTGCAGGCGGTCGCTGGCGGGGGTGAGGCTGGCGACGCGCTTCACCAGGGGCAGGGCGCCGCCGATGTTGGCCAGCAGCCGCAGCCCGCCGGCCGCCTTCTGGGAGCGGTTGACGGCGTCGTAGAGGCTCAGGGCACGGCCATAGCCCTCATGGCGGGCCCGGCTCAGTTCATCGGCCCGGGCGCGCACCTGGCGGATCAGCTCCGGATCGCTGCTGCCCATCACGTCGGCGATCAGCTCATCGGCATCGGTGATGTTGTGCCAGCCGCCGGGCACCAGGGTGCTGATGCCCTTGAGGGCCAGCACCGTGAGGTTGCGGCGGGGCAGGCGGTCGAGGCGCTCGAGAACGGTGCTCATGCGGCGGGCTCCGGGACGGGGGAGAGGGTCGGAGCGGCATCGCGGCGGACCCGGGGTGCAGCCCGGGAATCACCACGGGGCTGGAGGGCCGCCAGACCCGGGAGATTGAAGGCTTCGATCAGCTCATGGCGCTGCTGGGCATCCAGCCCCTCACCCTGGCCGATCACCTTCACCTGGAAGCGGTCGGCCACCAGCAGGGCGCTGGCCTGGGCCCCCTGCTCCACCAGCGGCCAGCCCTGCAGCAGGCTCTCGCTGGCCTCGAACTTGCCGCGCGCTCCCGGTGCGGTGGTCACATCGGAGATGGCGAGCAGGGCCTTCACCTGGTCCCCCTGTTTGAGCCTGGCCTCACTGAAGCCGCGTTTCTCCTGGGTGAACACCAGCTGCTCCCCGGGCTCCGGCTTCGGAAACAGACGGTTGAAGGCGGTGCCGTTCACTACCTGGCTGCTGGGCACATCGGCCACCGACCCCCCCGGCAGCCAGGAACCGAAGGGAAGGAAGAGCAGAGCGCCGATGGCCAGGCTGCTGATCAGCAGCAGGCCGATTCCCCAGCGCAGGATGCGGGACATCGACTCGGGGTTGCGGCTGGCAGTTTCCTAGCAGCGCCCTCACGGAACCATACGGAATCTCCAGACTCCGAAGCATTCCCGGTGGCAACAGCGGGGCACGGGGCTCAGGCCAGTCCCACCAGCTTCATCGAGAGATCCCACATCCGCTGGGCAGTGACCGGGTTGCTGGCCTTCTCCGACAGCTCCTGGCTGAACTGTTTACCGCCTTTCTTCTGGCGGTTGCCCCAGCTCCAGTGCACACCGGATGTGGCGAATTCGGGATCGGCCACCACCTGGGCCACCCGCTCCCCGGCCAGGGCCTGGCTCACGTAGCCGCCGGTGATGTTCTTCTGGAACCAGGGGAAGATGGTCTGGAAGGCCTTCGGCGTGTTCCGGAACAGGGGGGTGTCGGCCACGCAGCCTGGATACAGGGAACTGAACACGATGCCGGTGCTCTGGTGCAACCGGCGATGCAGCTCCTGCGTGGTGATCATGTTGCAGAGCTTGCTGTCCTTGTAGGCCTTGCCGGGCTTGAACCGTTTGCCGCTCGCCATGGCGAGCGGGGCCTTGAAGCCGGCCTCGAAACCGCTGAGATCCCCCAGATCGGCCGGTGCGGGGATGGGAATCTTGCCTCCCAGCTCCTTCGAGTTGGCTGTGACGGTGCCGAGGATCACCAGACGCCGTGAGGGGTGTGACGAGCGTTTCAGGTCGTCGAGCAGCAGGTGGATCAGCAGAAAATGGCCGAAGTGGTTGGTGGCCATCGAGAGTTCGTAGCCCTGGGGGGAGCGCTCAGGCTCCTTCAGCCGCGGCTTGTAGACCGCGGCATTGATCACCAGGGCATCGAGAGGACGCCCGGTGGCATGGACGGCGTCGACCAGCCGCCGGACGCCCTCCAGATCCGCCAGATCCACCTGCAGGTGCGTCACCGAGGCGTCGGCGATCCCGAGGGCCGCCTGGGCTCGCCGGGCCTTGTCGGTGTCCCTGCAGGCCATCACCACGTGCCAGCCGCGGTCCACAAGGGCCTTGGTGGCGAAAAGCCCGACGCCGGAGGACGCTCCGGTGATCAGGACCGTTCCCGGCACTCCCGCGTCGGCCGCGACGCCCTGGGGGCTGGAGAGGGAACGGGCGGTGTCACCGGAGAGGGTCACCATGGCGTCGTGGGGCCGGGGGCGGAGGGGGCCCCAACCTACGGACGGGCCCCCTGTTTTCCGGACCCGGAAGCGGGGGATTCAACAGTTGGAAACGGACGGTCCGACTGCCAGACGACCCGCAGCCGGTTGGGGGCGATCCACTGGCTCTGCTCGCGGATCAGGCGCTGCTCGCCGTCCACCATGAACAGGGCGTCGAACCGTTCCCTGGCCTTGTTGAGCTTGGCGTTTTCCAGCTCGAGAACGGCGGAGATCTCTCCCTGACTCTCCATCCGCTGCTGATAGGCGCCCGCCAGGCGCATCAGGCTCACCCCCGTGAGGGCGACCAGCCCCAGCTTGACGGTCAGGCCGATGAGGCTGCAGATCAGCTCCTGACGCTCCGCGGAGAGGGAGAGCAGGTGGCTTTCCAGCCCGAAGCTGGATCCTCCCGTCGGGGAGGCACCGGTTCCAGAGACCACAGCCGGCCCGGGGGACAAGGGCCGGACCTCTCCCCGTTCCCCAGGGCTGGGCTGAGGTCGCCATGACGGGGGCCCCCCCTGGGACGTCCAGGCGGGACGGGGGGATGGGGTCGCAGGTGACCGTCCAGGACGGTCAGTGGAACGCGCTGCTGTGGTGGGCCGGCGCCGGGGAAGCTGGGGCTGGGTCTGGCGCACCTGAGGGAAGGCTGAAAGTCCCCCGCTTGTAGCAGCCGCCCCGCTCCTTGCCAAGGGAGCGGGGAAAAGGGCTTCAGGCTTTGTAGAGACTGAAGCAGAGGCGCACGGCCAGCACGCCGGCATGGGCGGCCACGACGAGGGCGATCAGCACTTCGGCCTGGTTGATCGGAGAGACCATGTCCTTGGCGATGGGTGGGGGTTTAACCGATTCATTCTTCGGCCATCGGCAGCTACGGTCCAGCCTGCGGCCCTGCCCTGTCACAGCTCTTGATGGCGCCTCCCCCCTTCACCGAGCCCATCACGGTGTCCGCCACCCAGGTGCGCGGGCTCGATCTCTCTCCACTGGCGCCCCTGGCGGGGCTCCCACCGGCTGAGCTGCTGAGCGTCGCAGGCGGGCTGCAGATCGCCTTCGACTGGCCCCGGCAGGCGGAAGATCCGCGCGAACTCTCGGAGATTCCCGAACTGCGTCTCTGGAGCCTGCGGGCCGATGCCCTCCATCCCTGGCTGCCCCTGGTGCTGGAGCGCAGCGGCGGCCAGCTGACCCGGCACGTGGCGATGCTGCTGCCCCATGGCTTCAACCGCACCGAGGGGATCCGCTTCGCCCCCGAGAGCCTGGAGCTCTGGATCACCCAGCGCCTGTTCCTCCTCGACCACTGGGCCGCCGCCGGCGGTATCGAATGCCGCGCCAACCTGGGCCAGATGGCGGCCGTGCTCGGCTACGAGCTCGACCCCGGCTTCTGGAGCGTGATCCCCTGAGCGTCCAGCCACAGACCCAGCGACCGGCGGCCGCTGTCCACGGCCAGCACCAGGGTGATGGTCCGCAGCATCCAGACCAGCCGATCCTCCCGCACCCGCTCGAGCCGGGCCGCGGACCACTGGGCGGCCACGGCCGCGGTGCCCCCCAGCACCAGGCCGATCAGCGGGTTCGCCCGGCCATCGGCGAGGAACGCCACCGAGGCGCTGCAGGAGGAGGCCAGCACCGCCAGGGTGCTGTAGCGGATCGCCCCATGGACCGGCATCCCCAGCACCTGCACCAGCACCGGCACGATCACCAGTCCGCCCCCCACCCCGAGCAGACCGGCAGCCACACCCGCCAGGGCTCCCACCAGCGCCAGGGCGAGCGGTGGGGCCTCCCGCTCGCCGCTCTCCCGGGCCAGCGGACTGCGGGGGGTGATCAGCCCTGTGAGCAGGGCGTACAGCCCGGCCTGGAGGCTGAGCAGCTGCCAGCCGGCGAGGCCCTGGCCCAGGTGACTGAACAGCGCTGCCGTGAGGGCGGCGCCGGCGGCGATCGCCATCCCACCGGCCCTGGTCAGTCGTCCACTGCGGACGTGGGCCATCGTGCCCCCCAGCGTGGTGGGCACGATGGCCAGGGTGCTGGTGGCCAGGGCCTGGTGCGGCGCCAGACCCAGCAGCAGCAGCAGGGGGGAGAAGATCAGCCCGCCACCGATGCCCAGCAGACCGGAGAGCAGGCCGGCCAGCAGTCCCAGGGGCAGCAGGGGCAGCAGACTCCAGATCAGGCTCGTTGCCATCGGTTGGCCCAGCAAGACCCATGACAGCGCCAGCCGTTCGATCCGTCCAGCCACCGGCGCCGATGCGCTCGATCCCGTCCTGCCGGCTCGGTGGGGCCTGGCAGATGGCCATCGATGCCTGGCTGCTGGAGCGGCTGGTGGCCGCGGAGGATCCTGCTTCCCAGGTCGTCCCTGCCCCCGCTTTCCGGCTCTACCGCTGGGCGCGGCCCAGCCTCTCCCTGGGCCGGCACCAGCAGCGTCTGGAGCCCCACTGGTGGGATCTGGTCCGCCAGGGGCGAATCGACATGGTGCGTCGCCCCAGCGGCGGCCGGGCCGTGCTGCACGGCGGGGACCTCACCTACGCCCTCGTCTGGCCCCGGCCGAGGGGAAACCGCACCGAGATCTACGGGCGGGCGCTCGGCTGGCTCGTTCACGCCTTCGCGGCCATGGGCCAGCCTCTGCGCAGTGGCCATCGGGCGGCCAGCACACAGCGCAGCAGTTGCTTCGCCACTGCAACGGTCGCTGATCTGGTGCACGACGATGGGGCCAAGCGGGTGGGCAGCGCCCAGCTGTGGCGCAGCGGCCACCTGCTGCAGCATGGATCGATCCAGCTCGACCCCAGCCCCGAGCTCTGGTGGGATGTCTTCCGGGCCGATCCCCCCCACCTCGAACCCCTGCCCCTGGCAGGAGCGGACCTGGAGAAGCATCTGCGAGGATCGGCGCTTCGCTGGCTGCCCCTGATCTCGGGCTTGGGCGCTGAGCAGGCCTTCCCTGGCGCTGAGGGGGAGCGGGAATGGCCGCCGGAGGAGCCCCTGAGCGCCACGGAACTGGCCCTGATCGCACCCACCCTGGGGCGTTACCGGCTGACGCGGTCGGTGAGCGGGCTCACATCGCCGGAGCTGACCATGCTGCGGGCCACCTGACCGAGGGCCATGCCGAGGGGATAGCCGTTCTGGCGGCGGGCGGCCGTGAGCAGATTGGAAGGGAGCCGCAGGCCCAGTTTCTTCAGAACGGCGTCGCCCAGTTCGGGCCGTTCGACCGTGCCGCAGGGGAGGCCTGCGGGACTGAGCACCAGCAGCCGCTGATGGTTGCCGTCGTCGAGCTGGAGAGCTGCCTGCCAGAGCGGGGCATTCTCAGAGATGGCCGGCAGGCTGGTCAGGGGCTGGAGATGGTCGCCGACCCGCTCGCGATCCCAGCACTGGACCGGCAGGGACTGGAGGGGAGCGTCATCGATGACCCCTTGCCAGCGGCCCCGGTCGCAGACCAGCAGCCAGTCGGGCAGGGCGTTGCCGTCTCCGTCAGGGGGGGCGCCGCCGTCACCCCCTTCCTCGATCGGAGGGGCGGTGCCGAGGCGCATCCGGCTCAGCTGGCGCAGGGTGGTGTCTGCCTCCAGCACCCGGAAACGCCGCTGGGCCACATCCCTGACCTTGAGATCCTTGAGGGCCTGCTGGACGATCAGCATCTGCTTCTGGTTGCGGGCGGCCCCCAGGCCGAACCAGCCCAGCAGGATGAGCCAGACGCCGCCGATGCCGCCACCCCGCAGCAGCAGCAGGGTTCCCAGACCCACGGCAAGCAGGGAGAGGAGCCGGCCGGAGGCATTCGCCACCTCCACGCCCCGGCGCTGGCTGCCGGAGAACTGCCACACGAGGGCTTTGACGATCAGGCCCCCATCCAGGGGGAGTCCGGGCAGCAGGTTGAACAGCCCGAGCACCATGTTGAGGGCTCCCAGCTGCTCCACCATCTGGCCCAGCACGGGGGTGACATGGCTGGCGGCGTGGCTGGCGCTCAGCAGGCTGATTCCCAGCACCAGGCTCACCGCCGGACCTGCCGCCGCCACCATCAGGGCGCCGCGGGCGGTGTCACATTCCCTCTCCACGCTGGCCACGCCCCCGAGCAGGAACAGGGTGATGCTCTTCACCTTGACCCCCTGGCTGAGGGCCACCAGGGAATGGCCCAGCTCATGGAGCAGGACGGAAACGAACAGGGCCAGGGCGGTGACCAGGGCAACAGCCCACAGCCCCGCCGGGGCGAGCCGGTTGCCGAGGCTGAGGGCGTACTGCTGCTGGAAGGCGAGGGTCGCCACCACCAGGATCACGAACCAGCTGGGATGAATGCGCAGCGGGATGCCGCGGATCGTGAGCAGTTGCCAGCCTTCACCCACGGCCACCGTCCCAGCAGGTTTCCGGCCTGGACCGGAACGTTCACCGTCATCCTAGAAAGGTGACCCTGCCTCATCGTTTCTGGTTTCCCCACCTCTGCTGAAGATCTGCGGTCTGAGGGAGCCGGCCCAGGCCGCGGCCATCGCCCGGATGGGGGCTGACGCCATCGGCGTGATCGCGGTGCCCTCCTCCCCACGCTTCCTGGCACCGGCCCTGAGGCCCGAGATCTTCGCCGCGGCCGCGGGGGAACGATCCGGTTGCTTCGGGGTGCTGGTGGTGGCCGACCCTGCCGACGATCAGCTGGAGGAGCTGGCCGCCGCTCAAGGCCATGCGGTGGTGCAGCTCCACGGAGAGGAGAGCGTTGAGCGCTGCCGTGAGCTGGGCCGGCGGCTGGACGTCCGTCTCTGGAAGGCCGTGAGGGTGCGTTCCCCTGCAGATCTGGAGCGGGCGGTCGCCTACCTGGGCGTGGTGGAGGCCCTGCTGCTCGATGCCTGGGTGCCGGGTCAGCTGGGGGGGACGGGGCACCGGATCCCCATGGGCTGGCTGGAGGGCTTCCACCCTTCATCGCCCTGGTGGCTCGCCGGAGGTGTGGGTCCCGATACGGCGGCTGACCTGCTGGCCAGGCTTCGTCCCGATGGTCTGGATGCTTCCAGTGCCGTGGAGGACCGTCCGGGGGTCAAGAACCTGGGGCGGGTGGCGGAACTGATGGAGGCGGTGCGTGGATCCGCCGGCACTTCCGTTTGATGGGCGTTCGGACCGGCCGGGGCCAGGATCAATGGCGTCAACCTGCCGATCTCCCCTTGGCCTTCCCTCGATGCGCCCCTTGCCCCCCCGCGTGCCTGACCCTGCTGTTTCTGCTGGCGGGCCAGGGAATTTCCGGCCTGCGGGCTCAGGATCTGGTGGGTTGTCAGCTGGTGGATGCCACGCTCCAGTGCGTGCCGGGGGTGACGGCCGATCCCCAGCAGCAGATCCGAATCCTTCGCCGGTCAATCGACGCGGATCAGCAGCTCGAGGGCGCGGTGGAGCAGCAGGTGGCGGGTCTCGAGGCGCTGGTGCTGCAGGGAGAAGCCCGTCAGGGCTCCCTGCTGCGGGCCAACGCGCTGGCGGCCCTGCCACCATCAGCCTTTCACTGGTACCGCCTTGCTCCCGGCCGGCGCCACTGGCAGCTGATCGAGGGGGCCAGCGGGCCCACCTACACCCTCACGCCTGCGGACGTGGCCTATGAGGTGATGGTGGTGGTGGCCGTACCGACAGCTACAGGCAGCCAGCGCAGCAGCTCACCGGTGGTGGGGCCGATCATGGCGAAACCGGGATCCTGAGGGTTTCCGGGTCGGGCTCAGGTGCTCAGCAGGGACTCCTGCTGACGCACCAGTTCGAAGAACTCCTGCTTGAGGCTGGGGTCGTGGCGGAAATCGCCACGCACCACGGAGTTGACCATGCTGGTCTGGGGTTCCTTCACTCCGCGCCACTTCATGCAGTAATGCTGGGCCTTGACCAGGATCGCCAGGCCGAGGGGCTGGCAGAGCCGTTCGATCTCGTCGGCCAGGATGATCACCGCTTCCTCCTGGATGTGGGGGCGGGAGAACACCCAGTCGGCCACGCGGGAGAATTTCGAAAGGCCGATCACCCTTTCACCGGGTTTGATCCCGATCCAGCAGTTCCCGAGGATCGGCACCAGGTGGTGCGAGCAGGCGGAGCGCACCGTGATGGGGCCGACGGTATAGATCTCATCCAGCTGCTTCACGTTGGGGAAGCTGGCGATCTTGGGCTGCTCGTGGTAGCGGCCTTTGAACACCTCATGGAGATACATCTTGGCGACCCGTTCGGCGGTCTCCTCGGTGTTGTGATCGTTTTCGATATCGATCACCAGGCTTTTCAGCAGGTCGCGCACCTTGCCGGCCACCTCGATCTCCAGCTGGTCAAGCTCCCCTTCGCGCAGATGGTCGGAGATGTTGTCATTGGCCAGGAATGGCACGCCCAGCTTCTGCAGCCGATCGCGGATCCGCAGGCTGACGGGAAGGGGGGTGGTGGCGGGCGCAGCTTGACGGGCGCTGAGGCCGCTGGGGAGGGTTGATGTCATAAGGGGGTTCAGAAAGCTCCGGCGGCAGGCATCAATGTCAGGTCTTCGACCGTCTGGGTGGTGGGTTGCCGCGCAAGGTAGAGCAGGGCTTCAGCCACTTGCTCCGCTGAAAGCATGGCACGGCGATCGAAGTCGCTGTGGACGGTTTCGCTGTCCCATAGTGGTGTATTCACCGCACCGAGGGTGAGGGTGCTCACCCGGATGCCGGCGGCCCGCTCCTCAGCCTCCAGGCAGCGGCTGAAGGAGGCCAGGGCCGCCTTGCTGACGCAGTAGGCCCCCCAGTCGGGAAAGGCATGGCGGGCGGCGTGGCTGCTGACATTGATGATCCTCCCGCCTCCCGCCTGTCGCAGCCGGGGCAGGACCGCTCTGCAGACCTGGAAGACGCTGGTGAGGTTGAGCTGAAGGAGCCACTGCCAGCGCTCGAGGGGCATGTCCGCCAGGGGACCGGTCCAGGCGGCGCCGGCGTTGTTGATCACCACCGAAGGGACCGTTCCCCGGTCCAGCAGTTCCTCCAGTCCAGGGGCGATGGCGTCGGCCTGGGTCAGGTCCAGGCCCAGGGTCTCGATGCGCCGACCGGTGGCCTGAAGTTCAGCGGCGAGAACGTCGAGTTCCTTGCTGGGACGGGCCAGAAGCAGCAGATCAAAACCCTCGGCGGCGAAACGGCGGGCGGCGGCAGCGCCGATGCCTCTGGAGGCTCCGGTGATCAGAGCGGCTGACAAAGGGCGATCAGGCAGGAGGGCAAACCCTACGTCGCAGAAGCCCGATCCGCCGTCGCCCCCTCGAGCACCTGGCCCATACGCCGGAACTTGGCGTAGCGAGCCTCCAGCAACGCGGTGACGCTCAGGGTCTGCAGCTCGCCGAGGTGGCTGAGCAGGGCCTGGCGAAGGGTTTCGGCGGCCTGGATGGGCGCCCAGTGGTTGCCGCCGCAGGGCTCATTCAGCAGGGCATCCACCAGGCCCAGCTGGAGCAGATCGGCCCCGGTGATGCGCAGGGCCTCGGCGGCGGCGGGGGCTTTGGCCGCATCGCGCCAGAGAATCGAGGCACAGGCTTCCGGGCTGGCCACGGTGTAGACGCTGTGCTCGAACATGAGCAGCCGGTCGGCGACGCCGATGCCCAGGGCTCCGCCGGAACCTCCTTCACCGATGACCACGGCGATGATGGGCACCCGCAGCCGGAACATCTCGCGCAGATTGACCGCGATCGCCTCCCCCTGTCCCTCCTCCTCCGCCGCGACCCCGGCATAGGCGCCGGGAGTGTCGATGAAGCTGAGGATCGGAAGGCGAAAACGGTCGGCGTGCTCCATCAGGCGCAGGGCCTTCCGGTAGCCGCCGGGGGAGGCCATGCCGAAGTTGCGGGCCACGTTTTCCTTCATGTCCCGGCCCTTCTGGTGGCCGATCAGCATCACGGGCTGGTCGCCGATGCGGCCCACGCCGCCCACCAGGGCAAGATCGTCGTTGCCGCGTCGGTCGCCGTGGAGTTCGATCCACTCGTCGGTGATCACCTGGATGTAATCCAGGGTGCTGGGCCGCTGGGGATGACGGGCCACCTGGATCTTCTGGGCAGGGCTGAGGGAGCTGAAGATCTCCTCGCGCCGCCGGGTGGCGAGGGTTTCCAGCTGGAGCAACTGCTGACTGACGTCCACTTCTGAATCGCGGGCCAGCTGGCGGATCTGCTCGATCTGCTCCTCCAGTTCCACCAGGGGCTTCTCGAACTCCAGCAGGGCGCGGCGGGCCATGGTCTTTCAGGCGGGGGGACAGCTCAGGCGGTGGTGAGGCTGGGGACCGGGGCAGGGCTCTCCAGGCCGAGGGCACGGAACCCGTGGCGCAGGGAGGCGGCTCCGATGAGATCCATCTTCTCCAGGGTGATGTTGTTGCGACCCCAGCTGAAATTGGTGTGCAGGCCTTCGAACTCCAGAAGCATGGCTTCGGCGAAGCAGGCGAACATCTGACGCTGGGGGTTGGCCATCTCCGTGGCTTGTTCCATAATCTGCCAGCCGACGTCCGAGCCGAACTCCACGATGCCTCCCTTGAGCACGTGGATGCCCGCTCCGGCGGCCCTGGTGTCCAGGTTCTTGGGGTAACCGCCGTCAATCATCAGGCAGGGACGGCGCAGGCGCTCGGCATCGATGGAGCTGGCCTGGGCCAGGCTGGCCACCCACACCACCACATCCGCCTCGCTCAGGGCCTCCTCCAGAGGGAGGATGCGGCCGCCGCCCAGGTCGGCCTGCAGATCGGCCAGGGGCTGGGGGCGGCGGGCCACCAGCAGCAGCTCGGCCACCCCGGTGCGCTGGGAAAGCCAGCGGCAGACGGCACTGCCGATGTCACCTGTGGCGCCCACCACCGCCACCCGGGCCCGTCTCAGATCGATGCCGAGCTGGGGGGCGTTCTCCTCCACCTGGCGGCAGATCACCCAGGCGGTATGGGTGTTGCCGGTGGTGAAGCGTTCCCACTCCAGGGTGGTGGCGCGCACCTGCTGCTCTCTGAGCAGCTTGAAGTCCTCGAAGATGATCGAGGTGAACCCCCCGAGAGCGGTGATGTCGATCCCGTTTTTCTGCGCCAGTTCCATGGCGTTGAGCACCTTTCGTTTGGCCGTCTTGAAACGGCTCAGCATCTCGGGAACGAAGACCGAATCGATGTAGGCCCCTTCGATGCGCTTGCCCGTGGGGCTGCTGACGCTGACCCTTTCCACCAGCTGGGGCGGGGCGCTGCACCACATGTCCAGATCGCCCTGGGCGTATTCCTCGAAACCCAGGCTTCTCGCCAGGTTGCGGGCCGACTCGAAGCTGGTGGAATGACCGATCAGGCCGAACATGCAGTGAAGAGAACGCAGCGGCGACAGGGCCGGATGTCGCCGACGCTACATCCTCCCCGGGTGGGTTTCAGCAGCTGGATCAGCCGACCAGGGCCGCCGCGGCCATGCGGGCGATTTCCCGTGATGTGAAGCCGATGTCCGTCAGGGCGTCCTGATAGGCGATCAGGAAGTCTTCGATCAGATCCTCCTTCTCCATGTGGAGCACTGCGGCATCGGCGGCTACCCGGTCCAGCATGCGGCGCACGTGGGGAAGGTTCTCCCGGTTGGCCTGCTCCAGCTCGGCCCGGGATTCCTCCAGGTGGGCCTTGAGCCATTCCTGGCCGTAGTTGAGGTGGGTGTATTCGTCCTTCACCACCCCCTCGGTGATCTTGCGGGCGAAGGGGTCGGCCACGGGAATGTAGATGTGGTAGGCCGAAATGGCGAAGGCTTCGATCAGCAGGGCCTGGATCAGCAGGCAGGTGACCACCTTGCCTTCCTTGAGAGCCGCCTGGAAGTTGTTGCGCAGGGGGGAAAAGAACTCCTGGGCAAAAGCCATGTCGGCGACGACACCGAGGTTGTTGCCGCAGGCAGTGAAACCCTTCATGTGCTTCAGCTCCATCCTGGCCAGGCGTGCCAGTTCCTCGGCCTGGTCGGGCAGGAGCGTCCCCAGGGACATGTAGTTGTCGTGAGCTTCCTGTTCCCCTTCGATCACGATCGCGTTGATCCGGCTGTAAGCGTCCTTGTAGGCCTCGGTGGTGAAGTCGGGCAGTTCGCTCCCCTCGATCGGGCCGCCCGTGGGATTCAGTGAGGAATCGGCGGGCTTGGTGGTTTCGAGGGTGGGCATGGGATGCGCATCGGTTATTCGGAGGACTCTAGGCATGGTCTGCCGGAAGTCGGCGGCCAGTCGCTGCGCAGAAGGGCGTCCAGCCGCCGTTCCCAGCCCCACACCAGGCGTTGGAAGAGCTCGCGGCCGAGCTCCTCGCTGGCGCCGCCCGGATCGCCGATGACGCCGCTTTCGCTCAGCTCTGCGGTGAGCCAGCTGCAGGGGCAGGCCCCTTCCAGGCTCCATCCCTCGGGCGGGACCTGCTCCCGACCGGGACCGTCGGCGGCGGGCAGGGAAGTGACGCCGGCCTTCTCCAGGAACAGCATCAGACTCGTCTCGGCCAGGCCGGCATGAAGTCCCTCGCTGCGTTCCGGTTCGGGGAGCAGTTCGCCGAGGCCGTCCGCGCCGCGCCAGAGGAAGCAGGGCAGAATCGCCAGGCCGGGTTCGAGCAGCCGCAGTTCCCTGGCCGCCACCTCCAGCAGTCCGATCTGGCCGCCGTGGGCGTTGAAGAGAACCAGCCGCCGGAAGCCCGCCGCCGCGATCCCCTGCCCGACGGAGCGCACCAGTTCGATCACCAGGCCGGCCGGCAGGCTCAGGGTGCCCGGGAAGCCCAGATGCTCCGGCGAGAAGCCGATGCTCTGCAGCGGCAGGCGCCAGATCGGCAGGTCGGGGTCGAGCCGCTCCAGCACGGCGTCCGCCACCCGGTCGGCGAACAGGGCATCGGTCTCCAGGGGAAGGAGGGGGCCATGTTGTTCGATGGCACCGAAGGGCCAGAGCACCGTGCTCCCCGGACGGGAGGCCTGATCGCGCACCTCGGGCCAGCTGAGGCTGGCGAGGCGGCGCTCGTGGCTGAGGGGCATCGGCTGGGGGAGGCGATGCCTCCGGGGGGGATTCGTACAGTGTGGAGCCCCGTGCTTCGCTGAGGAACTCCATGGCAGGAACCGGCAACCCCGCGCCGCGTCAGCCCCGGAACCCCGCCCAGCGCCCCGTGCCGCCGGCGACGGGTCCCGGGGCGGCCCCTGCGCCGCTGCGCAAGCCCCCCCAGGTGCTGATGATCAAGAAGGAGGAGGTGGCGGCGGAGCCGCCCCAGGCTCCGGTTGGGTCCAGCTCTGCGGCGGCGGCGGCGCCCCCGGAGCGCCCCCCGTCGCTCCCTTCGGATGACGAACGCTTCGATCTGGGCGGCATGGAGGGCCTCACCATGGCCGATCTGCTTGGTCCCGCTCCGGGGGCCAGCCGTTCCTCGGGGGACACGGCCCCGCGCAGCGGCTCCGCCGATTCAGGCCCGGCGGCGGCGACCCGCCAGGCCCGCACGGTCGACGAGTTCGATTTCGATGAGGAAGCCTTCCTCGCCGCCCTCGACGAGAACGCCCCGGTCGGCACCACCGGCGAGGTGGTGCAGGGGGTGGTGATCGGCCTCGAGAGCGATGGTGTCTATGTGGACATCGGCGGCAAGGCTCCCGGATTCATGCCCAAGAGCGAGTGCGGCCTGGGGGTGATCACCAACCTCAAGGAGCGCTTTCCCAAGGGACTGCCGCTGGAAGTGCTCGTCACCAGGGAGCAGAACGCTGACGGCATGGTGACCATCAGCGCCCGGGCCCTGGCCCTGCGCCAGAGCTGGGAGAAGGTGCGGCAGCTGGAGAAGGAGGGCAAGGTGGTGCAGGTCAGGGTGAATGGCTTCAACCGGGGCGGCGTCACCTGCGATCTGGAGGGGCTGCGCGGCTTCATCCCGCGTTCCCAGCTCAATGAGGGGGACAACCATGAGGCTCTGGTCGGTCAGACCCTGGGGGTCGCCTTCCTGGAGGTGAACCCCGAGACGCGCAAGCTGGTCCTCTCCGAGAAGCGGGCCGCCAGCGCCGCCCGCTTCGCCACGCTGGAGGTGGGCCAGCTGGTGGAGGGTCAGGTGGTGTCGATCAAGCCCTACGGCTACTTCGTCGATCTGGGCGGTGTGAGTGGTCTGCTGCACCACTCCTGCGTCACCGGCGGCGCCCTGCGGGATCTGCGGGAGGTCTTCCAGCAGGGGGAGCACCTCAAGGCCCTGATCACCGCCATCGATCCCTCCCGGGGGCGTATCGCCCTCAACACAGCCCTGCTCGAGGGGCCCCCCGGCGAGCTGCTGATCGCCAAGGACACCGTGATGGCCGAAGCCGCGGACCGGGCCCACCGGGCCCGGTCGCTGTTGCGTCAGCAGGAACAGGACGCGGGATGAGCGCAGCGATACAGGTGTCCGGCCCGGACTGGGAGCTGGATTACTACTCCAGGCCGATCCTGGAGCCCGACGGCAAGAAGCGCTGGGAACTCCTGATCTGCTCCTCCGCCACGCCCCAGGCCCCGGCGGAGCCCTTTCGCTGGGCCATGACCTGTCCGGCCAGCAGCGTCAACTCCCAGTGGCTGCGGGGTGCCCTCCAGGCGGCGCTGGATGCCGGCGCCGACCAGGGCTACGGACCGCCGCGGCGGCTGCGCTGCTGGCGCGGCTCCATGCGCACGATGGTGCAGCGGGCCGCCGACGGGCTGGGGCTCGAGCTGGTGCCGAGCCGCCGCTGTTACGCCCTTGTGGAGTGGCTGCAGGAGCGACAGGCGAGCGTCTACCCCCTGGAGCCCGGCTACATGGCCGGTCCCCTGGCTCCGCCTCCCCAGCCGATCGCTCCAGTGGCGGTGCCCCTGCCCGAAGCGGCCCGGGGCGACAGCTGGAGCTGGGCCACCCTGAGCGGGGCGGCGCTGTCGGATGCCGCTGGCTGGGAGATCGCCTTCCCCGGTCTGGTGGCCCTGCCTGCCCAGGTGGATCCCGCCACGCCGGTGCCTGGAATCCGTTTGTTCAGCCGGCGGCGGGCCCTGGCCATCGCCGCCTGGCTGTCAGGGCTGGAGCCCGTCCGACTGGAGGTCTGCGGCGGCCAGCTGGTGCTCGAGGCGGGCCTGGAGGATCGATGGATCCTGGCGCGCCTGCCGGAGCAGGAAGCGAAGGCGGCGGCGGCGGCCCTGGCCCAGGCCCGGGAGCAGGCGGGCGGCCTTCAGTTCATCGCCATCCAGGCGAGCGAGGAGGCCCCGGCCCTGGAGGGGTTCTGGCTGCTGCGGGACCTGCCGGATGGCTGAGGCGCTCGAGCCGCCCTTCGATCGGCCCGATGCCGGTTTCAACGACCTCCCCGGCTGGACCTGGGTGGGCACCTACGGCGGCCATTACCTGCAGTGTGATCTGTTGGCCGGCTTCGAACACGGCTTCTTCACCCGCCAGTGGCAGGGACGGGAACCGGACGTGCTGGCGGCGACGCTGACCGCCGGTGTCAGTGTCCATCGCACCCGCCAGGTGCATGGCGCCACGGTGCTCGCCGCCGGGGCCGCCGCAGGTCCCCCCTGGCCGGAGGCCGACGGCCTGTGCAGCGATGGGGGCGGCCAGAGTCTGTGGGTGTGTGGGGCCGACTGCACGCCGGTGCTGGTCGCCGATCCCGCCACGGGCCGGGTGGCCGCCTGCCATGCCGGCTGGCGTGGCGTCGCCGCCCGGATCGTGCCGGCGGCGATCGACGCCCTGGTGGCGGAAGGCGGCAGCCGAGACCGATTGGTGGTGGCCCTGGGACCGGCGGTGGCGGGCGTCCGCTATCAGGTGGAACGGTCGGTGACCCTGCAGGTGGCGGCCTCGTTGAACCCCGGGTCCCCCAAGCCTGCCTCGGATGAAGCCCTGGCGGAACTGGAGGCGTGCGGAGGGCTGCTTCCGGATCCGGAGCCCGGGCGGGACCGGTTGGACATCCGCCGGGCCACGGCGCTGCAGCTGGAGCGGGAGGGCATCCCGCGGGAGAGGATGGCCCTCTGCCCGCTCTGCACGGTCGCCGAACCGCTGCTGTTCCATTCCTGGCGCCGCGATGGCGTCAGGGTCGTGCAGTGGAGCGGGGTGGTGTCCCAGGCTTGACTAGCGCGGGACTCAAGATTTGATGAAGCTTGGTGAATACCTGATGAACCTTTTCTGTGACAAGGTTCTTATCGGGGTGTAGGGGCAATCGGAAGGTTGCAGGGAACAGGCGCCCGGGAGAAAATAGCTTGAACGCAATTTCAGACATGCTCACCGGTGCGGAACTTCTGGCCAAGGTCAAAGAGATGGGAGAGGCCAGTAAATCCGATCTCGTCAGATCCTGCGGCTATGTCACAACCCGCAAGGATGGAGCGGAAAGGCTCAATTTCACCTCCTTCTACGAGGCTCTCCTCCATGCCAAGGGCATGGATTTCTCTTCCGCTCCCCGAAGTGGCAAGGCCGGACGCAAGCTCAGTTTCAGCACCAAGGTGCAATTCAACGGCAATCTGATGGTGGGTCGCGCTTATACCGCCATGCTCGACCTCAAGCCCGGTGATGAGTTCGAGATCAAGCTGGGTCGCAAGCAGATCCGCCTGACGCCGCTCGGTGGGGAAGACGAGGAAGGCTGAGCGCCACCGCCTCGGCCACCTTGATTCCGTCGATCGCCGCCGACAGGATCCCGCCCGCATGCCCCGCCCCTTCCCCCGCTGGGAAGAGGCCGGCCGTGTTGAGGCTCTCGAATGTCGCCGGGTGCCGCGACAGCCGCAGCGGCGATGAGGTGCGGGTCTCGACGCCGGTGAGCAGGGCACCGGCCATGGTGTAGCCGGGGATCCGGCGGGCAAAGGTGGGCAGCGCCTCCCGGATCGCCTCCAGGACGAAGCTCGGCAGGCACCCTTCCAGGCTGCCGAAGCGCACCCCGGGTTGGTAGGACCCCTGCACGGCGCCGGCCGGTGGCGCCTGGCTGGCTCTGCCGGCCATGAAATCCTCCAGCCACTGGGCCGGTGCCCGGTAGTCGCCACCGCCGGCGAGGAAGGCCTGCCGTTCCCAGTGCCGCTGGAAGGCCATTCCGGCCAGCGGATCGCCCGGTTCCCGGCCGTAGGGCGCCAGATCCTCCTCGGTCACGGGCACCACAAGTCCGCTGTTGGCATTGCGTTCGCGCCGGGAGTGCTGGCTCATGCCATTGGTGACGACGCAACCCTCCTCGGAGGTGGCCCCCACCACCAGCCCCCCCGGACACATGCAGAAGCTGTAGACGCTGCGGCCGGCGGTGGTGGCTCCGCTGCAGTGATGGACGAGCTTGTACTCCGCCGGGCCCAGCCTGGGGTGGCCGGCGGCCTCTCCCCAGCGGGCCCGATCGATCAGGGCCTGGGGGTGCTCGATCCGCACTCCTACGGCGAAGGGCTTGGGTTCCATCGCCACTCCCAGGTCGTTGAGCATGACGAAGCTGTCCCGGGCGCTGTGGCCCGGCGCCAGCACCAGATGGCCGGTGGCGAGGGTGCTGCCGTCGGCCAGCCGCACGCCGCTCACCCTGCGATCCGGTGCCTCCTCCAGTATCAGAGCGACCACGTGACAGCCGAAGCGCACCTCTCCCCCGAGGGCCTCGATCCGGGCCCGAAGCCCCCGCACCACCGTGGCCAGCTTGAAGGTGCCGATGTGGGGGTGGTGCAGGGTGAGGATCTCCGGATCGGCTCCAGCCGCCACCAGCTCCTCCAGCACCTTGCGGATGTAGGTGGGGCTTTCGCTCACCTGGCTGTAGAGCTTGCCGTCAGAGAAGGTGCCCGCGCCCCCCTCACCGAACTGGGCGTTGGAACCTGGATCAAAAGGGCGGCGGCCCTGCCAGAACCCGAAGGTGTCGGCGGTTCGTTCCCTGACCGCCTTGCCCCGCTCCAGCAGCAGGGGCCGCCATCCCATCTGGGCCAGGAGCAGGGCGGCGAAGTAGCCGCAGGGGCCGGCGCCCACCACCACGGGCCGCTCCACCTTCGTGGTCGGGTCGGCCCGGGCCACGGGCCGGTAGCGGTTGTCCGGAGCCGGTCGCAGATGGGGGTCACCGGCGAATCGCCTCAGCAGGCGTCGCCGGGCGCCGCTCTCCAGGTCCAGGTCGAGGCAGTACACCAGGGCGATGGCCCCCCGCCGGCGGGCGTCGACGCTGCGTTTCACCAGCCGGTGGCCCCGCAGTTCCCCCGGGGCCAGGCGCAGCCGGTGCAGGATGGCGGCCTCCAGGTCCTGGGGGTCGTGGTTCAGGGGGAGCTTCAGCTCACTGAGGCGCAGCACGGCGTGGTCGTGGCCGCTGAGCGGCGGTCGATCGGTGGTGGGGCGGGAGGTGCGAGGCTAGGAGTTCATATGACGGCGGCGGAGACGTTTCCATGGGTCTGGCCCACTGTCCTCTCTGCATGGGTCTGGCCGTGCTGTGCGTCGCTCGGGTCAGCGCCCACGCCATGATGGTCTGGCGCCTGGTCTGAAATTGCTGTGCATGCCACCTACCTGGGCGCCAACGGCTGGTTGCTGGAGTTCGGCGCCCTGAGGGTGCTGGTGGACCCCTGGCTCCGCGGAGACCTGGTGTTTCCACCGGGCCCCTGGCTGCTGCGGGGCCAGCTCGGCCAGGCTCTGCCGGTGCCGGAGCACCTCGATCTGCTGCTGCTGAGCCAGGGCCTGGCCGATCACTGCCATCCCCCCAGCCTGGAGCTGCTGCCCAGGGATCTTCCCGTGGTGGGCTCCACCAGTGCGGCTGCGCGGATGCGGGTGCTGGGGTTCACCCAGGTGAGGGCCCTGCAGCCCGGGGAGCGATACAGCGTGGGGGAGCTGAGCCTCACGGCCACCGCAGGGGCGCCCGTGCCCGCGCTGGAGAACGGTTACCTGCTGGAGCACCCCCTGGGGACGCTCTATCTCGAACCCCATGGTTTCCTGGATGCTGCGCTGCCGGCCCGTTCCCTCGACGCGGTGATCACTCCGGTGGTGGATGTGGGCCTGCCGCTGGTCGGTGCGGTGGTGAAGGGCCGGCAGGTGCTTCCCCAGCTGCTGGAGCGCTTTGACCCCCTCACCGTTCTGGCGAGCGCCACGGGCGGAGATGTGCGCTTCAGCGGCCTGCTCAGCGGCCTGTTCCGGCTGGACGGGACCGTGACGGAGGCCGCCGGGCTGGTAGCGGCTGCGGGCGAGGGCCACCGTCTGATCGATCCGGTGCCGGGGCAGCGCTATGCCCTCGGCGTCAGGACTCCTTCAGCCGCACGAACAGATTGACCTGGGGAGATCCCTCCGCCATCGGCACGGCCTTGACGTCGAGGTTGGGCTGGGCGCTGACCAGCTCACTGAGTTTCTTGAAGCCGAAATTGCGCGGGTCGAAGGAGGGATCGTTCCTGACCAGATGGTTCCCGACATGGGCCAGCCAGGCCCAGCCATCGTCCTGGGTGGTGGCCAGAATCGCGGCCCGCAGGATCGGCTGCAGCGATTCCTGCGCGGGGGGCCGTACCTGCCTGTCGTTTTCACCGGCTGCCTGTTCCCGCAGGATTTCGGTGTAGATGAATTTGTCGCAGGCTGCCACGAACGGTTTGGGGGTCTTGCGTTCGCCGAAGCCGTACACCGAGAGGCCCGCTTCGCGGATGCGGGTGGCCAACCGGGTGAAATCGCTGTCGGAGGACACCAGGCAGAACCCATCGACCCGGCCCCCGTGGAGCAGATCCATGGCATCGATGATCAGGGCGGAATCGGTGGCGTTCTTGCCTCTGGTGTAGCTGAACTGCTGGATCGGCTGGATGGCATGCACATGCAGCACGTCCTTCCAGCCCGCCAGATTGGGGGTGGTCCAGTCACCGTAAGCCCGTTTCACGGTGGCGGTGCCGTAGCTGGCCACCTCCGAGAGGAGTTCGGCGATCACCGAGGCCTGGGCGTTGTCGGCATCCACCAGCACCGCCAGATTGTCGGTTCCATCGGAGGGCATCGTCATGGCCCCTGGCGGCTGAAACTCAGAGGCTATCCCCGAGGGCCCCGGCCAGCGAATCCACCGAGCCCACCGACTGTTGGTGGGGTCGATCACCGACCCACAGTCCGGTGGTCCTGGCGTGACCCTTCACAGCCAGTCCTCAACGCCGGGGCAAGGCCGGATGGACGACTTCGGCGCCTTGGCGGCCATCCCCCAATTCAACCCTCAGCCCATCCGATCGGCACCATCAGCCTGGAGCCATCACCCTCGTAGCCCCCAGCTCCCTCTCCAACTGTGCAATGGCCAGGCGCGTCTTCACCACCGCATCCGGATTCAGGCTGATCGAATCGATCCCCTCCTCCACCAGAAAACGGGCGAAGTCGGGATAGTCGCTGGGGGCCTGGCCGCAGATGCCGATCTTGCGGCCGCAGCGCTTTGCGGTGCGGATCGCCAGGCGGATCATCTCCATCACGGCGGTCTGGCGTTCGTCGAACAGCTCGGCCACCAGGGCTGAATCCCGATCCAGCCCCAGGGTGAGCTGGGTGAGGTCGTTGGAGCCGATCGAGAAGCCATCGAAGCGCTCGGCGAAGGCCTCGCCATCGATCACGTTGCTGGGCAGTTCGCACATCACGTACACCTCCAGCCCGTTCTCGCCCCGCACCAGACCCTCACCGGCCATCTCCGCCAGCACCCGGTCGCCTTCCTGGGGCGTGCGGCAGAAGGGCACCATCGGGATCACGTTCACCAACCCCATCCCCTCCCGCACCTTCTTGAGCGCCTGGCACTCCAGGGCGAAGGCATCCCGGAAGGCGGGCGCGTAATAGCGGGAGGCCCCCCGCCAGCCGATCATCGGGTTTTCCTCGCTGGGCTCGAACGCGGCTCCCCCCAGCAGCCTGGCGTATTCGTTGCTCTTGAAATCCGAAAACCTCAGAATCACCGGCCGCGGGTAGAACGCCGCCGCGATCCTTGCCATGCCCTGGGCCAGCAGGTCCACGTAGTAGTCGGCCGGATGGTCGTAGGCGGCGGTCAGGGTCGCGATCGCCTCGCGCTCGACAGGATCAGCCACCTCCTCGGGCCGCAGCAGCGCCATCGGGTGCACCCTGATGTGGTTGGCGATGATGAACTCCAGCCGCGCCAGGCCCACCCCATCGCAGGGAATGGCGGCCAGGTTGAAGGCCTCCTCCGGGTTGCCCACGTTCATCAGGATCCTGGTGCGGGTGGACGGCAGGTGATCGATGGCCTGTTCCTCCACGTGGAACGGCACCATGCCCCGGTACACGTGGCCCACATCCCCTTCGCAGCAGCTCAGGGTGATCGGCTCCCCATCGGCGATGCGGCTGGTGCCTTCCCCGGTGCCCACGATCGCGGTGATGCCCATCTCCCGGGCGATGATCGCTGCGTGGCAGGTGCGGCCCCCCTGATCGGTCACCACCCCTTTCGCCTTCTTGAGGATCGGCTCCCAGTCGGGATCGGTGCGGGCGGTCACCAGCAGATCGCCATCCTCGAAGCGATCGATTTCCGCCGCGCTGCCGATCACCCGGGCCCGGCCGCTGCTCACCGAGGCGCCGATGGCCCGGCCGCAGATGATCTCCTCGGCCTCGTGCGGCTCCAGGTGCCAGCTGCGCAGCACCGTGTCCTGGCGCCTGGATTCCACCGTTTCGGGCCTGGCCTGGAGGATGAAAAGCTCACCGCTGAGGCCGTCCTTGGCCCATTCGATGTCCATCGGTGTGGGGTGGCCCCGCCGCTCGCTGTAGTGCGCCTCGATCACGCAGGCCCAGCGGGCCAGGGTGAGGGCCTCCTCGTCGCTGAGGGAGAAGCGTCGGCGCTCCTCGGCGGGCACCGCCTCATTGCGCACCGGCCGCCCATCGCCCTTGGCCTCTGCCGGATCGGTGTACACCATGCGGACCGCCTTGCTGCCCAGCCTCTTGCTGAGAATCGGCGCGAAGCCCCGCTCCAGGGTGGGCTTGAAGATCAGCCACTCATCCGGGTTCACCGCCCCCTGCACCACGTTCTCGCCGAGTCCCCAGGCGGAGGTGAGCAGCACCGCATCGCGAAAACCGGTTTCGGTGTCGATGCTGAACATCACCCCGGCGCAGGCCCGATCGGAACGCACCATGCGCTGCACCCCGATCGAGAGGGCCACCTGAAGATGGTCGAAGCCGTTGTTCTGCCGGTAGGAGATGGCCCGGTCGGTGAACAGCGACGCGTAGCAGCGCCGACAGGCCTCCAGCAGGGCTTGCTCCCCCTCGATGTGCAGGAAGGTTTCCTGCTGGCCGGCGAAGCTGGCATCCGGCAGGTCCTCGGCGGTGGCACTGGAGCGCACCGCCACCGAGGCCGGGCCGTCAGGTCCGGCCATGGCGCGGTAGGCGCTCAGGATCGCGGCGGCCAGGGGCTCCGGCAGGGGGGCTTCCAGCAGCAGCTGCCGGGCGGTCTGCCCCGCCGCCTGCAGGGCCTCGAGATCATTGGCATCCAGCTCCGACAGCAGGCTCTGCAGCTGCGGCCGCAGCTGATTGGTGGTGATGAAGCCCCGGTAGGCCGAGGCAGTGGTGGCGAAGCCCCCCGGCACCTTGACCCCCCGGGGCTCCAGCTGGCGGATCATCTCCCCCAGCGAGGCATTCTTGCCGCCCACATCGGCGATGGCATCGATGCCCACCTGCTCGAAGGGGACCACCAGCACGTCCGGGTTCAGCATCGATCCGCTCTCGCTGATTCAACTCTGGATCGGCCGCCTCCCCTTGGCCAGGGCGTTCAGCCCTTCTCCGATGCCCCCTCCGGGGTTTCCTCGGCTGTCGGTGTCGGTGCGGTGGCGGGGGTGTGGGTGTGGGAATCAGCTGGGCCAGGAACCCCGCCCCCATCAGGATGCCGCCGAGGGTCAGGGCCAGACCCCGGTTGGCGGCGGCGGGTCCGTCCAGCCAGGTGCCGGCGGCCAGGAAGGCCCCTCCCAGCAAAAGGGTGGGCACCAGCACGATTCCCTTGGCGGTGCGGTTCAGGCTCATGGACAGGCCTCGGCCAGGGCCAGGCCGGCGTCGATCAGGCCGCTGGCCATGTCGTCCCCGTCGGAAAGCCGGCTCACCCGGGCCAGGAGGGTGCCGCCGCTCTCCCCCATCGGCCGCAGATTCACCCGGGTCCGGCGGGGCAGCGCCTGGCGGAGCCAAAGGGTCGCCGCTTCTTCCCGCTCGGGATCCACCGCGATGCAGGCCAGCTGTACGGGGTAGCTGCGGTTGCCGTCCCCCACCTGCAGCAACCGGCCGCTGCGCACCTGGTAGACCTCCGCCGCTGCCGCCACACCCGGCCAGGCGAAGGCGATCAGCAGGGTCAGCAGGACCCCGAGCAGGCTCAGAGCTTGGCGCCGCAACTGGGACAGAACAGGTGGGCACTGGCGGTGGTGCTGCCGCAGGCATTGCATTGGCGGATGGTGTCGATGGCCAGTTCGGGATGGCTGGGCAGCCCCACCATCTGGGCGTTGCTCGCACCGGGCGGCACCATCGGATAGCAGTTCTCGTTGCGGCGCACGCGCACGTCGACGAAGACCGGACCGGGATGGGCCAGGGCTTCGGCCAGGCCGGTGCGCAGCAGGGCGCGGTCGCTGATGCCGATGCCCTTCACGCCGAAGGCCTCGGCGAGGGCGGGAAAGTCCGGCATGCCGCCGGTCATCTCGGAACTGGAGTAGCGCTCCTCGTAGAAGCTTTCCTGCCACTGGCGCACCATGCCCTGCCAGCCGTTGTTGAGCACCACCACCTTCACCGGCAGGCCGTACTGGCTGAGGGTGCCCAGTTCCTGGATGTTCATCAGGATGCTGGCGTCACCGGCGACGCAGATGACGGTCTGGTCGGGGAAGGCGACCTGGACGCCCATGGCGGCAGGCATGCCGAAGCCCATCGTGCCCAGTCCCGCGCTGCTGATCCAGCGGCGGGGGCCGTTGCGCAGGAACTGGGCCGCCCACATCTGATGCTGGCCCACGTCGGTGGTGTAGAAGGCCTCCGGCGCCAGGTCCCGCAGGGCGATCACCACTTCCTGGGGAGCGATCTCACCGGTCGGTTCGGGGATCACCAGGGGGTAGTGGCGCTTCCAGGTGTCGATGCGCTCCAGCCAGGCGTCCGTGCGTCCTCTGGAGCCCTCACCCTCCGAAGCCTGCAACAGAGCCTGAAGCGCCTGCCGGACATCGGCGACCACCGGCACCTCGGGGACCCGGTTCTTGCCCACCTCAGCCGCGTCGATGTCGATGTGGATCACCTGGGCCCGGGGGGCGAAACTGTCGAGCCGGCCGGTGACCCTGTCGTCGAAGCGGGCTCCCGCGGCGATCAGCAGATCGCATTCGGTGACGGCGAAGTTGGCATAGGCCGTGCCGTGCATGCCGAGCATCCCCACGGCCAGGGGATGGTTCTCGTCGAAGGCGCCCTTGCCCATCAAGGTGGTGGTGACCGGCAGCCGGAACCGTTCGGCCAGTTGCTGCACCACCCCATGGGCATCGGAGGCGATCGCCCCACCGCCCACGTAGAGCAGGGGTCGACAGGCCTGCCGGATCAGGCGGAGGGCGGCCTGAATGGCTTCCGGCTGCGGCGAAGGCGGCGTCTTGAAGCCGGAGGGCACGGCCGTGCCGGGGGCCACGGGCACGTAGTCGAATTCCTCGGCGCCCACATCCTTGGGCACGTCGATCAGCACCGGGCCCGGCCGGCCGCTGGAGGCGATCAGAAAGGCTTCCGCCACGATGCGGCCGATGTCGGCGGGATCGCGCACCACCCAGGAGTGTTTCACGATCGGCAGGGTGATGCCGAAGATGTCGGTTTCCTGGAAGGCATCGGTGCCGATGGCGGCCCGTGGTACCTGGCCGGTGATCACCACCATCGGCACCGAATCCATCTGGGCCGTGGCGATGCCGGTGACCAGATTGGTGGCGCCCGGGCCGGAGGTGCCGAAACAGACCCCCACCCGGCCGGTGGCGCGGGCATAGGCGTCGGCTGCGTGGGTTCCCCCCTGTTCGTGGCGCACCAGGATGTGCTTGACCCAGCCCCGGGCCTCCGCCTTGTGGACCTCGTCGTAGATGGGCAGGATCGCGCCGCCGGGGTAGCCGAAGATGTGCCTGACCCCATGCCGGTGCAGGGCGTCCATCAGGGCGTAGGCCCCGCTGACGCGCCGGGGGACCCTGGCCTTGCTGGTTTCCTCCACCGCCGGGTGGGTGGTGCCGGCGCCTGCGGCCGAGGTGGGAAGGGGCGTGAGCGTCACGGCTGCTGCGGAGGACAGGCGAAAGGGAACTCCACCGATGGTGCCGTGACCATCAGCGGAACATGCCCAGGTTAGGTCTCTGGATGGGGATTGGGTTGCGCAGGCGCCGGCTTTCAGCCATGGCCCGCAACACTCTGGCCGGGTCCATCCAGGTGCCCCGGTAGCGCATGCCCCAGTGCAGATGGGGGCCGGTGGTGCTGCCCGTCAGGCCGACGTGGGCGATCATCTGGCCGGTGGCGACCCGCTGGCCCACCTGAAGCCGGATGCCGCCGCTGCGGTAGACGCCCCTGCCGGCCTGGCCCCCCAGGTGGCAGTAGATGTGCTCGTAGCTTCCGGAGCGGATCACCAGACCGTTGCCGCAGCCACCGTCGACGATCACCTCGCTCACCGTGCCGGCCCACCAGCTGCGGATCGGTGAACCCAGCGGAGCGGCGATGTCGATGCCGTAGTGGGGGCGCACATCGCCGCTGAGGGGATGGGAACGCAGGCCGAAGCCGCTGGTGTAGCCCCCGAAGCTGGTCACGGGAAACACGCCCCTGGCCCAGAGAGCGGAGCTGTTGGCCATGGCGGGAAGACCATGGCCGGCCAGGCCCAGGGCAGCGGCCAGGGTCAGGCTCCACGGCCGGAGGCAGGAACGCTTCTGGTGGTCAGAGCAGTCCGAGGGCATGCAGGGGGCCGTGTCCGGTGAGCAATTCCAGCAGAAAAGCGGAAAATCCCACCATCGCCAGTCGGCCATTCCAGACCTCGGAGCTGTTGTTCCAGCCCCAGGCCCACTTGTCCTGGGGGTAGAGCTTCACCTTCTTGGGCAGCTGGGCCGCCTGGTCGAGGTTCACCTCGGGACCCGCCATGGCCTGGTTCACCAGATCGGCGAGACCCTGGATGAAGGTGGGGTCGGTGTCGAGGGCCGGCACCCGACGGAAGTGGCTGATGCCGGCCTCGGTGGCGATCTCCCGGTATTCGATGTCGATCTCCTCGAGGGTTTCGATGTGCTCGCTGACGAAGCTGATCGGCACCACCACCAGTTCCTTGACCCCCTGCTCACCCAGTTCCCGAAGGGCGTCCTCGGTGTAGGGCTGGAGCCATTCCACGGGCCCCACCCGGCTCTGATACGCGAGGGTGAAGGGGCTGGGGTGGCCGAGCATTTCCTCGAGACGTCTCATCACCAGGGCGGCGCAGTCCTCGATCTCCCGCTGATAGGGGTCGCCGGCCTCCTCGACATAGCTCTTGGGCACCCCGTGGGCGCTGAAGAAGATATGGGCGACTTCCGGTTCATCGCAGGCGCGGACCTCCCGGGCGATCAGTCCGGCCATCGCATTGATGTAGCCGGGGTGGTCGTACCAGCTGCGGATGCAGCGGATCGGCAGCCGGCGGAACGCCGGGTCGGCCTGGCGGAGGCGCTGCAGCTCCCGGAAGCTGGAGCCGCTGGTGCTGATCGAGAAGTGGGGGTAGAGCGGCAGGACCACCACCTCCTCGATGCCATCGGCCTTGATGTCCCCCACGGCCGATTCGGTGAAGGGATGCCAGTAGCGCATCGCCACATAGCTCGTGGCCTCCACGCCCTGCTGGCGCAGACGGCTCTGCAGTTCCCGGGCCTGCTGTTCGGTGATGCGCCGCAGGGGGGAGCCGCCGCCGATCGAGCGGTAGGCCTCTTTCGATTTACCACTGCGCAGGGTGCTGATCAGCCAGGCCAGGGGTTTCTGCAGCGCCGGGGTGGGCAGGCGGATGATCTCCGGGTCGGAGAACAGGTTGTAGAGGAACGGCCCCACATCCTCGATCCGCTCGGGACCGCCGAGGTTCAGCAGCAGCACGCCGACCCTGGCCATGCCTTCGATCAGAAAGGCTGAGCGTAACGCCGCCCTGGCGGCCCGGGGGCGGGCTGGGTAGGGTCCGCCCAAGGACCGAGCTCCCTGACCATTCCACCGGCCCCCTTCCAACCTCCCGACGCGGACACCGTCGCCCTGGTGCGGCGGGAAAACGGACTTCTGGCCGCCTCGGGCTCCGGCCTGCGGCTCGAGATCCGTCAGCACCGGCTGGGACTGCGCGGCCCCCTGCCCTGTCCGAGGGGCTCATCGGCACGGCCCGTGCAGCGGATCAGCCTGGGCCTGCCCGCCACGGCTGCCGGTGTGGCCGAAGCCCTGAAGCAGCTCGCCGCCGTGCGCGGGGCGCTCGATCGGGGCACCTTCCGCTGGGACCAGTGGCGCCGCCGGTCCTGCGGCCGCACGGCCCCGCCACAGGCCCCCATCACCGTCGCGATGGCCGCTCTGCCGCTCGATGCCGGGCCGGGGATCGCTCCTGTGCTGGCGGGGTTCGAGGCCGACTTCTTCGCCGATTCCCGCCGCCGCCGCAGGCCCGCAGGCAGCCGCAGCACCTGGAGCGGTGCCTACCGCCCCTATCTGCGGCGTCTGGCGGCGCTGGCCGCCGGTGCCGCGGTCATCGACGAGGCTCTGCTGGAGCGGGTGCTGGAGAGCTATCCCCTCGCCAGCCGCAGCCGTCAGCAGTGCGGCATCGCCCTGGGAGCCCTCGCCCGCCATCTGAAGCTGGAACTCCCGGCCGACTGGAGCGAACGCAGCGGCGGTTACGGCCTGCATGTGGCCCGTTTCCGGGGTCTGCCCAGCGACGCCCGCATCCTGGAGCTGGTGGACGCCATCCCCAACCCCCGCTGGCGCCTGGCCTATGGGCTGATGGCCACGTACGGCCTGCGCAATCACGAGGTGTTCTTCTGCGACCTCTCGGCTCTCGCCCCCGGGGGCGACCGGGTCCTGCGGGTGCTGCCGGCCAGCAAGACCGGCGAGCACCAGGTTTGGCCGTTCCAGCCGGATTGGGTGGAGCGTTTCGGTCTGGAGCAGCTGGGCCTCAGCGGTGAGGGCCTGCCGCGGGTGAGCACCGATCTGCGCCGCACCACCCTGCAGCAGGTGGGACGGCGGGTGGCCGAGCAGTTCCGTCGCTACGACCTGCCGATCACCCCCTACGACCTCCGCCACGCCTGGGCCGTTCGCACCATTCACATCGGTCTGCCGGACACGGTGGCGGCCCGGATGATGGGCCACTCCGTGGCGATCCACACCCGCACCTACCACCACTGGATCACCCGCCGGGATCAGCAGCAGGCGGTCGACACCGCCCTGGCCCGCCTGCGGGCCTCCTGAACCCGTGGGGCCACGGTGCGAGGGGTTCCGCCAGAGTGAGGGGGAAGGATGCCGCTTGATCATGACGTCGATCCCCTCCCCGTCCCTCCCAGTCGCGGACAGCGATCGCCTCGATCGCCAGGCCGAGGAACTGGGCCCGGGGGGTGATCTGGCCCCCGAAGCCGATCAGGAGGCCTACCGGCACCGGATGCAGCGCCGGCGGGAGGTGCAGCAGCAGCGGGTGGGGGAGCGGAACCTGGAGAAAGGGCTGGTGCTCGTCTTCACCGGCGAGGGCAAGGGCAAGACCACTGCGGCCCTGGGGCTGGTGCTGCGCACCCTCGGCCATGGCGAGCAGGTGGCCGTGGTGCAGTTCATCAAGGGCGGCTGGAAGCCGGGAGAGGCCCGTGCCCTCGAGATCTTCGGCGACGCCCTCCACTGGCATGCCCTGGGGGAGGGGTTCACCTGGGAAACCCAGGACCGGGAGCGGGATCGCCAGCTCGTTCAGGGGGCCTGGGAGCGCTCCTGCCGCTACCTGGCCGATGCTGAGCGCAAACTGGTGGTGCTCGATGAGGTCAATGTGGCCCTCAGGCTGGGCTACCTCGATCCGGCCCAGGTGCTCGAGGGGCTCGCTCTGCGGCCTCCCCTCACCCACGTGGCCCTCACCGGACGGGGCGCCCCGCCGGCTCTGCTGGAGCGGGCCGATCTGGTCACGGAAATGAAGGCCGTCCGCCATCCCTTCCGGGAGCAGGGGGTGAAGGCCCAGGCCGGGATCGAGTACTGACGCGCCGGAGCTCAGCCCTGATCGGTCCGCAGGCGGGCCAGGCTGCAGACCAGCACCGACAGGCCGCTGATCAGGAGAGCCCGATGCACCTCCGGCTCGCTCCAGAAACCAGGCCGGCCACTGGCCCCTTCCAGGGCCGAGAGGGTGAGGCGGGCCATCACGTCGCTGCCGCGGGGGCCGTTCCGGAGGGAATCGGTCGGATCGAAGGCCATGGCAGGGTTCCTTTGCCGCACTGAAGCGGCTCAGCGCGGTGCCCGCAACCTGGTGGGGCTGCAGGAGGGGTTGCTACTGTTCGGCCGATCGCATGAGCCGATGGCCTACAGGCGCGTTCTCCTCAAGCTCAGCGGCGAAGCTCTGATGGGTGATCAGGGCTACGGCATCGACCCTGCCATCGTGCAGTCGATCGCCAAGGACGTGGTCGAGGTGGTGGCCGGGGGAACCCAGCTGGCCATTGTGGTGGGCGGCGGCAACATCTTCCGGGGCCTGAAGGGATCGGCTGCCGGCATGGACCGGGCCACCGCCGACTATGTCGGCATGCTGGCCACCGTGATGAACGCCATCACGCTTCAGGATGGTCTCGAGCGGGCCGGCGTGCCTACCCGTGTCCAGAGCGCCATCTCCATGCAGGAGGTGGCCGAGCCCTACATCCGCCGTCGGGCCATCCGGCACCTCGAGAAGGGGCGGGTGGTGATCTTCGGGGCCGGCTGCGGCAATCCCTTCTTCACCACCGACACCACCGCCGCCCTGAGAGCGGCGGAGATCAATGCCGACGTGATCTTCAAGGCCACCAAGGTGGATGGGGTCTACGACAAGGATCCCGCCAAGCATGCCGATGCGGTCCGCTACGAGAGCCTCACCTTTCTCGATGTGCTCAGTGGTGAGCTGGAGGTGATGGACAGCACGGCGATCGCCCTCTGCAAGGACAATGCCATCCCGATCGTTGTCTTCGACCTCTTCGGTTCGGGCAACATCGGCAGAGCGGTGGCCGGGGACCCCATCGGCACCAGCATCGTTCCGGCAACCCCCCGCTGACCCCCCTTCCCCTCCGCCCTTCTCCCCCCTGCCATGGATCTCGAAGCCAGCATGCGCAAGTCGGTGGAAGCCACCCAGCGCACGTTCAACACCATCCGCACCGGCCGGGCCAATCCCTCCCTGCTGGACAAGCTGACCGTCGAGTACTACGGAGCCGATACGCCGCTGAAGTCGCTGGCGACGATCTCCACTCCCGACGCCCAGACCATCCAGATCCAGCCGTTCGACAAGGGCTCCATGGCCCTGATCGAGAAGGCGATCGCCATGAGCGACCTGGGCCTGACCCCCAACA
Organism: uncultured cyanobacterium; assembly: GCA_963772735.1. Lineage (GTDB taxonomy): Bacteria > Cyanobacteriota > Cyanobacteriia > PCC-6307 > Cyanobiaceae > Cyanobium. The sequence goes on along the minus strand of CAVYYO010000005.1, from coordinate 228,880 downwards.
ACGATGGCCGCGTGATCCGCATCAACATCCCTCCCCTCACCGAGGACCGCCGCAAGGAACTCTGCAAGCTCGCGGCCAGGTACGCCGAGGAAGGCAAGGTGGGCCTGCGCAACATCCGCCGGGAGGGGATCGAGCGGATCAAGAAGCAGGAAAAGGACGGCGAGCTCTCCGAGGACCAGAGCCACGACGAACAGGAGAAGGTCCAGAAGCTGACCGATCGCTACATCGCCCAGCTGGAGAAGCATCTGGCGGAGAAGGAAGCTGACATCCTCAAGGTGTGAGCCGCTCCGGTGATGCGGATGTGATCGTCGTCGGGGCCGGGCCGGCCGGGGCGGCGGCGGCGTTCCATCTGGCGGCCCGCGGTCGCCGGGTGATCCTGCTGGAGGCCCAGGCCCAGGGCCGCTCGAAGCCCTGCGGTGGCGGCATGGCCGCTTCGGTGCAGCGCTGGTTTCCCTTCGATCTGACGCCCACCGTCGACCAGGTGATCCGGCGGGTGCGCTTCACCTGGTGCCTGGAGGACCCGGTCACCGCCGAGCTTCCCGGCGATGCCCCCTTCTGGATCGTGCGCCGCAGCGTGCTCGATGCCTACCTGGCGGACCAGGCCGTCCAGGCGGGCTGCGAATTGCGCCATGGCTGCCGGGTCGAGCGGATCGACCGCCATGGCGACGGGCTCTGGCAGGTGTCCGGCCCGGACGGCGACGGCCTGCGGGCCGCCGCAGTGGTGATCGCCGATGGCTCCTCATCCCGCTTCGCGGCTCCCCTCGGCCTGGGACCGCACCGCCCCCGCTTCGCGGCCACCGTCTCGGTGGAAGTGGCTGCCGATCCCGACCCCACCGACATGGCCCGGTTCGAATTCGGGCTGGTGCACCACGGTTTCTGCTGGGTATTTCCGCGCCGGGGCGGCTACAGCATCGGAGTGGGCACCTTCATCGGCCAGCAGGAGGCGGACAGTGAGGCGGTGCTTCGTTCCCTGCTGCCCAGCCTCGGCTTGCCGGAGGGCGCTGGCGAACGGCGCCACGGCCAGCTGCGCATCTGGAACGGCCACCACCCCCTGCATGGCCCCGGCCTGGCGGTGGTCGGGGATGCCGCCTCCCTCTGTGATCCCTTCCTGGCTGAGGGGCTGCGGCCTTCCCTGCTGAGCGGCTGCGAGGCGGCGGCCGCCCTGGACCGTTGGCTCGACGGGGATGCCGGGGCCCTGGCGCACTACAGCCAGCGCATGCGTCAGGAGTGGGGCGATTCGATGGCCTGGGGCAAACGCATCGCCCAGGTTTTCTACCGGGTGCCCCGGGTGGGCTACCAGCTCGGTATCAAGCGGCCCACCGCCCCTCAGCGCATCGCCCAGATCCTTTCAGGGGAAATGGGTTACGGCGAGATCGCCCAGCGGGTGATCCGGCGGCTCCTGTTCCAGCGGGGCTGAGCGGCCTCAGGAGCGGGTGGCGGCCTTCAGGTCGCGCAGCCGCTGGTCGATGGAGCCGAGCAGCTCGATCGCGAACATGGGGGCTTCCTGGACGGCGAACAGGAATTTCTCCCGGTTCATCACCAGCAGCTTGCAGGGCGTGAGGGCCCTGGCATCGCCGAAGCGGCGATGGTCCTGCGTGACCAGGGCACCGGCCCCGAAGACATCACCCGCCCGGATGTCCTCGTGGTCCGCATCGCCGTTCCAGCTGAGCCGTACCGTGCCTTCCAGGAGGCCGAACATGCACTGACCGGCCTCACCCGAGCGGAAGATGGTGGCTCCTGCTTCGACGTCCGTCACCTCGCCCTTGTCGGCGAGGGCACGCATGGTGTCGAGAGCATGCACGGTTCGGGGCATTCGTCACTCGAAAGGGATTTCATCCTGGACCAGCAAGGTGAAGATTCGCCCCAGGTGAGGGGCGTCGGATCAGCGGCTGATGGCCAGGGGAGCCCCCAGGCCCCCACGGACGTCCTCCGGGGCCAGGCGCCCGTCGTTGTCCGTGTCGAGGGCATCGAACACCGCATCGCTGCCCAGCCACTCCTCGCGCGTGATGCAGCCGTCCCCGTCCAGATCGTTGAGAAGGAAGATCTCGTGGACGGCATGGGTGAAGGCGGCTCCGCCCTCGATCACGGCCAGCCGGTGGGCCAGCTGGGCCTCCAGGGTCTCGATGGCCTTGGAGAACCCCCGGATGCCTTCATCAAGCTTCTCTGTGGCCATGGGGTCGTCAGCCATCATCGAGCGGAAGCTGGCCTCGTCCAGGTGGATCCTGTCCTGGCTGGAAGCGGGATGGGCTGGATCGAGACGGCGGTCCAGCGTGCCCTCGCTCTGGCGCAACTGATCCATCAGGGCCGGGGAGATGGTGAGCAGGTCGCAGCCCGCCAGCTCGATGATCTCGTCGATATTGCGGAAACTGGCGCCCATCACCTCGGTGGCGTAACCGTGGGTCTTGAAGTAATTGAAGATCCTTGTGACCGAGAGCACCCCAGGGTCCTCAGCGCCGGGGTAGCTCTGGCGACCCGTCGATTTCTTGTACCAGTCGAGGATGCGGCCCACGAAGGGCGAAATCAGGGTGGCCCCCGCCTCGGCGCAGGCGACGGCCTGGGAGAACCCGAACAGAAGGGTCAGATTGCAGTGAATCCCTTCGCGCTCGAGCACCTCCGCGGCCCGGATGCCCTCCCAGGTGGAGGCGATCTTGATCAGCACCCGTTCCTTGCCGATCCCGGCCTGGTCGTAGAGGCCGATCAGCTTGCGGGCCTTGGTGATGGTGGCTGCGGTGTCGTAGCTCAGCCGCGCATCCACCTCGGTGGAGACCCTGCCCGGCACGATCTTGAGGATCTCCTTGCCGAAGGTGACGCTGATCTCATCGATGGCCTCCCGCACCACGTCCTCGGCCGGGGCCTCAGGGCCGATCACGTCCCTCGATTCCCTCAGGGAGCGGTCGATCAGCTCCTGGTAGGAGGGGATCTGGGCGGCGGCCAGGATCAGGGACGGGTTGGTGGTGGCATCCCGGGGGGTGAACTGGCGGATGGCGTCGATGTCGCCGGTGTCGGCCACCACCACGGTCATGGCGGCCAGTTGGTCGAGAAGATTGGCCATCGTGGAACGGCGTCGGGCGAAGGGTCCTCAGGCTCCGACGCTAGCCATGGCCCCCCCGCCGGTCGCCCGCGGCTTGTGGGAATGAGCACAGGCCCCGGGGGGCCCTTGGCTCATGTCGCGGCAGGTTTGCCGCCGGGGCTGGGGATCGGCTGGGTGGGGGGGATCTTCTCGATCACCAGCAGGGCTTCGGCGATCTGTCGGGCCACCGGCAGGGCCACCGTGGAGCCGTAGGCGTTGCCGCCCTGTGGTTCATCGACCACCACCAGCACCACATAGTCGGGGTCACCGGCCGGCAGGATGGCGACGAAGCTGCAGATCCTGGCGCCCGGGATGTACACACCGTTGCGCGCCTTCTGGGCCGTGCCGGTCTTGCCGGCGATCCTGTACCCGGGGATCTTCATCCCCTTCCCCGAGCCGTTCTCCACCACCGTCTCCATCCAGTCGACGACGGTGCGCGTGACCTTGGGATCCAGCAGCTGCACCCCCGTGGGGGAGCTGGAGGTGGCCAGGGCTTCGCCGGAGCGCAGACCCCGGGTGATGTGAGGGCTCACCAATCGGCCGCCGTTGGCGAGCATCCCGTGCAGCTGAAGCAGTTTGAGAGGGGTGAGCGAGAAGCCCTGTCCGAAGGCCGCCACCGCCGGCTCGATCGGGGCGGCGGTGAATTCGGCGCGGTTCTTCAGCTGCCCGGCCACGGCCCCGGGCAGGTCCGTGTCAGGCATCTCGTCGATGCCGAACGTATGCAGCCAGTGCCAGAAGCGATCCCGCTTGACGTGGGCCATGGCCCGGACCATGGCGACGTTGCTGGACACCTGCAGCACCGTGGGGAAATCGATCACGCCGTTGGCGCGTCGGTCGTGGTTGTAGATCGGCCAGCCGCCAATCTCCAGCTGGCCCACGTCGTTCACCGTGTCGCCCGGCCGGATGGCCTTCTCCTGCAGGGCCAGGGCCAGGTTGATGGGCTTGAAGGTGGACCCTGGTTCGTAGAGGTCCTGCACGGACCATTCCCTGAACAGGGCTGGGTTGTAGCTCCAGAAGCGATTGGGGTCGTAGCTCGGGGTGGAGGCCAGGGCCAGGATCTCGCCGTTGCGCGCATTCATCACCAGCGCGGCGCCCCGTTTGGCCTTCCATTTCGTGACCTGCTGGCTGAGAGCCTGCTGGGCCACCTGCTGCAGACGGGCATCCAGGGTGAGCTGCAGCCGCAGGTCGTCGCCGTAGAGCGAGCCGGCCTGGAGGCCTTCCGGCAGGGGGGTGCCATCGGCTCCACGACGCATGCTCAGGGTCACTTCCTGACGGCGCAGATCCCGGTCCCTGCTTTGCTCCAGACCCGCCTGGGGGATCCGTTCCAGGTTCAGGAAACCGACCACGTTGGCGAACAGCTGGCCCTGGGGGTACACCCGCTGGGGGTAGGCCTCCAGATCGAGCCCGCTGATGCCCAGTTCCCTGACCTGATGGGCCGTTTCAGGATCCAGGCCGGTGGCGAGCTTGACGCCGCTGCGGCGGCTGCCGATGGCGGTCAGGAGATCTGCAGCGGGACGGGCGAGCACCACCGCCAGCTTCTCGACCACCTCGGAAGGGGGACGTATCTGCTGGGGTTCGTCGCCGGGCAGGTTGAAATAGCGGGGATGGGCCCAGAGGGTGTAGCGCTCTTCGTCGAGGGCCACCAGCCGGCCCATCCGATCGACGATGGTGCGGCGTTTGCCGATGGGGGTGATCGCCTGGGTCTGGATGGCCAGGGCCCGGGCCTGCAGCCGGGGGGCCTGCACCACCTGCAGCCAGGCCAGCCGACCCGCCAGCCCCAGCAGGGCGGCGCACAGCAGGAGGTAGACCGTCAGGATGCGGCCTGGTGGGATGGGCTGGATCTCCACAACCCGTCGTCCCTTCGTCCCGCTGGAGCGGCGGGACGTGCCGCCCGTCGACGGTGGGAGGCGGGTAGCGCCGGCGCTCGGACGGAAGGCGGAAGGCATCAATAGCCGGCCGGGATGGCTCGCAACTGGAAACCGGCCAGCAGGGGCAGGGGGCTGTGGGAGCGGGGGGCCTGGGGCTCGGGGAGGTGGATCAGCTTTTCGCTGCTGGTGGGCTCCAGCCACCCGGGTCGCCGGACCACATTGAGATGATGCTGCTCGAGGACGGCGGAAGCCTCCTGCATCCTGTGCTCCAGCGTCTTGGACGCTTCCAGCTGGGCGAAGCTGTGAGCCCACTGGTTCTGCCAGTGAAGGGTGAGGGCGCTGAGACCGACCATCGAGAGGCCAAGGCCCACGAGGACTCCGGTGCTGAGTCGATGCAGGCCTGCCAGCCAGGGGGCCTGACGTTCGATCCTCCGCGCGGACAGCGACCCCTCGATCACACGCAGGGAACGGAGTTCCGGCAGACGCTTGCGGCTGCGTGGGGCGGGTGAAGCGGCCAAGGGACCTGATCAGGCACTGTGCAAGTGAACCACCCATCGGGGACCGCAGCAAGCACTGTCAGTCGGCCAGAAAGAGGAGATTCATGAAGGTCAGGCCATTCCAGAGTCCGTGCATCAGCACGGCACTGGCCAGTCGGCCGCTGCGCCAGCGAAGCCAGCCCAGCCCGAGACCCAGGACGAACAGAGGCGCCAGTTCTCCCAGGCTGAGGTGGGCCACCGCGAACACCGCCGCACTCAGCACCACCGCCGCCAGGCCACCCAGTCTCTGGCCCGCCACCGGCAGCAGCACCCCGCGGAAGAGGGTCTCCTCGAAAAGCGGCGCCACCACAAGGGCGGTGAAGGCGAAGCAGGCGAGTGCCAGGGGATCGGCACTGGTGAGCACCAGTTCCAGCAGAGGATTGCTGCCTCCCGGATCGGCCCAGATCCGGTCGATGGCCCAGCTCGAGGCCGTCACCACAGGCAACACCATCAGCAGGGTGCCAATGGCGCCGCCGAGGGCTGAGCGGGCCGGGCGCCAGTGCCATTGCAGCCAGCCTCCCGGCGGCATCGCCGCCCGGCGAGGCAGCAGCAGCACGAGCAGACCGAGGGGAACGGCCATCAGCGCCAGATAGAGCACCAGCACCTCGATCCCCTGGCTCAGGGCGCTGGGCGCCCCCAGTCCCTGGAGGGCGAGCTGGAGCGGAGGTTGCACCAGCAGGGGGATCAGCACCTCGCCGATCACCACGAAGCCTCCGGCGATCAGCAGCACCACGTCCTCCGGGCTCAGGGGAGGACCCAGCAGGGGGGGGCGGCCGGCAGCCTCTGCCGCCAGGCCAGCCAGAGCTGCCGGAGCAGCAGCACGCCCCCCACCAGCAGGAAGAGCAGGGGCAGGATGGTCACCGCCAGCAGCATCAGCACCAGCTGCAGGGAGCGCGTTTCAGCCGGGCAGGCGCCAGGGTCACCCGGAAGCTGCTCACAGACCAGCTGCTGCACCATCACCGGCGCCGACCACGGCGCCAGCAGCCGCTGCCGCTGTTCGGCGTCGACCGGCCGTCCGCTGATCAACGCCTCGATCAGGGGACGCCTTGCCGCATCCACCTGCGTCAGGATCTGCCTCAGGTCGGTGTCGTCTGCCGTGGCGGGGGCAACGGCGCCCGAGCGTTGCAGCAGGGTGAGTTCCAGGCGGCGCAGGGCCTTCGGCGGCTCCTCGGAGGCCTCCATCTGGCGGCTGAGTTCCTCGGTGAGGTCGCGGCGTGGCAGCTCCCCGGCCAGAGCCGGCCGCAGGCCTTCCGGCAGGGCCTCGGCCGTCAGGGCCGCCAGCTCCAGCTGCCTCAGGCTCAGGGAATCCACCACCGAGGGCCGCTCCAGGCTGTCGATCAGCCCTCCGACCCAGAGCAGGGTGCTCAGGGCCAGGCTCAGCAGGGCCAGCAACACCTTCCAGCCCGCGGGGGCGGGGGGCGGTCCGGATCGGGAAGGGTTACCGCTCAACCGGACCACCTGGAGGGAGAAGGGCCAACGATTCTCCCCTGTGCCCCTCCGGTGCCGCCCGGCATCGCCCGGTCCCATACGATGGCAAGGCCTGCGCCACAAGCACCTTGCCCCTTCGCATCGTGCTGGTCCGTCACGGCCTGAGCAGCTTCAACCTGGAACACCGCATCCAGGGACGGGACGACCTCTCCACCCTCACCGAGGAAGGGGAGGCCCAGGCCCGTCGAACCGGGGAGGCGCTTCGTGAGCTGGACTTCTCGGCGGTCTACAGCTCGCCCCTGCAGCGGGCCCGGGCCACGGCCGGGATCCTGCTGGCCAGCCACGGGGTGCGCCGGTCCCCCGTGTTCGACGATGACCTGCTGGAGATCGATCTGGCCCCCTGGAGCGGGCTGCTGCGCAGCGAGGTGAGGGCGCTGGACGGGGAGCAGGAGCGCCGCTGGCGTGAAGCTCCGGAGACCCTGGAGCTGCGTCGTGCCGACGGCAGCACCTACCGACCGGTACCGGAGCTCCTGGAGCAGGCGGCCCGTTTCGCCTCCGGGCTGCTGGCGCGCCACGGTGACGGTGACACGGTGCTCCTGGTGGCCCACAACGCGATCCTGCGTTGTCTGGTGCTGCACCTGCTCGGTCTGCCGGCCAGCGGTTTCCTGCGCCTGCGCCTCGATAACGCCTCCATCTCCGTGCTCAACCTGGCCCGCGGGGAGGGTGGATCCCGGCAGGTGCAGCTGGAGCTGCTGAACGGCACCGCCCACCTGGGTACCGCCCTTCCCCCGACAGGACCCGGCTGCCGGCTGCTGCTGGTGCGCCATGGCGAAACCGACTGGAACCGCGAGGGGCGCTTCCAGGGCCAGATCGACATCCCGCTCAACACCCATGGGCTGGCCCAGGCCGAGGCGGCTCGGGCGTTCCTGGCCCCGATCCCTGTGCAGCGGGCCTACAGCAGCGACATGGCCCGCCCCCTCCGCACTGCAGAGCTGATTCTCTCTTCCCACCCCGGAGTGCCGCTGACCACCGTCCGCGGCCTGCGCGAAATCGGGCACGGCCTCTGGGAGGGCCGGTTGGAGAGCGAGATCGCCGCCGGCTGGCCCGATCTGCTGGCCGACTGGAAGCGGGCGCCCCAGACCGTGCAGATGCCCGAGGGGGAGACCATCGGCGAGGTCTGGGACCGGTCCGTGGCGGCCTGGAACCGGATTGTGGCCGGCCTGGAAACCCAGGAAACGGCCCTTGTCGTCGCCCATGACGCCGTCAACAAGACCATTCTCTGTGCCCTGCTCGGTCTCGGACCCGCCGACATCTGGACGGTGAAGCAGGGCAACGGCGGCGTGACGGTGATCGACTACCCCAGGGGGCCGTCGGCCCCTCCGGTGGTGGCCAGCCTCAACCTCACCGCCCATCTTGGGGGTGTGCTCGACCGCACCGCCGCCGGCGCTCTCTAGGCCGGCCCTGCCTGCCCCCGAGGCCCCTTTCCCCCTGAGGCCTTCCGCCATGGTCCGTCGCCTGCTGATCCGTGGGGTCCATCTGCTCGAGGTCCCCGACCGGCCGGCACGGCGGGCCGATGTGCTGCTGGAGGACGGCACGCTGCTGGCGATCGATCCGCACCGGGAAGGGCTGAGCGACCCTGCCATCGAACGTCTCGACGCCCGCGGTTGCTGGCTCGGACCCGCCCTGGTGGATCCTCACAGCGTGCTGGAGGAGCCGCTTCTGGGGCGGGCCGAAACCCTTGCCAGCCTGGCCGAGGCCGCCGCCGCCGGTGGCTATGGAACGGTGGCCCTGCTGCCCTGGGCGTCCACCTGGCGGGACCGGCCGGAGCGCCTTGGCCTGGCCTGGCCCGCCCCCCTCCGACTGCTGCAGTGGGGCAGCTTCAGCGTTGACGGCCATGACAGGGAACTGGCCCCCCACGCCGATCAGCTGGAGGCCGGAGCCTGCGGCCTGGCGGCCGGTGCGGCCCTGCCGCCGATCGACCTGCTGGAGCGGGGCCTCCGCCTCAGCGAGATGGGGGACAGGCCGGTGCTGCTGGCACCTCGTGATGGCTCCCTGGCCGCACGGGGCTTCGTGCGGGAGCGGGTGGAGGCCCTGCGGGCCGGCTGGCCTCTCGATCCCTCCGCCAGCGAAACCGTTCCCCTCGAGACCGTGCTCTCCCTGGCCGACGACCTTCCGGCCCTGGCGCTGCGGCTGATGAACATCTCCAGCGGGGAGGCCGTGGCCCGGCTGCGGCGCCACCCGCGCCCACCGATGGCTTCGGTGGGCTGGTGGCATCTGGTCGCGGACAGCGGCAGCCTCGATCCGGCTGAGGAAGGCTGGCGGCTGGTTCCCTCGCTGGGGGGCCCCCAGGACCGACGGGATCTGATCGGGGCCCTCTCCGATGGCGTCATCTCCGCCGTGGCGGTCCATCACGTGGCCCTGGATCCGGAGGAGCAGCTGCTGCCCCTGGACCAGCGCCGCCCCGGTGTGGCGGGCCACGGCCTGGTGCTGCCCCTGCTGTGGGAGGAACTGGTGGGACGCCAGGGGTGGAGGCCCGAGCAGCTCTGGCAGGCGCTCTGCTGGGGCCCCTCCCGGTTCCTGGACCTGCCGCAACCCGGGCTGGCCCCCGGCAGCCGCCACTGGGTGCTGTTCGATCCTCAGCAGGCCTGGCACTGGGCCGGGGAGACCCGGGGCTCCCTGGCCGCCAACCGGCCCTGTCGGGAGCGACAGCTGCAGGGCCGGGTGATCGCCTCCGGCCTCATGGATCCGGCTGGCTGGGTTCGGCCAGGGGACCCGCCGACGTGAAGGGGAAGAAGCGCCAGAAGGCTCGGCCGATCAGCTCGCTCTCCGGCAGCAGCGGACCGGCGGGCCAGAATCGCGAATCCCAGCTGTTGGCCCGATTGTCGCCCATCACCACCAGATGGCCGGGGGGCACCACCACGTCGATCGCACGGCAGGGGCCGACCCCCTGGCGATCGACGGGGCAGTAGTTCTTGACGTAGGGCTCGTCGAGGGGGCGCCCGTTGATGCTGACCCGGCCGCGGGGGTCCGCCACCACCCTCTCTCCCGGCAGCCCGATCACCCGCTTGATGTACGCATCGCAGGCCGGTTGCTGGATGCCGGGGAGGGAGCCGATCAGGGGAATGTTGACCAGAAGGCAGCGCAGGGCACTGGCTTTGGTGGGGCCGGTCAGGATCGGATCGAAGTGGTACGGGGAGTGGAACACCACCACCTCCCCGCGCCGGGGCTCCCGATTGCGAAAGCTCAGCTTCTCCACCAGCAGCCGGTCCTGCAGCTGCAGGCCAGGAAGCATGGAGCCGGAGGGGATGTACCGGGCCTCCAGCAGGAACTGGCGGATGCCAAGGGCCACCGCCAGGGTGATCAGCACACTGCGCCAGAAGGCCCAGGGATTCTCGTCCCCCTCCTCCTGGTGAGCCGGCTGACCCTTGGGATGGGAGGGCTTGTGGCGGTCGCCGTCGTCGGCCTGGGGATCCGGAGGGCTCAAGGGAATCGTGCGGCAGGTTCCATGGTCGGCAGGCAGATTAGGCACGCATCCGCCCGCCGCGTCCCCCATGGCACGCCCACGCTGGCACCAGAACCTTGCCTTTCCCACGAGTGGCCTGGGCCGACGCTGGGACCGCTTCGTGGCGCTCTGGGCGGCCCTCAACCTGGTCTGGGTCGCCTTCGACATCAGTTACATCCCGCTGCGCACCTTCTGGTTGCAGCGCAACCTCTATCCGCTGCCCTCGGTGCCCCTCGCGGTGCCCCTCACCTTCATCCCCGACATCACCCCCTGGGTGGACCCGATCAAGGGGATCGAACCCCACCGGGAAACCCAGGCCTACCTGCGCCAGTTCAAACGCATGGACGCGGCCCTGCGCCAGGATCCCGGCGGCACCTTGACGGCCTCCCAGCGCCAGCTGCTGCAGGAACAGGTGCGGCTCACCGAAGAGATGATCGACTCCAACCCGATGCTGGCTTCGGGCACCTCCGGCACCCTGGAGAAGATCAAGAACCGCCTGCGTCAGCGCGCCGACCGGGACTCGGCCAAGCAGGCCGCCGCCGTCCTGCTGAACCCCTCCTGGCTGGCCAGCCGCCCCTGGGAGCAGGAACGGCTGTTCTGGCGCCAGCAGGTTCTGCCCCTGGTCGCCACCACGTACTGGCGCTCGATCGATGAGAACGGGCGCCCCACCGACCACTTCTGGCGCTACGACCTGATCCTGTTCCAGAGCGTCTTCGCCCTCGACATTCTCCTGCGGGCAGTCCGTCTGCGACGCCGTCTGCCCGGTCTCAGCTGGGGCCGCGCCCTGCTGCGGCGTTGGATCGATCTGCCCCTGCTGCTGCCCTTCTGGCGCTGGCTGCGGGTGGTGCCGGTGCTGGAGCGCCTTCACACCAGCGGGTTGATCACCATCGAACCGATCCGGGCCGTGATCAGCCGGGGGGTGGTGGCCCTGCTGGCGGTCGAACTGTTCGAGGTGCTGGCCCTGCAGCTGATCGATGGCCTGCAGCAGCTGATCCGCTCCCGCCGCTGGCCGATGCGGATCCGGGCCCTGCGCAGCCATCAGACCGTGGTGAGCAACGAGGAACGGGAGCTGGTGGAACTGGTGCGGATCTGGGGCCCCCTGCTGCTGGTGCAGGTGGCCCCGCGCCTGGCACCCGAACTCCAGGGGGTCCTCGGCCATGCCCTGCAGCAGAGCCTGCAGAACGCCATCGTGCCGCCGGGCCTGCGCCAGCTCCAGCCCCTGCTGCAGGTGGAGAAAGGGCTGAGCCGCCAGCTGGCCGGCGGCATGGTGGACAGCCTGCTCGATCTCACCCGCACCACCGGAGAGCGCCTCAGCCGGCGGGACGACCAGCAGCTCGAGCTGCTGCAGCGGTTCATCGACCGCTTCTGGGAAGAGCTGGCCGAGGCCCTGGAGAGCGGCCCCGCCCTGGAACGCTCCCAGCAGCTGCTGTGCACCTTCCTCGAGGAGTTCAAGGCCACCTACCTGAGCCAGATCAGCCGGGCCGGCATCGAGGGTCTGATCGAAGAGCTCGACCAGCTGATGGTGAAGAGTGCCCAGGCACCGGAGCGGAACGGCGGAGGGCGCTAGGCGAGCAGCTCCTCCCACTCCCGGGGCTGGAAGCCCGTGAGGATGCGGCCGGTTGCCGTGAGCAGAAAGGGGCGTTTGATCAGCCGTCCATCCGCGGCCAGAGCGGCCAGGGCCGTCTCATCGTTCATGGCCTTCACCGTGGCCGGGCCCAGGGCCCTGTAGCTCTGGCCACTGGTGTTGAACAGTCTGCCTCGGTTGCCCAGCTGGTCGAGGGCTCGGCCCAGGAGCTCCATGGATGGAGGGCTGGTGGTGATGTCGATGGATTCGAAGGGAATGGATCGCTCCCGGAGCCAGGCCACGGCCTTGCGGCAGGTTCCACACCCCGGGTAGAGGTAGACGCGGTGCCCGCCCTGTTCTGCCATCGGAGCCTATTTGCGACCCACCAGCGCCTTGAGGGCCCCGACCAGGCTGTTGGAGCCCTTGCCGACCCCCGCGTCGGGGCGGGTGCGGATGGTGACGTCACCGTTGACGGTGGTGCGGCAGCTGAGGCGGTAGCTGGCGGGCCGATCCGCCAGGTAGACCTCCTCGACGTCGCTGCGGGGGGAGAGGTTGCGGGCCCCTTCCACCACTTCCACCACGCAGGTGCCGCACTGGCCCAGCCCGCCGCAGTTGTTGAGGTTGTTGAGGCCCGTGTAGGGGTTGACCCCGGCATCGAGAGCTGCCTTGCGGAGGTTCGCCCCTTCGATGCAACCAACCTGCTGGCCTTCCTTTTCGAAACGGATGGTGGGCACGGTCGATTCGGGGGGACGGGCGCCGCCCAACTTAGGCCACACCCGGTCCGGTTCATCCCACTTTCGTTGCCTTGAGAAAGGATCGGGAGGGTCGTTGGGGCTGCCTACGATGGTGGTGTCGCCTGGTTTCCCTTGCTGTCCTCCGACTCCTCCCCGGCCCGGCAAGGCACCTACGACCTGGTGGTGCAGCAGCTGATCCCCGGCTATGCCAGCCTCGCCAGGCTCTCCGTCTCGCTGCTGTCCTCCTCTCCCCTGGCCTCCCGGGAGGGTGCCGCAGTGCTGGTGGCCGGCTGCGGCACCGGGGCCGAACTGCTCGAGGCCGATGCCCAACGACCGGACTGGCATCTCACCGCCATCGATCCATCCGCCGAGATGCTGGCGGTGGCGCGGCAGCGGCTCCGGAACCGGGCCACCATCGACTGGCATCGCAGCACGGTGGAAGAGCTGGGCGCCGTTTCCCGCTTCGACGGGGCCCTGTCCGTGCTGGTGCTCCAGTCCCTCCCGGATGACGGCACCAAGCTGTCCTTCCTGACGGCCCTGGCCCGCAGCCTGCGTCCGGGGGGGCAGCTCGTGCTGGTGGATCTGATGCGCCCCGAGCGCTCGCCCCTGGCGGGCCAGGTGGCCCAGGCGTGGCGGGGTTTCCAGCAGGCCAGCGGCGTGGTCGGCGAGGGAATGGAGCCTACCGATCAGATCCAGGGTTTCCATCCCATCGGCATCGCCCGTCTGACGGCCCTGGTGGAGGCGGCCGGTCTCAGCGATCCGGCGCCGTTCTTCCAGGCCCTTGATTTTCAGGGTTTTCTGCTGCAGCGACGGGCCTGAAGGGCAGCTGGCCGGCCTCCACCCGGCTGGGCAGGAGGCGCCGATCCATCACCACACCGGTGAGGGGCACCACCAGGGTGAGCAGCCCGATCAGGAAGCCGCCGATGATGTCCAGGGGCCTTTCAAAGACAAGGCTTGCCACGGCGTCGTCACGTCCTTCGGGACGTTGGCCGCCTCTGGACGCTGGGGGTTGGGATGGGGGTCCGGATCCCGGACTGTCGGGTTCTCCGGAGGGCTCCCCTTCGGCGGCGGGGGCTGCCGGGAAACCGTTCGATCCTGAGGACCCTGCGGTGGCGGGTGAGAAGCTGGTGGAGACCGCAGGAGAAAAGTGGGCTCCGGACTCGGGTGCGCACCGGTGACCGGGACGGACGGCTCGGGGATGATCCATGCGTTCGTGCCCCGGACGGACCGGAAGCACTGGACGAGAAAAGGAAACTGCGAATGATTCTGACACCAATTGGCCAGTGAGGCCCCCTGGGTGGAAACCGACTTCTTCAAGGGCCGTCAGGCCGCGGGCCGGGAGTGGGAATGCTGCTGGCGGAGCCGATCCAGTTCGGTGGGCGGGAGGTCGGTGCTCTCCAACCGGGCCCGGATCGCCCGCAGTTCCTCCAGGATCGAGCCCAGCAACTGCTGGGTTGCTGTGGAGGGTGAATTGAGCACTTCCACCGTCACCTCCTTGATCCGGAGCACGTCACGGGCGAACCGGGCCACCTCATGGGGGTGGAACAGCAGCGGCTCCTTCTGATCGCTGCGGTATTCGGGATTGAGCTTGCGCGGATTGAAAGGAGGGTTGAGATGGCGTGGATCGGTGTTGGTGTAGCGGTAGACCGATGCCCGGGATCGGTTGAGGGACCGTTGAACCTCATCGATGCCGATCAGGGCCTCGGCCTGAGGGCCAGGCTCACCGCTGAGGTCGCCCGTGGGTTGCTGGGGTGAAGAATCCTGCCCTGCCTGCGGTGCCAGCGAGCCGGTCGCTGAAGAACCGGCCTGAGCAGGGTGAGCAAGCATGAGACGACCTTGGGACGCACTGGATCAGCGGCTGAGATTAGCAGGGTTTTCCGTTTCGGGCCTGGCGGAGACGACCGGCAAGCCCGTTGCGGCCACTTGCTCCTGCTCCCTTTCTTGCCTGGGCCTTCACGCCGCGGTGATAACGTCCAGCGCCTGATCGGCCTTACTCCATGCGCGTCTCCCGCCTGATGCTGGTGACGCTTCGCGACGATCCGGCCGAAGCGGAGATCACCTCCCACAAGCTGCTGCTCCGGGCCGGATACATGCGGCGCCTCGCGCCCGGAATCTTCGCCTACCTGCCCCTGCTCTGGCGGGTGCTTCAGAAGATCTCCAGCATCGTCCGGGAAGAGATGGCCGCCGTCGGCGCCCTCGAGACCCTGCTTCCCCAGCTCCAGCCCGCCGACCTCTGGCGCCGGAGCGGTCGCTGGGACGGTTACACCGCTGGGGAGGGAATCATGTTTCACCTCATCGACCGCCAGGACCGCGCCCTGGGGCTCGGCCCCACCCATGAGGAGGTGGTCACCGAGCTGGCGGCCGACCTGCTGCGCTCCTACCGCCAGCTGCCGGTCTGCCTCTATCAGATCCAGACCAAGTTCCGCGATGAGATCCGGCCCCGCTTCGGCCTGATGCGGGGCCGGGAATTCATCATGAAGGACGCGTACTCCTTTCATGCCGACGAAGCCTGCCTGCGCCGCACCTACGGGGAGATGGACGGGGCCTACCGACGCATCTTCGAGCGCTGCGGCCTGAAGGCCGTGGCCGTCGAGGCCGACAGCGGCGCGATCGGCGGTTCCGCCAGTCAGGAGTTCATGGTCACCGCCGAGGCCGGCGAGGATCTCATCCTGGCCAGCCCCGATGGCCGCTATGCCGCCAACCAGGAACGGGCGGTCTCCCTGCCGGCGGAGCCGGTCCTGCTGCAGGCCGCCGAAGCCCTTCCGCTGGCCACCCCCGGCCAGACGAGCATCGAGGAGCTTTGCGCCGTCCACGGCTTCCACCCCTCCCAGACCCTGAAGGTGCTGCTGCTGTTGGCTCGGTTCTCCGCCGCCCCCCCCCGTGCGGTGCTGGTGTGCCTGCGGGGCGATCAGCAGCTCAACGACGTCAAGCTGGCCAACGCCGTGACGGCCCGCAATCCGGAGGCCGGGGCTCTCCTGGAGATAGGGCCTCTGGACGCCGAGCACCTGGCCGCCGATCAACCGGGTGGCGAAGGCCCCGGGGCCGTGCCTTTCGGCTACCTCGGTCCCCATCTGGAGGACCCGCTGCTGCGGAGCGGGTCCCCGCTGCCGCTGCTGCGGCTGGCCGATGACTCCGCCGCCGAGCTGGGGGCGTTCGTCTGTGGCGCCAACCGGCCCGGGGAGCATCTGGTGGGGGCCCGCTGGGGCCGGCTCTGCCCGCTCCCTGAGGTCGTGGACCTGCGGGCGGCCCAGCCTGGTGAGCGCTGCCGTCACGATCCCTCCCAGCGGCTGGAGGCGGCCCGGGGCATCGAAGTCGGTCATATCTTCCAGCTGGGCCGCAGGTATTCCGAAGCCCTGGAGGCGCGCTTCACCAGCGAGGCCGGCAGCGATGAGCCCCTCTGGATGGGCTGCTACGGCATCGGTGTGTCCCGGCTTGCCCAGGCCGCCGTGGAGCAGCATCACGACGCCGACGGCATCCGCTGGCCCGTGGCGATCGCCCCCTACACCGTGATCATCGTGATCGCCAGCAGCCAGGATCCTGTGCAGGTGGCTCTGGCCGAACGGCTCTACGAACAGTTGGGCCGCTCCGGTATCGACGTCCTGCTCGATGACCGTCCCGAGCGGGCCGGGGTCAAGTTCAAAGATGCCGATCTGATCGGCATCCCGTGGCGCCTGGTGGTGGGCCGCGCCGCCGGGGAGGGTCGGGTCGAACTGGTGGACCGCAGCGGCGACACCGGCAAGCAGGAGCTGAGCGCCGAAGCGGCCATCCACCAGCTGCTCGGGCTCCCGGGCCAGTCCCCGTAGGATTCCTCCAGATGCCGTTATCCCCTTGGTCGCCTTCCTGCGCCGCAGCCTGCTCCGTCCGCTTCTGGCCCTGGGCCTGTGCCTCTGTCTCGGTCTGAGCGGCTGCACCCAGGCCGCGGCCGGTCTCAGCGGCAACTACGTCGATGACACGATGAGCGTGGCCGAGACCCTGCTCACCACCATCGCGCTGCCCCAGGACGACCCCTCCCGCCAGGATGCCGAGGTGGAGGCCCGCCAGCTGATCAACAGCTACACGGCTCTCTACCGTCCCCGTCAGGACATCCACAGCCTGGCCTCCTTCACCACGATGCAGACGGCGGTGAATGCCCTGGCGGCCCACTACGCCGGCTACGCGAACCGCCCTCTGCCCGACGCCCTGCGCAGCCGGCTGGAGAAGGAGTTCAAGCAGGCCGAGGCGAGTGTGGCGCGCGGCGCCTGATCCTTTGACGAAGGGGCACCCGATCTGAGAGGCTCGTTCCTTGTGCTCAGAAGCGGCTTCGGGCCGCTGTTTCCTTGGCCAACGTTGTCGTCATCGGTGCGCAGTGGGGTGACGAAGGGAAAGGCAAGATCACCGATCTGCTGAGTCGCTCCGCCGATGTCGTGGTCCGTTATCAGGGCGGAGTCAACGCCGGTCACACCATCGTCGTCGAGGACCGGGTCCTCAAACTCCATCTGATTCCCTCTGGGATCCTCTATCCGGACACCACCTGCCTGATCGGATCGGGAACGGTGGTGGATCCCGGCGTGATGATCGGCGAGATCGACACTCTCCTGGAGCTCGAGATCGATGTTTCCGGTCTCAAGCTGGCTTCCACGGCCCATGTCACGATGCCCTACCACCGCCTGCTCGATCAGGCGATGGAGCAGCGACGGGGCGATCGACGCATCGGCACCACCGGCCGGGGAATCGGTCCCACCTACGCCGACAAGTCGGAGCGCAATGGCATTCGGGTGATCGATCTGCTCGATCCTGACTGCCTGCGGGATCGGCTGCTGGGCCCCCTGGCGGAGAAGAACGATCTGCTCGAGAAGGTCTATGGGATCGCCCCTCTGGATCCCGACCGGGTGATCGACGAATACGCGGGGTACGGGCGGCGTCTGGCCCCCCATGTGGTGGATTGCACCCGCACGATCCATGAGGCGGCCAGGGCCCGCAAGAACATCCTCTTCGAGGGAGCTCAGGGCACGCTGCTGGATCTCGACCACGGCACCTACCCCTACGTCACCTCCTCCAACCCTGTCTCGGGAGGCGCCTGCATCGGTGCCGGTGTGGGCCCCACCCTGATCGACCGGGTGATCGGTGTGGCCAAGGCCTACACCACCCGGGTGGGCGAGGGCCCCTTCCCCACCGAGCTGGAGGGCAGCCTCAACGACCACCTCTGCGACCGTGGCGGCGAATTCGGCACCACCACGGGCCGGCGACGGCGCTGCGGCTGGTTTGATGGCGTCATCGGTCGCTACGCGGTCCAGGTCAACGGCCTCGATTGCCTGGCGATCACCAAGCTCGACGTTCTCGATGAGCTGGACGAGATCCAGGTGTGCGTGGCCTACGAACTCGACGGCCGTCGCATCGAGTACTTCCCCAGCAGTTCGGACGAATTCGGCCGCTGCCGGCCCGTCTTCGTCACCCTGCCCGGCTGGCAGTGCTCCACGGCGGACTGCCGCAGCCTCGGGGATCTGCCCCCCACCGCCATGGCCTACCTGCGCTTTCTGGCAGAACTGATGGAGGTCCCCATCGCCATCGTCTCCCTCGGAGCCCAGCGGGACCAGACGATCGTCGTCGAAGATCCCATCCACGGCCCCAAGCGGGCCCTGCTCAGCGTCTGAGCCCGGCGGCCCCATCTCACCCTCCCTCCTTCAGCTCCCTTTCCCCTCACCCCCCTTTTCTGTTTGACCAGCTCCGCCAAGACCTTCGACGTGGTCGGTATCGGCAATGCCATCGTCGATGTGCTCGTCCAGGCCGATGACGCCTTCCTTCAGGCCCATGGCCTCACCAAGGGCACCATGGCCCTGGTGGACGAGCCCCGGGCCGATCGCCTCTACGCCAGCGTCGGAGCGGGGCTCGAGACCTCCGGAGGTTCGGCCGCCAACACCCTGGCGGGCATCGCCCAGCTGGGCGGCCAGGCGGGCTTCATCGGCCGGGTGCGGGACGACCAGCTCGGAGCGATCTTCGCCCATGACATCCGCGCCGTGGGGGCCCGCTTCGAGACCCCACCGGCCCGCTCCGGTCCCTCCACCGCCCGCTGCCTGATCCTGGTCACGCCTGATGCCCAGCGCACCATGTGCACCTACCTGGGCGCTTCAGTGGGCCTGGATCCCGCGGATCTGGATCTCGAGATGGTGCGGCAGGCCAGGGTGCTCTATCTGGAGGGTTACCTCTGGGACAGCGAGGAGGCCAAGCGGGCCTTCATCGCCGCCGCCGAGGTGATGCGGGCCAGTGGCGGGGAGGTGGCCCTTTCGCTCTCCGATGCCTTCTGCGTGGAGCGCCACCGCCAGAGCTTCCAGGAGCTGGTGGACGGCCATGTGGACGTGCTCTTCGCCAACGAGATGGAGATCACCTCCCTCTACGAGACCGACAGCTTCGAGGCGGCGGCCGACCTGGTGCGGGGTCGCTGCCGCGTGGCGGCTCTGACCCGCAGCGAGCGGGGCTCGGTGCTGCTGAGCGGTGATGCCACCGTGGTGATCGATCCATTCCAGCTCGGTCCGCTGGTGGACACCACCGGCGCCGGCGACCTGTACGCCGCCGGCTTCCTCTACGGCCACACCCGGGGGGAGAGCCTGGAGCGCTGCGGCCGGCTCGGCTCCCTCTGCGCCGGTCAGGTGGTCACCCAGCTGGGGCCGCGTCCTCAGGCCTCCCTTCAGGAGCTGGTGGCCCGCCATCTGGGCTGAGCAAGGGTGCTGATGGCGCCAGCTGTTCCATCAGCCAGCCGCCGTAGGGGCCTCCGCTGCTGGCGCTCCAGTGGATCCATTCCGGTATGTCGTAACTGTGCAGTTCCCCCAGGGCGCTGCGGAGGGCCGGCAGGTGGTCCCGGCAGGTCTTGAGCAGCAGCTGCACTTCCTCGGCCCGCTCCAGCTGCCCCTGCCAGGGGTAGAGGGACACCACCGGAAGCAGGCTGGCGCAGGCCACCAGGCCCCTTTCCAGCAGGGCCCGGGCCAGGGCCTCGGCCCGCTCCCGGTCGGCTTCGGTGGTGAGCACCAGGCTCAGAGGGGCGATGGTGTCCGCTGGGGCGGCAGGTTTCTCACGCATCGGGCGGGTTTCGCTGGGGCCGGGATCAGTCGTTGGGGCCACTCTGGCCCAGACGTTCCAGCAGTTCCTGCAGCGGCAGGGCCTCCACCTCCCGGGGCTCCTGGGGACGTTCCAGCAACAGCAGGCGCAGACCCAGGTCGGAGCAGATCCGGTGCCAGCGGGCCTCGTTGGGTCCGCCGGAGCGGCGACAGAGCACCGCAGTGATCCCCCAGTGGTGGCAGAGGGCCCGCTCGATGCCGCCATCGACGCTGGGCCGCAGGGGGGCGAGTCTGTGGCGGGGCGAGCCCCGCCGCCAGGGCCATCCCCAGGGCCTCCCCATGGGGCAGGAGCCGGGCGTGATGCACGGCCTGCGGTGATGCCGCCACGGCGTCGGCCAGGCGGCGGCCGCCGATGGCCAGCAGCAGCCGTTCTCCTGGCCGGCAGTGGTCCCCCAGGTCGGTCAGATCGGCCAGGACCACGCCGTCGGCGGCTCCCCCATCCGGCCGCAGCAGCCGCAGCAGGGGCTGGTGCTGCGACCGGCAGGTACGGGCCAGGGCGGCGCTGATGCGGGTGGCGAAGGGGTGGGTCGCATCGATCACCCAGCGGTAGGGATCGCGCTCCTCCCGGGCCCGCGCCAGTTCGGCGGCAACCCCCGTCTCCGGTCCGTCCGGGCCACCGATCGCCCCCACGGCCAGCTCCTGGCCGGGGCGCTGGCCATAGGCGAGGGCGGCGGCCCGGCTCACCACGCTGATGCGCAGCCGCCATCCCCGGGCGAGGAGCGCCGTCGCCATCGGCGGACCCTCTCCGGTGCCGGCGATCAGCCAGATCCTGCCTCCGGATCCGCTGCCGTCGGCAGGATCGTTCTGGTGCCCCAGGGGACCATGCATCAGGATGGATCCTGCCATCCGTCGGTCCGGGAGTGAATCACTGCTTGCTTGAGGTGGAGGTCCTGGAGGCACCCCAGGTGCGATATACCCAGGACAATCAGACGCCGGTGGCCGAAATGGCCGTCCAGATCGATGGGCTGCGGCCCGACGACCCGCCAGGGCAGCTCAAGGTGGTGGGCTGGGGCAACCTTGCCCAGGATCTGCAGAACCGGGTGCAGGTCGGCCAGCGGCTGGTGATCGAGGGCCGGCTGCGCATGAGCACCATCTCCCGCCAGGACGGCACCAAGGAGAAGCGGGCGGAATTCACCCTCGCCCGGCTCCATCCCCTCACGCCCGGGGCGGCCCGGCCGGCCCAGCCGGTGCAGCCACGGACCGCGCCACCGTCCGGCGCTCCGGGTTCCGGCGGCTCCGCCCCGCCGCCTCGCCGGGCCCCGGTTCCGGCCCGTCCCGTCAGTGCCGGTCCCGACGAGGCCGCCGCGCCCGTCTGGGACACCTCCCCTCTGGTGCCCCTGGGGGACGACGACGAGATCCCCTTCTGATCCCAGGCCGGGACTTGCCGGCGCGCCCTGACCCGGAGATCGCTCAGAGCCGCTCGGCGGCCTGCTCGAGCAGTTGGCCGAGTTCCCGCTCCAGGGCCGCCAGATCGAGCCGCCATTCGCTCCAGCGGCCGCTGTCGAGCTGGCGCAGCAACCAGAGCCTGTCCTGTCCCAGCTGGCTGAGAAGTTCGCCTGTGGAGGGTGCCGGGGTGGCACTCCAGGGGGAGGTTTCCGGCCCGGCGTCATCCCCGCTGCTGGAGCCGGAGGTGTTGTAGGAGCTGACCATGGGCTGGCGAGGAGAGGCCGGTCTCCCCATCCTGGCCCCCGCTGCTGGAGGATGGAGGAATGCAAGCGTTCCTTTCCCCCGGCAGTCTGGTCACGGTCGCCGGAGCTGTCCTTACCGTGATCGGTTCGATCGCCTATGCGACCGACAGCCCCAACATCAGCCTGGCGGGTGTCTTCTACGGCGTGCCGATCCTGCTGGGGGGGCTGGCGCTGAAGTCCTCCGAGCTGCCGCCGGCCGAACGGCTCACCCCCGCCGCCCAGCTGCGGGACCTGCGCCAGCGGCCGGAGAGCGAGCCGTTGCGCAAGCTGCTGGGCGACGTGACCCGCTGGCGCTACGGCCAGAAGGCCCACCTGGAAAGCTCCCTGGAGGCCCTGAAGCTCTGGGACGAGGACGCCCCTCCCCAGCTGGTGGCGATCGAAGAGCTGGACAGTGGCGGCGCCTACGGCCTGCGACTGACCATCGACTGTCACGGGGTTCCCTTCGAGCGCTGGCAGGATCGCCGGGATCGCCTGGGTCGCTTTTTCGGTCCAGGCCTGACGGCCGACCTGCACCAGCCCGCCCCAGGCCGCCTGCAGCTCAGCCTGCTGCCGGCCCCCGCCCCCTCCGACCCGTCCCTCGCCGCCCCCGTCCCTTGAGTCCCGATCGGCACATCAGCTCGGAAGACACCCTGCGGGTGTCCGTACTCAGCGAGGCCCTGCCATACATCCAGCGCTTCACCGGACGTCGCATTGTCATCAAGTACGGCGGGGCGGCCATGGTGCGCGAGGACCTGCGCGATGCGGTCTTCCGGGATCTCGCCCTGCTGGCCTGCGTGGGTGTCCAGCCCGTTGTGGTCCATGGAGGTGGCCCGGAGATCAACCAGTGGCTCGGCAGACTGGCGATCGAGCCCCGCTTCCGGGACGGTCTGCGGGTCACCTGCCCCGACACGATGGACGTGGTGGAGATGGTGCTGGTAGGCCGGGTCAACAAGCAGATCGTCAACGGGCTCAACCGGGTGGGGGGCCGGGCGGTGGGTCTCTCCGGCAGCGATGGCGGTCTGGTGCTGGCCCGAACCCTGGGGGACGGCACCCTCGGCGTGGTCGGCGACGTGGCGAGGGTGAACCCGGCGGTGCTGTCCCCGTTGCTCGCCAGCGGTTACATCCCGGTGATCTCCAGCGTGGCCCCCAACGCTGACGGTCTGGCTCACAACATCAACGCCGATACGGTGGCCGGGGAGCTGGCTGCGGCCCTGCAGGCGGAGAAGCTGATCCTGCTCACCGACACTCCCGGCATCCTGCGGGACCGCACCGCTCCCACCAGCCTGATCCGCCAGCTCAGCCTTTCCGAGGCCCGCGACCTGATCGCCAGCGGCGTGGTGGAGGGAGGGATGACCCCCAAGACCGAATGCTGCATCCGGGCCCTGGCGCAGGGGGTGAAGGCGGCTCACATCATCGACGGCCGGGTGCCCCATTCTCTGTTGCTGGAGGTGTTCACCAACGCCGGCATCGGCACCATGGTGGTCGGCAGTCCCGGCCTGCTGCATGGCTGAGGATCCGCTGGCGGATGCCCGGCGGGCTCTCGATCGTGGCGAGTACGGCCAGGTGCTGCGGCTGCTGGAACCCCTCCAGGAGGAGCGCTCGCCCCTGACCCCCGCCGGTGCCGAGCTGCGCCTGCTGATGGCCACCGCCCTGATGGGCCAGGGTCGGACCGACCGGGCGGCCGCCTGCTGCCGCAGCCTGGTGCGCTGCCGCGATGCCACCCTGCGGGCCCAGGCCAAGGCCCTGCTGATGGTGCTCGAGGCGCCGGAGCTGCGCCGTCCCCGCGACTGGTCGCTGACCCTGCCGGACCTCAGCGGCACCACGCCGATCGAAGGGCTCGGCGCCGGCAGCTCCCGGCGCTCCCGCCCGCGCCCCGAACCACCCCCTCCTCCCCCGGTGGGGCCCACGCGGGCGCCGGTGGGGTTCGCCATCCTGGTGGCGGTGGTGCTGCTCCTGCTGGCCGCTCTGCTCGGGGGCTGCATGGAGGTGCGCACCGAGCTCCGCTTCGAGGGGCCGGGGCGGCTGCAGGTGAGCCACCACCTGCGCAGCGACACCGGAACGGAGAGTCCGTGGCAACGGCGGTTCACCGCGGCACTCGCAGGTCACGCCCCGGAGGTGCCTTCCCCCGGGCCCTTCCGGTCGGGAGGGTGGATCGGCGAGCAGGTCCTCTCCACCCCCGTGTTACCGGCCGCCCAGGCCCTCCAGGCCCTGGCGTCCAGCCTGGAGCTGGCCGGCAGGCTCGGCGGCGTCACCCTGACCGCTCCTGCGGTGCGCTGGGAGGAGCGCAACTGGCTTGTGGGCGTGCAACAGCACCTCGTGCTGGAGCTCGATCTGCGGGACCTCGACGCCATCCCGGGCCTGGATCTGGCGGTCGCACTCGCCCCCGTCCGGCCGTCGGCCGTTCTGCGCGCGGCTCCCTTTGGCGTGGAGACGGTTCCACCTTCGGACCGGGGGGAGCGGCCCCGGCTGCT
This sequence comes from uncultured cyanobacterium, assembly GCA_963772735.1. GTDB lineage: Bacteria > Cyanobacteriota > Cyanobacteriia > PCC-6307 > Cyanobiaceae > Cyanobium. Next base: position 204,952 of record CAVYYO010000005.1, on the reverse strand, counting down.
CTGGCCCCTTCAGCCCGGTCACATCAACGGGCTGGAACTGCGCTGCTGGCGCTGGAGCGGCCTGGGGCTGGGCGCGGTGGGGGTGGGGGTGGCCCTGCCACTGGTGCTTGCCCTGCAGGGGATCCGGCGCCGGCTGGGCTTCGGCCTGCCGGAACTGCCGGCCTGACATCCCAGCGCGGGTCCACGTCCAGGGGGTCAGAGTTCAAGCGGGTCCGGATCGATCGTCAGGCTCACCCCCTGGGGCAGAACCCGTCTCAGGTCGCTCTCCGGCGGCAGGGGCAGGGTCCGTTCCCCACCATGGGATCCGGCCCTGCCGGCAGGGCCGGCATGAAGGAGCAGCTGCCAGCGGCTCCGGCCCGCCACCCGGGCCACCGGCGCAGGGGCGGGTCCGATCAGCACCCAACCGGCCGTCTCCAGGGCAGGCCGGATCCTTTCGGCCAGGGCGGCGGCGGCGGTGGCGGTACCACTGGCGCTCGGGCCGGCCAGACGCAGCAGGCAGGCACGACCGAAGGGCACCATCCCCGCCTGGCGGCGCAGCTCCATTTCCTGGGCCAGGAACGCTTCGTAGCGGCCATCCACCAGATGCCGGATCACCGGATGATCGGGGCTGTAGGTCTGGACCAGCACCTCGCCGGGGCGATCCCCCCTGCCGGCGCGACCGGCGAGCTGAAGCAGCAGTTGCAGGCATTGCTCCGCGGCACGCAGATCCGGCCGATGCAGCAGACCGTCCGCCGCGAGCACCGCCGCCAGGGTCACCCTGGGCAGATCCATGCCCTTGGCGAGCATCTGGGTTCCCACCAGCACGTCCGCCTCACCGGCAGCAAAGCGCTCGAGCAGCCGGCGATGGCCATCCCGCCCCCGGGTGGTGTCCCGATCGAAGCGGATCAGCCGCAGGCCCTCCAGTTCCACCGCCAGTTGCTCCATCACCCGCTGGGTGCCCGCCCCGAAGGGCTTGAACGCGGTGGAACCGCAGTGGCCGCAACGGTCTCCCATCTCCTGGCGGTGGTCGCACCAGTGGCAGCGCAGCCATTCCCTGCCGTCGCCGCCGGCCCTGGGGGCACGATGCACCGTGAGGGCCACGTCGCAGTGGGGACAGAGCACCACCTCGCCGCAGCTGCGGCAACTCAGGAAAGAGCGGTAGCCCCGCCGGGGCACCAGCACGACCGCCTGCTCACCCTTGTCCCTCAGTCCCTCCAGCCGCGCCATCAGGGGTCGGCTGATCAGGCGCCGATGACCGTCGACCAGTTCCTGTCGCATGTCCACCACCCGCACCGGCGGCAGGGGCCTCAAGCCGATCCGCTCGGGGAGCGGCAGCAGACGGGTGTCGGCGGGCTCGCCCTGCGGACCGGGCTGGCAGCGGCACCAGCTCTCGAGCGAGGGCGTGGCGCTGCCGAGCACCAGCCGGGCCCCCGTGATCCGGGCCCGCAGCCGGGCCACCTCGCGGGCGTGGTAACAGGGCATCGGGCTCTCCTGTTTGTAGGAGCTGTCGTGCTCCTCGTCGATCACGATGAGTCCCAGCCGGTCCAGCGGCAGGAACACAGCGGAGCGGGTGCCGACGGCGAGACGGGGCTGGCCGTGCAGGCTGGCATCGAGGCAGCCCCGCCAGGCCAGGACCCGCTCGGCATCCCCCATGCCGCTGTGGAATTCGATCACCCCCGGACCGAAGCGTCTGCGGCAGCGATCCATCAGCTGGGGAATGAGGCCGATCTCCGGAGCCAGGATCAGCACGCTGCGGCCCCCCTCCAGCTCCCGTGCGGCAGCTTGCAGATAGACCTCCGTCTTGCCGGATCCGGTCACCCCCCACAGCAGCAGTGACTGGCCGGCGGGGGCCGTGGCGATCGCCGTGATCGCCTCGGCCTGGGCCTGGTTGGGCCGACGGGGGCTTTCCCGCTGGATGGGGCCGGGCCCACCGAGGTGGCCGCAAGTGCCGCCAGCGGTCGGAGTCCGGATCGATTCCCGCAGCAGCATCCCCCGGCGCTCCATCGTCTCGATCAAGGAGCGTCCGAAGCCGTCCGCCTGCACCAGATCCCGCAGCAGGCGCTGTCCGCCGTGCCGCGCCAGATGCTCCAGCAGGGCCTGCTGACGGGTACTGCCGGCCCCCTCGGCGACGGCAGGGTTGGGTCGGATCTGCCACTGGAGCCGTCCCAGCCCCGCCATGCGGCGGCTCTGGCCCAGCCAGCCCGGGGGGAGGGCACTCTTGAGCGTGCGGAACAGGCCGGCATGGCACTGGTCGGCGACACCCTGGAGCAGAGCCTGCCAGAGCGGATCGACCGCCGCATTCTGCAGCACCGCATCGATCGGCAGGATCGCCTTCCCTTCCAGGACGGCGGGGCGATCCGCGCTGGACGCCACCACCAGGCCGGTGTGAGGCCTGCCCTGGAGGCGGACCCGCACCAGATCCCCGACGCCGATGCTGAGCAAGTCGGGGTTGGCGTAGGTGAAGGTGCGCCCCTCCCGGCCGGCTTCCAGCCAGACCTCAAGCCAGCCTGGGGCGGCGGGCCGAGGGAGGGAGGGAAGCATGGGGACCGTCAATCTTGCAAAGTTCTCACCCCATTCCTAAGATGGTGGCGTTGGGCGGTTCGAAAGGCTGCCGGCGGAACCATGCAGAGTTCCGTCCACAGGGAAGATCCGGTGAGGATGCCCAGGGAGCCATTCCCTTCACGGCCCTCCGGTCTGAGACCACCCTTGACAGCCCTGCATCGGCTCTGGCCCCCGTTCCCTTTCTTCTTCATCCCCTGAGCGCTCCATCACTGATCCGGATCCGGTCGTTCCCTGAGATGGCCCGTTCCATCTCCTGACGTTCTGTATTCCCCTGATGCACTCTCTCCTGCTCCCTGGCAGGAATGGCGGAGGATCGGATCGCGCTCCTGATCAGTCCCGGGTCGTGCGGATTGCCAACCGCCCTGACGTCCCTTTTCCCGTCTCCCCTGTTTCCCTCCCCTTTCACGTCGTTTCCATGAGCCCAGTCGCCGCCAAGGCCAAAGCCGCCGCTTCCGAAGTCCTGGCCACCGTCACGGTCAGCGGGGACGTGACTCCCATTGAGCCGACGGCCGCCTCCGCGCCCGCGACGACCGGGAAGAGCGCCCCCCGCGGCAAGTCCTCCAAGGCTCCTGCCAAGGCCAAGACCGGCGCCAAAATCGCCGCGAAGGCGACGGCGGCCCCAGCCCCCGCCCCGAAGGTCGCAGACGCCGACCCGAGCGTCGACGACGGGGAGGACGCGACGGGGGGCGTGCCCAAGGATTCCAAGACCATCAAGGCCCTTGCCAGCATCAAGGTGGGCCCCAAGGGGGTCTACACCGAGGATTCCATCCGGGTCTATCTGCAGGAGATCGGCCGCATCCGCCTGCTGCGGCCCGATGAGGAGATCGAGCTGGCCCGCAAGATCGCCGATCTGCTCGAGCTGGAGGAGAAGGCCGCCGAGTTCGAGGCCGACAAGGGTCATTTCCCCGACACCAAGGAATGGGCGGCCATCTTCGATATGCCGCTGATCAAGTTCCGTCGGCGTCTGATGCTGGGCCGACGGGCCAAGGAAAAGATGGTGCAGTCCAACCTGCGCCTGGTGGTGTCCATTGCCAAGAAATACATGAATCGGGGTCTTTCCTTCCAGGACCTGATCCAGGAGGGCAGTCTCGGTCTGATTCGCGCCGCCGAGAAGTTCGACCACGAAAAGGGCTACAAGTTCTCCACCTATGCCACCTGGTGGATCCGGCAGGCCATCACCCGTGCCATCGCCGACCAGAGCCGCACCATCCGACTGCCGGTTCACCTGTACGAAACCATCTCCCGGATCAAGAAGACCACCAAGACCCTCTCCCAGGAATTCGGCCGCAAGCCCACGGAGGAGGAGATCGCTGAGAGCATGGAGATGACCATCGAAAAACTGCGCTTCATCGCCAAGTCAGCCCAGTTGCCTATTTCCCTGGAAACTCCCATCGGGAAGGAGGAAGACTCCAGACTCGGTGATTTCATCGAAGCCGACATCGAGAATCCTGAGCAGGATGTGGCCAAGAACCTGCTGCGTGAAGATCTGGAAGGGGTTCTGGCCACACTCAGCCCACGGGAGCGGGATGTGCTTCGGCTTCGTTATGGCCTTGATGACGGCCGGATGAAAACCCTTGAGGAAATCGGCCAGATCTTCGATGTCACCCGTGAGCGCATCCGCCAGATCGAAGCGAAGGCGCTGCGCAAGCTTCGCCACCCCAATCGCAATGGTGTGCTGAAGGAATACATCAAGTAATCCCATTTCGGACTTGGGCCTGGGCCTCTTCCTTCTCAGGGGAGACTCTTCCCTTCCTGAGGCAGAGCTCGAGTGTCTGTAGGACGTTCTCGCTGCCCTGCTACGGTCCCACGAAAGGAGGGGGGGCAATTGCTGCGCTTGACGGTGGTGTTACCCACTTACAATGAGTGTGCCAATGTGGAACCCATCGTAACGGAACTCCTGCCGTTACGAGATAATTTTGATCTCGAGCTTCTGTTCGTTGATGACGATTCCAGTGATGGAACTTCTGAAAAAGTCCGGATTCTTGCCCATCAACACGGATGTGTGCGGCTGATCCGTCGTGTCGGCCGTTTCGGATTGTCCAGTGCCATCAAGGAGGGCATCCTGGATGCCACTGGCGATGTGGTGGTGGTCATGGACAGCGACGGTCAGCATGAGCCGGTCGCGGTGGCACAGACCGTGGCCACGCTGCTGGAGAGTGGCGCGGACCTTGTGATCGGCAGCCGCTTTCACCCCAAGGCCAGCATTCAGGGGCTCAGTGAGCAGCGGGAGCGTAACTCCAGCTGGGCCAATGCGGTGGCCCGTTTCAGCCTGCCCCGCTATCGCCATCTGAGCGACTACATGAGCGGTTTCTTCGCCCTGCGTCCGGAGCGCTGCCTGCCCTTTGTGCGTCAGGTGGATGTGAACGGTTTCAAGTTTCTCTACGAGTTGCTGGCCCTCAGCCATGGTCACCTGGCCGTCACCGAGGTCCCCCTCAGTTTTCAGCCCCGCAGCGCTGGAGAATCCAAGCTCAATCTGGCGGTGATCTGGGATCTCGGCGTCTCGATCCTGCACACGCTGTTGCTGCGGGTGGTTCCGCGCCGGGCCGTCAGTTTTGCTCTGGTCGGTGGAACGGGGATCGGGATCCACCTGCTGGTGTTCGCCCTGACGAAGGAGCTTCTGGGGGTCAATTTCGAAAAGGCTCAGGTGGTGGCGGTGGTCTGTGCGGGGTGTTCCAACTACCTCATCAACAACGTGCTGACCTTCCGCTCTCAGCGGCTCAGCGGGATCGCCCTGGTGTTCGGCCTGATCCGCTTTCTGCTTGTCACATCGCTGGGGATGGCGGCCAACGTGGGTGTGTCCTCCGCCTTCTATCGCCAGGTCACCCCCCAGCCTCTGCTGGCCCTGCTCGCTGGAATCGCGGTCGACTTCGTCTGGAAGTACGCGGCGTCCTCGCGCTTCGTCTGGAACACCCCCTAGAAGCCGGCCCGTCGTTGAACGCCCCATGGTCTTGTCGCCATCGCTGCCGGGTATCTCCGGCCATGGAGAGGCCTGATTGAGGTGTTGCCAGCCACTCCGGGCGCTTCTCCCCTGCAGGTCCGTCGTGCCGCCCGGGGGGGGGGCCACGAGCGCTGCTGGGCCTCCTCGAGGGGGGTGGCCTCTGGCCTTAACTTCTCCTTGACCTCGACACCCCACGGCCGAATGGTTGTCGCTCCTTCAGGAGCTGCGGCGCTGAGCCGCCGCGCCCAGGCCCATCGGCGTCTGATGTGGCTCCTCAGCGGGCTGTGGCTGCTGCTGATCTGCTGGTTGGCCTTCTTCCAGAACCTGGGCAGCCTCGGCCTGATGGACAAGACCGAAGCGCTGTTTGTGGAGGTGGGGCACCAGATGCTGGAGCGCGGTGACTGGGTCACCCCCTGGTGGAACGGCGAGCGCTTCTTCGATTACCCCGTCTGGGGGTACTGGATGGTGGGGCTGAGTTTCCGGTTGTTCGGTGTTTCCGAATGGGCTGCCCGGCTGCCGGTGGCCCTCGCCGCCAGTGCGGTGGTGGTGGCCGGCTTCGGCCTCATGCTGGCCTGGTCTCCGGCGGGGGAGCCGGGACGGCCCAGGATCCTGCGGGCGGCCCTTGCGGCCGGGGTGCTGGCGACGACTCCCGGCTGGGTCGGCTGGGGTCGCACCTCCACCACCGACATGTTTCTTTCCAGTGCCATCACCCTGGTGCTGTTCGCGTTTCTGCTGGTCCATCGCCATCCGGCCCATCCCTGGCACGCTCCCCTGGGGCGGGCAGCGATGGCGGTGTTCGCCGCGATCGCCGTTCTGGCCAAGGGACCCGTGGGCCTGCTCCTGCCCGGGCTGGTGGTGGTGGTTTTCCTGCTGCTCACAGGCGGCTGGCGTGCCTGGTTGCGCTGGCGTCAGCTGCTGGGGATGGTGGCCCTGTTTCTGGGCGTGAGCATCCCCTGGTACGTGGCGGCAGCTGCAGTCAACGGCAACGACTTCCTCGGCGGGTTCCTCGGGTTCAGCAACCTCCAGCGCTTCACGACGGTCCTGTACGACCACCCCGGTCCGCCCTGGTTCTATCTGCCCTGGGTGGTGGTGCTGCTGCTGCCCTGGTCCCTTTTCCTGCCCAGCGCCATCGTGGATCAGCGGATCTGGAGGCGTCGAAACCGGCCCCCCGGGGGAGACGCTTCCGGAGGGCTGGGGCTTTTCCTGGTGCTCTGGCTGGTGCTGATCGTGGCCTTCTTCTCCGCCGCCGCCACCAAGTTGCCGGGTTACGTGCTGCCGGCCCTGCCTGCGGGAAGTCTCCTGGTGGCCCTGTTCTGGCGACCCCTGCCGGAGTCCTGCGATGGCCAGCCTCCGCCCAGGGGCCACGCCGGCGCCAGGATCGCCGCCGCCATCGAGGTGCTCCTGCTGGCGGCCATGGCGGTGGCGGCCGCCTTAGCCCCGGGCTGGGTGGCGGGGGATCCCGCCTATCCGGCCTTCGGCGCGGCCCTGGAGAGCTCGGGCCTGCCCCTCGTGCTCTGCCTCTGTCTGGGGCTGACCAGCCTGGCCCTGCTGGTGATGCTCCTGCGTGCGGCGCCTGCGAGGTGGCTCTGGATCCCCAATCTGGCGGGTTTCCTGGCGGTGCTGGCGCTGGTGATCGCCCCTCTCGCTCCGCTGCTCGACCGGGAGCGGCAGCTTCCCCTGCGCCAGATGGCTCGGCTGGCCCAGGCCGAGGGCCGCCCCGCCGAGCCCCTGTTGATTGTCGGCACCAAGCGTTACAGCATCCTTTTCTACGGAGAGCCCGAAGCGGTCTTCGTCTCCGGGAGACGCCACATCAACGAGCTCGGGCTTCAGGATCAGGCGGGCTCCTCAGCCTCACCATCCAGCCCCACCGTGCGGCTGCTGGGGGATCGCCGGGCTCTCGAAAGACTGGACCTGGCCGGCGAAGGCATCGAGCGGCTGGCCCAGAGGGGGGAACTGGCCCTCTGGCGGGTGCCGCGTCACCTGCTCCAACCGTGATGCGCTTCGTTCTGCTGCCGAGAGACAAGGTTCTCCTCCCCCTGTGCATGGCCCTCCTGGTGGGGCTGCACATGGCCGTGGCCCCTGGCCGTCCCCTGGCGAGGCTGGACGGCGAGATCCTGGGCTGGCTCGGTGATCACCTGCGCGGTCCGGTGGGGGATGGCCTGGCTCAGGTGTACAGGTTGAGTGGTGTCGGCTTCACCGCCGTCCTGGTGGTGATGGCCCTGATTCACATCGTTCTCCACCGCTGGTGGCGGGATCTGCGCCTGCTGGTGATGGCCAGCGGCGGCATCCTGATCCTGGTCGATCTGGTCTTCAAACCCCTGTTCAGCCGCAACCGGCCGCCCGAGAAGCTGCTGCCGGTGGATGGACACAGCTTTCCCAGCGGCCACGCCGCCGGGGCGGTGGCCTTCTACTTCGCCATGGTGGTGATCCTGGCCTCCCACCATCCCCGCCTGCGACGGCCCCTGGCGATCGGAGCCTGCCTGTGGGTGGGACTCGTCTGGTTGAGCACCCTCTATGTCCGGGCTCACTGGCCCACGGACCTGCTGGCTGGGGGGGTTGTCGGTCTCGCCTGGCTCACTGTCTGCCTCGGCTTCTGGCGCCAGGCTCCGCCGGCGGCCCTCCAGAGTGGCCCCAACCCTCCCACCCCCGTCCCTTGAACCCTGCCCAACCCTTCACCGGCCTGGCCAGTCTGCGGGGTCTCCGCACAGCCCCCGTGCTGGAGGACGACCAGGGCCAGCGGCTGCGCCAGGAGCTCACCCCCCTGCTGGAAGCCTGTGGCTGGTTCACGGTCGGCATCATGGCGCCGTCCCCCGCGGTGGCCCTGGCGGCTCTGCGGGATCTCGAAACGGCTCTGGGTTGGCCGGCCCTCCAGCCGGCGGAGGAAACCGATCGGACCGGGGATGGCCGGGACACGGACGACGCGGAGGGGCCCGTGTTTCTCAAGGGCAACCAGCGCAACGGCCTCTTCCGACTGCGCCGGGAGGAAGGTCTTGGCGCAGGGATCCTGATCACGGGCCACGAGGCCGTCGATCCAGCGGCGGAGGACACCTGGGGCCCCCTGCCCCTTGACCTTTTCGCCTGATCCCATCAGCGGATCACGTTGCGCCCCCCGGTCGGTGAGTCCGGACGGCCGGTCCCTAGGCTGGGCGGCTGTTGCCTGGCAGCCGACGCTGCCGCCCGAAGCGCCCGATGACCAGCTCCCCCCTGCGCATCGCCTCCCGCCGCAGTCAGCTGGCCATGGTCCAGACCCACTGGGTGCGAGACGAACTGGCCCGGGCCCATCCAGCTCTGGCGATCTCGATCGAAGCCATGGCCACCCAGGGGGACAAGATCCTCGATGTCGCCCTGGCCAAGATCGGTGACAAGGGTCTGTTCACCAAGGAACTGGAGGCCCAGATGCTGGTGGGCCGGGCCGACATCGCGGTGCACAGCCTCAAGGACCTGCCGACCAACCTGCCCGAGGGGCTGATCCTGGGCTGCATCACCGAAAGGGAGGATCCCGCCGATGCCCTGGTGGTCCACGAGCGGCATCGGGAGCAGACCCTCTCCTCCCTCCCCGAGGGCAGCGTGGTGGGCACCAGCTCCCTGCGGCGTCTGGCCCAGCTTCGCCACCACTACCCCCACCTGGTGTTCAAGGACGTGCGGGGGAATGTGATCACCCGTCTGGAGAAGCTCGACGCCGGTGTCTACGACTGCCTGATCCTGGCGGCAGCCGGGCTGAGCCGGCTGGGGCTGGGGAATCGCATCCATCAACTGATCGACCCCCAGATCTCCCTCCATGCGGTGGGTCAGGGGGCCCTGGGGATCGAATGCCGCGACGGCGACAGGACCGTGCTGGAGACGATCGCCGTGCTGGAGCACCTGCCCACCGCCCGCCGCTGTCTGGCTGAACGGGCTTTCCTGCGCAGCCTGGAGGGGGGCTGCCAGGTGCCCATCGGTGTCAATACCGCCTTCGAGGGCGAGGAGCTGGTGCTGACCGGCATGGTGGCCAGCATCGACGGCCAGCGCCTCCTTCGCGACAGCTGCCGAGGACCGTCCAGCGATCCGGAGGCGATCGGTGTGGCGCTGGCGGAAACCCTGCGCTCCCAGGGGGCCGGTGAGATTCTGGAGGAGATCTTTGCCAGCGTCCGCCCCGAGCGCTGAGCCTTCCGGCTCTCCGGTTGCACGGGCCCCCGCCTGGGGGGCCGATGCCGATCTGAGGGGCCTGCCCTTTCAGTGGAACCTGTTGGCCTGGGCGGCACTGGTCGGCACCCTGACGGGGCTGGCGGTGGTCGGGTTCCACGAGCTCCTGGGTTTCATCAACAACTTCCTGTTCGGCCCCTTCGTGGAGGGTCTCCTGGTGATCGGGCGTTCCACCCCCGCCGCCTCCACCCCGCCGCCGACGATCGATCTACCGCCCCTGGCAGCTGATGGCGGCACCCCTCTGAAGGCCCTGCTGCAGCTTGGACTCGACGGCATCGGCCTGATGGCAGCGGCCCCGGCGCCGCCTGCCCCACCCCCCATCAGCGGGCCGACGCCACCGGACTGGCTCGCTCTCTGGCCCGTGGTGGTGGTGCCCACCCTCGGAGGTCTGGCGGTGGGCCTGCTGCGCCATCGGGCCGGCAGCATCGGGCCAGGGCTCTCCAGCCTGATGGCCATCGCCGACGGCCGTCAGGGGGGGGAGCCCCGGCTCCCCCTGCTGCGCCTGGTGGCCGCTTCCCTCAGCCTGGGCAGCGGCGCCTCCCTGGGGCCGGAGGGACCGAGTGTGGAAGGGGGCGGCAACATCGGCCTCTGGGTGGCCCTCAGGGGCCGGCTCTCCCCCCAGGCCCGGAAGGCCCTGGTGGGGGCGGGCGTGGCGGCGGGCCTGGCGGCGGGATTCAAGGCCCCGATCGCCGGGGTGTTCTTCGCCTTCGAGGGCAGCTACAGCGCCATCCCCGGCCGTCCCAGCCTGCGGGCGGTGCTGGTGGCGGCAGTGGCCTCCGCCCTGGTCACCCAGCTCTGCCTCGGAGACACGCCGATCCTGCGGCTGCCCGCCTACGAGGTGCGATCCCCGCTGGAGCTCCCCCTCTACCTGGGGCTGGGAGTGCTGGCCAGCCTGATGTCGTGGCTGCTGATCCGTCTGCTGGCGGCGGGGCGCGACGAGGGAATCCAGTCCCTGATGCGGCGGCTTCCGCCGGGGCTGCCGACGGCCCTGGGGGGCATGGCCCTGGGGGGCATGGCCCTGGTGTTTCCCCAGGTGCTGGGGGTGGGCTACGACACGATCGAAGCCCTGCTGGGCCTGGACGGCGGCATCCCTCTGCTCACCCTGGTGGCCCTGATCGGCGTGAAGCTGGTCGCCACCACGGTCAGCAACGCCACCGGCTTTGTGGGCGGTGGCTTCGCCCCGTCCCTGTTTCTGGGCGCCGTGCTGGGCAACTGCTACGGCCAGGTGCTGGGCAGCGGTGGACTCGATCTGCCTGTGGCGGAACCCCCCGCCTATGCCATGGTCGGCATGGCGGCGGTGCTGGCAGGCAGTGCCCGGGCTCCGCTCACCGCCCTGCTGCTGCTGTTCGAGCTCACTCGCGACATCCGCATCGTGCTGCCGCTGATGGCAGCCGCCGGACTGAGCGCCGCCCTGGTGGAACGCTGGCAGGGAATCCACGATCCCGGGCTGCTGGGTCCCGATCCTCTCGAGGAACGCCGTCGAGGCCAGCTCGCGGAGATCGGCATTGAAGAGGCTTTCGAGCCGCAGGCCCCGCTGGTGTTGCCGGCTTCCATGGGGGCTGGAGCAGCGCTGTCGCAGCTGATCGACAGCCACGGCCATTGCCTGCTGGTGGAGGAGGCTGGCCTCACCATGGGCCTGGTCACCCTGGCCGATCTGCAACGCGCCCTGGCCTCGGACCTGGTCCGTGAAGATCCCCTCCTACTACGGGAGTGTGTCCGTACGGAGCTGGTCTGGTTGCCCTCCGGGGTCAACCTCGAACGCCTCGAAGATCAGCTGGGACCGAACGGTCTGCGCCAGTTGCCGGTCTATGCCGTCGGGTCGGGCACGGGCGGCCATCTGCCCCACGGCCTGCCTCCAGGAGGTCTGTCGGTTGGGTTGCTGCGGGGACTCGCCAGCCGTGACGGGATGGCCAGAGCTCTGGCCCGCCGGCTTCAGGCCGCCTCTGAGCGGTCGGCCATGAGGGCCTCCGCCACGGGATCGGCCTGAGAAAGGAGCCCGAGGATGCGCTGCAGGTCCAGTTCGGACAACTCGCCATCATTGCCCCACTTCAGCGAGGTGCTGTTCAGCTGATCCATGGTGGGTTGGCTGCCGGGGTCGAACATGGGGATTGGATCGCGGCCTCGAGGGATGCCGCTAAAAACTGATGGTTCAGATTAGGTGTTCTAACCCATACATCAAACGGTTCCGGAGGGATCTCCAGAATCTCTTCGGTCTGTGGTTTCCTTGCCAGGGATCGCTTCCGGTGGCTCAGGGTTTGACCACCACCGGGGTGCCCACGTCCACCTGATCGAACAGGGCCCTGACGTGGGGGGTGAGCATCCGGACACATCCGTTGGTCACGGCGGAGCGGGAGGTGACGGTCCAGGCCCAGGCGCTGGGTGTGCCGTGGATGCCGTACTGGTTGGGACCGCTCTTCTTGAAACCGATCCAACGGTCGCCAAGGGGACCATTGGGGCCTTTGGTGGGATTGATCCTGCCGCTCTTGGTGCTCTGGTACTGGGGATTGACAACCTTCGTCTCCACCTGGAAACGCCCCTTGGGGGTGGGGTTGGCGGCATCGCCGATGGCGACGGGCCAGCTGCCCAGCACCTTGCCGTTGTCCCGAAGGCTGATGGTGCGCTTGCCCAGTTCCAGCACGATCTCAAGGGTGCTGGTCACTGCCGCTGTGGCCGGGGTGGCCGAAGGGTCTGCCAGGAGAGGAGTCACCGCGGCGGGTGCGCCGGCTGCCGCTGCCGCAGGGGTGGATTCAGCCGCCGGGGCTGGTGCCTTCACAGCTGGGGCTGGTGCCGTCACAGTGGCCGCAGGTCCGGCGGCGGGCTGTTCGACGGCCAGGGCCCCTGACGCCGTGGTCGCCCCCCATCCGGTGGTCAGGAGGACAAGCAGGGCCAGGGGGCGCGGCATGGCTGGAACGAGGACGGGGGAAGGAGCCCCGGGTGCCGGCGGCGTGGCGGGGGGACGTCAGCCGACCAGCCGGGGAGCGATTTCCGTACCATAGCGAGCCTCGCACTGCTTGATGATGCGGACGGCTTCGCCGCTGTCATGGAATCCGTTGACCTTGCAGGTTCCGGGTTTCTTGAGGTCCTTGTAGTGCTCCCAGTAGTACTGGGTCTCTTTGAGCCAGTGGTCTCCGAGCTGGGTATAGGTGGTGATGTGATCCATGCGCTTGTCGTCGGCGAGCACGGCGATCACCTTGTCGTCCACCTCACCGCCGTCGTCGAAGCACATGATGCCGATGATGCGGGCCTCCACCAGGCTGCCCGGCACCAGGGGCTCGGTGACGCCGACGATCTCGATGTCGAGGGGATCGCCATCCTCGTCCCAGGTGCGGGGGATGCAGCCGTAGGCGAAGGGATAGGCGAGGGAGGAATAGCCCACCCGATCCAGCTTCAGGTGACCGGTTTCGGTGATCAGCTCGTATTTGTTGATGGTGCCGGAGTTGAGTTCCACGATGGCGTTCAGCCGCAGCTCGGCCTCATCGGCGAAGGCCGGCAGCACATGCAGCAGGTTCAGCATCGTGCGGCTGGGGGCGTGGTCGATGTTCGCCATGGGGGGGCCATTTTCTGCGGCGGCATCTTACGCAGCCAGGCAGGGTCGGCTCACGAAACGTCGGTCAGGGCGCTGATCTTCGCTCGGAGGTAGGTCAGGAAGGGTTCAGCGCTCAGAGGCCGTCCCGTGACCTTCTCAACGAGCTCCTCCCCGTTCACCGACCGGCCCAGGGGCCAGACGGTCCTGGCGAGCCAGGCCTGCAGAGCGGACTCCTCCCCCGCCCTGACCAGACCCTCGATCGAACCGATCTCCTGCTCCAGGGCCTGGGAGATCTGGGCGCTGATCAGATGGCCGAGGGCATAGGAGGGGAAATATCCGAAGAGTCCCTCGGCCCAGTGAATGTCCTGGAGACAGCCCTCGGCGTCGGTCTTCGGCTGGAGGCCCAGCAGCTCCTGCAGGCGCCGGTTCCATTGGCCGGGCAGATCCTCCACCGGCATCTCCTGCTCCAGGAGGGCCAGTTCCAGCTCGAAACGCAGCACGATGTGGAGGGTGTAGCTGAGCTCGTCGGCTTCCACCCGGATCAGGCCTGGCCGGAGGGGGTTGAGGGCGCGCCAGAAGCCGAAGGCGCCCCCCCAGGGGTCGGCCCCCAGGCCCTGGCGGAAACGGGGATGCCAGCGCTCGGCGAAGGCCCGGCTGCGGGCCACCCGGCACTCCCAGAAGAGCGACTGGGACTCGTGCACCCCCATCGAGGTGGCCTCCCCCAGGGGCCAGGGGAAGAAATGCTCGCCTGTGCGGGGCAGGCCCTGCTCGTAGAGGGAGTGGCCCCATTCGTGGGCGGTGGCCAGGAAGGCCGAGAACGGCTGGCGGCGCACCACGCGGGTGGTGATGCGGAAGTCCTCGGGGCCCACGGTGCAGGAGAAGGGGTGGGCGGAACGGGAACGCTGGCAGCGGCGCCCGTCGTAGCCCCAGCTGTCGAGCAGCTCGCTGCAGAGCTGCTCCTGCAGGGCTTCCGGCAGATCACCGCCGGCCGGGACGGCGGGGGTCGCCCCTGAGGCGGCCTGCTCCAGCAGGGCCGGGATCCCGGCCTCGAGGGGCGCGAAAAGTTCCGCCAGCCGCGCCTTGCCGATGTCGGGTTCGAAAGGCTGGGCCAGGATCTCCCAGGGGCTGCGGGCCACCGGCTCGGCGGCGGCCAGCTGGCCGGCCTGCTCCCGGCGCAGGCCGATCAGCTCGCGCAGCGCCGGCGCGAAGGAGGAGAAGTCATTGGCCGCCCTGGCCTCCTGCCAGACCGCATTGCCGCGGGACTGGGCCATGGCCAGAGCGGACACCAGGGCCGGATCGAGGCAGCGCTGGCGGTTCAGCTCCAGCCGCAGCAGCTCCAGGTTGCGCTGCCGCTCCGGCGACGCCGTCGCCTCCAGCTCGGCCTCTGCGGCCGCCACCAGATCGGCATAGGCCTCAGAGCTCTGCCGCTCGTGCAGCTGACTCGCCAGCAAGGCCAGCTGCTCGCCGCGCCAGGGAGCACCGGCGGCGGGCATCACCGTGTTCTGGTCGTAGTACAGCGCACTGCTGATCGAGCCCAGCAGGCGGGTGGTGTGCAGGTGTTGCTGGAGGGCGTCGAGGGCTGGAGCCACGGAGACCATCACGAAGGTCATGCCAATGGCGCCAGCATGCCGCCGGAAGCGCCCCGGGCGCTGGGGGACGGCTCCAGGATGGTCAGGGCGCTGGCCTGCAGCCCACAGGCAACCCTGGCCCGGGTCCCCATCCAGGCCCGGAGCGCCAGACGCCTCGGGTCCTCAAAGGGCAACCCAACGCATGTGCACCGTCCACGTTCTCGAGACCAAGACCCGCTCTCCCCTGGCTGATCGATGCTGCCCATGCCGGCGCAACCATCCCGGTGGCGAAGGACGGCAAGCTCCTGGAGAGGCTGAAGCCGCTGGAGACCGATCAGCCGCGTCGCCAGCCAGCGCTGAGTTGCTGCTGTGCCTCCGGGGGATCCCCTGGAGATCGCCAGCCTTGCACCACCAGCCTGCTGCCGGCGCCATGGTGGAGATTCCTTCTCCCGTCACCGGATCGATGCATCCCCCTTCCCCGGAGCAGGCCCTGGTGCTCGCGGCCATCGAACGGTTCATGGCCGACCCCGACCTGGCCCTGGACGACCAGGCCGGCGAAGCTGAAGCCGGTGACGTGCTCGGCGCCATCCTGCGCGCCCTGACCCTTGTACTGCCGCTGGAGGAGATCGAGGTGGCGGTGACCGGGCTGCTCGCGGTCCACTGCGACCAGCTCGACGACGACACCCAGCTGGTGCTGGAGGCTCTGCTCACAGCGATCGAGCGGGACGACGACGAGATGGCCCTCGACAGCCTGCTGGCCAGTGAGGCCAGCCTGCTGGAAGCCAATGCCCTCGACGGTAATTATCTGCTGGTGTGGGATCCGGCCGACGTTTCGCCCCTGCGGGAGATGGAGATCCTCGACGTGCTGGAGCGCTACCCCTGCCGCGGCGAGGCGGCCCGCTGGACCTGCGATGACTTCGTGGCCCTGCTGGAGGGGAAGATCCTCCAGTGGCGCAAGACCATGGTCGCCCTGGAGATCCTGCAGGAGCAGCCCGGCACCCTGCCCACCGCCAGCACCATGGTGCTGCTGGTCCCCGAGGATCCCGAGGCTCCCCTCGAGCAGCTGGAGGTGGGGGTGACCCTCAGGGCCGGGGCCGGAGGCTGAAGGGGTCAGGCGGGCGGGTTCCAGTGGAGTCGCATCGGCACGTTTCCCTCCAGGCTCACTTTCACCGGGCAGGTCTCGCCGGCTCGAACCAGCAGGGTCCGCTGGCTGGGTTCCAGGCCGGCCGGCAGGTCGATCCAGGCCTCCAGCAGGGCGATGCGGCGCACGCCGCCGCTGCTCATGCTCTTCTCCACCCGCACCTGGGCACCCTCCAGGGCGATGCCGTGGCGTTCCGCCACGATGCCCATCACCGTCAGCACACAGGTGGCCAGGGCCGTGCCCACCAGATCGGTGGGGGAGAAGGCCTCCCCCTTGCCCTGGTTGTCGACGGGGGCATCGGTGATCAGCGCCGATCCGGAAGCGGCGTGGGTGGCCGCACAGCGCAGGGAGCCCTCGTAGCGGCAGGTGATCGTCGTGGGCATGGAGAGCGGGGCGACGGACGCGCCATCAGGCTGGCAGGGGCTCTCGCCCTAGGTTGACCGCCTCGTGCCCTGGGGCCTTGACGCCGATCCTGCTCATGGCCAGCGCCCCCGTGCAGTCCCTGGCGGAGACGATCCGGCTGGCGGTGACGCCGGTGTTCCTGCTGGCGGGCATCAGCGGTCTGCTGGGGGTGATCACCACCCGCCTCTCCCGCATCATCGACCGGGCCCGGCTGATCAAGGCCCGGGAAGGGCCGGGCAGCCTGGCTCAGGAGCGGGAACTGGAGGGGGAACTGGCGATGCACCGTCGTCGCATGGGCCTGGCCTCGCGGGCCTTCGCCTGTGCCACCACCAGCTTCCTGCTGGTGGCGATGGTGGTGATGGTGCTCTTCCTCAGCACCCTGGCCTCAATCGATCTCACTCTCCTGATGACCCTGCTGTTCGTGCTGGCGATGGGGTCGCTGATGGCGGCGGTGTCGCTGCTGCTGCGGGAGGTGCAGCTGGGCAGCCGGGCCCTGCGGCGCTTCTGAGATCCCACCGGACTCCCTGGCGCCCCCGTGAAGCCCTGCGGGCACCCTCGTATCAGCTCGGCACCAGGCCGATCTCCTCGAGCAGCTGCCGCTGCTGGCGCGCACTCACGAAGCGATGGGCGGCCATGGCGCCGCTCACCGCCACCGGCGGCACGCCGATGCCCGGGAACACCCCGGCGCCGCAGAGCACCAGCCCTTCAAGCGGGGTGGTTCCCCCCGGGAACGGGCCGCCGTCGGCGGGCCAGGCCGGGCCGTAGCTGCCCTGGTGAGTGTTGAGGTAGTGGCGGTGGGTGAGGGGGGTGCCCTGGAGTTCGATCACCACCCGCTCGCGCCAGTCGGGCAGCACCCGGGCGAGGGCCTCTCCGAAGACGCTGCAGCGCTCGGCCTTGAGGGCTTCGTAGGCGGGGCTGCCCCGCTCCAGCCCCTGCCACAGCTCCCAGGGTTCATTGGCCGGGGTGTAGCCGTGCAGCACCTGATGGCCCGCCGGGGCGAGGGAAGGGTCGAGCAGGGAGGGCATCGAGAGCACCACCATGTTGCGATCGGCCAGGACGCCCCGCTGCCAGTCGCCGACCCAGACGTGGTGAATCGGCAGTGATCCTGGTTCCGGCCCCCGCAGGGCCAGGTGCCAGTGCAGGAAGCCGGCGCAGGCCGGTGTGGCCGCCTGGCGCCGCCGCCAGCGGGACGGCACGGACCCCTCCGGCAGCAGGGGCAGCAGATCCCAGGGACTGGTGTTGGCGATCACCCCCCGCCTTGCCGTGAGGCGCTCTCCGTTCGCCAGCCGCACCCCGGCCACCCGCCCCTGCTCGATCAGGATCTCTGCCACCGGCGCGCCGGTGCGCAGGTGGCCACCGTGGCGCTCCAGTCCACGCACCAGAGCCGCCGCAACCGCCCCGCTGCCGCCGATGGGGTAGTCGAGGCAGGCGTCGGGTTCGAACCATTCCCCGAACAGGGTGGCCATGGCGGCGGCGCTGGTCTGGTCCATGGCCAGACCTGAGATCAGGAAGCAGAGAAGGTCGACCCAGTGGAGCAGGAACGGATCCCGCAGATGGCGGCGGGCGATCGGGCCGAAAGCGCCCCCCAGGCCGGCCAGCCGGCCCGCCTGGCCGAGCAGGCGCAGGGCCTGGCCGCCTCCCAGGGTGGTGGCCAGGCCTGCCCCGGGACGCAGGGCCAGCAGGGGCAGGGACCGGGCCGCCTCGCAGCTCGGCCGCAGGACCTCCAGAAAGCGGGCCCATTCCTCAGCCGCGGCCGGCCCGCGCAGATCGTGCACCATGGCCCGAAAGGGCTCGGCGCCCACCCCCACCCGCAGGGAGCCCTCCGGCAGCATCAGGCCCCAGTCGGTGTAGGAGGCCACCGGCACGGTCTCCCCCACCGCCCGCAGCACCTGGGTCAGGGGATTGGTGCTGGGCCAGCGGCCCAGGCCGCTCCAGAGGGACGGACCGGATTCGAAATGAAAGGCGCCGCGACGAAAACCGTGGGCCGCCCCGCCTGGGGTGGTGTGGGCCTCCAGCACCAGCACTTCCAGGCCATGGCGGGCGGCGATGGCGCCGGCACAGAGGCCGCCGAGGCCGCTGCCCACCACGATCAGATCCGCCGTCATGCCGCCGTCCGGCGGCTGAACAGGGGTGGATCCCCGGCGCAGGGAGGGAGGCAGATCTGGACGGGGCTGCTCCATAAGGCGCATTAGATCCTATGCATATTCCCTACGGATTCCCTCCCCGCTGAAGCCGTCCTACCGGGCTATGGTATCGAATTAACAATAAGGAATTACATTGTTTCAGGGCTTTTCTGCTGCTGCCCTGCGCGATTCCTCGCCAGCCGTGCCACCCCTTCCCCGGGCAGGTCAGCTGCCGATCACCCGGGCGGAATTTGAGTTGACGCCCTTCATGGACAGCAGCAACCTGCGGGCCGCCTGGCAGATCGTCAACACCGTGATTCCCTACGGGGCGCTCTGGCTGGTAGCTGCCTGGAGCCGGGTTCACGCCCCGCTGCTGCTGGTCCCCAGCCTGGCCCTGATGGTGCTGCTGCTGGCCCGCTGTTTCTCGCTGATGCACGATTGTGGTCATTACTCCCTCTTC
The DNA here is from genome assembly GCA_963772735.1 of uncultured cyanobacterium. Lineage (GTDB taxonomy): Bacteria > Cyanobacteriota > Cyanobacteriia > PCC-6307 > Cyanobiaceae > Cyanobium. The sequence goes on along the minus strand of CAVYYO010000005.1, from coordinate 186,071 downwards.
CGCCAGCGGCGAGCGAACAGGGTGGCCGGCTTCCTGCTCGGGGTGCTCAGTGCCATACCCCAGTACCCCTGGTCACGGGGCCACGCCTTTCATCACCGCCACAATGGCGACTGGGAGAAGTATCAGGGTCCCTCGGCGCTGGTGACCAGCACCGCTTTCGCCGAACTCAGCCCCGGCGCTCAGCGGCTCTACCGCTGGCTGCGCCATCCGGCGATGCTCTTCCCAGGAGGATTCTTCTATCTGGTGATCAAGCCCCGCCTGGCCCTGCTGCTGGGGATGGCCGGGTTCTTCCCCCATCTGGCCGCCTGTCTGCGAAGCCCCGAGAGGATGGGTTTCCGGCAGATCCTCTCCAGCTACCGCTCCAGGCACTGGTACACCCCAATGGAATTCTGGGATCTGCTCGGCAACAACATCGCCGTGATCGTTTCCTGGTGGTTGATGGCCCGCTGGCTCGGTGCGGGTGTCTTCTGGTCGATCTACACGCCGGTGATGGCCTGCGCGGCGGCCATCTTCATCTGTATTTTCTTCGTGCAGCACAACTTCCCAGGCTCCTACGCCCATACCACCGAGGGCTGGAACGAGATGGACGGCGTGCTCAAGGGCACAAGCGATCTGGAGCTTCCTGCAGTGCTGAACTGGTTCTCGGCCGACATCGGCTGTCACGCGATTCATCACCTCTCGGCCCGGATCCCCAACTACCGGCTGAGGGCAGCCCAGGCCCGCAACGGACACCTGCTCGGGGGTGTGCGACGGCTTTCCCTGGCCGACATCCCCGCCTGTTTCAGCTACATCCTCTGGGATCCCCTGGCCAGCCGGCTGACCACCATCGCCGCCGGTGCCTCTGCCCCTTCTTCTGCAGCAGTCTGAGCCCGGTCGGCGTTGCTAGGCAGGGGGGCCTTCCCGTCGCCCCTGATGTTGCGTCAGAGCCTGCTGCAGCTGCAGCTGTCCACACCCGGGGAGGGCTTCACCGACATCACGGCGCCTCTGAACGGCCAGATCGCCGCCAGTGGCCTCCGGCTCGGCACGGCCACGATCGCGTCGCAGCACACCTCCTGCTCCCTGACGGTGAATGAGAATGCGGATCCGCGGGTGCTGGACGATCTGGCGGCGTACCTGAGGGCCCTGGTGCCCCAGGAGGGGATACGCCCCCTCAGCGGTCTGGGGGATCGGCGGGCCTGGGTGCACGATGAGGAAGGACCGGACGACATGCCGGCCCACATTCGCACCGCCCTGACCTGCACGAGTCTCTCCCTACCCTTCCAGTCCGGCAGGCTTCTGCTCGGTACCTGGCAGGCTGTCTACCTCTGGGAGCATCGCGCCCGCCCCCATCGACGCCGGCTCAGCCTGCATCTGGTCGGCGAATGAAACTCTGCCTCCTTCCGCCATGGCCGCCCAACCCCTGACCCCTGCCCAGATCGCTTCGCTCGCCACCGAGCTGCCGGAGTGGACCCTGCGCGAGGGCAAGCTTCACCGCGAACTGCGCTTTGCCGATTTCTCCGCGGCTTTCGGCTTCATGGTCCGGGTGGCCCTGGCGGCGGAGGCGATGGGCCACCATCCGGAGTGGTGCAATGTGTGGAACCGGGTGACGATCAACCTCACCACCCACGACACCGGTGGACTGTCGGACCTGGATCTGGCCCTCGCCCGCCACATCGATGCGCTCGCGGGCTGAGCGGCTTGGCAGCCTCCGGGCGGAGCGGCAGCTCCAGGGCCACCCCCCACGCTTACTGGGACAGCTGTTTGAAGTAGTCGTCATCCACCCCCGGCTTGCGCAGGCCTCCCGCCTGGCCCCGGGGCAGCCTGCCGGCGAGGAAGGCGAAGCCGATGGCGTAGGCCAACGCGGAGATGGCGATGCGGATGGTTTCCTTCACCAGCCGATCGGGCTTCATGGCGGCCTGGGCCTCGACGCGCTGCATCAGTTGCCTGGAGGCCTGCTCGGCCCGCGCCAGCAGCATGTTGCGCAGCTCCGGCAGGGGAGTGCGCTGTTCCGCGGGTGAGAGGCCCGCATTCCTGCCGAACAGCTTCTGCACGCGGGCCTGCAGCTCCTGATGGGTGGTGGCGGAGCTGATGGCCTGGCGAAGTTCAGCGAGCTTCTGGCTCGCCTGGCTGGTCTGTTGCTGCTGTCTCCCTGTGACGGTGCTGTAGAACCTCCAGCCGGCCCAGGCCTGCAGGGGAACCAGCAGCAGGAAAGCGATGGAGGCGGCCAGGGCCCAGCGGCGCAGGGCGTTCCGGCGCGCCCGGAGGCGCTGGTTGCCGGCATCGAACCAGAGGGCCAGGGGCAGCAGCAGGGCACCCATCAGGGCCAGGCTGGCGTTGTTGATCAGCGCGGCTGCGAGCTGAAGCTGCCACTGGGGATCCAGGAGCCTGGGCGGCAGGGCGACGGGTAGGACAGCGGCGAGGAACACCACCAGCAACACGCCCGAGAGGGCCGCCAGCAGCCGGGCGAGGGAAACGCTGCGGGCGGCGGAGGATGGGGGGCTGAGGCTCACGAATTCGTCTGGTGAAGGGAGAGAATCCAGGCGGCCCAGCCTATGAGGGGGCCCAGCACGGAAGCCGGCGATCTGTCCGGTATGCCTGCCCTGGCCGATTCACGATGTCAGGCCCAGGAAGAAGCCCCCGTGCCCCAGCGCGGGAGCAGCCGGGCAGGCCGAGAGGGTCTCACGGCCTCAGCCCGGAACGTCGTCAGATCCACGTGACCCGTTTTGCCGAAGAACATGAGATGGCAGCGATCGCTCCCCTCCACCCGGCGCTCCCCGGGGAAAGATGCGGCCGGAGCGCCGGCCTGCCGGGTGGGCCTGGCAAGCCCGTGGACGCAGGGAGGGAACCCAGGCGATGGATCGGATCGCGGCAGGCGGACCATCCTCCGGGAAGATCCGCAGGCCCGGTTCGCCGGTAGGACGCCCCAGAGACCCGTGCTCCGGATGAACTCCCTGTCCCGCCTCATCAAGCTCCCGGTGGCCCTGCTGCTGCCGTTGAGCCTTGCGTTGGCCAGCTGCGCGGCGCCTGAACTCTCCCGGGGCGATCAGCAGACCTCTTCATGGCCCTCGGGGGCAGGAAGGGCGAGCACCAGCACGCCGGCCACGGCCGACTACGCCGATGTGCTGCGCCGCCACGTGGATGAGCGTGGCCGGGTCGATTACGCCGCCCTGAAAGCCGATCGCGGTCCTCTCGATCGCTACGCCGTGTCCCTCGGCGCGATACCGAAGGCCACCTACGAGGGCTGGCCGGAGGCGGAGAAGATCGCCTTCCTGATCAATGCCTACAACGCCTTCACCCTGGTGTCGATCATCGATCGCTATCCGGTGAACAGCATCCGCGACATCCGCCGGCGTCTGGCGCGGGCGCCGCTTTCCCCTGGCAGGAGAGTCGCTCACCCTCGATGCCATCGAACACCAGATCCTGCGCAAGCAGTTCCAGGAACCCCGGATCCACCTGGCCGTCAACTGCGCCTCGATCGGTTGCCCGGTGCTGCGGCCGGAGCCCTACAGCGGCGACAGGTTGTCGCAGCAGCTCGACGAACAGGGCAGGGCGATGGTGGGCGACCCGTCCCAGTTCCGCATCGACCGGGCCAGGGGCCGGGTGAACGTGTCGTCCGTGTTCAAGTGGTTCGGCGAGGATTTCGAGCCCCTTGCTGGCGAGAACGGGACCATCCACGGCCTCTCGAAGCGTGAATCGGGGGTGGTGGCTTTTCTGAGCCCCTACCTGTCCGCCGACGATCGCCGCTACCTGGAGACGGGAGGATACGAGCTGGGCTATCTCGACTGGGACTGGGGCCTGAACGACACCAGCCGGGGGCCCGGATAGGGGGCCGATCCATCCGATCTCGGACCCATCCATCGCGGATCAATCCGATCGCGGTGGAGGCGGGTCATCATCGAGCCAGCGCCGGATCCCAACGGCTGGCCCTGGCGCTTCACCCACCTTTCTCCGACGCAACGGACTCTGAACCGTGAGACCGGTCACGTCCACCGGTGCCGTCAGCACCGCCAGCTCCAGCCTGCTCGCCCTGGGTCCTGGTCGCCGCCCCCGGCGGTGAAGGCCAGGCTGCCAAAGCGGGCATGGAGACATGCGCCGGGCATCGCCAGGGCCGGATGAACGACTGCGGCACCAGCAAGCACGACTGCGCCGGAAATGCCAAGGTCTCAGGCGCCCCGGACGAGTGGTCTATGTCCCCACCGGCACCTGCAAGAAGATCGTGGGAGAAACTGTTGCCAAGTCATCCTGATCCTCGGGGGGCGTGGTCATCGCCGGGCACTCGCCCATCGAACCCGTCATGGCGGAGGCCTGCCCCTCCACCACCTGGAGCGCATCCGGGAGCACTACCCCCTCACCCTGCATGGGGTGGGGTTGTCGCTGGGCTCGGCCGATCCACTCAACAGCGACTATCTGGCGCGACTCCAGGCCCTGGCCGATCGGATCGAGCCCGTCCATGTGTCGGACCACCTGGCCTGGGTCTCGGTGGGCGGCACCTACCTCAACGATCTGGCCCCTCTGCCCTCCACCGAAGCGGCGCACTCCTACGTGGCGGAACGCATCGTCCGGGTTCAGGACCCTCTTGGCCGCCGGACCCTGATCGAGAACCTCATTCCCTACCTCCAGTTCTCCGGCAGCGACCTGAGCGATTGGCAGTTCCTGCGGGAGCTGGTGATCCGGGCGGACTGCCACCTGCTGCTGGATGTGAACAACGTGCATGTGAATGCCACCAACCACGGCTTCGATCCCCTCGACGATCTCGATGCCCTGCCGATCGATCGGGTAAAGGAGATCGACTCTATGGACAGGCTCTGAAGCGCTTCGGCCCTGTCCCCACCCTGATCGAGTGGGACACCGCCATCCCCAGGCTCGAGGTTTTTCTCGACGAAGCCAGGCACGCCGACCGTTACCTATGCCAGCACCAACCCCTGCCGCTCCCCGCGAGCTGAGCGAACTTCAGGCCCTGTTCCTGGCCGCGGTCAGCGGAGAGGACGGCGGCGGCCCGCGAGCGGCTGGCGACGTGGCTGGAGTGCTCAGGAACGCTCTCGGTGCTCCAGGGGATCGAGGCCCATCGCACCAGCGTGGCCGGAAAGTGGCTGCGCAGCCTGGAGCAGATCTATCCGGTGTGCGGACGGCTGGTGGGTAAGGATTTCTTCTCCGTTCTGGCTCGCCACTACATCCAGGCCCATCCATCCCGCTCGCCGGATCTGGGGGATTAGGTGTGTAGTGCCACCAGCTTGTTCCAGCTGACAAAGGGGTGTGAGGCCGACAGGGTTGTGGTGCGACCCAACAGCCCAGGGCCTCACCCCCCATGCATACACACCCCAATGCCCGGCTGACACCGATGGGTCGGGAACGCCTGATCCGACAGCACCTTGAGGAGGGCAGGAGCCTCGCTCAGCTGGCCGCTGACCACGGGATCAGTGAGCGCACCGCCCGCCAGCGGCTGGCTCGCTTTCGTTCAGGCGGGCCAGCGGCTCTGGCGGATCGACGCAGCGTTCACCACACCCAGCGGCGGACGCTCGATCCGCAGCAACTGCAGCGGGCTGTGGACCTCAGGCACCAGCGCTGCACCCTCCGGAGGATCGCCCGGGTGCTGCTGGTACCGATCAGCACCCTGGCCCGGGCGATGGGACGCCTGGGGCTGAACCGGCTGCGCAACCTCGATCCCTAGCGCTTGCGCTTCTGCGAAGCAGGGACCGCCGGTGCAGCGGCACCAGTGGGAGCTGCCGGGGGATGGGGAGTGGCGGATGCTGAAGGCCCTGGCAGCGGGGAAATCCTTCGGGCGCCTCTGTGAGCGGCTGGCGGGCGGCACGTCCCCTTTGGATGTGGCTTACCTGCTGCCCCGATCGGTGCAACGAGGCTGGATCACCGGCTTCTCCCTGGCGCGCGGCCGGCGAACCAGGCGCGGCAACGCCACCGAAGGGGGCGTTCAGATGGTGGTCACAGCGATGGGCTGGCGCGCTGACCCTCTGGCTCATGGGCCCTGATGGCTGCGATACCGCGGGAGAGGAGGAGTTAACGCTTATCTGCAGTAGATGAGGTGCATAAATTCCTATCAAGTCGGCTTTCAACCCTGCGGCCGCATGGGAGGCTTTCAACAGGCTTGCCTGATCGATCATGGAAGAAGCGACACGCAAGCCACTCCTGGCCTTCCGCAGACCATTCCAGGTCACGTCCTGGGCACTGGGTGCTGCCGTCATGGTCATGGCGACCGGCTCACCCGCCCGGGCGGATGGCTTCAGCTTTCAGACGGTCGTCAACAATGCCGACTTCATCCCCGACACCACAAGCCTTTTCAACGCCTACAACCCGCCATCGATCAATGGCTCCGGCCTGGTGGTCTTTCGTGCCCGGGGCCGGGGAGGCATGGGAGGCGGTCAGCCAGCCACGGGCATCTTCACCCGAAATCTTCTGGACGCTTCGCTGCCCCGCCCGATCGTGCCGATCGCCGTTCGGGGAGGGCTCGTCCCCGACCCGAACAACACCTCTGCCACCTTCACCGAATTTCCCTCCTTCCCCCGCATCGATCTGACCGCCTCCAGCACGGTCGCTTTCCGAGGTCAGTCCAATCCTGTGTGGATGACGGATGATGGGTCCTTGGGCACCTCGGGGATCTACAGCAATCCTCTCGGAACTCTGCTCACAGGAGCAAGTCAACTCGGAGGCTTGGCCCCCTACAGCTACTTCAGCGTGCCGGTGGCCTCGGGTCCCACGGGTCTGAAGTTCGATCAGTTTCCCGGTGCCCCTTCGGTGACAGGAGATAAGGTTGTCTTCAAGGGCAACTGGACCGATGCCGGTGGCAATTCCAAGACGGGCGTCTACTTCCGGGACCTGATCGCCGACGGTGGAGTGTCGCCGGTCCGTTTCATCGCTGACAGCAACACGCCGATTCCGGGTGATTCGCTGAACCGGAACTTCGGATCCACCGCACCACCGAGCGCGGCCATGGACAAAGTGGTGTTTCTGGGACTCGACAACGAAGATGCACCCTCCGCAGGCGGTATCTACCTTTCCTCCCTCCTCGGCGATCCCACCTCCCTGACTCCCCTGGCCGGCATCGGCGGCCTCACCGGCCTCACGGATGGCGGGGGACTCACCAACATCGGCGAAGTCCTTTCCTTCAATGGAAGTTCCGTGGCGTTCTGGGGGGCCTGGGGCGCGGAGACCATCACCCAGCAGGTGTCCTGCGCCCCATCAGGGAACCAGGCCAGGCTTCAATACTGTCAGGAGCAGTCTGATCCGAGTGCCGGTGTCGGTGGCGTGGGCAATGGTGACTTTCAGTTTGAGGTCCCGCTCCATCAGGGCATCTTCGTCACCGATATTGTTTCGAATGCCACCAAGCTGATTGCCAGCACCGGTGAACAGTTCTCCTCTTTTCTCTCCTGGAATTTCTCCGGTCGCCCGCCCGGAGTCGGAGAGGGAGAGGATGAAGAAGGCGACCTGGAACTGGCCCGTTGGCGCTCCTCCGCTTTCCTGGCCCTGGAGGAGGAGAGCCTGGCCTTCAAGGGCATCGGGCTGGGGGAAGTGGATGGCCTCGCGGACGTCTTCGAAGAGGTGATGTCAGGTCTCTACGGTGCCTCCTCCGATGGGGCATCAGCCATTGACACGATTGTTGAAACGGGAATGGATGGTGGCCTGCTTGATCCCCGAGCGGCCGGCATCCCGATCGTGGCGCTGGGGCTCGAGCGGGATGGCTACCGCAACGGCCGGCTGGCTTTCGCCGCCAGCATGGCGCTGGAAGGCGAGACGGAGGAGGACAGCAGCTGGGCCGGGGTGTACGTCGCCAACGGGGCACCGGTCTCGAACGTTCCTGGCCCGCTCCCCGTGCTCGGGCTGGGAAGCGCTTTCGGCGTGGCCCGACGGATCCGGCGCCGCATCCGGCCTCGCTCCTGAGGCAAATCCCGACGATGTGGGAGTTTCCACGTCGTCGGGATTTCCAGCTCTCCTGCCCTCATCCACCGAGGGAGGTGGGATCACACCAGCGCCGGCTCGACTTGCTGGATCTCGGCAGGTTCGGCCTGGCGGAAGCGCAGCCGTTCGGCCTCCACATCCACCACGATGGTGGAGCCGGCCAGGAAGGTGCCCGCAAGGATCGCCTTGGCGATCGGCGTCTCCAGTTCCCGCTGGATGGCCCGCTTGAGGGGGCGGGCTCCGTACACCGGGTCGTAGCCGACGGCGGCGAGCCAGTCGAGGGCGGCCTCGTCGAGTTGGAGGGTCAGCTTCCTGTCCTCCAACCGCTTCGCCAGCCGTTGCACCTGCAGCCCCACGATCTGGCGCAGCTCTTCTTCCCGCAGGCTGCGGAAGATGATCGATTCATCCAGCCGGTTGAGGAATTCCGGGCGGAAGTGGGAGCGCAGGGCCTCGTTCACCCGTTTCTCCATCTCGCCATAGCGGGCAGGATCACCCGCCAGATCGAGGATCGAGGCGCTGCCGATGTTGCTGGTGAGGATCAGCACCGTATTGGTGAAATCCACCGTGCGGCCCTGGCCATCGGTGACGCGGCCGTCATCGAGGATCTGCAGCATCACGTTGAACACGTCGGGATGGGCCTTCTCCACCTCGTCGAACAGGATCACGGCGTAGGGCCGCCGCCTCACCGCTTCAGTGAGCTGGCCTCCTTCCTCATAACCCACGTAACCCGGAGGCGCTCCGATCAGCCGGCTCACGGCGTGCTTCTCCATGTACTCGCTCATGTCGATCCGCACCATGGCCTCCTCGGAATCAAACATCTGGGCAGCGAGGGCCTTGGAGAGCTCGGTCTTGCCCACACCCGTGGGGCCGAGGAACATGAAGCTGGCGATGGGGCGGTTGGGATCGGAGAGGCCTGCCCGGGAGCGCTGGATGGCATCGGCCACGGCCGTCACCGCCTGCTCCTGGCCGATCACCCTGGTATGCAGTTCCCCCTCCAGGTGCAGGAGTTTCTCCATTTCGCTCTGCACCAGCTTGCTGACCGGAATGCCGGTCCACTTGGCGATCACCTCGGCGATGTCGTCCTCGGTGACCTCCTCCCGCAGCAGGTTCTTCTCGCCGGCATGGGCGCTCAGCTCCTCTTCCCGGGCGGCCAGCTTCTTGTTGAGTCCCGCCAGGGTGCCGTACTCCAGTTCGGCGGCCTTGTTGAGGTCGTAGTTGCGCTTGGCCTGCTCCACCTGCAGCTGCACCTGCTCGATCTCCTCTTTGAGGGCGGAGAGTTCATCGATCGAACCCTTCTCCTTCTGCCATTGAGCGTTGAGGCTGCTCTGCTGCTCGGCGAGCTCGGCCAGCTCCTTCTCCAACCGTTCCAGCCGGTCGCGGCTGGCGGGATCCGATTCGCGTCCGAGGGAGAGTTTTTCCATCTCCAGCTGCAGGATCCGGCGGTCGAGTTCGTCGATCTCCTCGGGCTTGGAGGTGATCTCCATCTTCAGCCGGGCCGCCGACTCGTCCATCAGGTCGATGGCCTTGTCGGGCAGGAAGCGATCGGCGATGTAGCGGCTGCTCAGCACAGCGGCCGCCACCAGGGCGTTGTCGGCGATGCGTACGCCGTGGTGCACTTCGTAGCGCTCCTTCAGGCCCCGCAGGATCGAGATGGTGTCCTCCACCGTCGGCTGATCCACGAACACCTGCTGGAAGCGCCGCTCCAGGGCCGGATCCTTCTCGATGTGCTGGCGATGCTCATCCAGGGTGGTGGCACCGATGCAGCGCAGTTCTCCCCGGGCCAGCATCGGTTTCAGCAGGTTGCTGGCATCCATGGCGCCACCGGTGGCGCCGGCTCCCACCACCGTGTGGATCTCGTCGATGAACAGCACGATCTGTCCTTCGCTGGAGGTGACCTCCTTGAGCACGGCCTTGAGCCGTTCCTCAAATTCGCCGCGGTACTTGGCGCCGGCGATCAGGGCCCCCATGTCGAGGGCGATCAGCTGGCGGTTCTGCAGGGCCTGGGGCACGTCGCCGTTGACGATCCGCTGGGCCAGACCCTCCACGATGGCCGTCTTGCCCACGCCGGGCTCACCGATCAGCACCGGGTTGTTCTTGGTGCGGCGGCTGAGGATCTGAATCGTGCGGCGAATCTCCTCGTCGCGGCCGATCACCGGATCCAGCTTGCCGTCGCGGGCGGCGGCGGTGAGATCGCGGCCGTACTTCTCGAGCGATTCGTAGGTGCCCTCTGGGTTCTGGTCGGTCACCCGCTGGCTGCCCCGCACCGCCAGCACGGCCTCCTTGAGCTTCGCCGCATCCCCGCCGGCCTGGGAGAGCAGCTGGCGGCCGCAGCGGTCATCACCGGCCAGGGCCAGGAGCAGGTGCTCCACGGCGATGTAGCTGTCCTCGAATTCCTTCTTCAGGGCGTCGGCCCGATCCAGCACCGCGTTCAGACCCTTGCCCAGGTAAACGCTGTCGGGGCTGGTGGCCAGGCTGGGCTGGCCGGCGATGAAGGCCTCCAGCTTCTGGCCCAGGAGGCCCAGATCCACGCCGGCCTTTTCCAGGATCCGGGTGGCCAGGTCCTGCTGGGCCAGCAGGGCGGCGAACAGGTGCTCGCTCTCCATCTGCTGCTGGTGCTTCTGCTGGGCCAGCTGCTGGGAGGCCACCACGGCGCCCCAGGCCTTTTCGGTGAACAGTTCGGCGGTGGGATGCATGGATGGGTTCCTCCCTGGGGACAGTTGCTGAAGCCAACGTATGAATCCTGCCCTGACCAGCCGAGTGGGAGGACCGAACCGCTGCATTCGGCCCTCCCCCCCGGGGGTGTGGAGGCCGAACCGGCTGGGTGGGGGAGCCGCCCTGCCCGGGTCACCCACCCTGCCGCGGGAGCTCAGGGCAGTGGCACCCGAGTGCCGTGCTTTGTGCCGCACAGTCTGGTGGGGCAGCCGTCCGTGCCGTAGAAGGCATCGGCCGCCGACAGGCAGCCCATGGCGTTCTTGCGAGCCACCTGGGCCGGGGCGATGCGCAGGGGCTGGATCATCTGCTCCTGGCGCGGCCCCACCAGCCGGCAGGGGAGGGGCGGCAGGCCAGGGCTCGCCTGGATGGCCGCTGGCTGGTTGGGGGAGACCTCCTGGGCCGGGCCGGGCAACGCCGCCAGCGGCAGCAGCCCCGCCACCAGCGCCAGCGCGGCCGAAGCCAGGGAGGCGGCGGGGATCGCCATGGGTGGATTCAGCTCAACCCTATTCTCGCTTCCGCCCGGGACTTTCAGCCAGCGCCTAGCGTCTGGCTCCCGTTTCTCGACCCCCCGATGGCTTCCTCCACCGACGATCAGGCCCTGGTGAGCGAACTCGCCCGCCAGTCCCTCGCCCTCGACGGCAGCGGCACCGAACCGGAGCGGGACTGCTGGCGGGCCGTGCATCGCCACGTGCATGGAATGCTCCCTTCGGAGTACGACATCCGTGAGGTGCCCGAGGAGCTTTACCTGGCGGTGCTCGCCGCCCGCCGCTCCCTGGCCTGACGGCATGAAAAAGCCCCGGCGAAGCCGGGGGCAGCAGGGGTCATGGCCGTAGGCGACGGCTGAGCTGAAGAGCGGACCGTGCCGATCAGGCCCAGCCCTTGGAGGCCATCTCGTCGACGTAGGCCGCCACGTCGGCGATGTCGGCATCACTCAGCTTGCCGCCGAAGGCGGGCATGGCGTTCTTGCCGTTGGTCACCTGGTAGGCGATGGCGGCCTGGTGATCGGCCTCGTAGTTGGCCAGATAGGCACCCAGGGCATCGGCCTTGAGGGTGCGCTCGGCGTTGACCACGTTGCCGCCGCCCATGTGGCAGGCAGCGCAGTTGGCGGAGAAGATCTGGCCACCGTGGGCGGCATCGGCGGCGAAGCTCGGGGCGGCACCGAGCACCAGCGCCAGGCAGAGAGCGAAGAGGGAAAGAAGACGACGCATGGGAAGGTGCGAAGGAAGGTGCTCTGAGGCACGTGCAACCGCCACAAATTAGGCAATGGCAGGGTGCCCATGGGGCCCACCGACACATTCGCAACAATTGCGGGGACCGGCCTGCGGGGACCCATCGCTGGCGCCGTTGTCATCGCCGGCTCAGGCCCCTCGGCCTGGCCCCAGCCGGCCTCGGTGGGGAACGCCGGCCGTCTCCAGCACGGCCTCCAGGGAGGGGGCCAGGCTGACCAGGCCGAAGCGCTCCGGCGGACTCACCGGCTGGTGCACGAAGTGACGCTGACGGATCGAGAAGCGGTCCCAGGCGTTCACCTCGATCCGCAGCAGTTTGATCAGCCCCTCGATCAGCCAGCCCCGCAGATCGACCCCCACCGGCGGCACCCACAACCGCCGCCAGCGGCACAGGGAGGCCACGGCGGCGTTGATGGTGACCGGTGCCTGGCCCAGCACCAGGCGCCGCACGGGTCCCTGGCCAGGCTCCGGGTTGGGGCCATGGGGCGTGGTGGCCAGATGGGCGCAGACCGTGGCGATGTCGGCGGCGTGGATGAAGTGGAAGCTGGCATCGGTGCGCAGCCAGCGGGCCAGCCACAGCCAGCCGAAGGCCTCCTTCAGCCCGGCGGTGAGGTAGCTGGTGGGATGGGGATCGGCCTTGCCCACCGATCCGCCGAACACCAGGGTGGGGAACACCGCCACGATCCGCTCCGCCAGGGGGTGGCGCTCCAGGTCCTGCAGGCAGGTGGCCTTGGTCTGGATGTATTCGGTGCCGTAGGCCATCGCCTCCGGCAGCAGCTGCAGATTCCGGTCGAGGATGCTGGCGGTGGAGAAGTAGATCACCTGCTGCAGGCGGTCCGGGTTGGTGAGCCGCAGCAGTTCCTTGACGGCCGCCACGTTCACCTGGCGGGCCCGCTCCGGATCGCCCCAGGCGGTGGCCGTATGGATGATCCGGTCGGCGCTGGCGATGGCCGCCGCATGGGAATCCAGGTCGCGCAGGTCACCCACCAGCAGGGTGATGCGGGGATGGTCTGCCGGGACGGCGCTGAGCTTGGCGGGATCCCGCAGCAGCAGAAGCAGCCGGGCGTCGCTGTTGGCCAGCAGGTTCTCGGCGATGTACTGGCCGACGCAGCCGCTGGCGCCGGTGATCAGGATCCGCTGGGGCCCGGGGCGCTGGGGGCTCAAACAGCAGCTCCCAGCAGCTCGTGGACGGCCTTGCCGGTCTCGAAGAAGACCCGGGCGTTGTCTTCGGGGGTGCCGGGCAGGATGCCGTGGCCCAGGTTGAGGATGTGGCGGCGGCCGCGGGCCTTGCGCACGGTGTCGAGGATCCGCTCACGGATGGCCTCGGGGGTGCCGAACAGCAGGCCGGGATCCACGTTGCCCTGCACCCCCAGGTGCTGGGGCAGGCGGGCGCAGCCGTCGGCCATGTCCACGGTCCAGTCGAGGGAGATGAAGTCCACCCCGGTGCGGGCCATGCGCTCCAGCACGCCGGCGCTGCCGGAGATGTAGAGGATCAGGGGGGTGTCGGGGTGGGTGGCCTTCACCTGGTCGATCACCCGCTTCTGGTAGGGGGCGGCGAAGACGTCGTAGTCGATCGGGCTGAGCTGGCCGGCCCAGGAATCGAACAGCTGCACCACCTGGGCGCCGCTGTCGATCTGGTAGCGCACGTAGGTGGCGATCGAATCGGCCAGGTGAGCGAGCAGTCGGTGCAGCAGGGCGGGCTCCTGGAAGGCCATCGCCTTGATCACCGCGTAGGTCTTGGAGCTCCTGCCCTCCACGGCGTAGGCGGCCAGGGTCCAGGGGGCGCCGACGAAGCCGAGCACGGCCGCGTCGTTGCCCACATCGGCCCGCAGCCGGCCCAGCACCTCGCCCACGAAGGGCAGGGCCGCCGCCGGATCCAGGGGCCGCAGGGCCTCCACCTGGGCCTGGCTGCGGATGGCGGGTTCGATGATCGGCCCCTTGCTCTCGATGATGTCGAAGTCGATGCCCATCCCCGGCAGGGGCGTGAGGATGTCGGAAAACAGGATCACGCCGTCGGGCCGGAAGGCGTGGAAGGGCTGCATCGAGATCTCGTAGGAGAGATCGGGGTTCTCCGAGCGTTCACGGAACCCGGGATGGCGATCGCGCAGGTCGCGATAGACCTTCATGTAACGGCCCGCCTGGCGCATCATCCACACCGGAGGCCGCTCCACCGGCTCCCCTCGGGCGGCGCGCAGCAGCAGGGGGGCGGTGTCGGCCATGGGGAACGGACGCAGGAGAAGGAAGGGGTGAGGATGGCTCGGTAAGGCCGTACCCACCGGGGGATCGGCAACTTAGCCGACGGTCCGGGCGATGACGGCGCCGCCGATCCCTCTGCTGATCAGGACTCTGCCGCTGGTGGTGGGGATCGGCTTTCTCTGGGGTCTGGCGGAGGGGACGTTTTTCTTCATCGTTCCCGACGTCTTCCTCACCCTGGTGGCCCTGTGGTCGGCGCGGGCCGCCTTGCTGGCCTGGGCGGCCTCGATCCTTGGGTCCCTGCTGGCGGTGCTCCTGCTCTTCCGCTGGATGGGGATCGATCCGGAGGGGCTGGTGGCCCTGATCACGGCAGTGCCGGGCATCTCGCCCGCCATGGTGAGCGTCGTGACGGGCGAACTGGCGCTCCATGGTCTGCCCTGGACGCCGTGGCTGGTGGCGGGCGGAATTCCCCTGAAGGTCTTCGCGGTGGCGGCGGCCGGCCTGGGGGTGCCCCTCGGCACGATGCTCCCCTGGACCCTGTTCGCCCGGGTGGTGCGGATCGCTCCGGTGCTGCTGGTGGCCCTGGCGACGGGGCGGCTGGCCGGCGAGGGGCCCCGTCGCCATCCGCGCCGCTGGTTCTGGGCGGTGCTTCTGGTCTGGGGAGGGTTCTACGCGATCTATTTCCGCAGGATGGGCTGGTGATTCATTCCCAGGGGGAGGGCGGGAGCTCAGCCAGCAGACCGGCCATGCGCTCCTCCAGGGCGGTCATGAACGTTCGCCGGTGACCGGTCCAGACGAGGGCTTCCCCCACCACCACATCACAGCAGAAGGGCACCAGCAGGGCCTCCCCCCGCGGCAGGGCCTTGCCCAGCCCGCGCAGCACCACGGGGGTGCAGGCCAGCTGGGGATGGCGCTGCAGCAGGTGGGCCACGCCGCTGTGCAGGCGTCCCAGGGTCTCCGGTTCGCCGCGGGTGCCCTCAGGGAAGAGGATCACGATCTGACCCCGCTCCAGGGCCGAAACGATCGGCGCCAGTGGATCGCTCCTGCCCGGCCGGCCGTGGCGTTCGATCGGGATGATTGCCAGCACCCGGCGGGCGAACCAGGAGAGCAGGCGGTGACGGAGGAAGTAGTCGGCCGCCGCCACCGGCCGCAGTCGCGGCAGCAGAGCTCCGGGGAAGAGACTCATCAGCACGAACACGTCCAGATGGCTGTTGTGGTTCGCCACCACCAGGGCCGGTCCCCGGCGGGGCAGGTGCTCTCGGTGGCGGACGTTGAGGCCCAGGATCAGGCCCAGCACGGGCCTCACCAGCAGCAGGAAGAACAGCCGCCGCAGCCCGTCCGGATAAGGGGCGTCCGAAGGGGTCAAGGCAGGCCCGGCCAGCGCACCTGGCCGGTGTAACTGCTCCAGTGGAACAGCACGTAGACGAAGTGGAAGAACAGGGGGGCCGTGTAGGTGAGGCTGTCCACACGGTCGAGGATGCCGCCATGGCCGGGCAGCAGGGAACCGCTGTCCTTGATGCCCAGATCACGCTTCAGGGCCGAGATGTTGAGATCGCCGACGAAACCGCCCAGGCTGATGACCAGCCCCGCCGCCACCGAGGCCGGCCAGGCCATGGGGGTGAGCAGGGGCCCCAGGGCGGCGCCCAGCAGGGTGGTGGTGCCGAGCCCGCCGAGGAAGCCTGCCCAGGTCTTGTTCGGGCTCACCTTCGGGGCCACCGGCGGGCCGCCCAGGCTGCGGCCCCACAGGTACTGGGCCACGTCGTTCAGCTGGGTGAGCAGCACCAGGTAGAGCACCAGGCCCGGGCCCACCGCCCGGCCGGGGTCGTCGGCCAGCCGCAGGATCAGCAGAAAGGCAGCGTGGCTGAGGCTGAAGACGGAGGTCATCAGGCCCCACTGGATCGTGCCGGCCGCTCGCAGGTAACCCCCCGTCTCGCCGATCACGAGCATCCGCACCGGCAGCAGCAGGAAGCAGAAGACCGGAATGAACGCCAGGAACATCCCGTACCACTCCAGGCCCACCCAGAGGTACTGGACGGGGATGGCCAGGTAGGCCCAGAACAGCACCCGCCGGTCGACCCGACGGGTGGGGATCAGGGAGAAGTATTCCTTCAGGGCCAGGAAGCTCAGCAGGGCGAAGAAGGCGATCGAGACCCCCCGGCCCACCACCAGGGCCACCAGGAACACCGCCACCATCTGCCACCAGGTGCGCACCCGCAGCCGCAGGTTCTCCCGGTCGGGCCCGGGCCGCAGACGCCCCAGCAGGGCGGTCAGCAGGCTGGCGGCCACCAGCAGCACCAGGATGGCGGCCATGGTGGCCAGCACTGGCCCGGGCAGCCGGTTCATGGGGTGCGCCGGGGATCGAGGTGGGCAACGGCCGCCAGGCCGTGGAGCGACCGGTTCACGATCGTGATCAGCCCCAGAGCAGCCATGGCGATCAGCAGGGCCTGGACCCAGGGCCCCGCGCTCACGCCCAGACCGAGCAGCAGGGCCAGGAGACCGAACAGGAAGGCCCGGTCGCTCTTGCCCAGGGGGCCGTCATAGCGGCGTTCGGCGCCGATCTGCACGGACACCACCCCGGCCATCTCGCCGATGACCCCCAGGATCACCACAAGGGCCAGCAGGACCGGCGGGATGCCGGCCAGCAGGGCAAAGGGCAGGTAGAGGGCCGTGTCGGCCAGCACATCACCCAGTTCGTTGAGCAGGGCGCCGCGCCTGCTGATCTGGCCGAACTCCCGGGCCACCATGCCGTCGAGGGCGTTGAGGGCCATGCGGATCAGCAGCACCGCCGGCAGGGCCAGCAGGCAGGACCGCCGATCAGGCCACAGCGCCAGGCAGGCCCCTGCCGCGAGCGACAGGACCAGGGCGGCGAGGGTGAGGCCGTTGGCAGTGGCGCCGGCCCTCACCAGCACGGTGGCCAGGGGTCTCAGCAGGGCCTGGAAGCGGGGCTTGAGGTCGTAGATCGTGACCATGACCGTCCGCCGCGTCCGGGCTCAGGTGTGGGGAGCCGGGCTTTCCGGCCGCAGCCGGGAGGGGTCGAGACGCAGCACCAGCACCCCGAGGGGCGGCAGGCAGAGGTCGAGGGAGTTCTCGTAGTCGTGGATCGCCCAGCGGTCGGTGAACTTGCCGCCCAGATTGCCGAGATTGCTGCCGCCGTAGCGGCTGCCGTCGGTGTTGAAGACCTCCTCGTAGAAGCCCTCCAAGGGAACGCCCACCCGATAGTGGGAATGGCTCTGGGGCGTGAAGTTGGCCACCACCACCACCCAGCTGCCGCTGCCGCTGTCGCGCCGCATGAAGCTGATCACCGAATGACGGTTGTCGTTGCAGTCGATCCACTGGAAGCCGTACTGGTCGAAGTCCTCGCCCCAGAGAGCCGGCTCCGATTTGTAGAAGTCGTTGAGATCGTCGACCAGATTCACAAGGCCCTGATGGGCGTCGTACTGGAGCAGCTCCCACTGCAGATCACCCCAGACGTTCCATTCGGCCCGCTGGCCGAATTCCATGCCCATGAAGATCGTTTTCTTGCCCGGGTGGGTCCACATGTAGGTGAGCAGAGCACGTACGTTGGCGAACTTCTGCCAGTCGTCGCCAGGCATCTTGTGGAGCAGGTTGCTCTTGCCGTGCACCACTTCATCGTGGCTCAGGGCCAGCATGAAGTTCTCGGTGAAGGCATACCAGATCGAGAAGGTGACATGGTTCTGGTGGAACTGGCGGAACCAGGGATCGAGCTCGAAATAATCGAGCATGTCGTGCATCCAGCCCATGTTCCACTTGAGGTTGAACCCCAGCCCGCCCATGTCGGTGGGCTGGGTCACCATCGGCCAGGTGGTGGATTCCTCCGCGATCGAAAGGGCCCCGGGGAAGTGCTGGAACAGCACATGGTTGGCCTGCTGCAGGAAGCGCACCGCCTCGAGGTTCTCGCGGCCGCCGTGCTCGTTGGGCAACCATTCCCCATCGGGGCGTAGGTAGTCGCGGTAGAGCATCGAAGCCACCGCATCCACCCGGATGCCGTCGATGTGGAACTCCTCGAACCAGTAGATCAGGTTGGCGACGAGGAAGTTGCGCACCTCGTTGCGGCTGTAGTTGAAGATCAGCGTCCCCCACTCCTTGTGTTCACCGATACGGGGATCGGCGTGTTCGTAGAGATGGGCGCCGTCGAAGAAGGCCAGGCCGTGGCCGTCCTTGGGGAAGTGACCCGGCACCCAGTCGAGGATCACGCCGATGTCTTCGGCGTGGCAGCGGTCGACGAAGGCCCGGAATTCATCCGGGCTGCCGAAGCGGCTGGTGGGGGCGTACCAGCCCGTGACCTGGTAGCCCCAGGAGCCGTCGAAGGGATGCTCGGAGACCGGCATCAGCTCGATGTGGGTGAAGCCGCGGGCTTTCACGTAGGGAATCACCTTGTCGGCCAGTTCCGGGTAGGTCATCAGGCGGGCCCCGGGCTTCATGTCGGCGGCCGGCACCGGTGGTCGGGCGCTGCCGTCGGCCTCGATGAAGGGCTGGTCGGCGGCGGCATGCATCCAGCTGCCCAGGTGCATCTCGTAGACCGCGATCGGGCGGGGCAGGGGGTCGCGGCTGTCCCGCTCGTCCATCCAATGGCCGTCGTTCCAGTGGTACCGCCCCAGCTCGGCCACAACCGAACCGGTGTTGGGGCGGATTTCATGGCGGAATCCGTAGGGATCGGCTTTCTGGTAGCAGTGCCCGTTCTGGGCGCGCACCTCGTACTTGTAGATCTGGCCGGCCCCCAGCCCGGGGATGAACAGCTCCCAGGTGCCTCCCAGGCGCTGCTGCATGGGGTGATGGCGGCCGTCCCAGCCGTTGAAGTCGCCCAGCAGGGCGACGCTGCGGGCGTTGGGGGCCCACAGGCAGAACTGGACCCCGGCAATCCCATCGCGCTCGAGCACGTGGGCACCCATGCGTTGCCAGATGTGGTGGTGGTTGCCCTCGGCGAACAGGTGGCGATCCAGTTCGCCCATCCACTCGTGGCGGAAGACCCAGGGATCGTGCTGCTCGTGCTCGATGCCCCCCCGCCGCACGTGCAGGCGGTAGGTGCAGCCGGGGTCAGAGGCCACGGCCGCCTCGAAGATCCAGGGGTGGTGGGGGGTGGCCATGGCCAGGCGCTGGCCCCCCAGCAGAAGTTCGACGCTTTCGGCGTCCGGCATCCAGGCCCGCACCACCCAGCCGCCTTCTTCTGTGGGCTGGGGCCCGAGCACGGCGAATGGGTGGTCGTGGCGGCATTCCGCCAGCCGCTGGGCATCATCGGCCATCCATTCGAGGCTGGGCAGGGCCATGGAAGAGGGGGTGGACACGCGCCGGGAGCTTAGGTCGGTCGGTGGCCGGGCTCAGCGCGCCGGCGAGGGCGGCGAGGGATCGGTGGGGAAATCCACGCTGATGATCTGGTTGTCGGCATCCAGGGTGACGAAAAGGTTGTCGGTGAGACGGTTGAACTCCGTAGTCACGATCACCAGCCGCATGTCCGGAGTGCTTTCGGCGCGGCTGATGCGTTTCACCCGCACGAAGTTGCCCGTGATCCGCTGCAGACCCAGCCATTTCTGCTGCAGCTGGACCTGGGAGATCTCCTCCTGCAGCTGCGGGGCCAGAAAGCTGCTGGCCGAGATGAAGTGGCCCCTGGAGAGGGCGCCGATGAAGTCCCCCACCACCTCCTCGGCGGGTTTGTCGGTGACATCAAAGTGGTAACCCTCGATCTTGCCATCGGCGTTGAGCACCATCAGCAGCTCGCGGTTGCCGGCGCTGGTCTCCAGGTTGGCTTCCACCGTGCTGGAGTCGAACCCGGGCTGGATGCTGCGGATCGTCCAGCGCAGCAGCCGGGGCTGGGTCTTCATGGTCGCGGCCACCATGCTGGGGCTGCTGACGCTTTGCAGGGTCGGGGCGAACTGCTCGAAGCGCGCCTGGGCATCCCCGTTCTGGAGGGTGCGCAGGATCCGCTCGGCCGCCGCCCGTGCCTGGGCTTCGCTGAGGGCGGAACTGGGCTCGCTGGCGCTGACGGGCCCAGGCCCGGCCTGGGCCCACGCCCCACGCGGTGCCAGCACCGGCAGGCCGCTCAGCAGCAGCGTCAGGCCGATCAGGGCGGGGTGAGGATGGAAGCGCGGCATGGGTGGCGGCACAGGTCGGCTCAGTTTGCCCGATCTGTCAGATTCGGAAAGATCGGCTCCAGGCTCAGGAGGCCGCCCTCCAGGTTCAGGGTCAGGGTGATCGTTCGGTGTGTCGGGCCGCTCCCCCCATCGGCCGCCGGCCATCGCCCGGGTTGACGGCGATCTGGGGCCAGGCCGCTGCCGCCAGCGAAAGCCGCAGCCGCTGTCCTGCGGCCAGCCGCACGGCCAGGGGCTGGAACCGCAGCGAATGAAGCACGCCGCTCCCCGCTGCTTCCGGGCCGAAGCGGGCCACCCCGGTGCAGAGCTGGAGCGCCTGGCAGCCATCAGCATCCACGGCGGAGAGGGCTCCGCAGAGATCGAAGCTCGGCTGGTCGGCGCTGATGCGCATCCGCAGCAGGAAAACGCCCCTCATCAAGAGCGGCTCCTCCAGGGGCGGGGAGCTGAAACAGGCCACATCCGCCCGCCGGTCCAGATCGGCGCGCTGCGCCGGGCCGGCATCGATCCCCAGGTGGCCGCCGCGGCCGGGCACAGGGCGCCAGGGATCGTGGACCAGCACCACTGGATCCTGGGCTACCGGCCCAGGGGAACGGCCAGCTGCGAGCAGTTGCCCTTCATCGCAGCGGATCGCCGCCAGGCCGGTGGAATGGAGCGTCCAGGCGGCGTCTCGCGGGACCGCCTGAAGAAGATCCTGGGGCCCTTCCAGATCGTGCCAGGAGCCCCTGCTGCCCCACTGCAGCCGCAGCGGGCCCGAGGTCCCACCGCGGGCCGGACCCGACGCCTGCAGATGGCGGCGAAAGAAGGCGAGCAGCTCCTCATCCAGGCCTCCGTCCCAGTCGAGATGGCTCCAGGCGCCGATCACCAGGCCGGGCTGGCCCCCGGCGGCACGGGCCCGCCGCCAGAGATCCAGCACGCCGCCCAGGTGCGGGTCGTGCCAACCGCCGATCAGGAGCATGGGGCGTCGCAGCAGCTCCGGCGCGACCGGGTGGGTCGTCCAGTCCTGCGGGTCGGCGGGATCCTGCGACAGCCAGCGGAGGCCCATCCCCTGGGGGTCGTGGCGTTCCAGCAGGGCCAGTCCCTCATCAGTGAAGGTTCCCTGCTGGAGGCTGCGGCGGATCTCCCGCCAGCCTGCTTCGTCGCTCCTGCGCCGGCAGCCCTGGGCGGCCAGCTGCAGGGCCCAGCCCAGCCCCAGGGCCCACCAGTGGGCGCCCCCCTCGCTGGCCCAGTGGAGCCGTTCGTCGAGGCCGCACATGGCCGGGGCGAGACAGTCGGGAAGGGCGGCCTCGTCGCCGGGGCCGCCGCCATCGTTGAGCAGCTGGGTCAGGCCTTGGTAGGAAAAGCCGTAGGTGCCCACACGCCCGTTGCTGCCCGGGAGCCGCCGCGCCCAGCGGATGGTGGCGGCGCCATCGGCGGCCTCCTGGCCGAAGCCGGCGAAGGAGCCCTGGGAATCACCGCGGCCGCGCACGTCCTGGACGACCACCAGGAAGCCGCGGGCAGCGTAAAAGCTGGGATGGGCGTAGGTGACGGTGGAGGCGATGGCCCGGCCGTAGGGCTGGCGCATCACCAGAACCGGCCAGGGGCCAGGCCCTTCGGGCTGCCAGAGGCGGCTGACCAGCCGCACCCCATCGGCACAGGTGAGCGAAGCGTCCCGAGACCGGACCACTCAGGGCACCGTTCAGAAGACCGTGGAGCAGTGCAGACCGATCACGTAGGTGGCCAGCACCTCGGCATCCACGGGGCTGAGCCCACGGCTTCTGGCGAGGTTGGCGATCGCCCCGGGGGAGGTAGCCGAAATGCCCTGGGCGTTCAGCTGGCGGAACTGCTGGCAAAGGCTCTTGGCCAGGGCCGGGTTCTGCTTCACTGATTCCAGCAGGGCCGACTGGGCCATGACCTGGGGCGCCGAGACGGTGGCGAGGCAGGTGGCGCAGCAGAGGGCGACCAGGGTGCGGCGAAAGGGGTGATTCGTGGCTTTGGTGCGAAGGGATTGGACTGACCGGGGCATCGCTGCCTGCGGCGATTGCTTCCATTCCAGTCAAGCCAGGTGAGCGAACGCAGGTCCCAGGGGTCAGTTCGGGGAGCGACCGGAGAAGTGCCGGGCCCGGCGGATCCAGTCCAGGACGCGGGGCAGCTCCAGCGGTGGCACTGCGGATCCGGTGAGACGACGCTGCAGCCTGCCGAGCTGCAGCAGCAACTGCTGGGGATCGGCCTCGGCCAGGCCGGTGGCGCTGGCGATGCCGCCATGGAGGAGCAGGGCGGCTTCCTCCGGAGCCAGTCCCACGTCGGTGACCAGCCTGGCCTGGCCCCGCAGCCGGATCAGCCGCAGCTCGCTGGCCTCGCCGGAGGCCGCCAGTTGCCTGAGCCGCTGATCGTCGAGAGCGGCCAGGGCCGCCCAGCTGGCGATGCCGGCCCTGCGCAGCCGCCTTTCTTCTGCTGCCATGTGGGCGGGGGGCTGGAAGGGGGAGGGGACACCGTCGCCGGGCTGGAGGCGCTGCGTCATGGGCTCAGGGTTGGCCCGCGAGGTTGCCGGCCGCCAGCTCGCGGGTGGTTTCCGCCAGCACCAGGGGCCGCCCCAGGCCCGGCTCCACCGCTTCCACCCGGCGGAGCCGAACCCGCACCTGGCCGACGCTGCTGCTGCGACCGCCGCCGCGCAGGTTGAGGGCCACCTGCTCCAGGGTGGGGGCCACGGCCTCTTCCGCCAGATCGGCGGGGGCGGCAGCGATCACCAGGTCGGTGCCGTTGTCGAACACCACAGGCACCTGGACGGCGCCCGGCACGCTCACCCGGGGGCTGTAGCTGATGGCGAAGGCCAGACAGGACAGGGAGAGCAGGGCCGTGAAGCTGGTGATCCCCACCAGGCGGAAGCGGATGCCCCAGCGGGAGAGGAATCCGGCGAGGGTGAGCACCGCCAGCACACCGCTGGCGGCCCCCAGCCAGGTTCCGGCCACGAGCAGGATCGGATCAGCGGGCATTGGGCAGGGGAGGACGGAACAAGCTCCCTATCTTGCGGCCGCCTCGGTATGGCGGTAGACCCGCAGGGATGCGCTGGCTGCCGGAGCGATGGTCCCCCTCGGCGCACCGGCGTGCGCGGCAGGGGCTTGTGGCAGCGGGACTGGTGGGGCTGGGCCTGGCTGCCGGGGTCTTCTGGTTCGACCGGATCGCCGGGGCCATCTATGGCCGTCTGAAGCCCTCTCTGGAGCTTCAGATCGGCAGGGCCATGGGCCGGCCACTGGTACTGGGGCCTTACCGGGGGCTGCGGCCCGATGGCCTGTGGATCGGCCCCAGCCGCTTCCTGAGCGGACCCCAGGACAGCTCCACCGCCGGGGTGGAGGCGGTGCGGCTGCGGGTCGATCCCCTGGCCAGCCTGTGGCTGCGCGGGGCTGTGGTGGATCTGGGCCTCAAGCGGGCAAGGGCCGATCTCCAGCGCAATGCCAGCGGGCAGTTCTGGGTGCTGGGCACCCCCCCGGCCGGCCAGGAGCCCCCCCGGCTCGACCTGCGCCTGAACCTGCTCCAACCTGCCGCCGTTCGCCTGACAGGCGCGGGGGCGACGTCCAGGCCCCTCGGACTGACGGCGGCGGGACGGGTGGGGCTGCGCCTGCATCAGCGGGAGATCGATCTGGACCTGCGGCTGCAACCCCCCGCCGGTGACGGCGGCGGATCGTTGCTGGTGAGCCTGGCCGGCCAGTGGCAGAAGCAGCACTGGCAGGGCCAGCTCACGGCCCGGCGCTTTTCCCTGGCTCCCCTGCATCCGCTGCTTCCCTTCGCTGACCGGTCAGGGGGGAAGCTGGCCGGGGTGGCCAACGGCCGCCTGGGGCTGAGCATCGCCGATGGCCCGGCCCGTTGCAGTGGCGGCCTGGAGGTGCGGGCCCTGCGCTGGCAGCTGGATCGGAGCTCCGCCCCGCTGGTGGTGGAGCGGCTGCCGATCACCTGTCGCGACCGGGCGCTGATCCTCCCCGCCAGTTCCTGGCGCTTCGGCCCCTGGGGTGGTCGCCTGGCGGCCCGTGCCGATGCGGACCGGCGGCTGTCCGTGCAGTTCGAGGCCCAGCCACCGCCGCGCCATCCCCTCGGCCGTCGGCCTCTGAAGGCCGACCTGCAGGGGCGCTGGGGGGATGGTCAGCTGCGCATCGCCCGTCTCGACGCCGGGCTGGGCCGTTCGACCCTCAAGGCCCGCGGGTCCATGGGGACCTCCCTGGCCCTCGATGCCCGCTGGCGGGTGGATCCGAACGATTTCCCGGCGGCCTCCCGGTTGCCGGAGTGGCTGCGGGTGCCCCTGTCAGGACGGTTGCGGGCCGATGGCCGCCTGGCGGCACCGCGCCTGCGCCTGGAGACGGGGCAGCCCGCCCAGCCCCTGCTCGGCCCCTGGCAGGCGGCTCTGGTGTGGAGCGATCGGGCCCTGCGGCTGGAACGCTTCCGCTCCGACCACATCGAGGCCACGGCGCGGCTGCCCCTGGCGTTCCAGGCCGGCAAGGGCCTGGTGGCGGGGCCGCTGCAGGCCCGCCTCGACGTCAGGGAGTATCCCCTGGCCCGCCTTGACTCCCTGCTCGGCACCACCCTGGTGGGACAGCTGGATGTGAAGGGGGCCATCGCCGGGCCCCTGGCGGAGTTGCGCCCCGACCTGCAGCTGCTTCTCGTCCAGCCGGGAGCGGGTCCCCTGCGGATCCTGGAAACCTGGCGTGGCCGTCTGCGGGACCGCTCCCTTGACCTGAGGGCGGTGGCACCGACCCCGGAGGGTCGGATCACGGCCCTGCTGGACCGGCGCTGGCAGCCGGTACGGGCCACCATCGACCGGGGGGGGGGGCGGCTGTCCCTGGAAGGTCGTCCGGCCGACTACCGCTGGATGGCGCGCTCCTTCCCCCTGCGGGGCCTGGCGGTCACCACCGGGCCTCAGCGTCGCCTGCGCCCCCTGGAGGGGGCCCTCAGCGGCAGCGGCCGGCTTGGTCTGCAGCCGCTGGGTTTCGATGGCCGGGTGGAGTTGCGCTCGCCCCAGTTCCTGGGGGTGGGGGGGCGCCGCATCCAGGCCGACGTCCAGTACGACGACCGCCGCTATCAGGTGAAGGGGCAGATCGAGCCCCTGGGCCAGGGCATGATCGCCGCCACGGTGGCCGGCCGCTGGAACGGCCCCTTCCGGGCCCGTTTCCAGGCCCGTCAGCTTTCCACCCTGCTGTTCCGGCAGCTCACCGATGCCTGGCCCATCTGGCGTGGGGCGCCGGTCCCGCCCCGGGGCCGGGCCAGCGATCTGGGCAGCCTGATGATCGACACCATGGGCGGTACGGTCGACGACCTGCTTCTGGCCCTGGCTGAGGCTCAAGAGCGGCTGACGGCCCGCACCCTGGCGGCCAGCCAGGCCAGCCGGCAGGAACGGCTGGAGCGGTTGCAGGCCCTGATCGATGCCGATCTGGAGCTCAGTGGCCCTGACTTCGCCCGCACCCGAGCCGATCTCAAGGCCACCGGTCACCTCTGGTTCGACCAGGGGGACCGGGCCGAGGCGCTCGCCAGCAAGCCGTTCGAGGTGCGGCTGGAGGGACCGCTCACCGGCGGCGGCGGCAGCTTCAGCCTGACCGACCTGCCCCTCTCCCTGCTGGCCCTGCTGACCCCCCTGCCCGACAGCCTGCGCGGCAGCCTGGCCGCAAAGGGGCGCTACCGGCTGGGGGGAGCCCGGCCCGAACTCAGCCTCGATCTGGCTCTGGAGGACGGCCGCCTGGGGGACCGATCCCTGCAGCTGAGGCGCGGTCGGGTGGAGCTGATGGCCGACGGCCTGCGCCTCGACCTGGCCCTGCTGGCCGAGGGGGCGTCCCACAGCGTCGATCTTTCCGGCACCGTTCCTCTGGTGGCTTCCCAGCAGGGGCTGGAGTTGCGCCTGGCCACCCGGGACGACGGACTGCGCTTCCTCACCCGCCTGGCCGGACAGGCATTCGAGTGGCAGGAGGGCGCCGCCGACCTGCAGCTTCTGGTGCGCGGCAGCCTCGACGATCCGATCGCCAACGGCTTCCTGCGGCTGCGGGATCTGCGCTGCCGCTTCATCGGCCAGGACGTGCGCGATGTGCAGGCCACGGTCCTGTTCGACTTTGAACAGCTGGTGGTGCAGGAGTTCCGCGCCCGGGTGGGGCCGAAGGGCCAGCTTGCCGGTGAGGGCCGGCTGGGGCTGTTTCGAGCTCTGGCTCAGGACCGTGCCCTGACGGTGAAGCTGGAGCAGGTGCCTTTCTCGGTGCCCCGGCTGGCGGCTGTCGGGGATGGCCAGCTGCACCTGAGCGGCAGCCTGCTGGCCCCGGTGCTCGGCGGTGATGTGGCCATCAGCCGCGGGACCATCAACGTCCAGCCGGGCCAGCTGGCGGTCAGCGAACCGGTGTCCGACAAGCCGGTGCAGCCCCGCACCATGCCTGAGCTGCTGGAATCGAAGTGGAACTTCGACCAGCCCCTGGTGCTGCTCGGTCCCAATGTGGAGTCCACCACCGCCGAGGAGCTTCGGGCCTCGGTGCCCCGCTTCCCCTACCTGGCCTTCCAGGACCTGACTCTGAAGCTCGGCCCGGATCTGAGGGTGGTGATTCCCAACATCGCCAACTTCACCACGGCCGGGCAGCTGCGGATCGCCGGCCGCCTTGATCCCTCCCTGCAGGCCTCCGGGGTGGTGCGGTTGCTGGGGGGGCGGCTGAGCCTCTTCACCACCAGCTTCAGCCTGGATCCCGACGCCCCCAACGTGGCGATCTTCACCCCCTCCCTTGGGCTGGTGCCCTATCTCGACATCGCCCTGCGCACACGCATCTCCGACAGCGTCAGCGTCCTCAACCCGTCAGGGTTGGGGGACACGGCCCCCTCGGTGCAGGATGCCCCCAACCAGGCAGGCTTCTCCGCTCTCAGCCAGCTGCAGCTGATCCTGGTCACCGTGTCCGTGAGCGGGCCCGCCGACCGCATTGCCGAGAACCTCAAGCTGCGCAGCAGCCCGCCCTTGCCCCAGGAACGGCTGGTGGCCCTGATCGGTGGCAACTCCCTGGCGGGGTTGAGCGGCGGCGGGGCGGGGGCGGCCCTGGCGACGGTGGTGGGGCAGACCCTGCTGTCGCCGCTTCTGTCGTCGCTGACCGACGCCTTCGGCCAGCGGGTCAGCCTGGCGCTCTATCCCACCTACGTGAACCAGTCGGTCAACAACGACCGGGAACTGAGATCCCGACGGCTGCCGCCTCAGCTGGTGCTGGGGGCGGAGGTGGGGGTGGACATCACCAATCGCTTCAACATGTCGGTACTGGCGGCCCCGAACCGCTCCGATATCCCCCCCCAGATCACCCTCACCTACAAGGCCTCCGACATGTTCAACCTGCAGACCTCGGTCGACACCGAGGGGGCCTGGCAGTCTCTGTTGCAGGTGTTCTTGCGTTTTTGAGGCCGCCTGCCCCGGGCTGGGTGTCTGGGTAGGGTTCATCCATGGCGTCGTCCCTCGCCCGGCCTCCCGCAGAGCCCCAGCTGATCGGCATCGATGTGGGGGGCACGGCCATCAAGCTGGCGCTCTGCGACCGCCATGGCACGCTCCTGGACGCGGCCGAGCGGCCCACCCCCCAGCCGGCGGTGCCGGGGTCGGTGTGCATGGCCCTGGTGGAGGCCGTCGAGCAGCTCGACCCTGAGCGCCGGGCCGACCGGGTGGGCATCGGGCTGCCGGGCCCGTGCGACCGGGCGGGGCGGGTGGCGCGGATTTCCATCAACCTGCCGGGCTGGCACGACGTCCCTCTGGCCGACTGGCTCGAACCCCAGCTGGAGCGTCGGGTGGTCCTGGGCAACGATGCCAACGTCGCCCTGTTGGGGGAGGCCTGGCAGGGGGCGGCCCGGGGGGTGGGGGACGTGCTGCTGCTGACCCTGGGCACCGGGGTGGGAGGGGCCGTGCTGCTGGAGGGCCGCCTGTTCACCGGTCACGCAGGCGCGGCAGCGGAGCCTGGCCTGATCGGGGTTGATCCGGACGGCCCCCCCTGCCGCAGCGGCAACCAGGGTTCCCTGGAGCAGTTCTGCAGCATCGCTGGCCTGGCTCGCCTCAGCCCGCTCGATCCGAAGGAGCTCTGCCGCCGTGCCGATGCCGGCGATGCCCAGGCTCTGGCGGTTTGGGCCGCGTACGGCCGGCCCCTGGGGGTAGGGCTGAGTTCGCTGCTCTATGTGCTCACCCCGGAGCTGGTGCTGATCGGTGGCGGGTTGAGCGGGGCCAGCCACCACTTCCTGCCCGCGGTGTGGCGGGAGGTGGAGCAGCGGGTGCTGGCGGTGAGCCGGGAGGACCTGGTGATCTGCCGCTGCGCCCTGGGCAACGGCGCCGGCCGGCTGGGGGCGGTGCGGCTGGCGCTGGACCGCTTGGGATGATGGGGCCATGAGCCAGACCATCACCCCCCCGGCCAGCGTCGTTCCCGAGCCCGACCCGCAGCTGCTGCAGCGGGCCGCCGGTGTGCGTCGGGCCGCCATCGCCCTCGGCCAGTGCAGCGACGGCGATCGTCGCGCCGCCGTGGAGGCGATGGCCGATGCCCTCGCGGCCGCAAGCGCGGAGATCCTGGAGGCCAACCGTGCCGACCTGGCCGCTGCGGTGGCCGAAGGGCTTGCGCCTTCGCTGGTGGCGAGGCTGAAGCTGGATGGCCCCAAGCTGGACGGCGCCATCACCGGAATGCGTCAGGTGGCGGGCCTGGCGGATCCGGTGGGACGGCGTCAGCTGCACACGGAGCTGGATGAGGGGCTGGTTCTCGAGCGGGTGAGTGTGCCCCTGGGAGTGCTCGGGGTGATCTTCGAGGCCCGGCCTGATGCGGTGATGCAGATCGCTTCCCTGGCGATCCGCTCCGGCAACGGTGCCCTGCTCAAGGGGGGCCGGGAGGCCGGTCGCAGCTGCCGGGCGATCGTGGCGGCCCTGCACAGCGGGTTGGCCGGCACGGCCGTGACGCCGGGCTGCCTGGAACTGCTCACCAGCCGCGAGGAGAGCCTGGGGCTGCTGCGCCTCGATGGGCTGGTGGATCTGATCATCCCCAGGGGCTCCAATGCCCTGGTGCGCTTCATCCAGGACAACACCCGCATCCCGGTGCTGGGCCACGCCGACGGCATCTGCCACCTGTTCGTGGATCGGGCGGCTGACCCGGCCCTCGCCCTGCGCATTGCCATCGACAGCAAGACCCAGTACCCGGCGGCCTGCAATGCCATCGAGACCCTGCTGGTGCATCAGGCCATCGCCCCCGCCTTTCTCCGGGAGGCGATCGGTGCCTTCGCCGCGGCGGGGGTGGAACTGCGGGGCGATCCCGGGGCCTGCGCCCTGGGGGTGACCCATACCGCAGGCCCCGGGGCCTGGGACACGGAATATTCGGATCTGATCCTGAACGTGAAGGTGGTGGCCGATCTGGAGGAGGCCCTGGAGCATGTCCGTCGCCACGGCTCGCGCCACACCGATGCCATCGCCACCACCGATCCGGCGGCGGCGGACCGCTTTCTGGCGGCTGTCGACAGCGCCGGGGTGTTTCTCAACTGCTCCACCCGTTTCGCCGACGGCAACCGTTACGGCTTCGGTGCCGAGGTGGGCATCAGCACCCAGACCCTGCCGCCCCGGGGGCCGGTGGGGGTCGATGGGCTGGTCACCTACCGCTACCGGCTGCGGGGCGAGGGCCACATCGCCGCCGACTACGCCGACGGCAGCCGCCACTTCAGCCACCGCGCCCTGCCGCTGTGAGCGACGGGATCCACGTGCGGGGCCTGCGGCTCTGGGCCCATGTGGGTGTACTGGAGAAGGAACGGCTGCACGGTCAATGGTTCGAGCTTGATTTCTTCCTGGGTTGGGATCTCGCTGCCACCGCCCAGCGCGATGATCTGAGCGAAGGACTGGACTACACCATTGGGATCGAAGCCCTGCGAGCCCAGGCCCAGGTGATCTACTGCCACACCCTGGAGCACTACAGCGAACGCATCCTGGATCTGCTGGAGGAGTGCTACGGGTCCATTCCCCTGGCGTTGGAGCTCACCAAGTGCAGGGCACCGATTCCCGGCTTCGGTGGAAGCGTGACTGTTTCTCGCCGCCGGCGTTGGAGTGGCTGGACTCACATGCGAGTCAGCAGCGCAGCCAGCGAAATTCAGTGAAATTCGTATCGCTCCTGTTCCGACGCAAAACGACTCACCATCCGTTGATAGAGCTCCTGAACAAGCTTGGGCCGATCCGGGAGATCAGGGAAGCCCGCTGCCAAGCCAGGCTCGGACAAAGGCCGGATGAAACCAGCGAAACTCTCGGCCCAGGCGCGTCGGTCCCCGGTGCGGAAAAATTGGTCATTGAAGGAAACGTGGCATTCGCGGGCCTGCGCCTTGTCAATACGGAATGCCGGATTCAGGTTGTTCTCTCCAGGCTGGGGCAATAGCTCCTCCAGAGATCGATAGAACACCGGTAGGATGCACCGCCCGTAGACACCGGCGGGTATCAGCTTGTCATCCACCATGTCCAACATCACATCGCTGGTGCCATTCACGCTCCCATTCGCAGTGTCGTAGTGATCGTTTCGGCCGAAGACCTGCACGAGCAGCTTGCTCCCAGGTCGCAGCTCTGCGACACCCGCCAGGTAGAAGTTGTCGATGTCTTCACGGGCCTGCATACGGAAGGCAGCTCGTTCTTCAGGGCTCACGCCGACGTCGGCGCGAGAGGCACGCTCGGCCGGTGGTGACGGTGAAAGGAACCGGGCCAGGCCAGCCTCGGGCAAGGCAGACAACCAGCCCACCGCCTCGACGATCCAGGGAAGGAACTCATCCATCGCCGTACGCTGCCCTGCGGAGTGGGCATCGTAAAATCCACCTCCCCGCATCCCGGTTGTGCACGCCACGGCCAGCTCGGTGGCGTTTCGCTTCCATCATCCCAGAGCAGAGTTGCTCAGGCATTCCAGAGCATCAGCGTCATGGCCCCTGCCTCTGAATCCGTGGGCATTCCATACTTATGGCTTGATGACCTGCTCAGGTTGCGAGGCTGATCATTCACGGCCATGATCTCATTCCCATGGCCGACATGTGACTGTTCCAAAGAAAGGGGTCTGCGCTGACCTCCGAAATGAATCACTGCTGTGATTCGACACAGAATCATTGTAGCTTGGATCTGCGCCAGGACTTGAGCTGCGACAAGAATGGCTCCGACGATTTCGTATGGGATCGACAACCGTGTCATGCGGTTTCCGTGGAAACACGGTCCAGCAGTTTCATGATTCCTGCCGGGCGAAGCCGCCCACTGTCTACCAGACATCCTTGATGTGCAGCTGCCATGATCTCATTGAGGCAACGCCCATGAGCCTGTACACCAGGGGGCCAATGGGCTATCCTCAGCCATCCTTCATGACTCACGACAGGAAATAGGGTGTTTAACAGTAGCGTGAGAGAGCAACGAGGCTATTCAAGCTGCTGGCAAGAGGGTTGATGGGCTGATGCCAGCTCGGATGATAGTGCTTCCGTAAGGTAGTTCATCCCTTCAGCTGAATCCTTGAATGGCCGACCGAGCCTGGTAAGCTCATGGTGCATACTATGTTGGCCGTTCCTGAGACCTCGATTTACAAGGCTTTCAGAAGTATATCTCGTTCAATTTTCCCCAACGATACAGCTTGATCAGGCTTGGGTAGTCCTATTCGATAAATCTCATGAGATTGTGAAGGCCGGCCTCGGAGAGTTCCCTGTGCTTTTCCTTGGCTGGGTTATGGTTTCCGATGAGCTTGTTTTTATACCCAGATACTCTCTATAAGTCTTCATCCAGATTCCCTTGCATTAAAACAGCGGGATTCTGATGTGGCTGACAAGTGGCGAGCAGGTCATCAAGACAAATGGAGACTTCTTCCCGGATGTGATGTATTCTCTTTATATCTTGATGCGTGCTTTGAGCAGGATCTCCATTCTCGTAATATTGCGCATTGGCAACGTTGCTCAAGCTGCGATATTCAGCAAGCACGTCGCGTTCTCCCTCGAACCTGTTTCTTTGAAGGCCATCAGAAACAACAAGTCTGCATCTCCATTGAAATGCCGATATCAGGCGTGATATGGGGCCCTGATCAACGATCATCTAGTTCAGGTCTGGTCTGAATAGGGCTTTTTGATGTGCACTTCGTGGCGGAAAAAGTCACTTGTTGCGTTTTTATCCCTTCGATCACTGTGCTTCCGCCGCATTTTCCGATATGAATCAGAACGGTGCTGCCTGTCGGTAGATTCATTAGATGGGTACTGGAAGCCCCTGGCCGTCTGCCGTGAGCCCATGAAACAGCTTCTTGAAGTGTTTTTCATTGAATCAACTTCTGGCGGGACAGGGGCATGGGCAGGCGGAGTCACAAGGTTTCTGGAGTCCGGCCAGCCAGCGGTGCCTGTGCGCGGGTGGGCTTCTCAGGTGTGCAAAGCCACCAGGTTGGTCGTGTTCCCCAGGAACCCCCGCACCATGGAAACGACAGGACGAGCAACGATGAGACACGGCAGGGTGTGCCGCACCATCAATAGCGTCTGGAAGTATTTAATGCCATTTTATCCACTTTGTGAGAGAGAAGCGGAAGTCGTGCCGGCAATCGGCTGAAAAAGCTCTCCATCACCCTGCTGCTGGAAATGCCCAGCTTCATCCCCCAGAAGGTGGACTCGGGCCTCTATGGCTCCATCATCGAGATCTTCGCGAGGCCCAGCTGCGCGGCCTGATGGAACAGGAGCGCCGACTGGAGCGGCTCGATGGTCAGAGTTCATTAGAAGTCTTATCCCATCGCCTACGCCACCTCCCGCCAGCCCCGCAGCCTGAGAATCGCCAGGATATCGTGGGCCACGGCCGCGATGCCCTCGGCGATCGAGGTCATGCGCACCAGGCGCAGGGCGTTGAGGCCCATCGTCCGCAGCGTGGCCAGGATCTGTACGCCGGTCACTTCCTTTAGCGAAGGTTTTCTTCCCGCAGGTGCGCGTGCCGGACCCAGTGCCAGGTGTCTTTGATCGCCCAGCGCTGGCGAACATCCGGAGCAGGGCCCTGGCGAAGATGCGCAGACTCGTAACGAAAGTGCGGGTGATGGCCTGCGGCCGACGGCGTCTACATCGACGGGCTTGCCACAGCCCATTCCGGTGGTGCTCACCGCGATGATTGTTGCGCTCCCCGGCCAGGTGTCCATCGCCCACTCAGGAGCCGGCATGGCTCGCAGGGTCCAGGCCATCCAGCCCTTGAGGAGCGCCTCAAAGGCGTCAACATCAAGCTGGGGGAGCAGCAGCCGGAACGTGGAGTCGGAAGGCATCTTGCCGAAATCCGTGCCCAGCAGATCGTCGTGAACCTGGAGATGACGTTTGGCGAACCGCTCCATCCCCACCAGGGAACCCCGGCCGCTGTAGGCGTCAGCCTTCTTTGAAACAGTGGATGGCCAGGATCGCCATCAGCAGCATCCACCCATGGGGAAACCGGATGCCGCGGCTCATGCGGCAGTCCGGCAAGGCCTTGAGGAAACTGATCAGATCGGTGGCGGCAGAGGGATCGGCAGGGAGGGATGCCAACGGAGCGGAGTGGTTCCCGCGCACCCCACCGTAATCAGCCCAAGTCGGCGAGCCCTTCTGAGACAGACTTCTATTAGGCCCTGGTGGGCTGCCCGGCACGCCCCAAGCTGATCCTGCGATCTCCCGAGCCTTCTTTCTGATCAGGAGTGGGCCTTTCGTTGCCGCTGTGGAATTCAATGAACAGAGACGACCGATCCGAATGCTGATGAGTCGTGTGAGGGATTCACCACAAGAGCCATTTCAATCTGGGCTCAAAACAATGTTGCCGCTGGGACGACAGTCATCACAGCTGGCCTGGCGTGCTTCGCGGGAGTAACCGAGGCCTGCGGCAAGAATATTGCATAGATTCTAGGAGGCCAACAGCCATAGGAATTGCCGATGCTCAAGTAGCCCAGTACAATATTAGGCACTGTGAAGGCGGGAATAAGTGTCGCCCATCACGCCTTGCAATTCCGCAAGTGTAGCAACCGCTACCTTGTGTAAATTGCGTTCCGATTCAATCGTCGGTACAGTCTGAAGCACGCCATCAGCAGCCATAAGCGCTTCGCTGGGCCGCCCGGCTTCTCCGAAGGGGCGCCGGCGTTCTGCGGAGCTTTTTTACAGATCAGGTCCAATTCTGGCCTAAGCCCCATCGCCTGTGAAAAAGGCTGGAAGAGTCCGTATAATCTCCAAGCTGGCTGTCTGAGGGACTGTGCTCAACCCGGGAGAGGCGCAAGGTGCAGCATGGGCACCAAGAAAATTACCAATGCACCTTCAATGACTGCATTTTCTATAGAGGCCATTCGCCATGAACGCTGTCCACTGGCCCCTTGACCTGCAGCTTTTTATAAGTTGACTTAAGCTGAAAGAACACAGTTCCCAACCAGTTAGCGATCGCGGCAAGAGCGAGAGTTAACTCCCCAGCCACACATAATCACCCAGCCAAAACCATGCTGAAGAAGATCCCAAATTGGACATTTTCAGGCTGCAAGCTAGACTCTTTCAGGAGCGAGACGAATCTACTCTTCCTTGAGAACGTATATGTTGACTCGGAAGGGATTATCAGCACGGATGATGAGGTGCTATTGATTACCGCTCAAGAGCATATTATATGGCTAAATCGAGAAGGCAAGTCTGCAATGATCCATGGCGATCGCAGATTTCACAACCATCTGCGGCCAAATGTGATCCAAGAAAGATGTAACGCATTGTCTAGAACCTTCTCTTCAAGAAAGGAAGGTGATCCACAGGTCTTGAATGGGAGAACTCTTTATGTGATGAGTCCTTTTGATGGCTACGAATTCGGCCATTTCTTTGATACTTTTCAGCGTCTTATTTACATTGATAATCCGGACTCCTATGACAATGTGCTCATTTCGAATCCAAAGCGCATCGGTGAATTTGAAAAGCACTTAGGAGCCTTCGGCCTTGATAAATGCAATGTCATCCAGCCCAAGAAGGGAGAACCCCTACTCTGCAAATACTTGACTTATATTTTCCCAGTAGGAGCTATCTGCCAATATACACCTGAAACATTTCACTATCTTCGAAGGACATATTTCAGCTACTTCCAGATTTCTCCTTCTCGTACTAGTAAAGAATCTGATCCTATCCGAGTTTTTTTGACGCGCACAGCCCCAGCGAAGCGATGTGTGCTTAATTCCGACAAGCTCTACCCAGAGCTAGTCAAGCGTAATGTGGTAATTATCGATGGCTCAGAGTCTTTTGAATATATTGTTAGAACTATTGCTTCGGCGTCGCATATTGCTGGCATTCACGGAGCCTTAATGGTTCACAATCTTTTTGCGCCCGAAGATGCAAAGATTCTTGAACTGTGCCCGTCAAATCGCGTAGTAGAGCTCTTTCAAATGCAATACCGGCCCAATAAGGAATATATTTTCAAGCGTATTGACGCGAATGAAAAATTTGACGTAAATGTTTCACTTGATGAACTGCTTTCATTCTATGAACTGACTTAAGGGCACCTCGAAAAATCTCTACTCATAGCCAATAAGGTTTGTCATCGATAGAATTATCGCAGCAAGAGTGTGAGTATTCACGAGTCAGTATGGGTTCCAGGATGAGGATAGACAAATTCGAAAGCTGAAAGGCAAGAAGCCCGTCCTTGTCTTGCTATCTGAGCAGATTCCGTGGGACACTTTTCTACCTCTGCTTGATCTTTGCTACAGCCAGGAGCGAAAGAGCAATGCCGGCAGAAAATGGATTGATCCGCTGATCCTGTGCAAGATGCGGGTACTTCAGCAGCTCTTCAACCTGAGCGATGAGGAACTCGAGTTCCACGTCAATAACCGGCGTTCATTTGGGGATTTTGTTGGCCTTGGCGTGATGAACTCAATCTCAGATGTGACTACTGTCGCCTTCTTCCGTGAGAGGCATTCGGACTGCCGGCATCATTGAGGAATTGGTTGAGCTGTTCGATCAGCATCTATTTTCACAAGGCTACGAAGCACATGGTGGTCACATTATTGATGCAACTCTGGTCCCAGTTGCCAAGCAACGCTACACCTAAGAGGAGACCCCGACGATCAAGTATGGAAGCTTCCCAGGAAAGTAGTTACAGGAGCCATACCGCCTGCACCAGAAGGACACTGATGCTGAAGGGGTGAAGAAGAATGACGTCAATCACTTCGCTTACAAGAACAGTATCTGTGTTCATACTGAGTATGGCTTCATCAGCAGATACATCGTGAAGCCAGGGAACGTCCACGAGAGTTAGATGCTCCCAGCACTGCTGGACCCAACGAACAAACATAGATCACGCGCAAGCCGTGATCTTTACCGGTGGTTGGACTAGCCCTTGTTGGTATGGACCAGCAGCTTACGGAAGATAGGTCGGCCCGAATCTCAGCTTTTCTCCTGAGGTCTGACTGGAAGAAACTTGCCGCCGTGCCTGTCCAACGTCGCCTCTGCTGAGAAACGTCCAGTCCAAAGCAGTGTCCCGTGGAGTGGTGGAACTCAGGAGGAGCAGCACCGGCGTAGCCGGCACTGACGGCTCGCCATCCTCAGTTCTCTGTTGTGGCAATGGGTTGGCCGGTCTGTGACCGTGTTTGGAGCACTACCACCAAACCGAGTACAGACCATGACCTCACTGGACACGACGTCAGCAGTAGAAGAAGGCCAGATCCACTCAGCCACCATCAGCTTCTCAATCCTGGGATCGTTTCTGCTTGTCAGTGACTATTGCGATAGACATCAGGCCTGTCATACAATGATTCTCCTCGCCTCATTTCTTTCCTCGAGGGTAGGCACAAGGAGATCCTTTCCCACGGGTCACGCCTTCTCTTCCTGTGCCTCGGTCTGCCCCAACCTGCGTCAGGAAAGCCCTCCTCTGGGACAGAAGACCGATCCACAAGGGGGGTCGCCGACCATCCTGGAATCGCGCCCTGCGCCGGCTCCCGGTTGAAGCTGATTCTCGATCCCCGAGAATGTCCATCGGGACGTTCGGCGATGATTGCCCTCTCAACCCCGTTCACGGCCAGATCGTTGAGGCCCTTTCGGTCGGCTGGGGCCAGGGTCTGGGCGCGTCGATCTGGAGTCGGAGGCTGGGAAGGGGATGGATGGGGATGCGGAGAGGGCTGCCCGGGGGGGCAGCCCAGGATGGATGTCAGAATTTGTGTTCGCGCAACGCCTCCAGTGTGGAAATGTTGGTTATGCCCGAGAAGTTGTCGAAGAACTTTTCAACGACTTGGTCAGTAATCTTGAGAGCGGTTTCTTTGCTGGCGATTAGCTCCTGAATCTTGATGTTGGAATAAGGGTGAGAAACGCTGGGATCTCCGGTGGGGCGTATGTTGCGGCTACCCTCGCCACCTGCGGCGACGACGGTATCGCCAGAAATGCCAGAATCATGGATCACCTTGACGACCTTCTTCAGCAGAACCTTCTCAGTGATGATAACGATACTGCAAACTTAATGGCTCATCTTGGTTGCCTCATGAATGTGGTCGGGAGTACAAGGAAAGGCTGGCTCGGAATCTCCTTCCCATCAAGGTCTCCGCGAGTCCGATGAACAGCGGAATCCCAAGGGCAATCGCCACCGGTGTGCCAATGGCCGTTGATGTACCGACGTAGGCAGAAGGATTCGCTGTGGGGATGCCTCCCCGCAGAGTGGGCGGGCCGGAGATGTCTGAACTCGAGGCGGCGATGACGGAGAGTACGACAACCCCGCCAAGACTGAAGCCAGTGAGCTTGTGAAGGATCATGCCAAGCCCGAAGGCGATAAAACCGTGGACCAATGGCACCACGATGGCATAGACGGCACACCACTGGGCGACCTTGGGCAGCTCCTTGAGCCTCGCGGCAGCTTCCATGCCCATGATCAACATCAGAATCGACAGGAAGCCGCGGAAGAGGGGCAAGAAGAAACTCTCGAAGACCGGTTCCGGCTTGGTCAGGATGCCGAGGGCCACACCCAGCCGTAGGGCTGTGACAGCCGACCCCTGGATGCTTTCCTTCCGATGGGCCAGATCTGGACGCGCTCGGTTTCATCACCGCTCTGCTTGCCCAGATAGATGCGGGCAAGGACAATCGCGGTCATGAGGGCCGGAATGTCCATGAAGGGATAGAGGGCGGCAGCCCAGGTCTCGTAGGGGATGTTCTGTGCCTCCAGTTGCGGCAGCACAGCAACGAGGGTGGATCCACTCACCGCACCGAACAACCAGGCGGTCGCCCATGCGTCGACGACTTTGACGTTCGGCATCCTGGCCAGGGTGAACCAGCCGATCAACACGAGAAGGATGCCAATCAGCACGGCGAACAGTGCCGGCATCAGCTTCTCAAAGAGGTTGGCGCTTCGAATGGCGATGCCACCGCTGAGCCCGACCTTCATAAGCAGCATGAAGACGATGAGCCGATAGATCGAATCGGGGATGGCCTGCGGCTACCGAAGAATGCAACGACGATGCCGCCAATCAGAAAACTGAGCGTTGGAGACTGAAACTGCGCAATGAAGCGCTCAAGGGCTTTGGCCAGAAATGCCACGTTGGTTCCTCTGGGGCGTGTTCTCGGAGATTGCGCCGAGGAATTAACCAGCTTTTTGCCGGCCCTGGGTCATCCGTAACTAGAGTGTTGGGACGTTTCGCTGCTTCGTGGGCAAGGCAAGAAACCTTGGTCAGCAGCGGCTTTCCCGTGGTCGAGCCAGAGCCTTCGCTCGGGTAATCCTCTGGCAGAACTGATGCCGGCTATCAGTTATTCGGATGGAAATGGATCGTCTCCGATCCTTTCCCGCTGGGCAGCGCCATCGCAACGATCTCCCACAGGGGGCGACCTGGCGCTGGCTCGACCCCGAACAGGCTGAGCAGAGCCGCCTCTGCTCGGGCGCCCCAACCCTGAAGCCCATCCTGCAGAAGGCGTCCATTGGCCTGGCAGAGGGGGGTGGGGGAGCTTCCATGCACGCCGGCTTTCAGAAGGCCCCCAGGCCGGTAGGACAGATTCGTCAGCGAAGCTCTCCCATGGAAGGGATCAGTGTTGAGGCCACGGGCGTTGCAGAGGAGCGCAGACCTCTGGTGCTCGTCCATGGGCTCTGGGATGATCAGCGGCTGTTTCGACGACTCCTGGAACGGCTTGCCGCGAAACGTGAACTGTTCGTCCCGCACCTGCCCCATCGCCTGGGGGCCACGCCGCTGACGGTGTTGGCCGCCCGGCTCGGCGCCCAGGTGGAGCAGCGGTATGGGTCAGACGCTCCCATCGATCTGCTGGGCTTCTCCATGGGTGGGGTGATCGCCCGGATCTGGCTCCAGCAGATGGGCGGGAGCCGACGCACCCGCCGCTTCTACAGCGTCGGCGCGCCCCAGAAGGGCACCTTCGCCGCCCAGCCCTGGCCCCGCTGGCTGCTGGCCGGCATCGCCGACATGAAGCGTGGCAGCCCCCTGCTCCACCGGCTCAACGAGGACCTCTCCAGCCTCGAGGGGGTGGAATGCCACAGCTATGTCGGCCGGTTCGATCACATGGTGGTGCCGGCCAGCAGCGGCAAGCTTCCGGTCGGGTCCTGCACCCAGCTGCCGGTGTGGAACCACCGCAACCTGATTCGCGACTCCCGGGCCCTCGATCCGATCGTCGAAGACCTGCTGCGGCCCTGAGCGCCATCCGGAGGCGGAGGTTCAGGCCCCCAGAAAGCCCTCAGGCCCCCGCGAGCCCGGTATGCCTGATCAGAGCCTCGGGGCTCGGGGCCCTGCCACGGAAGGATTCGAACACCTCCCCCGGATGACGGCTGCCGCCCAGGCTGAGCACGGTGTCGCGAAAGCGGCGGCCGGTGGCCTTGATGGCCTCCTCGTTCTCCAGGCCCACCTCCTCGAAGGCGCTGAAGGCATCGGCGCTGAGCACCTCGGCCCACTTGTAGGAGTAGTAGCCGGCCGAGTAACCGCCGGCGAAGATGTGACCGAAGGAGCAGAGGAAGGCGTCCTCCTCGATCGGCTCCAGCACCGTGGTGCTGGCGGCGATCTCCCGGCGCAGCTGCTCCGGCGTCTTGCCGCATTCCGGGGTCCATTGGCTGTGCAGCCGCAGGTCGGTGAGGGCGAAGTGCACCTGGCGCAGGGTTGCGGCGCCGCCCATGAAGGTGCGGGCGGCCTGAAGTTTGGCGAACTCTTCCTCCGGCAGCGGTTCCCCGGACTGCCAGTGGCGGGCCATGCCCATCAGGGTGGCATGGTCGTAGCACCAGTTCTCCATGAACTGGCTGGGCAGCTCCACCGCATCCCACTCCACGTTGTTGATGCCCGCGGCCTGCGGACGCTCCACGGTGGTGAGCATGTGCTGGAGGCCATGGCCGAACTCGTGGAACAGGGTCTCCACCTCCTCGAAGGTCATCAGGCTGGGGGTGTCGCCCACCGGCGGGCTCTGGTTGCACACCAGGTAGGCCACCGGCAGCACGGGCCGGCCGTCGGCATCCACCGAGCGCACCAGACACTCGTCCATCCAGGCGCCGCCGCGCTTGCTGCCCGGGCGGCTGTAGGGATCGAGATAAAAGGCGGCGATCGGCTCCCCGCTGGTGCCGTCATCGACACGGAAGAAGCGCACATCTGGATGCCATACCGGCGCCTCCCCATCCGCGGGCCGGATCCGGATGCCGAACAGCCGGTCGCACAACCCGAACAGGCCCTCCAGCACCCGGGGCAGGGGGAACCAGGGCCGCAGGGCTTCGCTGTCGAGCTCGAACGTCTCCTTGCGCAGCACCTCTGCCCAGAAGCTCACATCCCAGGGCTTGAGATCAGCTGCCTCGGCCGCTCCCTGCCGCTCAGCGCAGGCGCGCAGTTCCTCCAGTTCCTTCACGGCCACGGGGTAGGCGGCGGCCCGCAGATCCTCCAGCAGGGCCTCCACCTGGTCCACCGAGCCGGCCATCTTCGAGGCCAGGCTCACCCCGGCCCAGTTGGCGAAGCCGAGCCTGTGGGCCTGCTCCCTCCGCAGGGTGAGGATTCGCTCGATCGCGGGCCAGTTGCTGTCGGTTTCCCCCGAGGCCCGGCTCACGTGGGCCTTGTAGGCCATCTCGCGCAGGTCCCGGCGACGGCTGTACTTGAGAAACGGGCCGAAGCGGGGAAAGTCCAGCCCCAGCAGCCAGGGGCCCGCTTCCGCTGTGGCCTCGGCATCGCCCGCCTGGCGGGCGGCCTGGGCCAGCTGCTCCCTGAGGCTCTCGGGCAGACCGTCCACCTCGGCGGCTTCGGTGAGTTTCAGGGTCCAGCCGTTGGTGGCATCCAGCACCCGG
Organism: uncultured cyanobacterium; assembly: GCA_963772735.1. Taxonomy (GTDB): domain Bacteria; phylum Cyanobacteriota; class Cyanobacteriia; order PCC-6307; family Cyanobiaceae; genus Cyanobium. The sequence continues at coordinate 144,807 of CAVYYO010000005.1, read as the reverse complement.
TTGCCGAACCCGGTGGCCAGCTCGGCCAGCTCCTGGCTGGCGGCATTGAAGGCTTTCTGGGCCTCGTCCTCGAGCCCCACACCGCGCAGCTCCATGTCCCGGAGTTCGGCCGTGAGGATTCGCTCCTGGGTGGGATCGAGCCCCCCCTGGGCCTGCAGGGTGCGCAGGGCCTCGAACAGCACCCTGCTCTGGCCGGCCCGGTTGCCGAAGGCCACCACCGCCGCCTGCTGACTGGCGTGGGCCTCCCTCAGCTCCTGGCTGTTGCAGACCCCGTTCAGATGGCTCACGACGCCCCAACTCCAGCGCAGCCGCTCCCCCAGCCGTTGCAGGGGATCCATCACCTCTGCCCAGCTGAGCCGGCGCCCTTCGCGGGTCGCCGTCGCCAGAGTGGCCTCCACCCCATCGAGTTCCGCCTGAAGCCGCTTCAGCAGCTCGGGCATGTGCTCCACCACCTGATCGGGGGTGATGGCCTCAAAGCGGGGCAGCCCCTTGCCGGCCAGGAGGGCGGGGGGACTCTGGAGGGTGGTGGTCATCGCCAGAAGGCCGCTTGGTGGGATGGATCCATTTCAGCCCACCGCGCCGGCGACGCGTGGCTCAGCCGAGGGCGGCCAACCGCCCCATGGCCACGGCCCCCTGGCTGGCCAGTTCGGCCGCCAGGGCATTGGTGCTGCCCTCGTAGACGCCGATCGCCACCCGCGGCCAGAAGCCGATCACCAGGGTGGGCACCAGCAGGGTGAGGCCGATCACCAGCTCGCGTGACTTCATGTCGCCCACCACTGCCAGGGCGGGGATTCTGGGGCCGAAGAAAACCCTCCGGCAGAGGGACAGCAGATAGACAGGGGTGAGCACCAGGCCGATCGCCGCCAGCACGATCGTGATCACGCGGAAAGCGATGGTGAAGCCGTCGTAGGAGGTGACCCCCAGGAACACGGTGATCTCGCTGATGAAGCCGCTCATGCCAGGCAGGGCCAGGGAGGCAAGGGAGCTGGCCAGGAAGAAGGCGAAGGTGATGGGCAGCACCTTGGCGAGGCCACCCATATTGGGGATCGAGAGGGTCTCGGTGCGTTCGTAGAACACGCCGGTGACGAAGAACATCGCCGCCGCGATCAGGCCGTGGCTGATCATCTGCAACATCGCCCCGCTCATGCCCAGGGCATCGACGGCGCCGATCCCCAGCAGCACGAAGCCCATGTGGCTTACCGAGCTGCAGGCGATACGGCGCTTCACGTTGTCCTGGGCGAAGGCGTTGAGCGCCCCGTAGACGATGTTGATGATCCCCAGCACGATCAGAGCCGGGGCCAGCCTCAGGTGCTCCTCGGGAAGCATCTGCACGTTGAAGCGCAGCAGGGCGTAGCCCCCCATCTTCAGCAACACCCCCGCCAACAGCATCGATACCGGGGCATTGGCCTCGCCGTGGGCGTCGGGCAGCCAGGTGTGCAGGGGGAACATCGGCAACTTCACGCCGAAGCCCACCAGGAAGCCGAGATAGCAGAGCAGGCCGAAGGTACCGCCGGGTGAGCGGGCTGCCAGTTCGCTCAGGTTGAGGGTGAAGCTGTCGCCCGAAAGCGCCAGGGCCAGACCGCTGATCAGGATCAGCAGGGAAGCGGTGGCCGTGTAGAGGATGAACTTGGTGGCGGCGTACTGGCGCTGTTTGCCGCCCCAGATGGCGATCAGCAGGTACACCGGCACCAGCTCGAGTTCCCAGGCCAGGAAGAACAGCAGGAAATCCTGGGACAGGAACACCAGGCTCTGGGCCGTGGCCTGGAGCAGGATCAGGGCGAAATAGAGACGCGTCTTGAGACGGATGTTCCAGCTGGCCGCCACCGACAGCAGGGTGACCAGCCCGCTCAGCACCACCAGCGGGGCCGAGAGCCCGTCGGCCGCCAGGGACCACTCCAGCCCCAGGGCCGGGACCCAGGACACCCGCTCCACCAGCTGCAGACCGGCGAGGCTTCCGTCGAAGTGGCGGGCGAACACCCACAGGATCAGGGCCATATCCACTCCCAGAACGCCCAGAGCGACGCTGCGGGGCAGGCGGGGATCGCTGCCGTCACCGGGCAGCAGGGGCATCAGCAGGGCGGCCATGGCCGGCAGCAGCACGATCAGGCTGAGCCAGGGAAACGCCGTGGAGGGCGGCAAAGCCTCAGGGAAGGAGGAGGACGCGAGCGAAAGGGGCAGGCTGGCGTCCATCACGGTGCTGTGCTCCAGGCAGGAAGTATGGCGGGAGGCTCGGCCTCTGCGGGAAGACGTCCCGGACGGCGGGAGCTTACCAGCTGAGTAGTTCTACTCATGGATGGCCGGCAGCGGCGGCATGGCCGTCGCCATGGGCCTCCAGCTGCTGCCCGCCTCCTGCAGGTTGAGCACGGCGCTGTGGCTGCCCACCCCCTCACCCTCCCATGCCCGGGTCATGGCCTCTCCCACCGCTTCCCCGGAACTTTCTGGAGCCAGGGCCAGCAGGCTGGGCCCGGCGCCGCTGATCACGCAGCCCCAGGCCCCGGCCTTCAGGGCCGCCTCCCGCACCGCCCGTCCCCCCTGGATCAGTCCCCAGCGGTAGGGCTCGTGGATGCGGTCATGCATCCCGTCGGCGATGAGATCGCCGTTGCCGGTGCGCAGACCCTGCAGCAGCAGGGTGAGGGCGCCCAGGTTCATGACCGCATCGCTGATCGGAATGCTGCGGGGCATGGCCCGGCGCGCTTCGCTGGTGCTCAGCCGGATGGTGGGAATGGCCACCACCGCCTTCACGGCCCTGTTCCACTCGCAGCGCACCACCCGCCAGCGGTGGGAGGCGGCCCTGGCCGTCAGGCACAGGCCTCCCAGCAAAGAAGGAACCACGTTGTCGGGATGCCCCTCGATGTCGATGGCCAGCTCCAGCAGTTTCTCCCGGCTGAGCGGTTCCCCCACCAGGGCATTGGCTCCGATGAGGCCCGCCACGATGGCGGTGGCGCTGCTGCCCAGGCCCCGGGCGGGGGGCACGGCCAGGTGCACCCGGGCCTCCAGAGCCACCGGCTCCAGCCCGGCCTCCCGCCAGACCCGCTGGGCCGAGCGGTACACCAGGTTGTCGGGGCCGCCGCGCAGGTGGGCTCCTTCGGGCCCTTCGATGATCAGCTCGAAACGCTCGCCGCCGCCTTGGATCACCCGCAGCTCGAAGCGGTTGTCGAGCTCGAGGGCAGCACCGAGGCAGTCGAATCCCGGGCCGATGTTGGCGCTGGTGGCGGGGACCTCCACCACCACCCCTTGGCCGATCTGGGGCCTGACCATAAAAGATCTGTCGTTGGGGACAGTGTTGCAGCCGGGTTGCAGCCGGATTCCCCAGGGGGTCGGCTCACGCCAGCAGCATGCGGGCGCGGCAGGCGGCGCTGAAGCTGCCCGCACCGGGATCCACCAGGGCGGTGATCGGCACCGGCTCCAGGGCCCCGCGCAGGCGTCCCTTGTTGAGGAAGGGCTCATGGAAGGCCTCGGAGCGCAGGCTCGACAGCAGCTTGGCGGCGGTGCCCCCCGCCAGCCAGATCCCTCCGCGGGGCAGGCAGGCCAGGGCCAGATCACCACAGACGCTCCCGTAGGCCCCCAGCCACAGGCCCAAGGCGTCGGCCGCCAGGGGGTCGCCGGTGGCGGCGGCCGACGCCACCTCGGCGGGCAGGTCGGCCTCTGCCGGACCGTCGCCGGACTCCCGCCAGAGCCGGGCGATGGCGCTGAGCGGATGGTCGCCGCCGGGGTGCTGACGCTCCAGCAGCCAGCGGGCCACATGGCCCAGGCCCGTACCGCTCACCACCCGCTCGATCGAGACCCGGTCCAGAGCCAGGTCGCTGCGGAGCCATTCCTTGAGGTCCCATTCCCGCCGGCAGCGGGGGGCGAATTCCCCGTGGGCCGCCTCACTGGCGATGGCCTGCAGGCCGCAGGGGGTGGGCAGACCCAGGGCCACCCCCAGCCCCGTGCCCGCTCCCAGGATCAGCAGCGGGGCCTGGGGATCACGCTCCCCCTCGCGCACGGTCGCCGTCTGGGAGTCGTCCAGGTGGGGCAGGCCGTAGATGAGCGCGGCGAAGTCGTTGACCAGCTCCACCCGCGGCAGCCCCAGGCGGTCGGCCAGGGATTCGGCCTCCAGTTGCCAGGGAAGGTTGGTGAGCCGGGCCCGCCCCCCCTGCACCGGGCCGGCCACGGCGAAACAGGCGGCAGCCACGGAGGCTTCTCCGGCCGCCTCGGCAACGGCGAGAAAGTGGGCCACCAAAGGGGCCAGATCGTCCCAGGCGGCCGAGACGAAGCGTTCCTCCTGGAGCAATTCCGGCCGGTCCTGTCCCGGCCGCCAGAGGCTGAGCAGGGTCTTGGTGCCGCCGATGTCGCCCGCCAGCAGGAGGCTCACGTCAGCGCCAGGCTGGCCAGCCGTCCGGCGTTGGCCGCCGTGGCGGCCGCCACCAGGGCGCCGGCCCCCACGCTGCCCAGGTCCCCCTGGCGCCGGCTGCGCAGGCTGACGCTGCGGTTCTCCACTTCCCGGGCGCCGATCACCCCCAGCACGGGGATCTTCATCTGCTCGCCGTTGCGGATCAGCTTGCCCAGCCGTTCACCGCTGTGGTCGATCGAGGCGCGGATGCCCCCGGCCTTCAGCAGACCCTGCAGTTCTTCGGCCCAGGGCAGTGCTTCGTCGGTGACGGGCAGCAGACGCAGCTGTTCCGGCGCCAGCCAGAAAGGGAAATCCCCGGCGTAGTTTTCCACCATCACGCCGAAGAACCGTTCCAGGGAACCGAAGATGGCGCGGTGGATCATGATCGGCCGCGCCCGGCTGCCGTCGGCCGCCACGTAGTGCAGATCGAAGCGCTCCGGCAGGTTGAAGTCGAGCTGGATCGTGGAGCACTGCCACAGCCTGCCGATGGCATCCTCGATCTTGATGTCGATCTTGGGGCCGTAGAAGGCCCCGCCCCCCTCGTCCAGCTTGTAGGGCCAGCCCTTGCGCTCCAGGGCCTCCACGAGACCGGCGGTGGCCAGCTCCCAGACGCCGTCGTCGCCGATCGACTTCTCGGGACGGGTGGAGAGGTGGATCTTCGTAGCTGCGGAAGTCGAAGGTGGAGAGGATGTGCTCGGTGAGGTTGAGCACCCGCAGGATCTCATCGGAGATCTGCTCCGGCAGGCAGAAGACGTGGGCGTCGTCCTGGGTGAAGCCGCGCACCCGCATCAGCCCGTGCATCACCCCGGGCCGCTCGTAGCGGTAGACCGTGCCCAGCTCCGCCCAGCGGATCGGCAGTTCCCGGTAGGAGCGCAGCCGGCTGGCGTAGGTGAGCACGTGGAACGGGCAGTTCATCGGCTTGAGCTGGTACTGCCGCTCGTCCACCACCATCGGGCCGAACATGCTCTCGCTGTAGAAGTCGAGGTGGCCCGAGGTCTTCCAGAGGCTGAGGTCCGCCACGTGGGGGGTGTAGAGCAGCTCGTAGCCGTCTTCGAAGTGGGCCTGGCGCCAGAAATCCTCGATCAGCAGACGCATGCGGGCGCCGCGGGGATGCCAGAACACCAGGCCCGGCGCCGGCTTCCTCCTCGATCGAGAAGAGGTCCAGGTCGGTGCCCAGCCGCCGGTGGTCGCGGCGCAGGGCCTCCTCCTTGCGCCGCCTGTACTCGGCCAGCTGCTCCGGCGTCTCCCAGGCAGTGCCGTAGATGCGCTGCAGCTGGGCGCGGTTCTCATCGCCGCGCCAGTAGGCCCCGGCCACGCTCTCGAGGGCGAAGGCCTTGGGATTCAGCTCGCCGGTGTGCTCCACGTGGGGGCCGGCGCAGAGGTCCCACCAATGTTCCCCCAGGGTGTAGAGGGTGATCGGCTCGCTGAGGCCCTCCAGGATCTCCAGCTTGTAGGGCTCGTTCTGGGCCCGGATGCGGCGTTCGGCCTCCTCCCTGCTCACCTCGATGCGGACCAGGGGCAGGCGCCGGCCGATGATCCGGCCCATTTCCTTCTGAATGGCCTTCAGGTCGGCCTCCGTGAAGGGCTCGGGGTTGTCGAAGTCGTAGTAGAACCCTGTTTCGGTCCAGGGGCCGATGGTCACCTGGGCCCTGGGGAACAGTTTCTGCACCGCCATGGCAAGCACGTGGCTCATGGAATGGCGGATGCGCTGCAGCCGGGGACTCTCGCTGGTCTTCGGCAGCGCGATGGGGGCGCCATCGGCTGCTGCGGCACTGGAGGCCGGTGACACCGGGGAGGGGGGCGCGGACGTCATGGAGAGCACCAGTTGATGGCATGGTATCGAGACCCACCTTTGGGTCCGTGCCCGCCCCGCTCCACCGGAGCCTGAGGGCGGACCCATCGGTCCTAGGTTGGAGAGGCTGAATCCTGTGATGGCCTCCCGACCCACGCCGAGATCAGCCCGGAGAGCAGCGCCAGGAGCAACGCCCGGGGGTGCCCTGACGGCCCTGGATCGCACGGCCGAGAAGCGCAGCGTGGCCTTGAGCTACCTCTTCTGGTGTGCCTGCTTCGTGGGGGTGTTCGGACTGCAGCGCTTCTACAACCGCAAGCCGGCGAGCGGTGTGCTGTGGCTCCTCACCTTCGGGCTCTGCGGCATCGGCCAGCTGCTGGATCTGGTGCTGGTGCCCGACATGGTGCGCCAGGCCAACCAGTCCCTGCTGCTGGAGCAGGCCCTCTCCGGGGCCGAGGCACCCCCCTATCCCCCGATCGAACGCCAGTTACTTCAGCTGGCCCGGCGCAAGTCTCCCTCCGGTTTCACCCTCAACGATGCCCTGCTGGAGCTGCAGCTGCCTCCGGAAGCCAACAGCGGCGCGGTGACGGCCGAGATCGAGCGGTTGATGCTCGACCATCTGCTGGACGTGGGCAATGACGAGCGGGGCAGGGTGGTGTACCGCGAACCCTGAGACGGCGGCTCAGGCGCTGGCCAGACTCCGTTGCCGCTCCAGTTCCCGCTCGTAGAATCGCTTCAGTTCCTCCCGTCCCTTCACCGGCTGGCCGTAATGACTGCCGCCCTGGAGGGTGGGCAGGGAGGCCCATTCCGGGGCCAGGCGGGCCAGGACGTCGGCACTCAGGCCCTGGCGGTCGAAGGCCACGAGGGCTCCCCGTTGCTGCATCAGATGCAGGGCCGCCTGGTCCTGACTGTCCGGACGGAAGTCCCTGAGGCCGAGTCGCTGGGCCGCCTGGTTCCAGGTGGTGGGCAGAAACTGATAGGCGCCGGCAGCGGCGCTGGTGTAGCGGCGCCGGATGGTGATCTCCGGATGGCGACTGAGGTCGGCGAAGCGACCGCCTCCATAGAGCACCTGATAGCCCGCCATGCTGCCGTCCTTCCAGGTGCCTTCGGCGTAGCGGATGGTGTTCAGCAGGGCCCGCCTCTCTGGTGTGATCCGGTAAGGGCCTGACCCCTCAGCGTCGAGGGAGGTGGTGGCCATGGCCTGGGTGGAGGCGAAGGGGGTACCTGCCGGCGTGGGGGCCGGAGGGACCGGCCGGGCTGACATCGGCAACAGCATCAGCATCACCCCGAGGGCGAAGGGACCGGGTTGGCGGGGAAATGTCGAAAACCTGTTTTGCCGACGCAAGGGCGATCTGATCATCAGAGCGCCATGACCTTGCTCAAGGTCAGGCTCCGGTGGCGAGCCCCCTCCACCCGTACTGGACAGAAAAGGTCAACCCATGCTTGTCCAGCCTGTCTGGGAAACGACACATCTCAAGGATCCCAGTCAGGCCAGGGGGACATTCCCGCTCAGCAGGGGGCCTGCCAGGTCGGGAACGGAGCCGCACCCGCCCATTCCAGCCTCCGGAATCGATCAGGTGTAGTGATCAATACCTAAGGATTCGTTCACCTTCCGGAGCCCTCCCGGCCGGTGCCCGCCCCGGTCTGACGACCTGTCAAGGCCCCGGCGCGGCGTTCCGTCCCAGCCGGAGGGCCCGCTCGCTTCAGCGGGGAGCAAGGAAGCCGAGGGCGTCACGCACCCGCTCCAGGGTGGCCTCGGCCACGATCGTGGCCCTCTCCCTGCCGTTCGCCAGGACTTCCAGGAGCGTCGCGGGATCGCTGCGCAGCTCCCCGTACCGCTCCTGGAGCGGACGTAGGGCCTCCACCGCGGCTTCCGCCAGAAGGGGCTTGAAGCGGCCCCAGCCCATGGACGCGCAGTCCGCCGCCGCCTGCTCCCTGCTCAGGCCGGCCAGCAGGGCGTAGAGCCCCAGCAGGTTGTCGGCCTCCGGTCGGTCTGGATTGCCGAATTCAAGGCCCATCACCGGATCGGTCTTGGCTCGCTTGATCTTGCGGGTGATGGCCTCGGGGGGATCCAGCAGGGTGATGCGGGAACCCTCGTTGGGGTCGCTCTTGCTCATCTTGCTGGTGCCGTCGGTGAGGCTCATCACCCGAGCCCCCTCCCGCAGGATCAGGGGCTCGGGCACCTTGAGGATCGGGTGTTCCTCGTCCGGAGCGAAGCGGGCATTGATGCGCTGCTGGGCGATGTCGCGGGCGAGTTCCAGATGCTGCTTCTGGTCCTCCCCCACCGGCACCCGGTCGGCGTCATAGAGAAGGATGTCGGCCGCCATCAGCACCGGGTAATCGAGCAGGCCGGCCGAGACGTTGTCGCCCTGCTTGAGCGCTTTTTCCCTGAACTGGATCATCCGCTCCAGCCAGTTCAGCGGCGTGACGCAGTTGAGCAGCCAGCACAGCTCGCTGTGGGCGCTCACGTGGCTCTGCACGAACACCGTGGAGTGCTGCGGGTCGATGCCGCAGGCCAGGTAGAGGGCTGCCGTCGTGAGGGTGTCCTCCGCCAGGCGCCGGGGATCGTGGGGCACGGTGATGGCGTGCAGGTCGACCACGCAGAAGAAGGTCTCATGGCTGTCCTGCAGGGCCACCCAGTTGCGGATCGCTCCCAGCCAGTTGCCCAGGTGCAGTGCCCCGGTGGGCTGCACGCCGGAGAGCACGCGGGGGCGCGCCGGCGCATGGGCCGCTTCCGTCACGCCTCTGGCTTGGGAGGGACGTCGCTCTCGGCCGCATCGGCATCAACGGCTTCAACTTGAGCCTCGGTCGCGATCGGTTCGGGTTCGCTGGCCCCTGCCGGTTCGCTGGCCCCGACCGGTTCACTGACCCCGGCCGGTTCACTGACCTCGCCGGGCTCGCTCACCTCGATGGGGGGAGCGGGCTTGCTGGGCCGGGCGAAGGGATCGATCCGGGCGCCGCCGCGGCCGCCACGGCCCTCAGGGCGGGGCTGCCCATCGCCGCCACCGCGGCGGGGCTCCCCCCCCCGGGGCCGGCTACCGGAGCCGGCCTGGGCGCGGTGTTCGGCCACGAGGGCCTCCAGCTGGCCCTTCTCCAGCTGGTCGGCGAGAGTCCGCAGGGCGAAGCCGAGCACGGCCACGGTGGAACGGAGCCCGAAGGCCTCCTGCAAGGCACGGGCCGCCTGCATCTCGTTGTCGCTCAGACGGATGCGGAAGCCTCCGGGCTCCCGGTTCGGGCCTGGACGGCCGCCCCGCTCGGAGGATCCCCTGCGTTCGGAGCTCACGGGAAGAGGAGTGTTGGTGTCGTCGGCCATCGCCGCAGCCTGCAATCAGGGGCAAGTGTCGCGCATTGAGCGGCGGCCCCCGGCCCCTTCGGGTTCAAGCCAGAGCAGCCGGTGCCTGCCCGGGCGGGCGGGGCCCTGCCGCCGGGCCAGCACCAGCAGGGGCAGGGGCCGGCCTTCTCCCTGCTCAAAACTCCGCCGGTACTGTTTCAGCAAATCCAGATAGGTCTCGAGTGTCCAGCCCTGGGGCCCCCGCTCCTGGGCGGCCCAGAAGTTCCTCAGGGCCTGCCGGCAGGCGTCCGCCCCGAAATCCTCCCAGCACAGCCGTTCGGCTTCCCAGGCGGAAAGACCCTCGGCCACCAGTTCCCGGTAGCGCCGCAGCTCGGGAGCCTCCTGGCTGCAGTCCGGCGGCAGGCGGTGGGCCAGATCCGCCACCGCCACCCGGCTCAGCCGTAACCAGCACCGTTCCAGCAGCAGCACCGGCAGACCCCCGTGCCAGCGGTCGCTGCGACGGAGTTCGGCGTGAGCCTGACGCACCTGGCGCCACTGTTTCTCCAGCAAAAAAAGGCCATATGCCGTCACGGACGCGCCGGATCGGGCATCGGAAGGCTGCACGGATCGGCCACGGACGTCAAGGGAATCATGCTGCGCCCTGCGGGTGTCTGCTTGTGCTGCTCCTTACGACAGGAGGTCGGGGGTGTGACCACCGGCCCTTCTGAGCTAGAGAGGCATCACCGACGGCCCTCCCCCGTGACGCCCCCGGACCCCCTCCGCCCCGCCGAACTGGTCTCCCTGCTGAACGCCCGCTGGGCCAGGCCTGCTCTGCTGCTCGCCGGAGGGGTGCTGGGGGGAGAGGTGATCCTGCGGGCCATCCCCGGCGGGGACGCCAGTCTGCTGGGTCTCGGTCTGCTGGCTGGGGGCTGGTGGTGGCTGGGCCGCCGCCCGAGGGCTCCCCTGCAGCCCCGGCTGCCGCGCAGCTTCGACGGCTGGCTGCAGCGCTGCCGGCATCTGCTTGCGCAATTCGAACGGCTGGAGGGAGAGGATGGCGATGGCGCGGTCCGGCGTGATCGGGTCCTTGCCGGCCTGCGGGATGACGGTGCCCGCACGGGGCTGCACCTGGCCCTGGTGGGATCCGTCGCGCCTGAAGCGTCCTGGGGGGCCCCGCTCCAGCAGGCCCTGCGGGGCCCCCTCGCCCTGCGCCTGCAGTGGGGCGAGGCCCTGCCGGCGGTCAGCCACGAGCGGCGCTGGCCCGAGGGCTTCGCTGCCGCCGATGTGGTCCTCTTCCACCTGCCCACTCCCCTGCGGGCCGCTGATCTGCGCTGGCTGGAGGCGGTTCCGCCGGCCCAGCCCCTGTGGCTGCTGCTGCAACCGGAGGTGCCCTGTGATCCCACGAATCTGAAGGCCGAGCTTCGCAGCCAGTGGCCCGCGGTCGATCCCACCCGGTTGCTGTTCTGGGACGGTCGCCCCGAACGGCTGACCACCTGCCTGGAGCCCCTGGCCCGGTGGATGGCCAAGGATGGTCCGGCCCTTCGCACCGCCACCCCCCTGCGCCGCATCGAGGACCTGCATCGTCGCTGGCAGGCGGAGCTGGAGAGGTTGCGCCGCCAGCGGCTGGTGCAGCTGCAGCAGCGCACCCAGTGGGTGGTGGCGGCCGGCGTGTTCGCCGCACCGCTTCCGAGCCTCGACCTGCTGGTGCTGGCAGCGGCCAATGGATTGATGCTCCAGGAAATGGCCCGCCTCTGGGACTGCCCCTGGACCCTGGAACAACTCAAGGCCGCCGCCGGGGAACTGGGCAGGGCCTCCCTGCTGCTGGGGGTGGTGGAGTGGAGCAGCCAGGCGCTGACGGCCGCCGTTCGCCTCCATGGCGCCACCTGGCTGGTGGGCGGAGCCCTCCAGGCCCTCAGTGCGGCCTACCTCACCCGGGTGGTGAGCCATGCCATGGCCGATCTGCTGGCTCTTTCCGTCGGGGTGGCCGCACCGGATCTGGAGGTGATCAAGCGGGAGGCCCCCCTGCTGGTGGCGCGGGCGGCCGAAGCGGAGAAACTCGACTGGGCCGGTTTCCTGCGGCAGGCCCAGGCCTGGATCGCTCAGCAGCTGCCCTCTCCCTCTCGCAGCGACGGTCCCCTGCCGCTGTCTCCTTAGCGGCGATCTCCATCGGTGAGAACTCCGGAGGTGTGTTTCGGGGGGCTTCTTGCTAGGCATGTCTCGGTCACGGCGCCTTTGCAGCGGAGCTTCATGAAATAGCTTCATGAAGAATGATTGCGCTGATGCCGACTTGCTTGAAGGATCTTTGAGCCCCGCCGGAACCCAGGAGAGCCTTGCCTAATTTGAACGGACCTCCCTTACGGAGGCCTTTCCTGAGGCTTCGCAGCCTCTTCCTACCCGTCCTACTTCCATGACCACTGCTCTTCGCAGCGGCCGCGCCCAAAGCTGGGAAAGCTTCTGCGCCTGGGTGACCTCCACCAACAACCGCATCTACGTCGGTTGGTTCGGTGTGCTGATGATCCCCTGCCTGCTGGCCGCCACCATCTGCTACGTCGTCGCCTTCATCGCGGCACCTGCCGTCGATATCGATGGCATCCGTGAGCCCGTCGCCGGCTCGCTGATGTACGGCAACAACATCATCTCCGGCGCCGTTGTTCCCTCCAGCAACGCCATCGGCCTGCACTTCTACCCCATCTGGGAAGCCGCCAGCCTCGACGAATGGCTCTACAACGGTGGCCCCTACCAGCTGGTGGTCTTCCACTTCCTGATCGGCATCTCCGCCTACATGGGCCGCCAGTGGGAACTGAGCTATCGCCTCGGCATGCGCCCCTGGATCTGCGTGGCCTACAGCGCCCCTCTCTCGGCGGCCTTCGCGGTGTTCCTGATCTATCCCCTGGGCCAGGGTTCCTTCTCCGACGGCATGCCCCTCGGCATCTCCGGCACTTTCAACTTCATGCTGGTGTTCCAGGCGGAGCACAACATCCTGATGCACCCCTTCCACATGCTGGGTGTGGCCGGAGTGTTCGGTGGCTCCCTGTTCTCCGCCATGCACGGCTCCCTGGTGACCTCCTCCCTGGTGCGGGAGACCACCGAGAGCGAGAGCCAGAACTACGGCTACAAGTTCGGCCAGGAAGAGGAGACCTACAACATCGTGGCCGCCCACGGCTACTTCGGTCGCCTGATCTTCCAGTACGCCTCCTTCAACAACAGCCGCAGCCTGCACTTCTTCCTGGCCGCCTGGCCGGTGGTGGGTATCTGGTTCACGTCCCTGGGCATCAGCACCATGGCGTTCAACCTGAACGGCTTCAACTTCAACCAGTCGGTGCTGGACAGTCAGGGCCGGGTGATCAACACCTGGGCCGATGTGATCAACCGGGCCAACCTCGGTTTCGAGGTGATGCACGAGCGCAATGCCCACAACTTCCCGCTCGATCTGGCCACGGTCCAGACCGTTCCCGTCGCCCTCCAGGCCCCGGCGATCGGCTGAGTCCCGGGGCCTCCTCGGCCCGGTCACGGACCTTCCATCCCTTGCATGGCCCCCTCTCCCTGGGGGCTTTTTTTATGGCCATCGCAGCGGGGCGATGCCCTGGAACTCGATTTGCATCGCCTGTCACGGTGCGACAAGGGTTCCTGACAAGCTTTTCTGATTCCCTGCCCGCTGAATGCCCGAACGCCGCCGCCACGGCCCGGTGGGCCGGAGCTCCCACCGTGACAGGGTTCGGAACGCTGGGCTCGTCGCCACCCTGCTGCTCCCCCTGCTGCTGGCCTGCACCCCCGTGCAGGATGAGGCTCCCGGTGCGGCCGACACCAGGCCCCTGGTGCTCACCACCTTCACCATCCTGGCCGACATGGCCCGGCAGGTGGCCGGCGATCGGGTGCGGGTGGAATCGATCACCAAGCTCGGCGCCGAGATCCACGGCTACGAGCCCACCCCCAGCGATCTCAAGCGGGCCTCCGGTGCCCGGATGGTGCTGGAGAACGGCTTCGGGCTGGAGCGCTGGGCCCAGCGGTTCTATACCTCCATTCCCGACGTGCCCCACGTGACCCTCACCGACGGGATCACCCCCCTGCCGATCGCCGGCGACGCCTACCAGGGCAAGCCCAATCCCCATGCCTGGATGTCGCCCCGGCTGGCCAAGGTCTATGTGGAGAACATCCGCCGCGCCCTCACCGCTCTCGACCCCCCCGGCGCCCGGACCTACCGCCGCAACGCCGAGCGCTACGGGGCCCAGCTGGATGCCCTCGATCGGGAACTGCGCGCCTCCCTGGCCCGGATCCCCCCCGCCCGGCGGGTGCTGGCCACCTGCGAGGGGGCCTTTTCCTATCTGGCCCGCGACTACGGCCTCACCGAGGCCTACCTCTGGCCGGTCAACGCCGAATCCCAGGTCACCCCCCAGCGCATGGCCGGCCTCATCGCCCTGGTGAAGGCCCGCCGGGTGCCGGCGGTGTTCTGCGAAAGCACGGTCAGCGCCGAGCCCCAGCAGCAGGTGGCCCGGGAGTCCGGGGCCCGGTTCGGGGGGGTGTTCCATGTCGACTCGCTGTCCCTTCCGGACGGACCGGCCCCCAACCTGCTGGAGCTCCAGCGTCGTAACCTGAAGACCCTGCGCGAGGGTCTGGCGGGGAGCTGAACGATGCCGTCACGCCCTGCGTCCCAACCCCCGATCGAGCGCATCTCGGTCCGAAATCTCTGTGTCGATTACCACGGTGTGGTGGCCGTTCACGACGCCTCCCTGCACCTCGACGCCGGCACCATCTGTGCCCTGGTCGGCATGAACGGGGCCGGGAAATCCACCCTTTTCAAGGCCCTGATGGGCTTCGTGCGTCCCTCCGCCGGCAGCATCGCCATCAACGGCCTGCCCCTGCGGCAGGCACGTCGCGCCCGGGCGGTGGCCTACGTCCCTCAGACCGAGAGCGTCGACTGGAACTTTCCGGTCAATGTCCACGAGGTGGTGATGATGGGCCGCTACGGCGCCATGAACCTGCTGCGCATTCCCCGCCCGGCCGATCGGGAGGCGGTGCGGGAGGCCCTCGAGCGCGTCGATCTCTGGCCGCTGCGCCATCGCCAGATCGGCGCCCTCTCCGGCGGTCAGCGCAAGCGAGCCTTCCTGGCCCGGGCCCTCGCCCAGGGTGCTTCGGTGATGTTGCTCGATGAGCCCTTCAACGGCGTGGACATCCGCACCGAGAAGCTGATGATCGAACTGTTCCAGCAGTTCCGCCGCGAGGGACGGACCCTGATGATCTCCACCCACGACCTCGCCCATGTGACCAGCTTCTGCGACCAGGTGGTGCTGATCAACAAGACGGTGCTGGCCTACGGCGAGACCTCCTCGGTCTTCACCAGCGAGAACCTGGCCCTCACCTTCGGCGGTCTGCGCCTGGAGGCGGAACCGCCCGAGTCCCTGGACCCGGAGTCCCCCAAGGCGCCATGACGGCGTTGCTCCCCTGGCTGCTCGAACCCCTCCAGCACGATTTCATGGTGCGTGCCCTGCTGGTCAGCACCCTGGTCTCCTGCGTCTGCGGGCTGCTCTCCTGCTTCATGACCCTCAAGGGCTGGGCCCTGATGGGGGATGCGGTGTCCCATGCGGTGATGCCCGGGGTGGTGATCGCCTACGCCCTCAACCTGCCCTTCGCGGTGGGGGCCTTCGTGTTCGGAGTGGGGTCGGTGGCGGTGATCGGCTACATCAAGCAGATGACCCGGATCAAGGAGGACACGGTGATCGGGCTGGTGTTCACAGGTTTCTTCGCCCTGGGCCTCACCCTGATCTCCAAGGTGCGCAGCACCATCGACCTGTCCCACATCCTGTTCGGCAACGTGCTGGGCATCAGCTCCGGCGACATCCTCCAGACCGTGCTGATCAGCCTGCTGGTGCTCGCCGTGCTGCTGGTGCTGCGCAAGGACCTGATCCTGTTCTGCTTCGATCCCACCCACGCCCGTTCGATCGGCATCCACACAGGGGTGCTGCACTACCTGCTGCTCTCGGTGCTGTCCCTGGCGGCGGTGGCCGGCCTGCAGACCGTGGGGATCATCCTGGTGGTGGCGATGCTGGTCACCCCCGGCGCGACGGCCTACCTGCTCACCGATCGTTTCGATCGCATGGCCTGGATCGCGATTCTCTCCGCGGTGCTCTCCAGCCTCGGTGGGATCTACTGGAGTTACTGGATGGACGCCTCCACGGCGGGTTGCATCGTGCTGGTGCAGACCCTGCTTTTCCTTGTCGCCTTCCTGTTCGCCCCCCGCCACGGCCTGCTGGCCCAGCGGCGCCGTTCTCCCCGGGCCACCCGGTTCCCTCCGGCGTGACGGCCTCGGCCGCCCAGCAACGCTGGCCCTGGTGGCCCCTGCTGCCCCTCTATCCCTATGGCCGGCGCCGCACCCTGGTGCGGGAACTGATCGCCGACCGCCTCTGGAGCTTCGAGCAGTTGCAGGGGGTCTGGTACGTGGCGGTTCCCATCCGCATGACCGTGCTGCGGGTGCGTGAGGGGCTGCTGCTCTACGCCCCGGTGGCCCCCACGGCCGAAGTGCGGGAGCAGCTGCGTCAGCTGGAGGAGCGGCACGGTCCGGTCTGCACCATCGTGCTGCCCACCGCTTCGGGGCTGGAGCACAAGCTGCCGGTGCCGGCGATGGCCCGGGCGTTCCCCGACGCCCAGGTCTGGGTGACGCCGAAGCAGTGGAGTTTTCCCCTGTCGCTGCCTCCCGCCTGGCTGGGTTTCCCAGCCTCCCGCACCCGGGTGCTGCTGAGCGACGGGCTGCCCCATGGTGATCAGTTGGACTGGCTGCCCCTGGGACCCCTGGATCTGGGCCTGGGCACCTTCATGGAGATCGCCTGCTTCGATCGGGCCAGCGGCAGCCTGCTGCTCACCGATGCCTTGGTGGCGATTCCGCCGGAGCCGCCGGCGGTCTTCGATCTGGATCCCACCCCCCTGCTCTTCCATGCCCGCGATCGGGGGGATGAGCCCCTGGTGGATAACCTTGATCAGCGGCGAAAGGGCTGGCGACGGCTGGTGCTGTTCGCCAACTACCTGCGCCCCCGGCCCCTGGAGGTGCCCCCCCTGGGTCAGGTGCTGCGTCGCTGCCTGGCACCCCAGTGCCGCAGCCCCCGCACCCACTTCGGGTTCTACCCGTTTCGCTGGCTGCCGGGCTGGCAGGAGGATTTCGAGGCCCTTGTCCCCGAGGGGCGCAGCACCCTGCAGGTGGCGGCGGTGCTGGAGAGGCTTGTCTTTCCCCGTCAGCGACAGTCGCTGGTGGCCTGGATCCGTGCCCTGGCCGGCCTCGGGGAGCTTCGCTGGCTCGTGCCGGCCCATTACGACGCCCCGGTGGCCTGCGCGCCGACATTGCTGGCCGACCTGGCCGATCGGATCGAATCCCGTGACTGGGCACCCGATCAGGGTTCATGGAAAACCCTGGCCAGGATCGATCGCACCCTGGTGGGCCTGGGATTGGTTCCGGGGGAGAAGGCTGAGGTCTGAGGGAAGGCGGCTCAGAGCTCCAGTTCGCCGGGGTCGTCATCGAGGCTGCCCTCGAGACCGCCACTGCCGATGAGCGCCGTTTCCAGCTCCATGCGCTGTTCCATCTGGCGCAGGAAGTAACCCGTCATCATGGCGGAGGCGAGCAGGCCGGCCAGGTTGTCGCGGCTGGCCTGGATCTTCACCTCGAACTGCTCGCCTGGCAGCATGCCGAGCAGGCCCTGCACGTTGTGACGGATGATGTCCTGGATGTCACCGGTGGCGGAGCGCGCCACCCGCTGGAGAACGTCCGGAGACTGTTCCTGCAGGTACTGAATCAGCGAGTTGTCGCTGATCGCCTCGTTATCTGCGGTCAGAAACTCCGGGTTGAACATTTGCCCTCCGGTGTGTGCTGCAACACGACACGCACCATAACTCAGCATTTCAGTGGAGCTCCCCGCCTTCGGCAGGGGAGAACCGAATCGGTCCGAAGCGGGCCAGGGGCCAGTAGCGCCAGATCGCCGTGCCGATCAGCTCTTTCTCCGGCAGAGGGCCCCAAAGATGGGAATCCAGGCTGGCGTTGCGGTTGTCCCCCAGCACCAGCACCTCTCCGGCCGGAACCATGAAGGGGTCCAGGTCGTAGCCCATCGGCTCCCTGGCCCAGTCGGGATCGGCGGGCCGGCCATTGCGCCAGAGCCGGCCCTCTTTCACTTCCACCCGGTCACCGGCCACGGCCACCACCCGTTTGATCAGGGCGGAACGGGGGTCGTATCCGGCCTCGCGCAGGAGCTCGGGCGGATGGAAGACCACGATGCTTCCGGTGCGGACACCAGCACCGAACCGGGGGCTGAGCTTCTCCACCAGCACCCGGTCCTGCAGCTGCAGGGTGGGCAGCATCGAGCCGGAGGGGATCCAGCGGGGCTCCACCACGGTCCAGCGCAGCAGCAGGGCCAGCAGCACCCAGAGCAGTAGCTGGGCGATCTGGCGCAGGAGCGGCGGAAGGGACGCTCTGGCGCTGGCGGGGCCGCTGCCCATGGTGTGGCCGTCCGTGAGGATGATCGCTCCATCCTGAACACCGGAGCGCCCCGCTTGGCCGGGTCCCCGTCCTCACTGGCGAACGTCCGAGCTGCCCTGACGCTGCTGGGGGCCCTGCGGCGGGGCGGCCTGCGCCATGTGGTGCTTTGCCCCGGAAGCCGTTCCGCCCCCCTGGCGGTGGCCGCCGCCCTGCTGGAGGCCGGGGGCCTGCGGCTGCACACGGCCATCGACGAGCGCTCCGCTGCCTTCTTCGCCCTCGGCCTCGGCCGGGGCAGCGGCCTGCCGGCGGCGGTCATCACCACCTCGGGTACGGCGGTCGCCAACCTGCTGCCCGCCGCCGTGGAGGCCGATTTCGGCACCATTCCCCTGTTGCTGCTCACGGCCGACCGGCCGGCGCGGCTGAAAGGCTGTGGTGCCAACCAGAGCGTCAACCAGGAGGCCTTCCTGGGCTGCAGCTGCCGCTGGCTGGGCGGCGGGGCCCCCGAGGGGCTGGCGGCGACGGCGCCGGAGGCGCTGGAGGACCTGGCCTGGAGGGCTATGGAAGCCGCCCTGGGGGACGGCGCCGGCCGTCCCCCGGGAGCAGTGCACCTCAATCTGCCTTTCGACGACCCCCTGCATGCGAGCGCCTCGGAGCTGTCGGCCCTGGCCGGCGGGCTCGCCGGCGCGATGGCGGACCCTCCTCCGGCGGCCCCGGACGGTGCTTCCGCCGCTGCCACGCCGCTGGCGCCGTGCCCTGGCACCGCTGTGCTGGACCCGGATCGCCCCGGGGTGGTGGTGGCCGGCCCCTGGCGAGGCAGGAGCACGGCCTGGCCCGGCCACGTCGAGGCCCTGCGGTGCTGGCAGCGGCGCAGCGGCTGGCCGGTGCTGGCCGATGCCCTCTCGGGCCTGCGCGGCCTGCAGGATCTGGAGACGGTGATCGGCTACGACCTGATCCTGGCCGACGGCGCCGGCCTGGAGATTCCGTCCCTGCAGGCTCCGCAGGTGCTGCGCCTGGGCCCCCTGCCCGCCAGCCGGCGCCTGCAGCGATGGCTGGTCGGCCTGCCTGGCCCTCAGCTGCTGGTCAGCGAGGGGGACGATCGCCCCCTCGATCCCCTCCGGGTGGTGCAGGCCCAGTACGGAGCCGGTCTGGCGGCCTGGCTGGGGGGGCAACCCCAGGAGTCGTGGCAGGGCCGCGCCGCCGGGGAATCCCTGGCGCTGGCGGGGCGTTGGCGGCGGGCGGAAGCGGCGGTGCAGGGGCTGGTGGCGCGGGAGCTGGCAGAGGACGGCGGCGAACCGGCCCTGGCTCGCCGTCTCAGCAGGCTGCTGCCCGCGGGCCTGCCGGTGCTGCTGGCCAACAGCAGTCCGGTGCGCGACTGGGAGAGCTTTGCCGACCCGGCGGCCCCGCCCCGCCCGATCCACGGCTTCCGGGGGGCCTCCGGCATCGACGGCACCCTTTCAAGCGCCTGCGGCCTGGCGGAAGCCCTGGGCCAGGCGGTGCTGGTGAGCGGTGATCTGGCCCTGCTCCACGACAGCAACGGCTGGCTGTGGCGATCGCAGCTGCGGGGGCGGCTCACCGTGGTGCTGATCGACAACGGCGGCGGCGGCATCTTCGAACAACTGCCGATCCGCACCGATCCGGACGCGGCCCTCGATTTCGAGCGGCTCTTCGCCATGCCCCAGCCCCTGGATCCGCTGGCGCTGGCGGCGGTGCATGGGGTGCCGGGACGTCGGCTGATGGATCCGGCCGAGCTGGAGCATGATCTGGCCTGGGCCCTGGCCCAGCCCATGGCCCTGCTGGTGCTGAGCAGCGACCGGCGCCGGGACGCGGCCCTGCGGCAGCGGCTGCGCACAATGGCCGCAGCTCTGGCCGCAGGACCCACCGCCACTCCATGACCCCCGCCTCCCAGCCCCTGCCGACCTGGACCACCGCCGCCACCTACACCGACATCCGCTTCGAGACCAGCGGGGACGGCATCGCCAGGATCAGCATCAACCGGCCCGAGAAGCGCAACGCCTTCCGGCCGCTCACCGTGCGGGAGCTCTGCGACGCCTTCAACCGGGTGCGGGACGATCCCTCCATCGGCGTGGTGCTGTTCACCGGCGCCGGACCGGCGGCCGATGGTGTCTGGGCCTTCTGTGCGGGCGGGGACCAGAGCGTGCGCGGCGATGGCGGTTACCTGGATGAATCGGGCCTCCCGCGGCTCAACGTGCTCGATCTGCAGCGGATCATCCGCAGCCTGCCCAAGGTGGTGATCGCCCTGGTGGCCGGCTATGCCATCGGCGGCGGGCAGGTGCTGCACCTTCTCTGCGACCTGAGTCTGGCGGCCGAGAACGCCGTGTTCGGCCAGACCGGCCCCCGGGTGGGAAGTTTCGACGGCGGCTTCGGCGCGGGCTACCTGGCCCGGGTGGTGGGCCAGCGCAAGGCGCGCGAGATCTGGTTCCTCTGCCGCCGCTACAGCGCAGCCGAGGCCCTGGCGATGGGGCTGGTGAATGCCGTGGTGCCGCTGGCAGACCTGGAGAGGCAGGGGGTGGCCTGGGCCCGGGAGGTGCTCCAGCACAGTCCCACGGCGATCCGCTGTCTCAAGGCCGCCTTCAATGCCGAGACCGATGGTCTGGCGGGGCTGCAGGAACTGGCGGGACAGGCCACCCATCTCTTCTACCGGACACCTGAGGGCCAGGAGGGCCGCAACGCCTTCCTGGAGAAGCGGGATCCGGATTTTTCCGATGCTCCCTGGCTACCCTGAACCGCGGAGTTCCTGTCCATGGGCGGTGGAATCCTTGCCGCACCGATTCACACCTCCCCATCCGCGTCCCAGGTGGCCAGGCCTTGCTCTGGTCGCCGTTCCCGCTCTGCTGGGCTTCTGCCGGCCGGTGCCAGTCCTGGCCCGCGCCATTCCTGTGTACGCCGCTGCCGAACCGGCCGCCGTGCCGATGGGCTCCGCCCCCGACGCCTCCGTCCCCACCGCTGCCCGGGAGAGGGAGTTGGTGCTTGATCGAAGCCGCCGGTTGCTGAGGGTGATGGAAGGGGGACGGGAGCTGCGCCGCTTCCCCGTGGGTGTGGGCATGCCCGGCTGGGAGACGCCGGTGGGGACGTTCAGCGTTATCGAGATGGCCGTCAATCCGGTGTGGGAGCATCCGGCCAAAGGCCTGATGATTCCTCCCGGCCCCGCAAATCCGCTGGGGTCTCGCTGGATCGGTTTCCACCGTGACTGTCTGGGGAGAAGGGGCTTCAACGGTCAGGAGCATCTTGAAGTGAAGGGCTGCGTGACAGCCGGCTTCCATGGCACACCCCATCGCGGCAGCGTTGGGGGCGCAGTGTCCCACGGTTGCGTGCGCCTGTTCGACGAGGACGTGCGGGAGCTGTTCGAGCTGGTACAGGTGGGTACGCCCGTGACGGTCCTTCCCTGAGCGGCCTGTTGCGACGGGGGCCGCCCGTAGAGTTCCCCCCGCACCACCGAATCGAGAGCGGATGAGGGTTCTGTTTGCCGCTGCGGAGTGCGCCCCGATGATCAAGGTGGGAGGCATGGGCGACGTGGTGGGTTCCCTGCCGCCGGCCCTGGCCGCCCTCGGCCACGACGTGCGGATCATCCTTCCCGGCTACGGCAAGTTGTGGAGCCGGCTGGAGATTCCGGCCGAGCCGATGTGGCGCGGCCACGCCATGGGCACCGACTTCGCCATCTACGAATCCCGCCACCCCGACAGCGGCCTGACCCTCTACCTTGTGGGCCATCCGGTGTTCGATCCCGAGCGCATCTACGGCGGTGAGGATGAGGACTGGCGCTTCACCTTCTTCGCCAACGCCACCGCCGAATTCGCCTGGAACGGCGGCTGGAAGCCCCAGGTGCTGCATTGCCACGACTGGCACACGGGCATGATTCCGGTGTGGATGCACCAGGACCCGGAGATCAGCACGGTCTTCACCATCCATAACCTCCGCTATCAGGGTCCCTGGCGCTGGAAGCTGGACCGCATGACCTGGTGCCCCTGGTACATGCAGGGGGATCACACCATGGCGGCGGCCCTCCTCTATGCCGACCGGGTGAATGCGGTCTCACCCACCTATGCCATGGAGATCCGCACGCCGGAGTACGGCGAGCGGATCGACGGCCTGCTCAACTTCATCAGCGGCAAGCTGCGCGGCATCCTCAACGGCATCGACACCGACTCCTGGAATCCCGCCACCGACACCACCCTGGCCGCCAATTTCTCGGTGGAAGATCTCTCAGGCCGGACGGCGAACAAGCAGCTGCTCCAGGAGCGGATGGGACTGAACGTGAGCCCGTCCAGCTATCTGATGGGGATGGTGAGCCGTCTGGTGGACCAGAAGGGGGTCGATCTGCTGCTGCAGGTGGCCGACCGGGTGCTGGCCTACACCGACAGCCAGTTCGTGGTGCTGGGCACGGGCGAACGGGGCTATGAGTCGGGTCTCTGGCAGATGGCGGCCCGCCACCCCGGCCGGTTCTCCGTGTTCCTCACCTACGACGACGCCCTCTCCCGGCTCATCTACGCCGGCAGCGACGCCTTCCTGATGCCGAGCCGCTTCGAGCCCTGCGGCATCAGTCAGATGCTGGCCATGCGCTACGGCTCGATCCCCGTGGTGCGCCGGGTGGGGGGCCTGGTGGACACCGTGCCCCCCAACGACCCCACCGCCGGCACCGGCACGGGCTACGGCTTCGACCGCTACGAAGCGATCGACTTCTACACCACGATCGTGCGCTCCTGGGAGGCCTACCGCAACCAGCCCAGCTGGCAGGCCCTGCAGCGCCGCGCCATGTCCACCGACTTCAGCTGGAACCGCTCCGCCCTGGAGTACGACGCCATGTACAGGGAGGTCTGCGGAGTCAAGGAACCCACCCCCGACGCCGCCCAGGTGGAGCGCTTCTCCCAGGGTCAGGGTGCTGACCCCAGCCTGCTGCACGGAGAGCCCCGGCCGGAGGTGACGGCCAAGGAGCCCCCTCCGCCCCAGAAGCCGCGCAACCCCCTGGCCCTGCTGCGTCGCCGCAGCCAGGGCTGAGCGA
This sequence comes from uncultured cyanobacterium, assembly GCA_963772735.1. Classification (GTDB taxonomy): domain Bacteria; phylum Cyanobacteriota; class Cyanobacteriia; order PCC-6307; family Cyanobiaceae; genus Cyanobium. Next base: position 121,909 of record CAVYYO010000005.1, on the reverse strand, counting down.
CACTCCCGTGCCCGGCGCCCATGGCTGATCCGGTTCCCCCTCCCTCCGATCTGCCCGCGCCCTACGCCAGTCCCTGGGGCCAGCTGGGTGGTGCACTGCGGGCCGTTCTGGCCTCCCTGCGCCTGAAGGCCCGGGAGCTGTGGCGCCGCAATGCCGAGGGGGACCTCTCGGTACCCGGCTTCTGGCCCCAGGGCCTGGCGGCCTTGTTCTGGCCGCTGATGCTGGCCGCCTTGCTGGCCCTGCCGCTGCTGGTGTGGCGGCTGCTGCCCCATCGGGTGCCCGAACCGGCTCCCACCGGGGCCAGTGCCGGACCAGTCGCTCCCGCCGTCCCCGTCCCGTCGGGCGTTCCTCCCGAACCGGCTGATCCCCGTGCCGCTCAGGAGCCCGAGACTGTCGTGGCTCCCCCTTCCCCGGCTCCGGCCTCTCCACCCCCGCTGGAACTCGATCCCCTGCTGGCCCTGCTGGCTGACGACGACCCCGACCAGTTGATCGCCTCGGCCCATCCCGAACCGGCCGAGGGGCTCCTGGTGCTCACCATGAAGCCGGCCTACGGCCTGCAGGGGCCGGCCTCCCGGCGCCGCCGTGCGGAGCGCTGGCAGCAGCGGGCCCGGGCCCTGGGCTACGGCCGGCTGAAGCTGGTGGATGGCAGCGAGCGACTTCTGGCCCGGGGGGCCCTGGTGGGCTCCGGCATGATCCTGCTCGATCCCGGTCCGCCCCTCTGATGGTCCTGACAGTCGCGTCGCTCCGCCAGCTCTGGGGGGAGCCGGTCGCCCCCCCCGGGCTGGCCGATCCGGGCCCCATCGCCACGGTGAGCACCGACAGCCGCGGCCCTCTGGGTGGCGCCCTGTTCGTCCCCCTGGTGGGGGAGCGCTTCGACGGGCACCGTTTTCTGGCCGGGGCCCTGGCGGCCGGTGCGGTGGCGGCCCTCGCCCAGCGGGACCGGCTGGATCCGGAGGCCGCCCTGGCTCTGGCCGCTGAAAGTGGCCGGCCCCTCTGGCTGGTGGACGACACCCTGGCGGCCTACCAGCAGCTGGGCCGTCTCTGGCGCCGAGGGCTGAAGGCGCCGGTGGTGGCGGTCACCGGCTCGGCGGGGAAGACCACCACACGGGAGCTGATCAGAGCAGCCCTGGCGCCCCTGGGGCCGGTGGTGGCCAGCAGCGGCAACGAGAACAATGACGTGGGGGTGCCCCTCACCCTGCTGAAGGCCGATGGGGCCATCGCCGCGGTGGTGGTGGAGATGGGCATGCGGGGGCTTGGGGAGATCGACCGGCTCACCCGCTGCGCCGAACCCGACGTGGCCGTGATCACCAACATCGGCACCGCCCACATCGGCCGGCTGGGCAGCCGCGAGGCGATCGGCCAGGCCAAGTGCGAGATCACCAGCGGCCTGGGCTCCGATGGGCTGCTGGTGGTGCCCGCCGGCGATCCCCTGCTGGAGCAGTCCCTGGCGGCGGTGTGGCAGGGACGGGTGGTGCGGGTGGCCCTGGCCGACGAGCAGGGGGGCTTTCCCCGCGGCCTGCCCCTGGCCGATCTGGTGGGGCGGCTCGCAGGAACGGAGCTGGTGCTGCCCGCGGGATCGCCGGGGCGGCGGGGTGGCGGCGATGAGCTGCGCCTGTCTCTGCCGCTGCAGGGCCGGCACAACGCCCGCAATCTGCTGCTGGCCCTGGCAGTGGCCCTGGAGCTGGGCGTCCCGATCGCGGACCTGGCGGAGTTGAGCGTGGAGCTGCCCGGCGGCCGGGCCCGGCGCCTGCGGCTGGGGGAGGTGGAGCTGCTGGATGAGACCTACAACGCCTCACCGGAGGCGGTCCTGGCGGCCCTCGACCTGCTGGCGGCGCCCGAGGGAGGCTCCGGAGGCGGTCGTCGCTACGCGGTGCTGGGCACCATGCTCGAGCTGGGGGAGCGCAGCCTGGAGCTGCACGGGGCCGTGGCGGCCCGAGCGAGGGAGCTGGGCCTCGACGGCCTGCTGATCGTGGCGCCGGACCCCGAAGCCCGGGTGATGGCAGGGGCCGCCGCCGGAATGCCGCGGTTGCAGCGGCTGGAATCGCCGGAGCGGGCGGCGGAGGTGCTGCTGAGCTGGCTGGCGCCGGGGGATCGGGTGCTGCTCAAGGCCAGCCGGGGCGTGGCGCTGGAGCGCATGATCCCTCTGCTGGAGGCGGGGCTGGTGAAGGCCGCCTGAAGGGTTCTCTCGCCGCGACCAGGATGGGACGGCCTGCTGCGGTGCCCCCATGGTGAAACCCGTCTTCGTGACCACCACCTTTTCGATCGAGGGCTACACGATCACCGCCTACCGGGGCCTCGTGCGGGGGATCGTGGTGCGTTCCCCCACCCTCGTTCAGGGCTTCTTCGGTGGCCTCAAACAGATCGTGGGGGGAAGGATCGGTGCCTACACCAACATGTGCGAACAGGCCCGGGAGCAGGCCTATGAGCAGATGATCCAGCACGCCCGCTCCCTGGGCGCCAACGCGATCGTGGGCACCCGCTACGACGGGTCGGAGGTGCAGGGGGGCAGCGCGGCGGCCACCGAAGTGCTCTGCTACGGCACCGCCGTGGTGGTGGAACCCCTGGCCAACAGCAGGGGCAGCAGCCCATAGAGCAGCAGCAGGGCCAGGTAGACGCTGCCGGAGACCGGATCCCGGCTGGTGATGATCTCTGCCGGGGATAGATGCTCCAGCAGGATCCCGACACCGAGCTCCGCGAGGAGCACCAGGCCCAGGGCAATGGCCCCGGTGGCGGCCCGCTGCCAGAGCCTGGCCTGCGAGAGCTGGCGGCGCACCACGAAGCGGGCGGCGAGCACCATGGCCACGGCCATCAGGGGCATCTCCAGAAGCTCAGCCGTCCGCACCCCCAGCCGCGGCACCAGCAACGGCACCCGCACCATCCCGAGCAGGAAGCCGGTACCGAAGACCAGGGCGAAATAGGTGCCGGCGGCGCGAAGGATCACCATGGGGGAATGGGATCGGATCAGAGTCTGGCGGGGCTGGGCGTGGGCGGTATGGGTGGATGCATCCCCTCAGGACTCGAGCCCTGCGATCACGCCATGATCGGCACCCGGACCGGCCCGGATGGCCAGGCTCCGGCTCTGGCGGCGCTGCGCCTACACGATGATCGTCAGATGTGACAGAAGCTGGTTCCCGGCGCCAAACCCTGAAAGACCGGCAGGGGAAAGATGTGCGGTGGCCACGACTGCATCCTCTGCCCACTGTCCACCCTGACTTCGTTGGCGCTGGCTCGGGTGCGCTACACCGTGGGCGAAGAGGACCACGATGGGCGAGTGATGGGTTTCCAGCCGGTTGCCGTCATCGGCATGGCCTGCAAGGTCGTGCCCGTGGTGTTCGCTCGGCGGGTGATGGAATTGCCATCGAGACGGCCGACTGACCAGCCAGGATGTACGTTCCCCTGCTCGATGAGAAGCTAACCGAGGTTGGCTGATCCACTCGATTCGTTCATCGGAGTGAACAGTTGGATATCGGATCTGAGAATCACGGTTCAACCTTGAACGTCGCTGACCAAAACCCAGCCAGCGAATCAGGCTTGGCCAAAGTACTTCGTGACTTGTTCAGTGCTTCAAGGAAGGGGGTTGGTAAATCGGCGTGATTTACGGACACCAGCGAAGTCAAAGTCTGGCCGACGTTTCAATAGCTATAGGTAAAAGTTAAGCTCCGCTACTATTCACTGACCAGCCGCACATCATCACGGTTTGTGTATCAGTTTGAACAGGTGGTTCGCAGACCCGTGAACCACGGCTATCAATTGGCAGGTCCCTATCCAAAACCAATGCAGCATCAGGCCTTTGCCCCTGCTCATCTGCTGCGATCACTGCGGTTCACGGAAAAGGCAGGCAGGTACGATGAGGTTCTCGGAACCGCCCAATGACTAGTTGGGCGCGCTGAAATCCGTTGTAGATAGAATCAAGCTCAAGCCTCAGGTGAAGACAATTGCCAGAGCTCGCACGCTTCTTCGGTATCTTCATTTCCATGTATTACAACGATAGTTCTCCTCGTTTTCACGCCAAATACGTAGATAGGCAGGCTTCTATTCGGATTGAAGATGGCCATGTGATTGACGGAAATCTTAGTGCAAGGGCGCTGTGGCTTGTGGAAGAATGGCGGATTCTTCACAAGGCAGAGTTCCTCGATGACTGGTCTCTTGCGCAAGCACGCCAACCTCTGGTTAAGATAGAGCCCCTAGAGTAGCCTTCATGATCCCAAGAGTCGCCGAGGTCAAACCGCTGCAGGGCTATCGCTTGTGGCTACGATTTCACGATGGCAAGGTAGGCATAATTGAGCTCATCAATGAGCTGTGGGGTCCGATGTTTGAACCACTGAAGGATCCCGATCTCTTTCTGCAGGCGAAGGTCGATCCAGAACTCGAAACTGTTATTTCGCCGAATGGAGCAGATCTCGCTCCCGAGTTTCTGTATCAAGGCGCCCAACACGACGCTTCAGTGGACGAGCCGCAAGCGGCACGCCACTGAGCTTTGGCGTTAGTTTGACCTTGCAAAGCCCTTGATGCAGGTTCTCTTGGTGGGTTGCCTGGGTTTCAGGTTACAGTGGGCTTAGGAGGTGTGTCATGTCAGTCCTTATTGAAGAGAAGCTAGAGGAGATCGCCGCAGCTTGCAAGCGATATGGGATTGAGCGTCTGTTTGTCTTTGGCTCAGCTTTGAGAGAGGACTTTAGGCCTGGAGAAAGCGACATTGACCTTCTTGTTGAGTTTGGCCCACTGGAAATCACCAAGCGCTTCCATGTTTACCTTGACGCTCGCGAGGCGTTCAGGAATATCTTTCAAACTGACGTTGACTTGGTGATGCAGGGAGCGGTGAAAAATAAAGTTATTGCTGGCGAGATCGATCGTACAAAGCAGCTGGTTTATGGCGCGTGATCTATCCGCCTATTTGCAGGATGTCCTTGATGCCTGTAATTCGGTTGAAAACGTCATGAACGGCGTCTCGTTGGAGGACTACCGAAGTACGCGTGCCGTGAGATCTGCTGTCGAGCGAGAGTTCATCATTATTGGTGAGGCCCTTAGAAGGGTCAGAAGCCTTGATGAGACGCTGTTTAGCTCCATATCCAATTCTCGTGCGATCGTTGATTTTCGAAACCTGCTTGCTCATGACTATGGAGCAGTTGATGACGATGCCGTTTTCGGGCTTGTCTACTCAGACCTGATCGTGCTGAAGGTGGAGGTCAGCGAGTTGTTGGATGACTATCATGACGCAAACTAACCATGCCATTCACCTGAGCCGCATCCATGGCGTTTCTGATTCCTGCCTGAGCTCGCTGCGGCCGGGTGATGGCAAGCGTGAGATGGACGGGTGAAATTAAGCTATGTAAGCGCAACATATCGCCTGACATCGAAGAGGCGCGCCTTCCAGGGGATTTTCGAGGTGGATGGGCATGGCTTATATCGGTTCGGACAGCCTTGGCCCCCATTCAAGACTCGTTATCTCCTATCCACTGCAAGAGGATGGTTGATGGCATTGCCGAGGGAACTTCTACAGCCCTGGGCGACCGCCAGGCGGTACTCCAATCTGCTGTCCGGCAGGTCGTCTTCATGAACTGTATGCCTGTGTGAACAGACGGTGATGGGCCTGAGGAACCTTGGCTAGACAATGGAAGATCCTACCCACGTTTTTTTCAGCAGCAGGGTTCTGATCCAGCTCATCCGATCTGATCTCTGTGGTTCATGGAAAGGGGAGACAACTTTGGCTTGATTCCCACAAACGACGGAGAGACACTAAGAATCTGAAGAGAAACACACATGAGTAAGCAACAACGCGCCTTTTTCTCGGCCATTCTCTGCGGCGTGATTATCGGGATCTCACCCGCTGGCTGGGGCAAGCCCGCCCACCCACTCGTGCAAGCTGCGATGCCGGCGCCCGGCATCGCGGAACTCAAGGCCATCGCCGAGGAAGGCTTCATCTACGGCCTGCCGATCGTGATGAACTACGCCGTCATGTTCGACTATGTGGTGGATAAGAACTCGGGCCAGTTCAAGGCACCCTTCAATCAGATCCACAACGAGGCCCGCGTCTTCACCTACAAGGACACAGCGATCGTCACGCCCACAGCGACACGCCCTACTCCTTGCTGTGGATGGACCTGCGAGCGGAGTCGATGGTGCTTTCAGTACCGGCCGTCTATAAGAAACGCTACTACGCCGTGCAGCTGATCGACGGCAACACCTTCAACTATGGCTCCATCGGCAGCCGCGCGACCGGGAATGGCGCCGGCGACTACATGGTCGTCGGCACCTACTGGAGGAGCAAAACGCCGCCGGGTACCAAGCAGGTATTCCGCTCGACCACGCAGTTCTCGCTCGCCGCGTTCCGCACCCACCTCTTCGACGCCAAGGACATGCCCAACGTCAAGAAGGTCCAGGCCGGTTACAAGGCTCAGCCCCTGTCGGCGTACCTCAACCAACCTCCCGCTCCTGCGGCACCAGCCATCGACTTTCCGAAGATCGACAAAGACCTGCTGTAGACCGACTTCTTCGACTGCCAGGATTTCGCCCTGCAGTTCGCCCCGCCCGGCCCAGAGGAAGAAGCGATTCGCACCAGGCTCGCCCGCATCGGCGTCGGCCCTGGCAAGACGTTCAACTTCAAGGACCTGTCGCCCGCGCACAAGGCCGCCATCCTGGAGACCGGCCAGAAGGACATCAACGGTTGGAAGGTCGGCTCGCTGCTCGGCGACCGGGCCTTCCTACAACGGCGACTGGCTCAAGCGCGCCGCGGCCGCCAGGGGCGGCATCTACGGCAACGATGCCATCGAAGCCATGTACCCCCTCACCAAGACGTTGGCCAACGGTGAGCTGCTCGACGGCAGCAAGCACAAGTACACGCTGACCTTCGCGAAGGACCAGTTTCCGCCGGTCAACGCCTTCTGGTCTGTGACCATGTACGACGGCAAGTCCCAGCTGCTGATCAAGAACCCGATCAACCGCTACCTGCTCAACTCCCCGATGCTGCCGTCGATGGCCAGGAACGCGGACGGCTCGCTGACCCTCTACATCCAGAAGGATTTGCCCGGCAAGGACAAGGAGTCGAACTGGCTGCCCGCTCCGGACGGCCCCATTTATCTGGTGATGCGACTGTATTGGCCGAAGACCGAGGCGCCGTCGATCTTGCCGCCCGGCGCAGGCACCTGGCGTCCGCCGGGCCTGACGCAGGTGCGATAGGTCAGGGAGCAGGCCTGACGATGTACCGCCAAAGCACAAGACGGTTGCCGATTCCATAATATGCCGGACCGGCTGCGGTGGGCCGGTCATCGCTTCCGTCCGAAGGCTGAATAGCAAACAACAGGCTGAATCTGAGCGGATGCAAACTTAATTTCACTCGTGCCATTTACCTGCTGCTCCTCAGTCCTTGTCAATCACTTATCGCAATGAAGAAACCAGCTATTGAACTGTTAATGCCTGTAACCAGAAAGTCATGTCATAATGGCAAAACCTGCCTTTAGCCATTAGTCAGTCAATCCACCATCGATATCGTCAAGGCTACGTCCCCCGTCGTTCGAGAATACGGGGAGAAGATCACCGAAAGAATGTATCAGCTGGCCTTTGAGGAGCGTCCGGATTACATGCTGGGTTTTGAGAACTTCTTCATGAATCACCTCGATGGTGCAGGGCAGGCCAGAAAACTGGCCAACTCGGTGTACGCCTATGCCACCCATATCGATCGATTAGATGAGCTTGCACAGGCCGTGGATCAGATCGCCCATCGCCATGTGGCAGCCAGGATTCTTCCCGAGCAATACCCGCTCATCGGAGAGAAGCTCTTGCAGACCATGAAGGATGTCCTCGGTGATGCCGCCACAGACGACATCATCGCTGCCTGGGCGGAAGCCTATTCAGCAGCCGCAGCCAAAAGCCGCCGGCGTCAACAAGGGGAGGCCCGTTCCGGTTCACGGCAGAGCTTGGTCGGTTTGGCAGTGGCTGGAATTCAGTCGTTGAGGAGATCAAAGATGGCCTTCTGCAGATCCTTCGACTGCTCCAGTTGATCGAATACCCAGGCCATAGCCGTGGCCGGTTCCTTGAATCCCAGCGCGTCACAGAGCCGCTGGATGATGGCCGAATGCTCTTCGTAGATGGCCAGGTCACTCACCTTCTGCACACTCAGGTGCCGGGTGATCAGCGAGCCGGTGGTGAGATCGGAAGCCTCCATGGTAGCGGCCGTCCTGGGCTCAGCGGGGTTGTGCCCATCCTAATGGGCCGATCCATCCCCCAGCTCCATCCCATTCACCGGGATCGTCCGCCCCCCGGAAGGCACGGTCGACCATCAAGGTGAAGCTGGACGCACCCGTTGGCCCGAGGAGGGGCCTTAAGCCTCCTTTTCCCACTGAAGCCGAGAGATGGGGGCAAAATCCTGGATGCTCGTGCTCTCCGACGCCAACGCGCGGGACGCACTCGCCTCCAGGCCGCCGCTGGATCGGACGGCAACCCGGCAACTGGCGAAGACCCTGTTCCCGGGTGTACAGCTGGAGCCCATCGGGGACGGTGATCTCTCCTCCACCTGCCCTGCCGATGATGGGATCCACATCGGCTGTTTCCCCGGGATTTCGGTGGTCGCGGCCAGGCAATTCGGCCTCGACTACCCGTCAAGGCTTCCCCAACGGTTCATCGCCGCAGGCAGACATTGAACGGCCACACTCCACGCCATGCACAGCGGCTTTGACTGGTTCGCCTTTGCGATCTGGAGAGACGGACAACTGATGCGTTCCCTGAGCCTCTCTCCGGATAGCGGCATCCTGGAGAACATTGGTCAACCGCTTCCTTTTGAAGCGCCGCACTGGTCTGGTGCTCAACCCGCCGTTGATGCCGCACAAGGAGAAACCTACCCTTTCCCCTTTGACCCACTGGATCTTGGCGAGGCGGCATTGAAGGTCCTGTTCGGCTACCAACTGGTGGGATTCATCGATGCCTCTCTGCTGGAACCTGAATTGATTCCGCTGGTTCGCTACAGGCGTCCCGCCCGTCCGTGGTGGAGCTTCACCCCCCTCTCCTGGCCACGCTTGTCCATGCCGCGCCTTCCTGCAGGGATCAGCCCGCGCCGCTGACCCCCTCGATCCGATCCTCGATCTCCTGGTAGATCTCCTGCAGCTGGGCGATGTTCTGCTCACTCGTTTCCCAGTAGCCGCGGCCGTTCACCTCCAGCAAGGTGCCCACGATGCGGCGGAAGCTGTGGGGGTTGAGGTCCATCAGCCGCTTGCGCATCTGGGGGTCGTTGATGAAGGTGTCGTTGGCCTCCTCGTAGACGAAGTTGTCGACCGCGCCGCTGGTGGCGCTCCAGCCCAGGGTGAAGTTGAGCCGCTTGGCCACTTCCCGCACGCCTTCGTAGCCGGAATCGAGCATGCCCTCGTACCACTTGGGATTGAGCAGCTTGGTGCGGGAATCCAGGCGGATGGTTTCGCTGAGGGAGCGCACCTGGGCGTTGGCGGTGGTGGTGTCGGCGATGTAGCTGGTGGGCGCCTTGCCGTCGTCCCGCAGGCCGGCGATCAGCTTGGTGGGATCGGAGTCGAAGTAGTGGCTCACATCGGTGAGGGAGATCTCCGCTGAATCCAGGTTCTGGAAGGTGACATCGGCGGTCTTCATCGCCGATTCGAACACCTGGCGGTTCTGGTTCATTTCGCCCGGGTTATCGGCATTGAAGGCAAACGTCTTGCGGGAGAGGTACATCTCCTGCAGCTCACCTTCCTCTTCCCAGGTGCTGTTCTCCACCGCCAGGTTCACATTGGAGGAATAGCTGCCGCTCGCATTGGAGAACACCCGGGTGGCGGCTTGCCGCAGGGAGATCCCCTGCTCTGCCGCCTGCTCCTGGCTGTGCTTGCGCACGAAGTTCATTGCCAGAGGCTCATCGGCTTCGGCAGCCATCTTCACTCCCTGGTCGATCAGTCCCATCTGGTTGATGAACAGGTCGCGGAACACCCCGGAGCAGTTCACCACCACATCGATGCGCGGCCGCCCCAGCTCCTCCAGGGAGATCAGCTCCAGCTTGTTCACCCGGCCCAGGGAATCGGCCACGGGGCGCACACCGATGAACCAGAGGATCTGGGCGAGGGACTCGCCGTAGGTCTTGATGTTGTCGGTGCCCCAGAGCACGCAGGCGATGGTTTCCGGCCAGGTGCCCTGCTCCGCCTTCTGGCGCTCGATCAGCCGGTCGACCACCACCTTGGCGGCGGCGATGGCCGCCCGGGTGGGGATCGCCTGGGGATCGAGGGCGTGGATGTTCTTGCCGCTGGGCAGCACGCCGGGGTTGCGGATCGGATCTCCGCCGGGTCCGGGCAGCACGTACTCGCCATCGAGGGCCCGCAGCAGGCTCTCCATTTCCATATCCGCGCAGATCTGCTCGAGGCAGAAGCGGAGGTAGGCGAACTGCTTGTCGAGTTCGGCACGATCGACGGTGGCGAAGCCGGCCTGGCAGCAGGCCCGCAGCCAGGGGCTGGGCAGCTGCACGCCGAAACGCTCCAGCAGGCTGAACAGCCAGCCGAAGTTGCGCCGCAGAGTGACGCGGCCGTCACGGCCGGTGACCTCCCGCACCATGGCCCTCACCGCCGAGCGGCAGGCCTCGGTGATGACCTGATTGAGCTCCACATCCGCCAGCACGCCGGCGTCGTTGCCGCGATACACCTCGGCGATGGTGCGGCCCCGGCTCTCGGCCAGCAATGCCGGCAGGGAGCGGATGCCCTCCTCCTCCCGTTCCAGGGCGGCGATGCTCACCAGGGTGGCGATCGCCTCCTCGGCGGTGGGGGGTTTGCCGATGGTGTGCAGGCCGCAGGGCAGCAGCCGGCTCTCGATCTCCATCAGCTGGCGGTACACCGCGCCGACCACCGAGTCCCTGGCCGCAAGGTCCAGCAGAGAAGCGTCGGCCTCGGGCAGGGTCACGTCCTTGTCGAGGTTGCACTGGCGGGCCGTCTCGATGATCGCGTTGACGATCTGCACCCCCCGGCTGCTCTCCCGCAGCTGCTGGTAGGAGCCCACCAGCTCGCCCAGCTCCTTGAGCCCCTTGTAGAGGCCGGCGTTCTCCGCCGGCGGGGTGAGGTAGCTGATGGTGGAGGCGTAGCCCCGCCGCTTGGCGATGGTGGCCTCCGACGGGTTGTTGGCGGCGTAGTAGTAGAGGTTGGGCAGGGCGCCGATCAGGGAGTCGGGGTAGCAGGTGTCGCTCATGCCCATCTGCTTGCCCGGCATGAATTCCAGGGAGCCGTGGGTGCCGAAGTGCAGCACGGCGTCGGCGCCCCACACCTTCTCCAGGTAGGTGTAGTAGGCGGCGAAGCCGTGGTGGGGGCTGGCGCTGCGGGAGTAGAGCAGCCGCATCGGATCCCCCTCGTAGCCGAAGGTGGGCTGCACTCCCACGAACACGTTGCCGAAGTGACGGCCGTAGATCAGCAGGTGGGTGCCATCGCTGTTGAGGTTGCCGGGGGGTTTGCCCCAGTTCTCTTCCAGGCGCTCGGAATAGGGCGTCAGCCGCTCGTACTCGGTCACGCTCATGCGGTGGGCGATGGCCAGCTCGGGGGCCCCTGCCAGGGCCTCCGGATCACTCAGCACCGCCTCCATCAGCTCCTTGGCGTTGCGCGGCATCCCGTCCACCGTGTAGCCCTTGGCCTTCATCTCCTCGAGCACCCGGTGGATGGAGCCGAACACGTCGAGGTAGGCGGCGGTGCCTACGTTCCCCTTGTCGGGGGGGAAGCTGAACACGGTGATCGCCAGCTTCTTGGTAGCCCGGGGCTTGATCCGCAGCGACGCCCAGCGGATGGCCCGCTCGGCGATGGCCTCCACCCGGTCCTGCAGGGTGTGGGCCTTGCCGGTGGCATCGTCCCGCCCCGACAGCACGATCGGCTCGATGGCCCCATCCAGCTCGGGGATGGCGATCTGCAGGGCCACCTGCACCGGGTGCAGGCCCAGATCACTCTCCTCCCATTCCTGAGTCGTCTGGAACACCAGGGGCAGGGCCACCATGTAGGGACGGTTGAGCCGCTTGAGGGTCTCGATCGCCTTGGGATGGTCCTGGCGGGCCGGGCCGCCCACCAGGGCGAAGCCCGTGAGGCTCACCACCCCGTCCACCAGGGGCTGCTCCGGTTTGAGGGGGTCGTAGAAGAAGGCGGCAACGGGCCGGGAGAAATCGAGGCCGCCGCAGAACACCGGGATCACCGTGGCACCCCGGTACTCCAGTTCCTGGATCACGGCCACGTAGTGGGCGTCGTCACCGGTGACGATGTGGCTGCGCTGCAGCACCAGGCCGATCACCGGGCCCCGGCGAGCCTGCTCGCTCAGGTCGGTGCGGCTGGCGCTCCAGTTGAGATACTCCTTGAGGTCTTCGAACATCCCCGGGGCCAGGGGATGCCAGATGCCCAGATCCGGAAACACCACCGGGTCGGCCACCGTCAGCTCGGGCCGGCCCGTGTCCCCGCGGGGATATACGTACTTGTCGGCCAGCATCAGCAGGAAGTTGCGCAGGTTGTCCGGCGTTCCTCCCAGCCAGTACTGGAAGCTGAGCATGAAGGAGCGGGCGTCCTGGGCCTTCTCCACCGGCAGGTACTTGAGCACCGTCGGCAGGGTGTTCAGCAGCTTGAGCATGGCGTCCTGGAAGCCGGCCCCATTGGCTTCCTTGCGCTTGCGCATGAACTGGGCGATGGCGCTCTTGCTCTGGCCCAGCTGGGCCATGGAGAAGGTGCCCAGCTTGTTGAGGCGCATCACCTCCGGCATGGAGGGGAACACCACCACCGCCTTGAGCCGGTCCCGGTGGGGGGCCACCGCCTCCACCACCTTCTGGGCCAGATCCTCGATGAAGATCAGCGAGGCGATGAACACATCGGCGGCGGCCACGTCGGCGCAGAAGTCGGCGTAGTTGGCCGGATCCCGCAGCTCCTCGATCAGGTAGCCGCTCAGCTCCAACGCCAGGGGGCCGTTCTGGTCGTTGAGGCCGGTGGCGGCGGTGGTGAGGGCGTTCTGGTACTGGGGTTCGAGCACCACGTAGACAGCCTTCATCACCACCCGGTCAGTGGCGCCATCGGTGGGGGCAGGGCTGACCCGGCGGCTGGCGGAACGGACCTGCGTGAACATGCGGGGGATGCGTTGAGCAATGTGAAGCAGCCTACGGAGCCCCAGCCGGGGAGACGATCGGTTGCAGCGCAGCGTTACAGGCCCAGGCCACTTCGGCAGGCGGGGCCACATAGGCTCGCCTGCAACGCCAGCCGCCCATGACCGCGTCTTCCCCCTCCCCTCCGGCCCCGGCCCCGATCCCGCTGGTGGTGGCCGGGGCCCTCGGCCGCATGGGCGCCGAGGTGATCCGGGCGGTGGTGGCGGCGCCGGACTGCTCTCTGGTGGGGGCGATCGACACCACCCCCGGCCAGGAGGGCCAGGACGTGGGCCTGGCTCTGGGGCTGGGGGAACTGGAGGTGGCCCTCAGCGCCGATTTCGAGGGCACCCTCTGCCAGGCGGGCCAGGCGACGCGCCAGGCTGGGCCCGGCGGCGGGGCGGTGCTGGTGGACTTCACCCACCCCAGCGTGGTCTACGAGCACTGCAGGGGCGCCATCGCCTACGGCGTCCATCCGGTGATCGGCACCACGGGGCTGAGTCCGGCTCAGCTGGCCGATCTGGCCGCCTTCGCCGCCAAAGCCTCCATGGGCGGCGCGGTGGTCCCCAACTTCAGCGTGGGCATGGTGCTGCTGCAGCAGGCGGCGGCGGCGGCGGCCCGCTACTACGACCACGCCGAGCTCACCGAGCTGCACCACAACCGCAAGGCCGATGCCCCCAGCGGCACCTGCCTCAAGACGGCCGAACTGATGGAGGAGCTGGGCAAGGACTTCAACTCCCCCGAGGTGGAGGAGCACGAGAGCCTGGCCGGATGCCGCGGGGGACTCAGGGAGAGCGGCCTGCGGCTCCACTCGGTGCGGCTGCCGGGGTTGGTGGCCCATCAGGAGGTGATCTTCGGTTCCCCTGGCGAGACCTACACCCTGCGCCACGACACGATCGACCGCAGCGCCTACATGCCCGGCGTGCTGCTCACCGTACGCAAGGTCCGTACTCTGGGCGGCCTGGTGTACGGCCTGGAGCGGCTCCTGTGAGCGTCCCGCCCTGCTGAGCCGATGCTGATCCCCCTCAAACCCGGCGAACTCCTGCGCCTGATCCCGGCCGTGGCCACCGGCTCCCAGTTCAGTGCCTGCAGCGGCAACCCGCGCAAGCTGCTGCAGCGGGTGCTGATCTCGGTGATCTGTGGGGTGATCTCCCTGTTGATCAGCCAGGTGCTGCTGTTTCGCAGCCAGGCGGGGCCCGTGTTCCTGGTGGTGGGATTCGTCTTCCTTCTCTATGTGCTCTGGGGGCCGATCCTGGAGGCGGGCCGCCGGAACGCGATTCTGCGCCGCTACCCCGCAGCCGCCATCTTTGAGGGGGTGGTGGGCGATCTGTTCCGGAAGGAGGTGGTGGAGGAGCGGCGGGAGCAGGCCAACCGCCAGGGGCGGCTGGAGCTGGTGGAGAACAGGCGCACCTGGCTTTGCCTGGAGCTGGAGGACGAGGACGGCTACCTGGGTCAGATCCGTTTTCCCTTCGAGAAGAAGCACGAGCTGATCCGGCCGGGCATGGTGATCCGCTGCCTGGTGCTGAGCGAACGCCGTGACTTCTCCCGCATCGGCGCCCTCACGGATGGTTGGTTGCCCCAGCTGAAGCAGTGGGTGGGTGAGTACCCCTATCTGCTGCGGCCGGCCTTCGAGGAGCTCTGCCTCAGGCGCCTGGGCCAATAACGAGTGGAAGGGAAATTGGACGGATCCGAAACAATGCGTTACAATTCTCGCAACACTTCTCAAGGAGCTGTCCATGACCACCACCACCACCGAAGCCCCCGCCGCGATTCGCGGAGCCACCGTCACCACCGAAGATGGCGGCCGTCTCAACGCCTTCGCCACCGAGCCCCGCATGGAAGTGGTGAGCCCCGAGAGTGGCTGGGGTTTTCATGAGCGTGCCGAGAAGCTCAATGGCCGTATGGCCATGCTCGGCTTCATCGCCCTGCTGGCCACCGAGTTCGCCCTGGGCGGCGAAGCTTTCACCCGCGGTCTGCTCGGCATCGGCTGATCTTGCTTGCCTCCCCCGGGAGGCCCAGCACCTGCGGGCATCCGATCACGGCTGCCCCCATCGCCGCAGCAGACTTCCTGTTGCGGCTTTTTCATGGCCATGACCCCTTCGCTCCATGCCCGGGTTCACGGCGCCGGTCCCACCGGCGCCCTGACGGCCCTGGCCCTGGCGGAGGCCGGCTGGCTCGTGACCCTGCATGACCCCCTCCCCTCCGCTGAACTGCAGCGGCGGCAGCGGGCCTACGCCTTCACCCACTCGAGCCGGGAACTGCTGCAACGCCTCGATCTCTGGGGCGAGCTGCTCCCGGCCCTGGTACCCTTCCGCCGCCTGCGGCTCCGGGACGTGGCAGCGGCCCGCAGCGTGGTCTTCGATCCGGCCGATCTGAGGGGCTCCGATGCGGTGGGCTGGATCGGCTGCCACCAGCCCCTGATGGCCCTGCTGCTCGGTCGACTGAGCCGCCACCCCGCCGTGCGGCTGGCGCTGGGGGAGAGCGTCCCCGGCGGCACCGACGATCCGGCCGCCTTCGGATCCGCCCCTGATCTGGTGGTGGCTGCCGACGGACCCGATTCCCCCACCCGCCAGGCCCTGGGCATCGGCTCGTGGGGTTGGGCCTACCGCCAGCGCTGTCTCACCGTGCAGGTAGAGCTGCGCGGCTGTGCCGACGACGAGGCCTGGGAGCTGCTGCGGCCCGAGGGACCCTTCGCGGTGCTGCCCCTCGGCGAACGCTGCTTCCAGCTGGTATGGAGCGCGCCTGCGGCCCGCTGCCATCAGTTGGAAGCCCTGGGCGAGACCCCTTTCCTCGACCGGCTTGCGGGGGCTCTGCCGGATGTGCTGCAGCCCGACGCCCTGCTGGAGCGGCCCCGCAGCTTCCCGGTGGCCCTGCAGCTGGCCCGCCGCCTGCACCGCGGCACCACGGTGCTGGTGGGGGAGAGTGCCCATCGCTGCCATCCGGTGGGAGGCCAGGGGCTGAATCTCTGCTGGCGCGACGTGGCGGTGCTTCACCGGCTGGCCCAGCGGGCAGCCCGGGGCACGCTGCATCCGCGCCGCATCGGTGCCGCCTACGGCCGGCGCCGCTGGCCCGATCTGGTGCTCACTCTGCTGGCCACCGATCTGCTGGTGCGTCTGTTCTCCAACCGCCATCCCTGGCTGATGCCCCTGAGGGTGCTGGCCGTCGAGGTCCTGGTCCGCTTCCGCTGGTCCAGGAGCCTGGCTCTGCGCGCCATGAGCCTGGGCCCTTGCCGCTTGTGGCCGGTGCGATCACCATGGCGCCATGGTGATCAGCAGTTCGCCCCAGCCCCTGCCCTCCCCGGCCATGGTGCGGTTCCTGCGCCATCAGGTGGGCCTGAGTGAAAACGCCCTTGAACTGGGGATCAAGCAGTCCCAGCTGGAGCAGGCGCCGCTCCCGGCCGTGCTCTGGCGCTTCGGCCTGATCACCCTGGAGCAGTTCGACGCCGTGCTCACCTGGCAGGACCAGCAGGGCTGAAGCGCCAGGCCGTTCCCCGCGCTGATCAGCTGTAGATGATCAGCGACTCGATCGGATGCTCCTCCGGCAGCCGTCGGCGGCCGTCCAGGGCCGCCAGTTCCGCCACGAAGCCGAAGCCGCACAGCTTCCCTCCGGCCCTCTCCACCAGTTCGCTGCAGGCCGCCGCCGTACCGCCGGTGGCCAGCAGGTCGTCGACGATCAGCACCCGCCGGCCGGCGCCGAGGGCATCGCTGTGGATCTCCAGCCGGTCGGTGCCGTACTCGAGGCTGTACTCCACGCCGATCACTTCCCCTGGGAGCTTGCCGGGCTTGCGTACCGGCACGAACCCCACACCGGCGACGGTGGCCAGGGCGGTGCCGACGATGAATCCCCGGGATTCAATGCCCACGATCAGATCCGGCTGCACCCGCTCGCAGAGCAGGCCCAGCTGGCGAATCGCCTCGCCCCAGCCCTGAGGATCCCGCATCAGGGGGGTGAGGTCACGGAAGAGGATCCCGGGCTTGGGAAAGTCGGGAATGTCCCGGACCCAGGAGCGCAGATCGATCGAGGGGGGGCTGCTGGGCATCGTGCTGGTGAAGGGACCGGTACCGGCGACGTGACGAATGGACGACGCCGCTGGCATCATCGCAGTCATGGCCAAGGACATTTCCGAAGCGGCGAGTCAGGATCCCTCCTCGCGTCCCCTGCCCCGCAGGGGGCTGGAACGGCTGGATCTGATGCTTCTCTCCCTGGAGGCTCTTGATCTCAACGGGGGCGAGGCGATGGTCTGGCTGAGCGGCCAGCTGGGCTTCGGCACCCTGTTCCCCAACCGGGTGGAGCTGTGGAAGCGCCGCTGCCACAACCCCCTGCGGCGCACCTGCCGGCGGGGCGACGTTCCCGCCAGTGAAACGGACGCCCTGATCCGCATCCTCTGCGTGATGGCCGATCGCCTCTATCCGATGCTGCGTTCCCTGCTCTCCAGCAGCGAGCCGGAGGAGATGGTCCAGGAGCGCTGGGCCCTGTTTCAGCGTCGCCTGGGGGAGCTGGTGCAGGAGCGCATGAATCCCCGCCGCAGCGGCGTCCAGAAACTGCTCGATCCCACGGAGGGCGCCGCCCAGCGTCTGCAACTGGTCCAGGGGCTCAGCCTCTGCGCCGGCCACGGGGGCTTCGAGCGCATCAAGGCCAGCCTGATGGATGCGGTCGCGTGAGGCCGTCCCGATGAGAGCGTCATGGTTCAGAGTGCCGCGATGAAGCAGAGCCTCGTCTTCGATCAGCTCAGCTGCCGTCTGCAGGTGGAAGGCCTGCCCGATGTCTCCATCGGCCAGAGCGGTACGGCCCTCGGAATCATCACCGGCTGGAGCCTGCAGTGGGTGGGTCGTCCACTGCTGGAGGGCCGCCGCGAGCATCTGCAGGCGTTGATGCAGGTGGTGCTGCCCTATGCCCGCCATCTGATCAGCGGAGTGCGCCGCGAATTCAGCGTGCCTGGCGAACCGGTCGACATCGGGCCCCACGCCGACGGCGGCCACCGACTGCTGCTGCGCAGCAGCCAGCCCGATACGCCCCCCCTGGAGATGCGTCTCGATGATGGGGAACTGGCTGATCTGGTGCGGGTTCTGGATCTGCTGCGTCTTGATCCCCGCTTGCAGCTGCCCCTGGTGGTGCCCGATCCCCAGCCCCTCGGCCCCCGGGAGCTCATGGAGAGGGTCCCTCTCCACCGGCGGCTGACCGCACCGCTGGGAGGAGCAGCGGCGCTGGCGGTTGCCGCGGCCCTGGTGCTGCTGCTGCCGCCTCCCCAGCCCCCTCTGCCCGCTCCGCTCGCCGAGCCGGCCCGCCAGGGCACCGGCACCGCTCCCTGAGCCGCGTTCCGGCCGCCCACGTGTTGACTTCGGCCGGGCAATGGTCACACTGGAGCCACAACCCCACCCTCCCCCTCTGCCATGCGATGGGCATGACCTGGTCGGAACTGCGCCGCCGGGTGGCCCGTCTCGGTGCCGCTCTCGATGTGGTCGTGCGCAGCGACCCCGAGGTCTGCGGATTGAGCGGGTCCCATTTCCACCTCACGCTCCACCATGGTGGGCAGGGTGACTGCACGGTCAACGATCTGTCCCTGATTGATTGTCCCAACGAGCTGGTGCTGCTGGAGTTCGAGCGTTGGATGCGGGGTGCCGGCTATCCGCTGGAACCCTGAATCCCCAGCCATGCCCCTCACCCCCTACCCACTCCACCTGCCGACCCCGAAGGGGCCGACCTCTGGAAAGGGCCTTCAGTTGCGGCGGAAGCGTCGCCGGCCCACCACCCGATGGCGTCAGATGGGGGCCGGCCTGCTGCTGATCCTGGCGGGGGGCCTGATCCTCGGAGGGCTGATGCAGCTGCCGGATCGGCTCGATACCTTGCTGCTGGTGAGCAACGCCATCGCCAATCTGATCAGCGGGCTCAGCCGCCTCACCATCGGGGTTCTCCAGCTGGGCAGCGTGATCGTGGTCGCCCTGCTCGCCCTTCTGGCCCTGCTCCTGCTGGTGGGCGGCACTGTCCGTCTGGTGCGCGGCATCATCTTTCGAAAGCGCAGCTCACCCTGAGGGGAGATCGGGGCCCGGGCCGGATCTCCCGCTTCAACCGTGCAGCTGCTGGAACCAGAAGCCGGCCAGCTGCCAGGACGACAGCAGGAAAATCCCCAGGATCACCCAGTTGAGCCAGGCGGGACGATCGCGTTTCTCGAACATGGCGGCAGAGAGGTCGCATCCATCCCGCCGATCCTGCCAGTGGGACGACCCCGACGCCCACTCCGAGACGGGTGGTGGCACCGAACGGAGGTCAGCCGCTCCTTCACTCCATGGCCTTCGGTACGTTTTCCGGCAGGGCCTCGGGCCCTGTTTCAGGCGCCCTGCTCTCCTGCCTGGGCTTTCCGGGCTGGGGAGGGCAGCATCTGATCGTGCCCAGCCAGGCAGATCCACCCGGCCTGGCCTGGCGGCTTCAGCTCTGCCACGGGGATGGCGACTCGCCCCTGGCGGCGGGACTTCTGCTGCCGGAGCTGCTGCGTCGCCATCTCGATCTGGAGCCCCTGCATCCGGGCTGCTGGCCCTGGGCCGGGGGAGGCCCCGAAACCTGGCCCGACGCCTGGCCTGAAACCCTCGGCCATCGCTACCTGCTGGTGTGCCGGTGGGGGGCCGCCCAACCACTGAGGATCTCCGCCTGGCACCGGGAGGATGCCAGGCGATGGATCCAGACCTGCCGGCCCATGCCTTTGAAGGCTTTCCGGCAGCGGTTCCTGGAGGCTCCGGATCGAGCCAGTCCTCTTCGTGATTCTTACGGGAGGTTCAGGAGATGACAAGGGCAACGCCCAGGCCGACTACCATCAGGGCGATAGCCCCCACTGCCCACAAGGCATGGTTCCGGGCATCCTCCCTGGTCTCGCCCATCACCATCGTGCCCTCTTCGGCGTAAAGGTTGTCGTGGTTCTCGAGGTCGTGGGTGTGCATGGGGCCTCCATCAAGCTCGTGGGACCCTTCAAACCTACGCTCGTTTGCCAAAGCGGTATAACAGTCGGCCATTTTCTTTGCAGCGACGCCCATGGACGGGACCCCGGCGTAGCTGAATAATGCTTGGGTCTGCAGATGCCCGTGCCTCCTTGGTCACTCATCCTGATCGCGCTGCTGGTGGTGACGCAGACCATGAACCCCACGGAGCGGGATTTCCTCTGGTATCGCACGCTCAAGCGACCGACCTGGATCAGGATGCATATCTGGTTTCCGGCCGCCTGGTTCGTGATCAACATCACATTCTATGTGTCGACCCTCCAGGTCTGGAGTGCGACGCAGGACTGGCGCTGGGTGGGTGGCTTCGTTGCCGTGCTGGTCCTGCTTCGCAGCCATCCCTATGTGATCTGTCGGATGCACAGCCTCTCGGCCGGGCTTTTCTTCTGGCTGGTGAGCTGGATTGCCAGCCTGGTCATGGCCCTGATGGCCCTGTCCATCTCGCCCCTGGCCACCTGGATGCTGATGCCCGCCCTGGTGTGGACCCCGGTCGAGGCCATCATCACCTTCCAGATGATTGGATTGAACCCGAGGCAGAGCCGGAGCGGCCGTGGACCCGATGATCGCCGCCCTGCTCGATCCAGGCGCCTATGACCATCCGGTCGAACGGATCGAATGCCTGGAAACCCATATCTCCTGGGTTCTGCTCACCGGAATCTACGCCTACAAGATCAAGAAGCCGGTCAACCTGGGCTTCGTCGATTTCTCGACCGTGGAACGTCGCCGCTGGTTCTGCCAGGAGGAGCTGAGGCTCAACCGACGCCTGGCTCCGGATCTCTACCTCGGCCTGAGTCCCATTCATGGCCCCGCTGAGAGGGCCGCTCTGGCCGGGTGCGGGCCGGTGATCGAGACGGCCGTCCGCATGCGCCAGTTTCCCCAGAGCGCGCTGCTGCCCGCCGTGCTTGACCGCGATGGTCTCGCCCCTGCCCAGCTCGAAGCCCTCGCGGATGATCTGGCCGCTTTCCACGCCGCCGCCGCGGTGGCCCCCCTGGAGGATCCCTATGGGACGCCGGAAGCGGTGAAGGCGCCGGCACTGGCCAATCTGCAGGTGCTGGCAGCCTGCGGTCCGGCGTTGACCCGCAAGATCGGTCCCCTGGGGCAGTGGATGGAGTCGGAGTTCGAGCGACTCCGGCCCACCTTCGAGAATCGACGCAGCCAGGGCCGCATCCGGGAGTGCCATGGGGACCTGCATCTGGGCAACATGCTGCTGGAGGGGGAGCGGATCCGGGTCTTCGACTGCCTGGAGTTCAGTCCGGACCTGCGCTGGATCGATGTGATCAGCGACATGGCTTTCCTGGAGATGGATCTCGACCATCGGGGCCGGGCCGACCTCGGGGCGACCGTGCGAAATCGCTGGCTTGGCCGCTGCGGCGACTATGCCGGGCTGCTCACCTGGCGCTGGTACAGGGTCTATCGCTCCCTGGTGCGGGCCAAGGTCTGCGCCCTGCGTCTGGGCCAGCAGGATCTCCCGGCCAGCCAGTCGGGCCCTCTGGCGCGGGACCTGGAGCGCTATCTCCAGGGCGCCGTGGACGCCACGGAGGAGACCCGCGCAGCGCTGGTGATCACCCATGGGGTGTCCGGCAGCGGCAAGAGTCACCGGGCCCGCCAGCTCTGCCGCCGGCCGGGCTGGATCCATCTCAGCTCCGACGTGGAGCGCAAGCGTCTCTTCGGGGCCTGGGGCCAGGGCGATGGCCCCGCCCTCAGCGGCGATCCCTACCGCCCGGAGGTGACCGAGCGGCTCTACGCCGATCAGCTGCCGCAGCAGGCGGGCAGGATCCTGGATGCCGGCCTGTCGGTGATGGTCGACGCCACGTTCCTGCTTCGCCGCCAGCGGCGGCGGATGGAGGAGCTGGCCCTCCGGCGGGGGGTGCCCTTCCTGATCCTGGACTGTCCCAGTACCCCCGCCCTGGCCCATCGGCGCATCGCCCAGCGGCGGCGACTGGGTCATGACCCCTCCGATGCCGACGGGACCGTGCTGGAACACCAGCTCAGGAGATTGGAACCCCTCGACGCCGGCGAGCGGGAGATTTCTCTCTGCGTGGACCAGGATTCCACGGCAGAGCATCTGTTCGCCCGCCTCCTGGAGCGGCTGGGCCTGCAGGGCGGAGCAGCGGCCTGAGGCCTAGAACCATTCGGGAACGGCGGCGTCGGAGGTGTTCACGTCGGCTTCCGGGGTGGTGCGGCGGAACTCCATCGTGACGCTGCGCTTCTGCTCCCCATCGGCGGCCACCGCCTTGATGGGATAGACCTGCAGGCCATCACGGAAGGGCACCTGCACCCGGAAGGTGCCGTCGGCCGAGAGGGGCACCTCCTCGCCGCCGATGCTGAGGCGGGCAGCCGGATCGGTGGCGCCATAGACGATCAGTTCGGCATCGGCCACCAGCCAGAAGGACCGCTGGCGGGGGGCCACCCCTCCGATGCCGGAGCCGCTGCGGCCGGAGGCCCAGGGGCCGGCGCCGGAGGCGGAGAGGCCCCCTTGGTCGTGGGCTGCCCAATCGCTCTCGTGGAAGGCCTCGGAGCCGCGGCCGAGGCGGCGCCAGGGGCTGGTGGCGCTCTGGTAGAGGCGCTCGTGCAGATCAGCGCGCGCAGGCCCGGCGGATGGCATTTCCACTGGTTCGCCGCCCGTCGGCTGGAGGGAAAAGGCGACAAAGGGATCAGGGACCGGGGTGACCGGCGTGTCGACAGCGGGAACGTGGGAAGTGGCCGAGAAGGCCATGGAGATCCAGCCGCCGCTGCCGCCCTTGCGGAAGCCGAGCTCCACCCGGTAGTCGCGACCGGAAAGGGGCACCGGCAGGAACCACTCGCTGGCCTGGCTCTCGACCACCACCTCCTGCAGGGTGTGGGGATGGGTGGAACCGCCCCCCAGGCCGGTCACGTCGGCGACCCGCAGGCACAGCTGGCTCGCCCCCTCCGCCAGGGCCCGGTTTCTGTCCTCCGTGGCGATGGCCCAGCGCACCTGGGCCCACTGGGGGTCCCGGGGCAGGAAGGAGACCCAGGTGGTCGGGGCACCGGAAGGTTCGGACTGCGTCTGCGGGGCCGGGGGGACAGGGGCCGACATCGCCGCGGACGGGGCCTGCTCCGCCTTCGGGGTATCCGATCCCACCTCTGCTGCGGGGTCAACGCTGTCATTCTCGTTTCCTCCCAGTCCCAGGCCTCTGGCCAGGGAAGCGAGTCCTCGCAGGGGCTGGCTCAGAAAGCTGGAGAACCGGCGAGGACGACGCGTCATGAGCCGTGAAGAAAAACCTTCCGGTGATGGTCTTCGATCCAGGGGAGTCGCGGCCTTCCTGTCAGCGAAAGGCCATTGACCAACGCGGGGGAATGGGACTCGAGCGGCGACGGTTGCCGCGCCCATGCCTCGGTGTCAGGGGGTGGGAACCGACCGGTCAAGCTCCAGGGCCGCCCTGATCGTGGCCGGATCGACGTCGTCCCGGATCGTCACCGACCCGACGCCGGTCGGCAGCACGAAGCGCACCCTGCCGTCCCGCACCTTCTTGTCTGCCTGCAGGCAGGTGAGCACCGCCTGGGGATCCAGGTCCGGCCAGCGCTGGGGCAGGCCGGCTGCGGCGATCAGCCGCCGTTGCCGGTCCTGCTCCCCCTGACTCCACAGCCCCATGGTCACGGCGATGGCGCCGGCGGCCAGCATCCCGAGTCCCACCGCTTCCCCGTGCAGCCAGGTGCCGTAGCCGCTCAGGTTCTCCACCGCATGGCCGAGGGTGTGGCCGTAATTGAGAATCGCCCGCAGGCCCCCTTCCCGCTCGTCGGCCGCCACCACCCTGGCCTTGGCGGCGGCGGAGCGCTCCAGCAGTCGCTGCAGCAGCAGAGGCCCCAGGGCCTGGCGGCTCGCCAGGCCCCCCACGGAATCACGGCGGGCGGCCGTCTCCAGATCCGAGAAGAGGACTCCATCCCCGATCACGGCGTACTTGATCACCTCCGCCATGCCGGCGCGGAACTCCCGTTCGGGCAGGGTGGCCAGCACCAGGGGATCGATCAGCACCAGCCTGGGTTGATGGAAGGCGCCGATCAGGTTCTTCCCACCGGGATGGTTCACCCCCGTTTTCCCTCCGATGGCGGCGTCCACCATCGCCAGCAGGGTGGTGGGCACCTGGGCCACGGCGATGCCCCGCAGCCACGTCGCGGCGGCGAACCCCGCCATGTCTCCCACCACGCCCCCCCCGAGGGCGACCACCAACGAGCCCCGTTCCAGCCGGTGGGCGAAGGCGGCATCGTGGATGGCCGCCACGGTGGCGGGGGTCTTGTGCTCCTCTCCGGCTTCGACCACCAGCGTGCGCACCTGGTAGCCGGCGGCGGCGAGGCTGGCCAGGGCCCGTTCCCCATGG
This sequence comes from uncultured cyanobacterium, assembly GCA_963772735.1. Classification (GTDB taxonomy): domain Bacteria; phylum Cyanobacteriota; class Cyanobacteriia; order PCC-6307; family Cyanobiaceae; genus Cyanobium. The sequence goes on along the minus strand of CAVYYO010000005.1, from coordinate 97,526 downwards.
AGCTCGGCGACCACAGGGTTGGTCACCACCAGCACCCTGGTGCCGGCCTGGAAACCCCGCTCGACCAGATGGGAGCCGAGGGAATTCAGCAACCCCTCGCCGATCAGGACCGGATAGGGATCGGAGGCCAGGGACACCGTGATGGTGCGGTACTCCTGCGGCACGGGTGAAGCGGCGAAGGGTGCCGAGGCTAGGCCGGTGGGTGGTGGCGGCGGACCAGATCCAGCACCGCCTCGCCATAGCTGGCCAGCTTCGCCCGGCCGATGCCGGTGATTCCCGCGAGCTCTTCAGGGGCGCTGGGGTGGCGCTCGGCGATCGCCACCAGGGTGCGGTCGTGAAAGACCACGTACGGCGGCAGTCCCTGCTGGCGCGCCTGCTCCAGCCGCCAGGCCTTCAGGGCGGCCAGGAGATCGGGGTCGGCGTTGCCCGCGGAGGTCGCCCCTGGGCCGGGCCCGCCTTCGCTCCGGGCGCTCCGCCGTTCCCGGGCCGGCGGCGGCAGACGCATCTCCAGGCGCCCCTCTCCCCGCAGCAGGGGGCGCACCAGGTCCTCGGGACCGAAGGTGAGTCCCCCGTGGCCGTCGGGGGCGCTGACCAGATAGCCCCGGGCGGTGAGCTGGCGGAAAAGGGTGCGCCACTGCCCCCGGTCCAGTTCCCGGCCGATCCCGTAGACCCCCAGTCGGTCGTGGCCCAGGCTGCGGATGCGGACCGTGTCACCGCCCAGAAGCACATCCACCAGATGGGCGGCGCCAAAGCGACCGCCGGTGCGGTAGACGGCCGAGAGGGCCTTGCGGGCCGGTTCGGTGACGTCCGTGCCCTGGTCCGGCTCCAGACAGACGTCGCAGTTTCCGCAGACGCCCGTGCCGGGTTCGCCCAGGTACTTCAGCAGGATGCGCCTTCGGCAGCTGGAGGCCTCGGCGAAATCGATCAGGGCGTCGAGCCGGCCATGCTCGATCCGCTTCTGGGCGGGATCGGCTTCGGAGTCTTCGATGAACCGCCGCAGCTGGGGCACGTCGCCGGCACCATGCACCATCCAGGCCACGGCGGGAAGGCCGTCGCGGCCGGCTCGCCCCGTCTCCTGGTAGTAGGCCTCCAGGCTCTTGGGCAGATCGACGTGGGCCACGAAGCGCACGTCCGGTTTGTCGATACCCATGCCGAAGGCGATGGTGGCCACCACGATCACGCCGCTGTCCTGCCGGAATCGCTCCAGGCCGGCGCTGCGTGTGTCCGCCGCCAGCCCGGCGTGGTAGGGGAGGGCGTCGTGGCCCTCAGCCACCAGGGCGGCGGCGAACTGCTCCACGCGCTTGCGGGAGCGGGCGTAGACGATGCCGGAGTGGCCCCGTTGGCCGGCCAGGAAATCGAGCAGCTGACGTCGGGGTTCGAGCTTGTCCCGCAGCAGGTAGCGGATGTTGGGTCGATCGAAGCTGGCGGTGAACACCGCCGCCTGCTCCAGCCCCAGGCGCGTCACGATCTCGGAGCGGGTGCGGGGGTCGGCGGTGGCGGTGAGGGCGATGCGGGGAATCGCACCGAACCGCTCCACCAGCACGGCCAGCTGCAGGTATTCCGGCCGGAAGTCATGGCCCCACTGGGAGACGCAGTGGGCCTCATCGATGGCGAACAGGGCCAGAGGCAGCGCCGCCAGGCGCTCGATCAGATCGCCTCCCAGGAGCCGCTCCGGCGACACATAGAGCAGATCCAGCCGGCCGGCCTGGAGCTCCCGCCAGGTGGCGCCGGCGGCCTCGGCGCTTTCGGCCGAATGCAGGGCGGCCGCCCGCACACCCGCCTGGCGCAGCGCCCCCACCTGGTCCTGCATCAGGGCGATCAGCGGCGACACCACCACCGCCGTCCCCGGCCGGCAGAGGGCCGGTATCTGATAACAGAGGGACTTGCCGCCGCCGGTGGGCATCAGCACCAGGGCGGAACCGCCTGCGCAGACATGCTCGACGATCGCCGCCTGGGGACCGCGGAAGCTGTCGTAGCCGAACACGTCCCGCAGCACGTCGGTGGGCTTGGGCGTCATGGCGGAGGCGGTGCGGGCTTCATCGGTTGGCCATGGTGCTCGCTTGAATGGTTCATCGTGCTCCCCTCCGGAGCAAGGATGGCCTGCTTCCTCAGCAGGGGGAAACAGCCGCAGGTCCGGCAGGATGCCCTGATGTCCCCGTCCGATCCATCCACAACGGCCTCCAGCCGCTCGCCCTGGGCGTTCCTGACGCCGGCCCTGGCCCTGCTCGCCATTTCGGTGCTGATTCCGGCGGCCATGGCCCTGGTGATCAGCTTCACCCGCACCGGACTGGATGTGAGCGAGCCCCTCACCTTCGTGGGGCTGGCCAATTTCCGCCGGCTGGTGGCTGATCCGATGCTGCTGAAGGTAGCGGGCACCACCTTCCTCTATCTGGTGGGAGTGGTGCCGCCGATCGTGCTCGGGGCCCTGGTCCTGGCGGTGCTGGTGAACCGCCAGCTGCCCGGGATCCACTGGTTCCGTGGTGCCTTCTACACCCCCGTGCTCGTCTCCCTGGTGGTGGCGGCGATCGCCTTCCGGTGGCTCTACGCCGAGAACGGCCTGATCAACGGCTGGCTGGGCGTCCTGCTGGGGGACCGCTTCACCCCGATCGGCTTCCTCACCTCCGCCGGTCTGGCTCTGCCCTCGGTGATGCTGGTCACCCTATGGAAGGGCCTCGGTTACTACATGGTCATCTTCGTGGCCGGCCTCCAGGGGATCCCGACGGACCTCTACGAGGCGGCGGCCCTCGATGGCAGCGAGGGCTGGCGCCGCCACATCGACATCACCCTGCCCCTGCTGCGGCCCTACATCACCCTGGTGGCGGTGATCTCGGCCATCGGGGCCACCAAGGTGTTCGAGGAGGTCTACCTGATGACCCAGGGCGGCCCGGCCGACAGCACCCGCACCATCGTCTATTACGTGTATGACCAGGCCTTCTCCGAACTGGAGATCAGCTACGCCTGCACCGTGGGTCTGGCCCTGTTTCTGATCGTGCTGTTGCTCAGCCTGATCCGCTACGCCTTCGCTGCCGACAACCCGCTCCAATGAGCTCGGAGGCCCCGGTGGCAGGCTGGTGCCCTGGCTCGATTGACCCTCCAGGGTGCAGATCTCCGCGGACCCCATGACCCAGGCCATTCCCGTTCCGCTCGGCGCCATCGGCATCGTCGGAGGCGGCCAGCTGGCCTGGATGCTGGCGGAAGCCGCCCGGGAGCTGGGGATCGCCCTGCACGTTCAGACTCCCAGTGCCGATGACCCGGCCACCCGATTGGCCGCCAGCGTGGTGCTGGCTCCCCTCGACGACAGGGCCGCCACCCGGGAGCTGGCCAGCCGCTGCGGCGCCATCAGCTTCGAGAACGAGTGGATCCCCATCGAGGCCCTGCAGGCGCTGGAGGGGCCACGCCTGGAATTCCTCCCAGGCCTGGATGCCCTCCAGCCCCTGCTCAGCAAGGCGGCCCAGCGCCGCCTGCTCGACGACCTTCATCTGCCCGCTCCCCGCTGGAGTCCCATGGCCGAGGTGCTGCGGCCCGATGACCCCCCCCCTGGGGATGAAACCGAGGCTGCCGTTCCGAAGGGTCCGCCGCGTCCCCTCCCCGGCCCCCCCCCTCCGCGCCTGCCTGAAGGTTTCACCTTCCCCCTGATGGCCAAGGCGAGTCGGGGGGGCTACGACGGTCGTGGCACGATCCCCCTGAAGGATTTCTCCGCGCTCGAGGGGCTGCTCGCCAGCGTCGATCCGGACGACTGGATCCTCGAGGAGCTGGTGACCTTCGAGCAGGAGCTGGCCCTGGTGGCCTGCCGCGATCGGCACGGCCAAGTGGCCTGCTTTCCCTTGGTGCAGACGCACCAGCACCAGCGGGTCTGCGACTGGGTGCTGTTCCCGGCGCCGGTGGATCACCGGGTCGAGGTGTTCGCCCGCAACGTGGCAGCCTCCCTGCTCACCGCCCTCGACTACGTCGGGGTGCTCTCGATCGAGTTCTTCCAAGGGCCCGCCGGTCTGCAGGTCAACGAGCTGGCACCCCGTACCCACAATTCAGGCCATTTCACCATCGAGGCCTGCCGCACCAGTCAGTTCGCCCAGCAGGTGCGCATCGTTGCCGGTCTGCCGATGGGATCCACCGAGCCTGTGGTCCCCGGCGCGCTGATGGTGAATCTTCTGGGTCCCGACGACGGCGACCCAGACCAGCTGGAGCGGCGTCGGGCCCTGGAGACCCTGCCGGGGGCTCATCTGCACTGGTACGGGAAGAAGGGAGGCGGGGTCGGTCGCAAGCTCGGTCACCTCACCCTGCGGCTCGAGGGATCCACCGCAGAAGCGCGGCAGGAAGAGATGGGGCGCAGGCTGGCGGAGGTGCGGGACATCTGGCCTCTCACCTCCAGAGAAAGCCCTTAGAGTGGATGCGGACTGCTGTGTTGGTGACTGCCTTTCACAGTTTTCTGATCTGACTCCCTTTCGACGCGGGGAGTCTTCAGCGAAGGCAACGTATACCGACCTCGCAGTCGGAAACGAAGCCCCGCCCCTGACTCCCCATCTGGTTCTTCCAGGTCGAACACTGGGGCAAGACGGCACGGTGGTCCACCCCATTCCGCAGCCGGCAGGCATGCTGGCTCATCTCCGTCTGCCGCCGTGGACAGCGACTCCCCCAGCTTCCAGCAGGCCTTCGAGCAGCTGCTCGCCCGGGCACCGGGCCCCGTGTTCCCCCGTGCCCGGGCGCTCTACCTGCAGAAATACCCGCTGGAAGCGGAGCAGGCGGGCGACTTCCGCACCTTCCTGCTGGAGGAGGAGATCCAGGAGAGCCCGGCCGGTGCCCTCCGGATCCGCGCCCTGGCCCTGGCCATCGTGGCCTGGGGACAACCACGCATCGATGCGACCGCTGCGACCGCCTACCTGGATCGCCGCTGGAGCCTCCATCCGTCCGACCTGCAGGTGGTGGAGGGAGAGGGCTGGTTCCGGGACAACGGTGCCTATGCCCGTTTCGTCACACCGGCGGTCTTCGAGCGGGCCGCTCCCACCACCCTGCTCAGTTCGCGAGCCGATCCAGCTGCTCCTGCAGCTGATCCCGGCTCAGACGGGTGACCACGAACACTTCCTGCGCCGTCGTGCCGCGCCGGGCCAGCAGTTTGTGGCCGCCGGTGATCGGGCTCGACACCCTCAGCCGCAGGCCGTTGCTGCGCCCCCTGACCCGGGTGATCACGGCCGGTGTGATCGTGTCGATCTCCGGCAGGGTGGCCAGTCTCCGCAGCAGCGGAATCAGGCCTTCCACGTAGGTGCTGTGGGTGATCACGAGCCGGGCCATGGGCAGCTCTCAACCCCTGCCCAGGGGGGCCATCGTCAGCCCCTCGGCGGCCAGCAGCTGGTGGTAGAGCTCCCCCTGTTCGAGGGGGCCGCTCCAGACCACCGCCGAGCCCTCCCCATCGATCCGGAGGGCCAGCTCCCAGGCCCGGTCAGGCTGCATCCCCGGCAGGTGCCGCACAAGGACATCCACCACATGCTGGAAGGTGTTGACGTCGTCGTCCAGGACGATCACGTTCACGTCCGGGTAGCGCTCCTGAAGGCGCTGGCCGGTCCGGGCGGGGCTTCGGGATGGAGTGACGACCATGAACCTGCGGCGACTGCCGGTCACAAGCGTAGGTAACATGCTCCCAACCCTGAAGCAGGCTCGATGTTGATCACCCTCGGCTGGTCCGCCCTGGCGGCCATCTTCACCTTCTCGATCGCCATGGTGGTTTGGGGCCGCAACGGTGACAACAGCATCGGTTTCTGATCTGGCTTTTCCCACCACCACCCTGCTGGCGGGCCTGGCCTCGGCTCTGTTGCTGTTCGTGAGCCTCGGGGTGATCTATCTCTCCACCGTGGAGTGGCGTGACAAGCGACGCCGGAAGGCACAGGATGGCCGCTCCCGTTCGTGAGCCTCGCCCCTGAGGTCTGGGGAGAGGCCTCCCGTCTCCTGCAACCGCCCCCATCGCTCTCGACGGCGGAGCCCTTCCGGCGAAGGCCCCTGCCCTCGCTGCTGAGATCCCTGGCTGAGGTCCACCGCCAACTGGCAGAGGACCCCGGCATCGGCGTTCATCAGAGCGATCTGCCCGGCCTTGCTCTCGCCCTGCTCGAGCGTCCGGGTCCCACCGATGCGGGGCTGCCCGACGGCGATCACCAGGGCGAACGGGAGCAGCTTCGCAGCGCCGCCGATTCCCTTCGCTGCGCCCTCGTGGGCGATGCGGTCACCTACGTCGTCAATCGGAACCTCAACACCAGCAACCATTGCGTGCTGCGTTGTCATTTCTGTGCCTTCCGGCGGGACGAGGGCACCCCCGGCGCCTATCGGCTGCCTTTTCCGGAGCTGGAGAGGCGGGCGGCGGAGGCCCAGCGGGCCGGAGCCAGCGAGCTCTGCCTGCAGGCCGGGCTCGATCCTGAGGCCCGGCGGTCGGGCAGTCACCTGGCCTTCGCCGTCGATCTGCTTCGTCGGCTCCGCCGGGCGGCTCCGGGAATCCATCTCCATGCCTTCTCTCCCCAGGAACTGCTGTTCATCGCTGATCGCGACGGCCTTCCCCTCGATGCCGTGCTGGCGGAGCTTGTGGCGGCGGGTCTGGGCTCGGTGCCGGGAACCGCTGCAGAAGTGCTCAGCGATCCGGTGCGCCGGCGGATCTGCCCTGAGAAGCTTTCGGCTCGGGCCTGGGTGGCGGTGATCCTGCAGGTGCATCGCCGCCACCTGGCCAGCACGGCCACGCTCATGGCCGGCCACGGCGAGAGCGCCGCCGATCGCGCTGCCCATCTGCTCACCCTGGTGGCGGTGCAGCGACAAGCCCGACGGCTGGGTCTGCCCGGCTTCAGCGAGTTCGTGCTGCTTCCCTTCGTGGGTGCGGCGGCCCCGGCTCCCCTGCGGCGAAAGGTGGGCCGGGATCAGCCCGATCCGGTGGCCATGCTCACCCTCACCGCCCAGGCCCGCCTGCTGCTCGGCCCCTGGATCCCCCATCACCAGCCCAGCTGGGTGAAGCTCACCCTGCCGGTGGCGGCCGAAGCCCTTCGCTGGGGCTGCGACGACCTGGGCGGCACCCTGATGGAAGAGCACATCACCACCATGGCAGGCGCCCTGGGTGGCACCAGCCAGACCCCTGCCGCCCTTCGAGCCGCCGCCGCCGGGATGGGTCGTCCGGCGGTGCAGCGCACAACTCTCTACGGTCGGGCCGAACCGGCGATCCCATGAGCCGCCTGCCCGATCTGCTGCGCCGCTCCCTTCCCAGGCTGCCCGCGCTGCGGCTTCCCCCGCCCCCACGGGCCTTGCCTCCGCTGCCGCTGACCGCCCTCACGGTGCTGCTGTTGCTGCTGTTGCCGAGCCTGGCCCTCTGGCGATGGCCGCGACCCAGGGCCGAGGGACTCGAGCGGCTGATGGCGACGGCGAGTCTGCTGCAGAGCTTCCCCGCCAGCCCGGAACGTCCCGTACCGGCCATCTGGAGGGAACGCTTCGGTGATGCCCTGGCCACCAGGATGTGGCGTCAGCAGGGACCCCTCTGGTGGCAGTTCTGGGGTGGGCACGCCGATGGCGACGCCTACCTGGCGGTGCAGGACAAGGCCGGGGAAGGCACTCAGGGGCCGCTCCCGGCCAATGGCCTGCGCGTGGGCAACCTTCTGGTGGTGGCCCCCGATCCCCTCTCCCGTCGCCTGCTCCAGGACCAGCTCAGACCGGAGCTGCGCGCCGGCCGAGGGCTCTACAGCACCTGCCTGCCGCGGCTGGCGGACGGACAGGGGGTGTTCTGGAACCCTGCTGCCCTGGGAGCGCTGGTGGGCCCGGTGGCCCCCTTGCTGGAGGCCTATCAGGAGGGTTGCCTCTCCCTTGAGCAGGACGGGGAGGGGGTGCGCTGGCAGGGGGAAGCGGCGCCCCGCTCCGGTGCTGGAGAGTTGACGGTTCCATCCGGCCCCCGCGATCCTTTCATCACCTCCCGGGAGCCGCTGCCGGTCGAAGTGCTGCTGGAACTCCAGGGGTCCTCCCTTGAACAGCTGTTTCGAGGCCTGCTGTCGCGTCAGATGATCAGGGATCCCCTGGCAGCCCGCTACGGCATCGACACCAAGGGCCTCGCCCTGCTGCGGCGATCCCCCTTTCGCCTGCGGCTCCAGCCCCAGGCAAGCGGTCCGTTTCAGGCCTCCCTCGAACTCCAGGTGGCGGTCGGCAGCGACAGGGAGGCCTGGGGGCAGCTGCTGGCCGGGCTGGCCCGCTCGCTCCAGGCCCAGGGACTGCAGGACGGCTCCTCCCCGGCGGCGCAGGCATCCCGGGCCGGCCAGCAAGGTTCGGCCGCCTGGCGACGCCAGGATGGGGTGGTGCTGGGGGGCTGGCGCTGGATCGGGGAGACCGGCCCCGCCCCCCAGCTGCTTCTGTTCCTCGGCCCTGCCCCTTCCCGAGGGCAGCCCATGGCCACCCGGGGGGAGGGGATCCCCGCGGATGGGGAGCTCCTGTTGCGGGTGAGGCCCCAGGGCCTTGATCTGCTGGGGCTGCTGCCCGACCAGATGCCCGATCTGGTGCGCCGCTCCGACCAGCTCTGGATGGAAGTCACTCCCCTCGAGCCCAGCGGCCGACCCGAAGGAATCAGCCGGCTGTTGGGACGCCTTCAGGTGAACCGGTGATCTCCTGCCGTTCTCTCCGTCGGCGTTCGGCTGCCACGGTCTCCTCCATCAGTTCCACGGCCATGGACATCTTCTCGAGGTTGCTGGCATAGAGCGAGAGGTCCTTGTCGAGCCGGTCGCGCAGCAGCCCGATCGATTCGCCGATGTCATGGGCGAGGCCTCGCAGGGCCTGGGGCTCCATGGCGTCGTCGGCGAGGGCCTGCTCCAGCAGGGCCAGCAGCCCCACGGCCATCAGGCGGGAGTAGTGGAAGTCCGGGCGTCGGATGCTGGCCAGGGCACTCGCCACCGGTGGGGGGGCGCCTTCGCCCTGCCTCTCGATCCACTGGTGCACCTCCTCCTGGCTGTGGCGTCCCATGGCCGCCAGGGCCTCCTCGCACTGCCGCCGCAGCTGGGGACCATCGAAACCGGAGGAGGCGCAGAGAGCCTCGAACAGCGGGCCTTTCTGGGATTCGGGGCGGTACCCCCGGGCGAAGCCGTCGAACACCTGCACGAGGCCGACGGCGAAGAGGGGATCGCTCTTGAAACCCTTCTGCCGGCTGAGCAGGTGCAGCTCCACCAGCAACTCGTCGACCATCCGACGGTAGAGGGGGCCGATCACATGGGGAAAGGCGCCATGGAAGGCGCGCTTGCTGTCTGCGACGGTGAGGGCGGCGCTCACGCGGTTCGATTCTTCATTGCTGCGACCTTAGCGCTGCAGGCACTCAATCCGATCCCCCTCTGGGTAGGATCGGTTCAATCGTCTGCCAGGTGCCCATGATCCCGATCGTCATTGAGGAGTCGGGTCGTGGAGAAAGGGCCTTCGACATCTATTCCCGCCTGTTGCGGGAAAGGATCATCTTTCTCGGAGAACAGGTCACAGCGGAATCCGCCAATCGAGTGGTGGCCCAGCTTCTTTTCCTTGAGGCCGAAGATCCCGACAAGGACATCTTCCTTTACGTGAACTCTCCCGGTGGTTCCGTCTATGACGGACTCGGGATCTTCGACACCATGCAGCACATCAAGCCTGACGTTCAGACGGTTTGTGTCGGCCTTGCCGCCAGCATGGGTGCCTTTCTTCTCTGTGCCGGTGCCAAGGGCAAGCGCAGCAGCCTCACCCATTCCCGGATCATGATCCACCAGCCCCTCGGGGGGGCCCGCGGCCAGGCCAGCGACATCCGGATCCAGGCCGATGAGATCCTCTATCTGAAGGACAAATTGAACCGGGAACTGGCAGAGCGCACCGGTCAGGATCTGGAGAAGATTCAGATCGACACGGACAGAGATTTTTTCATGTCTCCTGTCGAAGCCATGGCCTATGGCCTGATCGACAAGGTGATCGAGAAGCGGCCTGTCCGGCCGGTCTGAAGCCCTTCGCAGGCCAGATATTTTCTCATATCCTCAGTCGTCGATGGTCACGCATGGCGAGCTGAATTTCGTTGAGGTGATCGTGTACTGATTCGGCTTTCAGCCGGTTCAGTGATGGCTTTCAATTTTTTCAGGCCTGGACACCGGGGCAACAGAGCGCATGAAAAAAGGGTCTGCACGATCGCAGACCCTGGAAAGGGAAGTACGAAAGGTTCAGGAGGCCTCGGCTGAATCGGCTACGACGGTTTCCTCATGGGTAGGGGTCTGGAGATCGGCAGCTGTCAGCAGAGGGGAGAAGCGATCCTTGTCGGGGATTGAGGCAAATTCCGAGACGATCAGCCGGAACTCGTCGCCATCGAGACTTTCCTTTTCGATCAGCAGTTCCACCAGTCGGTCCATGCAGGCCCGGTGATCGGCCACCAGCTTGACGGTGTCGGCATAACAATCCTGAACGATGTGGCGTACAGCGCCATCGATCTTATGGGCGATGGCATCGGAGACATCGCTGCGGGTCATCAGGTCGCGGCCAAGGAACACCTCCTGGTTGCCTGACTCCAGGGACATCGGGCCGAGCTCGCTCATCCCGAAACGCGTCACCATCTGGCGGGCCATGGAAGCCACCTGCTGGATGTCACCTCCGGCTCCGGTGGTGACCTCCGAGTGGCCGAACACCACATCTTCGGCGGCGCGGCCCCCGAGGGCACCCATGATGCGGGCTCGGAGCTGGGCACGGCTGACAAGCATCTGCTCCTCGTCGGGAGCGAACCAGGTGAGACCCTGAGCCTGGCCCCGGGGAATCAGGGTGACCTTCTGAACCGGGTCATGGTGCTTCACCAGGGTGCCCACCAGGGCGTGACCCACTTCGTGGTAGGCGATCAGCCGCTTGCTGCGTCCATCCGTGAGGGGCTTGCCCTCCATTCCGGCGATGATCCTGTCGACCGCGTCATCGATCTCGGCGAGGCCGGTGGCTTCCTTGCGGCGGCGTGCCGTGAGGATGGCCGCCTCGTTGAGGAGGTTGGCCAGATCGGCGCCGGTGAAGCCTGGTGTGCGGCGCGCGATGATTTCGAGGGAAACGTCATCGGCCAGCTTCTTGTTGCGGCTGTGGACCTTCAGGATCGAGAGCCGCCCCTTGATGTCGGGGGCATCCACCTGGACCTGACGATCGAAACGCCCAGGGCGCATCAGGGCCGAATCGAGAACATCGGGACGGTTGGTGGCCGCGATGATGATGATGCCGCTGTTGCCCTCGAAGCCATCCATCTCCGTGAGGAGCTGGTTGAGGGTCTGCTCCCTCTCATCGTTACCTCCACCGATACCTGCGCCCCGCTGACGACCCACGGCATCGATCTCATCGATGAAGATCAGACAGGGGCTGTTCTCTTTGGCGCGCTTGAAGAGATCGCGGACACGACTGGCGCCGACGCCGACGAACATCTCGACGAATTCGGAGCCGGAGAGGGAGAAGAAGGGCACCCCGGCTTCACCGGCGATGGCTTTGGCCAGCAGGGTCTTGCCGGTGCCGGGAGGACCCACCAGCAGGACACCCCGGGGAATCTTGGCACCCACGGAGGTGAAGCGCTCAGGGGTCTTGAGGAACGTCACCACCTCCTGGAGGTCCTGCTTGGCCTCCTCCACCCCGGCCACGTCGTCGAACTTGACGCCGGTCTCGGCTTCCATGGCGAAGCGTGCCTTGGACTTGCCGAACTGCATGGCCTGGCCAGGGCCGCCGGGCATACCGGAGGAACGGCGAGCCAGGAAGATCAGTGAACCGATGAGCAGCAGGGGGAACAGCAGGTTGCCGAGCAGGCCGAGGGCAGGAGGGGTGGACTTGGGCGGATGCACATCGAAGCTGATGCCCTGATCCTTGAGCTTGTTGATCAGCTCGGGGGCCACCCCTGGAAGGTCGACCCGGAGCCGTTGCACCCGATTGTCGAGATCGGGATCCACCGCTTCGATCACCGCCGAACGGCCTCCTTCGTAGATGTCGACGGCGGTCACACGCCCGGCATCCACGTAATCAAGGAACCGGCCGTAGCTCATGCGGGCGACAGCGGCGTTTCGCGGAACGCCGTTGTCGCCGGAGCTTCCGGGTGCGAGACGCCCCCCCGAACTCAGCAGCTGCCAGCCGAGGAAGAGGGCCACGCCTAGGGGAAGCAGCCAGAGGGCAAGGACACGCCAGCGCTGATTCATGGTTGAAACGCTTTTCAGCAACCTTAAGGGTGTGAAGCCCTTCTCCGGGACGCCGCCGGCGTCCAGGGTGAGCCCGGGGCCCGCTCAACTGGCCTGCAACCAGGGGTTGGCGTCCAAGCCGCTCGGCGCGGGCTGGGGGGCCGGGGCGGCCTCAACCATCAGCTCATGGGCTTCGATCGACTCGCGCAGTTCGGGGCCGCCCAGCCCGTGGGTCCAGATCTCCACCTCGCTGCTCGCGGGGCAGAGGAAGGTGAGGAGTTCGAAAGGAAAGACGACACGCTCCAGGAAGAACTGATCGGGTCCGATGCAGCGCAGGATCACCATGCGGTCGGAACCGTTCCGATAACCGCAGTCGATCTGTTCTGTCCGGGCCAACTGATCCAACACGTTGTCAAAGCTGCTTGCCTCCATGAAGCCATTCAACTCTGTTGGGATTTGGTGACCAACGCGACGGATCAACGGTCTTAATCTTTTTTTCCGTTCTCAGCCGGACAGCGGCTGGCTAGAAAAGCAAATTTTCTTTGTCGTTGTCTTGCCTCCCCGGTCAGAGGCTCCGCAGGGCCGCAATCGGATCCAGCCGGGAGGCCCGACGGGCCGGCACAACGCCGAAGAACAGGCCGATCGATCCCGACAGCCCCACCGTGAGCAGGACGGTGCTGGCCTCGATCGTCGCCGGCAGGGGAGTGAAGCTGGCCACCAGCGCCACCGTCCCCAGCCCCAGGGCGCTGCCGATGACGCCGCCGAGGCTGGCCAGCACCAGCGACTCCACCAGGAACTGCAGCAGCACGTCACTGCTGCGGGCGCCGAGGGCCTTGCGCAAGCCGATCTCCTCGGTGCGCTCGCTGACCGACACCAGCATGATGTTCATGATCCCGATCCCTCCCACCAGCAGGGATACCGCTCCGATGGCTGCCAGCATCAGGGTGAGACCGCCGGTGATTGTGCCGACGATGGTCAGGGCGTCTTTCTGAGAACGCACGGCAAAATCATCCTCCCGGAGCAGCCGGTGTCGCTGGCGCAGCAGGTTGGTGATCTGGAAGGCCGCGGCACCGGTGCTGGCCTCGTCGCGGGCCTCGACGCTGATGAAGCTGAGGCTGACGCCGTAGGTGGGATCCCTGCCGCTGAGCTGGCTCACCATGGTGGTGAGAGGGATGTAGGCGTTCTCGTCCTGGTTGGAGCCGAACACGGCTCCCTTGGCGGCCAGAACACCGATCACTTCAAAGGATTTATCTCGGATGCGCAGCTGGCGGCCCAGGGCCTCCCCGGTGGGCAGCAGCTTGTCCCGCAGATCCGGGCCGATCACCACCACGTTGCGGGCCCCCTGCAGATCCCGCTGATCGATGAAGCGGCCTCGGGCCACCTCGAAGCTGCGTACCGGCAGGAACTCCGAGGTCACCCCGGAGACGGAGGCCGAAGCACTGGCGCCTCCTGCCTGCATGACCTCGTTGAGCGTGATCTGGGGAGCCACCCGCCGCACGCTCGGCACCTGTTCGGCGATCGCGATGGCGTCTTCCAGCACCAGGGTCCGGGGCGTTTCGATGCCCTGGCGCCGGGTGTCGTTGTTGCCGGGGACCACGAACAGCACGTTGGCACCGAGGGTGCTGAGCTGGCTTTCCGCGAGGTTCTGAGCCCCCCTGCCCACCCCCACCAGGGTGATCACCGAGGCGTTGCCGATGACGATGCCGAGCATGGTCAGCAGGCTGCGCAGGCGGTTGGAGCGCAGGGTGAGCAGCGCCATGGCCACCGTTTCGCTCAGGGGCAGCTTGGAGGCCATGACCGCGTCCGCAGAACCCCGGTTCTAGAGGAAGGAGGGCGTTGCTGAGGGGTGGGTGCTCTGGGGACCGCGATGCACCACCCCCTCCTGGACCTCCAGGGTGATCACCTCGCCCATGCGCAGTTCGACGGTGGCATTGGCCACCCCCACGATCACGGGGATGCCCAGGCGCTCGGCGATCACGGCGGCATGGCTCTGACGGCCTGCCTCCTCGGCGATCACCCCGCGGGCCTTGCGGATCGCCTCCAGATAGGCGGCGCTGGTTTCCCGCACCACCAGGATCTCACCAGCTTCCAGGCGGGCCGCATCCTCCGGTGAACTGGCCAGTCGCACCTTGCCGCTGACGGTGCCGCTGCCGATGCCGACTCCCCGACCCATCACGGCCGAAACGATGCCCACCTTGATCAGATCCGTGGAGCCGCTCACCCCCTCCAGGGTGCCGGCGGTCTGGACCACCAGGTCGCCGGCACTGAGCAGGCCCTGCTGCTGGGCGGAGGCCATGGCCACGCTGAAGGTGCGGCTGCTGCTGGTTTCATCATGGATCAGCAGCGGGTTCACTCCCCACACCAGCTGCAGCTGGCGAGCCACGGTGACGTCGCTGGTGATCGCCAGGATGGGGGTGCTGGGACGGAACTTGCTGACGTTCCGCGCGGTGGAGCCCGTCTTGGTGAGGGGCAGGATCGCCGCGGCATTGAGCTGGCGGGCGATGCTGCTGACCGCCTGACAGATGGAGTTGGGGATGGTGGTGGCCATGTGGCTGTCCAGCACCCGCTGGGGGTAGTCGCGCTCGATGCGGCGGGCGATCTGGTCCATGGTGGTCACCGCCTCCACCGGGTAGTCGCCGACGGCGGTCTCGTTGGAGAGCATCACCGCATCGGTCCCATCGAGGATGGCGTTGGCCACGTCGCTGACCTCGGCCCTGGTGGGCCTGGGACAGGAGGCCATCGAATCGAGCATCTGGGTGGCGGTGATGATCGGGATGCCCAGGCTGTTGGCCTTGCGGATCAGTTCCTTCTGCAGCAGGGGCACCTCCTCGGCGGGCATCTCCACCCCGAGATCGCCCCTGGCCACCATCACCCCGTCGCAGAGGGGAAGGATGGCGTCGATGGCGTCGATGGCCTCGAATTTCTCGATTTTGGCCACCACCGGCGTGGAGTGTCCCTGGCTGCGGATCAGCTCACGGATTTCCAGCATGTCGGAGGGATTGCGCACGAAGCTGAGGGCCACCCAGTCCACCCCCTGCTGCAGGCCGAAGGCCAGGTCGCGGCGATCCTTGGGGGTCATGGCCCGGATCGACAGCTGCACATCGGGGAAATTGACGCCCTTGTTATTGGAGAGCACCCCTCCCACCGTCACCTCGCATTTCAGGGTCTGACCCGGCCCGTCCACCTCCACCACCACCATCTCCACCCGGCCGTCGTCCAGCAGGATGCGGCTGCCCCTGGACACCTCGTCGGCAAGCCGCTCGTAGGTGACCGTGGCAATGGTGTCGTCGCAGTTGACGGCCCGCGACGTGAGCGAGAAGGGATCGCCCTTGGCCAGGGTGATGGGGCCGGCCTGGAAGCGTCCCAGGCGGATCTTGGGTCCCTGCAGGTCCTGGAGGATTCCGATGTGCACACCCAACTCATGGGCGACCTGGCGGATGGTGGCGATCCGGTCGGCGTGGTCGCTGTGGTCGCCGTGGGAGAAGTTGAGCCGGAAGGTGGTCGCCCCGGACCTGATCAGCTGACGGAGGACCTCAGGGGACTCGGTGGCAGGTCCGATCGTGGCCACGATCTTTGTGCGACGCATGAGATGGTTGGGGGCCATCGGACGACCGTGGGGTAGGGCGGAAACTACCATCCGAACTTGCCGAGGCCACGCTTGCGATGGACTTTCAGGACTACCAGAGGCGCTCCCGTGAGACGGCGGCCTACCCCGAGCCGGGCGCCAACGTGATCTATCCCACCCTGGGGTTGTGCGGGGAAGCCGGTGAAGTGGCCGAAAAGGTGAAGAAGGTGCTGAGAGATCGCGACGGTGTGTTCAGTCACGACGTCCGCGAGGACCTGCGCCTGGAACTGGGCGATGTTCTCTGGTATGTGTCCCAGCTGGCCAGCGAACTGGGGCTCGATCTGGAGGATGTGGCCTGCGGCAACCTGGACAAGCTCGCCAGCCGCGCGGACCGTGGCGTGATCGGTGGCAGTGGTGATCTGCGGTGATGCATTCCAGAACCTCGATCCCGTTCACCCGGCTTCTCACCGCCCTGGCTCTGGCTCTGCTGCTGTTGCTGGGAGCCCCCGGAGCGGTCACCGCCGCGGAGCTGGTCGTGTCGGAGGTGGTGCTCGAACCCTGCCCCGCCGACGACCTGGGCTCCCAACCCGAACTGGCCCGGCCCAGCGGAGCCAGCTGCTGGGCCCTGCGGGGTGTGGTGGTAAACCCGGGCGGGAAGCCGGTGGTGGACACCGACGTGTTCGGGCGGATCCTCGATGCCAGTGGAGAGCCGGTCCTGCCCAACCGCACCCGGGTGGGATCCATCGGTGACGTGCCCCCCGGCCGCTCCAGCTTCGCCCTGCGTCTGGCCGTCCCGGCAGGCACCCCCGGCCCCCTCCGCACTCGCAGCGTCAGGGCCCGGGGCTTCAACGCGCCTGTGCGCACCAGGGCAGGGTTGGACGACGAGCTCCTGCCCCTGGAGCAGGCCATGGCCGATTCCCGGCCGTCAGGCCGGTAGGTCCGTCAGGTCAGTAGGGAATGGAGGAGGAAAGGGTGGCGATGGAGGCTCCCAGCAGGCTCTGGGCCAGTTGCAGGGCGATGAAGGCCAGCAGGGCGGACAGATCCAGGCCCCCCAGGGGCGGAATGATGCCGCGGAAGGCGTTCAGGTAGGGGTCGGTGATGGCGCTCACGCTGGAGAGCACCGGGTTGGTCCAGTCGAGATTGGGAAACCAGCTCAACAGCACCCGCACCAGCAGCACCAGGAGATAGATGCTCAGGGTCTGGGCCAGCACCTGGAGCAGAAAAACGAGGATGTTCATGGAGGAGGTCGGGTGGGTGAGGCTGCAAGCGTGCACCGACTCTATGGAGGGGCCTGCACGGCGGGTGGCTGCCCAGCGGGTGGTTCCGGGACTTCGGGGCCCTCGGCGGCGGCCAGGCGCGAGCCCAGGGCCGCCAGATCCTCCGCCTGCAGGGAGAAGGTGCGATGGAATTTCTCGCTCAGGCTGAGCCAGTAGGAGCGGCCGTCGCTCTGGCGGCGGCGCTCGATGAAGTCCTGGGCCAGCAGCTCCCGGATGTGGTCGTAGGCCCCGGAGCCCCGCAGTTCCACCAGTTCCGACTGCAGCAGGCGCTTCTTGAGGGCGATGGTGGCCAGAGTCCGAAGGGCGGCGACGGAGAGATCCACCGGCAGCAGGCTCTGCACCAGATCCCCCAGGCCTGCCCGCAGCTGCAGGGCGTAGCGCTGGCCCTCCTGGTGGATTTCCAGGGCGGTGTCCCGGTGGGCGTAGTCGGCCATCAGGGTGATCAGGGCCAGTTCCGCTTCGTCCCGGTCGATCTCCGCAATGGCGGCCAGCTCCCCCAGATCGAGGGGCCGGCCCTTGAGGTAAAGGATCGCCTCCAGCCGCGCCGGCAGGGAGAGCCCCGGGATCGGGCCGAGGGGGGCGGATTCGGGTCCGGGCATGGCGACGTCCGGCGCAGGAGGGGTGGCGGCAAGGTATCGCAGGCCTCAGGCGACCACCAGACCGCCCGGGCTGGCCAGGGGCCGTCCCAGCTCGCCAAGGAACAGGCGATAGGCCGGATTGTCCGTCTCCTCCCAGTGCTGGTAGGGGAGTGCGGCAAGAAAGGCCTGCCAGTCGTCCAGCTCCGCCGGGGGCACCTGAACCCCCACCACGATGCGACCCACGTCGGCGCCGTGGTTGCGGTAGTGGAAGATGCTGATGTTCCAGTTGGGATGCAGGGCGCTGACGAACGCCATCAGGGCTCCGGGCCGTTCCGGGAACACGAACCGGTAGAGCCGTTCCTCCCCCTGGTGCCGGGCGGCCCCGGCGCTGGCCGGCAGGCGACCCCCCACCATGTGGCACAGATGGAGCTTGGCCAGCTCGTTGCCGCTCAGGTCGAGGCAGGGGAAGCCCTGGCTCTCCAGGGACTCCATCAGCCGGCGGGTGTCCTCCTGGCCGGTGATCTGCACGCCCACGAAGATGTGGGCCAGCTGGGGATCGGCCAGCCGGTAGCTGAACTCGGTGAGGCTCCGTTGGCCGAGAACGGCGCAGAACCGCGCCAGGCTGCCGGGCTGTTCAGGGATCTCCACCGCGAGCAGAGCCTCCCTCTCCTCCCCCAGCTCGGCCCGCTCGGCGACGAAGGCCAGCCGGTCGAAATTCATGTTGGCCCCGCAGGCCACCGCCACCAGGGTGCGCTCCCGCAGGTTCCGCTGGCCCACGTCCTTCTTCATCCCCGCCACGGAGAGGGCCCCGGCAGGTTCCAGGATCGAGCGGGTGTCCTCGAAGACATCCTTGATGGCGGCACAGATCTCATCGGTGTCCACTGTCACCATCCGATCCACGCAGCGCTGGGCCAGGGCGAAGGTGTGCACGCCCACCTGGCGCACGGCCACCCCATCGGCGAAGAGTCCCACCTGCTCCAGCCGCACGCGCCGCCCCGCGGCCAGGGAGCGGGTCATGGCATCGGCATCGCTGGGCTCCACGCCCACCACCTCCACCCGGGGCCAGAGGCTCTTCACGTAGGCGGCGATCCCGGCGATCAGGCCGCCACCCCCCACCGCCACGTAGATCACGTCCGGGGGATCGGAGCACTGGCGCAGGATCTCGAGGGCGATGGTGCCCTGGCCGGCGATCACATCCGGGTCGTCGAAGGGGTGGATGAAGGTGAGGCCCCGCTGCCCCTGCAGCCGATGGGCGTGCTCGCAGGCCTCGTCGTAGGTGTCGCCGTGGAGCACCACTTCGGCCCCGCGGGCGGCCACCGAGCGCACCTTCATTTCGGGGGTGGTGACCGGCATCACGATCACGGCGGTGCAGCCCAGCCGCTGGGCCGCCAGGGCCACCCCCTGGGCATGGTTGCCGGCGCTGGCGGCGATCACGCCCCGATCGAGCTCCGAGCGGGACAGGCCCGCCATCTTGTTGTAGGCCCCGCGCAGCTTGAAACTGAACACGGGCTGGAGATCCTCCCGTTTGAGCAGCACCCGGTTGTGCAGCCGGCCGGACAGGTTGGGAGCCGGATCGAGCGGGGATTCGATCGCCACGTCGTACACCCGGGCCCGCAGGATCCGCTGCAGGTAAGCGGTCGCCTCGGGGAAGGTGGGGTCGCAGTCGGCCTCGTTCATCTACCCAGTGTTGCAACCCGACCCGGGAACGGTGGCGGCTGCCGCCGTCCCCTCTGGTGAACCCCGTAGATTGGCCGTCTGGAATCAAGTAACGGCATGCATCTGAGCGAGCTGAGCCATCCCAATCAGCTGCATGGCCTGAGCACCGCTGAACTGGAAGCCATCGCTCGCCAGATCCGCGAGAAGCATCTGGAGGTGGTCGCCACCAGCGGAGGGCACCTGGGGCCTGGTCTGGGTGTGGTGGAACTCACCCTGGCCCTCTATCAGACCCTCGATCTCGACCATGACCGGGTGATCTGGGATGTGGGTCATCAGGCCTATCCGCACAAGCTGGTCACCGGCCGCTATCGGGACTTCCATTCCCTGCGCCAGAAGGGCGGTGTGGCGGGCTACCTCAAGCGCAGCGAGAGCCGCTTCGACCACTTCGGCGCCGGCCATGCCTCCACCAGCATCTCGGCTGCCCTGGGGATGGCCCTGGCCCGGGACCGCCGCGGCGAGGACTTCAAATGCGTGGCCGTGATCGGCGACGGTGCCCTCACCGGCGGCATGGCCCTCGAGGCCATCAACCACGCGGGCCATCTGCCGCGCACGAAGCTGCTGGTGGTGCTGAACGACAACGACATGTCGATTTCACCACCGGTGGGAGCCCTCTCCACCCATCTCAACCGCATGCGGCTCAGCAAGCCGGTGCAGTTCCTGTCCGGCAGCGCCGAGGAAGCGGTGAAGCATCTTCCCTTCCTTCATGGTGAACTCCCCAGCGAGCTCAAGAATCTCAAGGAGAGCATGAAGCGGCTGGCGGTCCCCAAGGTGGGGGCCGTCTTCGAAGAGCTGGGGTTCACCTACGTGGGTCCGATCGACGGCCATGACATCCCCGAGATGGTGCGCACCTTCCAGGCGGCCCACCGCTGTGAGGGACCGGTGCTGGTCCACGTGGCCACCACCAAGGGGAAGGGCTATCCCTATGCCGAGGCCGACCAGGTGGGCTACCACGCCCAGTCGGCCTTCGACCTGGCCACCGGCAAGGCCTACCCCTCCAGCAAACCCAAGCCACCCAGTTGGAGCAAGGTGTTCGGCCAGACGCTGGTCAAGATCTGCGAACAGAATTCCCGGGTGGTCGGCATCACCGCCGCCATGGCCACCGGCACCGGCCTGGATCTGCTGGAGAAGGCCCTGCCCCAGCAGTACTTCGACGTCGGCATCGCCGAACAGCACGCCGTCACCATGGCGGCGGGCATGGCCTGCGAAGGCCTGCGCCCGGTGGTGGCGATCTACAGCACCTTCCTGCAGCGGGCCTTCGACCAGCTCATCCACGATGTGGGCATCCAGAAGCTGCCGGTCACCTTCGTGCTGGACCGGGCCGGCATCGTCGGGGCCGACGGCCCCACCCACCAGGGCCAGTACGACATCAGCTATCTGCGGGCCGTGCCCAATTTCACGGTGATGGCCCCGAAGGACGAGGCCGAGCTGCAGCGGATGCTGGTCACCTCGATCGCCCACGACGGTCCCTGCGCCATCCGCATCCCCCGGGGAGAGGGGGAAGGGGTGCCCTTGATGGACGAAGGCTGGCAGCCTCTGGAGATCGGGCGAGGGGAACTGCTCACCGACGGTGACGATCTGTTGATCCTCGCCTACGGCGCCATGGTGGCCCCTGCCATGGCCACCGCCGGCCTGCTGCAGGAGAAGGGATTACGGGCAGCGGTGGTCAATGCCCGTTTCCTGCGTCCCCTGGATGAGGCCCTGATCCTGCCCCTGGCCCGCCGCATCGGCCGGATCGTGACGATGGAGGAGGGCGCCCTGGCCGGGGGGTTCGGCTCCGCGGTGGTGGAATCCCTCAACGACCATGAGGTGCCGGTGCCTGTTCTGCGGATCGGCATCCCCGACGTTCTGGTCGACCACGCCAGTCCCCAGCAGAGCAAGGAGAGCCTGGGGCTCACCCCTCCCCAGATGGCTGACCGGATTCTCGATCGCTTCGGTCCGGTGTTCAGGGCCACCATTCCCGCCGCCCTTGCGGTCTGACGCTGATCTCCACTGCCAGGTGCTGGTCGTGGGGGCCGGGCCGGCCGGCGGAGATCTCGCCCATCGCCTGGCTCGCCAGGGCGTGGATGTGCTCCTGGTCGACCGTCTCCCCGACCTGGGCCGCTCCGCCTTCAGCAGCGCTGCCCTGCCGATCGAAACCATGGACCGCTTCGGACTGCCGGCAGAGGTGGTGGGCAGCCGCTGGCGGGAATGGCAGCTGATCGGTCCCGGGTCCGCCTCACGATGCTGGGCGTCTCCCAGGCCGCTGGGGGTGGTGCTCGACTTCGGTGCCCTGCGCCAGTGGCTGGCCGACCAGTGCCGCCGCTGGGGGGGACAGGTGAGGCTGGGTCTCCAGGCTTGCTCTTGTCGCCAGGATGGCGAACGGATCACCACCGTGCTGCGCCGCGCCGATGGCCGCACGCTCCACGTCCACAGCTCCTGGACGGTGGATGCCAGTGGCCAGGCGAGGGCCCTGCTGGGGGATCCTCCCCCGGCCACCCGGTCCGGGGATGGGCTGGTGCAGGCCGCCGGCCTGGAATGGCTGGTGCGGGTCTCTCCGGCCCGCTGGGAGCCCTGGGAGGAGCGGCTCAGTTTCTGTCTGGGGAGTGACTGGGTGCCCCAGGGTTACGGCTGGATCTTTCCGATGGCGCCAGGGGTGCTCAAGCTGGGCGTGTGCCGGCTGCTGGACCCGGAGCGCCGACAGCCGCCCCTGGGGGGACTGATCAACGACCTGGGCCGGAGGCTGCTGGAGATCGGCGCCGGCGGAGAGGCCTGCGAGGTGCTCGATCGCCATGGCGGCCTGGTGCGCAGCACGATCCGACGGCGGGAGCCCCACCGCCGGGGCCGGCTGGTGGGGCTCGGGGACGTGGTCAGCACGGCCAATCTGCTCGGCGGCGAGGGCATCCGTCATGCTCTCACCAGCAGCAGGGTGCTGGCCCCGTTGCTGGTCGAGGGGCTGGGTTCCCGGGGGCGGCCTCGTGCCCAGGAACAGGCGCTGGATGCCTACCCGCTTCAGCTGCGGCGGTCCCTGGGATGGCGTTGGTCCCTCAGCGGCCGGCTGGCGCGACACACGTGGCTGGGCCTGCACGGCACCGGTGCCGATGGACGGCTGGACAGGGTGCTTCAGGGCCTGGAGGGAAGCAGGGCGGAAGATCTCTCCGCCCTGCTCTTCGGCTATCGGTTCGAACGCTACGGGCTCAGGGCGATGCCTTACCTGTTCGGCTGGCGCTGAGCCCTCGCTGATCAGGCCTCTGGATCGAGGCCTCGATGGAGGGCTTCGCCAGGGAAAGGTTCAGAGGACTCCGCGGGAGGCCAGCCCCAGGATGGCGCCCATGCCGAGGATGTGGCCCAGGCTTGTGGTGCCGAGCATGGCGCCGTGGCTGAAGCCGCCGAAGAAGCTGTCGTTGGGCAGCTTGAGACCCACGTTGGGTTGCTTGATGGTGGCCTTGCCGATGGCGATGGCGATGACGTTGCAGACGATCATGACCAGGGCCACCTTGGGCGACCAGCTGATCGAAGCGGGAGCCATGGCCAGAAGAGGAGCGATCATGTTGCACGTGCCGACGCCCCATCTTCCGGGGCGAGGCCCGCAGCGCCCCGCCCCCTTAAGACTTGTTCACCTTGGTGCGGAGGGGGCCATGGGAGGCCGGCGTGACGGGCGGGGCCGAGCCTCCAGAGGAAGTCGGCTCCGTGGCCGCTCCGGCCTCCCTTGAGCGGAAGCCCAGCAGCACCAGCAGGTTGCTGAGGGTCAGGAAGGCTTCGGCGCCCCCGTGCAGGGGATCCACATCGGCGAGCTGACGGCCGAAGCTCACCTGGGCCACCACAGCGGCGGCGATCGTGACCGCCACGAACAGGAGGGTGAGCCGGAAGCCCTGCAGGGCGAGCCTGGGGAACGCCCGGACCTTTCCGGCCCACCAGAGGAAGGCCAGGTAGGGCAGCAGGGAGAGCACGAAGAGGGGGGCGGGGTCCACCCCTCCGAGCCCCTGGAACCATTCATTCCAAGGCAGGAGGGTGCTCACGAGAGGTCCTGGCCGGCGGCGAGCCGCTGCAGGCGCAGCAGGTTCCAGGCGGCGAGGGCCAGGGCCCCGTTGCCCAGGGCCGTCAGGCCGGCCTGGAGCACCACCAGCCCCCTGAGGGCCTCGCTGTTGTCGAACAGATGCCAGGTGCAGGCGGCCATGGCACTCACCAGCGCCGGCACCATGGCCAGGGCCAGCCAGCGCCAGCCCCCTTCCCGGCGTCGCTGGCCGAAGGCCTGCACGGCCAGGATCGCCAGCATCCACTCGAGCACCGAGGTGATGTGGATCCACCAGGTGGGCAGCGAGAGGGCGTGCATGGGAAGGGGCCTGGGCCATCCGTAATGTACGGAGCCGGAACGGCAGCTGGGTCGGATGCGTGCTCTGATCTGCGGCTACTACGGCGAGCACAACCTGGGCGACGATGCCCTGCTGGAGGTGCTGCTGGCCCAGCTCCCCAGCGGCTGCCTTCCCCTGGTCACGGCCCACGATCAGCAGCTTGTGCGCGATCGGTTCGGCGTGGAGACCACCGACCGCCGAAGCCTGGGCGCGGTGCTGACGGCCCTCGGCCGCTGCGATGCCCTGGTGCTGGGCGGCGGCAGCCTGCTCCAGGATGCCACCAGCTTCCGGAGCCTCCTCTACTACGCCGCCCTGATGGTGGCGGCCCGGCTCCGGGGCAAGCCCGTTCTCCTGTGGGGCCAGGGGCTCGGCCCCTTGCGCCGTCGCCGCAGCCGCGCCCTGGTGCGGCTGCTGCTACCCCTGGCCACCGCCATCAGCTGGCGGGATCAGGCCTCCGCCGCCCAGGCGCGGAGCTGGGGGGTGGAGGCCCCCGTGGGCAGTGATCCGGTCTGGGCCCTGCCGGCCCAGCCCTGGGACGGCCGCGGCGGACCGATCGTGCTCTGCTTCCGGCCGGTCCACCAGCTCCGGGGGGCGGACTGGAAGCCCTACCTCGAAGCGATCGAGCGCCAGGCGGTGGCGGCGGATCGGCAGGTGCTCTGGCTGCCCTTCCATCAGGACCAGGACCGGGGGCTGCTGGCCGATCTGGACCGGCAGGGACTGGTCGGACCGGCCCTGGCCGCCCGCAGCCGGGAGCTGGCGGCGGCCACCCCGGAGGCCGCCCTGACCCAGTTCCGTCAGGCGGGTCTGGTGCTGGCCATGCGCCTGCATGGCCTGATCCTGGCCGCCCTGGCAGGCAGCCCCTGCGCCGCCCTGAGCTACGACCCCAAGGTGGCCGCCGCCGCCCGGAGCATCGGCTGTCCCTGCCAGGACCTGGAGACTCCCGTCTCCGGGGACCTCCAGGCCATCTGGGGGGCCATCCTCGATGCGCCGCCGGATCCGGAGGGCATCCTGGCCCTGCAGCGGGCCAGCCAGGTGCACCACAGGGTGCTGGCCAGTCTTGAGCCCTGAGTGCCTTCGGCCGGTGCCGCTCAGTCGGCCCGGGTGAGCTCGGCCTGGTCGATGCGCTGCCCCTTGCTGTCCCAGGCATCGATGCGCAGCCGCTGCGGCGTGACCGTGATTTCGGTGAAGCCGTAGGCACTCAGGGCCCGGGCTGTGTTGGCGTTGGGCACCACCGCCCGCAGGTAGGCCCCCCCGTTGCCCACCGTGAGGTACGTGGTGCCCTCGATCACGCGGGTGCGCTCGTAGTTGTGCTCGTGGCCGTTGATGTAGAGCTGCACGCCGTAGCGGCGAAACAGGGGAGTGAGACGGGCTATGGCGCCCGGATTATCGCCGTAGAGGCCGGCCGAGCGGATCGGGTGATGGCCGACCACCACTTTCCAGGGGGCCGTGCTGGCCGCCAGGGCCTTCTTCAGCCAGGGCAGCTGGTGCTGCCAGGGGGCCTTGACGTTGGTGTCCAGCAGGAAGAACTGCACCGGGCCTCGCCGCAGCGTGTACCAGCGGCCCTTCATGCCGAAGGGGGCGTAGGCGATCTGGCGCACACCGTTGGCGGTGCGGATGTCGTGATTGCCAAGCACCGCATGGAAGGGCACCCCTGCCTGCAGCAGCCCCCGGTAAGGCCGCAGGAAGGTGTTCTCCACCAGGGCCAGGTTCCCGTCGGGGTAGATGTTGTCGCCGGCCATGATCACCAGATCCACCGGCTGGCGCCGGTGGGCTTCGGCCATGCGCAGCCCCACCGCCCGCTGGTTGGCATTGCCGCTGCCGGTGTCGGCGGTGGCCAGAAAGCGCAGCTGAGCGGGATCCGGTTCGCCCCGGCCCGCCAGGGCCAGCAGGGGAGCGGCCAGGGTCGCGGCCCCGAGCTGAGCTAGGAAACGCCGGCGGCCGATCATGGGGTACGGTCGGCCTGCAGCCTCTCCAGGGCGTCAAGCACCTCCACGCTGTGACCGGAAGGCCGCACTGCCACCCACCGCTCCCGCAGCACCCCGTCGGGATCGATCAGAAAGGTGTGACGGGCCGAGAAGGGAGCCAGCCAGGAGCCGTAGCTCTGACTCACCCGGCCCCCCGGATCGGAGAGCAGGGGATAGGCCAGGCCCTCGCTGCCGCAGAACGACAGGTGGGCCTCGGTGTCATCGGCGCTGACCCCCACCACTTCGGCGTTGCGGGCACGGAAAAGGGCCAGATCCCTCTGGAAGCCTCTTGCCTCCAGGGTGCAGCCGCTGGTGAAGTCCTTGGGGTAGAAGTACAGCGCCAGCCAGCGTCCTCGGAAGTCGGCCTTGGTCAGGCGCGTCTCGCGCACTTCTCCATCTGGCCCCGGGGACACCCCGGCCAGGTCGAAGCCGGGTGCTTCCACTCCGGTTTCGGGCAGGGTGCCTCCCAGGGCCAGAGAACGCTCCGGCCTGCTCATCAGGGCCAGCCCAGCCAGGGCGGTGCCCGCCAGGAACACGCGTCGGTGCATGGGCTTCGGAGGGGATGGGTGGAGGGGACCGCGACGGTAACGGGGCCTGAACCTCCCCCGGGCTGGGTGGATTCCCCCTCGCCTTCCTTGGATACAGGGAGGGGGGGTGATGCGATCAGATCTTGGCCAGATTGACGCCCAGTTCCTTGGCGTAGGCACCCAGCCCTTTCTTCTGAATCGTCTTGAGGGCCTTGGTGGAGACGCGCAGCTTGATGAAACGCTTGCCTTCGGCCCACCACAGCCGCCTCTCCTGCAGGTTCACCTGCTGCAGCTTCTTGGTGCGCACATGGGAATGGCTGACGGCCATGCCGTTATTGGCGCGCTTGCCGGTGAGCTGACAGACCCGGGACATGACAATGTGACGACGTTGGACAGATCAGGCCGGAGCCAGCAGTTGACCTTACCAAACCAGGAGCTGGGCCGCTGCCATCGCGCTTCAGTGGGCCAGACGTTCGCCGCTGTCCGGGTCGAACCAGAGTTCGTGCTCCGGCTGCCAGCTCAGTCTCGGTTCCCGTGGGGTCGGCGTCGAGGCCGCGGTGAGCAGGCGCAGAGTGCCCCGCTCGGTCTCGAGCCACAGAAGTTGCTGATGGCCCCACCACTCCCGGCGCAGCAGCCGGGCCGGCACATCCCCGGCCGGGTCGAGCAGCAGGTGTTCGGGGCGCAGGCCGAGCTGGCGCCGGGGCCCGATCGTCAGCAGATTGATCGCCGGCCGGCCCAGGAAGGAGGCCACGAAGCGGTTGGCGGGATTGACATAAAGATCTCGGGGGCTGCCCACCTGCTGCAGACATCCGCCCTCGAGCAGGGCGATGCGGTCGGCCATGCCGATGGCCTCCTGCTGGTCATGGGTCACGTAGATCACCGGCTGCTCCCCGCCGCAGAGCAGCCGCCGCAGTTCGGGCCGCAGCTCCTCCCGCAACTGGGCATCCAGATTGCTCATCGGTTCGTCCAGCAGCACGATCCGTGGCTGCCGCAGCAGGGCCCGGGCCAGGGCCACCCGCTGGCGCTGCCCGCCGGAGAGCTGGGCGGGTCGGCGACGCCGCAGGTCCCCGAGCTGGAGCAGTTCGAGCATGGTGTCGATCCGCCGCCGTCGCTCACCGGGGTCCACCCCGCGCACCTTCAGCCCCAGTTCCAGGTTCCCCTGCACGCTCAGGTGGGGGTAGAGGGCATAGCTCTGAAAGACCATCGCCACCTGCCGCTCACCGGGGCCCCGCCGGGTCAGATCCTCCCCATCCAGCAGCACCTGTCCTTCACTGGCCGGATCCAGCCCTGCCACCAGGCGCAGGGTGGTGGATTTTCCGCAGCCGCTCGGTCCCAGCAGGGCGACGCATTCTCCGGGGGCGACCTGGAGGTCGAGCCGGTCCAGCAGCCGGCGTTCGCCCAGGTCGCGGCTCAGCCGCCGCAGCTCCAGGCCTGGGGTGGGCGTGGCGCTCATCCCTTCACCGCCCCCTGGGTGAGGCCCGAGACGATCGACCGCTGGGCCAGCAGCACCAGCAGCAGCAGGGGCAGGCTGCCCAGAACGGTGGCGGCGGCGAAGGCGCCATAGGGGATGGTGAAGACCGAGCTGCCGCCGATCCGGGCGATGGCGATCGGCAGGGTGAGCAGGTCGTTGCGGCTGATCCAGGTGAGGGCGATGGCGTACTCGTTCCAGCTGGCCAGGAACACCAGGATGGCCGTGCTGGCCATCGCCGGGGCCAGCAGGGGCAGCAGCACAAACCGCAGCCTCTGGCCGAGGCCCAGGCCCTCCAGCCGGGCCGCATCCTCCAGTTCCACGGGCAGATCGGCGAAGGCGGCCCGCAGCAGCAGCACCGCCAGGGGCAGGGACAGGGCGGCATAGGGAAGGCTCAGTGCCAGCAGGTTGTTGGCCAGGCCGAAGGTGCGGGCGATCTCCAGCAGGGCCAGGAACAGCAGCACGGTCGGGAACATGGCGGCTCCCACCAGACCCAGGGTGACCGCCCAGCGCAGGGGGCCCCGGTGCCGCTGCAGTCCATAGGCGCAGGGAACCGCCAGCAGCAGGGTGAGCAGGGTGGCGGCCAGACCCACCAGGGTGCTGTTGGTGAGATAACGCCAGAAGGGGGGATCCCCGGAGAGCACCAGCTGGTAATTGGCCAGGGTCCAGGGGTTCCCCTCCTCCATGGGAGCCACCAGAGCTTCAGGCCGCAGCAGGGAGGTGCGCAGCTGCCAGAGCAGCGGTCCCAGGCTCCAGAGCAGCACCAGCAGCCTCATGCCAGCGTCCCCGGGGCCCCTTCGGTTCCTGCGCGGCGCAGCAGCAGCCAGCCGCTTCCGAGCAGCACCAGCAGCAGCAGGAAGGCGGCGAGCATCACGGTGGCGCTGTAGCCGAAGTCGAGAAAGCGCATCGCGTTGAGGTAGGCGTAGAGGGCCAGGCTCTCGGTGCTGCCGGCCGGTCCACCGCCGGTGAGCACCTGGATCAGCTCGAACACCCCCAGGGCCTGGGCCAGGCGGAACAGCAGCGCCAGGATGAGGTAGGGCACCAGCAGGGGGAGGGTGAGCCGCCAGCAGGATCTGGAGTCGGGAGGCCCCCTCCAGCCGGAGGGCCTCTTCCATGTCGGCGGGAATGGTCTGCAGGCCTGCCAGGAGCAGCAGGGCCACGAACGGCATGGTCTTCCAGACGTCCGCCAGCACGGCGAAGAACCAGGTGGTGGCGGGGGTTGACAGGAAGCCGTAGCTGGGGGCCCCCAGGGAACGGAGGGCGGCGTTGAGGGGGCCGTAGGGATCGTTGAAGATCCAGCGCCAGCCGAGGGCCATCACCGTGGTGGGCAGAGCCCAGGGCAGAAGGGTCAGGGCTCTCAGGGCGCCCCGGCCCCGCAGGGGACGGTGGAGCAGCAGGGCCAGGCCGAGGCCTCCCGCCAGCTCCAGGGCGACCGAGCAGACCGCGAAACGCAGGGTCTGGCCCGCATCCTTCCAGAAGCGGGCGTCCTCCAGCAGTCGTCCCCAGTTGGCTCCGCCGTTGGGCACGGGCACCAGCCCGGTGAGCACGGAGCTGGCGTGGAAGCTCAGCCAGGCGTAGCGCAGCATGGGGTAGAGAAACACCGATGCCAGCAGAAGCAGTGCCGGCAGCATCAGCAGCAGGGCTGGCCGCATCGACAGGGCCGTGCCGGTCCGCACTTTCATGCCGCCGCCCCCCGAGCTCCCGCGGTGCCGCCCACCGAGCGCAACACCTGCAGGCTCTGGCGCTGGGCGGCGGCCATGGCGGCATCCGGACCGTCCTGGCCGGTGAGCATGCCGTTGACCTGCCGCACCAGCAGATCACTGAGCTGGGCGTAGGCGGCGGTGAGCGGCCGCAGCTGGGGGTGCTGCAGGGCGGCGCGCTGCACCCCCAGCAGGGGGGCGTCACGCTGCAGTTCCGGATCGTCGTAGAGGTGCCTCCAGATGGGGGCGTAGCCCTGCTCCAGGGCCAGCTGGCGCTGCACCGTTTCAGCGGTGAGCCAGCGGATCACCGCCACCGCCTCCTCGGGATGGGGACCGCCCTTGATCAGCGACAGCCCCCAGGTGCCCAGGGTGCCGCCTCCCTGATGGCCGGGGGCGCCCACCATGGGGGCGACCCCCACTTTGCCCTTCACGGGGCCGTCTCCCTTCTCGATCTCCCGCCAGGCGTAGGGCCAGTTGCGCAGGAAGGCGGCCTCACCGGCAGCGAAGAGCTGCAGGGCATCATTTTCGGCGAAATTGGCCACCGCCGCCGGACTCACCCCGTCCCGCAGCAGATCATCCAGCCAGCTCGCGGCCTCCACGGCCTCGGGGCTGTCGAGCATCGTGGTGGCGGCGCCGCCATCCCACCAGCGGGCTCCGAAGGCCGCCAGCACCTCCACCATCACGCAGCTGAGCCCCTCGTACTGGCGGCCCTGCCAGAGGTAACCCCAACGCACCTGGCCCCGGCGCTGCAGGTCACGGGAGATGGCCACCAGTTCCGCCGTGTCCCGCGGCGGCCGCTCCATCAGGTCGGTGCGCCAGTAGAGGAGGCCCGTGTCACCGGTGAGGGGCATCCGCCAGAGGTGGCCGTCGAAACTGTTGCCGAGCCTGGCGCCGGGCTCCATGGCCGCCAGCACTTCGGGGCCGAACCAGCCCTCCAGGGGTTCCAACCAGCCGGCGGCGGCGAACTTCGCCAGCCAGCTGACATCCACCAGCAGCAGATCGAACGGGGCATCCCCCAGCAGCAGGCTGCTGATGGCCAGATCCGAGATGGTGTCGGTGTCCAGAGGGCCACGGATCACCTCCAGCGCCACTCCGGAACGCTGCTTGTTGAACTGGGCCACAGGGCCCGCCACCGCATCGGCGAGGGGGGCGGGCATCAGCACCCTGATCGGTACCGGCTCCGGGGCCATGGCCAGGGCCCGCACGAAGGCCGTGACGTGAAGCAGAAGCCAAAAGGTCGTTGCCAGCAGCAGGACGACCAGAGCCGGCCGCCGACGCAGGCTGGTGAGAGGGCGGCGGGCCGGCATAGCACGACCTTAATAGGCCAATGGTTCAGCAGACTTAAGCCGGCCTGGCTCCGTGGGGAGCCTTGGCGCCTCCCTCAGAGGCCCCGCTGCATCAGCTGGCCCATCAGATCGGCGCTGCGCTGCTGGAAGCCGGCGAGCTGGTTGGGCTCCAGCCCCCCCACGGCCAGACGGGCCATCTCATAGATGTGGCGGCTCAGATCCTCGGCCAGCTGCTGGCTGGGCGAGCTCCCCGCGGCCCCGGTGATGACAGCCCCGGAGGAAAGCTTCAGCAGCCCCTCCACCAGGGGATGGCGGCGGTTGACCAGCAGGACGTGATGGTCGGGCAGGCCCGGCAGCCGCTGCTCCATCAGCGCCCCCATGTCGTTGAGGCGGCGCATCTGCTCAGGAAGCAGGATCAGGGCGGCCGGTGAGCCCTCTCCCTTGAGGGACTGCACCTGGATGGTGACCTTGTCGTCGCCCAGGGAGGCCTTGAACAGGTCTCGCAGCTTCTCGCCGCTGTCCTTGCCTTCGGCGTCGGCCAGTTCACTCTCCTGTTCGTGCAGGCTGGCGTCGAGCTCGGCGTCGACCCTCTGGAAGCGGAGCTCCCCGTGGCGGGCCTCCAGCCAGGGGATGAACTGGGAATCGATCAGGGTGTCGGCGAGCAGCACTTCCGCCCCCTGCCCTTTCCACAGGGCCAGGGCCCCCGCCTGCCCCGCTTCGTCGGTGCAGTAGAGGATCCGACTGGCATTGTCGGCGTCGAGGCGGCCGCGGTAGCCCGCCAGGGTGGTGTAGCTGCGCCCTTCGCTGGCGATGGGGTCGGCGCCTGGCGTCTCGCCGCCCTCACCTTCGACGCCATCGCTGGTGGCGTCGCCGGGTTCGGCCGCTGCTGCGGTGGTGCCGAACAGCACCAGATCGGCCACCTGATCGGCGAACTTCTCGTCCTCCATGGCGCCGATCTTGATGAAGGGGGCCAGGGACTCCCAGACGGCGGCGTACCGGGCCGGCTCGTCCCGGTGCAGTTGCTTGAGCCTGTCACCCACCTTCTTGGCCACGAAGCCACCGATGGAGCGCACCCTGCGGTCGGTCTGCAGGGCGCTGCGGCTGACGTTGAGGGGAATGTCGGGGGAATCGATCACACCCCGCAGCGGCAGCAGGTAGCGGGGCACCACCTCCTTGATCGAATCGCTGACAAACACCTGGTTGCAGTAAAGACGGATCTCGCCTTTCTCCCAGTCAGCCCGGCCGGTGATCCTGGGGAAATAGAGAATTCCCTGCAGATTGTAGGGATAGTCGGTGTTCAGATGTACCCACAGCAGGGGGTCACCCTGAAAAGGGTAGAGGTAGCGGTACAGAGCGATGTAGTCCTCGTCGCTGAGATCCCGGGGGCTCTTGCGCCAGGGGGCTTCCCGCTTGTTGACCGTTTCCCCGTCCAGCTGGACCGCCACTGGCAGAAAGTCGCAGTAGGTGGTGATCAGGGTGCGGATGCGGGAGGGCTCGATGTACTCCAGCTCCTCCTCCATCAGGTGGAGGGTCACGTCGGTCCCCGGCTCTGCGCGTTCAGCCCCCTCAAGGCTGAAATTGGGGGATCCGTCGCAGCTCCAGCGCACCGCCTCGGCTCCGGGCCTGGCGCTGAGGCTGACCAGCTCCACCCGGGCTGCCACCATGAAGCTGGAGTAGAAGCCGAGGCCGAAATGGCCGATGATGGCGTCGCTTTCGCTCTTGTATTTCTCCAGGAAATCCTCGGCACTGGAAAACGCCACCTGGTTGATGTAGCGCTTCACCTCGTCGGCGCTCATGCCGATGCCGTTGTCGCTGATGGTGAGGGTCTTTGCCTCCCGGTCGATGCGGATGGCAATCGTTCCTTCCGGTCCTTCGCTGCAGTCACCGGCCATCGCGGCCATGCGACGTTTGCTGATGGCATCCACCCCATTGCTGACCAGTTCCCGCAGGAACACCTCATGGCCGGAATAGACGGCCTTCTTGATGATCGGGAAGATGTTTTCGGTGTGGATCTGTATCTGGCCCTGTTCCAGCACCGTCATGGCGAAAGAGAAGAATCGATCTGAATCTAGGAGGGGCCCGCCGGACGGCTCAAGAGCCCCGGTGGCGGGGTCTCCGAACCCGTCGCCGCATCGTTGCGGCCGTCAACCGGAGGTGGGCCCAGGTTCAGCCCCCAGGCTTCTGCAGTTCCGGCCGTTCCTCCGGCAGGATCGCCCCCTCCACCGGACACACCTGCAGGCAGATGCCGCAGTCGATGCAGGTGTCGAAATCGATCCAGTAGAAGGCCGTTCCTTTGCTGTTGGCCCCCTGACCAGGGTGGATGCAGGCCACCGGGCAGGCGTCGACGCAGTCGGCCACGCCTTCGCAGACGTTGGTGACGATCGTGTGGGCCATCGACGCGGAAAGGCGGCAGCCGCGGATCCTAGGCAGCCAGCCACACCGCGCCGCGGCAGCCCCGCTCCGCCGCCAGCCGCTCGGCCTCCTCCCTGTCGGCACAGGGCCGGGTGCAGAGTTCGGCGGCTTCCCCGTGACGGTGCAGTTCCCCCATGCGGGTCAGGGCCAGCCCGAGCCCGGCGGCGGTGGCGGTGGCCACCAGCCAGGGACCCGGGGCCTGCCCATGGCCTGTCTCGGCGCAGACGCTCGACTCCAGCAGCTCGCGGATCGCCTCCACATCGAACCCGAAGCCCGTACCGGCCGCCTGCTCCTGGTCGCTGCAGAAGCGGCCCACCAGGGCGTCGTAGCGGCCGCCGCTGGCGATGGCCACCGGCGCGTCGGCCCCCTGGCAGACGAGCTTGAACACCAGGCCGTCGTAGAGGTCGAAGTGGGGCTGGAAGGTGGGATCCAGCTGCACCCGAACCCCAAGGGCCGTGGCGGAAGGGTTCACACTCGCCAGGGTGGCGGCCAGGATCTCCAGCAACGGCACGGGCCCCAGCCACTGCTCGAGCTGATAGAGCACCCGCACTGGCTCCCCGCGCAGGCCGATCAGAGCCCTCAGCCGCTGGCGCTGGCTGTCCGGCAGGTTGAGCCCCTCGAGGGCCAGAGGATCGAAACCGGTGAGGGCATGGCGTGCCGAGGATCGCTGCTCGGTGGGCAGCTGGCCCAGCAGCGCCGTGAGCAGGCCATGGTGCCCCACCAGCAGAGTGGGCTGGTGCTGGGGACGCAGGCCAAGGGTGGCCACCGCCGCCAGCAGCAGGTGCACCAGTTCGGTGTCCGCCGCCGGGGAGGGCTCCCCCAGCAGCTCCACGCCACTCTGCAGCTGTTCACTGATGCGCTGCCCCCCCCCATCGCCGGTGAAGCTGCGGAAAGTGGTGCCACTGGCCCAGAGCCGCAGGGGCCTGGGGCGGCCGAGCATGCGGGTGCTGGCCGCCCGGGCGATCGGCGCGGTCAGCTCTGCCCTGAGGCCGAGGGGGTCGTCCGCCGCCAGTCGCACCAGCTCCCTCCCGTCGATGGCACCCCCCGCCTCCAGGGTGTCGAGACGTTCGATCGTGGGCGGCGCCACTTCCTGATACCCCCAGAGGCGGTACACACTGGCCAGCAGGTCGCAGAGGCGCCGGTTGCTGTCCACCTGGCCGGGGTTGAGATCCCGCGCGCCGGCGGCAGGTTGGAGGGCCATGGAGCGAATTCTCTCGGGCGGGCGCGGGGGGATCCTATGGAGCGCCGGAACCACCGCCGCCGGTCGCATCCAGCTCGGGGGCCCCGAAGCTGGCACCGCTGAGGGGACGGCAGCGGGCCAGCCCGTCGATCAGGGGCTGGCGCAGGCCTGGGGTGCAGGCGATCACCCGGCCGTCGGCCATGGCCATGGGCCCGCCGTCGTAGGCACAGACCTGGCCGCCGGCCTCCTCCACCAGCACCACTCCGGCGGCCAGGTCCCAGGGGGCCAGTCCCCGCTCCCAGTAGCCATCGACGCGGCCGGCGGCCACGAAGGCCAGATCCACCGCGGCGGCCCCGGCCCGGCGAACGCCATGGCTGCGGTGGGTGAACCAGGCGAACTGGGCGTAGTTGTTGTCGAGCCGGTGGACCCGGTCGTAGGAGAAACCGGTGACGAGCAGGGCGTCCTCGAGCCGGCCGCAGTCGCTCACGCGCAGCCGGCGTCCGTTGCACCAGGACCCCAGGCCAGGGGCCGCCCAGTAATGCTCCTCCAGCACCGGCACTTCGAGGGCGCCCAGCAGCGGCAGGCCCCGCCAGGTCAGGCCCACCGAGGTGGCGAAGATCGGATAACCGTGGGCATAGTTGGTGGTTCCGTCGAGGGGGTCGACGCACCACTGCAGCTCGCCGCAGCCCGCCCGCCGGCCACTTTCCTCGGCCAGAACAGCCAGGCCGGGGGTGCGGCTCTCCAGCACGGCCAGCACGGCGGCTTCGGCCGCCAGATCGGCCTCAGTGACCAGATTGCCCGCCGATCCCTTCTCCCGAACCTCCTGGAGGTGGCCGAAGTGGCGCCGCAGCTCCCCGCTTCCGGCCACCGCGGCATCCCGGGCCACCTGCAGCAGCCGCTCCAGCTCGCCCGACTGCAGGCCGGCACCGGCCAGGGCCTGTTCGCAGAGGGAGGTCATTCGTCGTCCAGGGGCAGGCCCGGACGCACCCGCCCCCGGGCGAAGAAGCGTCCGAACTGGCGGTCGTACACCTCGTCCTCGTCCTGGGTCTCCACCTCGAGCGGGCCGGTGGCCCGGGCCACGCAGAGCAGGCCATAACCCTCGTCGCGCAGCTCCCGGGACAGGCCGAGCGCCTCCCTCTGATCGATCGTGCCGTCCAGCACCCGCACGGCGCAGGCGGTGCAGCAGCCGTTGCGGCAGCTGAAGGGCAGGGGTTCGCCCTGGGCCTCGAAGCTGCGCAGGATGTACTCCCCTTCCGGCACCTGGCGGCGGATCACCCGCTTCGCCTGACGCCAGTGGACCGTGATCGGGAAGCTGCGGGTCATGGGATCACTGGGCGGTGGAGAGGTCGAGGGAGAGACCGGGAAGCGCAGGTGCTGCCCCTGCTACATTGCCATCTGCCCCATTTTGCCGCTGGAGAGGTGGCCGAGTGGTCGAAGGCGCAGCACTGGAAATGCTGTATAGGGGCAACTCTATCGAGGGTTCGAATCCCTCCCTCTCCGTTGAAGCAGCCGGTCCCAAGGGCCGGCTTTTTTATGGCCCAATATGTGGCCGTTCGAAACTGACCGGAACCACGTCCGTTCAGGTCTGTGGGGTGAGCTCCGCTCCCTGGTTCTGAACCCACCCCAGGCAGGGAAACATCAGCCGAAGCGGCCGCTCACGTAGTCGAGGGTGGATTGCTGGCTGGGGGAATTGAAGATGTTCTCGGTGTCGTTGAATTCCACCAGATAGCCCACCTTCCCGGAGCCCCCTTCCACGGCTTCGGCATTGAAGAAAGCGGTCATGTCGGCCACACGCACGGCCTGCTGCATGTTGTGGGTGACGATCATGATGGTGTAGCTGCGCTTGAGTTCGTGCATGGTCTCCTCGATCTTCAGGGTGGAGATCGGATCGAGCGCCGAGCAGGGCTCATCCATCAGGATCACCTCGGGCTCGGTGGCGATGGCGCGGGCGATGCAGAGGCGCTGCTGCTGACCACCGGAGAGGGAGAGGCCGCTGTCCTGGAGCTTGTCCTTGCACTCATCCCACACGGCAGCCTTGCGCAGGGAGCGTTCCACCAGTTCGTCCATGTCGCCTTTGAAGCCATTGATGCGGGCGCCGAAGGCGATGTTTTCGTAGATGGTCTTGGGGAAGGGGTTGGGCTTCTGGAAGACCATGCCGATGCGGCGCCGCACCTCCACAGGATCCACCCGCCTGTCATAGAGATCATGCTGATCGAAGATCACCCTGCCCTTGAGCGTGCAACCGGGGATCAGGTCATTCATGCGGTTGAGGGCCCGCAGCACGGTGCTCTTGCCGCAGCCCGAGGGGCCGATGAAGGCCGTCACCTTGCCCCTGGGCAGATCCATGTAGACGTTCTTCACCGCCTCGAAACTGCCATAGGAGATGGTGACGTCCTGCAGTGACATGCAGACATCGCTGGCGACGGCGGAAGAGGAAGCAGGAGAAGAAGTCATGTCAGCAAAGTCATGTCAACAAAGGGAGGAGTCGGAGCTGGTGGGGTGGTCAGTGATCGACAGGAGTGTCGGCCAGGGATGGTGACTTCAGGAGCGCGACGCATGGCCGATCCAACGCGCCAGCAGGTTGGCGCCGAGGATCATGATCACCAGCACGAAGGAGGCAGCCCAGGCCAGCTCATTCTGGGCCTCGTAGGGCATGATCGCGAAGTTGAAGATCAACACCGACATGGTGGCGATCGGATGAAAGACCCCTTCCGGCCAGAAGGGAGAGAACAGTGCCGTGAAGATCAGCGGAGCCGTTTCCCCCGCGGCCCTGGCGATTCCCAGAACCACCCCCGTGGCGATCGGGGTGAAGGCGGCGGGAAGGGTGATCCTGGTGATGGTGACGAACCTCGAGGCGCCGACGCCGTAGGCACCCCAGCGCATCTCCTGAGGCACCAGCCTGAGCCCTTCATCGGTGGTCTTGATCACGGTGGGCAGCATCAGCACGGAAAGGGCGATGCCTCCCGCCATGGCGCTGTAGCTCTGGTCGAAGAATACTCTGGTGGCCACGATCAGGCCGTAGACGAACACGCCGCAGATGATCGATGGCACCCCCGCGAGCACATCGTTGCCGAAGCGGACGAACTGGGCGAACCAACCGTTCTGCGAGTATTCGGAGAGATAGACACCGCCGCCCACGCCGACGGGGATGGCGATCAGGGAGGCGATCATGGTCACCACGATGGTACCGGCGATGGCATTGCCGATTCCCCCACCGGTGAGGCCAGGTGGCGGTGGCAACTGGGTGAGCAGCTGAACGTCGATCAGACGACCTCCCTGGATCAGCACGTAGATCAGGACCAGGAACAGGGGCACCACCGCGATTGCTGCGAACAAACCCGGCGATGCCGTTGGCGATCCGATTGAGGCGGTTGCGTTTCAGGCCCCGGTCGTAATGAAGGGTGAGTCGCTCCTGGAAGTGACGGGTCGGCGTGGGAGACAGAACGGACATGGCCAGGGATGGCGAAGGCGGGGAAGGAAGGGGAAATGGCGATCGCCATCAGTAACGCAGGCTCAGCCTTCTCACGATCCACTGGGCCAGCACGTTGACGATGAAGGTGAGGATCATCAGAACCATGGCCGCGTACATCAGGGCCGATACCTGGCTGCCGTCCGCTTCTCCGAACTGGTTGGCCAGCATCGAGGCGATCGTGTTGCCTGGGGCCAGAAGGGACACGCTGAAGTTGAGGGAGTTCCCGATGATCATCGTCACCGCCATGGTTTCACCCATGGCCCGCCCCAGGGAGAGCATCACCCCGCCCATGATCGAGGAGACGGCCGCAGGCAGGATCACGTTGAAGATCGCCCCCCAGCGCGTGGTGCCGACGCCGTAGGCCGCCTGCCGGAGCTCGATCGGCACCTGGTTGAGCGCATCGCGGGAGATGGCGGTGATGATCGGCAGCACCATGACCACCAGGATCAGGATCGCAGGAGCCACGCCGGGACCCTGGGGCCGGGTCCCGAAGAGGGGGGTCCAGCCCAGCCAGGTGTGCAGCAGGTTCAGGAAGGGGCGGATGGCCGGTTCCATCACGAAGATCGCCCAGAGCCCGAGCACGACGGAGGGGATGGCGGCCAGCAGTTCCACCAGCAGACCGATGAGATCCCTCAGTCGGCTGGGGATGAGGTCCTCGGTGATGAAGATCGCCGTCCCCACACCGATGGGCACGGCAATGAGCAGGGAAAGAATGGAGGTGACGAGGGTGCCGTAGATGGCGACGAATGCGCCGTACTCGTTGTCGACCGGATTCCAGGAGGAGGAGGTCAGGAACCTGAGGCCATAGGTGGCGATGGCCTCGCGGGCGCCATGGAAGACGGTCAGGAAGATCGCCAGCAGGAGCGCGGCGACCGATCCGGCCAGGAGCAGGGTGAGCTGGCGGAAGCCGATGTCGGTGAATTTCTCGGCGGGGGGACGTCGCCGCAGGGTGAAGGCATCGATGGTGGAAGCGTTCGTCATGCGGGAGGGCTGTCGATGGTCGCGAGGAGACCACCGGATCACCCACTGATTCTTGGCCACCCCGTTTAAGCTGGGTTTAACGGTGGACAGGGCCCGGTACCGTTGGGCCGCCAACAGCCGCCAATCGAAGCATTCATGGGGCGCATCGTCGGCATCGATCTGGGCACCACCAATTCGGTGGTGGCCGTACTCGAAGGTGGCCGTCCCCAGGTGATCGCCAACGCGGAGGGTGGTCGCACCACCCCTTCGGTGGTGGGCTTCAGCCGCGATCAGGAGTTGCTGGTGGGCCAGCTGGCCCGCAGGCAGCTGGTGCTCAACCCCCGCAACACCTTCGCCAACCTCAAGCGCTTCGTCGGCCGCAGCTGGGACGAGCTCGATGAGGGCAGCCTGGGGGTCCCCTACAGCGTGCGGGCCAACGATCAGGGCAACGTGCGGGTGATCTGCCCGGCGACCGAGCGCGAATACGCGCCGGAGGAGCTGGTGGCCTCCATCCTGCGAAAACTGGTGGACGATGCCTCCACCTACCTGGGGGAGCCGGTGGAGGCGGCGGTGATCACCGTGCCGGCCTACTTCAACGATGCCCAGCGCCAGGCCACCCGCGACGCCGGACGACTGGCCGGGATCGCGGTCGAGCGGATCCTCAACGAACCCACCGCGGCTGCCCTGGCCTACGGCTTCGACCGCAGCACCGTCAAGCGCGTGTTGGTGTTCGACCTCGGTGGCGGCACCTTCGACGTCTCGGTGCTGCGGATCGCCAACGGGGTCTTCGACGTGATGGCCACCAGCGGCGATACCCAGCTGGGCGGCAACGACTGGGATCGCCGCATCGTCGACTGGGTGGCCGAAGCCTTCCTCAAGGAGCACGCCGTCGACCTGCGCCGGGATCGGCAGGCCCTGCAGCGTCTCACCGAGGCCGCCGAGAAGGCCAAGGAGGAGCTCTCCGGGGTGCAGAGCACCCCCCTCTCCCTGCCGTTCATCGCCACCGGTCCGGATGGCCCGCTGCACATCGAGACGACCCTGGAGCGGGCCACCCTCGAGCGCCTCTGTCCCGACCTGCTCGACCGGTTGCTGCGACCTGTTCAGGGTGCCCTGCGGGATTCGGGCCTGAACGCCGACGCCATCGACGACGTGGTGCTGGTGGGGGGCTCCACCCGCATGCCCATGGTCCAGGAGATGGTGCGCACCCTGATCCCCAGGGAACCCTGTCAGTCGGTCAACCCCGACGAGGTGGTCGCGATCGGAGCGGCCGTGCAGGCCGGGATCCTCACCGGTGAGCTGCGCGATCTGATGCTCAACGACGTCACGCCCCTCTCCCTCGGGCTGGAGACGATCGGTGGGGTGATGAAGGTTCTGATACCCCGCAACACCTCCATCCCGGTGCGCAAGTCGGATCTGTTCAGCACCTCGGAGGCGAACCAGTCATCGGTCGAGATCCATGTGCTCCAGGGGGAGCGTCAGATGGCCGCCGACAACAAGTCCCTCGGCCGCTTCCGCCTCTCCGGCATTCCACCGGCTCCGCGCGGAGTGCCTCAGGTGCAGGTGTCCTTCGACATCGATGCCAACGGGCTGCTCCAGGTCTCCGCCACCGACCGCACCACCGGGCGCCAGCAGAGCGTCTCGATCCAGGGGGGATCCAACCTCAGCGAGGAGGAGATCAACCGGCTGCTGGAGGAGGCGGAGCGCAAGTCGGTGGAGGATCGCCGCAAGCGGGCGGCCATCGACCGCCGCAACCGTGCCCAGACCCTGGTGGCCCAGGCGGAACGTCGTCTCCGGGATGCCGCCCTGGAGCTGGGGCCCTACGGCGCCGAGCGTCAGCAGCGCGCCGTCGAGCTGGCGCTTCGTGATGTGCAGGACGTGCTGACCCAGGAGGATCCCGCCGATCTGGAGCTGGCCGTCAGCCAGCTTCAGGAGGCCCTGTTCGGTCTCAACCGTCGCCTGCTGGGGGAACGGCGGGCCGAGAGCGGTCCCCTCAAGGGTCTCAAGAACACCCTGGGATCCCTCAAGGACGAACTCTTCTCCGACGACGACTGGGACGAGTGGGGCGGATCGGGTCGCTCCGATCCCTGGGCCAGCCCGCCCCGCATCCCCCAGAGGGATCCCTACTCCCTCAACCGGTACGCCGAGCGGGAGGCCTTCCGTGACGATGACTTTCCCCCCGTGCGAAGGGAGAACGGCCGCTCCTGGGACCGGCAGGATTCCTTCGAGCGCGAGGCCCCGAGCGAGCGCCACCGGCCCCGCCGCGGCGCCGGGATCGACCACGATGATCCCTGGGCGGATGGCTGAGGGCCGTGAGCCGTTCCCCTGCTTCTGACGCTGTGGCGACCGCCGCCCCTGACCACTGGGAGGTGCTCGGCCTGGCACCCGGTGCCGATGCGGCCAGCCTCAAGCGGGCCTTCCGCCAGCAGGCCAGGCGCTGGCACCCGGATCTCAACGGCAACGACCCGGTGGCGGAGGCCCGCTTCAAGCGGGTCAACGAGGCCTATGCGGTGCTCTCCGATCCGATCCGGCGTCGTGCCTGGGAGGCCGGCGAGGGCCTGGACAGCGCCGGAGGTGATGTCGATCCCTTCGCCAGCGGCTTTCCCCGTTTCGAGGACTACCTGGAGCACCTGTTCGGTCAGGGCCGCGAAAGGCCCCCTGCCTGGGAGGACGAGCTCCAGGCGGAGGTTCCCCACCGGGAGACCTGGGAGGACGCCCCCGAACTGGGGGATTCCCATCCCACCGGCGGTGGCGTCGCCACCACCCCGGACTCGCCGCCTCCGGTGGTGGCGGCGACGGACGAGGAAACCCTCGTGACCCTGACCCCCGAGCAGGCCCTTGCCGGCCATCGCCTGGAGCTGGAGCTGGGGGACGGGACGCTGGTGGAGGTCTGGACCCCGCCCCTGGCGGGGGATGGCTGGAGGCTGCGGCTGGCGGGGGTGGCGCCCGGCGGGGGGGACCATTTCCTGCATCTGCGGGTGCGCACGGCGGAGGGGTTGCGCATCGACGGCCTCCGGGTTCTGTATCAGCTCGATCTCCATCCCGCCGATGCGGCCCTGGGTTGTCAGGTGCTGGTTCCCACCCTTGATGGACCCGTGCGGCTCCGAGTGCCTCCGGGGTCCTCCAGCGGCCGGCTGCTGCGCCTGCGGCGGCGAGGCCAATCCCTGGGGGAACAGCGGGGCGATCAGCTGGTGGAGGTGCGGATCGTCGTTCCCGCCCATCCGACGGAAGCGGAGGAGGCCCTGTTCCGTCGCCTGCGGGAGCTGGACCAGGAGCAGAGCGCCGACGGCAACGATGGGTGAGGGCCCATGGCAGGGACAGTCCGTCGGGATTCGTCTGATGAGACACTGGCCCTCGCCCCACCCTTGACGATGTGACTGCCAGCGGTCCCCCTCCCAAGCCGGTGCATGTGCTGCTGTTCGATCCGGGCAGCGACCAGGAGGGCATCCATTCCCTCGAGCTTGGGGGGCGCACGGTGGTGCTGCTGTTCGAGGATCCGGACGACGCCGAGCGCTATGCCGGCCTGCTGGAAGCCCAGGATTTTCCGGTGCCCTGCGTCGAGGCCCTCGACAGGGAGGAGCTGGAGCATTTCTGTGCCGAGGCGGGCTACGAGGCCCGCTTCGTTCCCGCCGGCTTCCTGCCGAGCACCGATGAGGATCGGCTGCTGATCGCCCCTCCCGAGCGCAACATGGATGTGGCCAGCTGGAAGGAGGAGCAGACGGCAGCCGCCATCGCCGACGCCGGCGGGGACGAGGACCCCGGCCTCGATCCGGAGCTTGAAGCCTTCCGCCGCCGCCTGGAAGGGCTGCTTTGAGCGAGGCGGGCGGCGACAGGGGCCACCTGCTCACCGAGCGGCCCAACCCGGCCAGCGAAGCGCTGGACCGCCTGTCGACGGCGGCCCTGGTGGAGTTGTTCTGCGCCAACGACCTGCTGCCCCAGCAGGCGGTGGCGGCCGCCGCCCCGGCCCTCGCCGCGGCCATCGACGCCATCGTGGAGCGGCTGGCCGGCGGTGGCCGTCTGTTCTATCTGGGAGCCGGCACCTCCGGCCGGCTCGGAGTTCTGGACGCGGCGGAGTGTCCGCCCACCTTCTGCAGCTCCCCTGAGCTGGTGCAGGGGGTGCTGGCCGGTGGTGCTGCCGCGCTGCTGCGCAGTTCCGAGGGCCTGGAGGATCTGCGGGAGGCGGGCCGGGACGATCTGCTCGATCGGGGATTCGGTCCGGCCGATGCCCTGGTGGGGATCGCCGCCGGTGGCACCACCCCCTACGTGCTGGGGGGGCTGGCCCATGCCCGTGCCGTCGGAGCCCTCAGCGTGGCCATGGCCTGCGTCCCCGCCGATCAGGCGGCCATGCCCTGTGACATCGACATCCGGCTGCTGACCGGCCCCGAGCTGCTCACCGGCTCCACCCGGCTCAAGGCGGGCACGGCCACCAAGATGGCCCTCAACATCCTCTCCACCGGCGTGATGGTGCGGCTCGGAAAGGTCTTCGGCAACCGCATGGTCGATGTCGCGGTCACCAACACCAAACTGGAGGACCGGGCCCTGCGGATCCTCCGGGATCTGGCCGGCGTTCCCCGCCAGGAAGGCCAGGAACTGCTGCGCCGGGCGGAGGGATCAGTGCGGCTGGCGCTGTTGATGGCGGCCTCCGGCCTGGAGGCGGACGCGGCCCGGCTCGCGCTGGAGCGGCACGGGCCGGGCCTGCGCCTGGCCCTGGAGGCTCTCGGGGTCAGCCTGCCGTCGCCGTCTCCCCCTCCTGTGAGGTGAAGGTGCCCCAGTAGGGGGCCGTGAACAGGTCGGTGCGCTGCCGGGTGGCCGGCGGCACCTGGGCGGCTGGTGTCATCAGGGCGTTCCGAAGGGCATGGTGGGCCGTGCTGCCGGGACGCAGCACCTCCACCCGCTCGGCAGCCAGCTTCACGATCTGCTGGGCCAGGGCGGCGTTGGCACGGAGATTGCCGATCACCAGCTCCACGGTGACCGCGTCGTGGGCGGCGTGCCAGCAGTCGTAGTCGGTCACCATCGCCAGGGTGGCGTAGGCCATCTCCGCTTCCCGGGCCAGCCGCGCCTCGGTGTGGTTGGTCATGCCGATCACGTCGCAGCCCCAGGAGCGGTAGAGCTCGGATTCGGCACGGGTGGAGAACGCCGGCCCCTCCATGCAGAGGTAGGTGCCGCCGCGATGCAGCTGGCGTCCCTCCGGCATCAGGCTGTCGCTCACGTCGCTGAGGATCCGGGTCAGCACCGGGCAGTAGGGATCGGCATTGCCCACATGGGCCACCAGCCCCTCCCCGAAGAAGGTGAGCGGCCGCTGGTGGGTGCGATCGATGAACTGATCCGGCACGAGCATGTCGAGGGGACGCACGTGCTCCTGGAGCGAGCCGACGGCCGACACCGACAGGATCCAGCGGACGCCAAGAGAGCGCAGGGCCCAGAGGTTGGCCCGGTAGGGCACCTCGCTGGGAGTGAAGCTGTGGTGACGTCCGTGGCGGGCCAGGAAGACCACCTCCAGTGTGCCGATCCGCCCGATCCGCAGGCTGTCGGAGGGGGCCCCGTAGGGCGTCTCCAGAGGGAGTTCCCGCACATCCTCCAGACCCTCCATGGCATACAGCCCGCTGCCACCCAGCACGCCGAGGCGGGCGTGGGCCAGATCGGGGCTCGGCCGGCTGTTGGCCGTGGTCGCTGGGGTGATGGGCTCGGGGGTG
This sequence comes from uncultured cyanobacterium, assembly GCA_963772735.1. Classification (GTDB taxonomy): domain Bacteria; phylum Cyanobacteriota; class Cyanobacteriia; order PCC-6307; family Cyanobiaceae; genus Cyanobium. The sequence continues at coordinate 53,287 of CAVYYO010000005.1, read as the reverse complement.
GCCATGGAGGAGGAATGCCCTGGACGGATACAGTCGAAGTTTGCCTTCCCGCCCGTGACCAAGGCCCTGATGGAGACCGATGCCGGCCTGATCAGCATCGATCTGTTCGACGCCGATGCTCCCGGCACCGTGGCGAACTTCGTGAAGCTCTCCGAGGAAGGCTTCTATGACGGCCTGACCTTCCATCGGGTGATCGACGGCTTCATGGCCCAGGGCGGCTGCCCCAACAGCAGAGAAGGAGCCCGCGGCATGGCCGGCACCGGCGGCCCGGGCTACACCATTCCCTGTGAGATCAACGCCCGGAAGCACAAGGCCGGCAGCCTTTCGATGGCCCATGCCGGGCGTGACACCGGCGGCAGCCAGTTCTTCCTCTGCCATGGCCCCCAGCCCCACCTCGATGGGCAGCACACGGTGTTCGGCCAAACCGAGACCATGGATGTGGTGCTGGCGCTGAAGAACGGCAGCCGCATCCGCAAGGTGACGATCGAGAAGTAGGAATCTCCGGAGTCGCAGCCACCGGACCTTTCCGCCCCGCCAGCACGCCAGCGCGGGGCTGAGCGACGATCTTCGCTTCCCGATCAGGCCGCTTGGGAGTGCGGTTCTTCAGAGACGCAGAACCGATCTCAGGCTTCTTCAAGCCATCGGATCCGCGTGGTAGCGGATAGCCGACCCCCGCTCAGGACCAGACGATGAACGCCCCGGGGGTCAGGTTGAGCAGCGGGCAGGTGAGGTTCTGACCAACGGTGCCTGCTGAGCCCTTCGGTGCTTCGCCGCCATCCGCAGGGGTGGCCGCCGGAGACAGCGGCGCTTTCGGCACCAGATCGCCGAGTTGCCGGCGTTCCGGTTCCAGATCGATGCTCGGATGGCCCTTGCGGCGGGCATCGGGGGCCAGCAGCAGGCTGACCCCGGAGGTGCCCTGCCAGCGGGCCATCTCCATCAGGGGGCCGGCCAGGTCGGCAGCCGTGAGCTGTCTGTTCTGGTTTGCCGCCAGCAGCAGGGCCAGGCCGGGGCGGTCGAGCAGGGCCAGCAGGCGGGGATCCTCCTCGCGTTCGAGAAGCAGGCCCATGCGCCGGGCCCAGTCCCGCAGGCTCTCCAGCCGGGACGCCCCCAGCAGGGGATCGCTGGGGCCATGCCAGCCCAGTACCGCGGTGAGTCCATGGGACTCCGCCTCCATCAGGTGGCCCAGCTTGGTGCGCTTGACCCGCAGGTAGGCGGCGTTGTGGATGCCGGGGTCCATCACCAGGGGAACCCGATCCACCACCTCCAGGCCATAGCCGCCGAGTCCGGCGATCTTGCGCGGATTGTTGGTGATCAGCCGCAGGCGCTGAACGCCCAGATCGCTGAGGATCTGGGCGCCGACGCCGTAGTTGCGCAGATCGGCGGCGAAACCCAGCCGTTCATTCGCTTCGACCGTATCGAGGCCGCCGTCCTGGAGGCTGTAGGCCTTCAGCTTGTTGACCAGGCCGATCCCCCGGCCCTCCTGGCGCAGGTAGACCACCACTCCCTCTCCGGCCGCCTCGATCATCCTCAGGGCCGCCTCCAGCTGGGGCCGGCAGTCGCAGCGGAGCGAGCCGAAGGCGTCCCCGGTGAGGCATTCGGAGTGCACCCGCACGAGCACCGCACAGGAGGAGCGCTCAGGAAATCCCTTGACGATGGCCACATGCTCGCTGCCGTCGAGCTCGTTGCGGTAGCCGATCGCCCGGAACTGGCCGAAGCTGCTGGGCAGGGAAGCCTCCGCCTGGCGCGCCACGAACCGCTCGGTGTCGAGCCGGTAGCGGATCAGGTCGGCGATGCTGATCAGCCGCAGCCCGTGGTGGCGGGCGTAATCGGCCAGCTGGGCCAGCCGGGCCATGGAGCCATCGGCGTTCTGGATCTCGCAGATCACCCCTGCCGGATAGAGACCCGCCAGGCGGGCCAGGTCGACCGCCGCCTCGGTGTGGCCTGCCCGTTTGAGCACCCCTCCCTGGCGGGCCCGCAGGGGGAAGACATGGCCGGGACGGCGCAGATCACCCGGTCGGGTTTCCGGATGGATCGCCACCTGGATCGTCCGGGCCCGGTCTTCGGCGGAAATTCCCGTGCTCACTCCCTGCTCCGGACCCGCATCCACGCTCACCGTGAAGGCGGTCTGGTTGCTGTCGGTGTTGCGATCCACCATCAGGGGCAGATCCAGGGCATCGAGCCGCTCCCCCTCCATGGCCAGGCAGATCAGTCCCCTGGCGTCGGTGGCCATGAAGTTGATCTGCTGGGGTGTGGCGAACTGGGCCGCACAGATCAGGTCACCCTCGTTCTCCCTGTTCTCGTCATCGACCACCACGATCGATTCCCCGTTGCGGATGGCCGCCAGGGCATCGGCGATGGCGTCGAAATGAATGCCCGTGGTGGTGGCGGGGCCTGACAGGACGGTCAAGGGGACGGAATGGAAGGAAAGTCGTGCGCGAAGGAGCGCGGGAAGTGACCGATCGCTGAAACGATCAGACCTTATTTATAGGCTGCCGGTACGATCCACCGTTCCTCAGGGTTCCGCATGGCCGGAAAGCGTGTCGCGGTGATCGGTGCCAGCGGCTACGGGGGCCTGCAGACCCTCAGGCTGCTGCAGGGCCATCCCCATCTGTCGGTGAGTTTTCTGGGCGGGGAGCGCAGCACCGGCAAACGCTGGAGTGAGCTGGTGCCCTTCCTGCCCCTGGCGGACGACCTCGTGGTGCGCTCCCCGGAGCCCGAGGCCATTGCCGCCGTCGCCGATCTGGCGGTGCTGAGCCTGCCGAACGGACTGGCGGCCAGGCTGGTGCCCGATCTCCTGCGCCTCGGCGTCAAGGTGGTGGATCTCTCCGCCGACTACCGCTACCGCTCCCTGGCCCGCTGGGAGGAGGTGTACGCCAGTGAGGCCCGTCAGGCCGCCCGAAAGGATGCCGACCTCTGCCAGGAAGCGGTCTATGGCCTGGTGGAATTCGCGGAGGCCCGCATCCGCGAGGCCCGCCTGGTGGCGGCCCCGGGCTGCTTCCCCACCGCCAGCCTGCTCGCCCTGCTGCCGTTTCTGGAACAGGGCCTGATCGAGACCAATGGGATCGTCATCGACGCCAAGACCGGCAGTTCCGGTGGCGGGCGGGCCGCCAAGGAGCATCTGCTGCTGGCCGAGGCCGCTGAAGCGGTCGCCCCCTATGGCGTGGTGGGCCACCGTCACACCAGCGAAATCGAGCAGCAGGCGGGCCAGGCGGCGGGTCAGCCGATCCAGCTGCAGTTCACCCCCCACCTGATGCCCATGGTGCGCGGTCTGCTGGCCACGGTCTACGGGCGCCTGCGGGATCCTGGTCTCACCGCTGACGACTGCACCACCCTGCTGAAGGCCTCCTACCGGCACAGTCCTGCGGTGCAGGTGCTGCCGGTGGGCGTCTACCCCTCCACCAAGTGGGTGCGCAACACCAACCGCTGCCTGCTCTCGGTCCAGGTCGATCCCCGTACCGGCCAGCTGATCGTCATGAGTGCCGTCGACAATCTGGTGAAGGGTCAGGCAGGCCAGGGGGTGCAGTGCCTGAACCTGCTGGCCGGCCTCGATGCCGGCATGGGCCTGCCGCTGCTTCCCTTCTATCCCTGAGCCGGGGGCAGGGGGCCGGAGGCGGCGAGCCGCTGAGCCGCCAGCTGGACGGCCAGGGGCAGGATGCGGTGTTCCTGCTTCTGGATGCGGGCATGGAGACGGTCCCGGTCGTCGCCGGCCAGCACCGGAACGGCCGCCTGCACCAGGATCGTCCCCGCATCCACCTCAGGGGTGACCAGATGGGCGGTGCAGCCAGCCAGGGTGACCCCGGCGGCCAGGGCCTGCTCCACCCCGTCGGCGCCGCGGAAGCTGGGCAGCAGGGAGGGGTGGATGTTGACCAGCCGGTCCGGAAACGCCTCGATCAGCACCGAGGTCACGATCCGCATCCATCCCGCCATGACCACCAGATCGACCCTGTGCTCTCGGAACAGGGCGATCAGGACATCGTCGAGGGCCTCCCGCGACGGCTGGCTCCGGTGATCGATCAGCTGGCAGGGGATCCCCAGCCGTTCCGCCCGCCGGCGGGCCCCGCAGCCCTGGCGGTTCACCGCCAGCACGACCACCCGGCCGTTGAGGCGGCCCTCGGAACAGGCCTCCACCAGGGCCTCGAAATTGCTTCCCTCCCCCGAGGCCATCACCGCCAGTCGCAACGGCTCTGCCCCAGCCGGGGAGGGCGGTGGCCATGGCCACTGGAGAGACGCGTGAGCATCGCTATCGTCAGCGGAATCGGGCATAGCGTCCATGTCCCATCTTTCTATCCTGCCCACCGTCCTGCGGGATGCCGATTGCCTGGAGGCCACCCTCGCCGCCCTGGAACTTCCCTGGCGCCGTGGAGGGGTGCTCGTCGGCTTCGGCGGTGACCAGCAGGCGGTGACGCTCCAGGTGCAGCTGAAGGATGGCCAACCCCTGGGCTGGGCCCGTCAGGGCGATGGATCCCTCGCCCTGGTGGGAGATCTCCAGCGGATCAGCCGCAGCCATACCCTGCAGAAGTTGCTGGGTCGGATCACCCGCGCCTATGCCGCCAGGCTGGCGCTCCAGGAGGCCAGCCTGGCACTCCCCACGGCATCGATCGAGCTCCGTGTCTGACGACCCACCCGTTCCCGACATGGCCTGCGGGCCGACGCTTCACCTCGATCTGCGGAACCCCCACCGTCATCTGGTCGGGGTCAGCCTCCATTTCACGCCCCGTTCCCTGCAGCCGGAACTGCGGTTGCCCGCCTGGACCCCGGGCTCCTACCTGATCCGTGACTACGTCCGCTGTCTGGAAGGGCTGGACGTGCGCCAGGGGGGGCGAGCTGTCCCAGCCATCCGCCTGGGGCCCGCCAGCTGGGGTCTGACCCTGTCCGGCCTGGAGCCGGTGGTCGTCCGGTACCGCATCCAGGCCACCGAACTGAGCGTGCGCACCTGCCACCTCACCGAGGACCACGGCTTTCTGACCCTGGCCGGGGTGGCCCTGCAGGTGTCGGGGGAACGCTGGCACCCCCACCGCCTCGAGCTGGAGCTTCCCGCCGCCTGGCAGGCCTTCGTCCCCCTTCCCGCCGCCGGCGACGCCGCCTGGCTGGCGGCCGATTTCGACCGGCTGATCGACAGTCCGATCGAGGTGGGGCCCCATCCCTGTCACCGCTTCAGCGTCGCCGGCGTGCCCCACCGCTGGGTCACCTGGGGAGAGGACCTGCCCTCACAGGATTCCGCCTGGCTGGCCGATGTGGAGCGGGTGGCCCTGGCCTGCTGCCGGGTGATGGGGGTTCCGGCCCCGGCCAGCGATGACTACCTCTTCGTGCTCCACCTGCTGGAAACCGGTTACGGGGGGCTGGAGCATGACCACGCCAGTGTGCTCCAGTTCGGTCGCCGGGCCCTGGCGGCGCCCGAGGGTCGTCGCAAGCTGCTGCAGCTGGTGGCCCACGAGTACCTGCACCAGTGGAACGTGCGCCGCCTGCGGCCCGCCGAGCTCACACCGATCGACTACGACCGCGCAACCATCGTGCCCGGCCTCTGGTTCGCTGAAGGCGTCACTTCCTATCTCGACCAGCTGTTGCCCCTGGCGGCCGGTGTGGGATCGGAGAACGAGCTGCTGGAGGATCTGGGGGCCGATCTGAGCCGGTACCTGCTCACCCCCGGTCGACGGGTCCAGGGGTTGCGCCAGAGTGCCGAAGAGGCCTGGGTGAAGCTCTACCGGCAGGACGCCTCCTCCCCAGACAGCCAGATCAGTTACTACCTCAAGGGGGCCGTGGTGGCCCTTGTGCTCGACCTGCACCTGCGGCGCCATGGGTCCTGCCTGAGCCAGGTGCTGCGGAACCTGTGGCTCAGCCATGGGGCCTGGGGCCGGGGCTACCGCAACGAGGATCTCATCGCCGCCTTCGCCGCTCAGGCCCCCGATCTGGCGCAGCTTCTCCCGCGCTGGCTGGAGAGCACCGACGACCCCGATCTCCCCTCCTATCTCGCTGACGTGGGGCTGACGCTGATGCCCGAACCGGCCAAGGAGATGTTCCTGGGCTGGCAGCTCGAGGAGGGCGCCGAGAGGCCCATGCAGCTGCGGCGGGTGCACCGGGACGGCCCGGCCGAACGGGCCCGGCTCCAGGCCGGCGATGAGCTACTGGCTCTCGACGGCCGGCGCCTCCGGCGTCCGGAGGATCTCGCCGAAGCCTTCGGCTCCCCTGCCGGGGGGACCGATGAGCCTGGCGCCGCGGCCGCGGCCGATCGGGAGTTGCTCTACTGCCGCGACGGTCGGGTCCGCACCACCCGGCTGAACCCTGATCCTCCCGCCGTGGCCCGCTGGAGGCTGGTGGACGAGCCTCTCCCGGAGAACGCTCAGGCCAGGACGAACCGGCAGCGCTGGCTGTCGCTCCAGCCATGACCCCACCCCTGCGTCCTCTGGTCCTTGCGGTGGCCGGCGCGGGGGTCGTGAGTCTCGGGGGCCTCTCCTGGCTGGGGCGCGAACTGTTCAGCGCCTCCGGAAATGCCGGTGGCCGCGCCTCCCTGCTGGAGTTGCTGGAAGAGGTTCGCCAGGCCCCGGTCGTGCCCCCCAGCGGACCGCCGCCCCCCGCTTCCCTGCCGCCACCCCATGCCGACTGGAAGCCTCCCCTCGGAGGCGAATGTCGTGCGGACCCGGCCCTGCGCGAGCGCCTTCTCGCCCTGGCGGAGCGGCTCCGCTACAACACCATCCGTCTGAGCATCGATCCCACCAACTTCGGGGAGCGTTCCCGCCGGGATGCCTTCGGTCATCCTGTGGACCCCACCCCCCAGGTGGTGGTGCTCCACGAGACCGTCTACGGCATCGGCTCGGCGATCAACACCTTCATGACTCCCCACCCCAGGGACGAGGACCAGGTCAGCTATCACACCCTGATCGGCCTGGATGGCCAGGTGGTGGAAGCGCTGGATCCCTCGAAGCGGGCCTTCGGCTCCGGGAACTCCGCCTTCAATGGCCGCTGGGTCGTGACCAACCCGGCGGTGGGGGGATCGATCAACAATTTCGCCCTTCACCTCAGCCTCGAAACCCCCATCGACGGTGAGGACGACGACCGGACCCACAGCGGCTACACCAGGGCCCAATACGACGCCCTGGCCATCGTTGTGGCCCGCTGGATGCGGCGGTACGGGATTCCCGCCGCCCATATCACCACCCACCGGCACGTGGATCTGGGCGGGGAGCGGATGGATCCCAGGAGTTTCGACTGGGAAGAACTCCAGGTGCGCCTCGCCTCCGTCGGGGTTCTCTGCTGAGGTGGGGGAGGGGGGCCGGACCGGAAGTGGGCTGCGGATCAGATCAGCGGGCTGGTGATCGGCTTGCGGGTCCCGTAGAGGAGGGCATGCAGCTCAGGATCCTGCATGTAGCGCAGCACCCGTCCGGGATAGTCCAGTTTGCCGTTGTGGAGATAGGCGAGCGTGGCCATGGCCTTGGCGTCGGCGGGGGAGGAGCTGGCCATCAGCAGGGCCCGCTCGGACAGGCCCAGGGCCTGCTTCAGGCGCACGAACTTGCCGACCAGAAACCTGACGTTGTGGTCAGGATCGAGCAGTTCCAGCCGGGCTTCCTCGATCTGCTCCGGGGTGGCGTCGGCCGGCAGCCGCCCCTGCTTGACGAGTTCCCCCACACTGAGCTGGGCGGGTCCATGGGTGCGGAACAGTCCACTGCGGGCGGCAATGGGCAGATCCTCGCCGGGCTTGGCATGCTGCAGTTCATCGAACAGCACGGCCGTCACCAGCATCGGATTGATGTGATGGCGGCGGCTCTCGCTCAGAATCACCGGCCGCAGCTCCTCAAGCCGGCCCAGGGTCTGGGTGCGCAGGGGCTGGAGCTGATCGATGCCCTCGGTGAACAGCTGGGCCAGACGGGGCTGAGGGCCGTGGACACCGAAGCGGCGATTCAGCTCCTTCAGTTCCTCAGGGGTGAAATCGATCGGATCGGGCCGCTGTCCCTCACTGGTGAAGGGCGGGGTGACCGCGGCCGGCAAAGGCTCACCGGCTGCTCCACCGGTCAGCAGGATGGGCGTGCCGCCCTGGCTCCTGGGCTCAGCGACGGGCGGGACGAACGGGACGAGGATGAGCCCGGCGGCGATCAGCAGCAGGGATGTTCCACGGGACCTGATCCCGGGCCATCCCGCACGGCCGGAGCCACGGGATCCGGATGGCCGCCGTCCGCCAGTCACCCGGAGGACCGGAGGGCGAGACCGGGACGTCGGGAAGCGGCCGTGCAGACGGGGATGCAAGCGGGACTGCAAGAACAACCTGTCGTACATCCCGATTGTAAGGATCATTTCATTATCGTTCGCTTCCCGGGGCACGGTCCCTGGGCCGGACCCTTATCGGAAAGCGTGGATACGCCGTTCTGCTTGCCGAACGTGGAGGCGGATGGATACGGTTCGGGCACCGTTCCGGCGCCCCAGGAGCCATGTCCCCGCTTCCGCCGTTGAACGGCAACGATTCCGCCGCCCTCTGGGAGCGCTTCGATCAGCTCCTCTGGCATGACGACGACCTCGGTTTCTGGCTGGACGTGAGCCGGATGGCTCTGGGCCAGGAGGATCTGGAGGCCTTCGAGGCTCCCTTCGCCCGTGCCTTCTCCGCCATGGAAGCCCTGGAGGGCGGCGCCATCGCCAATGCCGATGAAGGCCGGCAGGTCGGGCACTACTGGCTGCGGGCCCCGCAGCTCGCCCCCGATCCGGCGGTGGCGGCCGCCATCACCGCCGAGGTGGACCACATCGAGGCCTTCGGTCGCGATGTGCTCAGGGGCACCATCACGGCCCCCGGCAACCGACCCTTCACCGACGTGCTCTGGATCGGCATCGGCGGCTCCGGTCTCGGCCCCCTGCTGATGCTCAGGGCCCTGCAGCGCCAGGGGGTGGGGCTGCCGTTCCACTTCTTCGACAATGTCGACCCCGACGGCATGGCCCGCACGCTGGCCGCTCTGGAGGAGCGCCTCGCCACCACGCTCGTCATCGTGGTGAGCAAGTCCGGCGGCACCCCGGAACCCCACCTGGGCATGGTGCAGGCCCGGGCCCGGCTGCAGGCCGCCGGCGGCCTCTGGGCTGAACAGGCGGTGGCCATCACCATGGCCGGCAGCCACCTGGATCAGGAGGCGGCAGCGGCCGGCTGGCTGCGCCGCTTCGACATGTTCGACTGGGTGGGCGGACGCACCAGCATCACCAGCGCCGTGGGCCTGCTCCCCGCCGCCCTGATCGGCGCCGATCTGCGGGAGTTCCTGGCGGGGGCCGCCGCCATGGACCGGCTCACCCGGGTGAAGGATCTGGGCACCAATCCCGCCGCCCTGCTGGCCGCCGCCTGGCACGTGGCCGGTGGCGGCAGGGGCCAACGCGACATGGTGGTGCTCCCCTACCGGGATCGGCTGGAAGTGTTCAGCCGCTACCTGCAGCAACTGGTGATGGAGTCCCTGGGGAAGCGGCTCGACCGGGATGGCCAGGTGGTGCACCAGGGTCTGGCGGTCTACGGCAACAAGGGCTCCACCGACCAGCATGCCTACGTCCAGCAGCTGCGGGACGGGCTCGACAATTTCTTCGTCACCTTCATCGAGGTGCTGGAAGATCCCGAGGAGATCCCCAGCATCGATGGGGAGTGTCCCGCTGATTTTCTGGAGGGGTTCCTCCAGGGCACCCGGGCGGCCCTCACCGAGCAGGCTCGCCAGAACCTCACCATCACCCTGCGGCGCTTCGACGCCCGCGCCCTGGGCGCTCTGATCGGCCTGTTCGAACGGGCGGTGGGTCTCTACGGCGAACTGGTGAACATCAACGCCTACCACCAGCCGGGGGTGGAAGCGGGCAAGAAGGCCGCCGCCGGGATCCTCTCCCTGCAGAACCGGGTGGAGAGCCTGCTGGCCGATGGCCGCCCCCGCAGCCTGGCCGCCATCCAGGCGGACCTGGAGCTGGAGGAGGTGGAACCGGTGTTCTGGATGCTCCGCCACCTCTGTGCCAATGCCCGTGGCTACGGGGCCGAAGGGGACTGGGGCAAGCCAGGGACCCTGACCTTCCGCCACGCCTGATCCGGCACTCTGATCGGCCGCCCCTGATAGGTTTCTGATCTTTCCGATGGTCCGTTCCCGAGCTGCGGTGGCCTGGGCCGCCGGCCAGCCCCTCGAGGTCACCGAGATCGAGGTGGAAGGCCCCAGGGCCGGGGAGGTGCTGCTGCGGGTGGTGGCCACGGGAGTGTGTCACACGGATGCCTTCACCCTCTCGGGCGCGGATCCCGAGGGGATCTTCCCGGCGGTGCTCGGCCACGAGGGGGGCGCGGTGGTGGAGGAGGTGGGGCCGGGGGTGACCTCGGTGGCCGTGGGGGACCACGTGATCCCTCTCTACACACCGGAGTGCCGCGCCTGCGCCTTCTGCCTCTCCGGCAAGACCAATCTCTGCCAGGCGATCCGCGCCACCCAGGGCAAGGGCCTGATGCCGGACGGCAGCAGCCGCTTCTCCAGAAACGGGGAGCGGATCTACCACTACATGGGCACCTCCACCTTCTCCGAATACACGGTGGTGCCCGAGATCGCCGTCGCCAGGATCGCTCCGGAGGCGCCGCTGGAGAAGGTGTGCCTGCTGGGTTGCGGCGTCACCACGGGCATCGGCGCTGTGCTCAACACCGCCAAAGTCGAGCCCGGAAGCAGCGTGGCCGTCTTCGGCCTGGGCGGCATCGGCCTGGCGGTGATCATCGGCGCCGTGATGGCCGGCGCGGAGCGGATCATCGGCATCGACACCAACCCCGCCAAGTTCCCCATTGCCGGCCAGCTGGGGGCCACCGAATGCATCGATCCCACCGCCTTCGACGCCCCCATCCAGGAGGTGGTGATCGATCGCACCGACGGCGGCGTCGACTACTCCTTCGAATGCATCGGCAACGTCGAGGTGATGCGCGCCGCCCTGGAGTGCTGCCACAAGGGCTGGGGAGAATCCACGATCATCGGCGTCGCCGGCGCCGGGCAGGAGATCTCCACCAGGCCCTTCCAGCTGGTGACCGGGCGGGTATGGCGTGGTTCGGCCTTCGGTGGGGTGCGGGGACGCACGGAGCTGCCGGACTATGTCGAGCGCTTCCGGAAGGGCGAGATCCCGCTCGACACCTTCATCACCCACACCATGGGCCTGGAGGAGATCAACAGGGCCTTCGAGCTGATGCACGAAGGCAGGAGCATCCGCTCGGTGATCCACTTCTGAACGTCGTCGCCGCCCATCCCATGCTCGAACTGCTCGCGGAGAATCGCAGTTTCGGCGGCGTGCACCGCCGCTACCGCCTCCCCTCGGCCCAGCTGAACGGCGCGACGACCCTGGCGGTGTTCCTGCCCCCCCAGGCCCTGAGCGGTGAGCGGGTGCCTGCCCTGTACTGGCTGTCGGGACTCAGCTGCAGCGACGAGAACTTCATGCAGAAGGCCGGCGCCCAGCGGCTCGCTGCGGCTCTGGGTCTGGCCCTGGTGGCCCCGGACACCAGCCCCAGGGGGGCCGATGTGCCCACGGATCCCGCCGGTGGCTGGGACCTGGGCCATGGGGCCGGCTTCTATGTCGACGCCACCGAATCTCCCTGGGAACGCCATTACCGGATGCACAGCTATGTGGTGGAGGAACTGCCCCCCCTGCTGGAAGCCGAGTTGCCCCTGAGCCAGGAGAGGAGCATCAGCGGCCATTCCATGGGCGGCCATGGGGCCCTGGTGGCCGCCCTGCGGCATCCGGGCCGCTATCGCTCCGTGTCCGCGTTCGCGCCCATCTGCCATCCCTGCGCCTGTCCCTGGGGCCGGAAGGCCTTCGGGGCCTATCTGGGAGCGGATCCCCAGGCCTGGGCCGCCTGGGATGCCACCCTTCTGATGGACACGGCCGGGGAACGGCTGCCCCTGCTGGTGGATCAGGGTCTTGCCGATCCCTATCTGGAGGATCAGCTGCGACCGGGGGATCTCGCCGCTGCGGCGGCAGCCGCCGGACACCCCCTGGAGCTGCGTTACCAGCAGGGGTACGACCACAGCTATTTCTTCATCGCCAGCTTCATCGACGACCATCTGCGCCATCACGCGTCCGCTTTGCAGGGCTGAGCGACCCCACGCCCTCAAGCCTGCAGGCCGGCTCAGGGCACCAGGTTCACCAGCTTGCCGGGGACCACGATCACCCGCCGGGGGGGCTGACCCTCCAGCCAGCGCCGGGCGACCTCGCTTTCCAGGGCCAGGCGTTCCAGGGTGGCCGCATCCGCGTCGGCGGGCACCTCGAGGCTGCCACGCATCTTGCCCTTCACCTGGATCACCAGGAGGGTGGTGTCCCGCACCAGGGCGGCCGGGTCGGCCACAGGCCAGCGCTGGCCATGGACGCTGGTCTCCGGGGTGAGAACGGCCCTTTCCTCCGGAGCCTTCCCGCTGAGCTTCTGCCAGAGCTCCTCCGCCAGGTGGGGAGCGAAGGGCGCCAGCAGGACCAGCAGGGTGCCGATCGCTTCGAGAGCCACCCCATCGCCTGCCCCTTCCAGAAGGCTGCCCAGGGCATTGCTGAGCTTCATCAGCTCCGACACGGCCGTGTTGAGCTGCAGGTCCCCCTCCAGGTCTTCGCTGATGGCGGCGATCGCCGTATGCACCGCCCGTCGCAGCTCCCTCTCCCCGTCGGTGAGGGTGTCGGGATCGATGACGGCGGCCACTCCGCCGCCCGGGGGCGCCAGCCGCAGACCCCGGGCATGGGCACCCTCCACCAGCCGCCAGAGGCGCTGCAGGAAGCGGTACTGCCCCTCCACGTCCGCGTCGTCCCACTCCAGATCCTTTTCCGGTGGAGCCTTGAAGAGAATGAACATGCGCGCCGTGTCGGCCCCGTAGCGGTCGATCACCACGGCCGGGTCGACGCCGTTGTGCTTCGACTTCGACATCTTTTCGTAGAAGACGTCCAGCACCTCGCCGCTGAGGGGATCGCGGGGGTCGGTGGCATCGGCCACCTCCGCCGGAGCCACGTAGTGGCCGGTGGTCGGGTTGCGGTAGGTGATGCCCTGCACCATGCCCTGGGTGAGGAGGCGGGCGAAAGGTTCAGAGAAGCCGAGCAGGCCCCGGTCCCGCAGCACCTTGGTGAAGAAGCGGGAATAGAGCAGGTGCAGGATGGCGTGCTCGATGCCGCCGACGTACTGATCCACGGGCAGCCAGCGGTCCACGGCGGCCCGATCGAAGGGCAGCCGCTCGTTATGGGGATCGCTGTAACGCAGGAAGTACCAGGAGGAACACATGAAGGTGTCCATGGTGTCGGTCTCCCGCTGGGCGGGGTCCCCGCAGCGGGGACAGGGCACGTTCACCCAGCTCTCGAGCCGGGCCAGGGGGGTGCCTCCCTTGCCGCTCAGCGGTACGTCCCGGGGCAACTCCACGGGCAGCCGGTCATCGGGGACCGGCACCACACCACAGCGGTCGCAGTGGATCACGGGGATCGGGCAGCCCCAGTAGCGCTGGCGGGAAATCAGCCAGTCCCGCAGGCGGTACTGCACCCGGCCCCGACCCCAGCCTTCGGTTTCGGCCGTGGCGATGATGCGGGTCCTGGCTTCGGCACTGCTCAGGCCATCGAAACGGCCGGAATGGATCAGAACACCGTGTTCCGTCCAGGGCTGACCTTCGTAGGCGTGGGGGTCGGAGCCCTCGGGGATCACCACCTGGCGCACCGGCAGCTCGTACTGCCGGGCGAACAGGAAGTCGCGCTGGTCGTGGGCCGGCACACCCATCACGGCGCCGGTGCCGTAGTCGGCCAGCACGTAGTCGGCGATCCAGACGGGGATGCTCTCGCCGTTGGCGGGATTGCGCACCCGGGCACCGATCGGCACCCCACGCTTGGGCCGGTCCTCCGCCGTCCGCTCCTGCTCGCTCTGGCGGCTGACCAGATCGCAGAAGGCGGTCACCGACAGACGGCAGTCCTCGCTCGTCAGGGAGTCCACCAGAGGATGGTCGGGGGCGAGCACCAGGTAAGTGGCCCCGCAGACCGTGTCGGGCCGGGTGGTGAACACGGAGATGTCAGGTCCTGCTGCGGAGTCCTGCGGGGGCCCTGCCTCCACCGGGAAGCTCAGCTCGGCGCCCAGGGAGCGGCCGATCCAGTTGGCCTGCATCGTGCGCACCCGCTCCGGCCAGCCCTGAAGCGTGGCAAGGTCGTCGAGCAGAGCATCGGCATAGGCGGTGATCTTCAGGAACCACTGCCGCAGCCGTCGCTTCTCCACCCGGGCTCCGGAGCGCCAGGACCGCCCATCGGCATCCACCTGCTCATTGGCGAGCACGGTCTGGTCGATCGGGTCCCAGTTGACCGTCGCTTCCCTGCGGTAGGCCAGCCCCGCATCCAGGAACTGGAGGAACAGCCACTGGGTCCAGCGGTAGTAATCGGCGTGGCAGGTGGCCACCTCCCGGTCCCAGTCGATCGAGAGTCCCAGCCGTTTGAGCTGGGTGCGCATCTGGTTGATGTTGCGGTCGGTCCAGGCACCGGGTTCCACCCCCCGTTCGATGGCGGCGTTCTCCGCCGGCAGCCCGAAGGCGTCCCAACCCATCGGATGGAGCACCCGGCATCCCCGCAGCCGGGCGGCCCTGGCGATCACGTCGGTGATCACATAATTCCGGACATGGCCCATGTGGAGGCTCCCCGAGGGGTAGGGGAACATCGAGAGGGCGTAATAGGTCTCCTCTTCTCCCTGGCTGGCTTCAGCTGGTGTGGCGTGCAGGCCGAGCCGTTCCCACTGCAGCTGCCAGTGCTTCTCGATCGCGTCGGGACGGTAGCGGGAAGGATCTGTCACGGGCCGTCCGGGGAGGAAGTGATCGTGCCACAGCCCATGGATGGTTCAGGTCAGAGCCCGGAGCGTGGCGATCGCATCGCGATTGATCAACTGAAGCGGCGCGCCCGGTTCAGTGCTGATGGCAAGGAAATGGCTGTCCTGCCAGCGGATCATGCCATCGATCTCCTGACCGGAGAGCAGAACGAGATTCACCGGCGTCCGGATACGGATCAGTTCCTGGACGTGCCGGACGCTGGGAAGCGTGGTGTCCAGCCGGGGGCCCCGTCGTTCAAAGAAACTCTGCATAGGATCGACCCCTCACCTCATGGTTCCGCAAAACGGTGGTCCAGGCACTTCAGTTCAGTAAGTACCAGGGTTTGGGAAATGATTTCCTGATTCTGGACGGCCGTAGCGTAGGGGATGGCGAGGAAAGCCTGGGACTGGGATCCGGGGATGTCCAGCGACTCTGCGACCGACGCTTCGGCATCGGCGGTGATGGGGTGATCCTGGCGCTGCCCCCCAGGGAGGGCGGCGAACTGCGGATGCGGATCTTCAACGCCGACGGGAGCGAGCCGGAGATGTGCGGCAACGGGATCCGCTGCCTGGCCAGGTTCCTGGCCGACAGCGACGGCGACCAGGCTCCCCGCAGCTGGCAGATCGAGACCCTGGCCGGCCGCATCGTGCCGGCCCTGACCGAAGACGGCCGTATCCGGGTCGACATGGGACCACCCTTCCTGGAGCCGGAGACGGTTCCCACCAACCTGGCCGTGGGCACAGACGGACTGCCGCAGGGGGAACTGGAAGTGGGGGATCAGCGGCTGGCGGTGGCCGCCGCCGGCATGGGCAATCCCCATGCCGTGGTGCCCGTCGAGGATGTGGCCGCCATCGATCTGGAGGGGCTCGGCAGCGCCCTGGAGGTGCACGAGGCCTTCCCGGCCCGCACGAACGTGCACTTCGTCCAGGTGCTGGCCCGCGACCATCTGGTGATGCGGGTCTGGGAGCGGGGCGCCGGGTCCACCCTGGCCTGCGGCACGGGGGCCTGCGCCACCCTGGTGGCCTGCCACCTGCTGGGCCTGGCGGATCGTCATGCCCGGCTCGATCTGCCCGGGGGGCCCCTGGAGATCGAGTGGGATCAGACCACCGGCCACATCTTCATGACCGGTCCGGCCGAAGCGGTGTTCGATGGGGTGGTGGCCCCCTCCCTGCTCGGGCAGCGGAGCGACGCGGATGGGGCCGGGGACCTGCCCGCCATCGACTGCGTGACCGCGTGCGCCGGTGGCTGCATCCGGCCCGACGCCTGCGCCAGCGCCGAGGCCCGTGCCCGCGTGACCGCCCTGCTGGAGGGGCGCTCCCTCGACGACCTGCTGGCCATGGCCAGCGCGTCTCTGGAATCCCGCACCCGCGGCCGCTTGTCGCGCGATGACCCCGGCCCCTTCTGAGCAGGGCCCCTCCGGGCAGGGGAGACCGGCGGTCGGCGACCGGGAGATCTACCTGGATGCCTGTGCCACCAGTCCCCCGGCGGCGTCGGTGCTCGCGGCCATGGCCCAGGCCGCCCAGGACGCCTGGGCCAACCCGTCCAGCCTGCATGCTTCCGGCCTGGCGGCCGCCGATCGGCTGGAGCGCAGCCGCCAGGCGCTGGCGGCCCGGCTCGGCTGTGACAGCGATGAACTCGTGGTCGTCTCCGGGGGCAGTGAGGCGATCCACACCGCCCTGCTCGGCTGTGCCGGGTCGATGCAGCCTGGACGTGTGCTGCTCTCGGCGGTGGAGCATCCCGCCAGTTTCGCCGCCGCGGACCAGATGGTGCAGAGGGGCTGGCACCGGGAGCTACTGCCGGTGGACCGCCTGGGCCGCGTGGACCTCGACGCCCTCCAGTCCCTGCTGGCGCCGCCGACGCGGCTGGTGTCGATCCTGTGGGGCCAGAGTGAGGTGGGCACGATCCAGCCGATCGCCTCGATCGGCCGCCTCTGCCGCCAGGCCGGCGTCCTCCTGCACGTGGATGCGGTGCAGGTGGTGGGACACCAACCCATCGACTTCGCCAGGCTGCCGGTGGATCTGCTCAGCTGCGCGGCCCACAAGCTCCAGGGACCTCGGGGCGTGGGAGCCCTGCTGGTGCGCCGTGGTCTTCGGATCGAGCCCCTGATCGGAGGGGTTCAGGAGGGGGGCCGCCGGGGAGGCACCGAACCTGTGGCCCTGGTGGCGGGGTTCGCGGCGGCTCTGGAACTCGCCGGCCAACGGCTGGACGCCCATGGGGGCCGAGATCCCATCGCCTCCCTGCGCGACGGCCTGCTCCAGGAGCTGCTCCAGCTTCAGGGGGTGCGCCTCAGCGGGCCGGCCCCCGTCGCCCCCGATGGCCGTCTGCCCCATCACATCAGCCTGCTGGTGGCCACGGATGCCGGCGAACCCCTGAGCGGCCGCAGGCTGGTGAGGGAGCTGGCCAGGTGCGGCTATGCGGTCAGCAGCGGATCGGCCTGCACCAGTCGGGCCGGGGCTGGGGAATCGACCGCCGGCAGTGCCGTCCTGCTCGCCATGGGGTACTCCCCCGAGGAGGCGGCCAGCGGCCTGAGGATCAGCCTCGGTCCGTGGCTCAGTGTTGCGGATCTGGCGGGCCTGGCCCCGGCCCTGGACCAGGCCCGCCGCAGGCTGGCGGTAGCGCCTGGGTAGGGTCCGACCAGCCTTCTGATCTGCCCATGCTGCCTGCCGATCTGCGAACGGCCGAAGCCGAAGCCCTGCAGGCGCTGAAGGCGGCTTTGGCCGCCGGATCGGCCGGTCGCTGGACCGTGGAATTCCGCTTCGAGGGACTCAGGCTCCTGCCGGTGGTGCTCCGGCTGCTCGAGGGCCTGGGTGGGGAGCGGGCCGACGGACGTCTGCTGTTTCCTGATGCCGGTGCCACGGCCCTGGCCCGCCGCGACTCCCCCGCTCTGGCCGATTCCATCGGCAGCTTCGGTGATCAGCGCCGCCTGCAGGAGAAGGGGGTCTCCCAGGGGGTGCTGATGCTGGTGGGCGCCAGCCAGGCGGAGTACGAACTGGTGGAGCAGGTCTGCGGCGGCCATGGCGGCAGCGTGGTGCTGGTCAATCCCTCCCTGGAGGATGCCGCGGTGGGCATCGGCAGCGTGGCACGTCAGCGCCGCCGGGGCTTTCTGGCCGGCTGGCAGGCGGCCTACGCCCTGCAGCCCCAGGCCGACCGTGCCCTGCGCTGCGCCTATCCCGGCGAGTGGGAGCTTTACCGGCTGGATCCCGATGGCTACCGGCTGGCCGGCCGCTTCGAGCAGAAGCCCGATGCGGAGCAGCAGGATCTGGCGCTCAGCGGCCAGGCGGAGGCCGGTCTGGGCAGCCAGCTGCGGGCCCTGGGTCAGATGATCGACGACCTCCGGAACTGATCACCTCGGCCGGGAGACGGACTCCGGCATGGCTGGTGCTTCCCGGAAAGGCTGCTTACACTTCGCGGACTTTCTCGTGCCCATGCCCAGCGAAACGCCCAAGCCCCGTTCCTGGAGCCTCGTCGACCTGGGCGCCGTCGCCGCAGCTCTTCTGGCGATCGGCGGGGTGGTCTGGAGCCCCCGGCTGAGCGGCGCGGTGGCCCAGGCCACCGGGGCCCTCCAGCCCGTCACCGTGATGGTCGATGTGCGCGGCGCCCCTTCCGCCGACCCTTCCGGTCTCCTCCAGCAGATGCGCGAGGAGGGCAAGGTGGCGATCGTGATCCGGAACGAGCCCCACGGCAGCGTGGCGCTCAAGGAGATCATTCCCTTTGATCGCATCATCTCCACCCTCACCCCCGACGGGAAGCTGGTGAGTGCCCCCGATCCCAACCAGAAGAGCTTCGGAACCTTTGATGGCCGTTTCGTGCTGGAGGGCCAGGGACGCCGCACCGGCGGCGGTGTGGTCTTCGGCAACCAGACCATCAAGATCGGTGCCCCGGTCGAGCTGGAAGGCACCAACTACCGCTTCAGCGGCACCGTCACGGATCTCAAACTGGGAACCTCCTGAGATGACTCCCACCATCCGCCCGAACCGGTTCCGAAGGACGGCCCTGGCGGCCCTGCTTCTGATCGCCGGCGGCTCCGGTGTGCTGGGAAGGGCGGGATGGGCCCAGAGCGGTCCGGCGTTGCCCTCGCCCATCCGCGGGCGCACCCTGCCGATGGCTGCCCTGCCGGTGGCTCCGCCGCCCATCGGCATGCCTCGGCTGGCCAGCGAGGTCACCTGTCCGGCCCTGCAGCGACAGCTTGCCCTGGTGCTGGGGGGCGAGCAGTCCCACTGGAGCGTCAGTGTGGCCGACGGCAGCGGGCGGCTGCTGGCCGATGTCAATGGCCGGCAGCCCAGGATTCCCGCGTCCAATCAGAAGCTGGTCAGCACCGCCTTCGCCCTCGACCGGCTGGGACCCGACTACCGCCTCAGCACCCAGTTGTGGCGTCTCCATGACGGCACCCTGCGCCTGACGGGACAGGGTGACCCTGACCTTGCCCTTCCCCAGCTGCAGCGCTTCGCCCAGCTGGCCCTGGCCTCGGGAGCCAGCTCCGCCACGCCTCAGGCTCCCGTTCGGTTGGAACTCGCGGAGGAGTCTTCCCAGAACTGGTGGCCCCGGGGCTGGCATCCGGCGGATCGCGTCTATGCCTACGGCGCACCGATCACCCGGCTGGCCGTCACCAGCAACGCCATCGACGACGCCGTCAGCAATCCCCCCTCCCGGCTCCAGACCCTTCTGCGCCGCAGCATGGCCCAGAACGGTGGCCAGCAAATCCAGCTGGCCCTGGTCTCCGCCAGCCAGCCCCTGCCCAGCGATGCGCTGCTGTTGCACGAGGAGCCCTCCACCTCGATGCATGGCCTGCTGAGCCTGGCCAACACCGAAAGCCACAACTTCACCGCCGAGGTGCTGCTGCGCCAGGCGGCCGGCAGCTGGGACATGGCCGAAGCCAGCCGACGCGCCTTCCTCTGGCTGCGCGACCAGGGCCTATCGCTCGAAGGCGTCAGGATCGCCGACGGCAGCGGGCTCGATCGGGCCAACCGGCTCACCAGCCGTTTCCTGGTGGCCCTCCTGCTGCGCATGGACCACCACCCCTATGCCCGGGACTTCGTGAGCTCCCTGGCCATCGCCGGCCGTCGCGGCACGCTGCGCAATCTCTACAAGGGCTCCAGCCTGGACGGCAAGTTCTTCGCCAAGACCGGCACCCTCTCCGGCATTCGATCCATCAGCGGCGTGCTGCAGACCACCGACGGACCGCGCTATGTCAGCGCCCTCTCCACCGCTGCCAGTACCCCCAACACCACCATCGGCCAGATGCTGCGCCAGGTTCAGAACGTGAGCCTCTGCGGATCGGCGCTCTGAACCAGGATCAGCCCTCCCGCTGAGAGGGGGGGTCCAGCTTCAGCTGGCCAGTCCCCGGCTGGCGGCCCGGCGTAACTTACCGGCGGCCCGGCGGGCCCGGTTGACGGTGGCGTTCTCCAGGGGAATGGGAGCCTCGACAGGTCGGCCCACCGGTGCATTCTCCTGGGCCTGTAACTTCACCAGCTCACGGCGCCCGCCCAGCACCACCTGGCTGAGTTCCTTCAGCCGAACCTCCAGCTCGCCGAGCACCTGCTCGGCGTAGCGATTGGCGCCCTCCTGGATGGTGGCCGATTCCTGACGGCTGCGGTTGATCAGGGCATCGCACTGCTGCTGGGTCTGCTGGCGGAACTGGAGCGCATCAGCGTGCAGCCGCTCCGCCTCGGTCTGGCTGTCCCGCTGGATCCGCAGCCCTTCCTGGCGGATCCCCTCCAGTTCCTGCAGGGCCTGGGCCCGGCTGCGCTCGTGCTGCTCCAGCAGCTGGCGGTTGCGTTCCGCCGCCTCCTGCTCCAGCAGCTGGCGGCGGCTCTGGGCTTCCTGCTCCAGCTGCTGCCGACGAGCGGCGAACTGCTGCTCGACCTGGGCCATCCGGGCCTGGTGTTCCTGTTCGGTCTGGGCCACCTGCTGGCGGGCCTGGAGCACCATATGCTCGCACTGCTGGCGGGCCTGTTCCCGCTGTTCCGTCACCTGGCGCTCGGCCTCCTGACGGATGGCGGCGGAATTGATGAGCTGCTCACGCTCCCGACGGGCCTGGTTGACGATCTCCTCGGCCTGAAGCCGGGCCTTCTCGATGAAGCTCTCCCGCTGACGAAGCAGCTCCTCGGCCTGGGAGATCTGGCCAGGGAGACCCTCCCGCAGGGCGTCCATCATCTCGATGGCGTCCTGCTCGTTCACGAGCCGTCCACCGCTGAAGGGGATTCTGCTGCCTTCGAGAACGATGTCCTCCAGTTGGTCGAGCTGGTCGAGAACGGTGATGCGGACTTCAGGCATATCGAGAATCGGAAGCTGCCGTTCGATTAAAGAGCCTCTCCAGGTCGATGGCCACTCCCGCCGGAACCATGTGGCCCACGTCACCGCCGAAGCGGGCCACCTCCTTCACCACCGAGCTGCTCAGAAAGCTGTGGTGGGCTGCGGTGGCCATGAACAGGGTCTCGATCCGGGGGGCGAGGGTCTGATTGGTGTGGGCGATCTGCAACTCGAATTCAAAGTCGCTCATGGCCCGCAGCCCACGCAGGATCACCTGGGCTCCGCAGGCCTGGGCGTAATTCACGGTGAGGCCATCGAAGTGGCCCACCTCGATGCCGGCGATCCCCTCTGTCGCCAGGCGGATCTGAGCCAGCCGCTGCTCCAGCGGGAAACTGGGCTGCTTGGAGGGGTTCATCAGCACGGCCACCACCACCCCGTCGAAGAGGCGCGCCGACCGCTCGATCAGGTCGAGGTGGCCCAGGGTGAGGGGATCGAAACTGCCGGGGTAGAGCGCTCGCATCGCTCCAGCCTATGGAGAGGGGCCGTGGCGGGTTCCTAGAGTCACTCCGTTCCTGCCGCTAGATCCCCATGACCGACGTCGTTCTGGACGCGGCTGCCAAGAAGACCCTCCTGCGCAAGATCCCCCATGGGGTCTTCATCTGTGGCGTCGCCGAAGGGGAGGAGGTGAACGGCTTCACCGCCAGCTGGGTCACCCAGGGCTCCTTCGAGCCTCCGCTGGTGGTGATGGCGGTGCGGGCCGATTCCACCAGCAACGGCATGATCCAGCGCACCGGGCGCTTCTCACTGAACGTGCTGGCCGCCGAGCAGAAGGATCTGGCCGCCGTCTTCTTCAAACCCCAGAAGGGGGTGGGGGGGCGGTTCGAGACGGCCCCGTTCCAGCTCGGCCCCCTGGGCCTGCCGGTGCTCGATGATGCCCTGGGGGCCGTGGAATGCGAGCTGGTGGGCCAGGTGGCCCATGGCGATCACACCGTCTTCGTCGGCGAAGTCAAGGCGGCGACCCTGCACCGCGACGCCCCCCCCCTGGAGCTGTCCGCCACCGGCTGGCAGTACGGCGGTTGAGGCCTCGCCATGGCTGAGCCGGTCGCCACTCCGGTCGCCGATGTCGAAGGGCCCCTGGTGCTCCAACCCGAGCGGCTCGCGGCCCGGCTGCGGGAACTCCCCGCCGAGCCGGGCTGCTATCTGATGCGGGATGGGGAGGACCGGATCCTCTACATCGGCAAGTCGAAAAGCCTGAGGGCGAGGGTGCGCAGCTACTTCCGCGACGCCCACGACCTCAGCCCCCGCATCGCCCTGATGGTGCGCCAGGTGTGCGAGATCGAGTTCATCGTCACCGACAGCGAGGCCGAGGCCCTGGCGCTGGAATCGAACCTGATCAAGAACCACCAGCCCCATTTCAACGTCCTGCTCAAGGACGACAAGAAATACCCCT
Organism: uncultured cyanobacterium; assembly: GCA_963772735.1. Classification (GTDB taxonomy): domain Bacteria; phylum Cyanobacteriota; class Cyanobacteriia; order PCC-6307; family Cyanobiaceae; genus Cyanobium. The sequence goes on along the minus strand of CAVYYO010000005.1, from coordinate 30,844 downwards.
ACCTCTGCATCACCTGGAGCGAGCCCTACCCGCGCATCTTCATCACCCGTCGTCGACGCCTGCGCAGTCCGCTGGATCGCTTCTACGGCCCTTATGTCGATGTGGGCCTGCTGCGACGCACCCTGGCCATCGTCAAGCGGGTGTTCCCGCTGCGCCAGCGTCCCCAGCCCCTCTACCGCGACCGCACCTGTCTCAACTACGACATCGGCCGCTGCCCGGGGGTCTGCCAGGAGAAGATCGGCTCCGACGCCTACCACCGCATCCTGCGCAAGGTGGCGATGGTCTTCCAGGGACGCAACGATGAACTGCTGGGCCTGTTGCGCCAGCAGATGGAGCGCTACGCCGAACGGCTTGATTTCGAGGCTGCCGCCCGGGTGCGCGACCAGCTGCAGGGCCTCGATCTGCTCACCGCCGACCAGAAGATGAGTCTGGGGGACAGCTCCGTGAGCCGGGATGTGATCGCCCTGGCGGCGGACGAGCGGGTGGCGGCGGTGCAGATCTTCCAGATGCGCGCGGGCAAGCTGGTGGGTCGGCTGGGCTACACCGCCGACGCGGCGATCGCCACGCCCGGCCAGGTGCTGCAGCGGGTGATTGAGGAGCACTACAGCCAGGTGGAGCCGGTGGAGATTCCGCCGGAGCTGCTGCTGCAGCACAGCCTGCCCGCCCAGGAGCTGATCGGGGACTGGCTGGGGGAGCGGCGCGGACGCCGCGTACGGCTGGCAGTGCCCCAGCGACGCGCCAAGGCGGACCTGATCGAACTGGTGGAGCGCAACGCCGGGTTCGAACTGGCCCGCGCCCAGCGGGGCGCCGAGCAGCAGCTGCTCGCCACCGAAGACCTGGCCCAGCTGCTCGAACTGCCGGTCCCCCCCCGGCGGATCGAGGGGTACGACATCAGCCACATCCAGGGCAGCGACGCCGTGGCTTCCCAGGTGGTGTTCATCGACGGGATCCCGGCCAAACAGCATTACCGCAAGTACCGCATCCGCAGCAGCAGCATCCGCTCCGGCCATTCCGACGACTTCATGGCCATGGCGGAGATCATGCGGCGGCGGTTCCGGCGTTGGGCCCAGGCGAAGGCGGAGGGAGCCGACCTGGCTGCCCTGCGCCGGTCCGGGGCCTCGGCCCTGCACACCGATGGTCTGAACGACTGGCCGGACCTGGTGATGATCGACGGCGGCAAGGGCCAGCTGTCGGCGGTGATGGAGGCCCTGAGGGAGCTGGACCTGCATGAGGATCTGGTGGTGTGCTCCCTGGCCAAGCAGCGGGAGGAGGTGTTTCTGCCCGGCGCCCGGGACCCCCTCGACACCGAAGCCGACCAGCTGGGGGTGGTGCTGCTGCGGAGGCTGCGGGACGAGGCCCACCGCTTCGCGGTGAGCTTCCACCGCCAGCAGCGCGGCGAGCGGATGAAGCGTTCCCGCCTCAGTGACATCCCCGGACTGGGGCCGAAACGGGTGAAGGATCTGCTGGCCCATTTCCGCTCCATCGATGCCATCCAGCTGGCCAGCGCCGAACAGATCGCCGCCGCCCCGGGGGTGGGCCCGGTCCTGGCCCGTCAGGTGCATGCCTGGTTTCACCCCGCCGGGGAAGACCAGGCCGCGCCGGAGCCGCTGGAACGGCAGGAACTGGAACTGGCCGGTTGATGGGCAGGCTGCTGGCTGGTCTCCTGGTCGCCATGACCCTGTCTCTGGCCCTCTGGCTGCCACCGGGTGTCGGTCCAGGGGCTGATGTCCCTGCAGCCATGGCTTCACCGGGTCTGTGCACCGGTTCCGTCTGCGGCGATGAAATCGGCCGCAGTGCCAAGTACCACTGGCAGCTGCAGCTGCGCGTGGGCGACCAAAGGGGTCACAGCGAGCGGATCGTGGTGGATTGTCGCTTCGGCGTGATCAGCCCGCTGGCAGGGCCGGTGAACCGTGCCTATGTGTCAGCCCTGGTGCAGCGCGTCTGCCGCTTCGCCGGTGAGAGTATGGAAGGGTGAACCCATGCTCGGTGCTCAGGGGAGGACCACCCCGGCCACGGAAACGCCGATCCGCCGGCGCTCGTCTCCGGCCCGTTGCGGGAATGGGATGGCTCCGAGAGGCGTACGAACTTGGAACGTCTCCTCGGGTCCTTCAATAGCCTGACGAACCTTCTGGAGGGGCGCTGAAGGGGAACTGCCGGAGGTAGGCAACCACGGGGATCCTTCGGCTCTGGTTGTAGCCCACAGGCAGCCAGATGTCGCCGGCCTCGGTGCTGAAGTGGATCTCCCAGTTGTAGAGACCGATGTAAGCCCGTGGATCCTCCTTGATCAGGGAGGCGTAGAGGAGGACGGCGCGGCCGTAGTGGTCGCTGTTGTTGTACCCCCACAAGCCTTTGCGGATGTCCTTGAGGCCGCCCCGCCGAACCAGATAGCGGGCTGCGGCCTGGATGGCGTCGTGGGGATCCCGGATATCCCCTTGGCCGATTCCGGGCTCGGCCCATGTGGTGGGCAGGAACTGCATCGGTCCCTGGGCGTTGGCGACCGACACCCCATCGATGCGGCCCATCCCTGTTTCCACCAGGTTCACCGCCGCCAGCACCTCCCAACGGATGCCCGTCGCCGCCTCGGCCTTCTTGTAGTACGAGATCAGCTGGTCGGCCGGTTCCGGCGGGATGATGCGCCAGGCCGGGGTCGTGGTGGGTTTACGCCCCCCCCGGTGCATGGCCAGGAATTCGCGTCGGGCTGCCAGGTGCCGGTCGAAAACACTCAGCCAGGCCGCGGGGATTCCGTCACGGACCTGCTCGGCCAGCGCCACCTTGCGGGAGAGCACCCGATAGATCACCTGCTGCTGGTGGCCGAGAGCGGGAAGGGCGGCTTCAGGGGTGGAGGCAGACCTCAGGGCCTCTTCCACCTCGACCAGCAGACGGGCCACCTCAGCGGGCTCGGAGGGAAGGGTGGGGTAGTGGCGCCAGTTGGACTGGGTCTGCAGGGAGCCGGCGGAGGCGTCCTCCCGGGGGGGCGGGGCCGGAGCCTGCCCCGGGCCATCTGAGATCTGGGCCGCGATCTCGGCCGTGGTTCCGGCCTCGGAGAGATGGGCCCTGAGGCCCAGCCCACCCCCGAGCAGGAGGGTTCCACTGCCCAGGCCAACCAGGAGCAGGCGAGTGGAAGGAGTTGGCATCGAAGGGTGAGCCATGAAAGCGTTCAGGGCCAGAATCTATCGGGCCCGACCCGCAGAAATCCCGATCCGCTGCCCTGAAGAGCGGCAGGGTGCGACGGCTCTGCAGCAGGGATGAGGAATGCTGCCGGCCGGTGACCCTTCCCTCTGCGGTATGCCCGCGAACACGCCAACCTTGTCCTGGGCAACGGTCTCAGCTCCCCTGTCAACCGATCTGACTGTCCGGAGCCGCCCGGGAGCCGATTCAGCCCACGGGCCTGGGGTGGTTCACCCGGGAACCGAGCCGGAGGGGAGAATGGATGATCTGCCGGGGTGCTTCCGGCTCGCAACGGAGGTGGCCCAGCCCTCATCCCAGCAGTTGTCCTGGCGTTCCCTTGCTGGGAAGACGCCGGGCTGACGATGATGGTTTCTCCCGCCACGGCAGCCTCTCGATGGCTCCTGATCGCCCCAGGGTGGTGAGCCGGGGCCGTCGCCCTAGCCTTGCAGCCCGCTCCGTGCGTTCCTCGTGATCCCCTTGCCCCCCGAGGCCTACCTCTGGTTCAAGACCCTGCACATCGTCGGGGTGGTGGTCTGGTTCGCCGGCCTGTTCTATCTGGTGCGACTGTTCATCTATCACGCGGAAGCCGCCGGGCAGGCCTCCCCCCTGCGGGAGGCCTTCCAGGCCCAGTACGGCCTGATGGAGCGGCGCCTGGCCAACATCATCACCACTCCCGGGATGGTGGTGGCCGTGGCGATGGCGGCAGGTCTGCTGCTGCTCGAGCCGTTCTGGCTGAAGCAGGGCTGGATGCACGCCAAGCTGGGGTTCGTCGCAGCTCTGCTGGCCTACCACTGGTTCTGCTACCGGATCATGGGCCAGCTGCAGCGCGGCGAATGCCGTTGGAGCGGGCGCCAGCTGCGGGCCCTCAACGAACTCCCCACCCTGCTGCTGGTGGTGGTGGTGATGCTGGTGGTGTTCAAGGACCAGTTCCCCACTGGAGCCGCCACCTGGTTCATGGTGGCCCTGGTGGTCTTCATGGCCGCCTCGATCCAGTTCTATGCGCGCTGGCGGCGGCTGCGCTCCGAAAAGCCGGCTCAGCAGGAGAACGGCGGTGCTGCGGCCTGAAGCCCTGGCCCATCCGCTCACCCCGGTGCTGCGCCGGGTGAGGGCCGACAGCTGCCCCGACCGCTTCAACTTCCACTGTCACACCATCTGCAGCGATGGCAGCCTCGCTCCGGAGGACCTGGCGGCCGAGGCGGTCGCCATCGGCCTGGAGCATCTGGCTGTCACCGATCACCATGCCCTGGGGGCCCACAGGGCGATCGCCTCCGCCTTCGACGCGCACCGCCGCCAAGGCGAATCCGTTCCCACCCTCTGGCGTGGGGTGGAGATCAGCTGCCTGCTGGAGGGCTGCCTGGTTCACGTCCTCGGCCTGGGGTTCGACGGGACACACCCGTCCCTCCATCCCTACCTGCAGGGCACCTCCGTGGTGGGGCCGGCCCTTCGGGCCGGGGCTGTGGTCAGGGCGATCCGGGCCGCCGGGGGGCTGGTGCTGCTGGCCCACCCTGCCCGCTACCGACTGCCCCACCAGCGGCTGATCGCGGCGGCGGCGGATCTGGGTTTCGACGGGGCGGAGGTCTGGTACGACTACGGCATGCAACCCCGCTGGCAGCCCACGCCACTGGTGTGCGAGGCGATCGCCGCCGATCTGGAGCGTCGTGGCCTTTTGATGAGTTGCGGTACGGATACCCATGGATTGGTGCTCCGCGGCCGCTAGGGTTTGCTGACACATTCTTCCTTGCGTCGATGGGTCTGTTCGATCGTCTGTTCGGTCCCCGCGCCGAGTCGGTGACCAAGCCCGCCGCTGCCTCCAAGCCGAAGCCCAAGGCCGAGACCTTTTTCCTGGATCCCGAGTCCTCCTCCAGCCTCGGGGACGTGAAGTTCATGAAGCGGGCGAACAAGATCCGCCACACCTTCCCCGGCAACGCCGACAGCCCCGGCGAGAAGGAAATGGTGGCTGAGGTGGCCTCGATGGAAGCCAAGGTGGAGAAGATGACCCCGGGCCTGGCCGGCACCAAGCCGTCCGAAGGGGGGGGCGTGAATCTCACCGGCGGGGTCCCCAAGCCCGTCAGGAAGACCTTCGCCCAGCAGATGAGCCCCGCCGAGCTGGGTCAGCGGATGAAGGGAGCGGCCGTCACGGGCACCAACCTGCCCGGTGGTCCGGCAGCGGCGAAGAAGCAGAAGGAAGGGGAGGCCGAGGCCCAGCCGAAGATCACCCAGCAGGCGGCCAAGCCCGGCACCACCGATCCCTTCCGTTCCATGGTGAGGGATCTCGACCTCTGACCCCCGGGGTTCACCTCGACTCCTGAATCCTGAACTGACCGCGGAAGGGCTCCGCCTCAGCGGTTCTCCACCAGCTCCTCACTGTCCAGCACCAGTTGTCGGAGCCTCTCCAGTCGCTCCGCCTGGGCTCCCTGCCACAGCCCCCGATGGTGGGCCTCCAGGAGTCGTTCGGCCATGTCCCGCAGGGCCCATGGGTTGCTGCGGCCCAGAAAAGCGCGCACCGCCGGATCCTCCAGCCACGCCTCGCTGATGGCGCCGTAACCCCAGTCGGGCACCCGGCCGGTGCTGGCGTCATAGGCGAACAGATAGTCGAGACTGGCGGCCATCTCGAAGCCACCCTTGTAGCCATGGCCCTTCATCGCCTCGATCCAGCGGGGATTCAACAGCCGTGAGCGCAGCACCTTGTCGAATTCCCGCTCCAGCCGATGCATCCGGGGACGCTGGCTGCGGGAGTGGTCGCCGAACCACAGGGCCGGTGCCTGGCCCTGGAGCTTCTCCACGGCGGCGCTGAGGCCCCCCTGGAACTGGTAGTAGTCGTCGGAATCCAGCAGGTCATGCTCCCGGTTGTCCTGGTTGTGCAGCACCACCTGTACCTGCTGCAGCCGTCGCTCCAGCCCATCCCGGTCCGCCGTGGCCCGGATGGCGCCGCCGCCCGCGGCATCGGCGGCGTCGCCGTCGTACCTCCAGGCACTCCAGCTGAGGAAGGCTTCCCCCAGATCGCCCCGCTCCTCCCAGTGCCCGCCGTCGATCAGCCCCTGGAGGCCAGCGCCGTAGGCCCCCGGCGCCGATCCGTAGATCCGCCCTGAATGCCCCTCCTGCCGGGCCGAGAGCGCCAGGGGATTGGCCTCCCCCTCCCCCTCGAGGCCGGCCACCAGCCGGGTGGCGCGGTTGAACCAGCCCACCAGCTGGGGAAAGGCATCCCGGAACAGCCCGGAGATGCGCAGGGTCACGTCCACCCGGGGCCGATCCAGCAGGCTCAGGGGAATCACTTCCACGTCCACCAGCCGGCGGGTGGGACCGTCCCACACCGGCCGCACCCCCATCAGGGCCAGGGCCTGGCCGATGTCCTCGCCGCCGTTGCGCATGGTGGCGGTACCCCATACGGAGAGGGCCAGGCGACGAAGGTCGTCGCCCTCCTCCTGGAGATGGAGCTGCAGCAGCAGCTCCGCGCTGCGACGGCCCAGATCCCAGGCGGCCTCCGTCGGCAGGCCGCGCAGATCCACGCTGTAGAAATTGCGGCCGGTGGGCAGCAGATCGGGCCGCCCGCGGGTGGGGGCCCCGGAGGGCCCGGCGGCGATGCGGCCGCCCTCCAGCCCCCTGAGCAGGGCCTGGCGTTCCGCCGCCCCACAGGCGAGCAGGGGAGGCAACAGGGCACGGCGCAGGTGATCCAGGGCGCGGTGCGTGGCGGCACCGACGGGCGATGCTCGGCCGGGGGCGGGGCCTGTCAGGGCTTGATCCACCAGCGCCAGAGCCTGGGCCTCCAGCAGGGCGATCCCGTCACCGGCATGGCGCAGCGGGTTGGCGGGCTCCCGGTGGGGCGTCAGCCGGACCCGGTCGGCGGCACTGAGGGGGGCTTCCTCAGGGTCGGCCCAGGGATCGAGATCCAGGCCCAGATCCAGGGCCAGGGCCTGGGTGAGCCCGGGCTGACCCGCCTGGGGAGCCCGGGCGAGGCAGAGCAGCAGTTCGGCCCGTTTGTCCAGCGGCGGCAGGGTGCCGAAGGTGTGCAGGCCGAGCCGGATCTGGGCTTCCTTGAGTTCGCAGAGATAGCCGTCGGCCGCCTCCAGACGGTCCTCGATCTCCCCATTCAGGGCGTCGGGCAGCTGCAGTTCCTCCAGCAGGCCGGTGAGGCGCCGGCGCAGGAGTGACGCCCGGTCGCTGCCCAGCTGCCGGGCCTCCCAGTACTCATCCAGGAGGGCCTCGAGAACCTGCAGGTTGCCGTGCAGACCGGCCCTGCCCAAGGGCGGGGTGAGATGGTCGAGGATCACGGCCTGGGCCCGGCGCTTGGCCTGACTGCCTTCGCCGGGGTCGTTGACGATGAACGGATAGAGATGGGGCAGGGGGCCCAGGGCCCATTCCGGGAAGCAATCCTGGGAGAGGCCGAGGCCCTTGCCGGGCAGCCACTCAAGATTGCCGTGCTTGCCCACGTGCACCACCACCTGGGCTGCGAAGCTCTGCCGCAGCCACAGGTACTGGGCCAGGTAGGCGTGGGTGGGGGGCAGATCGGGGCTGTGGTAGCAGAGGCTGGGATCCCGCTCGTAACCCCGCTCCGGCTGGATCAGCAGCGCCACCTTGCCGAAGCGCAACCCCCGCACCGGGTAGGCCTGATCCGACCCGCCACCGTCCAGGGGGACCCTCTCCAGTCCCGCATCCGCCTCGGGTGGTCCCCAGACCGCCTCCAGCCGCTGCCGCCCCTCCTGGGGCAGATCGTCGTACCAGGACCGGTAGGCGGCCAGGGGCAGATGGGCCAGGGGAGCCCGATGGCCGCTTTCCGGATCGTTGCTGCGGCCTTCCAGGAGCCGGTGGATCAGGGCGTCGCCATCGGCCGGCAGTGCCGCGGTCTCGCCCAGGTCGTAGCCGGCGGCCGCCAGCCAGCCGAGCATCAGGGCGGCACTGGCCGGGGTGTCCAGCCCCACGCCGTTGGCCAGGCGGCTGTTGCGATTGGGGTAGTTGGCCAGCACCAGGGCGACCCGGCGGTGGCCGGCTGGTGTCCGGCGCAGGTCGATCCAGGCGCCGGTGAGACGGGCAATCCAGTCCAGCCGCTCGACGTCGGGCTCGTAGCGATGCAGGGCCGTGGCGAGAGCCTCGCTGGTGTACGCCCGTTCCTTGAAGGCTCCCACCCGGGTGGTGAGGCGTCCATCCAGTTCGGGGAGCGCCACCTGGAGACTGAGGTCCAGCGGGGCCAGACCGATGCCGCTCAGCCGCCAGGTGTCACGGCTGCGGCCGCTGCAGAGTATCTGCAGCACCGGCACCCCCAACCGTTCCCACAGGGGCGCTCCCAGGCCCGCCTCCTCGAAGCAGACCGAGGCGAAGCCCGTGCCGCAGAGCACCGCCTCGGTCCGCTCCCGCTCCAGCAGGTCGCCCACCCCCCGCTGCACGGCGGTGTCCCGCAGGCTGCTCACCCAGAGCGCCCGGGGACAGAGTCCCTGCTCGCGCAGGGCCTGGAGGATCGCCTCCACCAGGGCCAGATCTCCCGCCTGCCAGAGGGCCCTGTACAGGATCACCCCCACCCTGGCTCCAGCTTCGCCGCGCCAGTCATGGGGCAGGGGATCGGCGACCGGTTCGGGCCGGGGCGGCAGCGGATGTTCCCCGGCCAGCTGGGCGGCCAGGCCCCGCAACAGCAGACGCAGATTGGCCTTGCCGCCCTCCCGCAGACAGGCGGCGAAGGCCGAGGCCGGGGGGCCGTCAATGGTGCCCAGGGCCGAGAGAGCCGCTTCCTCCTCCGCGGTGCCGGCCAGCACCAGCAACTGGCGCTCCTTGCCGGAGGAGGCCCAGTGGCGCAGGCACTCCAGGCCGTAGCTCCAGTGGCCGCGCCCCCCCAGCAGCCGCACCACCACCAGCCGTGCGGAGGCCAGGGTGGTGGCCACGTAGTGGTCGATCACCGCAGGGTGCTGCAGGGCCGAAAGGTTCAGGGCCCGCAGCGCCACCGGCAGCAGGCCCGGTTCGGCGTCGAGCAGCTGGGCGACGGCCAGCAGGTCGGTGTCGGCGCTGCTGAGCAGCACGACGGGAGCCGCCGGCTGCTCCACGAACAGGACGCCATCGTCCTCCGTCCTGTCCCCGGGTATGGACGCGAGTCGATGCATCACCCCATCCTGCCGAACGCGATGAGAAGATCGCTCCGTCGCCACCGCCTTCCATGCACCAGTTCCTGCCCTATGCCTGGTTCGGCGGACAGTGCGTCCCCTTTGCCGAGGCCACCCTCTCGGTGGCCACCCATGCGCTGCACTACGGCACCGGTGCCTTCGGGGGCATGCGGGCCCTTCCCAATCCAGCCGATCCCGGCGAGATCCTGCTGTTCCGCGCCGATCGCCACGCCCGTCGCCTCAGCCAGAGCGCCCGTCTCCTGCTCACCGAGCTGGAGGAGGAGACGATCCACCACGCCATCCACGCCTTCCTGCAGGCCAACCGGCCCACCTGCCCGATCTACCTGCGGCCCTTCGTCTACACCAGCGATCTCGGCATCGCGCCGCGGCTGCACAACATCCAGACTGATTTCCTCATCTACGGCATCGAGATGGGCGACTATCTCTCCCCCGAAGGGGTGAGCTGCCGGATCAGCAGCTGGTGTCGCCAGGAGGATCGCTCCCTGCCCCTGCGGGGCAAGATCAGCGGCGCCTACATCACCAGTTCCCTGGCCAAGACCGAAGCGGTCAAGAGCGGTTTCGACGAGGCCCTGCTGCTCAACAGCCGCGGCAAGGTGAGCGAGGCCAGCGGCATGAACCTGTTCCTGGTCCGTGACGGGGTGCTGATCACCCCGGGGGTCGACCAGGACATCCTCGAGGGGATCACCCGGGCGAGCATCATGGAACTGGCCCGCGCCATGGACATCCCAGTGCTCGAGAGGGCGGTCGACAAGACCGAGCTGATGGTGGCGGACGAGGTGTTCCTCAGCGGCACGGCCGCGAGGGTGACGCCCGTACGACGCATCGAATCCACCGATCTGGCCAGCCACCGGCCGGTGATGGAACTCCTGCGGGAGCGCCTCACCGCGATCACGGAGGGCCGCGATCCCGCCTATGACCACTGGGTCACCCGCATCCGCATCGACGCCTGATGGTCGTGACCACCGCCATCCATCGCTCCACCGACCGCATCGGTTTCCTCGAGCGGCTGCACGGCCCCACGCGTCCGGTTCTCGTCTTCGACGGTGCCACCGGCACCTCGCTTCAGGAGATGGGGTTGACGGCGGAGGATTTCGGCGGCGCAGCCCTGGAGGGTTGCAACGAGAACCTCGTCTTCACGCGGCCCGATGCCGTGCAGGCGGTGCATCGCCAGTTCCTCGAGGCCGGCTGCGACGTGATCGAGACCGATACCTTCGGAGCCGCTTCGATCGTGCTGGCCGAATACGGACTGGAGGACCGGGCCTTCGCCATCAATCGCCGGGCAGCGGAGCTGGCCCGCGAGATGGCCGCCGCCTACAGCACCCCTGAGAAACCCCGTTTCGTGGCCGGCTCCATGGGGCCCACCACCAAGCTGCCCACCCTCGGCCACATCGACTTCGACACGATGAAGGCCTCCTTCCGTGGGCAGGCCGAGGGACTCCTCGCCGGCGATGTCGATCTTTTCATCGTCGAGACCTGCCAGGACGTTCTCCAGATCAAGGCGGCCCTTCAGGGGATCGAGGAAGCCTTCGCCGCCTCCGGTGAACGTCGGCCCCTGATGGTCTCGGTGACCATGGAGACCACCGGAACCATGCTGGTGGGCTCCGACATCGCCGCGGTGGTGGCAATCCTTGAGCCGTTCCCGATCGACGTGCTGGGCCTCAACTGCGCCACGGGGCCCGAGCAGATGAAGGAGCACGTGCGCTATCTCAGCCAGCACAGTCCCTTCGTGCTGAGCTGCATCCCCAACGCGGGGCTGCCGGAGAACATCGGTGGGGTGGCCCACTACCGGCTCACCCCCACGGAGATGAAGATGCAGCTGATGCACTTCGTGGAGGATCTGGGGGTTCAGGTGATCGGCGGCTGCTGCGGTACCACCCCGGCCCACATCAGTGCCCTGGCAGAACTCGCCGCCGATCTCCGGCCCGCCCCTCGGGAGGTGAGGCGGCCCGAACATCGCCTGGAGCGCCCCCCGTACCACTACGAGCCTTCCGTGGCGTCGATCTACGGCGTCACCCCCTACTTCCAGGACAACTCCTTCCTGATCATCGGTGAGCGGCTCAATGCCAGCGGCTCGAAGAAGGTGCGCGATCTGCTCAATGCCGAAGACTGGGACGGCCTGGTGGCCGTTGCGCGGGGCCAGCTGAAGGAGAACGCCCATGTCCTCGATGTGAACGTCGACTACGTGGGACGCGATGGCGTCAGGGACATGCATGAACTGGTGAGCCGTCTGGTCACCAACGTGAATCTGCCGCTGATGCTGGATTCCACCGAGTGGCAGAAGATGGAAGCCGGCCTCAAAGTGGCCGGCGGCAAGTGCATCCTCAACTCCACCAACTACGAAGATGGTGACGAGCGCTTCTTCAAGGTGCTCGAGCTGGCCCGGACCTATGGCGCCGGCGTGGTGGTGGGCACGATCGACGAGGAGGGCATGGCCCGCACCGCCGATCGCAAGTTCGCCATCGCCCAGCGGGCTTACCGAGATGCCCTGGAGTACGGCCTTCCAGCTCACGAGATCTTCTATGACCCCCTCGCCCTGCCCATTTCCACCGGCATCGAGGAGGATCGGGCCAACGCCGCCGCCACGATCGAGGCGATCCACCGCATCCGCCGCGATCTCCCCGGCGTGCACGTGGTGCTGGGGGTCAGCAACGTCAGCTTCGGGCTCTCCCCGGCGGCCCGCATCGTGCTCAATTCCGTCTTCCTGCACGACTGTTGTGAAGCCGGAATGGATGCGGCGATCGTCAGTCCGGCGAAGATCCTGCCCCTGGCGAAAATCAGCGAGGAGCACCAGCAGATCTGCCGTGATCTGATCCATGACAGGCGTCGCTTTGAAGGTGACATCTGTATCCACGATCCCCTCACTGTGCTCACCACCCAGTTCGAGGGCGTCAGCGCGAGGGAGGCCCGCTCATCTGGTCCCTCCCTGGCCGATCTGCCCCTGGAGGAGCGACTTAAACAACACATCATCGATGGTGAGCGCATCGGTCTGGAGGCTGCTCTTCTGGAGGCCCTGGCGTTGTACCCCCCCCTGCAGATCATCAACACCTTCCTGCTCGATGGAATGAAGGTGGTGGGGGAACTCTTCGGGTCCGGCCAGATGCAGTTGCCCTTCGTGCTGCAGAGCGCCGAAACCATGAAGGCGGCCGTGGCCTTTCTGGAGCCCCACATGGAGCGGAAAGAGGGGGAATCGAGCAGCAAGGGAAAGTTCCTCATCGCCACCGTCAAAGGAGATGTGCACGATATTGGCAAGAATCTGGTGGATATCATCCTCACCAACAATGGCTATGAGGTGATCAATCTCGGCATCAAGCAGAGCGTTGATGCCATTGTCGAGGCCCAGCATAAGCATGGGGCTGACTGCATCGCCATGAGCGGATTACTGGTGAAATCCACCGCCTTCATGAAGGATAATCTGGAAACCTTCAATGAGGTCGGCATCAATGTGCCGGTGATCCTGGGCGGTGCAGCCCTCACCCCCCGGTTCGTCAACAGTGACTGCCGTCAGGCTTACCGGGGCCAGGTGATCTACGGCCGTGATGCGTTCGCCGATCTCCGCTTCATGGATGCCCTGATGGAAGCCAAGACGGCGGGCCGCTGGGACAACCTGTCGGGTTTCCTCGATGGCGCCCCGGAAGGTCTGGGCCTCTCCGATCCGCCGCCGGCGCCTGCCGCCGGGCCCGGTGCCCCCCAGCCCACCGACACCAACCCCGACAGCGATCCGGAAAGCGCCGTTTCCCCGGGCGCCGAGCCTGCGGCTGCCACGCCTGAGAGCGACCATCGCTCGGAGGTGGTGCCCGCCGAACCGGCGCTCGTGCCGCCTTTCTGGGGCACCCTGGTGCTCTCCGAGGCCGCCATCGACCTCGACGCGGTGTTTGCCTTTCTGGACCGCAGCGCCCTGTTCGCGGGCCAGTGGCAGTTGCGCAAGACCCAGCAGCAGAGTAGGGAGGCGTACGAGGCGATGCTGGCCGAGAAGGCGGAGCCCGTCCTCCAGCAGTGGCTGGAGCGATGCCGCCGGGACCAGCTCCTCACCCCCCGGGTTGCCTATGGCTATTTCCCCTGCGGCCGGCAGGGGAACGCACTGCTGGTGTTTGATCCGGAAGGCATGGCCGAAGGAGCGGCACCGGCCGCTGCCGGCCCCGAACTGGGGCGCTTCCTTCTGCCGCGTCAGCGGGGAGGCAATCGCTACTGCATCACCGATTTCTACCGGGACATCGAGCTCTCCCCGGAAGGCTCCCGTCGGCCGTCGGATGTTCTGCCCATGCAGGCGGTGACCATGGGTGAGCGGGCCACGAGCTTCGCCCAGGAGCTGTTCCGGGCCGACCGTTACAGCGACTACCTCTACTTCCATGGGCTGGCGGTCCAGATGGCCGAGGCACTGGCGGAGTGGACCCACGCCCGCATCCGCCGGGAAATGGGATTCTCGGCCCAGGAGCCGACCGTTCTGCGTGACGTGCTGGCCCAGCGCTACCGCGGCAGTCGTTACTCCTTCGGGTACCCTGCCTGCCCCGATGTGGGCGATTCCCGCCAGCAGCTGGCCTGGCTCGGCGCCGACCGGATCGGTCTGACGATGGATGAAAGCGATCAGCTGGAACCTGAGCAGAGCACCACGGCTCTGGTGGCCCTGCACAGCCGGGCGCGCTATTTCAGCGCCTGAACCGCCCCCCGGTCCGTGGCAGGCTTTGCTCATCCCTTGCATCCCTTGCCATGGCCATCGCAGGACCCGGCGGCGTCGATGACGCCATCGCGGCAGGGGTGGATCTGGACGGCACACCGATCCCGCCGGCCATGCTCGCCCTCTATGCCGAGGTGATGGAGCTGGAGAGTCGTCGGGCCCGCAGCGGCGTCAAGAAATCCATGCGCAACCGCATCGTGCGCACCGGGGCCAAACACTTCGACCGCCTCAGCCTCGATCAACGGCTGCGGGAGGCCGGTTGGGAAGGCCTGAAGGACAAGGAGATCGCCTTCTATTACGACTGAAGACCTCAGGCCATCAGCTGCACATCTCCTCAAGGCTGTCGATGACCTCCTGCTGGAACGCATCGAGGGCGTCGGAATCGCTCAGATCGATGCCCTCGCCGGCGGCATTCTGGGTGAGTTCCTGGAAATGGAAGGCGCCTTCGCCATGGGCCAGAAACTCCATGGCGGAGGGCTCACCGCTTTCCTTGTAGGCGTCGCAGAGGGCCAGGAAGGCCGCATCCTCGGTGAATTCCCAGCTCATGAAGGGGGTCGTGCTGAAAGACCTTTAACGCCTCCCCCCCGGAATCCGTCAACCTCCTGGCGGCTTTTTGTGCCGTTCCTCCGTCAGAATCACCTGATCAACTCTGAGCCCGGGACGTGGCTTCCACCTCCATGCCGTCCCTCCTCGACAGTCGCAACGTGCTGGGAGAACCATTGCAGGAGTGCGGATGTGCTCCCCTCACCGGCTGGTACCGGGACGGCTCATGCCGCACCGATCCCTCCGATGTCGGCCGGCATACGGTCTGCTGCGTGGTGAACGAGGCCTTTCTCAGCTATAGCCGTGCCCAGGGCAATGATCTGTCGACGCCGGTGCCTGCCCACTCGTTTCCCGGCCTCCGGCCTGGGGACCACTGGTGCGTCTGTGCCGCCCGCTGGCTGGAGGCCTACGAAGACGGCATGGCACCACCGGTTCGGCTGGACGCCTCCGAGTTCTCGACCCTTGAGGTGATCCCCCTCGAGGTGCTGCGCCACCATGCCGCCTGAGGTTCACCACGGCACCGGCTGCCCGTCCCAGGCCAGAAAAGCCCCGCTTGTGGCAGCCGTGCGACCCTCCAGCACGGTGATCAGGCAGGCGGCAGCCTGCTCCGCCGTGAACAGGTTCGAGGGGGGCACGGAGCTCCTGAACGGTGCTGACAGCTCCGTCGCGGTGGTGCCGGGATGGAGCAGGGTCACGCAGGCCAGGGGCAGCCGCCGTCGCCACTCGATGGCCAGGGTGAGCAACAGCTGGTTCTGGGCTGCCTTCGCCGCCCGGTAGGCGTACCAGCCACCGAGCCGGTTGTCGGCGATGCTTCCCACCCGGGCCGACAAGCTGGCGAAGTGCACCGGCAACTCCTTCGGCAGGGCCGGTTCGATGGCCTGAGCCAGCAGCAGGGGCCCATAGGCATTCACCGCGAAACTTCGTTCCAGGGCAGAACGGCGGACCTGGCTGAGGCGCTTCTCCGGCTGCAGGTCACCGTCGTGGAGCAGACCCGCCGCATTGATCACGATCCGCAGGGGGGCCAGTTCACCGACGGCAGCGTCCGCCAGCCTGGCCAGGCTGGCATCGTCGGCAAGGTCGAGGGGGAGGTCACTGCCGCGCCGCCCGCCGATCCGGATGCGCAGGCGCGGTGCACGCCGTCCCAGCTCGGCCGCGAGAGCGGTTCCGATCCCGCCTGGACCGACGATCAGGGCCTGACCTTCCCAGGTCGACCAGGGCTGGGTGGAGGGCGACGTCATGGCTGGCAACGGGATGGCGCATGATGGCAGGGCCATTCGGGGAACCGCCCCGGCACCGCGGTCCGGGCCGCGTCGGTCCATGAGTCTGCGCATCACCATGCTGGGCCGGGGCGCCTGGGGAGGCACGTTGCTGAACCTCTGGGAGCGGCAGGGGCACCGGCTCAGCAGCTGGTCGCGGCGGGACGGCGGGGATCCGGCGCCGCTCCTGCAGGACTGTGATCTGGTGGTGGTCGCCGTTTCGATGGCGGGGGTGGGGCCCCTGGCGGCCAGGCTGAAGTCCTGCTGGCCGGAGGGTCTGCCCCTGCTCAGCTGCAGCAAGGGGATCGATCAGGACGCCCTCTGCACAGCCGGTCAGCTTTGGCGACGGCACCTCCCGCGGGTTCCGCTGGCGGTGCTGAGCGGTCCGAATCTGGCGGAGGAAATGGCCCGGGGATTGCCGGCGGCCAGCGTGCTCAGCAGCGTCGATACCGATCTGGCCCGCCAGCTGCAGGTGCAGCTCAGGACGCCCCACCTGCGCCTATACACCAACAACGATCCGATCGGCACCGAAGCCGCCGGCGGCCTCAAGAACGTCATGGCCCTGGCGGCCGGCATCAGCGATGGCCTGGGTCTGGGGGCCAATGCGAAGGCCTCCCTGCTCTGTCGCGGGCTAGCGGAGATCGCCGTCGTGCTCCTGGCGCTCGGAGGCCAGCCCACCACCCTCTACGGGCTGGCGGGACTGGGGGACCTCCTGGCCACGGCCAACAGCCCTCTCAGTCGCAATTACCGCTTCGGGACCCTGCTGGCCGAGGGCTGCGACGAGACCGTCGCCCTGGAGCGGATCGGCGTCACCGTGGAAGGCCCCCGTACCGCGCGGGCCACCCTTGCCCTGGCCAACCAGGAGGGCTGGCAACTGCCGATCTGCCAGCAGGTGGTCCGTCTGCTGGAGGGGAAGGTGGAGGCCCGTCAGGTGGTTCAGGAGCTGATGGAGCGGGATCTGCGCGCCGAAGCGACCCCCTGATCCGGAACCCCGGCCCCGGATGGCCCCCGGGGGCAATGCGCCGACCGTCCTGCCCGGAACGGGTGCAATGGCGGTTTCTCAGGCATGATCCGGCAGAAACGTTCTGGAACCTCGCCGTGAGACGGCTTTTCGCGGCCGCCATCGCCACCCTCCCTGCCCGTGGCATGGGTCTGCTGCGGGGCTGTCGCCGCCATCCCCTTGTGTTCAGCGCCCCCCTGGCGATGCTGGCGCTGGGTGCCGGTTTCGCCGCCCAGGACCTGCTGCCCGGAACTCCCTCCCGCTCCGACGGCAATCTGCTGGAAGCTCTCATCGCCCAGCCCCGGGAGAGCACCCTGGCGGCCACCGCCGCCAGGACCCGCCAGGACGATGAGCTGCTGGCCGCGGCATCGCTGCAGGCCCAGCGCACCAGTCTCAGCAACCCCGACCGATCCCTGGTGGAACCGGAGGAGGGTCCGGAGGTGCCCCTCGAGATCAGGGTGGCTCTGCTCACGGCCTCGGCCTCACCCCGCCTGGCCGCCAGCGGCCGCTGGCGGCTGTCCGATCGGGAAGGACGTCTCCTGCAGGAAGGAGCTGCCGACACCGCTCCCGATCTCAGCACCGCCATGACCGGACGGAACGAAGTGTGGATGGAGTCGGGGCCCGGTGAGGTGCTGTACGTGAATGGCAAGCCCTACGAGGGCCGGCTTCGCCTGCTGCCGGGATCCCAGGGACTCCAGGTGGTGAATCACCTGCCGCTCGAGCGATACATCAGTTCGGTGGTGGGAGCCGAGATGCCCAGCGGCTGGCACATGGAGGCCCTTCGGGCCCAGGCCGTCGCGGCCCGCTCCTACGCCATGGCCCACATGGCCCGACCCGCCAGCACCCACTGGCATCTCGGCGACACCACCCGCTGGCAGGCCTACAGGGGACTGAGCAGTGTGAACGCCCGCACCCGCCAGGCCACGGCCAGCACATCAGGGGTGATCCTGAGTTATCAGGGGGGCATCGTCGAGAGCCTCTACGCCGCCACCAGCCGCATCAGCCAGGAGGCCCATGGGCACCTCGGCGCCAGCATGAGTCAGCACGGCGCCCAGGACCTGGCGCAGCAGGGCCTGCGGTACAACGAGATTCTTGGGCGGTACTACCAGGGCGCCTCCCTGGCCCGTCTTCAGGCCGGTGCGAGCTGAGCGCCATTGGCAGCGGGCCAGGCAAGTCGCGGAGCAGGCCCGCAGGCAGGGAGCCCTGGTTCCCCTCGACACCTGCATCCTGACGATTCCGTCAGCGGAGCCTTTCCTCGTGCGCCGCCTGCTGACCTCCACGCCCCGACACCTGCGCCAGGGGGGGCCGAAACCCAATCCTTTTCTCCCCTGGGACCGGCCCCTGGAGGTGGAGCTGCTGGAGCCTGGCCATGTGCTGCTGCTCAACAAGTATCCGGTCCAGGAGGCCCATCTCCTGGTGATCACCCGGGACTGGCGGCCCCAGGTCGGCTGGATCGAGCTCTCCGACTGGCAGGCGGTTTCCGCCGTGAATCAGGACACCGGCGGGCTGTGGTTCTTCAACAGCGGGGCCCGCTCCGGGGCCAGCCAGCCCCACCGCCACCTGCAGCTGCTGCCCCGTCGGGCCAGCGAGACGAGCTGTCCCCTGGCCCCGCGCTTCCTGGCCCAGCTGGCCGGCCGTGAGCCGCCCTGGAACTGGTCCTATCGGCTGAGTCGACGGACCGATCCGGCCGGGGGCACCGACCTGGCGGGCCTTTACCTGTCCCATGCCCGTGCGCTCGGCCTGGGTGATCCAGGTCGCGACCCCCATCCGCGTCACCCCTACAACCTGCTGTTCGATGACCAGTGGTTCATGACCGTGCGACGGCTGAGGGAACACTGCGCCGGCTTCAGCGTCAATGCCCTGGGTTTCGCGGGGTTCCTGCTCTGCACCGAGCGCTCCGACCGGGACTGGCTGGAACGGGAGGGGCCCTGGGCCCTGCTGGAGGAGGTGGCGGCTCCGCCCCTCTGAACCGGAGCTTCCAGGGGTGTCGCCAACCACTCCGGGGCATTTCCGTGGTTTCACGGTTGCGCATTCCAGCCAGCTGGGGGCTCTCTGGAAGAAGTTCCCTCCGCTGCCGCTGAGCCGGTGACGTCGGGTTCTCCCATCCACCGATCCACCCAGCGTTCAAGGCTTCACGTCCATGGCCCAGTCCCTGTCCCGCCGCCCCCAGACCCGTCCCTCCCCGGAGACCAGCCGTTCCAGTCGGCGCACGGAAGCCGGCCGATCCATCTCGGCCCGCAACCGGCGTGTGGAGCAGTACCGCGCCTTGGTCCGGCCTCTGGCCGTCCATTACACCCGATGCAGCCGTGAATCCCTCGACGATCTTCTCCAGGTGGGACTGATGGGGCTCATCCGTGCCGCCGAGCTCTACAGCGAGGATCGTCAAACCCCCTTCGAGGCCTTTGCCCGTCCCCACATCCGCGGAGCGATCCTTCACTATCTGCGGGATGCCGCACCGCTGGTGCGCCTGCCGCGACGCCAGGCGGAGCTGCAGGAACGCTTCAACCGTCTGCGCCATCACCCGGCACTGATGGCTGATGGGGGGCAGGGCATCGCGACGCTCTGCCGCAGCCTGGGCATCACCGGTGAGGAATGGCAGCGCCTGGAGGTGCAGCGACTGCTGGCCAGACCCGCCGATCTCGAAGACCCGGCCCTTGCCGAGACGGTGGCCGACGCATCGGTGACTGAACCTGCCCAGGAAGCGGGCGGGACGATCTCAGTGGCGACGCTGCTGGAGCGCTTGGAGCCCCGGCAGAGGCTGGTGGTCCGGCAGGTGGTGCTGGGAGGCTGGAGCTACCGGCGGCTCGGACGCCAGATGGACGTCAGCCCCATGACGGTGAAGCGTCTGCTGCACAGGGGGCTGGAGCAGCTGCGGCTGGATCTGGATGCCGGCGGACTCAGACCTGGGGATCACTCCGGTCGCGGTGCATCTGCTGTTCCAGGGTGGTGATGGCCGCGTTGAGCGCCGCCAACTGACGTTCGATCCCATCCCGCCAGAAGCTGAGCATGCGTAGCTTGCGCTCCTGATACCGCCGCAGGGCACCGGTTCCGGACTCCGATCCGGAGCAGTACCCGAAGGGAGGAATCATGACAAAATCTGCAGAGTCCGAACGTTCTAGCGAGCCGTTCGATCGAATCGGGGATCCCAGCGTCCACCGCCTCGCCGTGGTGGGCCTGGGGTCCGCTCTCTTGCCATGGTGGACCTCGCGTCCATCCCTTGTCTCCCGCCAACCCAGCCAGTCGCAATTTGAGATCGGTCGCTCCCATTGGTTCTGTCGGTGTCTGGCTTGCGCTGGGTCTGGGTATGGCGGTCATCCACCAGGCCCTGCCCGCCCATGCCTACGTGGCCTTGATGGCCGGGCAGCGGGCCCGCCCCCTGAACGGCTCCTTCAACAAGGTGCCGGTCCTCCATTCCAACCAGCCCGAAGAAGTGGAGGGGCCGGGGATTCTGATCACCACCACCCCCGGATACGCCTACGCGAGCGAAACCGGCCAGAGCCTGCGCAATGCCGAATTCACCTTCAACGGTGACTTCGGCATGCATCTGCACCACAAGTATTTTCCGCCCAACCGCAGCTCCATCTCGCCTTCCGACCGGCGCGCCGAGCTCACCCTCGCCGCCATCCTGATCAACCCCGGTGTGCGACCGGTGCACATCCGTTTTGTCAACGGAGCGGTTCGCAACAGCTTCGAGGCTCCCTACCTGGCCAATAATCTGATGGGGGTCAAACCCCTTGGGCGCCGGCCTTGGAACACCGGCCCCGGGGATGCCACCGCAGTCCAGATGCTGCGTGGCGGGCTGGACAGAAAACTGGCCAACGAGATCACGATCCCGGCCCGCAGCCGCATCGTTCTCTTCCAGACCGCGCTGCCGGCTCTTGGCATCGCCAACGCCCTGCTCCGTGGCCGCAGCGACGGTCCGTTCCAGATGGCGGTGGTGGCGGCCAAGAATCCCACCTCTGACGCCGATGTGCTGAGGGTGCTGGACGCGGGCTGGCTGGCCCCCGGGCGGGTCTATCTCAGCCGCATCAATGACATTCGCAACCGTCTGGTCTTCTCCCGGGTCGGCGGTGTCGCTCTGGGCGACACCTACGAGGCGGCCATCACCCACGACCTGAGCGCGGAGGGGCCTCTGCATGTCCCTTTCACCAGCACCGATCGCAACCATTTCGGCACCCGCGACGTCCAGGTCAATCCCCTGGCCGTCCGCATGGTCGATTCCTCCCTCGACAACGTCGGGACCTATGGCGTGCGTTTCGATATCGACCTGAAGCTCAGGGGCAACGGCCCTTATGAGCTGGTCATGAGCCATCCCACCCTGGTCGGAGGTCAGCCCTTCACGGCGTTCCGGGGCTCGATCCAGATTCAGACGCCTGAGGGACTGAGGGAGGTGCACGTGGGGCTTCGATCGGGACAGAGCCTCTCCCTGGGCGAGATCGATCTGGCGCCTGGGGTGCTCACCCCCGTGCGGGTGAGCCTGGTCTATCCCGCCGACGCCACCCCAGGCCACCTGCTGAGCGTGGTGAGCTCCGCCCAGCTGGCGATCGTGCAGGAGCGTGAACGTCAGCAGGAGCTGGCCAGGGCCGGGGCCTCCACCAACCCACCCACGCCGCCGGCCACTCCTCCACCGGATCTCTCGATCGCTCCCCAGCCCGGCTCGCTCGCCCCCCCCGAGCCTGGAGGCGGCACCGGCCCTCTGCTGCCGCCACCCGCGATCCTCAAGCCCGTTCCGGCTCAGGGATGGCCCAAGTCTCCGCCTCCGGCGGCGAGCCGGGGTGGGCTGGCCCCGTCGCCCCTGACCTCCCCCCTGCGCAACCGTACGGGCGCAGGCACTCCGGGGAACACCCTGGTGGACCGCTACCGGGAGGCCGTGGAAGCGCAGCAACGGCTGCTGCGCGGCCAGCAGAGACCCTGAGCCCGGCTCTGATGCAACGGAACCCATCACCGAAGGAAGGGTGTCTTGGCTGAGAAGTCCAGCGAGGCCAAGCAGCGGATCAGCCTCGACCTGACCCGGGAGCTGGTGGCCCACCTCGATGCGCTGCGACGGGAGTGGGGCATTCGCAGCCGCGGCGACGTGCTCGAGCGCTTGCTCGACGACCTCTTCGGCTCCTCTGAGGAGGATGAAGAGGAGGAGGAGGGCGCCGAGGGGCACGGCGATGCCGACGGCCGGGACCCTCGCGGGGAACGGGGGGATGGGGAGCTCGATGAGCAGGGGGCCCTGGTGCTTGTGGGCCGCGGGGCGCTCGACACCCTCCAGGCCGAATTCGAGTGGGATGAGCCCGCTGCGGTGCCATCCAGAGGCGGTCGCCGCGGGGTGGGCATTGATCTGCCCGGCTTCGTGCGCCGCCGCTCCGAAGGGATCAGGCGCAGTCTGCGTACCCCTGCGTCACCGGTGGCGGTGGCCCCTCCCCTGCCGCCTCTGGCGGGCGAGATGGTCCAGGAGGCCATGGAGGAAGCGGGCAATCACTGGTTGGCGTTGTACGGCCAGCCGGCCAACGCCACCGTGCTGGAAGCGGCCATGCGCTGGCTGGCCCAGGACATCTGGCCCCAGTCCGACCAGAGTGACGGGGGCACGTTCACCTGGTCGGCAGCGTGTCAGGTGATGCAGCAGTTCGTCCCGGGCTGGGGTGGTGGACCTCCGACCTTCGAGCGGGTGATGGTCACCGCAGGGGTCCTGGAGGATCCCTTCAGTGGTTCGACCCTGACGCTTCGTATCCCGACGCTGATCCGCCGTTTCGTGCATCGATTCCGCCGCCGCCGCCGCGGCACCTCCTTCCAGACCCTGGAGCACACCATGACCCTTCATGGCGCCCTGCGGCTGCTGCAGTTGCCGACTGATCCCGGCCAGCGCCTGACCCTTGCCCAGATCCGGGAGGCCTATCGGGACATGGCCCAGAACCACCACCCCGATGCGGGCGGATCGGTGGAGACGATGCGACGACTCAATGAGGCCTACCAGCTGCTGAAGGAGCTCTACCGGCAGGGAGCTTCGGCGGAGCGGTGAGCACCACAACCGAAGCCAGACATAGGCATCTTGCCTGAGACTATCCGCAAGACCCTTTACGAGTCCCGCATGAGACTGCCAAGCCGTCCTGGCCTCGCTCTCCTCAGGGCGTTTCCGCTGGCCTGCGCACCCCGTCCGTCCGAAAGCGTGTCGGCATTCCCATCTGAGACTAGTTCCAGGTCCAGGAGTGTGGCCCAGAGTAGACTGCTGGGACTCTCAATTCCTGGTGATTTCAGCTGTCACTGGTGGGATGTTCTGTTCTTCCTTCGATCCTTGGCCGCCGAGGGGGCAGCCTGAAGTGTTTTCGGCCACCGGTGGCCACCCCCAGGCCGTGACTCTGGCCATCAAGGCCAGTCTGGCCAGAATCTGGACATCCAAGAAGTCAGTCAGAGAAACCTCTGATGACTCCTGCGTATCTGTCTTTGACACAGATACGCAAGCCCTTCCTGGGGTATCGGTCGGTTGAGGGGCCGTGCAGCCCGCCGCCCGGGATCATCACGTCTGCGATTCCCACATGGGACAAGCAACTGGACTCGTAGTGCCACTCATCTGAGATATGTGAGAGATGCCCGGACCTCCGTGCGCTGGTCCCCCTGAGCGGTGCGTCGGCGCTCTTGCTGATGGGGCGCCCAGGGTGATGGGCAGCGATCGCGATTCCGTTGATCGAGGCCCCGGAACCGACGGGGGTGGGCGAAGAACACCAGTTCTCAGCCTTCTCGTTCTGGACGGGATTCGGGACTATTCTGGCGTCTCAGAGTGGATCAATGAGACGGATGCAGGCTTTGCTGGAGCCCTCTCTCGCCTCGGGCTTCGGTTGCCTTCCAGGCGCTCCAGTTGCCCATGCCCCCGCGCCAAAGAAAACCCTGCGGACCCAGGACGAGGACCTGATGTCCGCCGGGCATAGCCTCCTGGGTCTCGGCCGGGTCTCAGTCTGAGTCCATAGAAAAGTCCAGCCTGGGACGCGAGCGACAGGTCAGGTGCTGGTCTGCATGCCCTGGATCAGATAATCGAAGTACGGGCCCGCCAGGTTCGCCTCCTCGGCCCCCAGCAGCACCAGGGACGCCTCCTTGAGGGTCCGCATGGCTTCCACCATGCCGGGGAGGGGCACGCCGAGGCTGTTGTACATCTCCCGGGCTCCCACCAGGCCGATCTGCTGGATCAGCTCCGTGCTGCCCGCCAGCACCCCGTAGGTGACCAACCGCAGGTACCAGCTGTAATCGCGCAGGCACTGGGCCCGCTGCTTCTGGCCGAAGGCGTTGCCCCCGGGAGCCACATAGTCCGGCTTGCGCAGGAACAGCTGCTTGGAGGCTTCGGCGACGATCTTCTTCTCGTTGTCGGTCAGCACCCGAACCACGGCGAGCCGCCGGGCTCCACCGCTGAGGAACTCCACCATCGAGCGCAGCTCGCCGCCCGTGGGGTAGCGGAGCTGGTCATCGGCCTGGAGGATCAGATCGCGAACGACGCTCATAGCAGCGACCACAGTCGGCGGCATCCTATCGATGGCGACCCTCCGGACATGGCTTCGGCCGCAAGGTGTAACGCCCCTTTGCACGACCCCCGATAGGGTCCATCCAGTGGGGCGGGCCATTAGATGCCGACAGTGGGCGAGAAGCTGCAGCTGGAGATCTCCGACCTGGGCCACCAGGGCCAGGGCGTGGGGCGCCATGAGGGTCAGGTGGTGTTCGTCAGCGGCGCCCTCCCCGGCGACACGGTGCAGGTGCGTCTGCTCGCCGTGGCCCGACGTCATCTGGTGGGCCAGCTCCAGCGGGTCATCATCCCATCGGCCCAGCGCCGCCGGCCACCCTGCATCCTCGCCGACAACTGCGGCGGCTGCAGCCTCCAGCCCCTGGAGGACGGGGCGGAGGCCGCCTGGAAGCAGCGCAGCCTGGAGCAGACCCTGCAGCGCATCGGCGGCCTGAGGGCACCGGTGCGTCCCTTGCTGGCGGCCGAATCCACCCTCGGCTACCGCAACCGGGCCCTGATCCCCCTGGAGCGCAACGTCGAGGGCCGGCTCCGGGCCGGCTACTACCGGCGCGGCTCCCACCGGATCGTCAACATGGCCCGCTGCCCGGTCCTCGATCCGCGCATCGACGCCCTGATCGCCCCTCTCAAGGCCGACCTGGAGGCCAGCGACTGGCCCGTCGACCGCCACGGCGGCGATGGGGAGAGCGATCAGGGACCGGGCCTGCGTCACCTCGGCCTTCGGGTCGGCGTGGCCACCGGCGAACTGCTGATCACCCTGATCAGCAGCCATGACGACCTGCCCGGACTGGAGGAGCTCGCCACCGCCTGGCTGGAGCGCTGGAGCGATCTGGTGGGGGTGTGCCTCAACCTTCAGCCTCTGCCCACCAATCGCCTGATGGGCGAGGAGACCCGCCTGATCAGGGGAAGGGAATGGATCAACGAGAGCTTTGCCGGTCTGCGATTCCGCATCGCTGCCGACACCTTCTTCCAGGTCAACACCCGCCAGGCCGAGCGGCTGGTTCCGTTCCTGATGGAGGCCCTCGGCCCGGGGCCGGGGGCTGACACCCTGCTGGACGCCTTCAGCGGCATCGGCACCTACAGCCTGCCCCTGGCCGCCGCCGGCTGGCAGGTCCATGGGCTGGAGCTGCATCCCGGCGCCGTCGCCATGGCCCGCCTCAATGCCGCCGCCAACCAGCTCGAGGAGCGGGCCTTCTTCGAGCAGGCCGATGTGACCCAGGTGCTGGAGGAACGGCTGCAGGGGATGGACGCCCTGGTGCTGGATCCCCCCCGTAAGGGGCTGACCCCTGGCGCCGCAGCGGCGATCCTGGCCCGGCCGCCGGCCAGGATCGCCTACGTCAGCTGCGATCCGGCCTCCCTGGGCCGTGACCTGGCCCAGCTGTGCGGGTCAGGCACCTACCGGCTGAAGTGGGTGCAGCCCGTCGATTTCTTTCCCAACACCAGCCACGTTGAGGCCCTGGCCGCCCTGGAGCGGATCTGACCGATCTGGTGATCAGCGGCGCTGCTCGGCTCCGAACTGGCGCTCGAGCGCTTCGCGCACCCTGCGGTGGACCGCCTCCACCTCCTCGTCGGTGAGGGTGCGGGCGCTGTCGCGGTAGCGCAGCCGGAACGCCTGGCTGCAGCGGCCCGCCTCCAGCTGGGCCCCTTCGTAGCGGTCGACCAGCTCGGCCTGCTCCAGCAGGGGCTTGCCTGCCTTGCGGATCGCCGCCAGCAGGATGGCGGCGCTGGTGTCGGTGGGCACCACCAGGGCCAGGTCCCGCTCCGAGGCCGGCACGGTGGGGAAGGGCCGGAAGGTCGGCTGCCAGCGGTTGCGCCGGGTGCCGGCCGTCAGCAGGGGCTGCAGGGCCAGCTGGAAGACATAGGTGGCCGAGGGCAGATCGAGGGCCATCGCCTGAGTCGGATGGAGCTGGCCGAACCAGCCCACCGGACGCCCCTCCACCAGCAGCTGGGCGGCCCGGCCGGGATGGAGCAGGGGCGAGTCGGTCCAGGGCCGATCCTCCACCGCCAGCCGCAACGGGTCGAGCCCTGCCTGCAGCAGCCCGCGGGCCTGGAAATAGTCGGGAGGGCTGGGCTTGCCGGAGCTGCGCCAGCGTTCGCTGCGCCGTTCCCCGGCGATCACCCCCACCAGAAGCGACCGTTCAGCGTGGCGGTCCTCTCCCCCGGCTGAGCCGCCGGGGAACACCTGGCCGATCTCGAAGCCCCAGAAGCCCGGCAGGGACGCCTGCAGGTTGCGTCGGGCGGCCTGGAGCAGGTCCTCATGCAGGTTGTCGCGCAGATGCCCATAGTCGGCCAGGAGCGGGTTGGCCAGGGGCACCCGCCCGGGCGCCTCCGCCACCAGCGACAGGGAGCAGATCTCCTGCAGGCCCGCCGCGCACAGGGATCGCCTCAGCCGTCGTTCCAGCTGCTGGGGGGGCTCGAGTCCGCCGGGGATCAGAGGGTCGGGGAGATGGCTGGCGAAATGGTCGTAGCCCACCAGACGGGCCACCTCCTCGATCAGGTCCACCTCCCGTTTCAGGTCCACGGCCCTTTCGGGGGGAACCATCACCTGCCAGCCGTCGGCATCGGTCGTGAGCCGACAGCCGAGCGCCTCCAGGGTGGCGGTGATGCGCCCGTCCTCCAGATCCCTCTCCTGACCCAGTACCACGATCGGGCCGAGCAGATTGTGCAGGGCATCACGGCGCAGGGGCAGGATCGGTGGCGGTTCGGCCGGCTTCTGGTGAAGCCAGCGGCCTTCGACCCTCCCACCGGCCAGCTCCTGGAGCAGGGCCACGGTCCGATCGGCCGCCGCCAGGGTGATCTCCCGAGGGACCCCCTTCTCGAAGCGGCTGCAGGCCTCCGTGCGCAGACCCACGCTGCGGGCGGAGCGGCGCACCGCCTGGGGGGCGAACACCGCGGCCTCCAGCCAGATGGCCGTGGTGGCCTCACTGACAGCTTCCACCAGACCCCCCATCACGCCGGCCAGGGCGATGGGGTGGTCGGCATAGGTCACCACGAGGGCCTCCTCGCCGAGCCTCCGTTCCTGGCCGTCCAGGGCCAGGAACGGTTCCCCGGGGCCTGCCTGGCGCAGTCCGATCCGCCCCGGCTCCGGGGCGGCGGCTCCTTCCAGGGCACCGAGCCGATCCCGGTCGAAGGCATGAAGGGGCTGGCCGGTCTCCAGCATCACCAGGTTGGTGATGTCCACCACATTGTTGATGGGCCGCACTCCGGCGCGCTCCAGCCGCTGGCGCAGCCAGGTGGGTGAGGGGCCGACCCGCAGTCCGGAGAGGGCCGTCAGGCTGAACAGGCCCCCTGTCTCCATGACGGCCAGGTCGGCGGGGGATGCCTCCAGGGGCAGGGCCGCCACCACCGGAGCGGCAGGGGGGAAGCGGGTGGTGCCGCCGCTGAGGGCCGCCACTTCCCTGGCGATCCCCCGCATCGAGAGACCGTCGGGCCGGTTGGCGGTGATCGCCAGCTCCAGCACCTGATCATCCAGGCCGAGGCTGGGACCCACCGGAGCACCCAGGGCCGGCACGGTCTCCAGCAGCTCGTCCAGTTCGGCGATTCCGTCGCTCGCGTCGTGGAGGCCGAGCTCCCTCAGCGAGCAGATCATGCCGCTGCTGGCCACCCCACGCAGTTCGGCGGGTTTGATGGTGAGATCCACCGCGGGCAGGGTGCTGCCCACCAGGGCCACGGGAACATGCAGTCCCTGGCGGACATTCGGCGCTCCACAGACGATCTGCAGGGGCTCACCGCTCCCCACCGCCACCCGGCAGACACTCAGCTTGTCGGCGTTGGGATGGGGCTCCCGCTGCTCCACGAATCCGACGACCACCCCGTGGGCCCGGGCCGCCAGATCCTCGATGGCCTCCACCTCGAAGCCGGCGATCGAGAGCCGTTCCGCCAGCGGCTCCGGAGCCAGACACTCCGGCTTGACGCTGACCAGCTCCTTGAGCCATTGGAGCGAAACCCGCATCGCATTTCGGAGCACAGCAGCCGCCCACCTTAGGAAGCGGGCTGTGCCTTTCCCTTCGGGAGGTAAGGTGCTGAATCGTCTCTCTGCAACGCATCCGCGGCGCAACGTCCTTCCATGGCCAAGAACAAGGGCGTCCGGCTGGTGATCACCCTCGAGTGCACCGAATGCCGGTCCAACCCCGCCAAGCGGTCCCCTGGCGTGTCCCGGTACACGACCCAGAAGAACCGCCGCAACACCACCGAACGGATCGAACTCAAGAAGTTCTGCCCCCACTGCAACGCTCCCACCGTCCACAAGGAGATCAAGTGAGGCCGGCCGCCACCCCGCAGTCCCTCTCCTGATCAGCCTCCGGACCCCGCAGCCGCAGTCCTCTCTTCGTTCCCCCGCTCCGTTTCACATGTCCAGCTCCTTCTTCAAGAAACGTCTCTCGCCGATCAAGCCAGGCGATCCGATCGACTACAAGGACGTCGATCTGCTCAAGAAGTTCATCACCGAGCGCGGCAAGATCCTGCCCCGGCGGCTCACCGGCCTGACGGCCAGGCAGCAGCGTGATCTCACCAATGCCGTCAAGCGAGCCCGCATCGTGGCCCTGCTTCCGTTTGTGAATCCCGAAGGCTGAGTTGCCATCCCCTGGGGCCTCCCGGCACTTCGCGGCGGGCGATCTGGTCGGTGTGCACGACGAAGGCCGCGTTCTCCTGGCCGTCGTGGTGGGGGAAAAGGGCGGTCGCCTGGATCTGCGGGCAGGCTTCGAAGGCCGGACCATGCAGCGGGGGGCGCGCCAGCTGGATCTGCTGGCCACCGCCCCAGGGGACCAACCCCTGCCCTCGCGCCTCTCCCAGCCCCCCTGGCAGCTGAGCGCTGAGCGGCTCCGACAGGCCAGCCCCGTCCGCAGGGAACTCGGGGCCGCCTGGTTGCTGCTCGTTCAGGAATCCGCTCCCCTCAGCCTCGGAGACTTCGTCGACCTGGTGGGCGACGGGGGCGACACCGCCCAGAAGGCGGCATGCTGGCTCTGGCTCCAGGGGCCCCAGACCCTGTTCCGCTGGCGGCAGGAGCAGGTGGAAGCCCGATCCCTGGTGGATGTGCGGCGGCTGCGCCGGGAGGCCAGACGCCGCCGGCTGATGGAAGAGCGCCGTCGGCGCTGGCAGGGTGCTCTGATCCAGCGGCAGCCGATCGTCATCGAGGATCTGGCGCCCGACCAGCGCCAGCAGCTGCAGCTGCTGCGGGAATGGGCCGGGGGAGACAGCAGCCGGCCCTTGCCGGACGAGCTGCACCGGGCCCTTCAGGCGGCCCACTGCCATGCGGAAGCCGGCCCGATCCGCCATCTGCTCGTCGATCTGGGCCAGTGGGAGCGGCACCATCTCCCCTCGATGGAGAACTCCATCTGGCGGACAGGTTTCGCCCCGGAGCTGGAGGCCGAGGCCGCCAGGCTGCTGGCTCTGGCCGATGGGGACCGGCCGGGGGATGAGCATCGGCGAGATCTCACCGGCCTGCACACGGTCACGATCGATGACGAGGACACCAGGGACATCGATGATGGTCTGGCTCTGGAGGCCAGAGGCGAGGCCCCTCCACGCCTGTGGATTCACATCGCCGATCCGGGGCGACTGGTGGAGGCCGACAGCCCCCTCGACCGGGAGGCCCGCCGCCGGGCCAGCAGCCTCTATCTGGCCCGGGGGGCCCTGCCCATGTTCCCGGAGCCCCTCAGCACCGGACCCTTCAGCCTGCGCATGGGTCGCCGCTGTCCGGCCTTGAGCCTGTGGGTGGACCTGGCGGCGGACGGTTCGGTGGCCGAGGCCGGTCTGGTGCGCAGCTGGGTGAAACCCGCCTACCGCCTCAGCTACGAGGATGCGGACGAGCTGATCGACCTGGCCCCGCCTCCGGAGCGGTACCTCGGCGAGATCCACAGCCTGATGGAGTGCCGTCGCCGCTGGCGGATGGCCAGGGGCGCCCTCAATCTCGACCAGCCGGAGGGAAGGGTGCGTTGCTATGGAGAGGAGGCCCGGCTGGAGATCACCGAGCCATCCCCGTCCCGCACGATGGTGGCCGAGGCCATGATTCTTGCCGGCGCAGTGGTCGCCCGTCATGGTCTGGTGCAGGGGCTGGCTCTTCCCTACCGCAGTCAGCTGCCGGCGGATCTGCCGCCCCGTGAGGAACTGGAGCGTCTGCCGGCCGGTCCTGTGCGCCATGCGGCCATCAAGCGCTGCCTCAGCCGGGGCCTGCTGGGCACCACCCCGGCTCCCCACTTCTCCCTCGGGCTGGAGTGCTACGTGCAGGCCACCTCACCGATACGACGCTATGGCGATCTGGTGGTGCAGCGCCAGCTGATGGCGCGTCAGTTGGGGCAGCAGGCCATGACCGAAGT
The DNA here is from genome assembly GCA_963772735.1 of uncultured cyanobacterium. Lineage (GTDB taxonomy): Bacteria > Cyanobacteriota > Cyanobacteriia > PCC-6307 > Cyanobiaceae > Cyanobium. The sequence goes on along the minus strand of CAVYYO010000005.1, from coordinate 301 downwards.
GGACCTCGCTGCCCTGCTGAGCGAACTGGATGGGGCGATCCGCCAGGGCCTGCAGATCGCCCGTGAGGATCAGCGCCACTGGCAGCAGGTGTGGTTCGAGCAGCAGGACCAGCATCAGTGGCAGGGAGCCTTTCTGCGTTGGCTGCGCCCCCAGGACCGCCTCGGTCTGGTGCACGTGGCCGAGCTGGCCATGGATCTGGCAGCGGAATGCCATGGAGATTTCAGCCCCGGTGACGGGTTGCTGGTGAGGCTGCAGCAGGTGGATTCGCTTCGCGATCTGCTGCGTTTCACCGCCGGCGCC
>CAVYYO010000004.1:0-55602 GCA_963772735.1 uncultured cyanobacterium | reverse complement strand
GATGACACCGCTCCGCTCATCACTCCCAACCAGTCCTTCTCCTACAGCGAAAACCAGGCCGCCAACAGCCCCGTCGCCACGGTTCTCGCCGCCGATGCCGTCGGTGTCGTCTCCTTCCGCTTCTCCGCCACCGGCACCTCCACCTCCGCCGACGGCTTCTTCTCCATCGACAACGCAGGCGTCATCACCATCACCGCCGCCGGTGTCGCCGCTGGTGTCGCTCAGAACGACTTCGAGACCAGCCCCAATTCCTTCTCCTACGACCTCCAGGCCCTCGATGCCGCCGGCAACGTCTCCGCACCCGTTGCCATCGCACTGGCCGTCACCGATCTCGATGACACCGCTCCGCTCATCACTCCCAACCAGTCCTTCTCCTACAGCGAAAACCAGGCCGCCAACAGCCCCGTCGCCACGGTTCTCGCCGCCGATGCCGTCGGTGTCGTCTCCTTCCGCTTCTCCGCCACCGGCACCTCCACCTCCGCCGATGGCTTCTTCTCCATCGACAACGCAGGCGTCATCACCATCACCGCCGCCGGTGTCGCCGCTGGTGTCGCTCAGAACGACTTCGAGACCAGCCCCAATTCCTTCTCCTACGACCTCCAGGCCCTCGATGCCGCCGGCAACGTCTCCGCACCCGTTGCCATCGCACTGGCCGTCACCGATCTCGATGACACCGCTCCGCTCATCACTCCCAACCAGTCCTTCTCCTACAGCGAAAACCAGGCCGCCAACAGCCCCGTCGCCACGGTTCTCGCCGCCGATGCCGTCGGTGTCGTCTCCTTCCGCTTCTCCGCCACCGGCACCTCCACCTCCGCCGATGGCTTCTTCTCCATCGACAACGCAGGCGTCATCACCATCACCGCCGCCGGTGTCGCCGCTGGTGTCGCTCAGAACGACTTCGAGACCAGCCCCAATTCCTTCTCCTACGACCTCCAGGCCCTCGATGCCGCCGGCAACGTCTCCGCACCCGTTGCCATCGCACTGGCCGTCACCGATCTCGATGACACCGCTCCGCTCATCACTCCCAACCAGTCCTTCTCCTACAGCGAAAACCAGGCCGCCAACAGCCCCGTCGCCACGGTTCTCGCCGCCGATGCCGTCGGTGTCGTCTCCTTCCGCTTCTCCGCCACCGGCACCTCCACCTCCGCCGACGGCTTCTTCTCCATCGACAACGCAGGCGTCATCACCATCACCGCCGCTGGTGTCGCCGCTGGTGTCGCTCAGAACGACTTCGAGACCAGCCCCAATTCCTTCTCCTACGACCTCCAGGCCCTCGATGCCGCCGGCAACGTCTCCGCCGCCACCGCCATCGCACTGGCCGTCACCGATCTCGATGACACCGCTCCGCTCATCACTCCCAACCAGTCCTTCTCCTACAGCGAAAACCAGGCCGCCAACAGCCCCGTCGCCACGGTTCTCGCCGCCGATGCCGTCGGTGTCGTCTCCTTCCGCTTCTCCGCCACCGGCACCTCCACCTCCGCCGATGGCTTCTTCTCCATCGACAACGCAGGCGTCATCACCATCACCGCCGCCGGTGTCGCCGCTGGTGTCGCTCAGAACGACTTCGAGACCAGCCCCAATTCCTTCTCCTACGACCTCCAGGCCCTCGATGCCGCCGGCAACGTCTCCGCACCCGTTGCCATCGCACTGGCCGTCACCGATCTCGATGACACCGCTCCGCTCATCACTCCCAACCAGTCCTTCTCCTACAGCGAAAACCAGGCCGCCAACAGCCCCGTCGCCACGGTTCTCGCCGCCGATGCCGTCGGTGTCGTCTCCTTCCGCTTCTCCGCCACCGGCACCTCCACCTCCGCCGACGGCTTCTTCTCCATCGACAACGCAGGCGTCATCACCATCACCGCCGCCGGTGTCGCCGCTGGTGTCGCTCAGAACGACTTCGAGACCAGCCCCAATTCCTTCTCCTACGACCTCCAGGCCCTCGATGCCGCCGGCAACGTCTCCGCCGCCACGTCCATCGCCCTGGCCGTCACCGATCTCGATGACACCGCTCCGCTCATCACTCCGAACCAGTCCTTCTCCTACAGCGAAAACCAGGCCGCCAACAGCCCCGTCGCCACGGTTCTCGCCGCCGATGCCGTCGGTGTCGTCTCCTTCCGCTTCTCCGCCACTGGCACCTCCACCTCCGCCGACGGCTTCTTCTCCATCGACAACACAGGCGTCATCACCATCACCGCCGCCGGTGTCGCCGCTGGTGTCGCTCAGAACGACTTCGAGACCAGCCCCAATTCCTTCTCCTACGACCTCCAGGCCCTCGATGCCGCCGGCAACGTCTCCGCCGCCACCGTCCATCGCACTGGCCGTCACCGATCTCGATGACACCGCTCCGCTCATCACTCCCAACCAGTCCTTCTCCTACAGCGAAAACCAGGCCGCCAACAGCCCCGTCGCCACGGTTCTCGCCGCCGATGCCGTCGGTGTCGTCTCCTTCCGCTTCTCCGCCACTGGCACCTCCACCTCCGCCGACGGCTTCTTCTCCATCGACAACGCAGGCGTCATCACCATCACCGCCGCCGGTGTCGCCGCTGGTGTCGCTCAGAACGACTTCGAGACCAGCCCCAATTCCTTCTCCTACGACCTCCAGGCCCTCGATGCCGCCGGCAACGTCTCCGCCGCCACCTCCATCGCACTGGCCGTCACCGATCTCGATGACACCGCTCCGCTCATCACTCCCAACCAGTCCTTCTCCTACAGCGAAAACCAGGCCGCCAACAGCCCCGTCGCCACGGTTCTCGCCGCCGATGCCGTCGGTGTCGTCTCCTTCCGCTTCTCCGCCACCGGCACCTCCACCTCCGCCGACGGCTTCTTCTCCATCGACAACGCAGGCGTCATCACCATCACCGCCGCCGGTGTCGCCGCTGGTGTCGCTCAGAACGACTTCGAGACCAGCCCCAATTCCTTCTCCTACGACCTCCAGGCCCTCGATGCCGCCGGCAACGTCTCCGCCGCCACCGCCATCGCACTGGCCGTCACCGATCTCGATGACACCGCTCCGCTCATCACTCCCAACCAGTCCTTCTCCTACAGCGAAAACCAGGCCGCCAACAGCCCCGTCGCCACGGTTCTCGCCGCCGATGCCGTCGGTGTCGTCTCCTTCCGCTTCTCCGCCACCGGCACCTCCACCTCCGCCGACGGCTTCTTCTCCATCGACAACGCAGGCGTCATCACCATCACCGCCGCCGGTGTCGCCGCCGGTGTCGCTCAGAACGACTTCGAGACCAGCCCCAATTCCTTCTCCTACGACCTCCAGGCCCTCGATGCCGCCGGCAACGTCTCCGCCGCCACCGCCATCGCACTGGCCGTCACCGATCTCGATGACACCGCTCCGCTCATCACTCCCAACCAGTCCTTCTCCTACAGCGAAAACCAGGCCGCCAACAGCCCCGTCGCCACGGTTCTCGCCGCCGATGCCGTCGGTGTCGTCTCCTTCCGCTTCTCCGCCACCGGCACCTCCACCTCCGCCGACGGCTTCTTCTCCATCGACAACGCAGGCGTCATCACCATCACCGCCGCTGGTGTCGCCGCTGGTGTCGCTCAGAACGACTTCGAGACCAGCCCCAATTCCTTCTCCTACGACCTCCAGGCCCTCGATGCCGCCGGCAACGTCTCCGCACCCGTTGCCATCGCACTGGCCGTCACCGATCTCGATGACACCGCTCCGCTCATCACTCCCAACCAGTCCTTCTCCTACAGCGAAAACCAGGCCGCCAACAGCCCCGTCGCCACGGTTCTCGCCGCCGATGCCGTCGGTGTCGTCTCCTTCCGCTTCTCCGCCACCGGCACCTCCACCTCCGCCGACGGCTTCTTCTCCATCGACAACGCAGGCGTCATCACCATCACCGCCGCTGGTGTCGCCGCTGGTGTCGCTCAGAACGACTTCGAGACCAGCCCCAATTCCTTCTCCTACGACCTCCAGGCCCTCGATGCCGCCGGCAACGTCTCCGCCGCCACCGCCATCGCACTGGCCGTCACCGATCTCGATGACACCGCTCCGCTCATCACTCCCAACCAGTCCTTCTCCTACAGCGAAAACCAGGCCGCCAACAGCCCCGTCGCCACGGTTCTCGCCGCCGATGCCGTCGGTGTCGTCTCCTTCCGCTTCTCCGCCACCGGCACCTCCACCTCCGCCGACGGCTTCTTCTCCATCGACAACGCAGGCGTCATCACCATCACCGCCGCCGGTGTCGCCGCTGGTGTCGCTCAGAACGACTTCGAGACCAGCCCCAATTCCTTCTCCTACGACCTCCAGGCCCTCGATGCCGCCGGCAACGTCTCCGCCGCCACCGCCATCGCACTGGCCGTCACCGATCTCGATGACACCGCTCCGCTCATCACTCCCAACCAGTCCTTCTCCTACAGCGAAAACCAGGCCGCCAACAGCCCCGTCGCCACGGTTCTCGCCGCCGATGCCGTCGGTGTCGTCTCCTTCCGCTTCTCCGCCACCGGCACCTCCACCTCCGCCGACGGCTTCTTCTCCATCGACAACGCAGGCGTCATCACCATCACCGCCGCCGGTGTCGCCGCTGGTGTCGCTCAGAACGACTTCGAGACCAGCCCCAATTCCTTCTCCTACGACCTCCAGGCCCTCGATGCCGCCGGCAACGTCTCCGCCGCCACCGCCATCGCACTGGCCGTCACCGACGTCAACGATCCCCCCGTCGCCGGCAACGACCTGTCCACCACCGCCATCAACGTGCCGGTCGTCATCAACGTGCTGGCCAACGACAGCGACGTCGACAGCCCGAGCCTGACCATCACCCAGATCAACGGCACTCCCATCACGGTGGGGGGCTCCGTTGCGGTCAGCAATGGCAGCGTGACCCTCAACGCCGGCGGCACGCTCACCTTCACACCTGCCCTCAACTACAGCGGCAGCACGTCCTTCACTTACCTCGTCAGCGATGGCGGCGGCGGCACCGCCACCGGCTCCGTCGGCGTGGCGGTCGGCGTCAACACGCCACCCACCGGCACCGATGCCACCCGCACCATCGCCGAGGACACGAGCTACACCCTGCTGCTGGCCGACTTCGGCTTCACCGATATCGACGCCGGCCAGTCGCTCGCCAACGTGCGCATCGACACACTGCCGGCTCCCGGCACTCTGCTGCTCAACGGATCTCCCATCAGCGCCGGAGCCGTCGTTTCCGCCGCCGACATCACAGGCGGGCGGCTGGTGTTCACTCCCGCGCCCAACGGGAACGGAAGTCCGTATGCGAACGTCAGGTTCAGCGTGCAGGACAGCGCCGGCGCCTTCGATCCCGCTCCGAACACCCTGACGCTGAACGTCACCCCCGTCAACGACGACTTCACTGACACCAGCGAAGTCATCAGCATCAACGAGGACAGCGGCGTCACCTCAGGCAACCTGCTGACCGGAACCTCCAGCCCCGATGGGCCCGTGAGCATCAGCGGCTTCTCCATCGCCGGCCAGAGCGGTCCCTTCGTGCTCGGCACCCCCACCACCATCAGCGGCGTCGGTGTTCTGACGATCGCCGCCAACGGCAGCTACTCCTTCACACCAGCGGCCAACTACAACGGCACCGTCCCGCAGATCAGCTACACCGTCACTGACGGCCTCGGGCCCAGCGTCAACTCCACCCTGAGCATCACCGTCGCCCCCGTCAACGACGCGCCTGTCAACACCGTCCCGGCGGCCCAGAACGTCAACGAGGACACCGCCCTTCTCTTCTCCGGTGCCAACACCATCTCCGTCAATGACGTCGATGGCAACCTCGCCACCACCCGTCTCAGCGTCAACAACGGAACGCTCTCGGTCAGCCTCGGTGGCGGGGCCGTCATCTCCAGCGGTGCCAATGGCTCCTCCTCCCTCACCCTCAGCGGCAGCCAGGCCCAGATCAATGCCGCCCTGGCCAGCCTCTCCTATCAGGGCAACCTCAACTTCAACGGCTCCGACACTCTCACCGTCCTCTCCAGCGACAGTGCCACCACGCCGCTCTCCGATTCCGACACCGTCGCCATCACCGTCAACGCCGTCAACGACCCCCCGGTGGCGGGCAACGACGTCATCGGCAGCATCGGCGGCAGCCGCCCTGCCGCAGGCACCGTCGCCACCATCAAGGTCACCGACAACGACACCGACCCCGAAGGGACCCTCGATCCCTCCACCATCACCATCGCCGGCACCTCAGCTGCCCGGTCAGTCCCTCGTCGTCAGCGGGGAGGGCACCTGGAGCGTCAACCTCGCCACCGGTGAAATCAGCTTCACCCCCTGAGCACCTTCTTCGGTGATCCCACACCCATCACCTACACCATCGCCGACCAGCAGGGAGGCGTGAGCAATCCCGCCACCGTCGCCATCGATTACGACAACCTCCCCATCCCCCAGCCGCCCATTCCCCCCAGCGCCAACCCACGGCCCATCGACTTCTACCTCCTCCTCGACAACTCCACCTCCATGAAGGGCACCGACCCCAGCGGTGTCTCCCGAATCGAGGCCCAGAACCGACTCGCCTTCGAAACCCTCAAAAGCTCCCTCGCCCTCGCCGGTTACGGCTATTCCCTCAAGGGCAGCTCCACCTTCGAGCCCTTCCTCGAGAGCACCAATCTCTCCAGCTCCCAGGCCCTCGCCACCGAAATCCTCAACTACGAACTCGTCGACGACCCCACCGACGGCAGCACCTCCAATGCCAGGGACATCACCATCCACGTCATCGACTTCGGCTACCTCGTCACCCACACCACCATCACCTTCTCCGGCAGCAATCCCAACTTCGGCGAGATCCTCGCCCGCGATGTGCTCCTCACCCAGACCCCCGATCTCACCTACGGCGCCACCACCAGTGCCGACTGGATCTCCCGCGGACTCCCCGCACCCAACAGCTTCGACGCCTACACAGCACCCGGCACCAGCGGCAACCGCTACAGCGGCACCGAGATGCTCGGCGCCCTCGTCGCCCTCGACAACCTCCTGCAGGCCGAGCTCCCCGGCGTCGCCGCCAACACCGACACCATCACCTCGGTGGCGATGATCACCGACGGTCGCCCCGAACGCCGCCCCTGGTGGGACAACCGCCCCGAGTACGGCAGGGGCTGGAGTGGCGTCAACGTCGCCCTGCCCACCGACGCCTTCCTCAACGGCGATCCCATCACCAGCTCCGGCCTCCGCTACACCAGCGACGGCACCCCCATCAAGGTGCCCACCGCCGCCGGCGTCGACATCTGGGCCCAGGCCCAGGCCTCCCTCAACAACACCCTCGATGCCGTCGCCACCACCAGCGCCGGCCCCGACAACGTCAATGTCCTCGCCGTCGGCATGGGCGATGGCGGCAGCTCGAACTGGAACGCCATCTACACCGACCTCTTCACCAACCAGACCTTCGATGCCACACGCAGCTGGAACTACCAGTTCTCCACCTCTGGACAGCTGCCCGGACTGTCGGGGTGACGGGGGGATCGGCGGGGGGCCACTCCCTTCCCCCGGACCAGGCCCCCAGCCGCCATTGCGCCATCCGGTGCACCTGGGTCAGGCTGGGGACATGGCAGCATCGAGACCATGACGCGCGAACTTGACCCCTTCCGCATTCCCCGCGCCGGCTGGGAGGCCGCACCGCTGGCGGGGCTGGCCTCGGTGGACCTGAACCAGAACGGGGGCGCTTTCAGCGGTGGGGAATTCATCTCGGAATCCACCGTGGGTGGGGTGGTGCTCTATGCCGCCTACCAGGCCCTGCTGACGGCACTGCGCACCGAGGCTCTGCGCAAGCGGGGCGAGATCGACCGCGCTACCCAGGTGCGCCTGCTGCTGCGCACCAGCCTGGAATCGGCGAAAACCGGGGTGGCGGTGGGCGCCGTGCTCTCGGTGGTGCTGCTGGTGTTCCCCTGGCTGGCGGCACCGTTGGCGGTGCTGGGGGCGGTGGGCAGCGCCAAGGCCTCCCTGGATCTGTTCCATGCCTTCTGGGACGGCCTCGACGAGGAGCAGAAGCTTCAGGTCACCTTGGCCGCCCACGAAGCGGGCGTGAGCCTGGGCAGCTTCTTCAGCAACAAGGCCGAAGGGGTGGGTCCGGTCGCGGCGGCCCGGCCATGAGCGCCGCACCCAGCACTCCGCCCACGATCGAGGGGCTGCGGGCCCTGTTCACCAAGCCCTACGGCGCCCCGGGGCCCACCCAGGAGCAATGGCGGGCGGCCTACACCGACGACGTGCATTTCCAGGACCCCACCCAGGAGCGGAACGGCATCGAGGCGTATCTGGCCGCCCAGGATGGCTTGCTGAAGCGCTGCGATGACATCTACCTCATGCCGGGCGCCATCGCCCTGACGGGCGACACTGCCTTCGTGGAGTGGGAGATGGGGCTGAAGATCCGGGGCATCGAATTCGTCTACCCGGGGGCCACGCGACTGCACTTCGGAGCCGACGGGCGCATCGACGACCACCGCGACTACTTCGATTTCGTACTGCCCACCTTCGGCCCGGTGCCCCTGATCGGCGGCTTCACCCGCTGGCTCTACGGGCGCTTCGTGGGCTGAGCGCTCCTGGATTGAGACGTGCTCCTTACCGCTGAGATGGGGAGATTCAGTTGCCGCCGAACAGCTGCCTCAGCAACCCGCCCAGGGCCTGCCCGAGGGCTTCGGCATCGCTGGGCTGCACCTGGCCGTTGGCATCCACCACCTGCATGGACTGGTTCAGGAGGGCCGTGGTGGCCTGAGTGGAGCTCTCGAAGCGCAGGCTGGACACGTTGTTCCAGTCCATGCTGATCCTGGTGGTGGTCTGGCTGGGGGTGAGGCTGGATTGGACAGGGGCCGAGAAGCCATTCGCCATCTGGATGGTCCATGGGTTGTTACCGGAGGCGATGAACTGGAGGCGGCGAGAGTTGCTGGATTTCGGCAGGTTGTCAAAGGTGAAGGTCAGATTCTTGCTGCCGTTCAGATTGTTCTGGAGAATCTCATAGCGACAGCTGCCGTTGTAGGTGGTGATCGCGGCACTCATCCAGGTGCAGGTTCCGCTCTGGCTGGTCCGGGTGAACGCCGGCTGGTAGGTGTTGGTGGGTGGCGGGGTGGAGTTCGTGCCGCTCCCCGATCCCCAGCTGGAGCCGGCCCCACCGATCACCGTCCCCGAGCCGCCCTGGATTCCCCCCACGGCATTGGCACCGAACACCCAGGGATTCAGCTGCTGATCGAACGTGGTGCGCTGGCGGTTCGTCCAGCAGCCCCTCTGACGGAAGTTGCAATAGCGGCCATCGGCAAAGGTGACGTCGATGATCGGACTGTTGATCAGCTTGGTCTCCAGGCTGACGCGCGCCCGTCGGCCGAATTCCCGCTCGGTGTCGAAAAGAGCGGCACCGCCGGCGTTGAAACAGACACTCACCGAGCTGTCGCAGATCACCCCCTGGGCCGGAAAGGAGAGGGAACTACTTCCCTGTCCAACCCCGCCGGACCCCGATGAACCACCTCCTGATCCCCAGGGAGTGCTGTTCTGCTGGCTTGGTGGCCCCCATGGGCTGTTGTTCTGGGCGAGAGCAACAGGGGCATTGAGCAGCGCCGCTGTGGCAACAAAAAGGAATGAAATTTCTTTCCAGAATTTGATCATCGCATTGTGAATAGCCTTAATGAATCGTACCAGAAGTGACGTTTCAGCATTCTTTGCCTCACGCAGTCGACAGCGTTCAAGAAAAGAAGCATGAACATGCTTGACCACTGAAAGTCCAGTGTGTAGTTCCATGCAGCAGAGGCATCCAGCCCGGCGCTCAGGTCCGCTGGCGGGCTAGTTGTGAAGATCGCACCATCGTTGGCAAGGTGAACCATGGACCTGCCCCTCCAGCGACGCCGGTTCCTGCAGCTGGCGGCCATGGCCGCCGGAGGCGTGGTCCTGGCCCCGCCGGTCCGGTGCGGCACGGCCCCCACCCCCGCCAAGCAGGCTCCGGTGCTCCGCGCCCGCGATGGACTGCTGCAAGGGGAACTTCGTGCAGGAACCTCAGCCGGCTGGCTGCCGGGGGGGCCAGGGAAGATCCTCACCTACAACGGCCATAGCCCCGGCCCCCGGCTGGAACTGAACCCCGGCGATTCGGTGCGGCTGCGCCTCGTCAACGGGCTCGGGGAACCCACCAATCTTCATTTCCACGGGCTGCATGTCTCTCCCGGGGGCCATGCCGACAACGTCTTTCTCTCGATCCCCCCGGATGAGGTACTCACCTACACCTTCGAGATTCCGAAGAACCACCCCGGCGGCACCTTCTATTACCACCCGCACCGCCACGGCACCACGGCCGATCAGGTGTTCGCCGGACTGGGGGGCGTGATCGTGGTGCGGGGAGCGCTGGATGCGATCCCGGCCATCCAGCAGGCCCGGGAGGAGTTTCTGTTCCTGAAGGATTTCCCCAGCGCGGCGCAGGGATCTCTCCGATTCCCCATGGCCAGGAGGCTGGGGCGCGAAGGCTCCCTGCCGACGGTGAACGGCACCCTCCAGCCCGATCTGCGGGTGGCCGGTGGGGGTCTGCTGCGGCTGCGGATCATCAACGGATCCAATGCCCGCTTCTATCGCCTCGCCCTGGAGGACCATCCCCTGCACCTGATCGCCACCGACGGCGGGGGGCTCTCCGCCCCGCTGGCCCTTGAGGAGCTGCTGCTGGCGCCGGGGGAGCGGGCCGAGGTGCTGGTGCAGGCCAACCGTGGCGGCGGGCGCTACCGCCTGCTGAACCTTCCCTACGGCCGCTTCGAAGGCATGGGCATGGGCATGGGAAGGATGGGGCGAGGACCGCAGGGGTTCGGGCGTTCCTTCCAGGACGACGGACCCACCACCCTGGCCACCATCAGCTACGAAAAAGGAGGCGTGCCGGTGCCTCTGCCCGCACAACTGGTGCCGGTGCTGCCCCTTCCCTCTCCCCTCCTGAGCCGCACCTTCACCCTGGGCCACGGCATGGGGCCGGGCGCAGGCATGGGGATGGGGATGGGGATGGGGATGAGCTTCCTGATCAACGGCCGCGCCTTTGCCCCCGACCGGGTGGACACCAGGGTGCGCCTGGGGACCACCGAAGACTGGATCCTGCAAAACATCGGCGTGATGGATCACCCGTTTCACGTGCACGTGAATCCCTTCCAGGTGCTGAGCCGCAACGGCCGGGCCGAAAGCCTGCGCGCCTGGAGGGACACGGTGCTGGTACGCGCCGGTGAGGAGGTGAGGATCCGGATCGCCTTCCGCGACTTCCCCGGCCGCACCGTCTACCACTGCCACATCCTCGATCACGAGGAGCTGGGCATGATGGGCGTGCTGGAGATCGAGGCCTGAGGGTTCCGGAGGAAGTTGCCCCGGCCTCACTCCACCTCGAGGCTGCCGCGCACCATGTTCATGCCGCAGTGGAAGGGATAGGTCGCCCGGATGGTCGGGCAACAGTTCGATGCTGGTGGTGGCCCCCAGGGGCAGGTCCAGGCTGCGCTGGAAGTCGGGAAAGATCACCTGGGCCACGCAGCCGCTGGGATCGGTGCGGTGAAACCGCAACCGCACCAGTCGGCCGGCCTTCACCCGGATGCGCGAGGGGGCGTACCCGCCCTCCACGGTGATCGTGATCTCCTGCACCCCCTGCTCCCCTTCGCGGGCCTCAACTCCACGCCCATGGCGGCCCAGGAACCACCAGAGTTCGGCGGCGATCAGCACCAGGCCCCCAGCCGCCACCAGCACCTGCAGGGCCGGCGGCTGGGGGATGGTGCGCCACTGGGGCGCCGCGGCGGCGAGGAAGATCATGCCGGCGACGCCACGCGAAGGGGGGTGGGCCGGAAGCGGCGCAGCCGCAGGGCATTGGTCACCACCGACACCGAACTGAAGGCCATGGCGGCCCCCGCCAGCATCGGGCTCAGCAACCAGCCCGTGAGGGGAAACAGCAGGCCGGCGGCGATCGGAATCCCCGCCACGTTGTAGGCGAAGGCGAAGAACAGGTTCTGGCGGATGGTGGCCATCGTGCGCCGGCTGAGTTCGATCGCCGCGGGCACGCCAGCCAGATGGCCCGAGAGCAGGGTGATGTCGCTGGCGGCGATGGCCACATCGGTGCCCGTGCCCATGGCGATGCCCACATCCGCCTGGGCCAGGGCGGGGGCGTCGTTGATGCCGTCCCCCACCATTGCCACCCGCCCTTTTCCCTGCTCCTGCAGCTGCCGCACCACCGCGGCCTTGTCGCCGGGGCGCACCTCGGCGATCACCCGCACGATGCCGACCTCGGCAGCCACCACCTCGGCGGTGCGGCGGGCATCACCGCTGAGCAGCACCACCTCCAGACCCAGACGGCGCAGGGCGGCCACGGCGGCCTGCGCCTCCGGCTTGATGGGATCGGCAATGCCGAAGCAGGCTTCGATCCGACCATCCACCACCACGGCGGCCACGCTGCGGGCAGACCGCTCCAGCCGCTCCACCAGCTCATCGAGAGCGGTGGTGTCCATGCCCGCTTCGGCCAGCCAGCGGGGGCTGCCCACCCGCACCTCCCTGCCGGCCACCGTGGCCCGGACGCCCCGGCCAGCCTCGGCGTCGAAGGCCTGCACGGCCGGGGGCTCCTCCTGGCCGGCGCGGCCGGATGCATAGGCCGTGATCGCTTCGGCCAGGGGATGCTCCGAGCGCGACTCCACCGCCGCCACCAGGGCCAGCAGGGTCCGGACCGGCAGGGCGGCGCCGGGGAGAGCCTCGAAATCGGTCACCTCGGGCTGGCCGCGGGTGAGGGTGCCGGTCTTGTCGAGCACGATGGTGCGCAGCTGACCGGCTGTTTCCAGGGCCTCGGCGCTGCGGAAGATCAGGCCGTTCTCGGCCCCCTTGCCGGAGGCCACCATGATCGCGGTGGGGGTGGCCAGGCCCAGCGCACAGGGGCAGGCGATCACCAGCACGCTCACCAGGAACAGCATCGCCAGCACGCCGTTACCGCTGAGCAGGAACCACAGCACGAAGGCGGCGATGGCGATGGCGATCACCACCGGCACGAACCAGCCCACCACCTGATCCGCCAGCCGCTGCACGGCGGTGCGGGAGCTCTGGGCCTGGCGCACCAGCTCGACGATCCGGGCCAGCACCGTGTCGCCCCCCACCCGGGTGACCCGGAAGCGGAAGCTGCCGCTGCGGTTCATGGACGCCCCGATCACCGTGTCCCCCGGGCCCTTCGCCACGGGGGCGGGCTCGCCGGTGAGCATCGATTCCTCCACCCAGGAGCTGCCCTCCTCCACCACCCCGTCGAGGGGCAGCTTCTCCCCGGGGCGCACCTGCACCAGGTCTCCCACCACCACCCTGGACACGGGGATTTCCGTGGCGATGCCCTCTCGCAGCACCCGGGCCGTGGGGGGCTGGAGCTGGAGCAGGCGCCGGATCGCCTCGGAGGTCTGCCCCCGGGCCCGGGCCTCCAGCAGCCGCCCGAGCAGCACCAGGGTGAGAATCACCGCAGCAATTTCGTAGTACACATCGGCTGGCAGCCCCTCGGCGATGAGCACCCCCGGGAACAGGGTGGCCACCAGCGAAGCGAGCCAGGCGATGCCGGTGCCGGAGGCCACCAGCGTGTTCATGTCGGCGCTGTGGCGCCGGAAGGCCGAGGCGGCGCCGGCGAAGAACTCCCGGCCGCACCAGAACAGCACCGGGGTGCTCAGCACCAGCTGGCTCCAGGGACTGGTGAACCAGGCAGGCAGCCAGCTCAGGTGAACGCCACCGAGCATGTGGGGCAGGCTGGCGAGCATCACCAGTGCGGTGAGCACGGTGGCCACCACGAGCTTGCGGCGCAGCAGGGTGAGCTCATGGGCCAGCTCCCGCTCCATTCCCATCGCTGAGGGTGCCGGGTCTTCGGCGGGACAACAAGACGGGCTGGTGATCGGGGAGCTCATCAGGACCCGGTCCACGGCGATGGCATGCCCCTTCAAGCTATGGGATCCAGTCCACGGGAGAGTCAAGCCATCGGGGCCTTCGTCATCTGGCGGCCGGCCTTGCCAATGGCGGCTGGCAAACCGCTGGAGATGGAACCGGGCCCGTAATGCGCAAGCCTGTGCATGGGTCAGACCATTCGCCGCGGTGTCAAGACTGAGCAACCTGGCCAGAGCATCCATCCGGACCCGACACGGGAGGCGGGACGAATCTCTCGAGCGGGCGACGAACACAGCGATGCGCAGCAAGGGGCCCACCCGCCTGACCTTGATGGCCGTTCCCATGGGGAATGGCCATCAAGGTCAGGGTGTCCCGGAGTTTCGGTCGCCTGGGCGGACCCTGGCCGGACGTTGTTGCTGACCTGACGGTCCCTTCCTGTCGTCAGGAATCATGCTGTCATCCTGGCTCGGATCTGTCGTTTCACAAGTGACGGCCATGGTGGTGGTCAGGCCTGCTGCTTACGTGGTGGAATCCAGGGAGTGGATCCCCAGCGACCGAGGAGTTCAGCCGTGATGCAGCAGAGCACCCAGGCCCACCTGCTGGAGGATCCCCTGGCCTGAGAGCGCCTCGACCACAAGGCCGATGACGAATCCGAGCATGGCCAGACGACCGTTCAGGAGCTCGGCGCGGCGGTGGAAGCCCCAGCCGCTCTCACTGTCGGAACCGGCCACATACATGGGTGGCTCAATGACGCGGGGGTCAAGAAGTTGCGAACCTTCGGAATCCCACATACCACCTTCTGACTCGGCGTAGCTGGAAACAGGGGCTTTTTGCGGGGTTTTGATAGGGTCTGCCATGATCTTTCGCCTGATGAATGGTGTGGGTGTTGAGAAGCAAGAGGACTTGATGACAATCAACCATGACCGATGTCTGATCAGTCAGGCTTCATGGGAGCCGATCTTCGCGAGAGTATGCGCTAAGGGCTTATTCATTCAGGACTCCACTCCCTGACCAGTCACGTCAGGGGTCTTCTCCTGTTCAAACAATAGACCCAAAAGACGGTGGAGAACCCATGACAGCTTCCCTGTCCTGGTGAAAGGCGGATTCCCGATCACTTCCGTTCCGTCAGGTGCGACATCTTGCCGCCCAACGGGGTGATATCCGAACGGCAGGCCCGGGGCTTGTTACGCAATGAATGGGCCAGATTCCACCCTTAACCTGGATCTGTGCATGATTCTGAAGACCGAAGTCGCCTCGAGGAGCAGGTCCAGGCTCTGCTCGATCAGCTCAGGCTGAGCGAAAAGCTCGCCATGCTCGATGGGGACACCCCCTTCTGGGGGGGCATGGCGGACATCGCCCTCCACGACACCTCCCACCGCCGTCCCTGGCCGGCCGGCGTGGTGAGCCGCCTGGGGATCGGCGGTCTGCACTTCGTTGACGGGCCCCGCGGGGTGACCCTTGAGGGTGGCGCCACCACCTTTCCGGCACCGATCGGCCGCGGTGCCAGCTGGGACGTGGAACTGGAGGAACGCATCGGCGCAGCCATGGGGCGGGAGGCCCGCTCCTTCGGGGCCAACCTGTTCGGCGGGGTCTGCGTGAACCTGCTGCGCCACCCCGGCTGGGGCCGGGCCCAGGAGACGTTCGGCGAGGATCCGGTGCATGTGGGCGCCATGGGCGCGGCGATGACCCGGGGGGTGCAGCGCCATGCCATCGCCTGCGTCAAGCACTTCGCCCTCAACTCGATCGACAGCGCCCGCTTCCGCGTCGATGTGAGCGCCAGCGAGCGGGTGCTGCAGGAGCTGTACCTGCCCCAGTTCCGCGACTGCGTGGAGGCCGGCGCCCTTTCGGTGATGAGCGCCTACAACAGCGTGAACGGGGCCTGGTGCGGGCAGCATCTGCACCTGCTCACCCGCATCCTCAAAGAGCGCTGGGGATTCCGAGGTTTTGTCGTCACCGATTTCATCTTCGGAATCCGCGATGGGGTGCGGGCCCTGCGGGCCGGCCAGGATCTGGAGATGCCCTTCCGGATGATCTTCGAGGCCACCCTGCCGGAGGCGGTGGCGGAAGGGCGCGTGTCGATGGAGCGGATCGACGATGCGGTGCGGCGCCTGCTGCGGGCCCAGCTCTCCGCTGCCCGAGGGCACCTATCCCGTGAGCCTGCGCGGTTGCGAGGAGCACCGGGCCCTGGCGCGGGAGGCGGCCGTCAAGTCGATCGTGCTGCTCAGGAACGAGGGCGCCGTGCTGCCCCTCACCGGCCTCGGTTCGCTGGCGGTGATCGGCCCGCTGGCGGACACCCCCAACCTCGGCGACCGGGGCTCCTCCGACACCCGGCCCGCCGCCGGGATCGGTGGTCACGCCCCTGGCGGGCCTGCGGGCGGCGGCGCCGGAGCTCGCCGTCCATCCCAGCGATGGCACCGACCCGGCCGCGGCCACCGCCCTGGCGGCCCGCTGCGACGCGGCCCTGGTGGTGGTGGGTCTCGACTGGCGCCAGGAGGGCGAACACATCCACCCCGGCGACCTGGCCCCGGTCCTGCGCCAGGCACCACCGCCGGAGGGGCTGCTGCGCCTGTTCGGCCGCCGGCGCCTGATGCCCCTGTGGTCTCCGGTGGCGGCCAGCTTCGCCGCCGTGACCCGCCTGGGGTCCGCCCGACCGGGCGGCTCCTTCGCCTCGGGGGATCGCACCGAGCTCCAGCTCCCTCCCCGGCAGGAGGCCCTGATCCGGGCCGTCGCCGCCGCCAACCCGCGCACGGTGGTGGTGCTGATGGGGGGCGGGGCGATCCTGTGCGAGGCCTGGCGCCAGCAGGTGCCGGCCATCCTGATGCTCTGGTATCCCGGGCCAGGAGGGCGGGGCGGCCCTGGCGGAGGTGCTGCTGGGGCGGGTGTCCCCCTCGGGGCGGATGCCGTTTGCAGTGCCCACCGATCCCGACCACCTGCCCCCCTTTGATCCCTGGGCCCGGCAGGTCACCTACGACCTCTGGCACGGCTACCGGCGGCTGGCCCGCGACGGCCACCCGGCGGCCTTCCCCTTCGGCTTCGGGCTCTCCTACAGCACCTTCAGCCATGCCGACCCGGAGGTGGTGCGGCTGTCTGCCGCAGAGGGCGACGGAACCCTGCGGCTCCGCGTCACGGTGGCCAACACCGGGCCCATGGCCGCCGCGGAGGTGGTTCAGGTCTATGCCGAACCGCCCGGCCGTGCCGTGGAGCGCCCGGCCCGGTTCCTGGTGGGATTCACCCGGCTGAACCTGGAGCCCGGCCAGAGCGAGCGGGTGTCGATCGAGATCCCGCTGCGGCGCCTGGCCTGGTTCGATGAGGCCCGCGACGCGTTCGTGCTGGAGGGCGGCGGCCACCGGCTGCTGGTGGCGCGCCACGCCGAGGACGAAGGCATCGGCGTGGACGTCGAACTCGAGGCCCTGGTGGTGGGCCGCTGAGGCATCAGCGAGCGGCGGGGTGCCGGCGCCCCATGGCCAGGAGCAGGGGCTCGCAGCCGCAGCCGGTTGTAGCGCTGCAGCCACAGGCAGGGCAGGTTGAACAGGGTCGCGAAGATCAGATTGATCAGCACCCCGGCCGGCGGCAGCCACAGGGCCGTCACGATCCAGAAGGGCCAGAGCGCCAGATGCACCAGCTCGGCCCGACGGGTCTCCTCCACCAGGCGCTGCAGGGCGGCGGGATCACGGCGCACCAGGCTGTTCTTGCGCACACCGCCGGGCAGGGCATCACCGGCATCCGGCAGCAGGGACTTCCAGCGCCGGATGCCGAGCCGTCGTTCGTAGGTGCGGGCGCTTTCGGGCCAGGGGCGCGGGCCGGTGAGCCAGCTGTCGCTCGCGAGGACCGCGCGGGGCAGGCGATGGGCCAGCGCGCCGATCAGCAGCGACCAGGCCATCCAGCCCAGGGCACAGGCCAGGGCGGCTACCGCGTCTGAAACCGCCTGCCTTTCCATTCGATCGTGCCGCGCTCCAGGTTCAGGATCGCCAGGACGAAGACCCCCAGGAAGAAGAGCACGGGAATCGGGAACACCAGGCAGATCCAGCCGAAGTCCCCCACCCGCCGGGTGATCACCAGCAGCTGGACGGCGAAGGCGAGGTAGAGCACCAGGTTGGCCAGCGGCGCAGGGTCCCCCACCAGCGGCCAGCCCAGCAGGGAGGCCGGCAGGCACCAGGCCGCCCAGAACAGCCCGGAGAGCCAGAGGAGCACCGCCAGCATCCAGAGCCAGCGCACCTCGCCGGCGGCGGTGGCGAAGTTCTTGGCGAAGCCCACCACCATGTCGCGCAGGCCGCCGGGATACATGCGGTACTCGATCAGCCCTTCGCCGATGTAGGCGCTCACCGGCAACCCGACCTGCTCATAGCTGTGGCCCATGAACCAGTCCTCCACCACCTTGCCGGCCACGGCCGCATGGCCGCCGGCCCGCTCGTAGTCGGCCCGGCTGGTGGCCATGGCCGGCCCGAAGGCCACCCCGCAGCGTTCGCCCATCGGCACCGCCATCAGCCCCACCAGGTTGAACAGCACCGAGAGCTGTTCGTAGGGCTTCTCGGTGCGATGGAACGGCTGCACCGACACCAGCCCCCCCAGCGCCTGCCGGGTGGCCACGAGACGCTCCAGGAACTGCGGCGAGGGCTCGGTGTCGGCATCGAGGAACACCAGGATCTCCCCCTGGCTGGCCAGAACCCCGTGGTGCAGCGCCCAGGTCTTGCCGCACCAGCCCTCGGCCAGGGGCGGCGGCTGCATCACCGTCACCCCGGCTTCCGCCGCGATGGCGGCGGTGCGATCGCCGGAGTGATCGTCGATCACGATCACCTCGAAGGGGGTGAGGCTCTGGGCCCGCAGGGCCGGCAGCAGGTTGGGGAGGGTGCGTTCCTCGTTGCGGGCCGGGATCAGCACCGACACCTGCGGTTGCCCCTCCAGCCGGGGTTCGGGAAGCCGGGGGATCCTCAGGTTGAGGGCCCAGCCGATCAGCCAGCGCACGAGCAGCGAGAGGGCCACCAGGTCCAAGGGTCGGCTCCAGGCCAGGGGGTTCACGCTACGGACGCCGCAGTTCCTCCACCAGGGGAACCAGGGCCGCCGGGTGGGTCATCAGCTGGTGGTGGTAGCGCACCGGCAGGCGGCGCCCGGGTCCGATCGGCAGCACGGCGCGCCAGGCCGGCATCACCATCAGATCCGGCTCGCAGTAGAAGCTGCAGCACTCCACCGGGCGCAACGGGGCCAGATCGGTGTTGAGCCGCTGCAGCAGCGGACTGCCCGCCTTGAGGTCGCCGATGCCGGCCAGGGGCCAGCTGGGCCACGGCTGGGCGGTGAGGGTGCCCTGCTGGGGGCTGCCCACGCTGATCAGGCGGCGGGTGCGCCGATGGCCGCCCAGCAGCTGGATCCAGGCGCGGGCGATCACCCCTCCCATCGAAAAGCCCAGCAGATCGATGGGCTGCTCCACTCCGAAGGCCGCCTCGATGTCGCGTCCGAGCAGCTCCGCCTGCGCCTCGATCGGCGTGAACCCGAAGCGATGGGGCAGGTGGGGGATCAGCAGGGGGCCGCGGGCCGCCCCCAGGGCCCGCTCGAGCGGGTCGAACAGGCGGGGGGTGTCCCACATCCCGTGGACGAGCACCAGCGGCGGGGCGGTGGCAGGGGCGGAAGACTCCTCGGCAGGCAACGGCGGCGGCAGGGGGCAGGTGCCTCCAATCCTGGGCGCACGCCGGGCAGCGCTGGTGCCGGATGGCCGAACGGGCCTCACCAGGCCAGATCCGGCAACTCCCGGAACACGTTGCGGACCCCCGCGCTCCATTCGTCGCTCAATTGCCGGAAGTAGCCGTCCCCCTCGGCCAACCGGCGGCGGTGGGTGACCGCCAGGCTGTCTCGCTCATAGACGATCAGGTCGATCGGCATCCCCACCGACAGGTTGCTGCGCATGGTCGAATCGAACGACACGAGCACGCACTTGGCCGCTTCCGCCAGGGTGGTGTCGGGATGAATCACCCGATCGATGATCGGCTTGCCATACTTCGCCTCCCCTGTCTGCAGAAAGGGCGTTTCATCGCTGGCTTCGATGAAATTACCCTCGGCATACATCCGGAACAGCCGGGGCTGCTTCGCCCCGGATCTGACCGCCCACCAGGAAGGACGCATTGAAGCCACCGGCCGACCCCTTGAGGTAGGGGCCATCCCGTTGCTCGATGGCACGGACGGCATCCGATACCAGGACCATCACATCGAACATCGTCCGTGCCGTCCACACATTGGTGTTCCCATCCTCGGCATCGGCCCGCTGACGCAGCAGGCTGATCACCGCCTGGGTTCCGGCCAGACTGCCGGAGCTGAGCAACACCAATACCCGATCACCGCTGCGCTCGAACACCGTCATCTTGCAGAAGCTGGAGAAATCATCCACACCCGCATTGGTGCGTGAGTCTGAGGCGAATACCATGCCTCGCTCCAACAGCACGGCCACGCAATAGGTCATGCAGCCCAGACCTCAAACGACTGCAATTCCGAAGGACCGAAACTGGTGGTGAGTGCCACGTCCGCCGCGTCCCTCCCCCTGGCGATCAGGATCCGCCCGATCCGCGGCGTGTTGTTGCGCGGGTCGAAGACATGCCAGCCATCACCGAGGTACGCCTCGAACCAGGCCGAGAAGTCCATGGCCGAGTGGGGCGGCGGCACACCGATGTCGGTGAGATAGCCGGTGCAGTAACGCGCTGGAATGTTCATGCAACGGCAGAGGGCGATGGCGAGATGGGTGAAATCGCGGCAAACCCCCTCCTGCTCATGGAAGGTCTGCAGCGCCGATTTCAGGGGGCTGGTCCGGTTGTAGTCGAAGCGCACATGTTGATGGACGAAATCGCAGATCGCCTGCACCCTCCCCCAGCCACCTGGAGACCCTTCAAACTTGGTCCAGGCGAAGTCCGTGAGCAGATCGCTCTCACAGAAGCGGCTGGCCAGCAGAAACAGCAGCACCTCGTCCGGCAGATCCTCCACCGGCCGCTGCTCCAGCCAGGGCAGCACCGGATCGGGAAGACCGTGATCGGCCACCAGACCGTTGCCCCGCAGCCGCAGCAGCCCGGCCGGCGCCACCAACCTGTTGCACTGGTTGCCGTAGGAATCCAGATAGGTTCGCAGCGGCACCGAGGGCGTCACCTGGAGAGGGTCTGCCTCCAGAAGATCCCCGGCCCTGCTGTGATGGACTCCCAGAGTCACGATCATCGGCGTGGCCCGCCCAAACCGTAGGGCCAGATCGAAGCCAACGCGGATCTTGAGCGGAGGACTGGCTTGCGGCGCATTCTGGGCTGGGTCCATAGCTCACCCTACGGGCGGTGAGAGGTCTGGAGGCGCCGGAAAACCCTCCTGCAGAGATTTCTCCAGAAGGCTGGCGAGCCGCTCGGCCCACTCCTGCTGGCCTGCCTCCGTCGCCAGGAGGTCCTGGCGGATCTCGAGCTCCACGTGGGGAATCCGGCGGCGTTCCCCATGCACCACCACCGTGAAGTCGCTGACATCGTTCACGGCGTAGGGCTCATTGTCCCCCACCTGCAGGCCCCGCTCAGCCGAGAGAAGCTGGAGCATCCGCCGGCCCAGGCGCCCATCCCGGCCATACAGCACCCCCACGTCCCAGGGACGCCCCACGCCCGCATGCACCGGGGTGAAGCTGTGCAGCGTCACCAGCACCGTGGGCCAGGATCGCCGGGCGCGGGCATCGAGCTCAGCGCCGATGCGCCGGTGGTAGGGCTCGAACAGAGCCTCGATCCGCTGCCGTCGCTCGGCGGCGGAAAGGTTCCGGTTGGCGGCGATGGTGGTGTGCTCGCTGTGGCTGACGATCGAATCGGGGGCTTCGGGAGGCCGGTTGGCATCGATGACCAGCCGCGAATAGTTGTGCAGAATCAGGAAGGCATCGAGGCGCGCCGACAGACGTTCGCCCAGCCCCGCCACCCCCAGATCCCAGGCCACGTGGGTGTCGAGCACCGCATCGCTCAGGCCCAGGCGGGCCAGGCGGCTGGGAATGGCGCGGCCGGCGTGGTCGGCTGTGAGCAGCAGGGGCGAGCGGCCGGCGGGGCGAGCGATCCGGAAGACGGCCGGATCTTCGGCGCCCAGCAAGGGTTCCAGATACAAATTGAGCAGCTTTTCAAAACAATTTTAGCCAGAAACCTGAGGGCGCCCATCAGGGGCTGGTCACGGGGTCCGCGAGGGCGCTGACTCGTACGTCCACCTCCATCGTGCGCAGGGAGGCTCCGCGGAAGGAGCCGGCGATCGGTGGAACCGACTCAGGCGTGCGGCCCACGGCGACGGGGATATGGGTATCCCCGACGAGGTCCCCGTAGGTGGGATCGAATCCCTTCCAACCCGCACCCGGCAGGAACACTTCCGCCCAGGCATGGGTGCTGCCGGCGGCTTCCGCCGGAAGTGACGTGAAGCTGTAGCCGCTCACGAAACGAGCCGCAAAACCCAGAAGGCGGGCCGCTTCAATGAAAAGAAAGGCCATGTCGCGACAAGAGCCCGAGGCCAGGGCAAGGGTTTCGGTGGAAGTCTGCACGCCAGGTTCCTCCCGTTTCCGGTAGCTGATGAGCCTGTGAATGGCCAGATTCAGGCGCTCCAACAGGGCATAGCTCTGAATCGCCTCCCCCGGTCGCCAGAGGCCGCTTGCCCACTGCGCCAGGGGAGAGCTCTGATCGAGCGGCGTGGAAAGCAGATAGGCATCGAGAACGGGACGATCCCTCGGCGCGTAGGAAAATGGATAGTCAACGGCGTAGTCATCCACGAAAAAATCCAGCGGCTCATGGTCGTAGAGCAGGATGACCAGCTGGCTGTCGACCTGCAGTTGGTCGGTGGAGCCAGCGAAGTTGACCCTCAAAAGACAGTTGTCTTCGACATCTCGTTGCCATCGCAGGCTCCCCCTGGGCAGGAGAGACAGCGAAGAGGATTCAATGCGCAGGTCGTGCCCCTCCCTGGGCCGCAGACGCAACGTATGGGGGCCCAGGCGCACAGGGCCGCTATAGCGATAGGTGGTGCGATGAACGATCCCGTAGCGCTTCATCAGACCCTCGCAGCGAAGATGGCAGGGCAGGGCGGGGCATCGACATCGGGAGACATCTGTCGGCCCGACAGGCAAGGCGGCAACCAGCAGGCACCTGGATGCAGCTAGCCTGGCTTCGGGACGATGCCATGGGCGTGAAAGACCAAGCCTTCAGACTAACCAATGACCCCGCCCAATCCCCCACCGATGCATGCGATCAGCAACGGATGGAATCGAAGCTGGAACATTCCCGGCTCCTCCATCTCTGCCATGACGCCGTGAAAGAGGCGGCAAGGGTGCTGATGGACCTCCACCGTTGGTCCCTCGCCGCACCCGTCGTTCTGATCGATAACCCACCGAACCACCAGGCCCACGCCGTCCCCGTGGGGTCGCTTCCGGAGCTGCTGCCCTTTCCCTCTGCCCTGGGCCGATCGGAACTGAGACGCTGGCTGGACCTGCAGGAGGGGATGGACTCCCGGGAAGCCTGGCGGATCTGCGCCGATGGGCCCGATGGCGAGGCCTTCCTGACCGAGTGGGATCGGGCCCGGAAGGAGGGAGAAGCGGGCCGGTTGCTGAGCATCGACCAGCTCGGGGCCCTGATCGCGGAGAGCCGCCATGGCTTTCAGCACTCTCCCCGTGAGCTGCTGCTGGTGGTGCTGGAGGAAACGGAGGGGAAACAGCCCCAGCTGATCAGCCTCAGGCTGAACTGCCAGCTGGAGTGAACCTCCAGCTTGCAGAACAGAACGATTGAAAGTAGCTCAATACACCATAGGCTTACGCTGCCATCGTGATGGAACCATGGCAGGGAAGATCATTCCACGCACCAGGCTGGGCCTCGATGTTGCCGCTGGCATGACCTGCGAAGCGGTCGCAGCAACCCTGCCCATCACTGGTGAAGGGAGGTTTCCGTGGGCTGAGGGCGTTCAGCCGCGGACATCGTCGTCCTGGGAAGACTGAAAGGAATCGGCGGGCACGGCAACATCATCACCCTGGCCGCCCTGATCCCACCGAGGGAACGTCACGCCACCGCCACCCCAGCCGAGCAAGGATCCCATGCCCGCAGCCACCGGGCGTTTCCCATGGCTGGCACCGGCTGAAGGCACTCTTTCACCGGCAGCGAGGATCAGGCGGGAGACGGGCAATGGGGGAATCGTTTCCCCGAAAGTGGCCGCATCCGAGCTGTGCAGATCGCTGAATTCTGGATCAGAGTCTCCATCAATCGTAACCTCATTGAGAGGCCTTGCTATCACTGAATCATCCCCTTCAGATCGTGGGGACCAGGAGTTGGGAGGCCGCCAGCAACGCTGAGAGCCGTCCGCGATGGCTAGCTTGGCCATGCCATCAATGAGCTGTGAACGCTGTGAACATAAGGAGATCGCTGATCACCCATCTTGCGGCTTCCCTCACGGCATGGGCACTCATGATCGGCACGCTGCTGATTCCATGGCCAGCGATGGCCATGGTCAGTGAACAGCCTCACCTTCCCATCGCGATCGGAATCATGTCCAACAAAGGAGATGCCATGGCCAAGAAAGCTGAGGGCAGACTGGAATCTGCCCTGGGTGAACTCACTGGCGACACCGGCCATCAGATCAAAGGCAAGGCCAAGCAGGTCCAGGGGTCGGCCATGGATGCTGCCGAAGATCTGAAAGAGGGCGCCAAGTCTGTGGCCAGGAGCGTCAGTGATGCCGCTGCCGAACTGGCTGAAAGTAAGAACTGAACCGAGGGGCCGCCATGGTGGAATCGCTCGCCGTCCTGCTGGTTGTTCTCTGGCTGCTGGGTCTGGTCACCTCCTACACCATGGGAGGGCTGATCCACATCCTGCTGGTGATCGCGGTGATCACGATTCTCCTGCGGCTGATCAGCGGACGTCGGGTCTGATCCGTTCACGGGGGATCACTGGTCGGCTGTGCCAGAGGCCACCACACGAACAGTGCTGCAGGGTTCATCCCGCAGGCCGCCCCAGGGATGGCGATGAACGGCGTGAGGATCAAAGCGAACGCCGCGACCGGAGGCCGGGCGCGATGGTCCCTAAGGTCTCCCCATTGCTGGAGAGTCAACCCCGTGGTCCTCGCCGCCCGTCCTCCCGGCCATGCGCCGCCCGGAACGCCCACCCCCATGAAGATCGGTGAGCTGGCCCGGCGCAGTGGTCTGCCGGTGAAGACCCTTCGCTACTACGAAGACCTCGGCCTGCTGCCGGCGCTGTGTCGCAGCGAGGGCGGCTACCGCCTGTTCGGGCAGAGAAGCCTGCGGCGCCTGGAGTTCATCCGCCGGCTCAAGACCCTGGGACTCAGCCTCGAGGAAATCCAGGGTTGCCTGGCCGTGCACGATGCCGGCCAGCTGCCCTGCGCCGACATCCGGGGGCAGCTCTATCGGCAGATCGGCCTGGTGGACGAACGCCTGAGGGAGCTGCGCCAGTTCAGGGCGGAACTGCAGAGCCTGCTCGACAACTGGCAGAGCGATCCGGCGCCGAACGCGGCCGTGATCTGCCCCAATCTCAACGTCTGAGGAGGGTCGAGGAGGCCTGCAGCATCCGCCGAAGGGTTCAAGGCAGGATTCAATGCCCGGTTCAACCCTGCAGAGCCGGCTGGCGCTCAGCCCTGCCGGCCCACTTCGCCGGAGGTGCCTGCACGGTGATTTCTGGATGGCGCCACCCTCCCTGGCCCAGGGCTGGGGAGGCCCTGGTGGGCCCGGCTACGGAGGAGCGACCGGTGGCCCGGGCCGCATGTGGGGGGTCGGCGCTTCCGATCAGCCCTTCATCATGAGGATGATCTCCCACTACGACGGGGCGATCGCCATGGCCGATCTCGCCCTCAGCCGCGCTCGCCGACCCGAGATCCGGGCCCTGGCCCGGAGCATTAAGGGCAGTCAAGCCGGGAGAATCCCCCAGATGCGGGCCTGGTACCGGCAGTGGTTTGGCGCTGCTGTGCCGTCTTGGGTGGCAGCTAAGGCCGTGGGTCTATTCCAGCTGGGGCGGCTGGATGGGCGGCGGCGGAAGGATGGGGCGCGGAGGGGGCATGGGGATGATGGGCACCGATGTGGAGTGGCTGAAGAACGCCCCCGATTTCGATCGGGCCTTCATCGAGCAGATGGTTCCCCACCACCGCATGGGCGTGATGATGGCCTCGATGGCCCAGGGCAACAGCCAGCATCCGCAGCTGAGGGCGCTGCAGCAGGCCATGGTGCAGGCCCAGAACCGGGAGATCGAGCAGATGACCCAGTGGTACAGCAGCTGGAACGGAACGCCCTGACAGCCACCCGGAATCCGTGACTCCAGACGCGATGGATGTCAACACATCCTTAGCCTGTCTCCATGGCAGACGCTGAAACGCGCTGGCTCCAGCGTTTCGACAACTTCCAGCGGGCGCTGCTGGTGCTCCAGCGCGGAGTGCAGCTGGCCAGGGAGCGCGAACTCAGCGAACTGGAGCAGCAGGGTCTGATTCAAGGCTTCGAGTTCACCCATGAACTGGCCTGGAATCTGCTCAAGGACTATCTGCAGCACCAGGGCATCGAGAACATCATCGGCTCCCGTGATGCCTGCCGCCTGGGATTTCAGAATGGTCTGATCAGCGAAGGTGACATCTGGATGGACATGATCAGAGCGCGGAACCAGTCCTCGCACACTTACAACCTCGATCAGGCCCGCGCGATCGTCCGCGACGTGATCCACCGCTTTGCCCCTGCCTTCGGCGTCCTGCGCGAACGCTTCGCCGCCCTGAGCGCCGACGGGCCATGACCGCCCCCTCCCCCCCTTCCGTGCCGCTGCGCTGCGGCCTGCCGGAGACCGCCATCGCGGAGATGCAGCGGGTGCTGGCCAACCATCCCGAAGTGGAGGAGGCGATCCTCTACGGCTCCCGGGCCATGGGCCGCCACCGCCCCGCCTCCGACATCGATCTCACCCTGATCGGCCGGGGGCTCACGTCAGGTGCCCTGGCCCGGATCGATGCCGATCTGGATGATCTCCTTCTCCCCTGGGTGATCGATCTCTCCAGCCTCAGCGCCATTTCCCACGAGCCCCTGCTGGAGCACATCCGGCGGGTGGGTCAGGTGCTCTACCGGCGGGATCCCGCGCAACCCTCGTGGCTGATCCCGTCGGCGGCTGCGCGACCAGGCGGCTGAAGCTGCCAGCCCCCAGCCGACGGCTGGCCCTTGACTCTCCAGCCCGGGGGAGACCCTACGTTGTTCCTCACGTTCAGCACCTCGTCCCCGACCCCATGCCCAGCCGCCACCGCGCCCTCCTGATCGCCCTGGTTGCCGCCCTGAACCTGCCGGGCCCGGCCCTGGCCCAGGAAGGCGCTCACCCCCACGGGCCGCACGGGATGGAGGACAAGCCCGCCAGCGAGGATCACAGGGGTCATGATCACGGCGACCACGCCCACGACTTGGGTCCCGCCGGAACCACCTACGACCTGCGCTTCATCGACGCGATGGTGCAGCACCACACCGGCGCCCTGCGCATGAGCGAATTCGTCTTCGACATCGGTGAGCCCGGCGTGGGGGCCCTTGGCAACACAATTTGGCGGGAGCAGGCCAACGAGATCCGCGCCATGGGGCTGTGGCGCAAAGCCTGGTATCCCCAGGCGCCGGTGTATCCCGTGGCGCTGGCCCCCGGCGGGGATCCGAGCAGCCTCGCCGGCCTCACCCGGATGAGCCCGGCCCAGATCCAGGGGATGCGGATGATGGGTGACGGACCCACCCGGGAGAACCGGGTGGTGTGGTTCCTCGAAGGCATGCTCCACCACCACGGCGGCGCGCTGATCATGGCCCACGACGCCCTGGCCAAGAGCACCAATCCCACGATCCGGCGCTTCGCGCGGCAGGTGATCGTCGCCCAGCGGGCCGAGATCCTCCAGCTGCGGCGAATGCTGGCGCTGGACGGGCTGAACAAGCCTGAATATCACCGGTACGACAGCCTCTTCGCCCTCTGATCCGCCAGGGGCCGCCCTGTGGCCATCCTGGAGTCATCCCGCCTGGCGGGAGGCACCGGGCGATCCCATGAACCAGCCATCGACCACGACGGGGGCGGCGATCCAGGGAGAGGACTGGCAGCATCTCGATCTCAAGCGGCTGCAGGAGGTGCTGCAGGCCACCCCCGGGGGGCTCACCCAGGCCGAAGCCCTGCGCCGGCTTTCCACCTACGGCCCCAACGCCATCCCGGAGCGCAGGGTCAATCGGTTCCTGAACCTGCTCAGCTACGGCTGGGGCCCGATCCCCTGGATGATCGAACTGGCGGTGATCCTCTCGGCCCTGGTGCGGCACTGGGCGGATTTCTGGATCATCCTCACCCTGCTGGTGGCCAACGCCCTGGTGGGCTTCTGGGAGGAGAACCAGGCCGGCAACGCCGTGGCGGCCCTCAAGGCCCGCCTGGCCCTGCAGGCCCGCGTGCGCAGAGGCGGCGTCTGGACCTCGCTGGCGGCCCGGGAGCTGGTGCCGGGGGATGTGGTGCACCTGCGGCTGGGCGAGATCGTGCCGGCCGATGCCCGCCTGCTGGGCGAAGGCGCCCTGGAGGTGGACCAGTCCGCCCTCACCGGCGAATCCCTGCCGGCCGCCATCGGCGCGGGGGAGGCGATCTTCTCCGGCTCGATCGTCCGCCAGGGGGAAGCCGATGCCCTGGTGTACGGCACGGGCGGGCACACCTATTTCGGCGTCACGGCCCGGCTGATGCAGGAGAAGCCGGTCGTCAGCCATTTCCAGCGGGCCGTGCTCGTCGATCGGCAACATGCTGATCGTGCTGGCCGTGGTGCTGGTGAGCCTGATCCTCGTGGTGGCGGTGCTGCACGGGGACAGGCTCGACACCACCCTGGAGTTCTGCCTGGTGCTCACCGTGGCGGCGATCCCGGTGGCCATGCCCACCGTGCTCTCGGTGACCATGGCGGTGGGGGCCCGGTTGCTCTCCACCAAGGGGGCCATCGTCAGCCGCCTGGCGGCGATCGAGGAGCTGGCCGGGGTGGATGTGCTCTGCTCCGACAAGACCGGCACCCTCACCAAAAACCAGCTCACCCTCGGGGAGCCGTTCGTCCGCGGCGGCGGCCCGGCCGAACCGGTGCTGCTGGCGGCGGCCCTGGCCTCCCGCCGGGAGAACGACGACACGATCGATGGGGCGGTGCTGGACGGGCTGGCCGACCCCGCCGCCCTCGACGGCTTCAAGGTGCTGGCCTTCCAGCCCTTCGATCCGGTGCGCAAGCGCACCGAAGCCAGCATCGAGGGGCCGGGCGCGGAGCGCTTCCGGGTGGCCAAGGGAGCCCCCCAGGCGATCCTGGCCCTGGTGAGCGAAGCGGAAGGCAGCGGCCCGGCAGATGCACCAGGCCGTCGACGCCTTCGCCGCCCGGGGCTTCCGTTCCCTGGCGGTGGCCCGCACCGATCCCAAGGGCCACTGGCAGCTGCTGGGGGTGCTGCCCCTGTTCGACCCGCCGCGGGACGATTCCAAGGCCACGATCGCCACCGCCCGGCGGATGGGCGTGAAGGTGCTGATGGTGACGGGGGATCAGGAGGCGATCGCCCGTGAGACCGCCTCCCAGCTGGGCCTGGGCGATCGGATTGTCGCTGCCGGGGTCTTCGGTGACGCCGACCATGCCGAGGACGGCGCCCTGGACGGGCTGATCGAGAGCGCCGATGGCTTCGCCCAGGTGATCCCGGAGCACAAGTTCCACATCGTGGAGCGGCTCCAGAAACTGGGCCACATCGTCGGCATGACCGGCGACGGGGTCAATGACGCCCCGGCCCTGCACCGGGCCGACTGCGGCATCGCCGTCTCCGGGGCCACCGACGCGGCCCGGGCCGCCGCCTCGATCGTGCTGGTGAGCCCGGGGCTCGCGGTGATCATCGAAGCGATCAAGGAGAGCCGCAAGATCTTTCAGAGGATGACCAGTTACGCCATCTACCGGATCGCCGAGACCCTGCGGGTGCTGCTGTTCATGACCCTCTCGATCCTGGTGTTCAACTTCTATCCGATCACGGCGGTGATGATCGTGCTGCTGGCCCTGCTCAACGACGGCGCCATCCTCTCGATCGCCTACGACCGGGTGCACTATTCCGACGACCCCGAAGCCTGGGACATGCGCACGGTGCTCGGCGTGGCCGGCACCCTGGGGCTGATGGGGCTCGTGGAGTCGTTCCTGCTGCTGTACCTGGGTGAAGCCGTCTTCAGCCTCGACCGCAGCCTGATCCCCTCGATGATGTACCTCAAGCTGTCGGTGGCGGGCCACCTGACGATCTTCGTCACCCGCACCCGGGGTCCCTTCTGGACGATCCGGCCGGCCCGGGTGCTCTGGCTGGCGGTGCTGGGCACCCAGCTGTTCGCCACCTTCCTGGCCGTCTACGGGATCTTCATGGCCCCGGTGGGCTGGGGCCTGGCTCTGCTGATCTGGCTCTACTGCCTGTTCTGGTTCCTGGTGGAGGACCGCATGAAGCTGCTGGCCTACGCCCTGCTGCGGCGCTCCCGTCCGGCGGCGAGGGCCTGAGAGTGCCATCGGTGACACCGCTCCGTCACCGATGAACCGGAGGCCGGCCGACGGCGTGGCTCACTGGAGAGTGACCCGTGCTGCGGCGGCGTCTCCCTTGAATCCACGTGATGGCCATCGCCCCTGGAGCCGGCGCAAGGTTCTGGGACTGACCGCCGCCGGGCTGGGCCTGGCCGGCATCGCCGGTCCCCTGGGCGGAGCGATCGCCGGCGGCCGGGAGGGGGCCGGGATCGACGGGATCCCCCTGCCCTTCGATCCCAGCGCAGGCCTGCGCGCCTTCAACCAGGGCAGCCTGATCCAGGAGAACGGCCGGATCGTGCGGGTGTTCGAGGTGCGGGCCCGCAGCCTCACGCTGCCCCTGCGCCGGGCCACCCGCTTCAAGGCCTGGACCCTGGACGGGTCGATTCCGGGGCCCAACCTGCGCGCCCGGGTGGGGGAGCGGATCCGGGTGAACTTCCACAACGAGGACAGCACCTCCCACAGCCTCCATTTCCACGGCGTCCACCCGGCGGAGATGGATGGGATCCAGCCGGTGCTGTTCGAGCGGACCCGGATCTATGAGTTCGATCTGCCCAGCGCCGGGCTGTACCCCTACCACTGCCATGGGGCGCCGGTGACCCGCCACATCGGCAAGGGGCTGTTCGGGCTTCTGATCGTGGATCCTGCCCAGCCCCGCCCGGCGGCCGATGAGCTGGTGCTGGTGATGGGGGGCTACGACCTGCGCAACGCCGGCCACAACGATCTCTACGCCTTCAACGGCATCCCGGATCATTTCCATCGCCACCCGATCCGGATCCGCCAGCACCAGCTGGTGCGGCTCTATCTGCTCAACATGGTGGAGTTCGACGGCCCCCTGACCTTCCACATCCACGCCAACGACTTCGAGATCCTGCGGCAGGGCAGCCGGGGAGAGTTCCGGGAACGCGCCGATGTGGTCACCCTCGGGGTGGCGGAGCGGCAGATCCTCGAATTCCGCTACCCGTTCCCGGGCCGCTACATGTTCCATCCCCACCAGGATCAGGTGGCCGAGAAGGGCTGCATGGGCCTGTTCGAGGTGGTGAGCGCCTGAGGGGCAGCCACCTGAAGCTGTGCCATCGATCACCCGCTGGCGTCGCCACCGGGCGGTCGACCCGGGAAAGGTTGAGCAGGATCAGCGAACCCACCGGTCCCCCATGTCCCGACCCCGGCGTGCTGTCGAGCTCTTTCTCGCCCTCGGAGCCACGGCCGCGGTGGCGTTGCCGCTGCAGAGCCTGGCCGCCTCCGCGCCGGACCCGGTCCTCCTGGCCCAGCACGCCGGCCATGCCAGCAGCGGGGAGGGAGGCGAAGGGGGCGAAGCCGGTGGGGGCGATGCGGCGGTCGCCAGCTCCGACGTCGACTACCTGGCGGTGCTCGGCCAGATGCGCGGCCATCTGCTGGTCGCCGGGGAGCTGATGGCCCTTGGCAACATGGCCCAGGCGGAAAAGCACATCGGCCATCCGGTGGAGGAGCTGTACGGCGCGGTGGAGCCGGTGCTTGCGGGCCGCGGCGTGGCCCCCTTCAAGTCCAGGCTGACGCTGCTGCTGGAGCTGATCCAGGCCGATCCCCAGGGGGCCGCCACCACAGCGGCCTACAGCGCGGCGGTGGCCGCCGTCGATGCCGCCATGGCCGGGGTGCCGGCATCGGTGCGGCAGGATCCGCGCACCACCGCGGCGGTGGTGCGGGCCCTGGTCCGGGTGGCGGCCAGCGAATACGACGCCGCCATCGCCGACGGGGCGGTGGTGGAAACCATCGAATACCAGGATTCCCGCGGCTTCGTGCTCTACGCCCAGCAGCTGCTGAAGGGAGCCCTCGCGACCGGCGCCGACGCGGAGACGCTCCGGATCCTGGGCCCGATGCAACCCCGGCTGGCGGCCCTGGCCCGGGCCTGGCCCAGCCCCACGCCACCGGCCCCACTGGCGCTCACACCAAGAATGGTTATCGTTCTCTCCAGCCAACTGTGAGACCGGCCCCGATGCCCAGGCGCTCCTCCTCCCTGCTCCTGCTCACAACCCTGACCCCTGCTGCTGCGGCCGCCGCCGAAGCGGATCTGACGGCGATCGACCGCTACGCCCAGCCAACGGCCGGCCAGGAGCAGGTCACCAGCATCCACCAGTTCTCCGACGTCAAGCCCACCGACTGGGCCTACCAGGCGCTCTCGAACCTGATCGAGCGCTACGGCTGCGTCGCCGGCTACCCGGACGGTACCTACAGGGGCGGCCAGGCCATGAGCCGGTTCGAGGCGGCCGCCCTGCTGAACGCCTGCCTCGACCGGATCACCGAGGTGACCGACGAGCTCAGGCGCCTGATGCGCCGAGTTCGAGAAGGAGCTGGCCGTGCTGCGCGGCCGTGTGGACGGCCTGGAGGCCAAGGTGGGTGGGCTGGAGGCCAGCCGGTTCTCCACCACCACCAAACGCTCAGCGCCAGGCCACCTTCGTGGTCGGCGCCAATGCCTTCTCCGGCAGCGACACCCTCAACGTCGATGCCGCCCGGGCCGCCGTGGGGGCCACCACCTTCAGCTACGACCTGCAGCTGAACTTCGACACCAGCTTCAACGGCAAGGATCTGCTGCGGACCATCCTGCGATCGGGAAACTTTGCCAATTCCGCCTTCGGTGGCGCCGGCCCCACCGGAGGCCTCTCCACCCTGGAGGTGGCCTTCCAGGAAGATGCGGGGCCTGATGTGGTGGGCATCGACAAGCTCTATTACCAGTTCCCCCTCGGCGGCGGCTTCACCGCCACGGTGGGCGGACGCGTCGGCCAGGACGACATGCTGGCGCTCTGGCCCAGCGCCTATCCCGCCGACACCATCCTCGATCTGTTCACCCTCAACGGGGCTCCGGCGGCCTACAACAAGAACCTGGGGCCCGGCGCCGGCCTCTGGTGGCAGCAGAGCGGTTTCAGCATCAGCGCCAACTACGTGGCCGCCAACGGCGATGGGGGTGATCCCAACATCGGCGGCATCGGCAGCAGGGCCTCCGCCGGCACCGGCACGGTGCAGATCGGCTACGCCAGGGATCAGTGGGGTCTGGCGGCGATCTACTCCCGCATCCAGTCGGGCGTGGGGGTGCCGGGCACCACCCCCTTCACCGGCCTCACCTACGAGGCCAACCCCAACAGCCGCACCGATGCCTTCGGCGTCAGCGGCTGGTGGCAGCCGGCCCGCTCCGGCTGGATTCCCTCCATCAGCCTGGGCTGGGGCATCAACGGCACCCGCTACGACACAGCCCAGGCCCCCGGCGCCCTGCGCACCAGCCAGTCCTGGATGGTGGGCCTGCAGTGGGACGACGCCTTCCTCAAGGGCAACGCCCTCGGCATGGCGGTGGGACAGCCCATCTTCGCCACAGCCCTGGCCGATGGCCAGGCGCCCCAGGACGGCACCTTCGCCTGGGAGTGGTGGTACAAGCTGCAGGTCAGCGACGCCATCAGCGTCACCCCGGCGCTCTTCTACCTGAGCAGGCCCCTGGGGCAGGACACCACGCCGGGCACCACGTTCCGCCAGCTGGGCGGGCTGGTGAAGACCACGTTCCGCTTCTGAGCGCCTTCCGGTTGCGCTCCAGGCCCCGGGAACGGGAACTACCCCCAGATGGGGATAGGTACAAACACCTGGCCCTCCTATCTTGAACTCACGACACAGAGGACCCCGTCATGGTCGACGCGCCAAGCGTCCAGCCCGTGGCTCCGCGCCAGACAACCTGTCTCGGCCGCACCTGCATGAAATGGAAGGCCGACGGTGAACTCACCGATCTCGACTGGCAGCTGATCCTGCAGCGGCTGATGGAGGTCGATGCCCAGGCTGGCGGTCTGCGGGCGGAACCCCGGCAGGCCTCACGGTGAGGGCCTGCCGGGTCGGATGATGATCGGAGAAAGGGATGGCCCGCGGGGCGTCCGGGGCGGTTGCCATGGATCTCACGCCATATCTGGAGAGTCTGCAAGGGAACAGCCTCGACGAGGCGCTGCTGTCGGTGTCGGTCAAGGGGAAGGTGGCCATCGCCATGAAGGGCCGTTTTCTGCTGCGGGCCATCTGCGAGAGCATCCGCGACCGCAGCCGGATCGGCTGCGCCATCACCGATGAGGCCACCTCTCTGGCCTACCTGCGCCGGGAGCCCTACGAACTGCTGATCTGCACCGATCACCTGGAGGGCGGCAACGGCTTCGAGCTCACCCGCAAGGCCAAGCAACTCCATCCCGCCCTCAAGGTGGTGGTGCTCGCCCTGGGGGACGTGATCCCCGCCGAATACGAACACGCCCCCTGGCTGGAAGCCGTGGTGGCCGAGGCCGACATCGTCGACGACCAGCGGCCCCTGCAGGCCGCAGTGATGGCGGTGATGGGGCACCACTCCTACCGCAGCCCCTCGCTGCGCTCCGGCAAGCTGCCCTACCTCAGCTGCCCCCGCCTCACCCCGCGGGAATACGAGGTGCTGGATCTGCTGGCCAGCGGCCTCAGCGACAGGGAGATCGCCCAGAAGCTGGGGGTGAGCAACGAAACCGCCCGTACTTACACCAAGCGCCTGCTGCAGACCCTCAGCGTCAACAACCGCATGCAGGCCGTGCTCAAGGGGGTGCGCTGCGGGATGGTGCAGCTGGGCTGAGAGGGCCGGGCCGCTCCTGTGGTGCTCAGGGCACTCCTGCGACGAGCTCTCTCACCACCCTTAGGCTGTGGGTCAGAAGCCGCTGCGCCGATGACCCTGGCGTCTGCACCACCGCCGGCCACATCCGCTCAGCCACGACTGGAGCTGGAGCCACTCGTGCTGCCCTGGGATCTCCAACTCACGCCGGAGCAGTTCGAACGGGTGTGCCAGGCCAATCCCGATGCGGTGCTGGAGCTGGATGCCGATGGTCAGCTGATGGTCATGACGCCAACGGGTGGGGAAACAGGCAGCCGCAACAGCGAGCTCGCCCTCCAGCTGGCGCTGGCCGTGCGGCGCGCGGGGCACCCCCTGAGGATGTTCGACAGCTCCACCGGCTTCCGCCTGCCGGATGGTTCCGTGCTCAGTCCCGATGCCGCCCTGGTGCGGGAGGAGCGCTGGCAGGCGCTGACGGCCCAGGAGCGGCGCGGCTTTCCGCCCCTCTGCCCCGATCTGGTGGTGGAGCTGGCCAGTCCCGGCGACGAAGGTCCCCGCGGTGCCAGCCACCTGCGCAGCAAGCTGGGGCGCTACCAGGTCAATGGGGCCCGCCTCGGCTGGCTGCTGTTCCCCGAGGAGCGGGCCGTCGAGATCTGGCGGGGCGGGCAGGAGGGGATGGCGGAGCGGCTGGAGGACGCCAGCCGGTTGGAGGCTGGCGAGGAATTTCCGGGGCTGGCGGTGGAGCTGGACGAGATCTGGGCGGTTTGAGGGATTGAGCGAAGATTCCGCAGTGCGGAGCCCCGTTGGCTCAGCGGTCGGCCGGATCGCCATGCAGGGGCCCCGAAAGACATCGGCAACTCCTCGATGGGTTACAAAGTCACTCATTCCGGGAGAACACTCCACCCTGCCGCGCCGCCCTGGATTCAGCCCGACGCCAACCATGAAGCGCCACCTCCCTGCCGTTGCCCTGCTGCTGCTCACACTGCCCCCCGCCCTGGCGGCGCCTGTCGCCGGTGCCGATCCGTGGCGTCCTCCCGCCGAGCCGGCCGCATGGGCACGGGTTCGCCGGGACCTGATTCGACTCGGCCCCCCCGCAGGGCTCGCGGCACGGGAGTGGCTCTACATGCGCTCCCTCGATCGGGCCGATCTGCAGGTGGTGGAATACCTGGCCCGGATCCGCGCCGCCAGGCAAGGGGACCAGAAGACTGCCGAATTCACCGCCGTGGTGCTGGTGCGCCGGGGTGGCCCCAGTGGCGAATGGCTGGTGCGGGAACGGCCGATGCGCGTGGTCTGCGGCACCGGAGCGCTGGAGGCGGCCGATCCCCGGGGGCAATGGCAGCCCTACGAGGGGCACCCGGATGAGGAGTCCAGCCGTCGCCGTGGCTGGATCTGCGCTCAGGCTGGAATCCACCCCCACTGAGCGCAGCCGCCCTCGCCCGCACCCCTGGGCCGGAAACGTTCCAGTGGTTCGGCCTTGCCGGCAACCCGAACCTGCGGGCCGCCTGGGTGATCGGCTCGGAGTCCGGCAGGAGCGCTTCACGGCTGCGGGTCATGCTGGCCAGAGGAGGAAAGATCCCGGCGCACCTGCATCCTGACGAGCGCCCTCGAAGCCAGCACCCCCGGGCCCTGCAGAGGTACGGGAACAGGCACTCCAGAAGGTCACCATCACAGGATCAGAGGCGTATTTTGAGGTTGAGGGGAGGCCCGGTAGCCAACCCGGACCCCGCCCTCCAGAAGAGTCCGGCCAGGGGTCACCTGAGCCGGTGCCAGCCGAGGAGGTGCGCTGAATGAGCGTCAAATCCCCAGTGAACTCGATGGTGCAGCGCGAACGCCATCCCGTAGCCGCAGAGAGCCATACGCCATCTCTGACGTCCGCATGTTGAAATCCCGGGCTGCATAACCCGGGCCTGGATCACAGCCGGAAAGGCCAAGCCTTGAGCATCTCTTCCTGGAGACGTGATCCATTCCTTCCCTGCCAGGCCCAAGACAGGTCATGCGTGAACCACAGACACCCGATCGGATCGGCCCGAGATGCCAGGGCGAACATCCGCAACCGGTGCAAAGGCGCCCCCCACGGGGCGCCTTCCGTATCGGCGGGAGAATCACGGTTGCGCTTCCCGATGCCCTGGCCCCCTCCGCCGTCCCGCTGCAGATCCGCCCGTATGAGCCGGCCGACTGGGCGGCGGTGTGGGGCCTGCTGGAGCCGGTGTTCCGCGCCGGCGAGACCTTCCCGCATGACCCGGCGATCACCGCCGCCGAGGCCCGGGCCCTCTGGGTGGAGCAGAGCCAGGCGGTGATGGTGGCGATCGATGCCGCCGGGGCCGTGGTGGGCACGTATTACCTCAGGCCCAATGCCCTCAGCCTCGGCGCCCATGTGGCCAATGCGGGCTATGGGGTGGCCTCGTCCTGCCGGCGCCAGGGGATCGGCAGCCGCCTCTGCCGGCACTCGCTTCAGATGGCCAGGCGGCTGGGCTACCGGGCGATGCAGTTCAACCTGGTGGTGAGCACCAACACGGCCGGTCTCCGCTGCTGGCAGCGGAACGGCTTCCGGATCGTCGGCACCCTGCCCGGCGCCTTCCGCCACCGGCAGCTGGGTTTCGTGGATGCCCATGTGCTGTTCCAGAGCCTGCTGGAGGGGCCCAGCCCATGAGGGTGGTGCCGTTGCGGCTGCACCCGGGGGACGACCTGCGTCTGGCGCTGGAGGCCTGGATGGGCCAGCAGGGGGAGCAGGCGGGGTGTGTGATCAGCGGGATCGGCAGCCTGTCGGTGGCCCGGCTGCGGCTGGCCGGCCGCCAGGAGGCCTCCACCTTGTCCGGCGACCTGGAGATCCTCAGCCTGGCCGGCACCCTCAGTACCGATGGGGCCCACCTGCACATCGCCCTCGCCGACGACAGCGGAGCGGTGACCGGCGGCCATCTCTGCGCCGGCTCGCAAGTGCGCACCACCGCCGAGCTGGTGCTGGGGCTGCTGCCGGGCTGGGCGTTCCAGCGGGCGCCGGATCCCGCCACCGGCTGCGCCGAGCTGCAGATCACCCCCCCGCCCCCAGAGGAAAGCGATCAGGCGGGCGGCAACGCCGGGGGCGCCGGCAGCTGAGTGATCGCCTGGGGCGGCACCCCCACCTGCCGGGCGATCAGCACCACCAGCTGCTCCAGCCGATCGAGGCGCTGCTCCAGATGCTGCAGTTCAGCGGCGGCCGGCTTCCCGGCGGTGGTGCCGCCCTTCCTGGGGCTGGCGGCCTTGAGGGGCAGGTCGCTGTGAAGGGGCGGGCCCTCGGGATGGCGCAGGAGGGCGTCGATCTGTCGCGGCTTCGGACCACGGCTCAGGCCCATGAGGCCTCGCTGGCTGCACAACTCCCAGAGTGCCTTGACCGAGAGCCCCTCCAGCTCCTCGCGGCTGGCGCGCCGGTCCCCCTCCAGCTGCGGTGAGGGTGCTCTGTTGGCGATGGCGGCGTCACCCAGCTCCTCCCGCAGGCCTCGGTAGAGACGGGCATCGGACTGGGCCAGCTCCCGCATGGTGGCCCGCAGGCTGTCAGTGATTCGGCCCACGGGACTCCTCCTCCGGGGCCGGGATGCCGGGGACCGGCTGCTTCACGGGCCCCCGCTGGTCATGGCCTGTGGGGCTCAGGGGCGGCAGATCCCTGGTTTTTTCGATGAACTCCTGGCGCTTCTGATCCAGTTCCATCACCCGCTCCTTGGTGTGGGTCCAGCGGTTGATGAAGCGGATCACCGCCTGCACCAGACCACCGATGAAGGAGCCCCCGTGATAGCTCTTGCGGCCGAGTTTGTACTGTCCGAATTCCTTCACCAGATCGTCACCGGCGTCCTCCAGATCTCCTGCAATGCTGGTGACAATCTCCAGCATCTGGTAGATGTCCGTGCGAACGGATGCTTCCCTTCCTGCGAGATCGAGTAACCGCTGCCTGAGCTGTGCCGTTTCCTCCCGTGCCTTGGCGGCCAGGCTGCGGATCAGCAGGGAAACCGGCGGCGGGCCCTCCGTTGAAACCGATGGATGGTGCAATATCGCCTCCGGGCCATGCAGCGCACCCGGATCCATCTCTCCGAAGGGGAGCGCCTGGGATTGCAGGCCCTCGCCCAGCGCAGCGGCCGGGTTGTCCATGGGGGTGCGTGAAGGAGAGGAGAGCCGCCATGGCCCCGGCCTGGCTGACGCCTGGTCACGCTCAACCGTCGCCACTTTCCGATGCTCCCGGATCTGGTGGTGCCGTATCAGAAGAACCGTCCCCATGACGGAGACGAACACCAGGGCCAGCGACCGGTCAGCCGGTCAGACTTCGAGAAGGCACTTCAAGTGGAATGACGGAACTGCGCAACGACCAACTGCTCCCGGAACGCCTCCCCGACCCCGAAGGAGATCTGCGCGACTGGGATGCTTTCGCTCATACGATCAACGGCTATGAAGCCGCAGGGTCGTTCGTGGCCTGCGCAGCCCTGGCCAACGACGGCACAGCCCAGACCCTGGCGGAACTCCGCTGCGCCCTGTTCTTTGAATCCCGCCGGATGCGGCATTCAGGAGGATTCGGCAGCGAGGAGGCGCTGATCCGTGACCTTCTGCGCCGAATCAAGAGAAAGGTGGAGGAAGGAGATCTGCGGTGAACCGCTCGCTCTGGACATCGCCTGAACAGCTGGGGCGCCGTTGCCTCCGAGACTATTCGGCTTGAGAGGCTCAAAATTCAGTTGATGATCAGACGATCGCTGACTCTGAATATCGTCGTGAGCACGATGCGGCCGTCCTCGCAGATCACGTCGTAGTCGTCGGCATTGCCGACCTGCCCCCCCACCGCTATGGGAAGCGTGAGCTGGTTCTTGCTGGTGCGCTTGGCAAACACCACGGCCTGAGTTCTGTGGTGTGAGGGCTTTCACTCCATCCCCATCACGCCTCGCAGCGCTTGTTCCAGGGCCGTCATCTCCGCTCCGCTGAGGAGGGTCAGGGGGCCCTCACCGATTCGTGTGCGATCGAGGGCGCGGGGCTGATCGGCCATGGCATAGCCGTCGCGCAGGAGCCGATCACGGGCGGGGATGGGCACCCGCAGGGCCTCGGCACCACGGCGATGCCGGGTGGTGAGGGGAACAA
The DNA here is from genome assembly GCA_963772735.1 of uncultured cyanobacterium. GTDB lineage: Bacteria > Cyanobacteriota > Cyanobacteriia > PCC-6307 > Cyanobiaceae > Cyanobium. Next base: position 15,703 of record CAVYYO010000004.1, on the reverse strand, counting down.
CGAGGAGGGTGGCGAGCCCTGCTTCCGTGACGGGATCCGCCTGGATGACCACCACCGGTCGGACCTTGCCCACCTCGGCGCCCTGATTGGGATGGAGCCGCGCCACCCAGATCTCGCCCCGGTGCATCAATGCCACCAGCGCTCGTCTTGCGGATGGTCCCCGCCGGTGCCGGCGGGGCGACCTTCGGCCAGCTCGAGGGCTTCGTTCTCGGCCGGGAGGAAGTCCGCCGCGACGGCGATGGCTTCGGCGCGGGCATCGGGGTCGGCGGCCAGCGCCTTGCCGGCGGCCACCAGGGCCGCCACGACACGCTCACGCTCCCGACGGGAGAGGAGGTCCTCCAAGGCCTCACGGATCAGCTGCGAGCGGGGCTGGCCGCTGAGCGTGGCTTCCTGGCTGAGTTTTCGCTCCAGGTCGTCGGGGAGCCTGAGGCTGACGGCGCCCATGGTGGACGTTGTGCAGGCGTTCTTGTATTACCAATTGTAGTGCGTTGGCGGAACACCCCCGCTTGGCCATCGGCCATGAAGCAGGGCGCTGGATCGCGACAGCTCCTGGGGCATCCGCCAGCAGGGTGTGATCATCCGCCGCCTCCGGCCTGGCGCTCACCCTGTTCCGCGCCGGATCCATCTCCGTGGCCGGTGCCGCCCTGGTGGCGGGCCTGCCGCTGGCCCGCTGTGGGGTGAGCGTCAGCTTCTCGCGGGCGACGAAGGCCTTGGCTTCGCTCAGCAGCTCGTCGTTGCGATTCAGGGTGGTGCGCAGGGGGCAGGGGGTGGACGTGCGGCTGGGGTTGGCCCAAGAAGCTGACGCCCCTAGGGTTGATGGATATCGCAGGCCTCCGGATGGCCCTGGCGCCCTCCCCCGATAGTGCTCAGTCTTCAGAACAGGAGCTTGTGCCGCTGCGCCTGCCCCTGGATCTGCGGCTGAGCCCCGAGCAGTTCGAGCTGGTCTGCGAGGCGAATCCCGATGCGGTGCTGGAGCTCGCTGCCGATGGCCATCTCATCGCCATGACTCCAACGGGTGGGGAAACCAGCAGTCGCAATGGCGAGATCCTCTACCAGCTGCGGTGCTTTGCCAGAAGCCGTGGCGATTGGAGGATGTTTGACAGTTCAGGCGGCTTCCGCCTGCCGGATGGTTCCGTGCTCAGCCCGGATGCCGCCCTTGTGCGGGAGGAGCGTTGGCAGGCCCTCACCCCCCAGCAGCGTCGGGGCTTCCCGCCCCTCTGCCCCGATCTGGTCATTGAGCTCGCAAGTCGCCAGCGACGAAGGTCCCCGCGGAGTGACGGCCCTGCATCGCAAGATGACCCAGTACCAGGCCAATGGCGCCACGCTGGGCTGGCTGCTGCTGAGCGAGGAACGGGCGGTGGAGATCTGGCGGGGGGGCCAGGAGGGCATGGCGGAGCGGCTGGAGAATGCCACCCGGCTGGAGGCCGGCGAGGAATTTGCGGGTCTGGTGCTGGATCTGGAGACGATCTGGGCGCTGTGAGGGGCTGGCCAGCCCGGAACCTTCCTTGGGGAAGCAACTCTCAGGGGAGGAACGTTCGCTCTCTGTTCTCCGGCGCCGCAACGAGCGCTGCCCGCTTTGGGGCCAGGAAGACCCTGGCCCTGTCCAGATCCACCGCACGAACCCACCGACGCCCCGGGGCAGGTGCTGCTGCCTAACGGATCCGCTCCAGCTGATGACGGACAGGCCGCTTCCGGCCAGACAAGTGATCGTCAGATCTCGATGGTCTGCCATCGATGGGGTGGGGTTCCTATTGAAGTGCAGGGTTCAGGCCCAGGGCAGTGGTGGCTTGCTGCATTCGCCCATCGAAGCTGGCCAGATGGCTGCAACGGCTGTGGAGCGCCAAGGCAAGATGCAGGGCATCCCCGGCCCGCAGCCCGAGGGCTGGGTCCTGCAGGAGATCTGCGGCCTGATGAAAGCGGGCATGGTCCAGCGAACGCAGTTCAACGCCGCTGTGCAGCAACCGATCGAACGGCTCTCCGGCAGCCTGGCGGGCTGCCGGACTCAGGCCGTGCTGACGCTGCTTGATGCCGAGGGCGCCATGGGTTTCGGTGATCAGCCAGTCGCTGCTGATCAGGGGTTCGCGGCAGTGCTCCAACCAGTCCAATGGCAGCGAGCTGCGTTCTTCTGGAGTGAGCGGCGCCACCACCACGCTGGTATCGAGATAGATCATGGGTGGCCGGCGTCACCAACGCTCACTGGAGCGGCATTCCTCGATCACCGATGGGGTATGGGGCATGGTGGCCTGCAGCTGACGCAGGGGCTCCATGCCAAGGGCGCCAGGAAGAGGGCCGCGGCACCTGGTGGTGGCAAGCGCCGGGGGCGGCCGCCGAAATCGGCCCAGGCCGGCGAGACTGAGCAGATTGGTCTGGTGCTTTGACCCGCTCAGTCGCCCCCTCTGTTCTCAGTCCCGATCAGGTGCTGCCGCTACTACGTGCCCGCCAGAGCGAATGGCGACAGCGCTACCAGTTGCGACGCATCGGCCTGTTCGGCTCCACCGCCCGCAACGAGGCCTCGGCGACCAGTGATGTGGACGTGTGGGTTGAGCTCGATCCCCTCACCCCCTACGCCACCGTGCACCTGAAGCAGGAGCTGCAGGAGCTGCTGCAGCGCCCGGTCGACCTGGTGCGCCTTCGGGAACGCATGAACCCCGCCCTGCGCCAGGCGATTCTCCAGGAGGGCATCAGCACGTGAGTGGTGATCGGCTTGTGCTGCTCACGCCCCTTCGTCAGGCACTGGAGCGGATCGAGCGCAAGGCTCAGCCGTTGCTCGACGATGCCGCCCTGCTCGACAGCGAGGAAGGCCAGGACTTGCTGGATGTGATCTGCATGCAGTTCCTGGCGGCAGGAGAGGCCCTCAAGCGGCTGGAGAAGCTGGATCCAGGCGTTCTGGCCACCAGGTTCCCCGCCATCGACTGGAAAGGAGCGATGGGCTTCCGTGATGTGATCGCCCACCAGTACTTTGATCTGGATGCCGAGCAGGTGCTGCTGATCTGCGAGGAGGCCTTGCCAGGACTGCTCAGCGCGATTCGCATCCTCGAAAAGCAAGCCAAGGAGACCCGCTGAGCCATGGCCACCTCCGCCGAAATCCGGTAGCCACTCGTCGCCGCCCTGCGCAGCGACCTGATCGGCCCCGGCTGGGTCGACATGGGCCGGCGCCATGGGCGGCTGCCCCAGCCGCTGCTGCCTGCTGCCTGCTGCCGCTGGAAGTCTTCATCGCGACCGACCTCTGACCACGGCCGATCCCCACCACGAGCAGGAAGGAACGGCCTCGCCCGAATCAACGGCGCCCGAGAAGCCGCGGGGCACGCTGGCCGAGATGCGCCGGCAGCTGGAGCAGCATTCGGCCCAGGAGGATCTGGCGGGTATCCATGCTGATCGGGCCTCCAAGGCCGCAGTTGCCGCCAACACCTGGCTTCCACCGGCTCCAGGAGGTTTGAGGCCCCTCAGCATCTGGCCCAATCGCCGCAACGCCGAAAGGCTCAGGGTGTTCCCCCAATCCAGGCGGTGAAGGACATACTCCGAGGGAACGCGGACAGATCCCTGCATGGGCGAAGGGGAGCAGCTGGTCGACGTCATCGAGGCCCTGGAGGATCCGGCTTGGCCACGAACCCTTCCCTCTGCTCGTCGAGCCCTCCAGCCGTCCAGACCTGCTGCCGACACCTCCCTGCAGAAAGACCAGCATGGACCTATCCACGCAGCGGGTACAGGGCAGCGCGTGATCCGTTTCTCCCTGCAACGCCGGCGCTCCTTTCGCCAGGTGCCCTTCGTGGCCCTGGGGCCTGGCCTGGTGGCGGCCTGCCATCAGGCTGCCCTGGCGCTGCGGAGCGCCCCTCAGTCATCGGGCAGCGCCCCCGCAGGGTCTGGTGGGCCCGTCGGAGAAGGTCCCGCTGATCGCTGGGAAGCTGGGCCTGTCCCGCTGGCAGAACCTCTTCTTCTGCGAATTCGACGGTCCCCGTCATGACCGCACAGTTGTGGTGACGGTCCTGGCCGATCACTGAGAGCCGCTGGGGTTCATACGGGGCTGGAGGGTGGGGCACATCCGCCTGCTGTTTGGGGTAGGTGCAGCGACCCCACCCCCGAGGGTGCCCCATGTGCGGACATCAAGCCTTGACGGCCTCGCTGAAAGGGAAGAACGGTTGGTTCCATCAAGCCCATGGTGGTTGAAGTGGACAGGATGGAGAGGCGTCAACTTCCTAAGAAACACCCACGGCCATCAGTGATCTCGGCCTATCAGCCGGTTGCGACCAGTTGGTAACCAAGCGCTCTGGCACGTCTCTCCAGCCCATGGATTTGCCGTTCCCGTGATGCCTGCTGGTAAGCCAAGTCTCCCAGCTCTTGGAATTCCATACCGTATCTGATGGTCTTGTAATAGAGAATGGCCAGCTTTCGCGCCGTTGCAATCAATGCCTTGCTTTTGCCAACTCGTGCTGATAACCGCCGCTGAAATGCCCCCAAAGCTGTACTGGTTCTACTGAGTGGAACTGCTGCCATCCAAAAGGCACTGCCGGCCCTTGTTGTTCCCTGTCTTGTCCGTGAGGAAAGCACCCGCCCTCCAGAGATCTTGTTTTGTGGGCTTAACCCAAGCCAGGAGACAAAATGCTTGGCGCTTGGCCAGCGTGTCATGTCGAGCCCACACTCACTGATCAAAGTAATCACCGTTGCAGGCCCGAGACCAGGGAGACTCAAGAGATCGTGGCCTGCCACTGATGTGATCAGGGCTTGAGGATTAAACGAGAAACCATTTCCCCTGATTCGCCAGTCGCTCGCTTGCCTTTCGGGTTGTACGTAGTCATCCCCAGCTAGCTCTTGCAGTACTGACTGGCCAGCCAACTCACATTCCTGGATCTTTGCCGAATAATCCTGGCCGAGAGGGCGCACGATGATGAAGCCGTTGGGGCAGCGCTACGGCCTGGAACGATGGGACGACAGCCGCATCCGAGCCGGCATGGTGTGGCGGGAGGAGATCGAGAAGGCCCTCGCCAGCGCCCAGGTGGCTCTGCTGATGGTGAGCACGGACTTCCTCGCTTCCGACTTCGTGATGCGGAAGGACTTGAGCTCGACTATGCCAAATCTTCTCGCCCGGATCCGATGCTTTCACTTGGATTTGGGCAGATTTCAGGACGTCCGTGGAGAGGCTGGGCGCTGATCTGGGTGCCACATACTCCTAACAGGTTAGTGGGTTACGCGGATTGCCTCAGTTATGCTGACCGCCTGGAAGTGAAGTGCTGCTGTAGGACGTTCCAGGGCGAACAATCCCAGAAGTCAATATGCGAGCCAATCAGATTTGGCCTTATTCAGAACCAGCTCACTGCGGCCAGGGATGGCAATGCGAGGTTGCCAAGGCACGGGGGTTGTCCAGTTCAGCGTCCAGCGGGTATGAATGGTGTCATCCACCTGATCGATGGCATGCAGTTGTAAATCCACATCCTTGAACCATCTGCCAATGAATTCAATCATCTGCCGGTAACGGGTGATGCCATGAAATTGCGTTAGAGGATCTTTGAAAAATACGTCGGGGGCGTAGAGATCAAAATTCTGCTGATGGGGAAAGGTTCGGTAGTCGCTGCGAAGTGCCGCCAGGATGTCCATGGGTGTTGATCGGTCGGATGGGGCTCAGACAAAAAACAGCGACCAGCGGCAGCAACTTTTTCACCGCTGGAACCAGCTGGGAGGATGCCGACACCATTTTGTAGGGGCGGCAAGGCCGGTCGTGAGCCCCTCTAAGGCGTTGATCGAGGGCAGACAACACTGGCATGGCCGGCAGGATCCTGGGCCGCCAAGGCCAGCTCGTTCACTTCACTGAAGGCGTCGGCCCTTGTGGTGTCATCCAGGGATGTTTCGGATTCGATGCTGGCCTTCAGCCGGCTGAGCAGCTCCCGCAGGCTGGGCTGATCGGCGGCTTGGCGGATGGCTGGAACCGCCTCGATCGTGGTGTGGGCCTGGTCGTTGAGCCAGCCGCTTGGCGATGGCGGCAGCAGGGTTGTCTGCCTCGGCTGCCAGGGACGGAATGGTCTGGGCTTGGCCTTGCCCAATGAGATCGACCAATTTCATTGTAGTCACTGGGATCTGGGCGCTTACACAAGCATCTGTGGAGTGGCCGGGCACTGATCTATGTGCAACAGCCTCCCAGGAGGCATTGTTGGGCTCATCTCGCCCGCCATATCCCTCTACCTTCGCATCTTCCTGCAGCCCTTCCAGGCGTCTGCACGCGTTTGAGAAAACAGCACTGTAAGATGGGCAACAGGTAGTTTCAGCAAATAATCACCTAAGAGAGCATGCCTCCAACCAGCCTCTGTCTCTTTGAAATGAGCCTTCCAGCAATCAAGAAGCATCTGAATTCATCACTTGTTATTCAAGCCAAAACTAAGATATCCTACTGATATTGAATGATGTCGACCATCTTGAAATCATGATAAGACGACAATTCACATCCCCCTTTTCAAGCCCTTTTCCAGCCAGCGCTGAAGCATCAGCGCCAGGGTTGATTCCCGACCTACCACTCCATCTCTCGCGGCTTCTCCTCACTGCCGCAGGCACGAAAGCCTCGTACCACTTCACCGAGCGAGTTCCGTCTGATAAGCACATCATCCTTGTCAGCAACCACCGCAGCTTGCTGGATGCTCCATTGCTGATGACAGCACTGAACCGGCCCATACGATTTGCATGCCATTACTATATGAGCCAGGTCCCCGGCTTGAGGGAAATGGTTTCAGCGATGGGGGCATTTCCTCTCGATGCACCACAACAAAGACACAAGGATTTTTTCCAGAAGGCCGTCAGCCTCCTGCACAGACAGGAAGTTGTCGGGATCTTTCCAGAGGGTGCAGAACCCATGATCCAATCTGCGACACCAAATCGAATCAGGCCCTTCCACCGTGGTTTTGCCCACCTGGCCATGCGGGCTCCCGTTGGCGATGTGGCCGTCCTGCCAGTGGCCATTGCTTCACTGAAGGAGCAGACAAGCAACCTCGCCCCTCTCAGCCTCTTCAAACTGGCCGACCCATCAGAACCCTTGTTTGATCGTGGTGGCTGGCACCACAGCGTTCGTTATCAGCATGTCCGCGTGCTTGTTGGGCACCCCATCTGGGTCAAAGACAAGCAAAGAGAACAGTATTGCGGGCGACAGGGTGGCTTGCTTGCACGAGAGCTGACCAACTCCTGTCGGAATCAGATCATCGAACTGATACGCCAAGGCTGCTCATAACTGGTTCTTTCCTCCATGCCATTGTTAGTCAACCCCCTGTCCTCCCCCCTTGGAGAGTCTCCAAAACCGTCTCGGCCCCTGTTTGTCTATCTGCCGGGCATGGATGGTACTGGAGAACTCCTCCGACCTCAGCTTTCAGGGTTAAAGGCCTCATTCGATATCCGCTGCCTTTCCATTCCCTCGGATGACTTGAGCGGCTGGGACAGACTTGTCGAGCAAGTTGCTCGGTTGATCGGCAAGGAGCAGCGCCAGGTCCAATCACGCCCCATCTACATCTGCGGTGAATCTTTTGGCGGTTGTCTGGCACTACAGCTTGCCGCTTCCTTCCCTTCCCTATGCCAATATCTGATTCTTGTCAATCCTGCCACCTCTGCTGCCTATCAACCATGGGTCAGCTGGGGAGCGTCAATCACTCAACGCTTGCCGCCCACACTGTATCGGCTATCAACCTTCGGCCTGCTCCCACTCCTGATCCAACCAGAGCGGGTCTCTCTCTCAAATCGACAAGCCTTATTACAGGCCATGCAATCAGTTTCTCCCAGAAGTGCTGCCTGGAGGATTTCCCTGCTCGCGAAGTTTTCCCTCAAGTTGCTGCCGTTGGGCCGAATCATGCAGCCCGTCCTGCTGCTGTCGTCAGGTGCAGACAGGCTCCTCCCATCCCTCGGCGAAGCCGAGAGACTCGTTCGACATCTGCCCAACGCGCGCACTGTGCACCTACCAAAAAGTGGCCACGCTTGCCTACTGGAATCTGAGGTGAATCTCGGACAGCTCCTGCAGTCAACAGATTTTGATCCTTCCAGCCGCGCCATTCCGCTGAGCCTGAGCCACGGGTATTGGGATGGTCATTCGATTCAGCAGCACCTCGTCAACAAAAAAACCTCAGGCTGAGTACCTGGGCTGATGTTCACGCGTCTCGCCTTCCGGTAGCCGCACTGCCACCTCAGGACGGCTGTTCAAGCGAGCCGATCGGTGAGCTTCTGCCAACGCTTGCTGGCTTGCCCCGCTTCCTGCAGGAGCTCCTCCCAGTCGTCTGGTGGATGGCCGCTGGCCACCATGGCCTGAAAGACGCGGTAGGCATCTCTCTTGCTGCCATAGGCACGCTTGGTGTTGGTGTCGTTAACCCAGCCGAGCACGATCACCCGTGAGCGGGCATGAAAGCGAAAGAACAGGCGGTATTGCTGGAAGAACTTGGCCCGCCTCCAGTGCCGATGCTCCGGCCCCAGGGTGGATCCCTGTTGAAACTCCTTGCCGCCTGGCTCCCGGGGAATGTCACGGAGCATCAGGCGGGCGATGGCCGCCAGGCGTTTGCTGGCGTTCTTGCTGCCGTAACCCTGGGGATCCTTGCGACGCAGCTTGTCCACCTCCGTGATCAAAGCCTCCAGCTGATCGAGAAACATCGGGTGCGCATAGACCCGCCACCCGTTGCATTCGACGGGCTCTCCAGCGGCCGTGGTCACGGTCAGGCGGGCTCGTCGTCGCCTGGCAGCGGTTGATCGAGATCCACCGCAATGGCACCCACCAGATCCTGCAGGCGCTGAACCAGATCAGCGTTGACGGGCTGGAGACGCTCGGGATGGCTGGCGATATCCCGTTCCAGCAGCGCCAGAAAGGGAGCCAGGGCAGGGTCGTCTTCTGCGGGTTCGCCGCTGACGCGCTGCAGCACCACCTCACCGTTGGTGCGGAAGGCGTAGCGGATGCGGTCACGCTTGCGCAGGCCAAGGGCCCGCCGCACGGGCTGAGGCACGGTGGTCTGATAGCGATCCGTGAGGGCCGATTCCACCTGCTCCTGAGGGGAGTCCAGGCCGTAACCAGCCGCGTCAGCGGGGGAGAGCACAGCCATCAGGCCACCAGGGAATACATACCAAAGGTAATGCAACCGCATTGCCTTAGCGAGTGGAGCGGTTCGGGCATCGAGGCCGGGGAGCGTGGCGATTCCCTGCTCCAGCCACTGCACCCCATCCCGCCCTTCCATTGGCCGGAGACGGAAAGCCGGAGGCGACAGTGCCTCCGGCCGGGGAGTTCTGAGTACCCGCCCTCGGCCCAGCCGCCTCAGCTACCTGCCGCTTCTGGATCTTCTTCTGGGCAGATCAGATCGGCGGTGTTGCGGGCATCGCTGAGCACCTGCAGCAGCACTCGAGGCGACTCGCGCAGCAGCTCCACTCAGTGGCCCAGATAGGCGGCGTGATTGGCCATGGCACTGCTGCTCTCGAGCCGATACCCGAGCAGCACTGCCCCAGCTCGGCCACCAGCTCCTCACGGGCATAGGCCCTGCCCCCATTGCCCTCGGCCCCCATGCCGCCGGAAAGATCCCTCGCCAGCCGGGAGCTGTGGCCGGTGGAGTGGATCGCCTCATGGGCCCAGGTCGCATAGAGGGCCGACCCGGAGTGGAAGGCCGAGCGATCCGGCAGCTGGATCCGATCCGGCCCAGGCGGGAGGTCGGGCCGCCTGTGGAGGTGCCGAGAGGTTGGCTCGTGGGACAGGGCCCAGCAATTGCTGCGCAAAGGCCACACCTACCTCGATGGAGGCAGCGACGGTGAGGCCTGCGAGGCGCTGCGCTGACTCATGAGGGCAGGATCGCTTTCAGCAGCAGCCAGGTGATGCCCGGGTTGGTGCGCCGATCCCACCCTCTCCTTTCAGGATTGAAGATCCCTCACAGCTGAACAGACCCCAGCCAGATCCACCAGCAACATGAGCGGAGCGGTGAATCGTTCGTGGGTCTCTGGGGCACATCACCGACCCGCCTGCAGGGCCCTCTTAGGCGCTGGTGGTGTTCGCTGTTCCTGATGAGTGCCGGCCTGGCGCTCTGGAGCCATGGCAGCAGCTGGGCGCAACAGGCGGCTGGCCAGGCTGGCGGTAGTGGTGCATCGGGTGGTGCCTCTGGAAGCGGAGCATTCGATCTCTGGGCCCAAATCGGCCAGCGGCTGCAGCAGTACGGCACCCCTGGTCTCATTGCCCTGGTGGTGATGGCCCTCCTCGGTTGGGTGATCAGCCAGGCGGGGAATCTGGAGAAGGTGAGGGCTTGGTTTCGACGCCCCGAACCACCCAAACCTGAGCCGGGCCCTGCCCCCTCACTTTCGGCGGCAGCCACGAACAGCGACCAGGCCGTTGCCGCCAATGTGACAGGCGCCGGCAATGTCGTGGTTGGAGGCCAGGGCAACCAGGTGCTCAGCAACGTCACTGCCGCTGGCGCTGTGGAGGTGATTGCTCGCGACAAGATTGTTCATCAGACGATTCAGCAGGCCGCACCAGAACGCCCGACACTCCCCAAGGGCCACACCCACCACAACCTGCCTTCCATCAGGTCCGAAACCCCGGGAGCCGTTGCCAAGGGCTTCGTGGGGCGGCAGGTGCAGCTGGAGCAACTCTCTGAACTCCTGAAGCCCCCTGCTGCAAGGGTGTTCCTCACCGGCATGGGAGGTATCGGCAAGAGCGAGCTGGCCTTGCAGTACGCCTACACAGCCATGGAGCGGTATCGGGGCGGCATCCTTAGCCTCGACGCCCGCCAGGGGTTCGACATAATGGGGGTGGAGGTGATCAGCTTTGTGAGGGGGAAATTCCCTGGGCTGATCCCTGATAAAGGGGAACCCAAGGATCTCCTGCAGCAGTGCTGGAGCCAGTGGCCGGCCACGACCGACCCGCCCGAGCCGGTACTGCTGATTCTCGACGATCTGATCGGTAATGCCGATGGCTATGAGGCCGAGGAGCAGCTCTGCCTGGGTCTGCCGCCTCGTTTCCACCGGCTGATCACCCAACGGGAAGATGCCCCCACCGGCAGCGCTCGGATCGACGTGCAGGAGCTCGATCCAGCGCCAGCCCGAGAGCTGCTGGCGATCCAGGCGGGGGAGGAAGGAGCACAACGCGTCGCTGCAGAAGCCGATTCCGCCACTGAGCTCTGCCAAGCGGTGGGCTATCTGCCCCTCGCCCTGGTGCTGCTCGGAGCCCGCCTGGCGGCGCTGCCCGATCACTCCCTCCAGCAGCTGCTCGTCACCCTCAAGACCAAAGGAGCGGAGGCCACCGCGTTGGAGAAGGCCCATCCGGAACTGCGCGCCAAGCGAGGGGTGGTGGAATGCCTGCTGTTGAGCTGGGAGCCCTTGGCGAAGGAGGCCAAGGCTCTGGCAATCCTGCTGGCTTTGATGGGCCCAGCCCTGATCCCCTGGGCGCTGGTCGAACGCTGCTGGGGGTCTGAACCCGAGGACGCCGAAGCCAGCAGCTTGAGCGATGCCCAGGCGGCCTTGTTGCGCGCCAACCTGCTGGAGAGAGAGAAACCGGGTCTCTACAGACTGCACCCACTGGTGCGCCAGTTCCTGCAGCTGCAGGGGAGGCAGTTGCCTGCAACGATGGAGCGCTGGCGAACATCACTGGCTGCAGCAGTGGCAGGCATCGCGGGGGAGATGATTCCACAAAGCATCACGCTGGAGCAGGTGGAGGCGGTGGATTCCTTCATCCCCCACCTCGCACAGGTGGCAACAGAGGATCCCGATTCACTCAGTGAGGAAGACCTCCTCAGGCCCTATGTGGGGTTGGGCCGGTTCTTCCAAGGCCGGGGGAATTATGGAAGTGCGTTGCCCTGGTATCAGGAAGGCTCAAGCCGATGCGAACAGAGGCTGGGCCCTGATCACCCCGACACCGCCGGCTCCCTCAACAACCTGGCGGAGCTGTATCGGGCCCAGGGGTCCTACGCCCAGGCCGAGCCCCTCTACAAGCGCGCCCTGGCGATCTGGGAAAAGGTGCTGGGCCCTGAGCACCTAACCACAATCACAGTGCGCGGTAATTTGGAGTCAAATCAAGCTGCGCAAAGCGAATAGATCAGATCATTGCGATGTGATGCTCGATCGCTGCAAAGGGATCGACTGCAGACGGAGGCCGTTTCGATCCATACCAGCAATCGCGCTGCGACCACAGCCGGGAATACTTCCAGCAGGCGCGACCCTGGCCCCGTGCCCCTCACCACTGCCGACACCCCCAGCTCCGCCGTCTTGGCCGCCAAGGTGAATGAGCGCATGGGAGCACCATTGTCCGAATGCAAGATCGCAGCAGTCTCCTTGCTGATCCCTTCATTGCGGCAGACGCGATCAAAGAATGCGCTGGCCAGCTCGCTGCATTCCCGCTCATGCACTTCCACTCCAAGGATGCGGCGGCTCCACACATCCATCACCATGTAGAGATAGTAGAATTGACCCTTGACATGGCCGGGCAACAGGGTGATATCCCAGGCCAGCACTTGGTAAACTCCTGTTGCCTCCAGCACCGGGACTGGCCTTGGCTCGCGGGGAGAGCGGGCCCTGCCACGATGGTTCAGCAGGCCTTCCTGCCGCATGATGCGATAGATCGTCGACTCTGAACCCACATACATTCTCTCCTCAGCAAGAATGGCCACGATCTGAGCAGGCGTAAGATCGGCAAAGCGTGGATCATTGACGGAGTCAATCACCCGCTGCCGCTCTTTTGCCGTGAATCTGTGAGCCACCTCACGTGGGGCACCCTTGCGGCGATCCACACTGAATCCCTGGTCGCTGATATCCAGCCCCCAGCGCCGCAGAGTGCGTGAACAGATGCCGATCAGATCAGCAACAGCCTTGATGGAAGCTCCTGCATTGAGGCCTTCATAGAGAAAGTCCATGGCTTTATTCCTCTGCTCTGACGGAATCAGGACTCCTCTTCTCGCAGCCAAAGCTGATCGAGCTTTTTTGACAGCATCAGCAATGTTGCCGCCTCCGAAAGAGCTTTTTCCTTCTTCTGCAACTCACGTTCCAGGCGCCGGATCTGGCGGGCCTGCTCCTGGTTTTTGCGCTGTAGATCCCTGTGGTCGGTCATGGTCGGCGCGCTGGGGCCATTCGCATCCTCTGCCGCCTGGCGCCAGCGGGCAAGCTGTTTGGGGTAGAGGCCCCGCTCACGGCAGTAGGCGCCGAGATCGGGGCCGCTGAGGCCTGCGGCCTGAATCACGGCGGCCAGCTTGTCGGATGCGCCCCACTGCTCCGGCGCCTTGCTGGTGGCCGGCACCAGCTGCCCCTCTTTCTGCCACTGACTGCGCCAGTTGTAGAGGGTCTGTGTGGTGATCCCGGTGGAGCGGGCGATCTCCGCCACGCTCTCCCGGTTGGGCGGGCTCATGCGACTGCGGATCTCGGCCCGCACAGCCTGGTCATAGATCGGTTTCATGGTCCTCGGTTTGGCCCCCTGGTGGATGGGTCAGACCGAGCGGACTTCTTTGCTGACAATGGGGGGGGACCATGCAGATTTGGAATGAACGCCTGCATCAGGTCAACTTGATGAATGCAGAGCTGTCTGGCGCGAGATTCACTCCATGGCCTGGAGCCTCCGAGGCAATGCGCATGGGCGGAGGCGCCAGCTCCAGCTCCCGGTGCTCCCACTGGCGCCGTGGCCACTGGACGTGGCTTTCTGCAGAGCAGGAAGCGTCAAAGCCGCCGGATGCAGTGGTTCCAGCCCCTCCAGGTGGGTTGGAGCTGAATCGGAGCGGCAGAACCGGCATCAGCCGGTGATCCTGGGAATGGATCTATGGCCCGCCCCGTCCATGCCACCCGCCATCAGCCATCCCCCCGCCGAGGTGGCAGCCCTGCAGCTGCACGTGAGCCTCAACGACATCGAGCCGCCGATCTGGCGTCGCGTCCTGGTGGAGGAGAGCATCACCCTGGGGCGACTGCATGAGGTGCTGCAGATCGTGATGGGCTGGCAGGACGTCCACCTGCACCAGTTCATCACCGGCACGTGCCATGAAGACCGGGTGTTCTTCACCCCTCCCTGGGACGACGGCTTCGGGGACGAGGCGTTCATGGCCCGTCAGCGGGATGAAACCCGCGTCAAGGCCCACACCCTGCTGCGGCTGGTGGGGGATTCCGTGACCTACGCCTACGACCTCGGGGACGGCTGGGAGCACACCCTGCGGCTGGAGAAGGTGGTGCTGGTGGATCCGATGGAGCAGTGGCTGCCCTGCTGCCTCGAGGGCCGTCGCGCCTGCCCGCCGGAGGACGTGGGCGGCCCCGGCGGCTACGGGGATCATGCCCAGATGCTCGCGTGGAGCGGGGATTTCGATCCCGAACGCTTCGACGGCAGGGCGGTGAACACGGCGCTTTGGTGGTGGGCCGAGGCCCGCGGCCGCCACCGCAAGCTCCGGCCGGATCTCCGGGATCGGTAGTCTCTCGTGGCGGCTCAAGGATGCTGCCGCCTGCGGCCGAGACCAGCGGCATGGACCTCCCTTCCCCTGCCCGCCGAATCTGACCGTTGCGGCACCAGACTCCGATCGGCTGCCTCCCCGCCATGGGCGCGATCCTGCTCACCGTTCCCACCGTGGTCCTGGGTTACGGGCTGGGGAAGGAGTTCCGCGGCTGGTGCAACGTTCGGGCAGCCTGGCCCACCGTTCCAGGGTCACCCAGCTGGCCTACGGGACTCTGGTGGTGCCGGCGATCGTCTATGCGGCGGGGCTGTAGCTGGCAGCGAAGGCCTGCGGGCCGAACAGGGGGACCCTGTCCACCCAATGGGAAGGGCGCCCCGTGGGGAGCGCCCTACTCCTTCGGAGAAGACTCCGTCTAGGACCGGTTGCCGGGATCTGGGCTCGCACCACCCGGGTCGTGGTCTCTACCCAATTGGTAACCCCGCCCTGCAGCGGTGTCGGTAGGGGGAACCGGCCGCGCAGCGCCTGCCTCCGCGCCGGCTCGTTTGTGGGAGGTCTCCGGACCCATCCCCAACAGCAATTCTCCAGTCGTCTGGCCGGATCGGACGACCATCCCCAGGCGTCCCAGGGGGAGAAGCCATACGCCCGTCAACCGAACCACTCCCAGGGGCTCGCCGGAGCCTGCGAACCGTTGTTTCGCAGAATCGCCGCGCGGGGCTGCGAACACGGAAAGTCCATCCCACTGAAAGCGGGAACCCGAAGCTTGCAACTCCGGGGCCGCATGGAGGCGGCTGTCTTCTCAGGCCAGAACTTGAATGGGTCGCCTGAGATTCGAACTCAGGACCAGTCGGTTAAAAGCCGAATGCTCTACCGCTGAGCTAGCGACCCGTCGCCAGGGAAGCTATCACCCGGCGGCGCCCCTCTCCAAGCCACGCCCGGCCGCCTGCCATGACCAGTTCCGACGCTGCCGCCGCCGCGGCCCCCTGGCCGACCGCCTGGCCCGCCCCACGCATCGACGCCGCCGCCTGGGTGGCGCCCTCGGCGGTGGTGATCGGCGATGTGCAGCTGGCGGCGGGCGCCAGCCTCTGGCCCACCGCCGTGGCCCGCGGCGATGTCTGCCCGATCTCGGTGGGGGAGGGCAGCAACGTGCAGGACGGTGCGGTGCTGCACGGCGATCCCGGCCAGCCCGTGGCCATCGGCGCCGACGTGACCATCGGCCACCGGGCGGTGGTGCACGGCGCCATCCTCGAGGACGGCTGCCTGATCGGCATCGGCGCCATCGTGCTCAACGGCGTCACCGTGGGGGCCGGCGCCCTGGTGGCGGCCGGTGCGATCGTCACCCGCGACGTGCCCGCCGGTGCCCTGGTGATGGG
>CAVYYO010000003.1:0-114432 GCA_963772735.1 uncultured cyanobacterium | reverse complement strand
ACTCAGGACCCCTTGTGGCGGGAGGCCCATGCCGACATCCCATCGACTCTGGCGAGACCGCCGGGACGCCGGCCAGGCCCTGGCCCGTCGCCTGGAAGACCTGCGCGGCATGGACGACAGCACGATCCTGGTGGCCCTGCCCCGGGGCGGCGTCCCGGTGGCTGCCGCCATGGCGGAGCGCCTTCAGCTGCCTGTGGTGACCTGGGCCGTGCGCAAGCTGGCCCGGCCCTGGGAACCGGAGGTGGCGGTGGGTGCCATCGCCCCCGGTGGTGTGGTGTTGTGGGTCGAGGACCCGGCCGGCCCCGATGCAGAGGAACGCAGCGAGCTGGTGGCGGCGGAACGGCAGGAACTGGAGCGCCGCCAGCGGCGGTTCGGCGACCCCGCCCCGATCCACCTGGCCGGCCGCCATCTGATCGTGGTCGATGACGGCATCGCCACCGGCATGACCACCCGGGCCGCCCTGCTCTCCCTGCGCCGTACCGGTCCGGCCTTTCTTTCGTTGGCCGTCCCCGTGGTCGACCAGAGCCTGCTGCCGATGCTCCATAGCCTGGTCGACCGCCTGGAGGTGCTGAAGGCGGTGCCGAGGCTGCGTTCGGTGGGGCAGTGGTACGAACGCTTCGATCAGCTCGACGACGAGCAGGTGCTCACCCTGCTGGAAGGGGTGCGGCGGGGCACCATCACCAGCGACGAGCCTCTCTGGGCCCTGCGACCCAGCCGTCATACCTAGCCCCGTCCCCATGCCCAGGGGGCCTTGGTCCTAGGGATCCGCCGACTGCCAGTGGCCATCGATGAAGCGTTCCGGCACCATTCCCTGATTCCGCAGCAGAGTGATCACACCCCGCTCGCCGAGCAGGTGCAGCAGCCCCACCACCACCAGGGTGTCGTCGGGACGCTGCAGAAAGCTCCGGATCGACGGCACCCAGCGGGCATTGCGCGCCCCCACCAGGCGTTCGTAGAGATCCGGACGCAGCCGGTACTCCCGCAGCAGCAGGTCGTTGAGCCGCTTCAGATCCCCCGCTCGCCAGGCACTGCTCCAGCGAATCCAGCAGCGTTCCCAGCCGGTCGAGCTCCTCGAGCGTGAGGTCGAGCAGACCGATCTGATCCCTGAGGGGCAAACCGTCGAGCAGCTCGAACTGGGCCTGGGGCGTTTCCAGACCGTCGATGGGCTTGTGGTCGGCGGCGGCGCGGGCCTGCAGCTGCCCTTCCACGCCGCTGGCGGGGGAATACCCCCGCCGCAGGAAGTCGGTGGAGGCCAGCAGCAGAGCCACCGCCCAGGGCTCGAACCGGTCGAGAGTCTCCACGGGAAGGCCGAGGCCCGCCAGGCGGGGCTGGAGCAGACGCCAACGCTGCTCGCCGAGGCTGGCCCGCAGCGAACGCCCTGTGGGATCGATGGCGCGGGCCACCAGCTCGCCCGCCAGATCCGTGGGGCGGATGGCATCCATATCGAGCTCCATCGCCAACCGCTCGGAGGCGGCATAGGCCTGGCCATAGGACGGGGGAAGCGCGTCCCGATCGGTGCGCAGCTGATGCAGGGAGCCGGCGATGTAGACCGTGCCCGCCCCGTTGCGCACCCGCCAGAGGGTGCCGTTGCCCGCTCCGGCTTCGGCGGCCAGTGCGGGCGCCGTGAGCAGCAGTACGGCGATCCCTCTCAGCCAACGCCTCAGCAGGAGCGCAACCATGGCGGGCCCGTCGGGGCGCATGGGCCCGATAAAGTTAGCGGTGCTGGTCCAGCCCTGGGAGGGCAGACCCCGTCCGGACGCAGCGGCGGATCCGGGCCAAGCTGAAGGCCGAGCGAATCGGAAGATCCGTGCTGCTGTCCGCTTCCCAGCCGATCTGGTCGTTGCCCCTCGAGCGGGTCTATCCCGCCCTGCAGACTTCCCCCGATGGCCTCAGCCGGGAGGAGGCCGAGCGGCGTCTGGTGCGCTACGGAGCCAACCGGCTCCCTCCCCTGAAGCGACGGCCGCTCGCCCTGCGCTTCGTGGATCAGATGGTCCACTTCATGGCCCTGCTGCTCTGGGTGGCGGGCGGGCTCGCCTTCGCCGCCCGCACCCCCCAGCTGGGCTGGGCCATCTGGGCGGTGGTGGTGATCAACGGCCTTTTCTCCTTCTGGCAGGAATTCCACGCGGAGCGGACCCTGGCGGCCCTCACCCGGGCCCTGCCCAGGCAGGTGCAGGTGTGGCGCGACGGCGCGCTCTGTTTCCTGCCGCTGGAGGACCTGGTGGCCGGGGACCGGCTGCTGATCGAGGAAGGGGACAAGATGCCGGCGGATGCCCGGGTGAGCCGGGCCATCGGGCTCTACGTGGATCTCTCGGTGCTCACCGGTGAGTCTCTGCCGGTGGCCCGGGAGAGCGACCCCCTGCCGGAGGACCGCTCCAGGGCGCCGGTGGCCACCAGCGAACGCTCCAATCTGCTGCTGGCCGGCACCACGGTCACCTCGGGGCGGGGGGAGGCGATCGTCTATGCCACCGGCAGCGAAACCGAGTTCGGCCAGGTGGCCCGGCTGGCGGCCGCCACCCAGCGCAGCGCCAGCACCCTGGAGGTCCAGGTGGGACGCATCGTGCGCACCATCACCAGCATCGCCCTGGCCACCGGGGCGGTCGTGTTCGCTCTCGATCTGCTGTTCGTCGGCATGCCCCCCCTCGAAAGCCTGGTGTTCGCGATGGGGATCATCGTGGCCTTCGTGCCCGAGGGCCTGCTGCCCCAGGTCACCCTCACCCTGGCCCTGAACGTGAAGCGGATGGCGAAACGCCAGGCCTTGGTCCGGCGTCTCTCGGCGGTGGAGACCCTGGGCTCGGTGAGCGTGATCTGCAGCGACAAGACCGGCACCCTGACCGGGAACCGCATGGCGGTGGAGGACATCTGGCTGGTGGAGCCCTCGGAGCTCTCTGCGGCGGCTGTTGCTGCGCGGCGCCGCCCTCTGCTCCAATGCCCGCCTGGAGCGATCCGCGCCGAGCGCCGGCGCGCCCCCGGAACCCTGGCGGGCCGTGGGGGATCCCACCGAAACCGCGCTGCTGCTGGCGGCCGCCGCCGCCGGGCTGACACCCGAGGAACAGCAGAGGCGCCATCCCCGCCGCCGGGAGATCCCCTTCGATTCCCACCGCCGGCGCATGACGGTGGTGGTGGACTGGAACCCCGAAGCCGACGACCTTCCCCCGTTGGCGCCCACCCCCCCGGCGGCGGCCGCACAGGCCCTGGTGATCACCAAGGGGGCGCCCCTGGAGGTCCTCGAACACTGCAGAGGCTGGATTACCGCGGGAGGGTACGAAGCTCTTGACGCCGCCCGGCGCGGGCAGGTGATGGCGGCCAACGACGCCCTGGCGGCCCGGGGCTTCCGGGTGCTGGCCCTCTCCCTGCGGCCGGGCGATGCCTCTCTCGACGACTCCCCCGCAGAGGAACTGGAGGCGGAGCAGCTCTTCCTGGGCCTGATCGGTCTCTACGACCCGCCGCGGCCGGAGGTGCCCGAGGCGATCCGTCGGTGCCTGGAGGCCGGCATCCGGGTCACCATGGTGACGGGCGACTACGGACTGACGGCCCAGGCGATCGCCCAGCAGATCGGTCTGCTCGATGCCCCCGCCTCTGCTCAGGAGCATGGAGCCGACCACCCTGGCGGCAGCCACCACCGGGGCGGCGCCGATCCGGTCCGGGTGATCGAGGGGGCCACCCTCAGCCGCGTCAGCGACGTGCAGCTGAGGCAGCTGATCAAGTACCGCCAGCGCCTGGTGTTCGCCCGCATGGCCCCGGAACAGAAACTGCGGCTCGTGCAGGCCTACCGCGCCCTGGGGGAGGTGGTGGCCGTCACCGGCGACGGGGTCAACGACGCCCCTGCCCTGCGGGCGGCCGATGTGGGCGTGGCCATGGGCTGCAGCGGCACCGACGTGGCCAGGGAAGCGGCCGACGTGGTGCTGCTGGACGACAACTTCGCCACCATCGTGGAGGCCGTGCGCTACGGCCGCTCGGTGGTGGCCAACATCGGCAAGTTCATCACCTACATCCTGGTGGCGAACGTGTCGGAGGCGGTGCCCTTCCTGGCGATGGTGGTGCTGCGGATCCCTGCCGCGCTCACGGTGCTGCAGATCCTGGCGGTGGATCTGGGCACCGACATCCTGCCGGCCCTGGGCCTCGGGGCCGAGCTGCCCGAGGCGGGTCTGATGCGGCGCCCCCCCCGTCCCCGCGATCGGCCGCTGCTCAACCGGGCCGTGATGGTGCGCGGCTATCTGGTGCTGGGCATGGCGGAGGCCCTGACGGCCCTGGCCGGCTACCTGCTGGTGTGGCGACAGGCAGGCGTCGACTGGAGCGCGCTCCGGACCCTGGCCCCCCAGCTGCTGCACGGCACGGCCCCGGCGGCCGCCCTGGCGATCCAGAGCAGGGCCGGCACTGTGGCCTTCTGCCTGATCGTGGCCGGTCAGATGGGGGCACTGCTCTCCTGCCGCAGCGACACCCGCCCCGCCTGGGAGACGCTGCGAGTTTCCCAACCGACTGCTCGTCCTGGGTCTGCTCAGCGAGCCCGTCGTGGCGGGAGCCCTGGTGCTGCTGCCTCCCCTGGCCGCGGTGTTCGGCATGGTGCCGTTCCCCCCGGGCTGGCTGGGACTGATGGCGCTCGCACCCCTGCTGGTGATCGCTGCCGACGCCCTCCACAAGCGCTGGCAGCGTCCATCGGGTGCCCCATGGGCTGAAGGGGGACGTTCAGCGGTGTCCTGACCCTGGGCAGGTCCTGCGGCCGGCAAGGAAAAGCAAGGGCCTGTGGGTTTGAAGGAATGTGAGCGGCCTGGCCCTTCAACCGGCCCTGACGCAGCTCGGAATACAGTGAAGCAAGAGAGGGGCCGTCCTCACGGGCCCTTGCCTTGCGACCCACGCACCGGCCCGAGTCCCCCGGGGCCCGAGCCACCCGTCGATCCCAGGCAGCCCGGAAACGCCCCCCTGATCCTTCCGTCAGAGGAATCAGCACCATGGCCATCATTCCCACCGAAACCCTCAGGGACGTCGAAGAACTCTTCGACCGCTACACCCGCTCCCTGCCCTGGCCCTGGCCCGGAAGTCGTGCCGGTGCCGGCGGCCCCCTGGCCGACTGGCATCCCAGGGTCGACATCGTCGAAACCGACGGCGGCTACGAGATCCAGGCCGATATCCCCGGAGTCCGCAAGGAGGACCTCAAGGTGACCGTCGACAACGGTGTGCTCACCGTGGAGGGGGAACGGCAGCAGGAGAAGAAGGAGGAGAACGCCCGCATGCACCGCGTCGAGCGCTCCTACGGCCACTTCTCCCGCAGCTTCACCCTGCCGCAGGACGCCGACAGCGCCGGCCTGCAGGCCACGGCCCGCGAAGGACAGCTGACGGTGACCGTGCCGCGCCGGGGGCCCGCCCCGGGCGCCGAGCCGACCCAGGTGCCGGTGCAGTGAGCCTCGGGGTCGGGAGCAGCGGGCCCTGGATCAGCAGATCCGGGGCAGCAGTTCGCCGCTGAGCGGCACCAGCACCCTCTCGCTGCCGAAGGGGGTGCGCAGCAGCACCCGGCCCTTGGTCGTCCCTGCGGCCACCGCGCCGATCCAGGCCCCCCCGCCCGGCGCCAGCACCGCCAGGGCCCGCTCCCGTTCGGCTTCGGGCACCACCGCCAGGAAGCGGCCCTCGTTGGCCATGTGCAGGGGATCGAAGCCCAGCAGCTCGCAGGTGCGCCGCACGGGCTCGGCCACCGGGATGCGCTCCTCCTCGATCACCAGCTCCAGAGCGTTGGGGGCGGCCAGTTCCGTCAGGGCGCTGGCCAGGCCCCCGCGGGTGAGGTCGCGCAG
The DNA here is from genome assembly GCA_963772735.1 of uncultured cyanobacterium. GTDB lineage: Bacteria > Cyanobacteriota > Cyanobacteriia > PCC-6307 > Cyanobiaceae > Cyanobium. Next base: position 108,652 of record CAVYYO010000003.1, on the reverse strand, counting down.
GCAGTGGGGCCGCACCCCCGCGGCCAGCAGGGCCTCCACCGCGGGCCACAGGGGCATGCAGTCCGTGGCCAGGGGCGGCTGCAGATCCAGCCCGTGACGGGCCGCCAGGATCGCCACCCCGTGGCGGCCCAGATCGCCGCTCACCAGCAGCTGGTCGCCCGGGACGATGGCCAGCGGATCGATCGGCTCGGCCACCTCCAGCAGGCCGATGCCGCTGGTGTTGAGGAAGGCCCCATCCCCCTTGCCCCGCTCCACCACCTTGGTGTCGCCGGTCACGATGGCCATGCCGCAGCGGCGCGCCGTGGCCGCCAGGGAGTCGATGATCCGCCGCAGCAGGGCCAGCTCCAGGCCCTCCTCCAGGATCAGGCCCAGGCTGAGCAGCAGCGGCCGGGCCCCGGCCATCGCCAGGTCGTTGGCGGTGCCGGTCACCGCCAGGCTGCCGATGTCGCCGCCCTCGAATTCCAGGGGCTGCACCACGTAGCTGTCGGTGGTGAAGGCCAGCCGGCCGTGGGGCAGGGATAGGCGGGCCGCATCGTGGAGCACCCCTTGGGGATCGGCGTAGAGGCGGCGCAGCTCGACGTCGATCAGCTCCTGCATCAGGGTGCCGCCACCGCCATGGGCCAGCCGGATCCGGGGGGTGGCGCCCGGGTCCGCTTCAGCCACGGCGGCGGTAGCGGTGGTAGGCCGCACAGGCCCCCTCCGAGGACACCATCGGCGCCCCCAGCGGATGCTCCGGGGTGCAGCGGCCGCCGAAGGCCGGGCAGTCGACGGGTCTGGCCCGCCCCTGCAGGATCGCTCCGCTGATGCAGACCTCCTCCTCGGCCGATGCCGGCGGCGGCGGGGCCGCGCCGCTCTCAGCCGGCGGTGGCGGCGGCAGCAGGCGGGCGGCATCCAGCCCCCGGAAAGCAGCCCGCAGCCCCAGGCCGCCGCCGGGGATCACCCCGAAGCCCCGCCAGGGCCGGTCCACCGGCTCGAACACCGACGCCAGCAGGGCCCGGGCGGCCGGGTTGCCCTCCTGGCGCACCACCCGGCCGTAGGCATTGGCCACCCGGGCCTCCCCCCGCTCCAGCTGCCGCACGCAGGCCAGCAGACCCCGCATCAGATCCACCGGCTCGAAGCCGGTCACCACCACCGGCACCCGGTGCCGGTCCGCCAGCTCTCGGAGCTCCCCGGTGCCCATCACGGCACAGACGTGGCCAGCCGCCAGGAATCCCTGCACCTGGTTGCCCTCGGCGGTGAGGATCGCCTCCATGGCGGGGGGCACCCGCACGTGGGCGGGCAGCAGGGACAGATTGGTGACGCCGGCGGCCAGGGTCTGGCGGACCAGCAGGGCCGTGGCCGGGGCGGTGGTCTCGAAGCCCACCGCCAGGAACACCACCTGGCGATCGGGGTGGCGCCGGGCCAGGGCCAGGGCCTCCAGGGGCGAGGTGAGCAGGCGCACATCCCCCCCCGCGGCGCGCACCCCCAGCAGATCCCCCGCCTCACCCCCGGCGCTGCTGCCGGGCACCCGCAGCATGTCGCCGTAGGAGCAGAGGATCACTTCCGGACGGCGGGCCAGACTCGAGGGCCCTGTCGATGGTGTCCGCCGGAGTCACGCACACGGGGCAGCCGGGGCCGTGGATGAGCCGCAGGCCGCTCGGCAGCAGCTGGTCGAGGCCCCAGCGCACGATGGCGTGGGTCTGGCCGCCGCACACCTCCATCAGGGTCCAGGGGCGGGTGGTGAGGGCGGCCAGCTCGGCCGCCAGTCCCCTGACCTCGGCAGCCTGATCCCGTCCTGCCGTCACCGGCGCGCTCACCACGGCCCCGGCGCCGCGGCCGCATCGGCGGCGTGATAGGTCTGAACGGCGCGCATGTACTGGGAGCGCTCGTATTCGCTCGGATCCGGGCAGCGCTCCTGGCTCATGCAGCCGATCAGCTCCCGGGCCGTGGCGTGCTCGTGCTCCAGCAGCCACTGGCTCAGCTCCTCCTCCAGCCCGGCCAGCCGGCCGGGACCGTGGCGCAGCAGGGCCGCCACCACCTGGGTGACGGCGGCACCGGCCATCAGCAGGCGCACCACGTCGGTGCCGCGGTGCACCCCGCCGGTGGCCGCCAGCTCCACCGGGTGACGGCCATGCAGCAGGGCGATCCAGCGCAGGGGCAGGCGCAGATCGTGGGGGGTGCTGAGCAGCAGGTTGGGGCGCACCTCCAGGGCCTCGATGTCGATGTCGGGCTGATAGAAGCGGTTGAACAGCACCAGGGCATCGGCGCCCCCCGCCGCCAGCCGCCGGGCCATGGCGCTGAAGTTGGTGAAGAACGGGCTGAGCTTCACCGCCAGGGGCAGCCGCACCTCGGCGCGCACCTCCGCCACGATCTCCAGCACCTGGGTCTCGATCGCCTCGCTGGAGAGGTCCGGATCGGTGGGCACCGAATAGATGTTCAGCTCCAGGGCACTGGCGCCGGCGTCCTCCATCCGGCGCGCCACCTGCACCCAGCGGCCAGGGCGATCGCCGTTGAGGCTGGCGATCACGGGCACCGAGAGCCGGGAGCGGGCCTGCTCGATGTGGCGCAGGTAGAGGTCGTGGCCCACATGGAAGATCGAGGGCTCCGGGAAATAGCTGAGGGCCTCCCCGTAGCTGTCGGCGCCCTGCAGGGTCACCCGGTGCAGTTCCAGCTGGTCGTGCTCGATCTGCTCCTCGAACAGCGAATGCAGCACCACCGCGGCGGCCCCCGCCTCCTCCAGCCGCAGCAGCATGTCGAGGTCCTCGCTGAGGGGGGCGGCGGCCCCCACCACCAGGGGGCTGCGCAGCTCCAGGCCCAGATAGGTGACCGAGAGATCGGGACGGTTCATGCCTCTGCCTCCGTCTGATGGGACTCCGCCAGGGCGCGGTAGGCCGCCCAGCGGCGGTCCACCTCCCGCTGGGCCTCACGGGCCAGGGCGCGGGCGCGCTCCGGCTGGCTGTAGGAGAGCATGCGGAAGCGGTTCTCCGTGGCCATCGCCTCGGCCAGCGGGCGCTTCGGGCCCTGGCCGTCGATCTGGAGCGGGTTCTCGCCCCGTTCGGCGCGGCGCGGGTCGTAGCGGTAGAGGAGCCAGCGGCCGGAATCCACCGCCGCCTTCTGCTGCTCCATCCCCTTCGCCATGTCGATGCCGTGGGCGATGCAGTGGGAGTAGGCCAGGATCAGGGACGGGCCCGGGTAGCTCTCCGCCTCCAGGAACGCCCGCACCGTGTGCTCGTCGCGGGCCCCCATCGCCACGCTGGCCACGTAGACGCTGCCGTAGGTCATCATCATCAGCCCCAGATCCTTCTTGCCGGCCGCCTTGCCGCCGGCGGCGAACTTGGCCACCGCTCCCCGCGGCGTGGCCTTCGACATCTGGCCGCCGGTGTTGGAGTACACCTCGGTGTCGAGCACCAGGGCGTTGACGTCCCGGCCGCTGGCAAGCACGTGGTCGAGGCCGCCGAAGCCGATGTCGTAGGCCCAGCCGTCGCCCCCCACCAGCCAGACGCTCTTCTTCACCAGCGCATCGGCCAGATCCAGCAGGCGGGCGGCCTCCGCCGCCCGCGGGCCGCCGGGCAGGGCACCCCGCAGCAGGCGCCGCAACTCCTCCACCCGCTGCCGCTGGGCCGCGATGCCCGCCTCGTCGTGCTGGTCGGCATCGCGGATCGCCGCCACCAGGTCCTCCGGCAGCAGGGGGTCGGCCCGCTCCGGCGCCGGCCCCAGCCGCTCCAGCAGCTCCAGGGCCATCTGCCGCTGCTGGTCGATCGCCACCCGCATGCCCAGGCCGAATTCGGCGTTGTCCTCGAACAGGGAATTGCTCCAGGCCGGGCCGCGCCCGGCGGCGTTGGCGCTCCAGGGGGTGGTGGGCAGGTTGCCGCCGTAGATGGAGGAGCAGCCCGTGGCGTTGGCCACCAGCATGCGGTCGCCGAACAGCTGGCTGGCCAGCTTGAGATAGGGCGTTTCGCCGCAGCCGCCGCAGGCGCCGGAGAACTCGAAGAGGGGCTCCTGCAGCTGCTGCTGGCCGATCTTGCGGAGGTTGAGAGTGCCGCGGGGCATCTCCGGCAGCCCCAGGAAGAAGTCCCAGTGGCCGCGCGCCGCCTCCCGCAGGGGGCGCTGGGGGGCCATGTTGATCGCCTTGCGCCGCGGTTCGGTGCGATCCCGCGCCGGGCAGACCTCCACGCACAGGGCACAGCCGGTGCAGTCCTCCACGGCGACCTGGATGGTGAAGCTGCGGCCGGCGAGGTCGTGGTCGCGGGCCGGGGCCTGGCGGAAGCCCTCCGGCGCTGCGGCCAGGGCCTCCGGCGGCACCGCCTTGGCGCGGATCACGGCATGGGGGCACACCATCACGCACTTGCCGCACTGGACGCAGAGGTCGCTCTCCCACACCGGCACCGTCTCGGCGATGTTGCGCTTTTCCCAGCGGGCCGTCCCGGTGGGCCAGGTGCCGTCGCAGGGGAGGGCGCTCACCGGCAGATCGTCGCCGCGACGCTCCAGCATCGGAGCGATCACCTCGCGCACGAAGGCGGGAGCCGCGGCCAGCCTGTCCTCCGCGGGGCCGGGGGGCGGCAGCTCCGCCTCCTCGGGCAGCCGGCGCCAGTCCAGCGGCTGCAGGTGCGCGAGGGTGGCGTCGAGGGCCCGCAGGTTGATGGCCACCACCGCCTCCCCCTTGCGGCCGTAGATCTTGCGGATGGAGGCGCGGATGCGCTCGATCGCCTCCTCCCGCGGCAGCACCCCGCTGACGGCGAAGAAGCAGGCCTGCATCACCGTGTTGATGTGCTGGCCCATGCCCGCCTCCCGCGCCACCCGGTAGGCGTTGATCACCCACACCTGCAGCTCCAGCTCTCGGATGCGCCGACGCATCGCCGCCGGCATTCGCTGCCAGCTGTCCGCCGGGTCGTAGGGGCTGTTGAGCAGCAGCACGCCGCCGGCCCCGAGCCCCGCGAGCAGGTCGAAGCGATCGATGAAATCCCACTGGTGGCAGGCCACCATGGTGGGCCTCTCGATCAGGTAGGGGGCGCGGATCGGCCGGGGGCCGAAGCGCAGGTGGGAGACCGTGACCGAGCCGGACTTCTTGGAGTCGTAGACGAAGTAGGCCTGGGCGAACAGATCGGTGTGCTCACCGATGATCTTGATGCTGGCCTTGTTGGCCCCGACGGTGCCGTCGGAGCCGAGGCCGTAGAACACGGCCCGCACCTGCTCGGCCTGCTCCACGCCGAAGTCCGCCGCGAACGGCAGGGAGCGGTGGGTGACGTCGTCGTCGATGCCGACCGTGAAGTGGTTCAGCGGCCGATCGGCCTGCAGGTTGTCCAGCACCGCCTTCACCATGGCCGGGGTGAACTCCTTGGAGGAGAGGCCGTAGCGGCCGCCCACCACCCGCGGCAGGGGCCGATCGCCGTTCCGCTCGGGCCACTCCTCGCTGAGGGCGGCCACCACATCGAGGTAAAGAGGCTCACCGCCGGCGCCGGGCTCCTTGCAGCGGTCCAGCACCGCCAGGGACCGCACCGTCGGCGGCAGGGCCGCCGTGAACAGGCCCGCCGCGAAGGGCCGGAACAGGCGCACCTTGAGCAGGCCCACCCGTTCGCCGGCGGCGATCAGGGCCTCCACGGTCTCCTCGGCGGTCTCGCAGCCGGAGCCCATCAGCACCACCACCCGCTCGGCATCGGCGGCGCCCACGTACTCGTAGGGCCGGTAGGGGCGGCCGGTGAGGCCGGCGAAGCGCTCCATCGCCTCCTCCAGATGGCCGGGCAGGGCGTCGTAGAAGCGGTTCACCGACTCCCGGGCCTGGAAGTAGACGTCGGGGTTCTGGGCGGTGCCGCGCAGCACCGGATGGTCGGGGGAGAGGGCCCGCTGGCGGTGGGCGGCCACCTCCTCCATCGGCATCAGCTCGTGCAGCACCGCATCGGCAATGGGCTGGATCTTCTGGACCTCGTGGGAGGTGCGGAAGCCGTCGAACATGTGCAGGACCGGCAGCCGCCCTTTCAGGCTCGCCCGGGTGGCGATGGCGGCGAAGTCGCCCGCCTCCTGCACCGAGGCGGAGCAGAGGATCACGCAGCCCGTGCCGCGGCAGGCCATCACGTCGCTGTGGTCGCCGAAGATCGAAAGCCCCTGGGCCGCCAGGGAGCGGGCCGCCACGTGCAGCACGGCGGGGGTGAGCTCGCCGGCCAGCTTGTAGAGGTTGGGGACCATCAGCAGCAGTCCCTGGGAGGCGGTGAAGGTGGTGGTGAGCGCGCCGGCCTGGAGGGCTCCGTGCACCGCACCGGCGGCGCCGCCCTCGCTCTGCAGCTCCACCACCGCTGGCACGCTCCCCCACAGGTTGGGGCGGCCCTCGCTGTTCCAGGCATCGGCCCACTCCCCCATGGGCGAGGCGGGGGTGATCGGGTAGATGGCGATGACCTCGTTGAGGCGGTAGGCCACCCGCGCCACGGCCTCGTTGCCGTCGACGGTGATCGCGGCGGTGCTGGTCCGCAGGCTGGTGGCCGTCATGGCAGCTCGTCGTCGACAACACTCAGGGCCAGGCCCACATGCACAAGCACCCGGTCACCCACGGCCGCCTCCGGCAGGCAGGCCAGGCTGACCTCCTGCCGCACGCCGCCGAAATCCACCTCGGCCATGCGCCACAGGGGATCCCCAGGGTCACCCGCGCCGGTGGCGGAGCCGACGGGCGGCACGGTCGCGATCCGCAGGATGCGACCGGGGATGGCCAGGCACATGGAACGGGACGGCAGGGTGGACCCTTCCCCCTTGGTTATAGACAGAACCGGCGGGGGAGCCCAGCGCGGCCGCGAAAGGCGGGGAGCCTTGACAAGGCCGAAGGGATGGGTATGGAAATCGGCCCGGGAGAAGCGAGGCCCGCAGCAAAGCGAACCAGCTGAATGGTTGCATCGGGCAGCTCAGCCGAAGCCACGGCAGAGGAAGCTTCCCCTTCCTCGCCGAGTGGAGTGGCTGAAGACGAAGCATCCGGTGTTCTTCCTGCTGGTCGCCGCCGCAGCGCCTGATCTCGACGTCAGGCGGACGGCACCTGCAGTTTCAGCCGTTGCCGCACGATGGGATCGAGCGAGCTGGGGAAAGATGCCTCGTTGTCGATCACCAGATCGCCTGTGGCCGATCGCTGGACGAGGAGGCTGAAACGACCGTTGTCATTCGGCTTCGTCAGGAAAGGATCGCTGGAGGTTTCGGCACCGCTGATCTGCAGGCGCAATCCCGGCAAGGGCTCGAACAGGAGCGCATTTTCCGCTGACCGTGTAGGTGAGCAAGCGCGGGGTCGCACTGGCGCCATGCTCCAACACCGGTGGGAACTCAATACCATCGATGCGAACGCGGATGCTGAGACTGGCCAGTACGGAATCACCGTCCAATGGGCGGGCTGGATCTTCATCCAGTCCGTACCCTCTGGCCTCCGCACACCAATGGAGGACATCCGCCAGATACTGATAGTTGTTGGTGGCCACGATCCGTGCATCCGCTGCGCGCACGGCGTTGAAGAAGCCATCCGTCACCAGGTTCAAGGCCTCACTCTCCTGCGTCATCAGATTGGGCACGGGGGGATCGCTCAGATGGGCCGCATCAACGGCCATCACAGCAGTGGACTGGAGCCAGCGGCGCCATTCCCGAATCGCGGCCACCAGCTTCCGATCACCCGTGGCAGTGAGCAAGAATTGCGAACCCAGCAGCTGCTCTATTCGCTTTCAGAGAGGAATTCAAAAGGCGACGGTCACCGGGGCATGAAAGACCGAAGCATGAAAGACCGTGGCATGAAAGAAAGTCAACTCACCAGCGCCTGTAGTACTTGTTTTTGTTTTTCTTTTCCTTCTTGCCGCGGTAGTCGTCATAGCCGCGATAGTCATCATCATCGTCCCAGTCAGCCCGGAGGTTCCGATAGCGCGGAACATAGACATCCTCGTACCACCTGTCGCTCACGAAATAGACCGGAACATCGCAGGCGGAATAGCGGGAGCAGTATCTACCCCAGTTCTTCGCGTGACCCGGCGGAACGCGCAGGTAGACGGGCGGCCGGGCATAGGCCGGGCGCCTCTCGACAAGCAGCGGCTGGGAATAGAGCAGCTGGGGGGTCGGGTAGGCGCCACCGAGAAGGTTGAGCTGCCCGTAGAACCCGGGCTGGCCCACCTGGAGAGAGAAACCGACCTGGGCCTGCACCGGAGCGGCCAGCAAGGGTGTCAGCAGGAGCAGAAGCCGAGTTTTCATGGACCTGAATTCCGGGATGCAGGGCATGAGGGGAGACGTTGGGATAAGGAACGATTGACCGCAGGCGAGAGAGACTCAGGAGCGTGGAAGCGATACTCCGTAAGGCAGGAAGGCACGTTGGGATATTTTTCCCAGAAGCCCGATTCAGAGGTTCGTCTCAACGTAACAGAGTCAAACCGGGCGTTTTCCTTCCCCCAGCCATGGCAGCCATGGCCCTCCCGCCCGCTGTGCGCCGGGCCATGGCTGAGGTCGTCTCCGCAGGGCCCACGCCTGCCCCAGGGCGAGCCCGCCGTCGTTGCAGGGCACGGCCTCAGGCCAGAACGGTCGCAGCCCGCGGCTTCGCAGCGCCGCCACCGAGGTCTCGAGCAGCAGACGGTTCTGGAAGCACCCCCCCGCGAGGGCGATGGTCCGGGTGCCCCAGGGCCCGCTGGCCTGCCAGGCCAGGTCAGCCAGGGACCGGGCCAGGGCCCGGTGGAATCCGGCAGCGCAGACCTCCGGCGATTCCCCCGCCGCGATGGCCTTCAGCAGGACCGCCAGCAGCGGCGCCCAGTCGAGCCAGCCGAGGCACGGGGCCTCCCCCCCCTGGCGCACCGGTCCGGCGAGACCGTCCTCGAGAGCCGCGCCGGCGACCAGAGGCAGGGAGAGGCGTATGAGGTCCGACGGCGCAGCGGCAGAATCGGTCTCCCGGACAGCGGCGCCCTGCAGCCGCAGCCCCCCTTCCCCCTCGAAGCTCATCACCTGCACCAGGCCCAGCAGGGAGGCGACCGCATCGAACAGCCGCCCCATGCTCGAGCTCCAGGGGCTGTTGCAGCCGCTGCCGATCGCCTGCAGCAGCAAGCTGCGCTCCCCCGCAGTGAAGGCCGCCAGGGTCTGACGGGCACCGGGATGCTCGAGGGCTTCCGGTCCGGCCGCTGCCAGCAGTCCCAGGGCCGCCCGGCGGGGCTCGGCCATGGCGCGCTCGCCGCCGGGCAGCGGCCAGGGGCGCAGGGCCACCAGCCGTCTGGTGCCGTCCTGGCCGATGTGCAGCAGCTCGCCGCCCCAGAGGCCCGCCTCCCCTGACGGTCCGCAGGTCTGCGGGGCGGGCGGGGCGAAGCCCAGCCCATCCCAGGTGAAGGCGAGCACCGGTGGCTCGAGCCCATGCTCGGCCAGCACGGCCAGGGCATGGGCCTGGTGATGGGGCACCGTCCGCCTGGGCCAGTGGCGGGAACCGGCGAGCTGATGGCTCAGGTAACCGGGATGGGCATCACAGGCGATCTCGCTGACGCGCTCCCCCCAGCGTCGGTCGATGGCCGCCAACCCGTCCTGCAGCCGCCGCAGCTGGCGGCCCTCGGCCAGGTCCCCGAGGTGGGGGGCCAGCCAGAGCCTGCCGTCCATGGCCAGGCCGGGGGCGCACTTGAGATCGCCGCCCAGGGCCACCAGCGCCGGCCACGCCCCGTCAGCAGACCCACCCGGCTGCAGGGGCAGGGGCAGGGGGGCGTAGCCGCGGGAACGGCGCAGCAGGGCCGGCCGGCCGCCGATCACCTGCAGCACGGAATCGTCCAGGGGACGGGCGATGGCCCGGTCGTGCACCAGGAAGGCATCGGCGACCGGGCAGGGAGCCTCCGCCCCCAGTCGCGCCACCGCCTCGGCGGGATCGGTGCAGAGCGGCTCGCCGCTGAGGTTGCCGCTGGTGGCCACCAGGGGCCGGCCGAACGCCGCCGCCAGCAGGTGATGCAGGGGCGATGCCGGCAGCATCGCCCCCAGCGTGGGACTGCCCGGGGCCACCCCCGGCAGGTCCTCGGGCCCCGCTCTGCGGCGCCGCAGCAGCACGATCGGGGCGGCCGGATCCTCAAGGGCCGTGCGCTCCTGAGCGTCGATCCGGCAGAAGGGGGCCATCACGCTTGCCTTGGCCACCAGCAGCGCGAAGGGCTTGGCGGGCCGTCGCTTGCGGCGCCGCAGCCGCGCCACGGCATCGGCATCGGCCGCATCCACCAGCAGCTGGAAGCCCCCAACCCCCTGCAGCGCCAGGATCTCCCCGGCAGCCAGACGCTCGCAGCAGAGCTGGAGCAACTCCGCCGTGTCCCCCCCGCCGGAGCCCCTGTTCCGCAGCGGCCTGCCGGCCCCGTCCCAGAGCGCCAGCCGCGGCCCGCAGGCGGGGCAGGCGATCGTCTCGGCATGGAAACGGCGATCGCCCGGATCCTCGAACTCCCGGCGGCAGGCGGCACAGAGGGGAAAGGGGGCCAGCGTGGTGTGGGCCCGCGCGTAGGGCTCGGCCGTGGCGATGCTGAAGCGGGGGCCGCAGTCGCAGCAGCTGATGAAGGGATAGCCGCGACGACGGTCGGCGGGATCCGCCAGTTCGGCCATGCAGGCGGGGCAGGGGGCCCGATCCGCCGCCAGGGCCAGCGCCACCAGGTCGATGGCGAGGGGTGCGGCGGCGCCATCCACGATCCGCACCCCGGCAGGGCCCGTCTGGTCTGCCGGGGAGACGGGAGACGACCACAGGGGCTGGAGGGGTTCGAGACGGGCCTGGGGCGGCAACCGCCGCGGCAGCTCCCGCAGGAACGCCTCCAGGGCGCAACGCTCCCCCTCCAGATCCAGCCGCACCGCGGCGGCCACGTTCTCCACCCGGCCCCTCAGTCCCAGGCCGACGGCCAGGCGATGCACCGTGGGGCGAAAGCCCACACCTTGCACCACACCCCGGCACTCCAGGTGCAGCCGGGCCTGTCCCTCCGGCGGGGACGGACTCACACGCCGGCGGGCACCCGGGCCATGCCGATGGCCTCCAACAGGGCGTCCATGCCGGCGCCTGTGCGGGCGGAGAACTCCACGATCCGGGCGTGGGGGGCCACCCTGGCGATGTTGTGGCGGGCCTGGAGGCCGTCGAAGTCGCAGGCTGCGGCCAGATCCACCTTGCTGACCACCACCACATCAGCCGAGTGGAACAGGGCCGGGTACTTGAGGGGTTTGTCCTCCCCCTCGGTCACCGACAGCAGCACGACCCGCAGGCTTTCGCCCAGGTCGAAGGCGGCGGGGCAGACCAGGTTGCCGACGTTCTCGATCACCAGCAGCTCCAACCCAGCCAGGGGATGGCCGAGGTGGGCGAGGTCATGGACGGCCCGGTGAACCATCGCCGCCTCCAGATGGCAGGCCTGGCCGGTGGTGATCTGCAGGGCCGGCACACCGGCAGCCCGCAGACGGCGGGCGTCGTTGTCGGTGGCCAGATCCCCCACGATCACCGCCATCGGATGCCGTTCCACCGGCTCGGGCGGCACCAGTTCCCTGGCGAGCCGCTCCAGCAGGGCGGTCTTGCCGGAGCCAGGGGAGGACAACAGATTGATCACCCGCGCCCCTTCGCTGGCGAAATGCTTCCGGTTGGCGGCCGCCTGGGCATCGTTATGAACCAGGAGCCGCTGTCCCAGTTCCAGACGCCGGGGGGGAGCGGGGGAGGCTTTGACCGGCTGGCCGCAGTTGCAGTCGAGACACATGGCAGGATTGCCCCCAGGAAGAATCGAAGTGCGCAAAGGGGCCGGCCGGCGCCGAACCTCACCTCCAGGCTAGGCAGGGCAACGGTGAGGATTCTGAGGATCGCCAACCGAAACCCAGCCTGCAGCCGCCCTGGCCATCGACGGCATGACAGCGGCGCCTGGCAGGGAGCAGGGACACCTCTGAGGATTCAGGAGATCCCGTTGCGGAGATCAGCCACCATCGGCGCGGACGTTTCCCCTGGAAGGGTCAGAACCCTCTCCCCGATGTAGGACCTGGCCTGATCAGCAGGCATCGGCCTGCTGATCAGGTAACCCTGGATCTGCTCACAGCCGAGGCCGCGCAGGACCCCTGCCTGCTCCTGAAGCTCGATGCCTTCGGCAATCACCTCGAGCCCGAGGGATCGACCCATGCCGATGATGGCAGAGACGATTCCGACATCGGAGTCCTCAGAGGTGATGTTCATGATGAAGGAACGATCGATCTTGAGTCGATCGACATCAAACTCCTTGAGACGGTGCAGACTCGAGTAGCCAGTCCCGAAATCATCTATTGCAAACTTCAAGCCCAGGCCCTTAAGATGTCTCAGCAGCGACTGGCAAGCGTCAGGGTTATTGAGTAACGATGACTCGGTGATTTCAAGTTCCAGGCAGCCAGCCGGTAATCCCGATTCCTCTATTACTTGCTCGATCAGATCAGAGAATCCAGGCTGGCACATCTGAACTGGCGAGATATTGACACAGATCCGCTCGAGAATCAGGCCTTCCTGCCTCCAGGCAACAACCTGCCGGCAGGCCTCCCTCAACACCCATTCGCCTATGGGAATGATGAGACCACTCTCTTCAGCGACTGGAATGAATTCAGCCGGTGAAACGATGCCTACTTCCGCACAATGCCAACGCAGCAGGGCTTCCATTCCAAAACAGCGTCCGGTCTGCAGGTTGACCTGTGGTTCATAAAACAGAGAAAGCTCCTGCCGTTCCGTGGCACCTCGGAGCAGCCCTTCCAGCGTCAGACGACGCAGGAAATCCTCATTCATGGAACCTGCATAACTCTGCACCCTGCCTTGGCCCTGACGCTTGGCAAAGCGCATGGCAAGATCAGCATGATTGAAAAGCTTTTCGGGATCGTTGCCATCCTGCGGATAGATGGCTACCCCGATCGAGAGCGAGACCTGCACCTCACAGACATCCAGAACGATGGGCAGGGCGATCTCCTTCTGGAGGCGCTTGGCCAGGTCTTCCACCTCTTGGGCGTGCTGACCTACAGGGTTGTCGAGAGGAAAAAGCATCAGGAATTCGTCGCTCCCCAGCCGGGAGAGGATGACAGAAGGGCTTCCAACTTCCTCGGCGGGATGATGCTGCAGAAGCAGATCTGAAACGCGGATCAGCCGACGCGCAATTTCCTGAAGGACCCGATCGCCGACCCCGTGGCCAAGGGCATCATTGACACGCTTGAAATTAACCAGATCAAAATAAAGAACAGCAAAGCCACTCGACGAGGCGGCGGCCTGCTCCATCGCATCCTTGGTCAAACGGAGCATCTGGGCCCGGTTCGGAAGCCCGGTCAGGGCATCGAAATAGGCCAGACGGGCCACCTGGTCTTCAGCAAGGCGTTTGCGCCCCAGGGCGTTGGCCATCTGACGCACCTCGTGGAGGTGGAAGGGCTTCTGGATGTAGAACAGCTTCTCCGGTGGATGGACCCGATCAGCGATGTCGAGTGGATTCACATCGGAGTAGGCCGTGCAGATGATGATCTCCACAAGCCTGTCCATCTCCCGTATCCGCTCGGCGGCCCACAGGCCATCTGGGCCAGGTCGCATCCGCATGTCCAGAAAGATGATCGAGAAGGTCCTGCCGTCGGCCATGGCCTGGCGAACTCTCGCCACGGCTTCTTCGGCGGAAGAAGCTGACTCGAGAAGAAATCTCGGCCGACCCGGCCCATGACCTGCCTTGCCGCGCGGCGCATCGGGAAACAACCGGGCGCTCAGCGCATCCAGCTCAGACGTTCCCTTCTGTTCCTCATCTTCCAGAATGGAACGATAAGCCGCGATCACATCTGGCTCATCATCGACGATCAATATCGGGATCTTTTGCTCTTTCTGCTCCTGCATCGACAACTGATCACGCGCCACAGGCAACCTCATGGGATCCATGGAAATACGCGCCTTGCGCTGCTGCAGACTATTGGCAGAGCCTGGGGCAGGGGACATCGCAGGGCCATGATGATTATTGCATGGAACTTAACAAAGCATTAACAAGCAAACATTAAGCCAAGGGGAGTTTCAGGTGAAAAATTGCTCCCCGATCGGTCCCGTCGCTTTCTGCCCGAAGAGAGCCTTCCATCGCCTGCAGGACGTTGGCGCACCAGTGCAGGCCAAGACCGGAATTCGTTTCTTTAGATTTTGTGGAAAACCCCTTCGAGAACAACCGGGGCATCAGCTCAGGGGGGATACCGGTGCCGTCATCCTGAAAGCCCATCGCCAGGACCTGTCGCCCGCCGGATTGCTCGAGGGCGCAGCGGATCCGAATGATTCCCCGTTCTCCCGGACGCACCGCCTCGCAGGCGTTCAGCACCAGATTCTGTATGACCTGGGCCAGAGCGGTTCTCGGCAGCGAAAGGGTGCCCACCTGTGAGAGGGAGGGATCCCGGATGATCGTCATCCGGGCCAGTCGATCGGGCGGCACCAGCCGAAGGGAGTCGTTGACCAGTTCGAGCACACTGACCCGCTCGACCAGATGGGAGGTGCTGGCGAAGCGTGACTGCTCCTGCAGCATCAGATGGATCTGCCGCAGACCGCTCTCGACCTGCACCGCTTCCTTCACGAGCCTGCCGGCGCTGACAGCGATGCTGGAGCCCAGCACCTGCAGGAATCGTTCCAGATCGGCACGGCGCGACGGATCGAGGTCATTCCGCTCCAGTTCGGCATTCGCCATTGCCGCCTCGGCTGCGGGCAGAGCTCGGGCGCTGGAGAGCAGTCCGGTGGCGTTGACGCTCACCGGTGTGAGGGCATTGCCGATGTTATGCAGAACTCCCCTTGCCATTTCGGCGAGTCCGGCCTCGAACGACTGATCGACGACCTCTCGCCGGGCCTTCTCCAGCCTGTCCACCATGATGTTGATCCGGCTTGCCAGCCCACCGAACTCGTCGCGGGTGCGGATCTGCAGCCGGGGAGACAGATCGTCGTTCCCAGCGATGGCCTTGACGAAAGTTTCTATCTTCTGAACCGGAGACACCACCAAGCGGTTGGTGACGGCCATCATGGCCAGGACGACCACGGCCCCGGCCAGCATCAGGGAAAAAAAGGCGAAGCGCAGGGCGAACCTCGCCTGCACGGTGATCTCCCGGGATGCTGGGAACGCCAGCTTGAGGATCGGTCTGCCCAGGGGATCCAGCAGCGTCCGGGACACCAGCAGTTGCTCGGGTCCACTGGTGATCACGGTTTCCGGCTCGGGGACCGCCGCTCCGGGATACGGGATGAGCTCTCTGTCGGGCGCCTCGACGCGCAGGGACACCTGGGAGCGGTTGCCGAGGTCGGCGAGCACGTTGTTATTGAGCAACCGACCCAACACCAGATTCCTCACATTGGAACCCTCCCCGGGGGAGCCGGCCATCGATTGCATCACCACCAGCGCAGGTCCCTTCGACGTCTGAATGAGCCCCGCCGGGCGAGGTTCCTTGGTCTTGGAACGCCAGGAAGCCAGGAAGCTGGACAGCCCGTGATCTCCCGTATGGAGGACACCCAAGGGATCCTTGGGCGGCAACGGTTCCGGGAAGGAGGGGCTCTTGGCGATCGTCGCAAAGTCCCCGTCGACAAGGGCGAAGAAGTCGACGTCAGCCGACCTGAGACTCTGCGGAGGGGGGCTGGCGACATCAACTCCCTCGATCTGCCAACTCTCCCCCAGCTTGGTGAGAAGCACCAGATCCCGCTCGATGTTGTTCAAGACGAGATCCATACTCTGGCTGGCCTGGATGCTCTCACGGCGCTCGAAGGCAGGCAGGATCACCTTGTACTGAACAAATGCATCAACAGCCGCATACACGCCATAAATCAGAAAGATGAACAGGGCGAACTTATCACCAATTTTCATCTCGAGGTCACAGGAAGGAACCCGTTACAGATGATTGCTTTGCGCACGGGAATCGGCTTGGACAAGCTGCTTTTTTAAGGTGATTTTCATTAGTTCATCTTATCGAGTTTCGCCAATTCCCGCAACCCCGTGACCGGGGCAAGCCAGAACGGCCAAGCCGCCCCAGTTCAGTCGAGCTCCATGGAGACCAGTTGCAGCTCCCGCCCTCGCAGCAGCTGGCTGCTGACCGTGCCGCAGTCCGGGCAGTCGCAGCAGCCATCAGCCGCCGCAAAGGACGTCCTGCAGACGGCGCAGAAACTCAAGGCGGCCACCGCCTCGATCTCCAATCGGCACCCTGCAGCGATCGTGTCCGCCATCACCACCTCGTGGGCGAAGCGCAGCGCCTCGATCTCCACCCCGGCCAGGCTGCCCACCTTCAGGGTGATGGCCGCGATGCGCCTGGCCCCGTGCAGAGCGGCCTGCTCCAGGACCAGCGCCCGGACGCCATCCATGAGGCTCAGCTCATGCATGGCACCTCTGCGGCACCGAGCCGTTCTGCCATCCCCGCAGCAGGCGCCGCGCCTCCGGCAGCTGTCGTTGCAATGGGGGGGAGAAGCCCTCGCCGCAGGAGAAATCAAAACCAGGCACCAGCAGTTCGTGGGCCTCCACCTGGCGATCGAACAACAATGCAGCCATCGCCAGCAACCGTGGCGGATCGACCCGGTGGCTGTCCCCCTCCCAACCGTCAGCGGGGATCACCGGGCGCAGCCTGGGCCTGGCCCCGGGAGGCGCCAGCCAGGCATCCACCACCAGGAGCCGCTCGGACGCCGCCACGCTCCCGGCCAGCTCCGGCGTGAGCTGGTGGCACTGCAGGCCCAGGCCCGCCACCAGGTGCCAGCCCACTCCGTCATCCCCCCTCAGGGGGTTGCCGATGCCGATGAGCAGTGCCCCCCCGACCGCTTCAGCCCCCATCACCGCATCCGCTCCGCCAGCAGCGAACCGTCGGCCGCCAGCAGCTGCAGCCGCAGGGGCATCTGACCGGCGGCGTGGGTGGAGCAGGAGAGGCAGGGATCGAAGCAGCGGATGCCCGCCTCCACCCGGTTGAGCATGGCCTCGGGGATCTCCGCCCCGGCCGGCACCGGATCCGGGATGTATTCCCGCGCGATCTGGTGCACGGTGCGGTTCATGGCCAGATTGTTCTGGCCGGTGGCGATGATCAGGTTCACCCGCGTCAGCAGGCCATCGTCGTCCACCCGGTAGTGGTGGAAGAGGGTGCCCCGGGGAGCCTCGCTCACCCCCACGGCCTCGTTGCGGTTGAGGGAGGCCCGTGAGCGCACGCGGCCGTGCATCAGCTCGGGATCCAGCACCAGGGCCTCGATCGCCTCCAGACAGGCCACGATCTCCACCAGCCGCGCATGGTGGTAGGCGAAGCTCGAGGTGACCGGCCGGCCGCTGCGCTGGCGCAACTCCTCCAGTTCCCGGTCGGCCCAGGGGGTGCCGATGGTCTCGCAGACGTTGAGCCGGGCCAGGGGTCCCACCCGGTAGATCCCCTCCGGATAGCCCAGGGGCTTGTAGTACGGGAACTTCAGATAGCTCCAGGGCTCCACCGCCTCGCCCAGGAACTCGGCATAGTCGTCCTCGCTGAGCTGGTCGGCCACGATCGCGCCTGCGGCGTCGACGAAGCGGATGCGGCCGTCGATGTGCTCCCAGAGTCCCTCCGGGGTGACCAGCCCCATGAACAGGCTGGGGAAATCGCCGAAGACGCGCTGTTCCCTCTCCAGGGGCCCGTCGAGCAGTCGCTTGAACAGATCCAGGGCCAGGGTCACGGTGGCGCGGGCCTCCGGCAGCCGATCGAGGATCCAGTCCCTGGCCCCCTGGCTCATGGGGGTGCGCACGCCCCCCGGCACGGCCCAGGCCGCATGGATCTTGCGCCCCCCCAGCAACTCCAGGATCTGCTGGCCGAACTGGCGCAGCCGGATGCCGGCCCGGGCCAGGTCGGGATCGGCGGCCATCAGGCCGAAGACGTTGCGCCGGGCCGGATCGCTCTCCCAGCCGAGCAGGAAATCGGGGCTGCTGAGGTGAAAGAAGGAGAGGGCGTGGGACTGGGTGAGCTGGGCGAGGTTGAGCAGCCGGCGCAGCTTGTCGGCCGCCGGGGGGATCGCCACGGCCAGCAGCTTGTCGCCGGTCTTCGCGGCCGCCAGCAGATGGCTCACCGGGCAGATGCCGCAGATGCGCGCGGTCAGCCCCGCCATCTCGGTGAAGGGGCGGCCCTCGCAGAATTTCTCGAACCCCCGGTACTCCACCACGTGGAAGCGGGTCTCGGTGAGGTGGCCGGCTTCGTCGAGATGAAGGGTGATCTTGGCGTGGCCCTCGATGCGGGTCACCGGATCGATCACGACGGTGCATTTCATGGCGGAGTCCTCATCCGAAACGAAGCAGATCCGGGCCCTCCAGGGCCGGCCGCCCGCCCTCCAGCAGGGGGGTGATCGCCTCCCGGATCCGCTCGGCCGAGGGGGGGCAGCCGGGGAGATAGAGATCCACCGGGATCACTTCGTGCAGGGGGAGCACCTTGTCCAGCAGCTCCGGCACGATGCCCGGCGCGCTGGGCAGCTGGCCGCTGGCATCGGCCAGTTCCAGGTATCCCCGCTCCAGGATGGCCCGGGCGCTGTCGTGGCCGGCATCGAGCAGATTGCGCAGGCCCGGCACGTTGGCCGTCACGGCGCAGTCGCCGAAGGAGATCACCAGGGCCGTGCGGGCACGCAGCTGCAGGGCCAGCTCGAGGTTGTCGACGTTCGCCACCGCCCCCTCCACCAGGCACACATCCACGTGGTCGGGATAGAGCTTCACGTCGGTGCCGACGGGGGAGAAGACCACATCCACCTTCTCGGCCAGATCGAAGAGGAACTCGTCGAGATCCAGGAAGGACATGTGGCAGCCGGAGCAGCCGGCCAGCCAGACGGTGGCCAGGCGCAGCTTGTCGGTGGGGGTGGGGGTGGTCATGGCGAGGGGGCTCCCTGGTTGCGCCAGCGGTGCTGCTCCCGGGCGGCGCGCAGCAGGGCGGGCAGGCTGGCGTCGGGATGCTTCTCCGCGGTGGTGTCGGCGTTGCGGAACAGGGCGCCGGTGGGGCACACCTCCACGCACTTGCCGCAGGAGGTGCAGGCCTCCACCTGGCCCCAGGGCTCATCGAGGCCGGCGACGATGTGGCACTGGCCGCCGCGGCTGCCGATGTCCCAGACGTGGGCTCCCTCGATCTCGTCGCAGACCCGCACGCAGCGGGTGCAGAGGATGCAGCGGTTGTGGTCGAGGGTGAACTGGGGGTGGGAGGCGTCCACCGAGCGGTGGGGGTACTGGTAGGGGAAGCGGGAGTGGTCCATGCCCACGGTCACCGCCATGTCCTGCAGCTCGCAGTGGCGGTTCGCCACGCACACGGCGCACACGTGGTTGCCCTCGGCGAAGAACAGCTCCACCGCCATGCGCCGGAACTCGCGCAGCCGGGGGGTGTGGGTGTGCACCACCATGCCTTCGGCCGCTTCGGTGCTGCAGGCGGGCAGCACCTTGCCGGCCCCCTCCACCTCCACCAGACAGAGCCGGCAGGCCGCCACCGGCGTGAGGCCATCGAGGTGGCAGAGGGTGGGCACCCCCGCCCCCGCCGACCGGGTGGCCTCCAGCAGGCTCGAGCCCGCGGGCACCGCCACGTCCTGCCCATTGACCGTGAGGGTGATGACACTCATGGCCGCACGCTCCCGGTGTGGACGCACTCGGAGGGCTGCCGGCAGGCGGCCTCGTACTCGTGGCGAAACCAGCGCAGGGTGCTCAGCACCGGATTGGGGGCCGACTGGCCCAGCCCGCAGAGGCTGGTGACCTTCACCATGCCGCAGAGGGCCTCGAGATGCTCCAGGTCGTCCGGTGAGGCCCGGCGCTCCACGAAGCGGTCGAGCAGCTGGGCCAGCTGTACGGTGCCCGCCCGGCAGGGCACGCACTTGCCGCAGCTCTCGTTGACGCTGAAGCGCATGAAGTGGCGCGCCACCTCGGGCATGGAGGTGCCGGAGCCCATCACCACCATGCCGCCGGAGCCCATCATCGAGCCGAGTTCCAGCAGGCTCTCGTAGTCGACCGGGGTGTCGAGGCGTTCGGCGGGGATGCAGCCCCCCGACGGCCCCCCCGTCTGCACTGCCTTGATCGGCGAGCCGTCGGGGACGCCGCCGCCGATCACCTCCACCACCGTGCGCAGGGGGGTGCCCATCGGCACCTCCACCAGGCCGGTGTTGACCACCGAGCCGGAGAGGGCGAACACCTTGGTGCCCTTGCTGCGCTCGGTGCCCATGGCGGCGTACCACGCTCCGCCCTCCCGCAGGATCGCCGGCACGGCGGTGAAGGTTTCGACGTTGTTGATCAGGGTGGGGGCCCCCCACAGACCCGACTGGGCCGGGAAGGGGGGCCGGGGCCGGGGCATGCCGCGCTGGCCCTGGATGGACATGAGCAGAGCCGTCTCCTCGCCGCAGACGTAGGCGCCGGCCCCCACCCGCACCTCGATGGAGAGGTTGAAGGTGGTGCCGTCGATGCCATTGCCCAGCAGGCCGGCCCGGCGCGCCTGCTTCAGGGCCAACCGCAGCCGCTCGATCGCCAGGGGGTACTCGGCCCGCACGTAGACGTAGCCCCGATCGGCGCCGATGGCGTAGGCCGCGATGGCCATCCCCTCCAGCAGCCGGTGGGGATCGCCCTCCATCACGCTGCGGTCCATGAAGGCTCCAGGGTCTCCCTCATCGCCGTTGCAGACCACGTAACGCGGGCCGGGAGGCTGCAGCGCCACCGTGTCCCACTTGAGGCCGGTGGGATACCCACCGCCGCCGCGGCCGCGCAGGCCGCTGCCCTTCACCTCCTCCCGCACCTGCTCGGGGGTGAGCTCCCGCAGGCAGCGGCGCAGCTGCCGGTAGGTGCCGAAGGCAACGGCGTCGTCGATGGATTCGGGATTCACCACGCCGCAGCCCTCCAGCACCACCGGCTGCTGCAAGGCGAAGAAGGGGTGCTGCAGGTCGAGGCGATGGGGGTCCAGACCCGCCTCAGCGGAACCGGCCTCGCCGAGGGCGAGGCCGACCAGGGCTCCGGCCGCCGCCGGCGGCAGGCCGCCGTAGAGCCGGGTGCCGTCGGGTCCGTCGCAGGCCACCAGAGGGCCCCGACCGCAGAGCCGCAGGCATCCCACCGGCTTGATGGTCAGGCTCTCTCCGGTGGCGCCGGCCCGCTCTCCGGCGGCCTGAAGCGCCGCGAGCAGCGCGGCGCTGCCGGCCGAGCGGCAGCCGCTGGCCTCACAGCAGCGCACCTGACGGGGGCCGGAACGGTCCATCAGGCCACCTCTTTGGAGGGAGGCAGGCCCGCGCCATCGAGCTGGGCGTCGAGGGCCAGGGGATCGTCCACCGCCAGCCGGGTGGCCAGCACCCCGTCCACCACCAGCACCGGCGCCTGGCCGCAGGCCCCCAGGCAGCTGACATGCTCCACCGCCCAGGCGCCGTTGCCGGCGGGATCGTCGAGGCGCACACCCAGCCGCTGCTCGAGATGGGAGGCGAGCTGGGCCCCGCCCTTGACGAAGCAGGCGGTGCCGAGACACACGGCGCAGCGATGGGCCGTGGGGGCCTCGAGCCGGAACAGGTGGTAGAAGCTGGCCACCCCGTAGACCCGGCTCAGGGGCATCTGCATCTGGCTGGCCACCTGACGCAGGGCCGGCCGGGGCAGGTAGCCGCTGATCTCCTGCACCTGATGGAGCACCTCGATCAGGGCATCGGGCTGGCTGCCGTGACGCCGGATCACCTGGGTGATGCGCTTTTCGGCGATGGCGGCGGCCGGGCTGGTCATGCCGTTGGTCTGCGTTCCTTTCCTTGTTAGCCGCGTCTGAAGCGATGGTCAGCCCCGCAGCCGGGGAGGTGCCTTCACCGGAAGGCTCCTTGCCCCCTGAGGAAGGCCTGGTGCCGGAGATTCAACCAAGAAGAAAAACGTTTGCCGACCATGACCTGCAACGGTTGATGCAGGCCGCACTGCCCGGCTTCATGCTGGCCTTGCTGCTGGTGGGCATGTCCAGCGCCGCCCATGCCTGCGAGAAGCACCTCAACGGCCATCAGAACGGTACGGATACGAACATCGAAGGCTCCTTCAAGTAAACGAGGCCAGCGCGCCTCCCCCCTCGGGCTGGGGACCTCAGCCACGGCCATCGGCCTGATGATGGGCCCACCGGAAGGCAAGCCAACGGGTCATGTCCAGCGGGGATCAGGGCATGGGGTACGCGATCGGCCCGGCCTGGCTCACCGGTCCGTGCGCAGGGTTGGGATCGGGCCGCTTCCATCGGAATTCCGCGGGAATGCAACGGCCGGCGAAGGACGGCGTCAGGAGCGCCCGGGCCGCGCTAGATCAGTGATAACGGATACGGAAATAACCATGGACAACCTCGACACCTTCGTCCATCCCCAGGCCTGGGCGGCCGCCCTTGCTGTGGCGGATCTCTCGGTAGGTTGGATCATCGTCACCGCGACAGTGGTTGGAATGATCCGGGAACGACGCCGGAACGGGCGCGAGGCGACCCCCAGCCCCTCCGCCGCTCGCCGCCACAGGTTCGCCTGAGGGCGTCGGCGGCCACCATGCGCATCGTCGGCATCGACCATGTGGTACTGCGCTGCAGGGATCTGGAGCGGATGGAGCACTTCTACACCAACGTTCTGGGCTGCACGGTGGAGCGCCGCAATCTGCCGCTCGGGATGGTGCATCTGCGCGCCGGCAGCGGCCTGATCGACCTGGCGACCGTGGATGGGGAACTGGGCCGGCGGGGCGGCGCGGCACCTGGGCAGGAAGGCCACAACATGGACCACATCTGCCTGCGAATCGACCCCTTCGAAGAGGAGGTGCTGCGATCCCATCTGCTCGCCCATGGGCTTGAGGTGGGTCCGCTCCATCACAGCTACGGCGCCGAGGGCGATGGCCCGGCGTTATATCTGGAGGATCCGGAGGGAAACAGCATCGAGATCAAGGGCCCAGGCAAATCCTGACCCCGGGCCCTGGCGGGCTCCGGGGTCAGGGCTCGGAGGATGCGGGGGTCAGCTGGTGGGATCAGCCGCGCCAGGTGGGATGTCCCCCGTGGGCAAGGGTGCCGCGGTTGCGCCAGAGGGCCGCCGGACTGATCTCGATGCCGTAGCGATGCGCCAGCTCCGCCGCTTCCTGGGGGGTATCGGAGGCGCCGAACGCCTTGGCGAACACCGGATCGGTCTTGGCCAGATTCCTCACCCGATGGAGGGCTTCGCTGGCGTTGGGATGGGCACGGGCATGGGCACGGGGTGCTTCACAGGTAGCCATGGGATCTCCTCCTCTCTTTTCTTCATCCTAGCCGCAATGAATCGCGGGCAAGATGAGCGAAAACACCCATCGGCTCTCCTCAGGAGGACTGAAAATAGGCCGACCCCTTGCCGCTGCTGGCGGCAGATCCATAAATCCGCGTTGAGGGGAAATACTCGGCCTGGAGCTGTACTTCCCCTGCACCATCTTCCCCCGTGGTTTCTGCAATGAAACGCAGCATCAGATCGATGCCTGAGGAGATGCCGGCCGAGGTCCAGACGTTTCCCGATCGGACATACCGCTCCTCCACCACCTCCACATCACCCAGATGCCTCAGCCTCTCCAGGGAATCCCAGTGGGTGGTGGCCCGCCTGTCGGCCAGAAGACCGGCGGCATGGAGCAGAAAGGCACCGGTACACACCGAGAGGATCGCCCGGCAGTTGGCCGCCTGGTGTTGCAGGAAATTGATCAGCAGCGGATTGGCCACCTCCGTCCGGGTACCCTGGCCGCCCGGCACCAGCAGCACGTCCAGGGGTGGCGCGGAGGTGAAGCTGCGATGGGGGACCAGCACCAGCCCCTTGGCGCAGGTCACCGGCGCTTCGCTCGGGCCGATCAGCAGACACTCCCGGGGGCCACTGGCCTGCCGACTCCAGAGTGTGGCCATTTCCCATGGTCCGACCGCATCGAGCTCCTCCACCCCTGGAAACAGAACGATGCCGAAGGTTCCCGCTCCGTCGGTCGCGGCGCGATCGCTCTCCATCGGCTGAGCGGCCCATGGGCCCGGAAGGACAAGGAAGTCTCCCATCGGCAGGGCCGCTGCAGCCCGTTGCGTGCAGCCAACGCCCTCCGATTCCGGCCTGGTCCTGGGCCCGGCGGGAAGTGCCAGACGCCGGCGGCCACGCCGGACCGACCAAAGCGCACCAGCCCGTGGAGCCCCAGCGGCGCACCACCAGCCCGCGAATCCCCCCTCCGTTCTCCACCCTTCACCTTCATCGCCACCTGAACCGCCGGCAGGATGGAGCCAGGGCTCCGAGGCCGCGATGGGGAGAGCAGCATCAGTCCCACCGGGTCCGCACTGGCCGCTGAGGCTGCTGGGGATCGTGCTGTCGGCCCTGCTGGCGCTGCTGCCGATGGCGACCACGGCTCCTGCCGGCGTTCATGCCGCAGCGGCGGCGGCGGCCGGGGAGCTGCAGGTGTTCGTGCGCGAGGGCTGCCCCCACTGCGCGGCCGCCAAGGCTTTCCTGCCGTCGCTGGTGCGGCAACGGCCGGGCCTGCAGGTACGCCTCCGGGATGTGGGAACCGATCCGCTGGCCCGTGCCGAGCTGCTGCGCCTCTCGCAGGAGATGGGGATCCAGGCCCCCGGCGTGCCCACCTTCGTCTACGGGGAACGGGTGCTGGTGGGCTTCGACGATGCCGGGGGCCGGGGTCGGGAGCTGCTCGCCCTGATCGACCTGCAGATGCCGGAGGAGGATCCCGAAGGCCTGGGCGAGCTGGATCGGGTCCGCCTCGGGCCCCTGGGCAGCATCAGTGCCGCCGGCCTGGGCCTGCCCCTGTTCACCCTGGTGATGGGACTGCTGGACGGCTTCAACCCCTGCGCGATGTGGGTGCTGCTGTTCCTGCTGTCGCTGCTGGTGCACTGGCGTGACCGCCGCCGCATGGCCCTGGTGGCCGGCACCTTCGTCCTGGTGAGCGGCGCGGTGTACTACGCGTTCATGGCCGCCTGGCTGAACGTGTTCCTGCTGCTGGGCTGGTCGACAGGGTTGCGACTGGTGCTGGCCGGCCTGGCCCTGACGGTGGGGGTGGTGAACGTGCGGGACTTCCAGCGGCAGGACAGCCGCTTCACTCTCTCGATCCCCGCCGAGGCCAAGCCGGGGCTCTATGCCCGGATGCGGGGGGTGATGCAGAGCCGCTCCCTGCTGCCGGCGCTGGCGGGCGTGGCGGCCCTGGCGGTGGTCGTGAACGCCGTCGAGCTGCTCTGCACCGCCGGGCTACCCGCGCTCTACACCGCCGTTCTGAGCCAGCAGAACCTGACGCCCGCCGCTCACTACGCCTACCTGGCCCTCTACATCGTGGGCTACATCGCCGACGACAGCCTGATGGTGGGTGCCGCCGTCCTGGCCCTGAGCAGCAACAGGCTCACCGAAACCGGGGGCCGTTGGCTGAAGCTGATCAGCGGCACCGTGATGCTGGTGCTGGGGGCGGGGTTGCTGCTGCGGCCGGGGTGGTTGCTGTGACAGGCGTTCCGGTGGCAAACTGCCGCCGGCAACCCATGGCCTTCACGGCGAGCGCGCGGAGATGGAGGATCAGCGCCCCGGCGGCCTCCAGGGGAAATTGCAGGATCTCCCAATACTCAGCCAGTATTGGGAGATCCCAAGGCCCGATCGATACCTGCCGCCATGGCCCTGCCCAACCTCTGGGGGCTCTACAACCTTCGTTCGTCTCCCTACTTTCAGGCCACCCTCCGCCAGGACGTGGCCGGCACGCCGGTGTCGCTTTTCGTGGGCCGGGAGAGGGAGCGCCAGCGCCTGCTGAGCACGATCGGCAGCAGCCGCAGCTCCCGGCAGGCAGTGGCCGGACGGCCCGGCATCGGCAAGACCACCCTGGTGCAGGTGGTGAAGGCCGACGCCATGGCAGCCGGCTACTGGACATCGGCGGAAGTGCTGCCGATCAGCGCCGCCGAGCAGAGCGAGGACCTGCTCGGCCGGCTGCTCTCGGGCACCTACGACGCCGTGCTGGCCAGCCACCCGGCGGCCGCCGGCCCCGCCATGGACGCCGCCCAGCAGCTGGTGCGGGGCTTCCGGCTGCGGGGCGGGGGCTTCAGCCTCTCGGGCTTCGGCTTCGGCGGGGGCGGGTCGCGCTCGGAGGGAGTGTCGACCCCGCCCAGCGCCCTGCTGCTCGACGGCCCCCGGGCCCTGCGGGATCTGCTGACCTACGCCCGCGAGGAGGGGGCCGAGGGGGTGGTGCTGCACCTCAACAACCTGGAGAACCTCAGCGAGGCCGATGCCGGCCGGGCGGCGGAGCTGCTGCGCGGCATCCGTGACCAGGCCCTGCTGCTGGACGGCCTGCACCTGGTGGTGGTGGGCACCACCGATGCGGTGCGGACGGTGGTGCAGAGCCACACCCAGGTGCGCTCGGTGTTCAGCGATCCGATCGTGCTCGAACCCCTGGCCCTGGAGCAGGTGCAGCGGCTGCTGACCTACCGCTACGACGCCCTGCGGCTCGATCCGGCGCGTCCCGGCCAGGCACCGGTGGGGGATGGTGTGATCGAGCCGCTCTACGACCTGTTCCGCGGCGACCTGCGCGGCATGCTCAAGGCCCTCGAAGACGGCATCACCGCCCTGCTGGGCCTGGCGGCGGGGGGCCAGGGCGCGGCAGCGATCGGCCTGGCGGATCTGCTGCTGGTGCTGCGCCAGCGCAACCGGGTGGAGCTGGAGGAGCAGCTGGGCAGCGGGCTCTGGGGCCGGCTGCAGGAGTGGGCCGACGACGACCCGGCGGCGGTGCGGACCCAGGCCGAGCTGATGAAGCTCTGGGGGATCAAGCAACCCTCGGTCTCCCAGACCCTGCAGGCCCTGGTCGAGGCGGGTGCCACCGAGGCCCTGCCCCGCCGAGGCCGGGAGGCGATCCGCTACCTGCTCACCGGCACGGCGCAGCTGGGGCTGGGGGTGGCGTGAAGCTCAGCGCCCCAGGGGCGTGGTGCCTTGCTTCAGCAGGGTCTGGTTCAGGGCGTTTTCACAGCTGAACCAGACGATCGGCAGCAGTGTGCCGCCTTCGGCCTTCGCCGCCACCCCCTCACAGACGAGGCGCCGGCTGGCCCGCCAGGGCTCCAGGGTCCCGGCGTCCATGAGCTTCAGCAGACGCTGATCCGCCTGGTTGCGCCGGTGCCAGAGGCAGGCGACAACCTCCTGGGTGTTGCCGTTGCAGTTCGGGAGGAAGGGGAAGGCCTCCAGGCGCTGGATGGATTGCTGGAGGGTTTCGGAAGGCAGAGCGGGGGAGGAGGCCAGGACTGGATGGGGGAGGACAGCGACCGAGCCGAGGAGGGGCGCCAAGAGGATGGAGCGAACGGGCATGAACCGGCGGCAGTGGAGAATCAAACCGGGGGCAGCGCCAGCTCAGCCCCTCAGCTCCAGCCTGGAGAACCCTGCATCACCACGGGAGGAACCCGCCTTTGATGGAGCGAAGATGAGGTCGGGCGACTCACCCTGAAACCCGTGGAGCAACCATGGGCCGGTGGGCCGGCGCCTGTGATGGTTGCAGAAGCCATCAGCCCGCTGCCCAGGATCGAAACCCCTGGCGGGCATGATCGCGTTGCAGTGGCCCACGCGGACTCCCCTCCGCCGCCGGCCACGCGCTGGAGAAGATGGCGAGGGGCTGGCGTCTGGAGCGTTCATGGCTGGCACGTCAACCCTTCAGCACCGCTGTGATCCGCTCCACCGGCACTCCCACCCGCTCCGCTACCAGCACCACCAGGGCCTCCAGCCGGTCCAGTCGCTGCTCCAGGTGTGGGGCCCCAGTGTTGCCGGCCTCACGGGCGGAAGCCTCTCCCCCCCGCAGCAGCGCCAGGCACTGGGCCTTGGTGAACCGGCTGTAGCCCTTCAGGCCCCGTTCCCTGCACAGGGCCCGCAGCTTCGTCACCCCCAGTTCATCGAGCCCGTCCCCGGAACCGCCCCCCGCCGGCAGACCGGCCACCGCGCCGCCGCCAGGCAATACCCGAGGAGTCGCCGACGCTCCACCCTTCCCACCAGCGCCCAACTCCGCCTGCAGCTCCCGCAGGCTGCGCGCGTCGGAGAGGGCCAGCTGCCTCAGATTGGCCCGCAGGGCGTCAGCGACCCTGCCCATCGGGCCGCTCCTCGATGGCCATCTCCATCGGCACAGGGGTCGCCCCATCCAGCCGCTGCTGCATGGCCTGCTGCTTCTCGGTGAGCTGATCCAGCCGCTCCCTGGTGCGGGTCCAGCGGTTGATGAAGCGGATCACCGCCTGCACCAGCCCGCCCAGGTAACCGCCTCCCTGAAAAGATTTCCGCCCGAGACTGTAACGGCCGAATTCGCGCGTGAGTTCGTCACCGGCATCTTCCAGATCGCCCGCCAGTGACGTGACGATCTCGAGCATCTCATACACCTCCTTGCGCACCGAGGCCTCCCTGGTGGCCAGGGCCATCAGCCGCTGGCGCAGCTGATCGGTCTCCCCTCGGGCCCGCTGGGCCTGGCTGCGATGCACCCCGCGGCTGATCATCAGCGACTTGTAGCTTCCGCGCAGCGCCCGGTACTGGCCTTCCAGCTCGAACCGCTCCAGCCGGCCGGGATCGGCCGGAAAAGCCGTGGTGGGAGGCAGGGCAACGGCCATGGCATGGGGAGGGGGAAGACAACCTTGATTCTGGCCTGAACGGGAATCGGAGCAGGCTTCGATCCGCGGCCGGCAGGCGGTCGCCCATGGCGGTGTGCAGCCAGGACGGCCTTTTCAGGGCAGACGTTCGATGATTGGATGAGATCACCCAGCCCGCGTCTCACCGGAAGGCTCACAACGCCGATGTCCCTCCCAGCCGACGAGTCCGCCCAGCCCAGCGGCCGCTACCGCCAGAAGGACGGCACCCCACTGGATCCCAATGAGGGGTTGCATCCGGAGATGGCGGAGGCCGATCGGATCTCCCCCGCCGCCGCAGGCATCCCGATCACGCCGGAGGCCCTGATCGCCATGCAGAGCCGGGGTCGCGACCCGGACGAGGCGAAAACCGAGGGCCCTCCCCTGAGCGAGACGGTGATGAAGGTGCTTGCCCTGATCGAGGCACTGGACACCTCAAGCCTCGAAGCGCAGATGATCGCCCTGGCCCTGGTACGACAGCTGGAAAATCACCATGAGCGGGTCATGGCAGGCCTGATGACAGATGAGGGCGCCTGCCACCAGCAGATCATGCTGTGGGCCACCGACGCGGAGCGGCTGGTCCACTGCCGCATGCTGCTGGAGTCGGTGGATCTGGAGTGAGGGACGTCTGCCCGATCATCCGTTTTCTCTGAACATTCTTCTCCCGCCCAACCCCCCCCCAGAGCCCCCCGGGCAGGGCCTGTGGGCAACGGAAAGCGATGAACCGTTCAGCCGTCGACGCGCTCAACACCCGCTCGGCCCATCACCGCGGCGCGGCGGTGAACAGCAGTTGCAACAACGCAAATCCGGCCAGGCAGGTGGCCGCCAGCAGCGGGGCGGAGTGGAACAATCCCGTGAGGCATCGGTGCATCCTGTCTAACCAGGAGATGCCGCCACGGCCGGCCGATGGGGGGCTGGGTGTGGAGAGGCACAGACACAATCAGAGATGAATTTATGTTCCATGCCGTCGTCGCAGCTGCGGCCGAGGGCAAAGGCAAGAGGGCCGAAGCCTGCCTTGAGAAGCTGGCTTGGATCCTTAGGCCTGCCAGGCTCTGGCGAGCCTGGGGACATCCAGAGGAAACATCACCAAGAGAACGCTTCATTTCTGCAGAAAAACCCGACACCCTGTTCCTGTCTTGGCGGACGCCGATCTATTTTGAGAGCGACCGCACTGACAACAGCCCTGTCATGCGCATATTCGCCGCTCCCGACCATCTCGATGAGCACATCCTGCGCTCCTATTCCGTGTTGCGCTGGTTCATGGTCGGCTTCGGTTTCGTTCTTCCCCTGGTCCTGGTGATCGGAGGGATCCATGGTCTGTGGTGGTTGAACGAGCCCCTTCCCGTTCAGGATTCCCTGAGCGCCTACTACCACGCCGGCCCGCCCTGCATCCCCTTCCAGGGGGTCTACCGGGATCTTTTCGTGGGGTTGCTGGCCGCCATCAGCTTCTGTCTGATCATCTATTCCGGTTTCGGCAAGCTGGAGAACTGGCTGCTCAACGGGGCCGGGGTCTGCCTCGCCGGAGTGGCCTTCTTTCCCATGGGCTGGCCCGAGCCCAGACTGCTGGACACCTGCAGGGCAACTCCGGGGTTCATGCCCCACCAGGCCAGCGGGTTCCTGGGGTCGCCGGTGTCGGTCCACAACGTCGCGGCAGTGGCCTTCTTCCTGACCATCACGGCGGTGAACGTGCTCACAGCCATGGACACCGTCGACATCATCCAGAACACTTCTCTGCGACAGCGCTGGCGCCGGATCTTTCAGTGGGCCCGCTGGCTGATGCCCGCGTCCCTCGGCCTCGTGCTGCTGCTGCGACTGTTCACCGGCACCGGCCTGATCGGCGATCGCCTGGTGCTCTGGCTCGAATGGGCAGGCATCTGGGCCTTTTCCCTGTACTGGCTGTTGAAGAGCATCGAAATCCTCGGCAGCCGGGTGGACGTGGCCGTCATCCATCGCACCGTCGGGTGGAGCACGACCAGCCACGCCGGGGGCGTCGACGGCAGGGGCCTGGAGCCCCTGCCTCAACGACGGCTCCGCTACCTCCAGTGATCGATCGGAGCGCCATGCAGCGGGCGACCGTCCTGATCGGTGCCCTCCCCAGGACGGTGGCGATCCGCCCCGGGCACGACGCCTGGCGAGGGCAGCAATGAGCTGCGGCTGGCCATTGCCCACAAGGATGCACCCACCGGCCGCTGGTCACTCGATCTTCAGTTGGAAAGGCGGGGACAGAAAGAACTGCCCAGCCAGACCCTGTTCCGCTCGGTGCTGGCCCAGGCAAGGGCGGGATCCCTGGGTCCGAAGTGGATCGTGGCCGTGCATGGCTATGGCCAGTCGTTTCTCGACAGCCTCGAAGAGACCCACGGGCTTGAGCGGCGCTATCACGGCACCCGCCAGGACCAGCCCCTCAACGTGATCCTGTTCAGCTGGCCCTCCAGGCCGGGCGGGATCGTGCTGGATCCCGTCAGCGCCCAGCGCCGGGCCCAGGCGGCAGCGGCACTGGCCATCGTGCTGGAGCGGGTATGGTCCTCCTTCGCGGTGCCGGCTCTCCAGGGCCAGCGGGCCACCGCCCACGCAAGGGCGGTGCCGCCGGTGCGGGACTTCTCGCTGTGCCTGCAGGTGCACAGCCAGGGAAATCTGGTGCTCGAGATGATGACTCGCGCCAAGGCGCTGGAGGGCCCTCTCCTGAGGCTCGACACCCCCATCCTTCACCAGGCGGATGTGGATGCCGACGCCCATGGCAAATGGGTCGACCGGATCCGCTTCGCCTCCAATGTGGTGATCACCCTCAACGCCTTGGACGGGATCCTGCGGCTTTCCGACGCCATCAATCCCGTGCGGCTCGGCATCGCCCGCGGTGGCTTCGGCGCCCGGGCCACCTACTTCGACTTCACCGGCGGCGCCCGTGTCGCCAGCGCCCACAACCTGTTTCTGGACGTTGACAACGCTCTGGTCCATCTGTTCTGCCAGCGGGCCCTCACCGCCTTCCCCGTGCACGAGATGGGCGGCGAGACCAACGGCTTCTGGTTCGACAGCCGTGCGGGAAGCTGGCGGCTCGGCCTGAAGCCCTCCACGCCCAGGGGTGGGGGCCAGCGACCCGGCGCCTGATCCGCTGATGTTGCCGGGAGGGCCCGACCCCAGGCCTGCCAGGCACGCCATCGAGCGACCCCCTGAGACCCCAGCCCGATCAGCTCGGTCTCGATTTCATGGCCAGGCAGCAACACTGCCGGCAATAGAGGTGATTGGCCACGGAGAAGGCGACCCCATGAAAGCGCTCAGAATCAGGAGTCAGGTGTGAACGGGGGTGGCGGCAGCGGCCACAGGGGAAGCGGAACGCCACGCCTGCCATCGCTCCAGCTGCGCACGGACGGCGCCCAGGCGAAGCAGATGCCTGGCCCGCTCCAGGCCGGCGTGCAGGCTGGCTTGCGATCCCAAGAACCACAGGTACACCCCTGCGTTCCATTCCAGACTGCGAGACAACTCACCTTCCCCTTCAAGGGCGGCGAAGGCCTGATCCCTCCAGTGCTCCAGGTTTTCCCAGACCGGATCGGGGCCGAAGCAGCCGTGGTCACGGGGGTGGAGGATCAATCGTTCGCTGCGGCTCTGCCGCACCAAGGCGGTGACACAGGCACGGCCGGTGGGAAGGTCGGTGCTTCCCTCCAATCCCTTCACCGTGGCAATCTCCTTTTCACCTGCCAGAGCCAGAGCCTCCCAGGCCCGAGCTTCGGTGGGAGGGTGAACATATCCACTCACCAGAAGATGGTCACCCTGATGGGCTGTCCAGAGCAGTTCCAGGCTGGCCACCGGGGGGCGTTTCCCCAGGTCCTCCCGATACTCAATGAGACCTTCGGCGGCGGGTAGGTGGTCCGGCTGATGAACCAGGGCAAGATGATGGCGATCAAGGCCGATCTGCAGTTCAGCAGACGACAGCCCTATGAGATTGACCCCCAGAGCATGAAACAGTTCGGCCGCAGTGACGCCGTATTTCACAGGCATTCGCCGTCCGCCATGAAGCACCACAGGGACTCCGGCTGCCGCCAGGACAAGGCAGGTGAGGGGATAAATGGCAGCCGTTCGCGTACGGCCATCAAAAGGCATCCCAAAGCTGATCGCCCGTTGATGACTGGTGAGCTGGGGACCGCGCCGCCGGTACACATCGAGCATGCCCGCGAGTTCCTGAGGTTCCGGCCTGCGAATGCGGTGGGCGATGAGAAACGCCCCGATCTGAGCAGGACTGGGGCTGCCATCAAGAATCAGCTCCAGGGCGTGGGCAGCCTGCTCCCGACTGAGACCGCTGCTGGTGTTTTCGCCACTGCCGATCGTGCGCAGATATCCCTTGAAGATCTCGCGTGATGCAGAGGCTGCTGCGCGTGGAGGCTGCATGGTCCGCAGAGGAGATGGTCAGGACATGCTGCCATGCAGGCGTGGAGCAGACCCTTGAAATCCAGCCATGAACACCTCAACCTTCAGTCGGGTAACACTTGCTACCCGACTGGGAGGTTCAGAAAGTAGCAACCATAGCCGTAGGGAATGGATTCTGAGCTGATCATGCCAAGAAGAATTCCCCATGTGCAAGGGAATTCCCAAGGCTCAACACGTCACACGCACTGCTTTCTTGATGACTTTCACCTCCTCAACTTCACCCTCTATGACTGCATCCATGCCGGGGTCCATCACCGCCACACTGATGGCGGCCAAGAAGGCCAAAGGCCTCACCTTCGCCGATCTTGAGTCAAAGCTAGGCCTTGATGAGGTATGGATCGCCTCGTTGTTCTATGGTCAGTCAACCGCCTCAGCAGAAGAAGCAGGCAAGCTTGCCGAATTGCTTGAACTGGATCCATTTATCACAGAAGCCATTCAAGCCTATCCCACCAAAGGGTCTCTTGATCCGGTGATTCCCACTGACCCTTTGATCTATCGCTTCTACGAGATCATGCAGGTCTATGGAATGGCCATGAAGGATGTTATTCAGGAGAAATTTGGTGATGGCATCATGAGTGCCATTGATTTCACCCTTGATGTTGATAAAGTCGAAGATCCCAAAGGAGACCGAGTCAAGGTCACGATGTGCGGAAAATTCCTCCCCTACAAAAAATGGTGATTCACTGAGCGCTGTAAGTTTTGAAAAAGAAGCCCGCTTCAGCGGGCTTCTTTTTCACTTAACAACAGCAATGGTCCGATCAGCCGCGGTGTGCCAGGAACCACCTGCCGAAGGACTCCACGATCGGATGCCTCCCCTGCCCGAAGGAGAAAAGGAGGCCATGGCAGGACTCAGCGGGCCCCGAGCTCTGCGGCCAGTTCCCTTTCGAGCTTGTCATCATGCTGGGCAGGCAGAATGTTGCTGATTGGCGAACGATGGGTGCTGTAGAAGAGCATGCCGATGAACACCATTCCTCCAACAATGTTGCCAACCGTCACGGGAAGATAGTTCCAGAACACGACCTGCCCAAACCCCACACCGGAGCCCAGAAGCGGTCCCGTGGTATGAAGAAACATATTCACCACGATGTGCTCCATGCCCAGGGCCTGGAAGGCCGTAATGGGCAGCCAGCAGGCCAGAATCTTTCCTGGGACACTCTTGCTGACAAGGGCCAGAGTGACACCAAGACACACCAGCCAATTGGCAATCAACCCACGTAGAAAGGCGAGAAAGAAGCCAAGGGCTCCAAGAGACTGATATTTGACCAGCACGTTGGCTTTGTTCAAGCCGATGATTTTGTTGGCAACAGCGACCCAATCTCCCGTCCCTGAAGCCAGATCTGCAGTGCCACCACTGGTGAGGCTGATGGCAAACAGAATCCCCACCAGACCGGTTCCAAGGAAATTACCAATCCAGACCCATATCCAGTTGCGGAATGTTTTGCTCCAGGTGGTCTTTCCTGCCCAGACCGCCATCGGAAGAAGGGCAAAATTGCCTGTGACCAACTCCATTCCGAACAGCACAATGCTGGCGAATCCGAAAGGGAAGATGAGAGACCCGATCCAGGGGATCCCGGTCTGAACCATGATGGTGAGGGCAAGGCACAGTGCAAGACCGAGGACGGATCCAGAATAAAAGCCTCGGATCAAGAGATTTTTGATGCTGACGCTGGATTTCTTGCCACCGGCAAGAATCATGCCGTCGACGAGCTCACTGGGTAGTACGTAGTCCATTTGAGATGCGTTGGGGCTCATGCTGTCTTTCAGTAGTTGGATTTTCGGAGCTGGGACGCCAGGCCCAGGAAAGCGATTCAACCGCTTGGGGAAGCCATCAACAACAGCAAGGGGTCCAGGTAGAGGACAGAAAAAAGAATCGCTGAGGTGGCGTTGTCACCAGCCTTCCGGCGGGTGTCCAGCAGTCGATCAAGCGGCGGAAGAATCTGGAGACTGGGCCATGGCAATGTTGAGAAGAAGGGATCAGGGCCTGGTAAACAGGTTCGCGAAGATCGAAGCACATCACCTCTGCTCATGGGCGCTGGTGCTGAACAACGAAGAGATTGTCTGGGTATTCATAGGATTTCCGCAGAGGTGTGGATGACAGCAGCCAATTTCAATCGATTCGGCGAGAATGGGAGGCTGGCTTCACCTAATTGAAGAGGTTGATCGA
Source organism: uncultured cyanobacterium (assembly GCA_963772735.1). GTDB lineage: Bacteria > Cyanobacteriota > Cyanobacteriia > PCC-6307 > Cyanobiaceae > Cyanobium. The sequence continues at coordinate 73,698 of CAVYYO010000003.1, read as the reverse complement.
TGGATGTTCTGCCAGAAAAGGCGCTCACAGCACTGGATTGTGCGCTGATTTCCATGCCCTCATCAGAAACCTTGGGAAGTTTAGTTTTGCCAACTTTTGCCAGCCTCCAACCAAGGGGGAAAGATGGAAAGACCCAGACTCTCTGATGAGGCCGGAGAAGAAGCCGCCATAGGAAATAATGTTGAAGTTGTTGATGAAGGGCAGAAGGTCGCTTACGCAGGCCCAAGGGTTACCTGCGTTACTGCATTGAGAGTTCTGTGAGCCGCTTCAAAAAGAAAAGCGCGGCCTACATGATCAATTAAGACAGCAAGTGCCCGACTGGAAAGTATCGGCGGCTACGAAGGAAGTGGACTACCCTGGAATGAGTATCAACCACTACTAATTCATCCTTGACGGGCAGGGATGGCCTCGGGAGTTCCGTCAGTAATGGCGTCCGATTTCGCCCAGCATTCGTACAGCACCACTTCGCAGCATCTGCCAGACCCTGAACATCGCGGCGAAGTCGCTCTCAAGTTCCCTACGCCAATCTCCTCTCGAAGCCATGGGAGGGGCCATCCCGTAAAGGCCTCGCCTGCGATCTGCATCCAATTCCATGGCCCGCCCGGAACGGTTGGATCTGGGCAGAGGCCGGTTGGAGGGCATGGTGCGGAGAGGGATGCATCGAGCCTGACTCCATCAGGCCGATCCGCCCCATGGCAGTGACCGTTGCTACAGAAACAACTCTGCCCTCCCCATCGCGAGGGATGGGAGAGGAATCGGTCGGTGGGCCCGGGAGCCCTGTTCTTGATCGGCGGAAAGTGAGCGTTGCATCAAGATGCTGATGGGTGCGCGGACAGCGAGGAAGCTTCAGGCTTCAGAACCTTTGCCGCCAGCCAGTTGCTCAGCCAGGCCCCGAGGGGAGCTGTGACCACGATGCTGAGTACGGCTACAGCCAGGATGATTTCACCGGGTTGAGTTGACATTCCAGCCGCTTCGAGGGTCATCAGTGGCACAGCTCCTATGGCAGCCTGCACCGTGGCTTTGGGGATGTAGGCAGCCGTCACAAACAGCTTTTCTCCCGGAGTGAGGTTGCTGCCTTCCAGGCAGACCCATGTGGCCACCGAGCGCGCCATCAGGCCGATCCCTAGAACGCCGAAACCGGCCAGGCCTGTTTGTAGGGCCACATCAAGATTCAACTGCGCTCCCACAAGCACAAAAAGCAGCAATTCGGCAAAAACCCAGATCGAGGCCAGCTTCCTTGCCATCGTATGGGCGGTATCTTCGCTGAGTTCAAGGATGGTGACGCCGATGGCAATCGCAGCCACCAATCCCGTGAATGGCACAAGACCATTGATCTGATCCTGCAGGCGGAGAAGCAGCAAAGCCAGGCCCAGAATGAAAAGAACCTGGCGGTTGGGATTGGGTTGAAACCGCCCGAAGCCTTTAAGCAACAGCCAGCCGAAGGCCACTCCCACAATGGCTCCAAGGGCCAGGCCGATGGGCAATCCCAGAACATTGCCGCCAACGGCGGATGATCTCTCCACCAGCAGGCCCAACAGAATTCCGTTGACCACGATCACAGCAATGTCGTCGAGGGAGGCGGCAGCCATGACCATCTGGGGAATGGCTTTCTGTGTGCCTCGTTTTTCCTCGATCAATCGCAGCATCAACGGCACCACAACGGCGGGAGATACGGCGGCGATCACCGATCCCAGCAGCCCCGCTTCCAGCAGGGACAGACCCAGCAGGGGTTGGGCCACGATCGTGATCGTCAGTCCCTCGCAGGTTGCTGGTATCCAGGCCAGCAGCAACACCCGTCTTCCAACACTGCGAAGCGTCTGAAGGTTCAGCCCGAATCCCACCCGCAGCAGAATGACGATCAGGGCCATCTGCCGTAAGTCTCCGCTCATTGCCAGCAATTTGGGATCGAGAGCATTCAGCCCTGATCCGCCAAGCAAAATGCCGACAAGGAGCATGCCAATGAGGCCTGGCACTCCCAACCGTCGGAACAGCCCATCTGCGACGAGAGCAAGGATCAGCAGTTCGGCGAGACCCAGCCAGTGCATGTTGCAATCAGAAGGAGCGTGTCAGAGGAGAGGCTTGGGATGCTGAGCCCTACAGGGCGGCGCCATGTCCTACAGCAAGAGATGCTTGGTTGCTGTTCGCTTTGAGCCGGTCCTCGCAGCCCTATGCCCTTCGGCCGGGGTTTGCGAATCCGCCAGTGGTTCCGCCATGCACCCGTTCCTGGCCCCGCTGGCCTGGGGAACGCGGAAGGCTTCCAGCCGCTGGCGGCAGTCCCCCTCATCCAGGCGGGCTCTGGAGCTGGCCAGGGCGGCCTGGAGTTCTCGGATCCGAGGGTGCTGTTGCGGTCTTCTGCTGCTTCCAACTTGTGCAGCTTCCACCTCCTGGCGCTTCCACGGCACCAACCCGATGGCCCCAAAGGTGATCAGGCAGCGCAATCCTGGAGAAAAGAACAACCATCTCCTCGCCGCGGCGGGACCAGGCTCCTCAGCCAGCGGCGGGAGCAGGACTTCGCCTCAGGACGAAGGCTGCTCCAAGGCCGCCTGGGGCCGCTGTGGTTGTGGTGGGCCGTCGGATCGGGTTTGGCTGCAGCTGAGCAATCCACAAAGTCGCTCTGCTGCAGTGGTTTTGAGCCATGGGGGCAGGGGGACTTGAACCCCCACAGCCTTGCGGCCTGCGGATTTTAAGTCCGCTGCGTCTACCGATTTCGCCATGCCCCCGCCGAGGGATCCTAGATTCGCCACACCTTGCGTGATCCCCGGTGGCCCTGAGCGGACCCCTGAGCAGCATCCCCCTCGACACTCTGCTGGTGATCGGCGCCTACCTGGTCCTGGCCGGCGCCTATCTGGTGGCGGTGCCCCTGGCCCTCTACTGGTGGATGCACAAGCGCTGGTACGTGATGGGCAAGATCGAGCGCACGGCCATCTACGGCCTGGTGTTTCTTTTCTTCCCTGGCCTGATCCTGTTCGCCCCCTTCCTCAACCTGCGCATGGCGGGCCAGGGCAAGGCGTGACCAGGGCCCAGGCGATCCTGCTGGGCCTGGCGGTCTTCGCCATCGGCGGAGGGGGCTACTGGGTGTTCCGCTCCAGCGGCCTGGAGGGCTTCACCCCCGGCATCGCCGCCTCGGCGGTGCTGATGCTGGTGGTGCTCGGCTGGACCGCCAGCTATCTGCTGCGGGTGGTGAGCGGCAAGATGACCTACATGGAGCAACGGCGCCGCTACCGGGCCGCCTACGACGCCATCACCGACGACGCTCTGCAGCGAAAGTTCGATGCCATGACCCCCGAGGAGCAGCAGCGTCTCCTGGCCGAGGTGGGGCAGCTCCAGGCCGACGCCGAGATGTGAGCAGCCTGGCTGCCATGCCGCCGACCCCATAGGCTCAGGGGCACCGTCGTCCCCTCCGGCCCGATGAGCGTCGCCGCCACCGCCGGCCCCCGCACCGACCCCTCGCCGATCCAGCAGCGTTTCGCCGCCCTGAGGGCAGAGGGGCGGTGTGCCTTGATGCCCTTCCTGATGGCGGGTGATCCCGATCTGTCGGTCACCGCCGCCAGCCTGCTGGCCCTTCAGGCCGCCGGGTCTGATCTGATCGAGCTGGGCATCCCCTACAGCGACCCCCTCGCCGACGGGCCGGTGATCCAGGCCGCCGCCGGCCGCGCCCTGGCCGCCGGCACCACCCCGGGACGGGTGCTGGAGATGCTGGCCAGCCTGCGGGGCCAGCTCACCCTGCCGGTGGTGCTGTTCACTTACAGCAACCCCCTTCTCAACCGGGGCATGGAGACGTTCTGCCGCGACGCGGCCGCCGCCGGGGCCGCTGGTCTGGTGGTACCCGATCTGCCGCTGGAGGAAGCCGAGAAGCTCTCTGCCGTCGCCGCGAACCACGGACTGGATCTGGTGCTGCTGGTGGCCCCCAACACCCCTCCCGGGCGCATGGCCCGCATCCATGCCGCCAGCCGTGGCTTCACCTACCTGGTAAGCGTCACCGGGGTGACGGGGGTGCGCGCCAGCCTGGAAACACGGGTGGGCCCCCTGGTGAAGCGGCTGCGGGAACTGGGCCCCACGCCGGTGGCCGTGGGCTTCGGCATCGCCACCGGTGAGCAGGCCCGCCAGGTGCGCCGCTGGGGTGCCGATGGCGCCATCGTGGGCAGCGCCCTGGTGAAACGGATGGCCCAGGCCCACCATAGCGGGTCCGATGTGGCGGCCGATGCCGGCGTCTTCGCTGCCCAGCTGCGTTCGGCCCTGGACCAGGCGCTCTGAGCGGGAAGCCTTAACCCAGCCGCAGGGCCGGGGCACAGGCGCTCAGCGACAACAGCATCAGCAGGGCAGAGAGCAGGGAAGCAAAGCAGCGCAGGCCTGACGGGGTCATGGGGAGCGGGACGGCTCCCCCCATGATGGGACGATGCAAGACAGCGAACTGCCCTTCGCCCCTGCCTGCCTGCGCAACCAGGACCCGATCCTGGCAGTCCTGCAACGCTGGCTGCCTGGGGGTGCCCGGGTGCTGGAGGTGGGTTCGGGTACTGGCCAGCACGCCATCCACATGGCCCGTCACCTGGCGGGGATTCGATGGCAGCCGAGTGATCGCCAGGAGCACCTGGCCGGTCTGGCGGCGCGCATCGCCCTGGAGGGGGGCGATGGCCTGGCCCCGGGAGCCCGGGTGGCATCGCCCCTGCTGCTCGACGTGACCCAGCGCGACTGGCCCTCCGGCCCCTTCGAGGCGGTGTTCAGCGCCAACAGCCTGCACATCATGCCGGCGGCGGCGGTGCCGTTTCTGCTGGCAGGCAGCGTTCGGGTGCTGGCGACCGGTGGCCTGCTGCTGCTGTACGGCCCCTTCCGTTACGGCGATCGCCACACCGCCGAAAGCAATGCCGCCTTCGATGCCCACCTGCGCAGCCTCGATCCGGCCATGGGGGTGCGCGACGCGGAGGGGCTGCTGCGGGAGGCGGCCGTTCTGGGGCTGCAGCTGCAGGCCGACGAGACGATGCCCGCCAACAATCGACTGCTGGTGTTGCGAAAAGGCGCGGAGGGCGCGGGGGATGAAAGGCTGAGAAGCGTTGGCAATGACGCGGAGCACCGATGAAATTCGTTCTCTGGGGCACCTACTGCGACGACGCCCTCGAACGCCGCACCCCTTATCGGGAAGAGCATCTGGCCGGACTGAAACGCCAGAAGGAGGAGGGGCTTCTGGTCACCCTGGGACCGACCACCACCTCCAGCCATGTGTTCGGCATCTACGAAGCCGACGATCAGGAGACGGTGGAGAAGGTCGTCAAGGGGGATATCTACTGGCGCCAGGGCATCTGGACCGCTGTGGAGATCCATCCCTGGATTCAGGCCTTCTGAACCGCTCCGGGCTCAGGCACGGGGCCAGCCTTCGAGGGCCTGTCGCCACACCCAGGCCGCCACCGCTTCTGCCCCCCCTTCGCCGAGAGCTTCGGCGTAACCGCCCATCCTGCCGATGCCGGCAGCAGCGATGGAGGCGATCGCCTCGGGATCGCCGATGCCGTTGCGCTGCAATGCCGCCAGCTTCAACGTCTTGCCGCGACGGATCACGTTGCCGCCCTGCACATGACAGCCAGCACAGTGAGCCTGGAACAGCTCGCCTCCGCTGCTGAGGCCGAGGGTTTCGGGAGGACCATTCTGGAGGGCCATGGCGGGGGAAGCATGACCGAGGGCAGGCGGCGGCAGAACCAGGGCCAGAACGAGAAACACCGCCATCACCAAACACACCAGCCCTCGCCAGGAAGGCCCCAAGCCGGCTGCCCCGCTGGTACCGGCTTGGGGGGGCTCGGAACGCTGCGTGATCAATCCTCTTCTTCGATGCTGCCGGCGGGAATCAGGCGGATCTGCTTGCGGCCCAGCTTGATCTCGAACTCATCGCCAGGCTTGAGGTCGAGCATGGCGGTGTAGGCCTTGCCGATCAGCAGGTTGCCGTTACCCTGCACGGTTGCCACATAGCTCAGCTTGCGGCCACCTTTGCCCACCTTGCCGGCTGCACCGAATTCGACGCCTTTGGCTTCCAGCAGAGCTTCGTAGAAGGCTGTGAAATTCAGGCGCTCGGCCCCATCCTTCTTGGTGGAGACGTAACCACAGGCCCGCACGATCTCGGACTTGCCGACATCGCCGAGCTCCTTGACCTTGGCCAGCAATTCCGATCCAGTAAGCATGGGAAGTACTCGGTAAGAGGAGTGACGGTATGTCTAAAACATACACCAGCGCCATCACCCTTTTGCCGATGGCGGCCACAATCAACGCTCCGTTACGATCACGATGCACCCGATCCGTCCGCTCCGGCCCGATGATTGCCAGCAGCTGGCCGCTGTGTATCACGATGCAGTCATCAGCCAGGCCGCAGACCTCTACAGCCGGGCACAGATCGAAGCCTGGTCACACCATGCAGCCCGAAATGATGGCTTCCGGTCGTCATTGCTACGCGGTCATGGGTTGGTGAGCTGCGCATCGGACGACGACACCATCATCGAAGCCTTTGCCCTGCTCGACCCCGAAGACCGCCTGGCCCTGCTCTATTGCCGGGGCCGCTCCAGCCGCCAGGGGCGGGCCGCGTCCCTGCTGGACGCCCTCGAGCAGCATGCCCGCTCCCGTGGCGTCCGGCGCCTGCGCACCGAGGCCAGCCAACTCTCCAGGCCCCTGCTGGAGCGCCTGGGCTGGCGGGTGGATGCCGAGGAAACCGTGAACTTGAGCGGGGTCCCCTTCCTGCGCTGGCGGATGGGCAAGGATCTGATCTGACCCTGGCCCATCCGCCCCCATGGCCGAAGCCCAGTTGCAGCAGTTCCTTGAGAAGGTGCGCCAGCTCAGCGCCTTCGTGGCCCTGAGCGAGACTGACCCTACCCTGCGCCAGAGCCTCCGGGACTGCGGCGATCACCATCAGGTGGTGGCCCTGGCCCACTCGAGGGGCTTCGAGATCGGCCGCCGCTGGGGCGAGCCGGCCCCGGGCGACGGCGCCTGGGATGGGACGACGGCCTCGGGGAGGGTGCTGGCCAGCCCCTGCCCACCGCTGGGGGAGGAAACCACCACGATTCTGCTCGAGACACCGCAACTGCGGCTGGAGCGGATCCACTCCTGCAACGCCCGCAGCCCGGAGGGCTTCTGGTACGACCAGGAGGAGCTGGAATGGGTGCTGCTGCTGCAGGGGAGCGCCCGGTTGCAGTTCGCCGATGAGGACGAACCGCGAACAATGGTCTGCGGCGATGCCCTGCTGATCAGTCCGGGCCGTCGGCATCGGCTGCTGAAGAGTGATCCGCCCCCGGGAACGATCTGGCTGGCTCTCTTCTGGCGGCAGCCTCCCGCTCGGTGACCTGGCGCACCATCCAGAAGGCTGCCGCCAGGCACACCACCGCCACTCCCAGGCCCACCACCAGCATGGGTTTGTTCTCGGCGTTCGGGGGCAGCACGATCACTTTCCGCGCCACGGCGGTGATCGCCGTGAGCAACACCAGTTCGATCTGCACCACGTGGCGGCGGAGGTAGGAGGTGATGTTCTGCAGCACCTCGACGGCGATCAGCAGGTTGAGCAGATCCCCGAGCACGGCAATCAGGCCATCACCCACCCAGCGCCGGGCCGGATCCACCAGCTGGGCGAGGACCTCGCCGGTGAACTTCAGGGCGGCCACCACGAGCACGAGGAACAGCGTGGCGGCCAGCAGCTTGGCCACCAGGCGCTCTCCCCGGTCAATCAGTTTGAGGAACATCCTGTCCTCGAAGATCCGCCGCAGCGTTGGCATCAGTTCTTGAAGGGCTGGTACTGCGGCTGGGCCGGTGTGTCTCCCGGCGGATTCTCAATCACGGTGTCACAGGTGATGGAGCCATCGGGGCCGGTGACACAGTTAGTCGGTTTGATCTGGCTTTCCGGACCCACCTTGCCGCCTCGCTTGAGCATGAAGGATTCCACCTGGGCCGAGGCCGGCGCGGAGAGGCACAGAACGGCGATCGAAGCAGCAACGGCCTGCAGGGGCCTGGGGAGAGCGTGGGAGGGGAGGGCGGGGACGTTCATGGAAGAGGACTTCAGCGCGAAGCCTGAGGGATGGATGGCACCACTCTGGGCTCAGACCGGCCGACTCGCCCGACAGCCAGGTCGTCGATCAGTCCCCGACCTCCCCGCGGATTTCCTGCAGCAGCAGATCCAGCTGCCCCATCGAGTCCTCCAGGGCCGCCGCGGCCTCGGCGGGACCGGAAGCCTGGGCGGTGCCCTCCTCGAGCCACTGGGCCTCGATGCCGCAGAGCCTCTCGGCCAGACCCGCCGGCCCCTGACGGCTGTAGGTGCGATGCAGCTCATCGATCAGCACGGGCATGCGGATCGAGCCGGCCCTCAGAGCTCTGCGCAGGTCGGCCTGCGTGCGGCCCGCCTGGCGCAGCCAGTCCTTGAGCAGGCTCTGGAGCTCATCGAGCTGCTCGGGGCTGAGGGAGGACAAGGGGGCTGCCATCGCAGGACGCTACCCCTGGCGGGTCATCGGAAACCACCGGTCGAGTCGGCTCTGGGCCCGGGCGCGGATCGCCGGCGAGCGATGGGCACTGCAAAGACCCAGCAGGGCAGTGAGGGCGACCATGTCGTCACTGAAGCCCGCCGCCGGGATGAAATCGGGGATCAGATCGAGGGGGAGCAGCAGATAGGTGAGGGCCGCCAGAACCGTCAACCGCACCCGGGGAGGGGTGGAGCCATCCAGGAGGATCTCCAGGCATTCGAAGGCCGGCCGGGCGATGGTGCGGCCGGCCCGGCGCAGCAGCCGCAGCAGCAGGGCCTCGTCCAGCACCGAACTCTCCAGCACCTCCGCGTCGACGGGGGGCTGGTCGGAGGGCGCAGGGTCGGACGGCACGGTGTCGGACGCAGCGGTGTCGGACGCAGCGGTGGCCGAAGGGGTGCCAGCCATGGCGATCTCCTTGGATGATGGGGAAACGCCCTCAAGAGCGCTTTTCCATTTTGACGGCCACCCTCGGGGATTCACCAGGGACGGATGTCCCTACGGACCTGGGGCGGTGGCGGTGGAGATGGGCCTGAGGCTCAGAGCTCGACCAGGCCGCTCTCGATGCCGGTCTTGCGGAGCTTGCGCAGGGCCCGCTGCACCACCTGGCGGCAGTATTCCCGGCTGCACTCCAGCTGACGGGCCACCTCCGCCAGGGTGCGCCACTCGTGGCTGTCGTCGAGCCCGAAGCGCAGCATCACCACCGAGAGCTCCTTGGGGGTGAGGTTGGAATTCTCCAGCAGTGTCCAGACCGAAGCGGTGCGTTCAGCCTGCTCGGCCCGCTCCATCGGCGCCGGCTCATGGCTGGGGAGCACATCCACCAGCTCGGAAGGATCGGCCTTGGAACGCACGGCGCCCTGGAGGCTGACGGTGACGCTGCGAAGTTCACAGCCCAGCAGATCCTCCACCTCGGCCACCGGCAGCCCCATGGCGGTGGCGAGTTCACCAGCCGTGGGAGGGTGACCCTGGGCCTGGAGATGGCGCGCCTTGGCGGCCCTCAGCCGGGTGAGCTTCTCGTTCACGTTGACCGGAATGCGGATCGTGCGGCTCTGGGTGGAGAGAGCACGATTGAGCCCCTGGCGGATCCACCAGTAGGCGTAGGTGCTGAAACGGTGACCGCGGGTGGGATCGAACTTCTCGACCGCACGGGTGAGACCGATGGTGCCTTCCTGGATGAGATCGAGCAGATCCAATCCCTTGCCCTGGTAGCGCTTGGCCAGGTTGACCACCAGGCGCAGATTCGCGGTGACCATCTGCTGCTTGGCCCGTTCACCGGTGCGCAGGGTTCGTTTTTCGAGATCGTTGTAATCGCAGGCGGGGCCGCTGCCACCCGCCAGGGCGCACCGCTCCTGAAGGCTCACCATGGCCTGCACCTTGCGTCCCAGGGTGAGCTCCTGCTCGGGGGTCAGCAGCTGATGGCGGCCGATCTCGCCGAGAAAGGCACTGAGGGAACTCGCCATGAAACCACTGGATCGCTTTATTGAACCTAGGGTTGATTCGCAATGTTCCTGAAACAAGCAGAAAGCCTTCATGGTTTTGTTTATCTACGTATTTCCGCTTGTCTCCTTAATTCCACTTTCCTGCCGATTTCGCCCCTCCGCGGCAGGCCCCTGCTCCCGGGCGCCCGGAGCCAGCCGCTACCGTCCCTGGCGACCACATGAAACCAGCCGATGGCCGGGCTTCTCTCCATCCCCTCCGACGTCCTGTCCAGCGCCGGCGTGGCCTACGTCCATTACCTGAGCTTCATGGTCTGCTTCGGGGCGCTGGTGCTGGAGCGGCGCCTGATCCGCCCCGACCCTGACCGCAAGGACGCGATTCTGATGGTCATCACCGACGTGACCTACGGCATCGCCGCCCTGGGGGTGCTGCTCAGCGGCATCCTGCGGGTGCTCTATTTCGGTCAGGGTTCCAGTTTCTACACGGAGAATCCCCTGTTCTGGTGGAAGGTGGGCACCTACCTCTCGGTGGGAGCCCTGTCGCTCTACCCGACGATCACCTACATCCTGTGGGCCATTCCCCTGCGCAAGGGGGAACTGCCCCAGGTGAGCGAGGCCCTGGCCACTCGCCTGCGCTGGGTGCTCAACATCGAGCTGGTGGGCTTCGCCTCGATCCCCCTGATGGCCACCCTGATGGCCCGAGGGGTCGGACTGCCGGGCTGATGGCCGGGCCCCTGGCCCCCATCGGTGCCCTGGCAGCGGCCCTGTCGACAGGGCTTGCGCTGGCTTTCCCGGCGCCTGTGCTGGCGACGCCTCCAGCCTGCGTGAGCTCCCGCGCCAGCAGACCGGCCCCGTCCGCCCCGGCGGCTCCCCTGGCTCCCGAACCCCGGAGGGCTCCGGTTTCCGCCGCCAACGGCTCTGGAGACGACTACCGGGACCGGTTGCGACCCACCCCCTTCGGCTGGCCGCGGCTGGATCACTGGTGCGTCTGGGTGGAGCCGGCAGCCACCAGCGGAGCGGGGGCAATGTGGGACCAGCGCTGGCTCTCGGCGGTCGAGGCGGCGCTGGCCCGCTGGCAGGCGGTGCTGCCGATCACCAGGGTGGCCGATGCGGAGGCGGCCCAGGTGCGGATTCTGCGGCGCAGGCCGCCCCTGGCCAGGGATCGCGCCGGTCGCACCAGGGCCAGCCACGGCAGGGCCACGCTGGAGCTGGTGGAGGTGGACAGGGGTCAGGGCTGGATCCTGGAGCCCCGGGTGCAGGTGCTGATTAGCCCCGGCCAGCGCGCGCAGGCCACCGAAGCCACAGCCCTGCACGAACTGGGCCACGCCTTCGGCCTCTGGGGCCACAGCGACCATGGCGCAGATGCCATGGCCGCTATCCCGGGGGCCCAGCCTGTGCTGGAGCTCAGTCCCCGCGACAGGGCCACGGTCCGCTGGCTCTACCGGCAAGCCACTCCCTTCGGCCGGCCCGCTCCGGTGCCGGCGGGAGCCCCTGCCGACGGCCCCTGAGAGCTCCTGAAGGTACGGCTGCCGGTCCCGTTCGCTTCAGATCGGAGGTGTCTCCTCGGGATGGGAGGGCCGGTGGGGAGGGTGGCGGTGGTGGTAGGGCACGAATCCGGGGCCGTAGATCTGTTCGACCCGGGCGGGGCTGAGGGCATGGTCGGGGGTGCCGTGGCAGCGCAGGCTGCGGTTGAGGCAGAGCACCCCATCGCAGGTGCGGCGCACCATCTCCAGATCATGGGAGACCTGCAGGATCGTCCAGCCTTCGCTGCGGCGCAGCTGATAGAGCAGGGAATGGAACTGCTCGGCGGCGCGGGCGTCGAGGCCGGCCTGGGCCTCGTCGAGCACCAGCAGGCGCCGGGGCCGCACCAGGCAGAAGGCGAGCAGCACCCGTTTGATCTGACCCCCGGAGAGCTCCGAGAGCAGCCGGTCGCCCAGGTCGGCGCAGAGGGTCTTGTGGAGAGCGGCGCGCACCGCACTGCGGCGGGCCTCGCGGCCCAGCCAGGGCAGCGACAGGCCCGGAGGATCCCAGCCCAGCCCCACGAACTCGGTGACGGTGAGCGGAAAGCGACCCCGGGGCACCAGGGTCTGGGGGAGATAGGCGAGCTTGGCGCGCAGCTCGGCCGGCAGCTGTCCGCGGCTGCCGAGGCTGCAGCCCAGGAAACGCACCTGGCCGGCCTGGCGGGGCAGGATGCCGAGGATGGCCTGCACCAGGGTGCTCTTGCCGGCCCCGTTGGGACCCACCAGGGCGGTGTCGGATTCGGCCCGCAGCTGAAAGCTCACGTCATTCACGGCCGTGACGGCCTCGCGCCGCACGGTCAGGTGGCTGACTTCGAGAACCATTTCCGCCATGGCTGCAGCCTACCCAGAAGCCCGCGGCCGGGCTGCCGCCGGTGAACCGAAGCGAGCATGAGAATGGAGGCCTTCCTCCCGCCCGCATTCTCCATGACCTGCATTGCCGTGACCGGAGCCTCGGGCAAGACGGGCTGGCGCGTGGTGCAGGAGGCCCTGGGCCGGGGCTGGCGGGTGAAGGCGATTCTGAGGCCGGGCTCGGCGGTGCCGGCCGGACTCACCGGCGCCGAGCTGGTGCGCTTGGAGCTGGGCGACAGCCAAGCCCTCACGGCCGCCCTGGAGGGCTGCGACGCCCTGGTGATCGCCACCGGGGCGCGCCCGTCGGTCGATCTGAGCGGCCCGCTGAAGGTGGATGCCCTGGCGATCCGCTCCCAGATCGCCGCCTGCCGGGGCGCCGGTCTGAAGCGGGTGGTGCTGGTGAGTTCCCTCTGCAGCGGCCGCTGGTTCCACCCCCTCAACCTGTTCGGACTGATCCTGGTGTGGAAGGGGGTGGGCGAGCGCTGGCTGGCCGACAGCGGGCTCGACTGGACCGTGGTGCGCCCCGGGGGGCTGAAGGAGACCGAGGACAACCTCCAGGCCGAGGGGATCCGCTTCAGCGGCCCCGACCAGCAGGAGAGCGACAGCATTCCTCGCCGGCTGGTGGCCCGGGTGTGCCTGGATGCGGTGGCCTCTCCCGCCGCCATCGGCAGGATCATCGAGATCACCAGCAGCCCCGAGCAGCCCGCCCAGAGTCTGGAGAACTGGCTGGCCGAGGGGGCGACCTGACGGGGCCTGGCACCGGCTGTAACGTCGCCCTGGCGGTGACGGCTGGATGCGGAAACCGATTCTCCTGCTGGGGCTGACGGTGCTGCTCACCGGCGGCGCCATCTTCACGGCGGCCAACCTGCTGCTCCACAGCGCCACGCCCGCCCCCACACCCACCCGGGGCCCCACCGGGCCACCGCCATTGCCGGGCGGGGGGGCGCTGGGCGACCCCACACCCCGGTTCGTGGCCGACAGCCGGCAGAAGGCGATGGACGCCATCGACGCCACGGCCTGGGACCCGATGAACAAGGCGCTGCTGCGCCTGGCGCGGCTGTCCCTCGGCCGGCCCTACAAGGCCTTCTCCCTCGATCAAGGCGAGAAGGAGCAACTGCTGTTCGACTTCACCCAGTTCGACTGCTTCCTGTTCGTGGAGCAGCTGCTGGCCCTGGTGAACAGCCGCGAAGTAGACACCCTGAACGAGGGCATCGAGCGCTTCGCGGCTCACGTGCGGCGACTGCGCTACGTGAACGGCGAGGTGGATTACTGCCGGCGACAGCACTACTTCACCCGCTGGGCCGAAGCAGCCGAGCGCAACGGCTACCTGGTGAACCTGAGCCCCTTCCTGCCGGGTGCCACCAGCCGGATGGTGCCGTTGAATTTCATGTCAACCCATACGGCCAGCTACAAGCCGATGAAGCTGGAGCGAAACCGGCAGTGCATCAGCGAGCTGGAAAAGGATCTGATGGTGAAGCAGTCCTACATCCCGCTGGCGGCGCTGCCCGTAGTGCTGCCCTCCCTGCGCACCGGCGACATCTTCGCCCTGGTGACCAGGATCGCGGGGCTGGATGTGACCCATGTGGGCTTGCTGGAGGTGACTGGCGGCGAGGTGGACGCCATCCATGCGGCGGAGGGGGCGGGGGTGATCCTCAGCAAGAACCTGGCGCAGTATGCGGCCAAGGTGCCGGAGGTGATCGGGGTGGCGATTTATCGGCCACGGCCGAATGAGGGGGTGGGGGAGCCCCCTAAACCTGAGGAATGAGGCCGAGCACATCCACATGGCCCCAAGCGATGCCATTGGAGAATTGGAATTCCTCGATCCTGTGGCTCGCCCCTAGAAAATAATTAGAAACCAGCAGCTGATCGCTGGTGGTGAACTTGATCTCAAGGTGATTCTCATGACGAAGGACGGAGATGACATCAGTGGAATGAAGGTTATTAAAATAGATTATATCGTGATTAGAAGGGTTTGGATCGTGGTCGCTGATCTGCTTGAGTGCACTACTCTGGACAATCACATAGCTATCATCACCTTCCCCACCGTTCAGAGTATCACTACCCCGTCCGGAAATAAGGCGATCGCTACCGCGGCCGCCGTAAAGCACATCATCGCCGGAACCGCCATCAAGGAAGTCGTCCCCATCACCACCATGGAGGGTGTCATTTCCGCTGCCACCCCTCAACGCATCATTCATCACACCTCCGAAAAGGACATCATCACCTCGGAGTCCCTTGATGCGGTTGGCCATATCATTGTAACCACCCAGCCAGTCATCCCCTCCTGTTGCCCCTCCCACCACCACTCGATCCCTGAGCTGATGGTCAGTCCATACAGTGCCGTTGGAGAACTGGAAAGCCTCGACACGAAAAGCTTCACTATGGAAGTAGAGATCAACGACAAGTTCCCCTCCACCGGCCAAATGAAGCAATAGCTGCTTATCGTTCCTCTCCACCAGCTTCACATGCGATGGCTTCAGATCCGTAAACTGCACTAGATCACGATTGCCCGCTTGATAGTCCCAATCGCTGATCGTCTTCCGATCCCCTCCGGCTGCAATCACATACACATCATCTCCAAAACCGCCGCTCAGGAGATCCTCACCACTACCGGCGATCAACCAGTCACGGCCAGCGCCGCCATACAACACGTCATCTCCCGAGCCGCCATCGAGATGGTCATCGCCATCCTGACCATGAAGCACATCATTACCGCTGCCCCCCATCAGCTCATCTCCAAAACCTCCCCCATACAGCTGGTCGTTCCCCTCCAGACCATCGATGCGATTCGCCATGTCCTGGTAGCCACCCAAGAGGTCATTCCCCGCTGTCGCCCCTCCCACCACCGCACGCTCACGCAACTCGCCATCACCCCATTGGCTTCCATCGGCAAATTGAAATGCTTCCACCCGAAAAGCCGCTGACTGAAAATAGTTCTCTACTCCCAGACGATCTCCGCTGCCATAGTGCAGATACAGGTGTCCGCCATGACGCTCCACCAGCGTTACATCCGCTGCTGCCACATCCGTGAACAGAACCTGATCGTGATTACCGGCGCCATAGTCCCAATCGCTGATCGTCGTCCGATCCCCTCCGGCAGCAATCACATACACATCATCTCCGAAACCGCCGTTCAGATAATCACCTCCCCCACCGGCGATCAACCAGTCACGGCCGGCGCCGCCATACAACACGTCATCTCCCTTGCCACCGTCGATCAGATCCTGCCCATCGCTGCCATGAAGATGGTCGGCGCTGGAAGTACCCTTCAGTAATCGATACTCCGAAAGCAGGCGTAGGCCTGGATGGTGAGAGAATGGCTGGTTGGATGCATACTCCTGAAGACGATTCAGAATCACAACGCCATCGTCACCGAGGGATCTCAAGGCCTGGCTCATGCGGGAGAGAGTTTGATACTGTGATCCCTGCAGGAAACGGGCATCGAGATAGTGGGCTGCAAGAACAAGTGCATCGGCTGAGGCATCTGATTGAACCGTGCCATCGGGACCGATGAACTGCTGGAGGATCGGCCAGCCATCGGTCTGCAGGATCAACTGATTTTCCAGATTTAGTCGGAAAGCCTCATAGGCCTGATGGAGAAGCGATTCCGCAAGGGCATCGAGGCGAGGACCGGCCCATCCTTCTCGATACTGCTGCCCGAGCAGCCGCTCCATCACAGCAAGCCGTCCCTCAACGGAGCCGGGGTCCATCCCGCTTTCCATGGAGGACACCCCGGTCCATTGGAAGATCAATGGATCCATCAGGGCTTCACGTTGAACAGAGCTTCCTTGGATCCAACGTTCCAGCAGCAACCGCAACTCACCGGATGAATCCAAGGCCATGGCCTGATGCAGATCCCGGACACCGCCCATTCCCTTGAGATCCGGCAAGCTGGCAAGGCTTGCGGGCACAGAAACGGGATGCAACCACCTGGTACGTGCCTGATCCACGCGGAACCAGACATCGTGCATGGCCTGTGCCGCACCGTCCGTAGCAATAAATTTGCCGACCTGCAGATGCCGATGGCCGTGGGAGTCCACAAGGGTCGACACCGCATGGTCCAGGCCAAGACGAAGTACACCTGCCTGCTGCGGAGAAAGCAATTCCCCTGAGTCGACGGAACCATTGCTGTTCCCATCGATCCATACGTTCAGTGTGGACCACTCCTGATCCAGGTGATCAATGAAATGATCACCGTTGGAATCGAGAGTTCTGAGGGCTTCAAAACCATTGGCCGCCCTGTTCCCATCTGGAAGATCGGTGTGATTACCAAACAGTTCTCCTCCATGGTCGATCATACCGTTTCCATCCAGATCGCGCACCAGCAAGCCATCCGTTGAACTCACCCAACCCGTCCTTTCAGCAAAGCCATTGCGATCATGGTCAAAACGTATCTCAGCAGATTCCTCAGCCAGAGTCGTGACGCCATTTCGATCAAGATCCAGAACAAGTGGGCACGAATATGTTCGTTCCGCCGCCTCGAATCCCTCCCTCAATCCGTCAAGACCTCTATCCCAGAGATCAACGAGGTGACCTGCAAGAAACTCTGCAGCCTCATCGGCATAGGCACTGCCAATCATGGACGCGGACAGAGTCACGCCACCAGCGACCAACCAGCCCAGCGGGCCAGCTGCCAGCAGAGGTGCCACCGCCAAGGAAGCCAGTCTTCCGGCGAGGATGGCACCGGCATTTTCCATCGCCCATTGGGTCAGCATCTGCTGGGCAGCCCCATGCTCCCCTGCGTCCACGGCCGCTTTTGCGTCGTAAGCCACGGCGGCAAGACTGATCACATCAGCTATCTGACCAAGCTGATCCAACGCCTTCAGCCATCGGTTCGCGCCATGGGGGTTGGGGCCCTGGACTTCCTGGTTGTAGCGAACAGCCAGATTCTCCTGCGCCTTGCGGAAATCCCTCAGCGCCTCCCGATGGGAGGCTACTCGCTCCGGAGGGATGAAGTCCGCCATGGAACGCATCGGCGTATCCGGAGGGGGCGCTTTCCCATCAATAAGCTTGGAATCTTCGAAAAAACTTCTGGCGTCAAGCGTATAATAATTATCTTTAATTAATGGCGTCCCTGCTTCATCCACGGCAACCGCAACCTTGACGAACGCTCCTCTGATGCAGCAGTAATAACGTGGAATGCTTCTTCTACAGTCATACCCTCAAATGCAGCTATGGGGATTCCATCAATACTTGTGACTTTCGGATTTGCCAGAATTATCGGTAGTTCCGTCTGAAAGAAAACACGATTCATCTCAGCCCCTCCCGTTATCGTACAACACATCGCCAACCGCATCAACCGCAAACCGAGCAGACAACTCATCCCAAATGCTATTTGTCTGTCGAACTCCATTGTCTTTGCTTCCATAAAGAAAGGCACTTAGATCGTCCGGATTATCCTTAAATATCTCGTCTAACTTATCTGCAAGAAGACTATCAACCCTTCCCTGATCGTCAATCATATTGAGAAATTTTCCCACCTCGGACTGATCGATGATTCTCACATCGTTACCAGATTTCCACAGAGAAACAGCTAACTCACCTGAACGGAGACTCCCAGCAGACTGCGAGTCAAGCGTTGCTGTAATTCCGCTATAAAGTACAGTTATAGAGCCATCAGCCCTCCAATCAATCCTCCGTATCAAGTCAATTAGTTGCTCCTTAGTGTGAACCGAGGCGAGTTCGCTCCTTGCCTGCGCAGCAGTAATCATGATGAAGACAAAGTCTAGTTATTTTTGAGGTGAAAGACTCAGAACTTAAATATCACATTGCGATTTGGGGCAAATACATTTCGCCTTCCGTCATACCCAAAGCAACTCAATGCCTCTTTCAAGACCGAGATAACCTCCTGTGGGTTAAGCCCCGCAAACATTCAGCTGGCTCGACTCGAATGATAGATTTCCAGACTATCCTGTAAGGCACTTCTTTGAAGCTCCTTGATCCATCTCCAAGATTCAGAAAAAAAGAAAGCTGCTTATTTTCAATAAACAGATGGAATCGGCCTTCAGGCTCATAACCCCTTGCGTCATTCCTCGAGATTTTTCCCCACAGGTACAAATCTCTTCCCCTATCCCTTGTCCAGTAACATTTAGTGCTGGGAGCAAAAGGAAGGTTGTAACGAGCGATGTCCTCATCCGACACCACTTCATTCACAAAGGCCATCGGACTTTCATCTCGGGGAATGAAGCGGCGCGGGCGGAAGCCTTGATCTGCCAGGGCGGTGGGGCCATCGAGCGGCTTCTCTGGATATAGGAGCTGCACGTTGAGAACGTAACGGTGGAATGGGAAGCAGGCCAGACAGGGCGAAACGCCACAACCTTGGCTCACCTGTTCCAGGTTTCCCGGGCGCGGTCAGGCCTCAGCCGTCAAGCTCAACTCGATGCGCTCACCGAAGTTCTGCGGCCGCCAACCCAGCGGCTGCCTCACCCATCCAGCTCCAACCACTTCCTGCGCCTCCCGCGCCGCCTTCTCCTGCCCCTGCTTGTGCCCGAACGCGAAGGCCGCCATGCAGGCCAGGGTGATCGCCGCCGGCACCGTGGCGGACGGCAGGCGGTTGCGGCGGGACAGGTCGTCCGGCAGGCCCCCCAGGGTGAGGA
Organism: uncultured cyanobacterium; assembly: GCA_963772735.1. Classification (GTDB taxonomy): domain Bacteria; phylum Cyanobacteriota; class Cyanobacteriia; order PCC-6307; family Cyanobiaceae; genus Cyanobium. The sequence continues at coordinate 54,826 of CAVYYO010000003.1, read as the reverse complement.
CCAGAAAGCCCACCGCCGCCAGGGAGGTGAGGCCATAGAGAAACGGGGTGAAGGTGCGGCGCGTCAGCCCGTGCAGCAGCACCACTGCCAGCCCGATCCAGGGCAGGCCCGATCCCAGCGCCCAGAGCCAGCGTTCGCCCGGCCCGTCCGCCAGGCGGCGGCGGCAGGCCAGTTCCCGGTTGCGGCGGCTCATTGGTGGATGCCTCGGTTCATTCCCTTCGCGGCGCCCCGCGCCGCGCCGCCAGCACCTCCTGCACCCGCCGCCAGTCCACGCCGTGGTGGGCCAGGGCCACCTGCAGATGAAAGATCAGATCGGCCGCCTCGCCGGCGATCGCCTCCGGGTCGTCGTCCTTGCAGGCCATCACGAATTCGGCGCTCTCCTCGCCGATCTTCTTGAGGATCCGGTTGTCGCCCCCCTCCAACAGCTTGTTGGTGTAGCTGCCCGGCTCGGGCCGCTCGCGCCGGCCGCGTGATCACCCGCGCCAGCTCGGTGCACACATCCGCCGGCGGCGGCAGGGCGCCGGGCCCCCCGGCGGTGGCCGTTTCGCCCTCCTCGTAGAAGCAGCTGCGGGCGCCGGTGTGGCAGGCCACCTGGCCCACCTGCTCCATCGCTGAGCAGCAGCACGTCGGCGTCGCAGTCGTAGCGGAGCCCCCTCACCTTTTGGAAATGGCCGCTGCTGGCCCCCTTGTGCCACAGCTCCTGCCGCGAGCGGCTCCAGTAGTGCACCTCGCCGCTTTCCAGTGTGCGCTCGATCGCCTCCCGGTTCAACCGCCGGGATCAGGCCGGCCGGATCGAAGCGCAGCGTCTCGATCAGCTCCGGCCCCGGCAGCATGGCCAGGCCCGTCGCTGTGCGGGGGCGGATAAATGGACAGTCGGCTGAGCAGCCGGGCCTCCCCGGCCAGTCAGCCGGCGCCATCGAGGGATCAAGGGCGCGCGGGACAGCGGCGGTGGCTGCGGACACCGCGGCGCACACCGCCGCGGCCACCTAAGGTCTGGCCCAACATCCACGCATGGCTGCGGGGATGTCTCCGCCGGAAGCAGCAGGTCGGTCCCATGGCGCCCAGGGCAGCAACGCGGAACGTTCGTCCAGCGGGCCTTTCGGGCATGGCCACCGCCGCCGCTCTGGCCCTCGCGCTCGCCGGCTGCGGCCCCGTCAGGCTCCCCGATTGCCTGGGCGACAGGGGAACAGCCCAGACGGGCGACAGCACGAAGGGGACGAGTAACCCCTCCCCCTCCGGATCGGCGGCCACCCCGTCGACCCAGGCCAGCTCCACCCTCATCGGCATCGACGCCAGCGGCTCCATGGCCGGCTTCGCCAGGGTCGACGGCCAGCAGCGCTCCTGGAAGCAGCTGCTGCAGGCCATCAAGCTGAGCGTGGGCAACCAGCCCGCCCCCAGGGTGCTGCGGATCGGCGCCAGCCAGGCCACACCCCTGCCCTCCCTCACCCAGGGGGATGACCCCTGCTTCTTCGGGGGCTGCGGAGGGTTCGGCGCGGTCACCTCCACGCTGCACACCCTCTGGAGCCAGCCCGCAGCAGGAACGGCACCGCCGCTGCGCGTGATGCTCTCGGATCTGGAGGTGAATGACGGCGACATCTCCCAGCTGCGCAACGCGCTGCTCCCCGATCTGCGCAAGGGCGCCCAGCTCGGTGTGCTCGCCATGCGATTGCCCTTCCGGGGGAAGGTGGTGGACAGCAACAACCGGGAGATTTTTGAAGGATCCACCTTCAGACCTCTCTATGTGCTGATCAGCGGGCCTTCCGGCAGGGTGGACCCTCTCCTCAAGGACATCGCCAGAAACCTTTCCCTGCTGGGTTTCAGCGAAAGCCCCAGGATCTCCATGCTGGGCCAACGAAGCGGAACCCGATCCAAGAGCGCCATCAAGGTGACGGGCGCATCGGATGCCGACAAGATCTCCAACTCCACCTCGATCCGGCTGGGCAAACGGATCTATGGGAACCCCCGCGCGTCCCATTACCAGTTCCTGCGTCAGTTCAAGGAGGGAAGCGGGATCTGGGTGTCCTCCTCCCCCTCCATCGCCGTGGGTCCCCAGGGTGTCGAGGCGCCGACCGGGCTTGTGACCCTCAGCCCCGCGCCATCCCCTCCGGATCAGACCCTCCCCTATCCCGATGGCGTGGTGGTGGAACGGGTGATCCTGGAAGGCAAGGAGGTGGCCATGCAGTTCCGCCTCCCCCGGCAGGCCTCCTCCGGAGCCTTCCAGGCCTCCGTGGATCCCGGCAGCCTGCCGGAGCCCTGGTGGCTGGAGTGGGACCGGGCCCACGGCGAATCCCGCAAGAGCTGGACCCGTACCGATAATCTCCTGCTCACGCTCACCAACCTCAGCCAGGCCGCCACACCCTCCGGCAGCCCTCCAGCGGTCCAGTTCTGCATCGCCTTCTCCGATTCCTAGCTCCATGCGCTGGCATCAATCGCTGCTTCTGGTGGTGTGCGTCGTGATCGGCACGGTCCTGACCCTCGTGGTTCCCCGCTACCTGCTCGAAAACGTTCTCACCGGGGCCTTCCTCACGCCTGACCTGGATTACCCCGCCTTTCTCGATGGGGCGTTCCAGCCGGCCGTCGCCACGCTGTGGATCCTCAATATCGCCGTGCTGCTGGGCTGGATCGGGTTCACCTGGAGCCGCCGGCCCGCCCATCCCGGCGCATTCGCCGGTCCCGCAGCCTCTGGATGGTCCTCTTCGGGCTCCTGATCCTGGCGGGGATCCTGCTCTTCGTGGCCTTCACGGCCCTGGGCCTGAGTGGCCTGGCGGGTGGAGCGGGGGGGGCCTATCCGATCTCCGCCACCGGCTATCTCATCCTCACCGGCCTGGCGGTGCTCAACCCCGTGGTGCTGTTCTGGCTCCCGAGTCTCTTCGCCACGCCGAGGAACTTTCGCTTCGTTCCCCCCCTGGCCGTGACCGTTCTGGGAGGCCGCTGAGATGCAGCTCTTCGCCATCGGCGTGGGCGGAACCGGCGCCAAGTGCCTCGAAGCCCTCGTCCACCTGCAGGCCTGTGGGGCCCTCTCCGACGACCCCTCCTCCCCCCCGCGGCTGGGCACCCTCCTCGTGGACCCGGATCACCAGAGCGCCCTGCTGCAGAGAACCCAGACCGCGATGCGGCGCTACGAGGCGCTGCGCACCGCCATGGGCCAGACGAACCGGTCCTTCGCCCGCGCCGAGATCCACTCCTACGGCCACTGGAGCCCCCTGGAGAGCCTCAGCGACGCCATGACCATGGCGGAGGTGTTCCCCCGCGGCATCCTGCGCAGCCAATCCCCCGCGCTGGGGGACGCTCTCGATTGCCTCTTTCCGCGGGAGGAACAGGAGGCCCAGCTGGATGTGGGATTCCGCGGGCGCCCGCCGATCGGGGCGGCGGTGATGAGCCGGATCGATCTGGATCGGGAAGCCGAGCGTGGCGCCTGGCGGGAGCTGCTGGCCGCGGTGCGGGACGCCGCTGGCCTCGAGTCCCCTCCCGTCATCCATCTGTTCGGCAGCGTCTTCGGCGGCACGGGCGCCTCCGGGGTCCCGACGCTGGGCCGACTGCTGCGCCGCTGGCTGAAGGCCAAGGATCTGGGCGGCGTGCGGGTCCATGCCACCTTGCTGCTGCCCTATTTCGACTTCGAGTCGAGATCCATGGCGTCCGAGGGCGTCCACGCCCAGGCCAGCAACTTCCAGCTGAACACCGACGCGGCCCTGCAATTCCTGCGCAGCGGCAGTGGCCAGGAGTGCTTCGATCGGGTCTACCTCCTGGGCAATGATGTCCACACCCGGTACAGCTTCAGCATCGGCGGCACCTCCCAGGCCAACGAGGCCCACCTCGTCGAACTGATCGCCGCCCTTGCGGCCCGCCATGGCCTTCACTCCCGGGGCAGCGAAGGGTTCGCGCGCACGATCAGCCGGCGGGACGCGGGGCGGATCGGCTGGGAGGATCTGCCCGACGCCCAGCAGGTGGGGCCCCAGCTGCGCCAGGCCTGCCGTTTCGCCGTCGCCTGGCGCAACAACATCGCCCATGAACTCGCCGAGGCCCAGACCATGCCCATGGCCCGATTCCTGGTGGGGGCGCCCTGGGCCCGTCACTTCTTTCGCCTGCGGGAGTCCCAGGCGCTGCCGGAGATGGGCGCGCCGCGGGAGCGGCAGGTGGCCGACACCCTGAGCGACTACCTCGACACCCTGCTGCAGTGGCTGGAGCAGCTGGCGGCGAGCAGCGGCACTGAGCTCCAGCAGGAGCTGCTGCGCATCGAGGGCCTGCGTCGCAGCGAGGCGCCCGTGGCCGATCTTTCCAATCTCTTCGCCGGATCCGCCGCAGGCGAGGCCGAGCAACGGAGCGACAGCATCGACACGCTGAAACTGCGACTCGATCGCCTGAGCCCCGCCCAGATCCCCTCCGCCGGCATGGCGGGGCTGGTCGACAGCCTCTGGACCCTCTGCGCCTGAACCGATGGCATCGACCCCTGATCCCGCCGATCGCCAGATCGTTCACCATCCCTGGCTCCCCAGCCTGGACCCTCCCCTCTCCGGCGGCACCCAGGCCGGCGCCTGGCAGGGCCAGGTGCCCAACGCGCTCGGCACCATCGCCGACCGGCTGGTGTACGAGGTGCAGCTTGACGCCCGCATCCATTCCCTTCCCACCCCCTGGTCCCGCGCCGAGCAGTTCGCCCAGGCGGTGCTCCGCTCCCGCTATCCCAACAGGGAGGCCCTGCTCGATGAGCTGCTGGGCTGCCTCGCCGCGATGGCCCTCTGGAAGATGGTCGGCCACAGGCTGGAGGCCGAACGGCTCGATCTGCTGGCTCTGGAGGGCGTGCCGGATCAGGCCGTCGGTCCCTTTGCCGCCTGCCTGCACCGCTCCCTGCCCACCTGCGACGTCCTCTGCCGCGGAGGTGAGGGCCTGAGCCCCTGGGAAAGCCTCTATGTGCTGCGCCTCAATGGCAGCCCCATCGGCCTCACGTCCCCCAGCACGCTGGTCTGCCCCGCGGTGGAGCTGGCCCAGCCGATCCGTGGCATGGCGTGGACCGAGGGGGGACGCTTTCAGCGCCCCAGCCGGGAGCACCTCAGTCCATCCCAGCGGGAGGCCCTCTCCGGCTGGTTGATCACCCTGAGCGAGGAGTTGCTCCGATCCCCCAACCTCAGCTCCCAGGGCCTGGCCAACCAGCTCGATCGGGTGCTGCGGGACTTCGCCCAGGCCCTCCACGACGGGGCCAGGCCCAGTGCCGTGGCGCGCCATGAACCCTGCGTGCCTGATCTGCCCCCCAGGCGCATGCCCGAAGGCCTGCTCAGCCGCCCGGTGCAGGTGGAGGAACGTCGCGGCAGGGCCACCCTGAAGCTGGACGAGCGCCGGCGCCGCCCCCTGGCGGAGACCCCGACCCGCCCGGTGGTGCTGGTGGATCCCCGCATGCCTGAGAAGCTCGGCATTCCGGCCACCGAACTCACCCTCCATGGAGCCATCACGATGGCCGCCCTGGGAGGCGATCCCGATGTGCTCCGGACCCAGCACGGAGACGCCATCGAGGTGCTGACGCCGGAGGACATCTTCCTGCCGGAGCTCTACCTGCTGCCGGGCCGTCAGGCCCTCCCCTGCTCCTGGATCACCGCGCGGATGGAGGGCCAGCCCAGCGTCAGCGGCCTGAGCCTGCACGCCACTGCTTCCCTTCAAGGAAAGAATCCGTGCCCTCTACAGCAGCGCTGAACTGGAGCAGGCCTGCAGCCTGAGGGTGCGCGAGCGTGGGGGCTCCGCCCAGATCGAGGTGACGCTGCGGCTTCCGCTCGATGGACAGCGGGAGGCCTACCCCCTGAGCCGCACCTACACGATCCGCGAGAACAATCTCCTCACCGACAAGGATCTGCCGGTGATCGCCCTGTGGCCCTACGTGAACGATCGGAACTGGAATGCGTTCCACATCTTCTGCGAAGACAGGCCCATGGGGCTCCGCGTGGATGGCTTCTCCGACTATCAGCGCCACGTGGGGCAGGAGAGAGACGTATCCCTCTGCTATTTCACTGCAGAGCGATTTCCTGATCTGATCAAACTGATCGACCGGGACCGAGCCTGCGGCCTCATTCCCATCACTCCGCCGCCGCCCAGAGGGGAAGGGGTGGCCAGCTGGAGCGTGGGCATCGATTTCGGCACATCCTTCACGAATTTCTTCATTGATGATGGGGGATCGCCCGGGCGGCGCAGTCTCGAGACCCTGGTGAAGTGCATCCTCCAGGCGGAGGACGACAAGATCGAGATCTTGCTGCGCAATTATTTCCTGCCCCGCCAGTTCCTGCCTCTGGGCAACAATCCCCCCACGGCCACGGCCATCAGCCTCAGGGGCTGGCAGGAAGTGGAAGGAAGCGTTCCGGAGCTGTTCCATGAAGCCCGCCTCTGGATGCCCACCTCCGATTTCTTCGGGGGCAGGGATGTGCGCACCGGTTTCAAGTGGGAGCATCCCCAGTACCAGCGGCCCTTCCTGCGGGAACTGGCCCTGCTGATCGCCGCCAATGCGGCTGCCGTCGGCGTCGAGTCGATCCAGTGGTTCGTGTCCTACCCCAGTGCCTTCTCCTCCGAGGAGAAACGCGACTATGAGCATCTCTGGGATGGCCTCTGCGAGGACCTCACCAGGCGTTCAGGGCTGGCCCACTCCCTGGGCACAGGTGCTGACGGATCGAGTCTGCAGACCGAATCCATCGCCTTCGCCAGCTACTTCGGCAATGTGCGCGATCTGCCGCTGGTCCACACGGCCTGTCTGGACATCGGCGGCGGCACCACGGACATCAGCCTCTGGCAGGACGACAGGCTCTGCCATCAGGCGTCCATTCCCTTCGCCGGCAGGGAGATCTGCACCCGGATCCTTTCCGCCAGTCCCTCCTTCGTGAAGCGACTGTTCAGTTCCGAGGGGTCCCTGCCCCTGGTCAGGGAGCTTCAGGACGACAAGGACCTGGCACGGCAGGACCGCAACCTGATCGGGCGCCTCGACAACATCCTCCGCTTCGGCTCCGGCAAGCTTCTCGACGAGCGTCTCCCGGTGCTGCGTCAGAGCAACAGCCCTCAGCTGGAAGCCTTCATCAGCCTGATGGCGGTGGCGATGGGGGGCCTGTACCACTACCTGGGCCTCATCCTGGCCGCCCTGGAGCGGGAGGGGACGCTGCTGCGGTCCGAACCGATGCCGGTCTACGCCGGCGGCAATGGCGCCCGCCTCCTGCACTGGCTGGTGCGGAGCGGCGCCTTCAGCCACGGCAGCGAGGCCGATCAGCTGCTCGGCACGCTGCAGCGCATGGCCTCCGGCCTGGCCGATGTGAAGGCCTCCACCACGCTCTCCGAGGCCTTCAAGGACGAGACGGCGAAGGGGCTGATCAGCCGGCGCCGCCGGCTCACGGGTGAGTTCGATCCCCTGACCGACCCCATGATCGCCGGTGAAGCCATGGCCATCAACGGACGGCGTTTCGATGTTCTCGATCGGGTGGCGCTGCAGGATCTGGACGAGGAGATCGCTTCCTACAACGTCAGCGGCACCGAGGAGATCAGGCGCTTCGCCACCCACTACGACGCTGCGATCCGCCAAGGCCGCATCACCACCCTGTTGCCCTTCACCAAGCTGGCCGAAGGAGGAGACACCTCCCTCTGGCGTGATGTGGAGACCACCATGCGCTCCCACTGTCTGCTCCGGGAGGGCCGCGCAGCGGCCAGCCTCCAACCGGAGCCAGGCTTCATCACCGGCCTCAAGGCCCTCCTGGAGGTCCTCACCCAGCGCTGGGCGGAGCGGTACTGATCCATGCCATCCCCTCGCTCCTGGCGGTTCGCCTTCCTGATCGCCGGGGCCCTGGCCCTTGTCGTCGCGTCGGGGCATCGGGATGCGGTGGCGGCGCCGGCGGCCGGGAGTGCAGCCGTCGCCGCAGCCTCCGGCCCAAGGCCAACGGCCTCATGGGTGCAGGTGGCCGAATGCTCGGCCGGCGCCGCCCTGGTGGCCCTGCCGCTGGCCGCCTTCGCGCTCTGGCGGTCGCGGCAGATGGCGGTCCGGCTCGAGCGCCATTCCGATTCCCTCCGGAAGCTGCGGGAAGCCGCGGCGGCGGGGCAGGTGCTGCAGGGGCGCCACGATGAGCTGCTGCGGCGCCTCGAAGGCCAGCACACGCGCCTGAGCAGCCTGGAAGGCCGGCTGGAAGATCTCCTGGGGGCGGAACGGGATCTCGCGGCTCAGCTGGCGGCCCTGCGCGAAACGATGGAACGGGAGCACGGGCCGAGGGGTCCGGACACCCAGGCCGTCATCGACCCCGCCACTGAGGAGTGGGAACGGCAGCTGGAGCAGTGCCTGAGCGCGCTGCACAGTGGCGATCGCGCCTACCTGCGCGGCTGCGGCGCCCGGGAGATGAACCTCACCCAGGCCTCCAAGGAGGACCTGGCCGTGGGGACGGACACGCCCCCCGGCTGGAGCCTGTCGATGGCGGTGGCAGCTATCTGCTGCTCAGCCTGGGGGAACGGCACTGGTTGCTGCCCACCGAATCCACCCTGGATGGCTTCCGCCACCCCCTCACCCGCCCGCGGCGCGGGATCTTCACCACCACCGGCGCCGCCGACGTCGACCGGCCACGGGTGCGCCGCCCGGCCTGCCTCGAGCCGGACGGTTCGCAGTGGGTGCTCACCCAGCCGGGGGTGGTGGAGTGCCCCGATCCGCGGCTTCCAGGGCGTCAAGGCGGGCCTCCAGGCGCCTGAGCCGCTCGCGGAGGGGATCGGCGGGGGGCTGATCCATGGCGGAGAGGAGGCCAGGTTCGTGCAGCAGCCACCGCCGGCCGTGCTGGACGGCCACCAGTCGGGCAGGCCGCTCCAGCTGGAGCGCGAGGGGAGGATCCATGGGCCCCCGCAGCTCGAAGACCCGCTGCAGGCTGCCCAGCTGCAGGGAGCGCCAGAGCACCCCCGGGCGAGGCACCAGCACCAGCTCCCCGGCCTTCAGCTGAAGGCACCACCAGCTCCCCCCCACGCAGGTTTCCAGTTCGATTCCCTGAGCCTCCCCCCGAACGGTGCGGGGCGACAGACCACAGGGCCGGCTGAACGGGGCCAGCAGCTGGGGGGTGTTGGCGTACACCTCCACCAGCTGCTCCAGGCCCAGATCCAGGGCCGGAATCACGCTCTGGCTGCCCTGGTCGGGGTCCAGCAGGGCTGGATCGGGGGGAGGGTGGCGGCCGCTCAGATTCAGATCGGAGATGGCCAGGGTGTCCTGCTCCAGGCGCTCAAGACGCTCCTGGAGGCGCAGGCAGACCTCGCTCAGCCGCTTCATGCCCGCCATCAGCACGGCCAGGGAGTGGTCGGCATCACCCGGCGGTGTCATCGGTGCGGGCTCCGGATCCGCCGCTGGCCGGCCCGCTGACCCCTGAAGGGCGGTGGATCACCAGCTGGCGCAGGGCCTCGAGGGTCTGCTCCTGGAGCAGAAACGACTCGCGCAGGTTCTGGATCTCCTGCTGGTGACGGGTCTGCTGCCGCTGCATCTGCCGTTCCAGGGATTCCAGCCGCTCTTCCAGCGCCGCCTGGAGGGACTCGGGGCTGGCCATGGGCACAGCGCTTCGCTCCATCCGCCCACGCCCATCCAGCACCCAGAGCTGGCCGGAGCGGATCGGCCGAGCCCTGGCGGGCCGCACCAGCACGCCGACCGTCTCCAGGTCGTGGGGTGAAATGTCGAACAGCGCCTGGAAACCGCTGGAGGCGTAGATCGCCGCGGCGTGGCCGAAGGCGGGATAGATCAAAGCGTCCCCACCCCGAAGCCACACAAGCCGGTAGGAGGAGGGCCCATCGCATCGGGAGATTCTGGTCGCCTCCTGCCGCGAACCGGGCAGCACCTCAGCAGGAGCTTCATAGGCCAGCAGGGCCTCCGGATGGCGGCGATGGAGGAGCGTCAGCAGCTGTTCGCTTCCCTGCCAGAGCGCCTGGTGGGGCGCCGAGCCAGCCCAGGCCGGCGGGGAGGGCGGCGCCTGGTTGCGGCGATGCCGTTCGGCCCAACCCAGCTGCATCAGCTCCTCGGTGAGTTGCTCGAGCCGCACCAGCCGGTCGATGGGGGTGCAGGCCTCTGGGTCATTCATGGCGGGTGAAGCGCAGTTCGATGCGGCGTCGGGCTGGATCATCGGCATCCCCGGCAGGGACCAGGCTCCCCTCCAGGTCGAGAAGGCTGGAGGCGGAATAGGCCTGAAACCGGATCGGCAGGGCCAGATCGGCCAGCTGGCGCTGCAGGTGGTGGGCCACGGCCAGGGCGCGAAGCAGCCCGAGGTCCGTGTTGGAACCGGCTTGGATACTTGCCGGCAGGCGCCCGTCGCCGAACGCGCTGAGCTGCCGATCCACCGTGCTGATCCCCGGTGACGGCTGGCCATCGGTGTGTCCGATCACCTCCACAGTGTTGATGTCATAGCGCTGGATCTGCCGCCGGATCTCCGGCAGCTTGCGGTCGAGGGCGGCGCGAAACTGGGGGGTGAGCTCATACCGGCCGGTCTGGAAGCGAAAGGACTCCTTCTCACTGAGGCGGATCAGGGGAGGCTTTTCATTCAGCCCCTTGCCGATCAGGCTCATCACCACCACCAGCAGCATCAGGACCACCGTGTTGCTGAGCAGGTCCGTATAACTCAGCCAGGGATCAAAGCCCTGGCCATGGGCAGATGACGTTGGCCTGTTTCCTTTGGTTCTCACCATGCAGTTTCACTGGGCTCTGAAGGGTTCGTGTGTGTGTGGGGGGGGGGGGGGAGCTGCTGGTGCCGCCTACGACTGACCGGCATCCTGGAAAGCACGCAATTCGCCCAGCACCCGCTCCAATAAGTGTCTTTCGCCCGAATCTCCGGCGTGGCCTGCCGGGAGAAGCTTGAGGCGCTCCTCGATGGTGTAGATGACATTCTCCATTTGTTTCTGCAGATCGACCAGCAGAGATGGGCTCTCCGTCTGGCCGGCTTCCACAAGCTCCTGGAGAAGCTTCGACTGATGGCTCCACCAGCCTGTCTGCATCTGGAACCAATCCCGCATCGACTGATCAAAGCTAGATTTGACCTCACACACCAACTCACGATGGTTGTCGTATTGCTGATCGATCTCCCTGCGATGGTCGCTCATGATGGCCATGAGTTCCTCCTGTTGGGCCTTCCAGCTCTCCAGAATCTCGCTCAGTCCCTTTGAAAGGGCGGTGTACGCCAGGCTGAGGTCGGAGTCGGCCGATAGGCGCTTGGTGAGATCTACGGCCAGCGATTGGGCCTTTTCGCGATCCTCCTTCGCATCCTTCCTGGCTTTGTTAAGGAGCGTGCTGACTTCCGCGGAATGGCCAACGGCTGCCTGGAGCCCGGCATCAGCCTGCTCAAGGGAGCTCACGGCTCTGTAGATCGTCTCCTGCCCCTGTCGTGCGGCATCCAATTCGGCCTGCGCCGAGAGAGCCAGGCCCTGCCACTGGCTCTGGATATCGACCAGGCTCTCACGCAGGGACGCCATGCGCCGAGCCAGACCGTCCCCGATCGCCGTGAACTGCTCCCCCGAGCGAAACAGCCCATCCACGGCCTGCTGGAGTTCCGATGCAAAGCGGCTGGTGCGCAGACGCTCGGTGGCCGTGACGAAATCGGCGCCGGCCTCGGCCATCGTCAGGGTCACGCCATTGAGCTCTCCCATGACCCTCTGACCTTCCTGAACCAGCACTGTGCTTGAGGCGAAGATCTCATCGAGCTTGGAACGCAGGGCAGCGTCGATCGACCGCCGCATGGTTTCCCCGAAATCCCTGGCGAAGGCCTCCATGGTGAGGCTCAGCTGGTGCACCGCCTCGGTGACGGGGGAGTAGCGGGGAGAATCGGGCTCGTTGCGCACCACGACGTCAAGCCAGGTCTGAAGCACCTCCTGCAAATCCTCACTGATTCGGTTGACGCCGCTGAACTGGGCGTACAGCGTCACGAACAGGGCGAGGGAGAGACCCACCAGGCTGGTCTGGAAGGCGGTTCCCATCGGACTGATGATCTGTTCGAAGTCCTGCAGGATCTCCTGGATGTTGGTGTCCTGCTTCAGCAGCAGGCTGAGGTCGGCTAATGAAAGCGTCAGGCCGAGGAACGTGCCCAGCAGGCCGAAGGACACCAGCAGGGACGGACAGTTCGCCACCCACCGATCTGCCGCTGGCATGGGCACCTGCCAGGCCAGGGGAATCCTGATGCGTTCACATTCGATCTGGGCGCAGACCAGATCGAGGGTGGCGGGTTGATCCGTGCGGCTCAGTTCACTCCGATAGGAGTTGCGGCAGCGATGCACCAGGCCCAAACCATCCGGAATGGAGGGGGGATGGAAGGGCCCGGAGTCATGAAGGTTCCCAGCGGCTCCCCTGACACCTTGAGAGGAAGGGATAGACACGGAAGTGGACCATTCTCGCAGGTCACCTCTCAACCAGCGCAACGCCGGAGTGGCACGCCGGCGCAGACCTTGGCCCATCAATAGAGCGCTCACGGTCAGAATCCCCATCATCACGAAGATGAGAATTCTCAGTGATTCATTCACCAATCCGGGGCGGCTTGCGACAACACTACTCATCCCGGCCCATACCTTGTTCGACTCCAGGGCCGGCAGGCTGGAGAGAACCGTCGGCAGGCTGGTGACCACGGGTGATGCTGTCAGCCCGCTCTCCACCCAGGCCGTGGGAGAGGACCTCGCCAGAGCCCCGGATGCCAGGGCTATCAATCTTTGATAGTCTCAAGGCCTGACAACAGGGAGGTCACCATGCCGTCGAGCTACGTCATCGGTGAGCATTTCGAGCAGTTCATCAAGAACCAGATTCAGCAGGGCCGCTACGCCAGCGCCAGCGAGGTGATCCGGGACGGGCTTCGGGCCCTGGAGGATCGCGAGAAACTCCTCGCCGCCAAGCTGGAGGCCCTTCGCGCCGACATCCAGCAGGGGATCAACAGCGGCCCCGGCAGGCCCGTGCAGGAGGTGTCGGCCGAACTGCAGGCCCGTTACCAGCAATGGGCCGAGCAGTGTGCACCCCCTGATGCGCTGTGAATTCTCCCCCCAGGCCGTTGCCGACCTCCAGGTGATCGGCGACTACATCGCCAATGACAATCCACAGCGAGCCGCCAGCTTCGTCGAGGGGCTCCTGGCCCACAGCCAGCGGATCGACGAATGACCGGTGGCCTATCCGGCCAGGCCAGAGCTGAGCGAAGCTCTGCGCTCCTGCGCTCACCAGCGCTATATCATCTTCTTTACAGTCACTCCTGCGCGAGTGCGCATCGAGCGGACAATTCATGGTTCACGGGACATCACCGATGACAGTTTTGCTTTGCAAGCGCCATGGCAGATAGAGATCTATGTTCAGCTCTTGTCATGGTCATGCTGTGAATTTCCACTACAGTCAGCCCATCGATCAGAAGATATTTTTCAGCAAATCAGGGGATAGCATTAAGGATTGCAGGATTAAGATTCTTCAACCACATTGTTCACTTCATGGCCAACCATCAACATGTGGTCAAGCAACAAGACGGCTGGGCCGTTGAAGGGGAAGGCAACGTCCGCTACACCGATAGGAGAATGAAGGCTCAAGAACAGGCAAGGCAGCGAGAGGAGCAGATTGCCCGCAACAATCGTAGCGACGTCATCATCCATCGCCCTAACGGCAAGATCAGGGATCGGGACAGCTACGGCACTGATCCCTTTCCGCCGAAAGGCTAAAGGCATCTCCCAGAATTCCCAACAGCAGACATCCCCCTTCCACTCGGAGCCCCCCTGGCCAGAGCGTCAGGATCACTCCGCCACACCCCCCTCACCCATCCAGCTCCAACCACTTCCGCGCCTCCCGCGCCGCCTTCTCCTGGCCCTGCCTGTGGCCGAACGCGAAGGCCGCCATGCAGGCCAGGGTGATCGCCGCCGGCACCGTGGCCGGACGGCAGGCGGTTGCGGCGGGACAGATCGTCCGGCAGGCCCCCCAGGGTGAGGATCAGAAAGCCCACCGCCGCCAGCGAGGTGAGGCCGTAGAGCGCCGGGGTGAGGGTGCGGCGCGTCAGCCCGTGCAGCAGCAGCACCGCCAGCCCCACCCAGGGCAGGCCCGATCCCACCGCCCACAGCCAGCGCTCGCCCGGCCCGTCCGCCAGCCGGCGGCGGCAGGCCAGTTCCCGGTTGCGGCGGCTCATCGGCTCACTCCAGGCGTCATCCTCATCCCCTTCGCGGCGCCCCGCGCCGCGCCGCCAGCACCTCCTGCACCCGCCGCCAGTCCACGCCGTGGTGGGCCAGGGCCACCTGCAGATGAAAGATCAGATCGGCCGCCTCGCCGGCGATCGCCTCCGGGTCGTCGTCCTTGCAGGCCATCACGAATTCGGCGCTCTCCTCGCCGATCTTCTTGAGGATCCGGTTGTCGCCCCCCTCCAGCAGCCTGTTGGTGTAGCTGCCCGGCTCGGGGCGCTCGCGGCGGCCGCTGATCACCCGCGCCAGCTCGGTGCACACATCCGCCGGCGGCGGCAGGGCGCCGGGGCCGCCGGCGGTGGCCGTCGGCGCCGTCCTCGTAGAAGCAGCTGCGGGCGCCGGTGTGGCAGGCCACCTGGCCCACCTGCTCCACTGTGAGCAGCAGCACGTCGGCGTCGCAGTCGTAGCGGAGCCCCCTCACCTTTTGGAAATGGCCGCTGCTGGCCCCCTTGTGCCACAGCTCCTGGCGCGAGCGGCTCCAGTAGTGCACCTCGCCGCTCTCCAGGGTGCGCTCGATCGCCTCCCGGTTCATCCAGGCCACCATCAGCACCGCCCCGTCGAGCCAGTCCTGCGCCACCGCCGGGATCAGGCCGGCCGCGATCGAAGCGCAGCGTCTCGATCAGCTCCGGCCGCCGGCGCAGCCGTCCGCCCCCGCCGGGTGGCGGCGGATGAAAGGATGCAGGGGAAGCGGCGGATGGAGCCCCCACGGGACGCGACGTCGGCTGCAGCGATCCTCCCCCATGTCCTCCCCCGCCGCCCACACCTGCAGCAAGAGCTACGGCGGCTTCCCCTGCTGCCACCGCCAGTGGCGCCACCCGGGCCACTGCCGTTTCGTGCACGGCTACAGCCGCAGCTTCAGCTTCTGGTTCGCCGCCCACCACCTCGACTCCACGGCTTCGTGGTCGACTTCTCCAGCCTGCGGCCCCTGCGGGAGCGCCTCGAGGAGCAGTTCGACCACACCTTCCTGGTCAACCACGACGACCCCCTGCTGAACCACTGGCAGGAGCTGCACGCCCTGGGCGCCCTGGATCTGCGGGTGATGGCCAACGTGGGCATGGAAGCCAGCGCCGAGCTGGTCTGGGGCTGGGCCAACGAGCTGCTGCACACCCGTGACGGCGGCCGCAGCTGTTGCTGGCGCGTGGAGGCCCGCGAAAACGAGAGCAACGCCGCCTGCTTCAGCGCCTTCCCGGACTGGTACCCGGCGGCCGCCTCCCCTGTGGAGCCCTGGCCGGCGCCGTGAGCTTCGCCCGCCTGGCCACCGCCTGGGCCCTGCTCCAGGGCCTGCTGATCGAGGCGCTGCCCTTCCTGCTGCTGGGCGTGCTGATCTCCGCCGCCGCCCGCTGGCTCGCCCCGGGAGGGCGCTGGCTGCGGCGGCTGCCGGCCCACCCGCTGCTGGGCCCCCTCACCGGCGCTGCCCTGGGGTTCGCCCTGCCGGCCTGTGAATGCGGCAACGTGCCGGTGGCCCGCCGCATGCTGGGCGGTGGCGCCCCCCTCGGCGCCGGCCTCGGTTTTCTGTTCGCGGCCCCCGTGCTCAATCCGATCGTGATCGCCAGCACCTGGGCCGCCTTCCCCGACCAGCCCTGGCTGCTGCTGGCCCGCCCCGCCGGCGCCGTGCTGGTGGCCATCAGCCTGGCCCTGCTGCTGGCCCTGGTGCCGGAGTCGTTGCTGCTGCAGGGTGATCTGCTGGCGGAACGGCGCCTGCACCAGCCCCTGGCGGCGGTGGGCCTGCTGGAGCGCTCCAGCGGCCTGGTGGGGGCGCCTCCGTCCACCGCCCTCAGCGCCGGCGCGGACGCCCCCCCGCCGCGGCCGCCGCTGGCCGAGCTGATGCGCCATGCCGCCAATGAGTTCCTGCAGCTGGCCCTGCTGCTGGTGATGGGCTGCGTGATCGCCGCCCTGGTGCAGTCCTTCGTGCCCCGCAGCTGGCTGCTGGCGGTGGGCGGTGCCCCCACCCTCTCGATCCTGGCCCTGATGCTGCTGGCCCTGGTGGTGTCGGTGTGCTCGAGCGTGGATGCGTTCCTGGCGCTGAGCTTCGCGGCCCAGGTCACCCCCGGGGCCCTGCTCGCCTTTCTGCTGCTGGGTCCGGTGATCGACCTCAAGCTGTTCAGCCTGCTCGGGCTGCTGTTCCGTCCCCGGGGGCTGGTGCTCACCACCGCCGGAGCCGGTCTGATGGTGCTCCTGATCGGCCAGTGGGTGAACCTGTGGCGCCAGTGACCCCAGCCCGCCGACCGCCGCGGAACCCACCGCTGATCCAGCGGGCCGCCCTCTGGCGGGCCGTCGCCCTGGGGCTGTGGGCCTTGGTGCTGCTGCGCAGCAGCGTCGATGGCCGGCTCGACCTGCTGCTGCGGGCCGTGTTCCATCCGCTGGTGGCGCTGGCCGGCCTGCTGCTCCTGGTGGTGGCCCTGGTGCAGCTGCGTCTGGCCTTCGGGGCCGGTGGCCGGGAGCGGGGGGATCGGCCCCAGGCCCGCACCCTGCTGCTCACCGCCGCCATCGCCCTGCTGGTGCTGCTGCTGCCGCCGGCCCCCTCCTTCGCCGATCTGGCCAGCCAGCGTCCCCGCGACGAGACCGCCGAAAGCGAACTCAGCTTCGTGCTGCCACCGGCCCAGCGCAGCCTCACCGACTGGGTGCGGCTGCTGCGCAGCCAGCCCGATCCCCAGCTGTTCGTGGGCGATCCGGTGCGCATCAGCGGCTTCGTGCTGCCGATGCCCGACGAGCCGCCCCAGCTGGCCCGGCTGCTGGTGCGCTGCTGCCTGGCGGACGCTTCGCCGGTGGGGCTGCCGGTGCGCTGGCCCCAGGGACAGACCCCCGCCCGCGCCGACCAGTGGCTGGCCATCGAAGGGGTGATGGGTCTGGGCCGGACTCCGGGGGAAGAGGCCGACCGGCTGGAGGTGGTCCCCAGCCGCATCCGGCCGATCCCCAGGCCCGCCAGGCCCCTGGAGCCATGACGCTGCCGCGTCCCCACGTCCGGTCCCGGCCCCTGGCCCTGGTCCTGGGGCTCGCCGCGGCCCTGGCCCTGGTGCAGCAGCAGCTGCTGGTGCGGCAGCCACCGCGGCTCGACCGGCTCCTGCCCGCGGCGGCCAGCTCCGGGCCCGCCGCCCTGCAGGCCCGCTTCAGCCGGCCGATGCAGCGGGCCAGCGTGGCGGCGGACAGTGTGCTTTCCCCGGCGCTCAAGCACCGGTGGCTGGGCGATGGCGACACCCTGCTGCTCAGCCTGGAGCCGGGCCAGCGGATTCGCTCCCCCCTCCGCCTGAGCCTGGCGGGCCGGGATCGCCGCGGCCTGGCCCTGACGCCCCAGCGCTGGCAGTGGGATCCCCGCCCCCGGCTGCTGGCGGTGGTGCCGGTGGATGGCGGCGAGCAGGTGCAGCTGCGGGACCACGACGGCCGCTGGCAACCGATCACCCCCATCTGGCCGCGGATCACGATGGTGGAGCCCCTGGGCGGCGGCAGCGCCGTGGCGGTGGTGGCCCGCAGCGAAAACGGCCGCTTCCGGGTCTGGCGGGTTCCCCTCAGCCAGCAGGCCCTGCGGCCCCTGGGCCGCGACGCTCCGACGGCGCCGGCAGCAGCGGTGGCCGGCACCCCCCAGCCCATCGGCAGCGGCGATCTGCTCTTCGCCCACATCAGCGGCAACCGCCGAGGAGAGCTGCTGGTGCAGGCCGGCGGCGATCAGCCCGACCAGGCCACCATCAGCCTCTGGCCCCCCAGCGGCGGTCCCCGCCTGCTGCCCCTGGAGGCCAGCGGCGCCGTGCGGCTGCTGCCCGGGGGAGGTGCGGTGGTGGTGCCGGAACTCGACGGGCTGAGCCTGCGGGATCTGCCCCCCCGGCCCCCGCGCCGCCAGACCCTGCCGGGCAGCCGCGACCTGAGCAGCTTCTGTCCCCGGGCGGGGCGGGCCCTGCTGGTGCGCCACTGGCCCGACTACAGGCGCTCCCTGGAGCTGGTGGAGCCGGGCCTGGCCCCTCGCCAGCTCTGGCTGGGGACGCAGGCCCTCGTGGCGACAGCCTGCAGCCGCGGCGGGGAGCGGGTCTGGGCGCTGCTGGTGGAAGGGACGGGCCGGCCGGCCCTCACCCTGCTGGCCCTCGACCGACGCGGCAGCGTGATCAGGCGGCAGCGCCTGAGCGATTGGGAGCTGGAGCCGGGCACCGGCCTCAGCTACGACCCCACCGGAGACCGGCTTCTGGCCGTGCTGCGTCCCCTCGACGGCGCCCCTGGTGAGGCCCTGGGGCCGCCGCCGCCGGCCCAGGTGGTGCTGATCGACGCCGCCACCCTCGCCCCCACCCCCCTGGCCCAGGAGGCCCGGCAGGCGGTCTGGTTGCCGGCAGGGTAGAAACGGCCCCATGCCGATCCCCCCCGACCCCGACCTCGCCCCCCGTCAGGCCTCGCTGCTGGCGGAACTGCGCCGTGCCCAGGGGGAACTCAGCGGACAGGATCTGCATGCCCGTCTGCGGGGTGGGCCGGGCGCCATGGGGCTGGCCACCGTCTACCGCCACCTGCGGCAGCTGCAGCAGCGGGGTCTGGTGCGCTGCCGCCACCTGCCGAGCGGCGAGGCCCTCTACGCCCCCACCGAACGGGATGAGCACCACCTCACCTGCGTCGACTGCGGCACGACCATGGTGCTCAGCCACTGCCCCGTCCATGATCTGCGCCTGCCCGGGGAGGAGCTCGGGGGCTTCCTGCCGATGTATCACACGCTGGAGTTCTTCGGGCTGTGCAGAAAGTGCCGCGGCAATCAGGGCTGAGGCGGAATTCCGGCGGCGGCTGAGGCTGCGGCTTCAACCTTTGAGGCTGTCGCGGTGCAGCACCGCCATCACCTCCAGGATCGCGCTGCAGCGCTCCTGGGGCACCGCGATCAGCTCCGCCAGCCGCGCCAGCATCTGCTTCTCCACCGGCTTGAAGCTGCGGTTGGTGTGGACCAGCAGCGCCGCCATCGCGAAGGCCGTCTCCTGCTGGGCCGGCGTCAGCACCGGCGCCGCCTCCGCGACCAGGTCCTGCCAGCCACCGTTCTGCAGCCGCCGCAGCAGGCCGTCGAACATCCCCTCCATGGCCGAATCACCCAGATTGCGGTACGGGGAACGCACCTCCAGCAGCTGGCGCAGCATGGCGGCCTCATCGCCGTCGAGCTCGCCATCGCAGGCCACCGCGGCGAGACCGATGGCGGCGAAGGCTTCGCTGGGGTTCATGGACCAGGATCGAATGGTGCCATTCCAGCAGCCGAACCTCCGGGCGGGCCTGCCGGAGATCGCAGGCCCGCCCGGCCACGCCTCAGGAGGCGGTGAAACTCACATCTCCTCGAGAAGAACCACCACGACCTGATGGAAGGAATTCAGGAGGCTGCCGAGGGCCGGCTGCTTCGAACACAGACGCCCATGGCGGTCGACCTCGCATTTCGTCCACCATTCTGGGTCGATGGCCACCAGCTGCCGGATCAGCAGCGAATAGGGCGTTGTCGATGCGAAAAGTGGAGGCGGCAGGCAGCCCATTCGCTGGCCAGCTCGGATCGCCGAACAGCAGATTCTCCGATAGTAAAGGGCAGAAAGCAGCATCGGAACATTCCGATCCAGAAGACGGCGTTGGGCAACCTCAATCCTGGCGCGGAGGCAACGGGCAGTACCCGCTTCAGGAACCGATGGATCCGCCGAAAGGAGCGGCAAATCTCCTTTTGCCCCAGGGCTTTTCGTCAGCGAATCCTCCGCTTCGGTGCGCTCTCGCAGTGGACTTTTTTCCATTGCTCATCACCAGAATGGGTTCTTACCTGACTCACTCCGCATCACCGGCGACAGGTCAATGCCGCCCAGGACACCGGGAACCACGAGAAGCTCGAATTGGCCCATGGATCATCACCGGGTTGACGACGGGCACGCAGGGAATAGATGTGACGCAATATCACTTCATACAGTAATCCGGAATCTTCCATGAGTGCCTCCTGAGGAAGAGCAGAGCATTCCCTTCTCGGCCTTTTCACTCCAGAGAGTTGATTCCTGTCGCTGCGCATGAATGTCTCAAGGTTCACGCATCCATCGGCAGCGAGCATCAGCTGGATTCCCAGAGCTCCGATGAATGGCGACCGGTCCGATCCATCGATCAGCGTTCGCCAGGCGGCGTGGGCTCCGCACCCCGTGCCCAGGCACGTTCGGGATTTCCCGTCAGGAACCTCGAGGGTTCGGGAGGCTCCTGATCCGGCCTCCGGCCTGCTCCTCAGGCTCTCCCCGGCGGGTCTGGGAACAGGGGCCCATCGGGTTCCACCCGGTTCGCCTCGCACCGCTCCAGATCCAGAGGCCGGATCGTGGACGCCAGTTCCTCGCGGCCGCCCCATCCGCCTCAGCACGACGGCCCAGCCCATTGATCAGGGCCGTGAACCTCTGGCCGTCGCCGGCATGGCCCGCCAGTGTTCCTGGCCGGGGTTTGAGGTTTCGCAGCCACCTCTCCAGCTTGCGCCGGTCCAGGTCGGCCCCGCCGGGAGGCACCCCACCTCACTGCCTATCGTCAGATAAAGGCCTGCAGCTTCCGATGACCACCGCCCGTTCCGCCACGGCCACAGGTTCCGTGCCGGCAGAGACACCGGAGGCCCGCCCCATCTCCGTGCCGGTGACGATCCTCACGGGGTTCCTGGGGGCGGGCAAGACCACCCTGCTCAACCACATCCTCAGCAACCAGCAGGGCCTGAAGACGGCCGTGCTGGTCAATGAGTTCGGCGAGATCGGCATCGACAACGAGCTGGTGGTGGCCACCGGCGACGACATGGTGGAGCTGAGCAACGGCTGCATCTGCTGCTCGATCAACGGCGAGCTGCTGGAGGCCGTCTACCGGGTGCTGGAGCGGCCCGAACCGGTCGACTACCTGGTGGTGGAAACCACCGGCCTCGCCGATCCGCTGCCCGTGGCCATGACCTTCCTGGGCAGCGACCTGCGCGACCTGACCCGGCTCGATTCGATCATCACTCTGGTGGATGCGGAGAACTTCGGGCCCGACACCCTGCAGGGGGAGGTGGGCCGCGCCCAGATCGTCTACAGCGACATGATCCTGCTCAACAAGTGCGATCTGGTCAGTGAGGAGCGCCTGGAGGCCCTGGAGAAGGAGCTGCGGGCGATCAAGGGCGAAGCCCGGATCCTGCGCTCGGTGAAGGGCGAGGTGCCCCTTCCCCTGCTGCTGAGCGTGGGGCTCTTCGAGAGCGACAGGGTGGTGGAGCAGCAGCAGGCCCCGGCCCCCTCCAGCGGCCACGATCACGCCCACGACCACAGCGCCTGTGACCATGACCATGGCCACTGCGAGCACGACGACACCGGCCACGATCACACCCACGACCAGGGCGCCCACGGGCACGACCATTCCCATGACCATGGCGGCCACGCCGATCACCAGGCGATCGAGGGTTTCACCTCCCTCTCCTTCAGCAGCGACGGACCCTTCTCGCTGCGGAAATTCCAGAATTTCCTCGACAATCAGATGCCGGAGGGGGTGTTCCGCGCCAAGGGGATCCTCTGGTTCAACGAAAGCGAGCGCCGCCACGTGTTTCACCTGGCCGGCAAACGCTTCTCGATCGATGACAGCGACTGGCCCGGGCCTCGCAAGAACCAGCTGGTGCTGATCGGCAGGAACCTGGATCACCAGCGCCTGCGCCAGCAGCTGCAGGCCTGTGTGGCCCGCGACCGCGGCCGGGGCTTCGCCTGAGCCGCAGGGGCTTCCCCTGGGTGGTTCGGTGCTCCTCCTCTCCGGGTGATGCCATCGCTACGGAAACAGTTGAAGAGGTGGCTAGGGTGTGCGGATACGAATCCGTTCCATGACCGAGTTCCTCCTGATGACAGGCGTTCTCGCCCTGCTCGGTCTGGTGCTGTGGCTGACCGTGGATTCCGACGACGACAACGGTGGCGGCGGCCTGATGCAGCCCGCCCTGGTGCCGGTGCGGACGCTGCGGGATTACTGAAGCCTGATCCCCTCAAGCGCGGCCAGACCGCGCTCAACGGGGCAGCACAACTCCATTTCCTGACTGATGCGTAACTTTTGTTACCCAGTTTCGCGTCGTTTGCCCAGCCTCCCTTCCCCGGGGGTCCATAGGGTCCGGGCATCCGCCTGTTCTCCCGATGTTCCACCGCCAGGTCTTCGCCCGTCTGTCTTGGAGTTGCGTCCTGGGGCTGGCTGGCCTGCTCACCACGGGTTGCGTGGCCTCACGGCCCGACACCACCATCGGCGTCTATTCCGGCCGCCACTACAACACCGACAAGCAGCTCTACGCCCGCTTCACCGAACGCACGGGCATCAAGGTGAAGCTGCTGGAGGGCAAGGATGATGCCCTGATCGAGCGGCTGCGCAACGAAGGCACCTCCAGCTCCGCCGATGTGCTGGTGCTGGTGGATGCGGCCCGCCTCGACAAGGCCACCGCGATGGGGCTCTTCCAGCCGATCCGCTCCGAGGCCCTGGAGAAGGACGTGCCCGCGAACCTGCGCGACGCCAAGGGCCGCTGGTTCGCCCTCACCCGCCGGGTGCGGGCGGTGGTGGTCAATCCGGAGCTGGTCAACCCCGACAGCATCCGCACCTACGCCGATCTGGCCGACCCTGCCCTGAAGGGCAAGCTCTGCCTGCGCAACAGCAGGAGCGTCTACAACCAGTCCCTGGTGGCCGATCAGATGATCCTGCGGGGAGAGGGGGCAACCCGCGAGTGGGTGAAAGGGATGATGGCCAACGTGACCCAGCCCCTGTTCACCTCCGACACCCCCCTCGCCCGGGCCGTGGCCCAGGGCACCTGCGGCGCGGGTGTGGTCAACACCTATTACGTGGCCCGCATGCTCTCCGGTGACGGCGGCGCCAGCGACAAGACCCTGGCGGAGAAGCTGCGCATGGTGTTTCCCCGGCCGGCCCACGTGAACATCAGCGGGGCCGGGGTGACCCTCCACGCGCGCCACCCGGAGGCCGCCACCCGCCTGATCGAATTCCTGGCCTCCCCCAGCGGTGGCCGCGGCTACGCCGAGGCCAACCACGAATACCCGCTCAGGGGCTACGGCGACAATCCCGTGCTCAAGGGCTTCGGTGCCTTCGAGGACGATGGCGTGTCGGCCGAAGAAATGGGCGCGAAGAACAAGGACGCCGTGCAGCTGATGCAGGCCAACGGCTGGTCATGACCCTGGCCCCCCGTCGGGCCCTGCTGGGCATCCCGGTCCTGGCGATCTGCGGCCTGGCCCTGCTGCCGCTGGTCGGCCTGGGGCTGTTCGCCTTCGCCGGTGACGGCCGGGGCCTCGCGGGCCTGGGGCCCTCCGGCGGTTCGGAGGTGGCCCACACCCTGCTGCTGGTGCTGGGCGTCGGTCTGGCCGGGGCGGTCCTGGGCACCGCGAACGGCTGGCTCACCGCCTGCTGTCACTTCCCGGGACGCCGCTGGCTGCGCATCGCCCAGCTGCTTCCCCTGGCCACTCCCGCCTATCTGATCGCCGCCACCCTGATCGATCTGGGTAGCCGCCTCGGTCTGCGCATCCATGGCAGCGGCTGGGCCGTCACGGTGCTCACC
The DNA here is from genome assembly GCA_963772735.1 of uncultured cyanobacterium. GTDB lineage: Bacteria > Cyanobacteriota > Cyanobacteriia > PCC-6307 > Cyanobiaceae > Cyanobium. Next base: position 31,209 of record CAVYYO010000003.1, on the reverse strand, counting down.
CTGGGCACCTACAGCTACGTGTTCCTGCTCTCCACCGAGAGCTTCTCGGTGGAGGGCCGCCGCCAGCTGGAGGCCTGCCGCAGCCTGGGGGTGGGCCCCTGGGGCAGTTTCCGTCGCGTCGCCCTGCCGATGGCGATGCCGGCCATCGGTGCGGGCGTCGCCCTGAGTGGCATGGAGGTGGTGAACGAACTGGGGGCGGTGGAGCTGCTGGGTGTGCCCACTCTCTCGGGGGGCATCCTGCAGCGATGGCAGAACGAGGGCGACCCCCGGGGGGCCGTGTCCCTGGCCCTGATGGCCCTGGCGATCGTGAGCCTGCTGGTGGCGGCGGAACGGCAGATGCGCCGCCGCAGCCGCCGCTGGAACCTGGTGAGCGGTGGCACGGCCGCTCCCGACTGGCAGCTGACGGGAGGGCGGGCGGCGAGCGCCCAGCTGCTCACCGTGCTGCCGCCCGTGGCCACCCTCGGCCTGCCCCTGCTCTGGGCGGGGCTCAGCTGGGACCAGCTGCAGGGCGAATCGGTGGCCGAACTGGCGGCCCTGAGCCTGCGCAGTCTGGCTCTGGCGCTGGTGGCGGCCCTGATCACCGTGACGGGGGCGCTGCTGCTGGCGGTGGCGCGCCGCTGGCTTCCCCAGCCATGGCTGGGCCGGCTCACCTTCCTGGCGGGCATGGGCTACGCGGTTCCCGGCACCGTGCTGGCCCTCGCCCTGATGCTGCTGGGCGGCCCCCTGCAGCTGGCCCCCCTGCTGCTGCTGGTATGGGGCTACGGCGACCGCTTCCTGGCGGTCTCCAAGCAGGGGCTCGACGCGGCCTTCGAGCACATCCCGCCGAGCCTGGATGAATCCGCGACCAGCCTGGGCAGCGGCTGGCTGGGTGTGCTGCGTCGCATCCACCTGCCCCTGCTGCGGGGGCCCCTGCTGGTGGGGGCCCTGCTGGTGTTCGTGGACGTGGTGAAGGAACTGCCGCTCACCTTCGCGCTGCGGCCCTTCGATTTCGACACCCTCTCGGTGCGGGTGTTCCAGTACGCCAGCGACGAGCGGGTGGGGGCGGCCCTGATCCCGGCGCTGCTGATCCTGGCTCTGGGTCTTGCCGCCTCCCTGGCCCTGGTGCCGAGCCTGGAGCGCCACAGCGAGGGCTGAGGTGCTCCAGGCTCAGTGCAGCCTCACCCTACCGGCTCCACCCGGTGCCTGCTCACTCCCGGCCGCAGCGGCAGCAGCCTCCCCGCCACTTCGAGCACTTCTGCTTCTTGCAGCCCTGCTTCTTGCGGGCCCGCAGCGGTGCCGGGGTGAGGCGAGGGTCGGAGAGGGGAACGTCAGGGAGTGCGGACAGCTGAGCCATCGGACGCTGAAGACGGGGATCTTCGGGTGCTGCATCGAAGCTAGGCAGGCTCCGGCGACGGCCTGCCACAGCCGTCACCCCCGACGGTGCCTTTGGTCACGCGAGCGGGTCACCGCGGCAGGTCGCTCCGGTGCCTGAACTCCTGAGAGCGGCAGGTACCCGACCCCCAAAAATTGTCCTTCAGCCCGGTCAACGCCATGCACGGAGAGGGCCTGCCATGGGCCTGCCACGGTCTTCCTCGATCCGATGGTGCAGAGCCGGATCGAGGCCTGACATGCTCACAGTGAGCAGGCCGATGCGCTCGTATTCCAGGCTGCCGTGCAGATAGACCACACCGGCGAGGGCCTTGAGCAGCTTGCCGTGGCGGTGGTGGCGGTCCGCAGAGGGGCGAGAGGCAAATCATCGCCCCTGCGCATTTTTCACAGCGGCAATGGGGAAGATCTGCGGATCACCCCCGCCGGTGGCCTGCGCGGCAGGTTCGGCGGTCGTCACCGTTGGCCCTCGTTGGTGAGCTTCCTTATCCACCCCGGCGCGCCCCACGTCGCAGCTGCGAGGGCAGCAGCCCGTACTCGCGCCGAAAGCTGGCGGCGAGCCGGAGAGGTGGTGGAACCCTTGGCGGCGGGCGATGGCCGCCACCGACTCCTCTGCCGCGGCGCGCTGCAGGTAGCCATGAGCCGCCTCCAGCCGCCGTCGCCGCAGCCACTGCATCGGTGTACAGCCCACCTGCCCCCGGAAGCGGTACTGGAGATTGCGCAGCGAATCGCCGCTGCGGCGGGCCAGCTGGGTCAGGGTGATCGGCTCGTGGTGGTGTGCGTCCATCCACTCCAGGAGGTCCTGGAGAATGGGGTCCCGGCCCGCCTGGGCAGGCATGGAACCCTGGGGGGTCAGCAGGGCCGGCCAGAGCAGCTGGGCGAGGTGGCGGCGCAGCAGGTCCTCCAGCTGCAGCGCCGCAAAGGCCTTCCCCTCCAGCAGGGCCACCGGATCCAGCAGCCGCAGGGCCTGCCGCAGCGACGCGAGCAGCGCCGGACGGCGTGGATCCTCGCTGCCGTCGAGAAAGGCGGGGCGGTGAAGCCGGTAGCGCAGGTATGGGTCGCCGTCGGCGGCGGAACCGGCCAGCGCGGCGGCGGTGGCGGTGGCGGCGAGCTGCCGTGCCGAATCGTGGATCAGCACGGAGACGATCGACCCCGTTTCGCACTCAACGTCGCAGCTGGGGAGGAACAGGGCCGTGCAGCGTGGCGCCAACTGGACCCGGTTCCCGTCGGCGGTGAGCACGGCGCCGCCCTGCTCGGTGAAGGCCAGGGTGACCACATCCGGCAGGGGCGCCATCTCGATGCGCAGCGGCGAATGGAGCGTGCACAAGACCATGCAGGGGAAGCTGGTCGGCGATCCTCCGCGTCACGGCGTCCGGTGCCGTGAGCGTGACGGCCTGGCGGTCCAGAAACGGCAGTGCAGCGGTCGACACCTCGAGGCAGCCGCCGTGGACTCACAAAAGGAATATGACTGCCGACTCCTCCGGCTTCCAGCCGATGTCGCAGGATGGACAATGGATCTAACCCATTCCTGCCCGAGACAGAAAGAACGCCAGGAAAGCTTGCTCTGGGATCCTCGGAGTTACGCTGCGATGCGCTGGGATGTGCTGCGATGCGCTGGGCGAAATTGCCGGAGGGCCGACCAAGACCCACCCGGGCATCTCTGGAGAGATAGCCGTCCAGGAGCACGCCGAGGGTCCCCACGGAACAGCAAGCACAGCCGCGCCGAAAGAAACACTTGCCCTGGAGTCCGATCAGTGGCTGAACGGCTGTGGGGATGGAGTCGGTGAGTGATTGAAAGGCGAGGGCGACACCGAAGTCCACCTCCATTGACTTTGACGCCATCGAAGGCTTTGACGCCACGATCGGCTTCGCCAGCATCATCCGGGCGCGCTGAAGAAGGTGATGCTGATTTCACCGAAGCTCCACCCTCAAGATCAAGAACTCGATCAGACCAACCCTGGTGGGGATGAGCCTCAGCCCCCCGCTGCGTCCCCGTGTCATTGTTGCGCGCCAGCGACATTGTGACCATTCTCCCACCGCCAGCATGCGTTGCATGACAACGACTCGCCCCCAGTGAGTCACCCTGATTTGCAACGATTTCCATGCCGTGGCTGAGAGATCAGCGCCTATCCCCGCAGAATCAACTCAGGGCATTCAGGCCCAGCTCCGAGGATAAATCCTGTTTTGCGCGCGCGTGTTCCGCTGGCCACGGCAATGCTTCTGCTGGTGGCAGTGATGCTGCTGGGCGTCTTCGTCCCTTCCGCCCGGGCTGGCGCCGCCCTGTCCTGCCCCGAGGACATGGCACAGATCCCCGCGGGGGCGTACCACATCGGGGCCGGCGGCCAGAGCCCCGAGGAAGGGCCTCCGGCGTCGGTGCGCCTGAGCCCCTTCTGCATCGGCACGCAGGAGGTGACCAACCGCCAGTTCACCGCCTTCGTGGCGGCCACCGGCTACCGCACCGTGGCGGAACGCCCGCTCTCCACCGAGCAGTTCCCCAGTCTCTCCACTGCCGAGCGCGCCCCGGGCTCCCTGGTGTTCCGGCCCCTGGCCCCAGGGGAGCCGGTGGGTCCGATCGCCGGCTGGCAGTGGGTGAACGGGGCCGACTGGCGCCACCCCGAGGGGCCGGGCAGCTCGATCGAGCACCGCCTCGATCACCCCGTGGTGCAGGTGGCCTACGAGGACGCCGAGGCCTACGCGGCCTGGCGCGGCGCCGCCCTGCCCAGCGAGGCCCAGTGGGAGTTCGCCGCCCGCGGCGGCCTGCGCGACCAGGTGTTCGGCTGGGGCGACACCTGGGGCGCGGGGCGGGCCAACACCTGGCAGGGACCCTTCCCCTACCGGGACAGCGGCGAGGACGGCCATGCCGGCACCGCGCCGGTGGGCTCCTATGCCCCCAACGGCTACGGCCTGCACGACACCACCGGCAACGTGTGGGAGTGGACCGCCGACTGGTTCGCACCCGGCCACCAGCTGCTGGCCGACCGGGCCGATCCCCGCCTGGAGGATGCCGGCGCCTCCAGCGATCCCCGCGAGCCCGGCGTCGCCAAACACGTGATCAAGGGAGGCTCGTTCCTCTGCTCCCCCAGCTACTGCTCCCGCTACCGCCCAGCGGCCCGGGAGGCCGAGAGCCCCGACACGGGCACCTCCCACATCGGCTTCCGCCTGGCTTCCCCACCCCTCAACGCCTCCCTGACCCATGGCTGACTCCCCCCTGTACCGCCTGCGCACCGCCCTGGGCCGCCTCCGCTTCGGCTGGGGGCGCAGGGTTGCGGCCTTCTCGGCGGTCCTGCTGCTGGTGGGCTGGCAGCTGGGCTGGTCGCCCGCCGCCGCCCAGCGGATGGTGAGCGGGGTGCTGGGAAGCCCGGCTGCGAAGGCCACCATCGCAGGGAATCAACTGCCGGCTCCCGCTCCGCCCTTCGCGGGTGTGATCAAGGAGAACGCGCTCGACTCCAAGCCCTGGTGGCCGCCCACCATCGTGCCCCCGAAGGACGCACCGAACGTACTGCTGATCATGACCGACGACGCCGGCTTCGCCGTCAACAGCGTGTTCGGGGGCGTGATCCCCACGCCGGCGATGGAGCGGATCGCCAGCCAGGGGCTCCGCTACAACCGCATCATGTCCACGGCCCTGTGCTCGCCCACACGGGCGGCCCTGATCACGGGGCGCAACCATCACTCCGTGGGCTTCGGGGTGATCGCCGAGCAGGCCACCGGCTTCCCCGGCTACGACAGCATCATCGGCGTCGAGAACGCCACCATCGGCCGCATCCTGCGCGACAACGGCTACGCCACCAGCTGGTTCGGCAAGGACCACAACACCCCCACCTACCAGGCCAGCCAGGCCGGGCCGTTCACCCAGTGGCCCACCGGCATGGGCTTCGATTACTTCTACGGATTCGTGGGCGGCGACGCCAACCAGTGGGGCCCGAACCTGTTCCGCAACACCACCCAGATCTACCCCTGGAAGGGCCAGGAAGGCAGCCTGAAGCTGGATCGCTCCGATCCGGCGGCGAAGGTGTGGCCCGTCACGGGCAAGGAGCCCTCCTGGAACCTGATCACCGCGATGGCCGACGACGCCATCGACTGGATGACGCGCATCCACCAGACCAACCCCGACCAGCCGATCTTCCTGCATTACGTGCCGGGCTCCTCCCACGCCCCGCACCACCCCACGAAGGAATGGGTTGACAGGATTCATGAGCTGCATCTGTTCGACGACGGCTACGAGAAGCTGCGGGAGCGGATCTTCGAGAACCAGAAGAAGCTTGGTGTGATTCCGGCTGATGAGAAGCTCACTCCCTGGCCGGCCGACATCCTCACCCCCTGGGATCAGCTCAGCGAGGAGGCCAAACAGCTCTACATCCGCCAGGTGGAGGTGTTCGCCGCCTTCGTGGCCTACAACGACCATGAGATCGGCCGTGTGATCCAGGCCTTCGACGATCTGGGCAAGCTCGACAACACCCTGATCGTCTACATCAACGGCGACAACGGCACCAGCGCCGAGGGAGGCCCGGAGGGCACCTTCAGCGAGGTGGCCTTCTTCAACGACGTGCGTCCGCCGGTGGATGTGCAGATGAAGTACTACGACGCCTGGGGCACGGAATTCGCCTACAACCACATGTCGGCGGGTTGGTCGTGGGCGTTCGACACCCCCTTCGACTGGTTCAAGCAGAACGCCTCACGGCTGGGGGGCGTGAACCAGAACATGGTGATCTCCTGGCCCAGGCGGATCAAGGACAAGGGCGGCCTGCGCGATCAGTTCATCCACGTGATCGATGTGCTGCCCACCATCCTGGAGGCCAGCGGAATCCCGGCTCCCCTGAGCGTGGATGGAATCCCCCAGAAACCGATCGAAGGCACCAGCTTTCTCTACACCTTTGATCAGGCCAACGCCAAGGCCCCCTCCCGCCACAGGACCCAGTACTTCGAGATGATGGGCCAGTGGGCTCTGTATCACGACGGCTGGCTGCTGAGCACCAAGGTGGATCGGGCCCCCTGGGATGCCTTCGGGGCCGCCAATCCCGACCCGCTCAACAATCAGGTCTTCCAGCTCTACGACCTCACGAAAAACTTCAACCAGTCGGAAGACATCGCAGCGCAACATCCGGACAAGGTGGCGGAGCTGCGCAGGATGTTCGTCGAGGAGGCGAAGAAGCATCAGGTGTTCCCGCTCAACGCCTCGGTGGCGGCCCGGGTGGCCGCTCCGCGGCCCAGCCTCACCGCCGGGCTCAATCAGCTGGTGTACACCCGCCCGATGACCGGCGTGCCCCAGGGCGATGCGCCCTACCTGCTCAACACCTCGTACCGCCTCACCGCCGACATCACGGTGCCCCAGCAGGGTGCCGAGGGCATGATCGCCACCTCCGGCGGACGCTTCGCCGGCTGGGGTTTCTACCTGCTCAAAGGGAAGCCGGTGTTCAACTGGAACCTGCTGAACCTCGACTGGGTGAAGTGGGAAGGCCCCCAGGCCCTCACACCGGGTCGGCACAGGCTGGAGTTCGACTTCAAGTACGACGGGCTCGGGCTCGCCACCATCCAGTTCAACAGCTTCGCCGGTGTGGGCAAGGGCGGAACCGGCACCCTGAAGGTGGACGGCCAGGTAGTGGCCACCAAACGCATGGAGAAAACGATCCCGATCATCCTGCAGTGGGATGAGAGTTTCGACATCGGCTCCGACACCATCACCGGCATCGACGACGCCGACTATCTGCCGCCCTTCCCCCTCACCGCCCAGCTCAACAAGCTCACGATCAACATCGATCGGCCCCAGCTCAGCCCTGCAGACATCAAGAAGCTGGAAGCGGGCATGAAGACCGCCGCCATGGGAATCCAGTGAGGAACCCTTTCCCCTCGCGCCTCCTTTCCAGGGCACTCGCCGCCGCCCCGGTGCTCGCTCCAGCCGCCGGCCTGGCGCAGAAGTTGAGCGGCCCACCGGCCGATCCCAGCTTCAGGATCCCTCTACTCCCACCCCGCCGGATGTGGCCGTGCCACCCGCCCTGGAGACGCGCCTGGGGACCCTGCGCTTCGAGGGGGGCGTCCCCGATGCCGCCAGCGCTGACAGGCTGCTCGACAACCTGGACGTCCAGCGGGCCGTGCAGGCCTATCTGCTCGCCCTGCCGCCGGTGAACCAGCTGGCGAACCGCAGAGCCATCCTCACGCTGGGGCCGGCCAACCGAACGGTGCCGATCTGGGATCAGCTGGTCGATTCCCGCACCGTGGAGCTCACCGCCAACGACAACACCCCCTACACCTGATTCTGGCTGGACCTGCGCAAAGGGCCGCTGGTGCTGGAGCTGCCGCCGAAGGTGCTGGGGTTGATCAACGACATGTGGTAGCGCTGGAGCGGCGATGTCGGCATCACCGGAGCGGACAAGGGCCGCGGCGGGAAATACCTGCTGCTGCCACCGGGCACCAAGGGGGAGGTGCCGCAGGGCTACCACGTCCTGCGGCCTGCCACGTTCAGGATCTGGGTGGCCTGGCGCAGCTTCCTGGTCGACGGCGATCCGAAGCCCGGCGTCGCCACGGTGATGACCTCCACGAGCATCTATCCGCTGGCACAGGCCGCGAACCCTCCGCCGCCCACCTTCGTGAACCTGTCCGGCAGTCCGTTCAGCATGGTCGGCCCCTCCGGCTTCCGCTTCTGGGAGATGCTGAACCAGGTGGTGCAGGAGGAGCCCACCAGCGAGGTGGATCCCACCACCCTGGGTCTGTGGGCCTCGATCGGCATCCAGAAGGGCAAGCCGTTCGCGTCCGACGCCCGCATGAAGGCGATCCTCACGGAGGCCGCCATGGTGGGCGATGCCACTGCCCGGGCCCTGGCCTTCCGGATGCGTGAGCGGCAGTGATACATCTTCGAGGGTTCCAACTGGCGCTATGCCTTCTTCGGCGGCGGCACATTCGAGTGGCAGCCGGGAGACCCAACCGTGAGCGACGGCACTCATCGATTGAATACCTCAGCCCCATTGTCTATGGAGCACGGGCTCAAAGAGCCCGTATAATGTTCACAATGGTGGCCTGAGGACTGTCCACAAAATTGGGGGAAGTCCAGATTCATCTCCGCGACCAGGCGTCAATTACCCGCCAACGTCAGCCAACCCCTGGCGCCAGGTGCCGGTGATGGGCTCCGCGCCGCCGTCGGACCGTGGGGTCCGCCGGCTCGTGCGCTCCGCTGCAGTGCTCAGGCGGAGCAGCCGCTGGGAGATTGGCCAACGGGCTTGACGCCTGGGGCCGGTCAGAACCCGCGGCTCCACTGCAGGAGAACGGAACAGGGTGGGCCAGGTTCCGTGTCGCCCGGGCTGGCTCAGTTTCCCCTGGGCAATAGAGGGCCTGATCCACCCGGCGGAGGGGCTTCAGGATCGAGGCCAGGAAACTGCCTGCTCTCAGTTTGGAGATGCTCAGCGCGATGTCGCCCACCTGGGTGGCGAGGAGCCTGGGCCGGTTGCCGTTCCGGTAGCCGAGCCGGTCCTCGCTGCGCTCCTGTCGATCAGCACCAAGCACGGCAGCGACATCCAGCTCAATCAGTTGCTGCAGACCGTGGCGCACCAGCTCGGGGATCAGCACCCCGGCGGTGCTGCCATCTGGTATTGGGGCCAGAATTGATCGCGGGGATGGTTCGTGTGGTTGAGGTAGTCCTCAAACCAGAGTTACGGGCCTGCCCACCTTTTGAAACGTCTGGCGTCTTAGAAGCGGTCAGCCAGCCCCGGCTTCGCCGGGGCTGGGCACTCAAGCTGGGCACTCAACTTTTACACCTATTAATTTTACATCTACTAAGGAGACGCTACTGATTCTCCTGCGTTCTGCGGTGGACTGCCACGGAATCTTAGAGCTGCGCCTGCGCTCCATGAAGCCTTCTTGCTGATCAGGTAATCCGATACGATGGCGCAAAGTAGACATTACGCTGTTTCTGGCAGTCAAGGGCTCCCATGCAACTGAACTCTTATTGGCTAACCAGAGATAACCTTCACGGTCTCGTTCAGCCAGAGATGGATCCTCAAGATAGCGATGCTGATTCGCTCGGTTTCGCTTTGAAATCTGTTCAATCACCAACTTGGCATCTAAATGCAGCAGATAGTATTTGAGATCGAGTATAGGCCTTTGAGTTACGTTTGCAATAGCGGCCTCAAAAGCCTCTCTAAACCAATCCTTCACCAGCAATGTGCCACTTGCCAGGATTTGACGCTTATCACTCCTTAAGCCCGGATAAATTTTAATTAGGGCTTTCTCTAGACAATCAATCGCTTGATTTTGGAGCTCTGCATCCCAACAGGACCAAAGGTGATGATCGACGCTTTTTCTCCCTCGGAATGTGTCTACCGCTGTTGCCTGGATTTTCTGAGCATCCAGCGAAATAACATCGTAACGCTGGAAATGATTGAGGATTGTGGATTTTCCTGTGCCAGTCATCCCAGTCAGTAATGTAGCGGAAGTCATCCTGAATACTGGGTGCTGAATTAAGATCTGCCTTAATTGAAAAAGGCCTGTTGAGGTTGATCGCTCTTGTGGATTCCTGCTTAAAACAGGTGAAGCAAACATCTTTCGAGAGGTTAACATGGGTTTAACCCCTTCAGTAGCCCACCCGCCTCTCCAGGGTCATTAAAAAATCTTATCCCGTCGCCGCTGCCGCCTCTCGCCGGCCCAGCAGCCTGAAAATCGCCCGGATGTCGTGGGCCACGGCAGCGATGCCCTCGGCGATCGAGGTCATTCCCTCCGGGCGCAGGGCGTTGAGGCCCATCGTCCGCTGCGTGGCCAGGATCTGAACGCCATCCACCTTGCAGGTCATGCTCTCCCACTCTGCGGAAGATGAGGCGGAAGGCGGTGGATCCAAGCAGGATCGCCATCGCCATGGCGATGATGCCCAGGGTCCTCTCGCACACATCGTGGCCAGGCCGGCTCGGCTGAAGCCGCCCTTGGCGGCGGCCTCGGCGGGCGTGTCGATGCCGAATATGTTGCTGCCCAGCACCACCAGAACCATGTTCGGTGGAATGATCTGCCCCAGAGTTCCCGAGGCGGCGATCACCCCGGTGGCCAGCGAGCGGTCGTAGCCCGCCCTGAGCACCGCCTGCTGGGGCGGGCTGCGATCCCGGAGGTCTCCGCAAGGAGCCCATGAACAGGAAGGCAGGGATCGCCAACAGGGTGAAGTTGCCCACGATCCCGAAAATCCGTTGCCGCAGGGCCGTGACGAACATCGGATCGATCACACCGAGGCCGATGCCCAGCAGAGCGAAGAACACCGCCACCCCGCCCAGGCCGAAGGCCACGGGTAGCCGCTCATCAGAGCCACGATCAGGGCCAGAAACATCCCGGCGGCCAGGGCCTCAGCCAGGTCCATGCTGACCCCATAGCCCTGCAGTCCGAGTTCCGTTGGTTCGCTTTCCCGTCGACCTCAGAACCCGCGTTGATGGGGGTCCGGATACGGAGGGTCCGTTCGCAACTGGTTCCAGGCAAGGAGTGCCTGGGCAAGGCCCTGCAGGCTCAGCAGCAGGAAGCAAAGGGGGATCAGGCTCTTCACCAGGTAACACGGAAGGCCGTCGGGATTGGGAGAGGTCTCACCGATGCCCCAGGAATTCCAGGCCAGCCTGAGGGAGATGAGCAGTCCCAGCAGGGAGAAGGGCAGTAACAACAGCAAGGAGCCCACCAGCTCCACCCATGCCCTGCACTGCGCATCAGCCGCCACCGGAGAGTGCGAGCACGGCAGACGATCGTCGATCCCGAAGCCCGCGCATGGTCCGCCACGGCCACGAGCGTCGTGCGGCGACAGCCTGCGGACCATCCAGGAGACGGCTGGGTGACTGGCTGCGGGTATCCCACCAGCGCCCCTGCGAATGGGGCCCGATGGTGAAGGCCTGGCTCCTGCCTGCCAGCGGTAGTCCTTACGTCCGTCTTGGAGCCGGAGCGGGCCACCCAGAAGTTGAGGCCATCACGGTCGTGGTGCGTGGGGCCCGGCTTGGGCGTCGGTTGGACGGAGGGCCGGAATGGCTCTTTCAGAAAACATTGTGGAATTCGCGAGAGTCCCTCTGCCGCACTGGCTCCGCAGCTGTGAGGGGGTCGTTCTGACGGGATAGGCCCTGAGCTGACGGGATTGAGCGAGTAGCTATACCGTAAGAAGGGGTTGAAGAAAGCGGATTCTCCCGGATCAGCCCGGATGACAACTTCCAGAAAAGCTTTGCGGCGCAGTGCTTTCCGGATTTCACCGGAATGGCCGGAAATGGAGAGGTTGTTCTCTGAACCGACCTCAAGAACCCCCTCCAGCACTAGGCTTTTGGGGATGGCGACCGGTAAATACACCACCTTTTGCACCACAACTTTGCCGGGCTTGTGAGGGATCGGCTGGGACCTTAAGGGACACCGGCCCGGACCGATCTTCCGCTGCTTGTGGATCGTCTGAGGGCAGGAAAGCCAAGTAGCTGGTGCTCATCCAGCCATGGTGGCGATGAGGTGCCACTGGGGCGAATGTGCTCCGAATTGTGTTCAACGGGAGGTGGTGGGGCTCGACGCTCCGCAAAGAGCTGCGGCCGACAGCGGCTTCCCTCAGCGTGCCCCGACTGGCGCCTGGTGCTGTCCACAATGCTGCCCCTCTCGTTCCTGAGACTGTTCTTCGGAGCGGTCCCCTTCGAACGCCGTCCCTGCCGCTGGGACGGCGGGGTGGTCCAGGCGGATGCCCTGGACGCCGACGCGCCCGCCACCCTCGCCGCCCTGGCGGCCCTGGGTCGAGCGGCATCGCCAGCTCTACGCCCGGGGGGATCTGCTGCTCCACTGTCCCCTGTCCCTTCCCATGGCGTGGGGGGTGCCCGAGGTGCGGCTGGGTCTGACCAGCTCCAGGCCCCGGCTCGATCTGAAGGGGCTGGCCCGGGATCTGGGACTGCCGGCCGACCGGGAGCGGGTGGTTCTGGTCAGCTTCGGTGGGCTGGGCATGACCATCGATCCGGCCCTGGTTCACCGCTGGCCGCAGCATGTGTTCATCGGACCCGATCCCGTCCTGGCCAGCGTTTCCAATGGCCGTCTCCTGCCGGAAGGGGTGCGGCCCCTCGATCTGATGCCCCTGGCGGGACGATTGATCACGAAGCCCGGCTACAGCAGCTTCTGCGAGGCCTTCAGCCAGGGGGTGGGGATTCACCTGGTCCACCGGGAGGGATTCGCCGAGGCTCCGGTGCTGGAGGAGGACCTGCGCAACCATGGCTGGCACCGGCTGCTCAGCCAGGACCAGTTCCGCCGGGGCGACTGGCAGCTGGACCAGCCCCTGCTGCCCCCCCGGCATGGCCCACTGCCGGTGGACGGAGCCGCCACCGCGGCCCGGGCGATCGTGGCGCTGGCGGAAGGGTGATCAGCAGTGCCTATCGCGGGGGCCTTCAGGATTTGATCATCTGTTCAACGAAATGACAAAAAATCAGTCCCTTGCCGTAACTCGAATGCGAATCGTCATTCCTGATACCAATGGACAGCTGTGCGACCGTCACTGACATCGAATCGGGCGGGGCGGGTTGTCGGCAAATTACCGCCAAGTCTGAACGTCAAGATTTCATCTTTCCAGACCGGGGATCACGTCATGGTTCTTATCGCTTTACCCCCCAACGTCGGGGAAAAATCCATGCAGTCAAGACCCTGCCACCAGTTCTCCACCAGTTCTCCTTGAACTGAATGCTGCGCCACCAGCCACCTGTCTCCTCCTCTGTTGACCTTTCTTCAGTCAGCCCATCGGCGAATCCTTGCCTTCGCAGGCCTGGGTCTCGCCCTTGCCGGGCCCGCCGGGGCTGCCGAGTCCTCCAGCACCTGGACCCTGAACGGCCAGGCAGGCAGAGGCCACAACCATCAGGCGATGCTGCCACCGGTCCCGCCGGCCCCCCGCGTCTTCGCCATCACCCCTGAGCGGCGGGCTCTGCTCAACACCATCCGCTACGCCGAAGGCACCTGGGCCAATGGCCACGATGTGGGCTACCGCATCCTCTTCGGAGGCAGCCGGTTCGATTCCCTCGACCGCCACCCCAACCGGGTGATGCGCACCGCCCGCTACGCCAGTGCCGCGGCAGGGGCTTATCAGTTCATGCCCTTCACCTGGAACATGGTCACCAGGGCCCTCGGCATCGGTGACTTCCAGCCCGAATCCCAGGATCAGGCCGCCCTGTTCCTGGTCCAGCGCCGCGGGGCCCTCCAGCTCGCCGATCGCGGCGAGCTGACCCCGGATCTTGCCGCCCGTCTGGCGCCGGAGTGGGCCTCCTTCCCCACCCTGGCCGGCAGCAGCTTCTACGGTCAGCCCGTGAAGCGCTTCGACGACCTGCGCCGCTTCTACGAGCAGAATCTGGTCCAGCTCAGGAATGAAGCCGCTCCCGTCTGGGAGGATGTGGCCATTCGCCAGCTCCCCCCTCCCTGCGACGACACCAGCCTCTCCTGCCAGCTGGAGAAGGTGGGCGGTCCGCCTTCGACTCCCTCAGCGTCCTCGCCCGTTGAAGACCCTGCTCAGGAAGGTTCAGCCGTCACCATTACCCTGAAGGCGCACACCTCCCATGGTTTTCTGGGCGATCAGGTAGGCAACCACCGAGGCCCCCAGGAAGCCGAGGCTGTTGCGCAGCAGGGGGAGTACGTCGTGGGTGCGGGTGATGATCGGCCCCATGCCCAGGGCCACGAACAGGATCACCCATAGAGGGGAGAGCAACAGCACCCAGGTCCATTCGATCCGCCGGCCCTCGTGGCGCGGGAAAGCCGCGAAGCCCACGACCAATCCCCCCAGGATCGAGGTGCAGAGGGTGAGGATCCACTGCTCCTGGGGCAGGCCGGGAACCACCTGACAGCCGCCGATGGCCAGGCAACCCTTCACCGCATGGATCGCCGAGAGGATCGAGCCGTCCTCGCCATGGTCACGGACGTAGAACTGGTTGCCGTAGCGGGTCTGAAGCTCCACCCAGAAGGTGCGGGGCATCAGGGCGAACAGGGCCTCACCCACGTTGAAGTTGAGCAGATTGCCGCCGCGGGGGTCGGCCACCAGCAGCAGGCTGCGCTCGTCCAGATCCCAGAAACCCTTGATCGCCAGCCCCGGGGTGCGCTCGTACTGGGTCAGCACCCGCAGCTTCCAGCCGCTGGTGGCCTCGAAATCCTCCAGTTCGGCTTCCAGCGCCCCCCGTTCACCGTCGGTGAGGGCCTTGGCCAGATCGATCACAGGGGTGGGGTGATCTGGCAGCAGCTGGGGGTTGTCCGCTGCCATGGCGACGGCCCCAGGGCCCGGAAGCAACCAGGTGATCACCACCAGGACCAGGACGACCAGCGCGGCGGACAGCCGGCGCAGGAGCGCCGTCGGCCCCGCGGCCCACCGTCCTCCCTGTTGCCTGGCGCGCCGTGCCGCCATCGCTGTCGCCATCTGTGCCTCTTCCATCGGGCAGCATTCTCTCCGAGTCGCTCCGTCGCCGCGTGAAGACCGCCCAACCTGCCCCCATGGGCCTCCCGGCCTGGCTGCGGGACCGGCTCCTCCAGGCGGGAGGCTCGGTGCCCTTCCTCGATTACATGGAGTGGGTTCTGCACGACCCGGTGCATGGCGCCTACGGCAGCGGCCGCCTGTCGATCGGTCCCCACGGGGACTTCGCCACGGCCCCGTCCCTGGGGGCGGAGTTCGCCCAGCTGCTCGCCCCCCAGGTGGCCCAGTGGCTGGATCGCCTGCCCGAGGATGCCCCCCTCGCCCTGGTGGAGACCGGACCCGGGGACGGTCAGCTGGCCCTGCAGCTGGCCCAGGCCTTGCAGACAGGCTGGCCCAGCCTGGCGGAGCGGACCGAGCTGGTGCTGGTGGAGCCGAACGCCGGCATGGCCGAGCGGCAGCGGCTGCGGCTCCAGGCCTCCCCCCTGCCGGTGCGCTGGACCGATTTCGCCGCCCTGGCGGTGTCCCCGCTCCGGGGCGTGGTGCTCGCCCACGAGGTGCTGGATGCCCTTGCCGTGGAGCGGATCGAACGCCGGGGGGATCGATGGTGCCGCCAGCGGGTGGTGCTCCGGGACGACCGTCTGGCCCTGGAGGCCGCCGAACCCCTCCCCGAGCCGCGGCTTGGCCACCTGGAGGACCTCGGGCTGCTTCCCCTGGATGCACGGCGCCCGGAGGGCTGGTGCACCGAGCTCCATCCCGCCCTGGCACCCTGGCTGAGCGCCTGCGCCGGAGCCATCGCCGAGGGCGTCCTGCTGGTGATCGACTACGCCCATGAGGCCCATCGCTATTACGCGCCCCAGCGCTCCAACGGCACCCTGATGGCCTACCGGCGCCAGCAGGCCAGCGACGATCCCCTGCGGGAGCCGGGCCACTGGGACCTCACCGCCCATCTCTGCCTGGAAAGCCTGGACGCGGCGGCCCAGGCAGGCGGCTGGCGCCGCCTGGGGGGATGCCGCCAGGGCGAGGCCCTGCTGGCGCTCGGCCTCGCCCGGCACCTTCACGCCCTTCAGGCGCGGGAGCCGGCCCGCTTGGCTGAGCTGCCATCCTGGCCCTGGGTGCACGCCACCCAGCCGCCGGAAGACACCCACCGCGTCCGCCAGGTGAACGGTGTCAAGATCCTGGCCAAGGTCAGGAGCCTGACCATCAATGCCCTGGGGCCCGACGGGATCTGGTGCGATCGCCGAGGGCATCGCCACCCTGGCTGACGCCATCAAGGGGCTGCTGCGGCTGCCGCGTTGGCGGGAGCCGGCAAGGGCACGGCAGCCGGGATGACCCCTCAAGAAGCCCTGGGGGCTCCTCCCGGATCCGCACACCCCCAAGTCAGCTTGAGCTGAGATGGCCTTCATGCCGCTTGAGCCCTGGAGAGGGGCTGAGGCGGAAAACAGATCAAAGACTGAAGGCAAAGTGAACAATGGATGTAGACTTCTGGCCGCAGCTGCTAGCATTCAGTTTTCGTTCACCCATTGTTAAGCCATGGCTTTCCCTTCTGTTCTGCTCCCCTCCCTGCCCGTTCAACAGGCTGACGCGCCAACGGGCTTCTCCAGCACCGAGGACTACCTCGCCTGGCTTGAGGACTATCTGGCTGCCGAGCCCACGCCCTGGGATGGAGCATTTTGCCAAACACCACCGCCAGGCCCTCAACGCGCTGCTGGGAACGGATTTCGGTAAGACGCCCTCTGATGGCACGTTCCGTCACCTGCTGGCTCAGTTTTCAGTGTCGCTTGACAGAGGCATTTGCGACGGCGTTCAGGGCCTGGATGGCAGCTCAGCCCAGCGGTTTCCGCGCAGCGATAGGCGATGAAACGTAGGCGCCGCAAAGGGGTTTCGGTTGATCCTTGACCCGCTTCCCTGCCGCCGCAGGGTGCCGGTCAAGGCCCCGATCCTCGCGGTGCGCACCACCGGCATCCGCAGCGGCAAGCCGGTGGATGAACCCGGTGATTACCTCACGAGTTTGCGGACCAGCGCCAAGGCCTTGCTCCGGCAGGGTCGCGAGCACTGGGCCATTGAGAACGCATGGCCCTGGGTACACGACACCCAGCCGCCGGAAGACACCCACCGCGTCCGCCAGGTGAACGGTGTCAAGATCCTGGCCAAGCTCAGGAGCCTGACCATCAATGCCCTGGGGCCCGATGGGATCTGGTGCGATCGCCGAGGGCATCGCCACCCTGGCTGACGCCATCAAGGGGCTGCTGCGGCTGCCGCGTTGGCGGGAGCCGGCAAGGGCACGGCAGCCAGGATGACCTCTCAAGAAGCCCTGGGGGCTCCTCCCGGATCCGCACACCCCCAAAGCCAGCTGCAGCTGAGATGGCCTTCATGCCGCTTGAGCCCTGGAGAGGAGCCGAGGTGGAAAAAGAATAGAGGATGAATGGAAGGTGAGAATAGGTTGGGTAAACCTGTAAATGGCTGCTAAGCTCAGCCTTTCTTCACCCTGCGTAGGGTCCACCCATGGCTTCCACCGGTGATCAGCTCGCCTCCCTGCCCGGTCAACAGGCTGGGGCTCTGGAGGGCTTCTCCAGCACCTCGGACTATCTCGCCTGGCTGGACGCCTACCTGAGTGCCGAGACCACGCCCGTAGGCACCAACGCCACGGTGGCCACCGACCAGGCCGACTACGCCCCCGGGGCCACCGCCACGATCACGGCGTCGGGCTTTGCGACCGGCGCCACCGTCACCTTCGGTCTTGCCGACCTCCCCAGCGACCCGGGCGATGACCCGGGCGATCCCGACATTTATGGCACCTTCACCGTCACCGATGGCGGCCCAGGCGATCTCGATGGGCTGGCCAACGGCACGGTGGTCACCAGCTGGCAAGTGCCCAGCGACAACGACGGCAGCGGCAGCGGCATCCCTGACGCCCTGAATGCCACCGTGCTGCTGGCCGCCAGCAGCAGCGATGGCCAGGTGGCGACCACAACCTTCACCGATGCAGCGGATCCCTTTGCCCTGGCTGGTGACCTGGACGGCGATGGCACGATCAACTCAGCGGATAACGATATCGACGGTGATGGGACGTTGAATCTGGACGATCGCACGGCCTATGACAACGGCGCTTCAGGGATTCCGACCTTCACTGTTACGTCACCGATCGTGCTCGACTTCAGCGCACTCGCTGACGGTGCGACGCCGTTTGAGGGTGGATTCACCGGGCTGGCACAAACCTCGAACGGGTCTGCAGAACTCAACTACGCGAACAACACAGCCGTGGGTGGCACTGCGCCAGCGACCGTGCAAGGCGGACGTTTAGTCTTCCAGACCACCAATGACGACACCGCCGACGCCGACAGCGGCTTCACCTTCCTCGCCGATACCGAAGGTAAGAGCTTCATCTTTGCAGGAACATTTGACAATCCGGTTTTCGGCGCAACCGATCTACCCACCTTCTCCCAGTACGGTTTGCTCCTCTCCCTGACGGGTGCCGATGGTGTCACGGGTGCTAACTTCCTTAAGCTGGTTACCGGCAATCCGGGGGGCAGTTTAGAGCTTTCGGGCCCAGGCGGTTTCAGCGGCCCCCCCAAACCCCCTCTCCCGGCTGGCGTCACCCAGACCAACTACGCCCAGGTCGCCCTCAGCCTGGAAGCAACGGTCGCAGGTGGCAGCGTCACCTTCGTTGGCATGGCCTCGTATCTTGATGCCAGCGGTGATGTGTTGGGCACGGTGCTTACGGGAGTAGGCACGGTAAACGTTGGTACCCCTCTCTACAACGCGCTTACGGGGGCGCCAGGGGCACCGACGGTAGCCTTTGGAATCACCAGTACAGATTTTGGTAGTGGCGGCAGCTTCAATATCGGCCTGCAGGATCTCTCACTGTCCAAGCCGGTAGGCGCTGACCCGGATCCCTTTGCCCTGGCTGGTGACCTGGACGGCGATGGCACGATCAACTCAGCGGACAACGACATCGACGGTGATGGGACGTTGAATCTGGACGATCGCACGGCCTATGACAACGGCGCTTCAGGGATTCCGACCTTCACTGTTGCGTCACCGATCGTGCTCGATTTCAGCGCACTCGCTGACGGTGCGACGCCGTTTAAGGGTGGATTTACCGGGCTGGCACAAACCTCGAACGGGTCTGCAGAACTCAACTACGCGAACAACACAGCCGAGGGTGGCACTGCGCCAGCGACCGTGCAAGGCGGACGTTTAGTCTTCCAGACCACCAATGACAACACCGCCGACGCCGACAGCGGCTTCACCTTCCTCGCCGATACCGAAGGGAAGAGCTTCATCTTTGCAGGAACATTTGACAATCCGGTTTTCGGCGCAACCGATCTACCCACCTTCTCCCAGTACGGTTTGCTCCTCTCCCTGACGGGTGCCGATGGTGTCACGGGTGCTAACTTTCTTAAGCTGGTTACCGGCAATCCGGGGGGCAGTTTAGAGCTTTCGGGCCTAGGAGGTTTCAGCGGCCCCCCCAAACCCCCTCTCCCGGCTGGCGTCACCCAGACTAACTACGCCCAGGTCGCCCTCAGCCTGGAAGCAACGGTCACAGGTGGCAGCGTCACCTTCGTTGGCATGGCCTCGTATCTTGATGCCAGCGGTGATGTGTTGGGCACGGTGCTTACGGGAGTAGGCACGGTCAACGTTGGTACCCCTCTCTACAACGCGCTTACGGGGGCGCCAGGGGCACCGACGGTAGCCTTTGGAATCACCAGTACAGATTTTGGTAGTGGCGGCAGCTTCAATATCGGCCTGCAGGATCTCTCACTGTCCAAGCCTGAGGAGGTGATCGTCGAGCCCGCTGGACCTAACTTCGGCCTGGAAGTTCTGGCCAGTCTTTCCGCCGCTGACGGGATTGCCACTGGTGGCTCCTATGGCCAGGGTGTCGTTGGCTCAGCAGAGCTGGACGTCATGTCTACGGTCAACACCATTCAGAGTTCGAACTTCAGTGCCAACTCGTTTAAGGTCACCAACACTGGTACCAAGAAAATTGCCGCTGTCTTTATTGACTTCCGTGAGGCGCTGTTCGGCAACTCTGTGATCGACTTGGATGGGTCTTCGGGCGATTCGTCTGCCAAGGAATTCCAGACGGACTCAGGTGCGACCGAAACGGCTGCATTCTTCGATGCCAGCAAGGCCAATGTTTATTATCTGCCGGGTGAGCCACCGCTTCCCAACACCACTGGCACAGGCAAGGCCTCTGCGGGGGGCTTCCGTGGCCTACTCCTGAAGGCTGGAACAGACGGTGGCGGGTTTGAGTCGGGCGAGACGGTGGGTTTCTCCGGTGACATGGATCCTAACTCCCTCGCTGGTCTGATGAAGAGCGGCGTGAATGGGGTTGATACCAATGCCATCAGTAGCTGGGATGTCGGCGGCATTTCCGGTGCTGAAATTGCCGGGTCGAAATTCTTCGTACTGTTCGACGACGGCACCACGGCGAGTGGCGTACTTGGCAACAGCGGCACCCAGGCAGGTGCGATCGGCAAGGCGGTCCAGGGACAGGCTGAGGTGCCGGTCACGATTGAGGTCAATGGCGGCAGCGGCGTATATGGCGCTGGTGGGGTTGCCCCCACCATTGTCGTCAGCGGCACCCCCGGTCAACTGGTTCAGGTGGTGCTGGCCAAGGGCTTGCAGCCCGTGACCAACGATATGGCGGGCGTGGGCGGCACCACGGGCCCAAAATCCCTGGTCGAAGCCCGGCTGGCCATCACGCATCCGGAATTCCCGGTGAGCAATGCCTTCGACTTCCAGACCGTTGAGGTGACGATTGGGGTCAATGGAAAGGTCATCGTCCCGACAGGCTCATTTACCTACAGCACTATCACCTCTGGCGTATCTTTCCCGGGCTCTGATGTGGCACCGATCGCGATCGGTGCGGTCGCCATCAACAATGAAGGCTTCGCCATTGGGTCCATCGCTCGCGATTACTTGACGAACCCCACGGCGACGCCGGTAACAGATATCCGGCCTGGATATTTCACGCCGTCCGGGAGTGGCAACAACCTCTTCTATAAGATCCAGATTGAGGATGTAGCCGCCTTAAATGGGGGGACCAATCCGAATGGCAAGTGGAATTACGTGACCGCCCCGGATAGCCAAGGGCGCCAAACCGGCTTCCAGGGCAATGGTTACTACGTCTATGGCTCGAATACGCTTACGGGGATTAACCAAGTCATTGAGGCTGAGATTCTCGAATTCGAAATCGATGTGCCGACGGCACTCGTTGGCAAAACCCTCAGCTTCCGCGTACGGGCATCAACAGACGGAACTGCGCCAGTTGGTGAGCAAAACGACATCTGGCTGGGGCTCCAACATGCGGACGGTACCGGCTCTATCGACGAGTTTCTCGTCGGCAACGGTGCTAACCAACCGGAACCCATCAGTGGCGACTTTCTCAAGGTTTTCGGGGGACCGAACAATGGCACCTGGGGCTATGCAGCAAGCGTAGACGGCTTCCCAAGCAACTTTTTGGCTAACGTCCAGTTTCCCGAGAGTGGTCGATATGTCCTCCAGGTGGCTGGGCGTAGCCAAGGTTTCCATGTTGACTGGATCGAACTCTTCACGGGCAGTGCGCCCGCTGTAGGTGCAAATAACTCAGCCTTCGTTAAAACTGGTCCGCAGCCGGTGGTATTGGCCAATGCCATCCCTAATCAGGTCATCGCCGATGGCGTGAGCGACGTCTTCAACTTGCCAACTGGCACTTTTGATGACCCCAATAACGACCCAATTACCTATCAGGTGAGTTTGACGGCGGCGAATGGCTCAGATGTCAGTGGTGTGACGATTAACGAGACCACAGGACAGATAATGGGGCTGAGTGGGTTGGCGATCGACACTTACACCGTGACGATCATCGCCTCGGATCGGGACGGTTCAGCGAGCGATGTCTTCGACATCTCGATTGTCGATGACGTTGTGCGGGATACAATCACTGTTCAGGCAGAGAGCATTGCCAATGTGACGGGTTACCGTCTCGAAAATAATACAACTGCCGATAGTGGTGCAATGCTGAGCTTGCTCGGCGGAGTTGCCAACGAGACCGGGACTGCCTCTTTTACCTTTAATGGCTTCTACGGTTTGTACAATGTGCTGATCGGAGCCTTTGACGAGAATGATGGCGTCGCCACGATTGAAGTGGCTCAAAATGGCACGTCAATCGGCAGTGTCTTGCTTAATCAAAACCTGGGCTCGGGTGCAGCCACAGCAAATACTAAGGTAGAGAAGTCCGTCGCAACTGTGAATATTGCCAGTGGCGATAGATTCAAGGTCACAGGCATCGAAAATGCCGGAGAAGCTGCTCGTTTCGACTTCATCCGGTTTGAGCCGGTGTCGGCCCAGCTCCCCACCCTCTCCATCGCCGCCGGCTCCAATGGCGCCGAAGCAGGTCCCGTCAACGGTTCTTTCACGGTCAGCCTGAGTCAGGCCGTCACCGTGGCCACGACGGTGAGCTACACCGTTTCCGGCACCGCCACGGCGGGCAGCGACTACACCGCTCTGAGCGGCAGCGTGACCATTCCAGCGGGTCAGACGTCGGCCACCATCACTGTTCCGGTGATCGACGACACGCTGATTGATCCTGATGAAACCGTGACCGTCACCCTCGCTGCCCCATCCGGTGGTGTGGTGCTGGGCACGAGCACGGCCTCCATCCAGATCGCCGACAACGAAGTCGCCAATCTCGTCAACCTCGCGGCGACGACCCAGGCAGGGGAACCGGCCACGAATGGCGCCTTCACGGTCAGCCTCGAGACGGCGGCCGCCACCGATACGGTGATCAGCTACAGCGTGGCTGGAAGTGCCACCGGCGGGAGCGACTATGCCGCCCTGAGCGGAACCGTCACCATCCCAGCGGGTGACACCTCCGCGGTGATCCCCGTGAGCGTGATCAACGACTTCGCGGTGGAAGGCAATGAAACCGTGATCGTCAGCCTCACCGGCATCACGGCCGGGGATCCTGATGTGGTACTGGGATCCACCAATTCCGCCACCATCACCATCAGCGATGATGATGTTCCTGTCGTCCCCATCACCATCCAGGCGGAAGCGATTGCGTCGCTACCTGGCGGCAGCGTCTCGGGTTACAGGGTTGAGAATTACACCAATGCTTCCGGCGGGTCGATGCTCTCCCTGCTTGGGGGCCCTGCCAACGAGACCGGCACCGCCAGCTTCACCTTCAGCGGGGCCACGGCTCTCTACAAGGTGGAGATCGGGGCCTACGACGAGAACGACGGTGCACCGGCGGCAAGCCTGGCGGTGGCGCAGAACGGGACCTCCATTGGCACGGTGCTTCTGGATCAGGATCCCGGCGGCAATGCCGCCTCGCCCAACACCAAGGTCACCCGGTTGGTCAACAACGAGGTGTTGCTGACCAATGGGGCCACGATTCAGGTAACGGGCGTCGAAAGTGGCGGAGAAGTCGCCCGATTTGATTTCATCAGTTTCACGCCGGTGTCGGCCCAGCTCCCCACCCTCTCCATCGCCGCCGGCTCCAATGGCGCCGAAGAAGGTCCCGTCAACGGTTCTTTCACGGTCAGCCTGAGTCAGGCCGTCACCGTGGCCACGACGGTGAGCTACACCGTTTCCGGCACCGCCACGGCGGGCAGTGACTACACCGCTCTGAGCGGCAGCGTGACCATTCCAGCGGGTCAGACGTCGGCCACCATCACTGTTCCGGTGATCGATGACCTGCTGATTGATCCTGATGAAACCGTGACCGTCACTCTCGCTGCCCCATCCGGTGATGTGGTGCTGGGGACGAGCACGGCCTCCATCCAGATCGCCGACAACGAAGTCGCCAATCTCGTCACCCTCGCGGCGACGACCCAGGCAGGGGAACCGGCCACGAATGGCGCCTTCACGGTCAGCCTCGAGACGGCGGCCGCCACCGATACGGTGATCAGCTACAGCGTGGCTGGAAGTGCCACCGGCGGGAGCGACTATGCCGCCCTGAGCGGAACCGTCACCATCCCAGCGGGTGACACCTCCGCGGTGATCCCCGTGAGCGTGATCAACGACTTCGCGGTGGAAGGCAATGAAACCGTGATCGTCAGCCTCACCGGCATCACGGCCGGGGATCCTGATGTGGTACTGGGATCCACCAATTCCGCCACCATCACCATCAGCGATGATGATGTTCCTGTCGTCCCCATCACCATCCAGGCGGAAGCGATTGCGTCGCTACCTGGCGGCAGCGTCTCGGGTTACAGGGTTGAGAATTACACCAATGCTTCCGGCGGGTCGATGCTCTCCCTGCTTGGGGGCCCTGCCAACGAGACCGGCACCGCCAGCTTCACCTTCAGCGGGGCCACGGCTCTCTACAAGGTGGAGATCGGGGCCTACGACGAGAACGACGGTGCACCGGCGGCAAGCCTGGCGGTGGCGCAGAACGGGACCTCCATTGGCACGGTGCTTCTGGATCAGGATCCCGGCGGCAATGCCGCCTCGCCCAACACCAAGGTCACCCGGTTGGTCAACAACGAGGTGTTGCTGACCAATGGGGCCACGATTCAGGTAACGGGCGTCGAAAGTGGCGGAGAAGTCGCCCGATTTGATTTCATCAGCTTCACGCCGGTGTCGGCCCAGCTCCCCACCCTCTCCATCGCCGCCGGCTCCAATGGCGCCGAACCGGCGACCCCTGGACAGTTCATCGTCAGCCTGAGTAAGGCCGTTAGCGTGGGCACGACAGCGAGCTACACCGTTTCCGGCACCGCCACGGCGGGCAGTGACTACACCGCTCTGAGCGGCAGCGTGACCATTCCAGCGGGTCAGACGTCGGCCACCATCACCGTTCCGGTGATCGACGACACGCTGATTGATCCTGATGAAACCGTGACCGTTACCCTCGCTGCCCCATCCGGAGATGTGGTGCTGGGGACGAGCACGGCCTCCATCCAGATCGCCGACAACGAAGTCGCCAATCTCGTCACGCTCGCGGCGACGACCCAGGCAGGGGAACCGGCCACGAATGGCGCCTTCACGGTCAGCCTCGAGACGGCGGCCGCCACCGATACGGTGATCAGCTACAGCGTGGCTGGAAGTGCCACCGGCGGGAGCGACTATGCCACCCTGAGCGGAACCGTCACCATCCCAGCGGGTGACACCTCCGCGGTGATCCCCGTGAGCGTGATCAACGACTTCGCGGTGGAAGGCAATGAAACCGTGATCGTCAGCCTCACCGGCATCACGGCCGGGGATCCTGATGTGGTACTGGGATCCACCAATTCCGCCACCATCACCATCAGCGATGATGATGTTCCTGTCGTCCCCATCACCATCCAGGCGGAAGCGATTGCGTCGCTACCTGGCGGCAGCGTCTCGGGTTACAGGGTTGAGAATTACACCAATGCTTCCGGCGGGTCGATGCTCTCCCTGCTTGGGGGCCCTGCCAACGAGACCGGCACCGCCAGCTTCACCTTCAGCGGGGCCACGGCTCTCTACAAGGTGGAGATCGGGGCCTACGACGAGAACGACGGTGCACCGGCGGCAAGCCTGGCGGTGGCGCAAAACGGGACCTCCATTGGCACGGTGCTTCTGGATCAGGATCCCGGCGGCAATGCCGCCTCGCCCAACACCAAGGTCACCCGGTTGGTCAGCAACGAGGTGTTGCTGACCAATGGGGCCACGATTCAGGTGACGGGCGTCGAAAGTGGCGGAGAAGTCGCCCGATTTGATTTCATCAGCTTCACGCCGGTGTCGGCCCAGCTCCCCACCCTCTCCATCGCCGCCGGCTCCAATGGCGCCGAACCGGCGACCCCTGGCCAGTTCATCGTCAGCCTGAGTCAGGCCGTTAGCGTGGTCACGACAGCGAGCTACACCGTTTCCGGCACCGCCACGGCGGGCAGTGACTACACCGCTCTGAGCGGCAGCGTGACCATTCCGGCGGGTCAGACGTCGGCCACCATCGCCGTTCCGGTGATCGACGACACGCTGAGCGAACCCAATGAAACCGTGATCGTCAGCCTCACTGGCATCTCGGCTGGAGCCCCGAATGCGGTGGTCGGATCCGCCATGTCCGCCACCATTACCATCGGCGACGACGAGATGGCACCCCCGCAGACCGTCACCATGGAAGCGGAGGCTGCGGACACGATCATCAATTACCGCAGCGAATCGATCGGGGTGGCTTCTGGGGGCAAGGTCCTCAGCTTCGTCGGTGGTGCTGGCGGAGAAAGCGGCAGTGCCGCCTTCGTCTTCGGTAACAGCCCAGATGAAATCATAGGAACCTACAACATCATCATCGGCACTTTCGATGAGAGTGATGGCCTGGCATCTTTTACGGTAGGCCTCACTGATTTTGAAACCGGGATCAAGACTGAAATCGGCAGATGGGATCTCAATACCAATCTGGGCAGCTCTTTGGCTAATGCGACTACTTACATCACACCCATCGTGGCAACGAACATCGGTCTAACCACCGGTGACATCATCACCGTGAATGGGTTTGAGAATGGTGGCGATCATGCGCGTTTGGATTACCTGCAACTGGTTCCCTCATTCTAATCCTAGGGCATGTTTTAGGGGGCTAATGCCAGTCAGCCAAGGAGAGAGACCAATGTGAAGTCCTGGAAATATCTGATAGACTTTTAAGGATCTTCGCGCCCGACAGGCTAAGAACTGTCGGGCGTAAGTTTTATTGTGGCGCATCCCTGAGAGCGTCACTTCAAGGCTCTCCAGTCTTATCTCGTTCCATTTCTGAGCCGCAATCCCGTCTGCTGGGATGCATAGGGGCTATCCCCGGGTCAGCGCCAATCATGCTGTCGTCTGGACTCCGCCATGAAAGCCTTCCTCTGCCCGCGCTACGGCCCACCCGAAGTTCTCAAGCTGGTCGAGCTTCCCAGGCCCACTCCGGGCGACAACGAGATCCTGATTCGGCTCCGTGCCACCACCGTGAACTCCGGGGATGTACGGCTGCGGAGCATGGACCTGCCGCCTGGCTTCGGGCTGATCGCCCGCCTGGTCTTCGGTCTGAGGGGCCCTCGCCATCCCATCCTGGGCACCGAGCTGGCCGGTGATGTGGAAGCCGTCGGCAAGGACGTCACCGCCTTTGCGGTCGGGGATCGGGTGTTCGCCTTCTCCGGCGCAGGCATGGGCTGCTACGCCGAGTACCGCTGCCTGCCGGCCGATGGGCCCGTCGTGGCCATACCGGCGGGCCTGACCTACGACCAGGCGGCGGCTCTGTCCTTCGGCGGCTCCACCGTGCTCGATTTCTTCCGCCGGGCCCGGCTGGGCAGCGGTGAGCGCCTGCTCGTCGTCGGTGCCAGCGGGACGGTGGGCACGGCGGCGGTGCAGATCGCCAGGCACCTGGGGGCCCGTGTCAGCGCCGTCTGCAGCGCCGCCAACAGCGATCTGATGCGATCCCTCGGCGCCGAACGGGTGATCGACTACACCCGGGAGGACTTCACCCGCATGGGCGAGACGTACGACGTGATCCTCGACACCGTCGGCTCCGCACCCTTCTCCCGCTCCCGTCCCTTGCTGGCCCCCGGCGGACGCCTCCTGCTGGTGTACTCGGGTCTCGGCGGCATGTTGCTGGCGCCCTGGCATTCCTTCATCAGCGGCCTGCAGGTGGTGGCAGGGCCGGCGGAGGAGCGGATTGCCTACATGCATGACCTCGCCGCTCTGGCCGCTGCGGGCGCGGTTCTCCCGGTGATCGATCGCACCTGGCCCTTCCAGGAGCTGATCGAGGCGCACCGCTACGTCGACCGCGGCCACAAGAAGGGCAGCGTGGTGATCCAGGTGCGAGGCCAGGATGAGGGCTGACCGCCCCAGCCGCCCCCATGAGCTCACCCCCCCGCCAGGCGGCGAGCGGCCCTCCGCGCGCCCGGATCCTCGCCGCCCTGCTGGTGCTGGCGGGGGTGGTGCTGTTCTTCAGCCAGGGCTGGCACCGCCAGCTCGATCTTTCGGTGCTGCAGGCTTCCCGGGACCAGCTGGTGGCCTGGCGGGAGGCGTCCCCGCTCGCCACCGCGGCCGCCTTCCTGCTCCTTTATGTGCTGGTGGCCGGCCTCTCCCTGCCCGGCGCCACCGTGCTCACCCTGGCGGGAGGCGCCATCTTCGGCCTGCTCTGGGGCACCGTGCTGGTGTCGCTGGGCTCCACCCTCGGGGCCACGGCGGCCTGCCTGCTGGCCCGCACCCTCTTCCGCGATCTGGTGCGCCGCCGTTTCGGCAATCGTCTGGCGCCGATCGAGCAGGGCTTCCGCCGCGACGGTGCCGCCTACCTGCTCAGCCTGCGGCTGGTGCCGGTGTTCCCCTTCTTCCTGGTGAACCTGCTGATGGGGCTCACCCCCATGCCGTTGCTGCCCTTCGCGTTCGTCTCCCAGCTGGGCATGCTGCCCGCCACGGTGGTCTACGTGAACGCAGGCACCCAGCTGGCTCAGCTCACCGGCCTGCGGGGCATCCTCTCCCCTGCCCTGCTGGGCTCCTTCGCCCTGCTCGGCCTGCTGCCCTGGATCGTGCGTCTGCTCCAGGGCCGCTGGCGACTCTGGCAGCTCTATCGGCCCTGGAGCCGGCCCCGGTCCTTCGATCGCAACCTGATCGTCATCGGCGCCGGAGCCGCCGGCCTCGTCACCGCCTACATCGCCGCCACCGTGCGGGCCAGGGTGACGCTCATCGAGCAGCACCGCATGGGCGGCGATTGTCTCAACACCGGCTGCGTGCCCAGCAAGGCCCTGATCAGCACCGCCCGGCTCGCCGCCCGTCTGCGCCGCGCCGATCACTACGGCCTCACCCCCCAGGAGCCCCAGGTGGATCTGCGCCGCGTGCTGCAGCGGGTGCGCTCGAAGGTGGCCGCCATCGCTCCCCACGACAGCGTCGAGCGCTACACCGCCCTGGGGGTGGATGTGCGGCTCGGTCATGCCCGCCTGCTGAGCCCCTGGGCCGTGGCGATCACCGGCCCCGACGGTCGCGAGCAGGTGCTCACCGGCCGGGCCATCGTGCTGGCCACCGGCGCCGCGCCGCTGATTCCGCCCATCCCCGGCATCGACTCGGTGCGGGCGCTCACCAGTGAGACCCTCTGGGACACCCTGGCCGAGCATCCCTCCCCCCGTCCCTCCCTGGTGGTGCTGGGCGGCGGACCGATCGGCTGCGAACTGGCCCAGGCCCTCGCCCAGCTGGGCCTGCCCGTCACCCTGCTGCAGCGCAATGCCCGCCTGCTGCCCAGGGAGGATCCGGAGGTGGGCGCCCTGGTGCAGGCGGTGCTCGAGCGTGACGGGGTGCAGGTGCACACCGGCTGCCGGGTGGAGCGCGTCGAGCCCGGCGACCGGGGGAGCGTGCGGGTGCGCTTCGCGCACAGCGGTGGCCCCGGCAGCCTCGAGGCCGACGAACTGCTCTGCGCCGTGGGCCGCCGCGCCCGGCTGGAGGGCTACGGCCTCGAGACCCTGGCCATCCCCACCGGCCGCACCATCGACACCAGCGCCCATCTGCAGACCCTCTACCCCAACATCTATGCCGCCGGCGACGCCGCCGGCCCCTGGCAGTTCACCCACACCGCCGCCCACCAGGCCTGGTATGCGGCCGTGAACGGGCTGTTCGATCCGCTGCGCTTCGCCGTCGATGGCCGGGTGATTCCCCGCACCACCTTCACCGATCCGGAGGTGGCCCGGGTGGGACTGAACGAGGACGAGGCCCGCGCGCGGGGGGTGGCCTTCGAGGTCACCCGCTTCGAGCTGGCCGAACTGGACCGGGCCATCGTCGAATCGGCCGAGACCGGCTTCGTGAAGGTGCTCACCGTTCCCGGCAAGGACACGATCCTGGGGGTCACGATCGTGGCGGAACAGGCCGGCGAGCTGCTGGCCGAGTTCGTGCTGGCGATGAAGTGGAATCTGGGCCTGGGCAAGGTGATGGGGGCGATCCATGCCTATCCCACCCTGGCCGAGGCGAACAAGTACGCCGCCGGAGCCTGGAAGAAGGCCCACGCCCCCCAGCGCACCCTCGCCCTGCTGGAGCGCTTCCACACCTGGCGCCGAGGAGGCTGAAGGGGGGCGCTGGCGGTCAGGCCTGGGAATGGAGCCCGATGGCCATCCTGGCCTTGATCACCTCGCCACCCCCTGCTGCCGCCGGGCGGCTCCGGCCGACCAGTTCTCCTTCACCAGCTGCCGGGCCCGGCCCAGGGCCAGGGCTCCGGAGGGCACATCCTTGGTCAGCGTGGAACCTGCGGCCACCGTCACCCCCGCTCCCAGGGTGATCGGCGCCACCAGCACCGAATTGGCGCCGGTCTTGCTGCCGCTGCCGATCAGCGTGCGGTGCTTGCGCACCCCGTCGAAGTTGGCCGTGATCGTGCCGGCACCCACGTTCACGTCGGCGCCCAGCTCGGCATCGCCCAGATAGCTGAGGTGGTTGGCCTTGCAGCCCTCCCCCAGCTGGCTGTTCTTCACCTCGACGAAATTGCCGATGCGGCAGCCGGCCTCCAGATGGGTGCCGGCCCGCAGCTGGGCGAAGGGGCCGATCACGCAGCCGCTGGCCACACTGCTGTCGCGCAGCACCGAATGGATCACCTCCACGTTCTCACCCACATGGCTGTCCTCGATCAGGCAGCCCGGTCCGATGCGGCAGCCGTCGCCCACCGTGGTGGCACCGCGGAAGTGGCACTGGGGGTCCACCAGCACATCGCGGCCGAAACGCGTCTGCTCGCTGAGGGTGCAGCTGCCCGGATCGGTGAAACTCACCCCCTCCGCCATCCAGTGGCGTCGCAGGCGCTCCTGCAGCACCGCCTCGCAGTGGGCCAGTTGCTGGCGGTCGTTGATGCCGGCCACCTCGTCCGGGTCGATCACCTCCAGGTGCATGGCCGGCCGCAGCAGGGCCACCGTGTCGGTGAGATACAGCTCACCCTGGTCGTTGTCGCTGTTCAGGCGGGGCAGAACCTCGGCGAGTCTGGGCCAGTCGAAGCAGTAGATGCCGGCGTTGGTGAGGTCGTTGCGGAGCTGTTCGGCATCGCAGTCGCGGTGCTCCACGATCCCGTTCACCTGGCCCGTCCAGTCGGCGATCACCCGGCCGTAGCCGGTCGGATCGGACAGACGGGCGCTCAGGAGCGTCACCGCCGCCCCGCTCTGCCGGTGGGTGCTCAGCAGTTTCTCCAGGGTCTCGGGGCGCAGCAGGGGCACGTCGCCGTTGAGCACCAGCAGCTCCCCCTGGAAGCCCGCCAGCGGCTCCAGCAGCTGCTGCACGGCATGGCCGGTGCCGTTCTGGGGATCCTGGAGGACGAACTCCAGGCCTTCCACCCCGCCCAGGGTGTGCTCCACCCGATCGGCCTGGTGGCCCACCACCAGCAGCTGGCGGTCGGGGGAGAGCAGGTGGCAGCTGCTCAGCACCCGCTCCACCAGGGTTGCGCCGGCCAGGGGCTGGAGCACCTTGGGAAGGGCACTCTTCATGCGGGTCCCTTTCCCGGCGGCCAGAATGGCTACGGCGAGCATCGGCGGTGCGGGGGCGTCTGGGCCGGAATCTACCGGGGCTCTCCCCTTTTCGCCAGCTGGGGATCCGGGCCGTGGATGGATCCGGGTCCCGGGGCTGAACGGCGTCAGGTT
>CAVYYO010000002.1:0-248584 GCA_963772735.1 uncultured cyanobacterium | reverse complement strand
CCCACCTCCAGCACCGCCAGCTCCACCTGTTCGCGGGCGAAGCGGTCGAAGGCCGCGGCGGTGATCAGCTCGAAGGGGGTGAGCCGGTGGCGGTGGGCCAGGGGCTGCCAGCGGGTCAGGTCGGCCCGCAGGGTGGCTCGGGTCAATCCAGGCGTCATCGATCGCAATCCGCTCGCACCAGCTCACCAGGTGGGGGGACCGGTAGGTGCCCACGCGGATTCCGGCGGCCCGCAGGATCGCGTGGAGGAAGGTGCTGATGGAGCCCTTGCCATTGGTGCCGGCGACCTGGGCCGCAGGCGAAGCACCGCTCCGGGTGGCCCCCCTGGGCCAGAGCACTGCCGAGCCGTTCCAGACCCAGGTCGACGCCGCGGTGGGAGAAGGGTTCGAGCAGGTCGCCCAGCTCGACGGGGGGAGGCAGCAGGGAGGGCAAGGGCGCTGGACCGGTTCAGGCCAGGGCGAGCAGGGCCTTCTCCAGGCGTTTGACGGCCTTGCGCAGATGGCGGGGCTTGATCACCAGGGGGGGGACGAAACGCACCACAGCAGGACCGGCGGGCACCAGCAGCAGCCCTTCGGCCATGGCGGCCCTGACGAGCTCAGGAGCGGTGGGCCCGTCGGCGGGCGAGCACCAGGCCCCGCAGCAGACCCCAGCCCCGCTCCCCCGCCAACCGGTCGGGGTGGCGAGCCACCAGCTCCTGGAGCAGCGACTGCAGCAGGGCGCCGTAGGCGGCGACCTTCTGCAGCAGTCCGCGGCGCTCGATCTCCTCGATCACGGTGAGGCCGGCCCGGCAGGCGAAGGGGTTGCCGCCGAAGGTGCTGGCGTGGTCGCCGGGGCGGAAATGGTCCACCCGGTCTTCACCGCCAGGGCGCCGATGGGAATGCCGCCGCCCAGGCCCTTGGCCATGGTCAGGGCGTCGGGTTCGACGCCCAGCTGCTCATAGCCCCACCAGTGGCCGCTGCGGCCGACGCCGATCTGCACCTCATCGAAGATCAGCAGGATGCGGTGGGCGTCACAGAGCTCCCGCACCCGGCGGAAGAAGCCCGGATCGCCGGGATGGACGCCGCCCTCGCCCTGCAGCGGTTCCAGCAGAACGGCCGCCACGCGGGGACCTTCGGCCTCGCAGGTCGCCAGCAGCGCCTCGAAGGCGGCCGTGTCGTTGTAGGGGAAGTAGCGGAAGCCCGGGACCATGGGTTCGAACCCCTGGTGGTATCTGGGCTGGCCCGTGGCGGTGACCGCCGCCAGGGTGCGGCCGTGAAAGCTGGCCTCGGCGGTGAGGATCAGGGGATCGGCGATGCCGCGCACCTGATGGCCGTGCTTGCGCGCCAGCTTGATGGCGGCCTCGTTGGCCTCGGCGCCGGAGTTGCAGAAGAAGACGCGGTCGGTGCAGCTGCGGGCGGTGATCGCCGCCGCCAGGGCCTCCTGTTCCGGGATCCGGTAGAGATTGGAGACGTGCTGGAGCCGTCCCAGCTGGTCGCAGAGCCGGCGCTGCAGCACCGGATCGCTGTGGCCCAGGGTGCAGACGGCGATGCCGGCGACCATGTCGAGGTAGCGCCGGCCGCTTTCATCCCAGAGCCAGACCCCCCGGCCGCGCTTCAGGGCCACGGGGAACCGGGCGTAGGTGTCCATCACGGGCTGGATGGGAGCGGTGGGACTCGAACCCACATGCCCGAGGGCGCTCGATTTTGAGTCGAGTCCGTCTACCAATTCCGGCACGCTCCCGCAGGCCGGACTCTAGGCGTCGGGGAGTCTGCGGATCGAGGCGCCGACGGCGTTGAGTTTTCCCTCCAGATCCGCGTAGCCCCGATCCAGGTATTCCAGGCCCCGCACGGTGGTGATGCCGTCGGCCGCCAGGCCCGCCAGCACCATGGCGGCGGAGGCCCGCAGGTCGGTGCCGTGGACTGGGGCGCCACTGAGCCGGGCCACCCCCTCGACGCAGGCGGTGTTGCCCTGCATGCGGATCGAGGCGCCCATGCGCTGCAGCTCCGCCACATGCTGGAGACGGTTCTCGAAGATGTTCTCCACGACCATGCCGGTGCCCCTGGCGGTGGCCAGCAGGGCCATGAACGGGGCCTGCAGGTCGGTGGGAAAGCCCGGGAAGGGCTGGGTGCGCAGGTCCACCGCCCGCACCTTCTGGGCGGTGATGATCAGGCCCTTGCCGTCGGCCTCGATCCGGCAGCCGGCCTCCTCGAGTTTGGTGATCACCGCGCCCAGGTGCTCCGGAAGAGCGGGGAACACCCGCAGCCGGGAGCGGGTGATGGCGCCGGCCAGCAGGAAGGTGCCCGCTTCGATGCGGTCGGGGATGACGGCGTAATCGGCACCGTGCAGCCGTTTCGACCCCCACGATGGTGATGGTGGGAGTACCGGCGCCGCGCACCTTGGCCCCCATCGCCAGCAGCAGCCGGGCCAGGTCGATCACCTCCGGCTCCTGGGCGGCGTTGTCGATGACCGTTTCGCCGTCGGCCAGGGCGGCCGCCATCATCAGGGTCTCGGTGGCGCCGACGCTTGGGCAGTCGAGATGGATGTGGCCGCCGGTGAGCCGGCGCTGGCGGCCCGGCACCACCGCGGTGACCACGCCGTGCTCGATGGTCACCTGGGCTCCGAGGGCCTTGAGTCCCTTGACATGCTCCACCACCGGGCGGGTGCCGATCTGGCAGCCGCCGGGCAGGGGCACCTGGGCCATCCCCATGCGGGCCAGCAGGGGGCCGATGCAGAAGAAGCTGGCCCGCAGGCTGTTGACCAGTTCGTAGGGCGGGGAGGACGTGGCGATGGCATCCCCGTGAAGGACGATCGCGTCACCCCCCCGCTGCACGCGCACGCCGAGGGCGGCGAGGATCTCCCCCATCGCGGTGATGTCGGTCAGGGGCGGAACGTTGCTGAGGCGCAGCTCGTCCTCGGTGAGCAGGCAGGCGGCCATCAGCACCAGGGCCGAATTCTTGGCCCCGCTGACCCGCAGGTCCCCGTCCAGACGCCGTCCACCACTGATCTCCAGCCTGCTGGCGGCGATGGCCTTGACAGGCATGGGGGATACGGTCATGGACAGGAGTCCTGGTATCAATTTCTGGGGCATCTTGACAACGAATGATCCTGTCGTCTAGGGGCCGCCATCCAAACTGTCTTGTCGCTGTTCCCGATGAGACATGCCCCCGCACCGGCCCGGTGACCCCCTTGGGGGCTGTCCGGCGGGTGGGGCCGGGGCCGGTGATGATTTATGCTCCCGCAAGCGCCCCGGATTTCGTGGCTGCTGATCGCCCGCGGATGTGGCGGAATTGGTAGACGCGCTAGTTTCAGGTACTAGTGGCAGCAATGTCGTGGGAGTTCAAGTCTCCCCATCCGCATTATTTATTCATGATTGTCCTCAAGATCACCAACGCCTCCGATGTCGTCGCCTCGAACATCGGCAAGTTTCTGGAACGGCTGACCCCTGATACCTACGACCAGAACAAGGTGGAGGACATCGTCATCGACCGTCTGGCGGCCAACCTCAAGGCGGAGGGCATCCGGGGAGAGGTGGCGGCCGTCAAGGGGCTGGACCTCCAGGATGAGGATCTGGTCATCCACGACCGGCTGAAGATCCGGCGCCGCAAGACCATCTGACCGCCCCAGGCTCCAACCCTGCCCGTTGCGATTCGGCCCTGGCGGCGGAGCCGATCCGCAGTGTCCGCAACCCCCTGATCCAGGCGGTGCGGCGCCTGCAGCGCGCCAGCGGCCGGCAGGAGCAGGGCCAGATCCTGCTGGAGGGCACCCACCTGCTCCAGGAGGCCCTCAGGCTGGAGGTGGTACCGGAACTGGTGCTGGCCACCCCGACCTGGATCGCTCACCATGCCCCCCTGGTGGGGAGGTTGCCCGCCGCTGCGGAGCTGAAGACCTGCACCCAGGAGGTGCTGGCCGCCGCCGCCACCACCCGCCACCCCGACGGGGTGCTGCTCACCCTGCCGGTCGCCGCCCTTCCCGTTCCCCCTGCGGCACCGGCGCATTTCGTGCTCGCCCTGGACCGGCTGCAGGATCCGGGCAACCTGGGAACCCTGTTGCGCACGGCCCTGGCGGCCGGGGTGGAGCGGGTGTGGCTGGCAGAAGGGGCCGATCCGCTCCAGCCGAAGGTGCTGAGGGCCTCCAGCGGCGCGGCCCTGGCCCTGCCGCTGGAGCGGCTGACGGCCGCGGCCCTGCGCGCCCGGCTGGCGGCGGCCCGGGCCGAGGGGCTGCAGCTGGTGGCGGCGGTGGTGCCCGAGACGGGGGGTGGGGCCATCCCCTATTGGCAGCTGGACTGGCGGCGCCCCACGGTCCTGCTGCTGGGCAATGAGGGGGCGGGGCTGGATCCCGAGCTCAGCCGCGCTGGCCGACCGGCGCGTCACGATCCCCCACAGTCCGGCGGTGGAGTCGCTCAACGTGGCGGCCGCCGCCGCCCTGCTGCTGCTGGAACGCTCCCGCCAGGCCCACGGCCGCTCCGTGCCCTGACAGGGGAGAATGCCCCGACCCCCGCAGCAGCGAACGGTGACCGCAGCGCCCGCCTCCTCCCCTTCCGGTTTCGATTTCGACGTGATCGTGATCGGGGCGGGTTACGGCGGCTTCGATGCGGCCAAGCACGGCGCCGAGCATGGCCTGAAGGTGGCGATCGTGGAATCCCGCGACATGGGCGGGACGTGTGTGAACCGGGGCTGCGTGCCCTCCAAGGCCCTGCTGGCGGCCAGTGGCCGGGTGCGGGAGCTGGCCGATGCCGAGCACCTTCGGGGCTTCGGCATCCATGCGGCGCCGGTGCGCTTCGAGCGCCAGAAGATCGCCGACCACGCCGCCCAGCTGGTGGCCACGATCCGCGGCAACCTCACCAAGACCCTGGAGCGCTCCGGCGCCGTGATCCTGCGGGGCAAGGGCCGGCTCGACGGGCCCCAGAGGGTGGCGGTGCGGGAGGCCAGCGGGGTGGAGCGGGTCCACACCGCCCGCGAGGTGATCATCGCCACCGGCTCCGATCCGTTCGTGCCGCCCGGGATCGAGACCGACGGCCGCACGGTGTTCACCAGCGACGAGGCCATCAACCTGGAATGGCTGCCCCGCTGGATCACCATCATCGGCAGCGGCTACATCGGCCTGGAATTCGCCGATGTCTACACGGCCCTTGGCTGCGAGGTCACCATGATCGAGGCCCTCGATCGGGTGATGCCCACCTTCGACCCGGACATCGCCAAGATCGCCGCCCGCCACCTGATCGACTCCCGCGACATCGACGCCCGCGCGGGTGTGCTGGCCAGCCGGATCACGCCCGGCTGCCCGGTGAAGATCGAGCTGGTGGACATGGCCACCCGGGAGCCGGTGGAAACCCTGGAGGTGGATGCGGTGCTCGTGGCCACCGGCCGGGTGCCCGTGAGCCAGGACCTGAACCTGGCCAGCGTGGGGGTGGAGACGAACCGGGGCTTCATCCCGGTGGACGACACCCTGCGGGTGCTCGCCGGCGGTGAGCCGGTGCCCCACCTCTGGGCCGTGGGCGACGTGACCGGCAAGATGATGCTGGCCCACACCGCCGCCGCCCAGGGAACGGTGGCGATCGACAACATCCTCGGCCACGCCCGCCGCATCGACTACCGCTCGATCCCGGCGGCCACCTTCACCCATCCGGAGATCAGCTCGGTGGGGCTGTCGGAAGCCGAGGCCAAGGCCCTCGCCGAGCAGGAGGGCTTCGCCCTGGGCAGCGTGCGCAGCTACTTCAAGGCCAACTCCAAGGCCCTCGCCGAGCTGGAGGGCGACGGGCTGCTGAAGCTGCTGTTCCGCAAGGACACCGGCGAGGTGCTGGGGGCCCACATCTACGGACTGCATGCCGCCGATCTGATCCAGGAGATCGCCAACGCCGTGGCCCGCCGCCAGGGGGTGCGGCAGCTGGCCAGCGAGGTGCACACCCACCCCACCCTGAGCGAGGTGGTGGAAGTGGCCTACAAGCAGGCCGCCGCCAGCCTGGCCGCGCCGGTGGGGGCCTGAGATGGAGATCCGCCGCCGGCCCCCCAACCCCTCGGTGCGGGTGGCCCACCTGGAATTCGGTACGCCCCACCCCGAGGAGAGCCCCCGCCACATCCTCGAGGAGATCGTCTGGGAGAAGGACCGGGAGGTGACCGCTGCCCGGGAGCGGGTGAGCCTGGAGGCCCTCAAGCAGCAGGTGGCCGAACTCCCCCCCACCCGGGATTTCCGGGCCGCCCTGCGGGCCAGCTGCCGCAAGCCGGCGGTGATCGCCGAGATCAAGAAGGCCAGCCCGAGCAAGGGGGTGATCCGCGCGGACTTCGACCCGGTGGCCATCGCCCGGGGCTACCGGGACGGTGGTGCCAGCTGCCTTTCGGTGCTCACCGACCGCCGCTTCTTCCAGGGGGGCTTCGAGGTGCTGGTGGCGGTGCGGGAGGTGGTGGAGCTGCCCCTGCTGTGCAAGGACTTCATCCTTACCCCCTATCAGCTGTTCCAGGCCCGGGCCGCCGGGGCCGATGCCGCCCTGCTGATCGCGGCGATCCTTTCCGACCAGGACCTGGCCTACCTGCTGAAGGTGGCCCGGGGACTGGGGCTGGCGGTGCTGGTGGAGGTGCACGACGAAGCCGAGATGGGGCGGGTGCTGCGCCTGGAGGGGGTGGATCTGATCGGCATCAACAACCGCGACCTGAGCAGCTTCACGGTGGATCTGACCACCACCGAGCGGTTGATGGAGCGCTTCGGGGCGCAGCTGCGCGAGCGGGGCGCCCTGCTGGTGAGCGAGTCGGGGCTGTTCAGCCGCGCCGACCTCGACCGGGCCGCGGGAGCCGGCGCCGATGCGGTGCTGGTGGGGGAGGCCCTGATGCGCCATGAAGATGTGACCGAGGCACTGGAGACCCTGATCGGGGGCTGAGGCTGAATGAGCCCCTGGCGGATCACTCGCTCTCCAGCTGGACCCTGGCCGCTTCGAGTTGGCTGCGCGCTGCTGGACTCACTTCGGGATAGTGCAGGTGCAGCGAATCCAGGGTTTCGATGATGGCCGCAGCAACGGCGATGCGGGTGAACCACTTGTTGTCGGCTGGCACCACATACCAGGGAGCATGCTTGGTGGAGGTATGGCGGATCATGTCTTCGTAGGCATTCATGTAATCGTCCCAGAACGCGCGCTCCTTGATGTCATTGGCGGAGAACTTCCAGTTCTTCTCCGGGTTGTCGAGGCGTTCGAGAAAGCGCTTCTTCTGTTCTTTTTTGGAAACGTTCAAGAAGAACTTGCGAACAACAACACCATTGTTGTTGAGATAACCTTCGTAGTTTCTGATGTCGTGAAAACGATCTTTCCAGATGTCTTTGGAGATGCGATCGGCTGGAAGGGTCTCTCTGGCGAGCATCTCCGGATGCACCCGAACCACCAGCGTTTCCTCGTAATAGCTTCGATTGAAGATGCCGATCCGGCCCCTTTCCGGTAAAGCCATGTTGCATCGCCAGAGAAAATCATGGTCCAGGTCCACGGAGGAGGGAGCCTTGAAGGAGGTCACCTGGCAGCCCTGGGGATTGATGCCACTCATCACATGCTTGATGGTGCCGTCCTTTCCCGCCGCATCCATCGCCTGGAAGATCAGCAGCAGGGCCCAGCGATCCTGGGCATAGAGAAGATCCTGGTATTCGGCCAGCATCTCCACGCCCATCGAGAGAGTCTTCCTTGGCCTGCAGTTTGTCTTCCTGATCGAGATGGAGTGTCTCGCCGGGATCGTAATCCTTGAGTCGGAAGCCATCGCCATCCTCTACCCTGAATGGTTTGGCGAAGTGGATGGCCCGTTCAAGCAGTTCTTTTTTTTTCAAGTCCCTCAACCCTTGCATCCCCCCTACTGATAGGCCTGACCTGGGCGGGCAACCGACCCATCACCACACTTCGTAAGAGTGCTGGGGCGGCCGCCGATCCAGCTTCCCTGTGGGGTGCGCTTCGCGCACATCCTCTGTGGTTTCCCCCTGACAGGCATGTCTGTGCTGTTGACAGAAGGGAGAGCATGTGCATCTTTTCCCCCGCCGACGGATCGGCCGCCAGCATGCCGCAGAGGCCACGGATTTTCCGTAGCCATCGTCCTGGCGGCTGTCCGTCCGGATAAAAATTCTTACGATGGGCGTCGTTCCCGCGGTATGAGAGTAAACTGAATATGATAAATGGGTACGGAACTTTCCGTGATTGCTCCTCTATGATTGCTCCATGACTGGCACCGCTTTGCAACGTCCTATGCAGAGGAGGCCGTTTATGGAAAGTGCCTATCACCGACCTGTCCAGCACTGAAGAAAGGCTTCGATCTGTCGGCAGCCTGGCACTGAATCCAGATCATCTGATCCTCTCCCCCCATGCTCGGGTCCCTCGTCAGTTACTCCAAGATCCTTGAGATCGTCGGCGATATTCTCAGGGTCGAAGTTCCTGCAGGCACCAGTGAGGGTGAGGCTGCACCGCGCTTCAATGATCTGGCGGTGGTACAGAACCGGGATGGCACGTCCTCCCTGGCTCAGGTGATTGCTTTGAACCAGGATTCGGTCTCTCTGCAGGTGTTTCGCGGCACCAAGGGGGTGGCCACAGATTCCGCTGTGCGATTTCTGGGTCATCCGATGGAAGCCACCTACTCCAGCAATATTCTGGGTCGGGTCTTTCGAGGTACCGGTGAGCCCATTGATGGTGGCCCGGGCCTCTCGGAGGATCCGAAAGTTCCGATCGGGGGCCCTTCCGTCAACCCCATGTGCCGGATCCTGGCGTCGAAGATGATTCGCACGAACGTGCCGATGATCGACGTGTTCAATTGCTTGGTGGAGAGCCAGAAGATTCCAATCTTCTCGGTGTCTGGAGAGCCCTTCAACGCCTTCCTTGCCCGTATCGGGATCCAGGCCGATGCCGATGTGGTCGTGTTCGGCGGCCTGGGGCTGATCTTCGACGACTATTACTCCTTTCGCAAGACCTTCGAGGATGCGGGTGTCTTCTCCCGCACGGTGATGTTCGTGAACCTGGCATCGGATCCGATTGTGGAGCGGTTGCTCATCCCTGACATGGCCCTGGCCGTTGCCGAGCGCTTCGCGGTGGAGGAGGGAAAGCGGGTGCTGGTGCTGCTGACAGATATGACCTCCTTTGCCGATGCTCTCAAGGAGATCAGCATCGCCATGGATCAGGTGCCAGCCAACCGGGGCTATCCCGGGGATCTGTACTCCCAGCTTGCCCGCCGTTATGAAAAGGCGGCCGACTATGCCAAAGGTGGATCGGTGACCCTTCTTACGGTCACCACCATGCCCGGGGATGACATCACCCACCCTGTTCCCGACAATACGGGATACATCACGGAAGGCCAGTTCTACCTGCATGATGGAGTCGTTGATCCCTTCGGATCGCTGTCCCGCCTCAAGCAGAATGTGATCGGCAAGGTCACCCGAGAAGATCATAATCAGATCATGAATACCTGCATACGGCTCTACTCAGGAGCCAGGGATGCTGAACAGAAACAGGCCATGGCCTTTGAACTCTCCGAATATGATCAACGCCTGATCAGATTTGGCGGTCTCTTCAAGGCCAGGTTCATGGATCTCAATGTGGATATCGCCCTGGAAGATGCTCTGGATCTTGCCTGGAAAACCCTAGCCGAGTGCTTCCAGGCCGGCGAACTTCTGATGAAACAGGAACTGGTCGATAAGTATTTCCCGAAGTCGGCTGTTCAGGTGGCTCCAGCACCCCAGGAACGGGTTGCTTCAGATTTGCCATGAAGCCACGCCTCCTCCACGCTCATCGGCTGGATCCTTTCCGCTCTTCGTAGGTCCCATGGCCAGGCTTTCCCTTACCAAAGCCTCCTTGACCAAGGAGAAGTCGCTTCTGAAAACCTTTCATGACGTCCTGCCTTCCCTGGACATGAAACGGCGACAGATCAGCGCGGAGCGAGAGAAGGCACGCCGACAGCTGAAAGAGGCCATCCAAGTGGCGGCCGCGATCGAGCCGGATGTGGCGGCCAGGTTACCGATGGTCGCCAATGAAACGATCGCACTCGATCATCTTGTGGCCATTTCCAGGTTGGAGATCGGGGAAGAAAACCTGATAGGTACCCACCTCCCGACCCTTCAGGCCCTGGAGTTTGGCCTCAATCCCTATGGCGTGCTCACCAAGCCGTTCTGGGTCGATGCGCTCATCATCGTGCTCCAGGCGGCGCTGGAAGCGAACATCCGCATTCAGGTGGCTCGTCGTCGGCTGGAACTTCTGGAAGATGCAGAGAAGACTGTTACACAACGCTATAATCTATTTGATAAGGTGCTGATTCCACGGACAGAAAAAAATATCCGTAGGATCTCTATCTATCTCGCTGATGCGGAACGGGCCGGTGTGGTCAACTCCAAGATCGCCAAACGCAAGAAGGAGGAGTCGATCCTATGACGATCGTCCCGCTTGTCAAAGTCTCCATCTTCGGCCTTGTCGCCGATAAAGACGTCGTGCTTGAGGGGCTGCAAGACCTTGGATGCATGCATCTCATTCCTCTGCGGGATTCAGATGAAGATTCTGATTTCGCTTCTCCCCAGCCACCGGGGCAGGCGCGCGAGGCCCTGCGATATCTGATGGATGTGCGCCATCGCCGCTATCAGCTCAAGGTTGATTCCAGCTTCCAGCTGGATCATGTGGTGGCGATGGCCCTTGCGAACCGGGCACGCAAGCGTGCCGCCGAAGACAGAATTCTGTTTCTCCGTCAGCACCTCGACGAACTCGCCCCCTGGGGGAACTTCCGATTGCCAGCCCTCAGCGACCTCACAGGCCTGCGCCTCTGGTTCTACAGGGTCCCCCATCCGAAACACGCCGCCTTCCTGCACGGGCTCGAGATGCTGGCGCTGCCCTGGCAGCGGATCCATGCCAGCCCCAGGCACGGCTATTTCGTGGTCATCGCCGAACAGGAGCCGGACCAGAGCCTCTTGCCTGTGCAGCGATCGCACGTCGGTGCCCAGTCTCCCGAGGATCTGAGGCACGAACTCGATCAGGCTCATGTGGAGCTCGATGACATCGAGGCGGAGCACGAAGCCCTCAGCCGCTGGATTTTTCTGCTTTCGAAGCACCTCGCCCTGGCTGACGACAGGGCCGCACTCCTTCAGGCTGGCGGGAAAGCCGCTGATCATGGAAGCGTTTTCCAGGTTCAGGGTTGGATGCCTCGCGGGAATATTCCCCAGCTCGAGATTTTCGCCAGCCGACAGGGATTGGCTTCTCTTGCCGAAAGTCCATCGTCAGAGGACCTTCCCCCCACATTGATGACCAATCCCGACGTCCTGAGTGGCGGTGAAGATCTGGTCACCTTCTACGAAACGCCGGGCTATCGCGACTGGGATCCCTCGATCATGGTGTTCTTCTCGTTCGCCATGTTCTTCGCCATGATCCTGGCCGACGCGGGATATGCCCTTGTTCTGGGCGTACTGCTCGCCCTGTTCTGGAAGGCCATGGGCAGAGGCTCATCCGGTCGTCATTTCCGCATCCTTGCAGCGGTAGGGGTGCTCTTCTCCCTCCTGTATGGGGTGCTGGCTGGAAGTTATTTCGGGCTGGCTCCGCCGTCCGCATCCTTTCTGGCCCACCTCAAGGTGCTGAACCTGGAGGACTACGGGGAGATGATGAAAGTCTCCTTGCTTGTAGGAGCGCTGCATCTGATCATCGCCAATGGAATCGTGGCCGCACGAGGCGTCTCGATCGCCGATCGCGCCAAACCGGTTGGCTGGATCGCCATCATCCTCGCAGGGTTCAGCCTGTACCTCGGCGGCGGTGCCCCGGCGGCTCGAGACCTGGGCATCGGCCTCGGGAGTGGCGGGTTGCTGACCATCCTTCTGTTGAGCAGTGAACGGCGCCTCGATTCGCTCGGCTCTGTTCTGATGCGGCTCTTGGACGGGCTCGCATCACTGGCAAACATTTCAAAACTCTTCGGGGACGTGATGAGTTATCTGCGGCTGTTTGCTCTAGGATTGGCGAGCGCCTCCCTGGCCTTGACCTTCAATCAGCTGGCCGGGCAGGTTTACCATTCCGATGTCCCTCTTGGGGTGCTCA
Organism: uncultured cyanobacterium; assembly: GCA_963772735.1. Classification (GTDB taxonomy): domain Bacteria; phylum Cyanobacteriota; class Cyanobacteriia; order PCC-6307; family Cyanobiaceae; genus Cyanobium. The sequence goes on along the minus strand of CAVYYO010000002.1, from coordinate 236,600 downwards.
TCGCGTTACTGATCCTCATCCTGGGTCACGGCATCAATCTCCTGCTCGCCATCATCAGTGGCTTCGTTCACGGATTGCGGCTCAATTTCATTGAATTCTTCAATTGGAGCCTTTCCGAGGAAGGCTATCCCTTCGAACCTTTTGTCAAAAAGGAGACAGCATCTTGAACGACAACACTTCCATCCTTGCGCTCGGCTGGATCGGCATCTATGCGCCGGTGGCGCTCGGGGCGATCGGGGCTTCCATCGGTTGCACAACGGCAGGTCAGGCGGCGATCGGAGCCATGATGGAGGTCAGCAGCGGCTACGGACGGTTCGTCGGGCTGTCCGCCCTGCCCTCCTCGATGTCCATCTACGGCATCGTCGTGATGTTCATCCTGAATCGGCCGGTGACGCCCCTGAATGCGGGCGGTCTCTTCGGGGTCGGCCTTTTGTCCGGTCTTGCCTTCCTGATGGCCGCGATCTACCAGGGGCTGTGCTGTGCCTCCGCCATCGCCGGCTCCAAGGCCAAGCCCGAAATCTTCGGCCTCTCCCTCGCCCCGGCCGCGATCGTGGAGGGATTCGCCGTGTTTGCCTTTGTCTTTGCCCTGGTGGCGGCCGGGGGCATTCCCAAGTAACAAGCTCCCTTGCGCAGTCGTTTCCCTCCAGCCGGGCAGATCCCATGGCCAATCCCAAAAAAAGCCGACATGACACTCCCCTCGCCGTGGCCTCGGGCGTGGAGGAGCTGATCGCCCGGTTGCGGGATCAGGGCGTTGCGCAAGGCCGCGCCGATGCGGATGCTCTGCTGCGGGACGCCCAGGCCAGGGCCGCCGCCACGCTGGCGCAGGCCGAGGCCCAGGCCAGCCAGATCGTCGATCGGGCCAGGCAGGAGTCGGACACTCTTCGGACCTCCGGGCAGGAAGCCCTGGAGCTGGCCTTTCGCGATGCGATGTTGGCGCTCAAGGCCCAGCTGAGTGAGCGGTTCACCGGTGAGGTACGTCATCTGGTGGGCGAGGAGCAGCAGAAACAGGAGATCCTGGAGCGCATGATCCTGGAGATCGTCGGCACGCTTCGCCCGGAGGCCGACCCGTCCGAGCAGGTCGAGGTGCTGCTGCCCCGCCGGATCGATGGACTGGCCGAACTCAGCCAGCATCCGGAGGAGCTGGAGAAGGGCATCCTCAGCCAGTTCGTTCGTCTGACCGCCAGGGGCATGCTCCGTGAGGGGGTCACGTTCGGCGTGTCCAAGGGGCAGGAAGCAGGCCTCAGGCTGCGGCTGGTGGATCGAGATGTGGTTCTTGACCTCACCGATAAGGCGATCGCCCAGACCCTGCTGGCACACCTCCAGCCCCGGTTCCGGGCGCTGCTGGAGGGGGTGGTGAAATGAGCCTCCGGGTGCACCGTCCGGCTGTCCTGCACCGTTCGTTCCGGAAGAGGTGACGGCACGATGAAATACGTTGTCCTCATGGCCAGTCTGCCGCCCCTCGGGAAACTGTTTGAAGCAGCGACTCCCCCGATTTCCAGAATCAAGCTGGAAAGCCGATTGAGGCTTCTGGATGCCACCGATTCCCAGACACTCGAGCAGATTTCGAATCTGATCGCCTGGCCCTCTCAGCCGCCGGAGCGGACGGACCCTGAATTTGTCGCTGATGCCCGCCGTTTCCTGGAATCCGCCCGCAGCCCAACCCTGCGCGACCTGGTGACCCAGCGCTTGGAGCTCCGCACGATCGTGGCTGCCTTGCGGCGGCGTCATCGGGGAGAAGCCCAGCCACCCACTGGAGAGATCTGGGGTTTCGGCGACTGGGTAGGGCTCATCGAGCGCAAGTGGAGCTCTCCCACCTTCGGTCTCGAGGTGATCTTTCCGTGGGTCCGGCAGGCTCAGGATCTGTTGCAGAACGACGACCTGATCGGCTTCGAGAAGCTGCAGTTCTCTGTGGTGTGGTCCATTCTTGATCGCCTCGGTGCCGCCCATCATTTCGACTTTGAAGCCCTGATTATCTATCTGGCCCGCTGGAGTCTGGTCAGCCGCTGGTCATGCTACAAAGGTGAGGCTGCCGTCGCGCGTTTTCGTGGGCTCGTTGATTCTGGCCTAGGCAACCATAAGGAACTATTTGCAGGAGTGTCTCAATGACCAGCAGTGCGAAATACCATCCTGCCACTGTCGTCGCTGTGCAGGATGACCTGGTCACGATTCAGATGGCGGAGGCAAACCCTAGGCCCTTGCTTAAGAATGAAGTTGTTTACATCTGTCTGCAACGCAGGAGCGGTGACCGCGATGAGAAACTGAAGGCGGAGGTGCTGCGCGTGCGCGGTCGTCTCGCCGATGCCCAGGTTTTCGAAAGCACCAAGGGCGTCGGAATTGGCGATCCGGTCGAACAGACTGGAGAGCAACTCTCCGTCTCCCTCGGCCCTGGGTTGCTGAGCCAGGTGTATGACGGGCTGCAGAATCCTCTGGCTCAGCTTGCAGCTGGTTATGGCACCTTTCTGCCTCGTGGTGCCTATGCGTCTCCTCTCGACACCGAGAAGAAGTGGTCGTTTCAGCCCCAAGCCAAGATCGGTGACACTCTCCATGGCGGGGATGTCATCGGCACGGTTCAGGAGGGGCGCTTCACCCACAAGATCATGGTTCCCTTTGACCAGCAGGGAACGGTCATCCTCGACTGGATCCAGCAGGGAAGCTTCACGGTGGATACGGCCGTGGCCCGCATCAGGGATGTTTCCGGCGAGACCCGATCGCTGACATTGACCCAGCAGTGGCCCGTGCGTCGATCCCTTCCTCAGACGCTGCTGGAGACGAATCGTTCCGAACGGCTCTATCCCCAGGAGCCGATGATCACCACCCAGCGCATCATCGACACGTTTCTGCCCATTGCCCGGGGTGGCACCGGATGCATTCCCGGCCCATTCGGTGCTGGCAAGACCGTGCTTCAGAACCTCATCTCCCGCCATTCTGATGTGGATATCGTGCTGGTGGTGGCCTGCGGGGAGCGGGCGGGGGAGGTGGTGGAAACCATCACGGAGTTCCCCAAGCTCAATGATCCGAAGACGGGGGGATCGCTGATGGACCGGACCATCATCATCTGCAACACCTCCTCCATGCCGGTGGCGGCCAGGGAGGCCTCCATCTACACCGGCCTCACCCTGGGCGAGTACTACCGCCAGATGGGTTTCAATGTGCTTCTCATTGCCGATTCCACCTCTCGCTGGGCCCAGGCGATGCGGGAAACCTCCGGGCGCCTGGAGGAGATTCCTGGAGAGGAGGCCTTTCCTGCCTATCTCGGCTCCTCGATCAAGGGGGTCTATGAGCGGGCGGGCATCATCCGCACCAATGATGGCTCCATCGGCAGCCTCACCATGATCGGTACGGTCTCGCCAGCGGGTGGTAACTTCGAGGAGCCAGTGACGCAGTACACCCTGGGTACGGTGAAGGCGTTTCTGGGGCTGAGTGCGGAGCGTGCTTACAAGCGATTCTATCCAGCCGTCGACATCCTTCTCTCCTGGTCGCGCTACTTCGAGCAACTCGAGGGTTGGTTTTCCCATCACCTTTCTCCTGACTGGGTGCGGAATGTCGCAGAGATGAATGATCTCCTCAAGAATGGGGATCGCATCAGCCAGATGATTCAGGTGACCGGCGAGGAAGGTGTCAGCATGGAGGACTTCATCGTTTTCCAGAAGGCTCTGTTCCTCGATATGGTGTATCTGCAGCAGGATGCTTTTGATTCCGTTGACTCCACCACGCCCCTCGATCGGCAGAAAAGCTCTTTCGATCTGGTCTTCGATCTGCTGCATCGTGAGCTCACCTTCGCTGACAAGAAATCGGCGAGGGATTTCTACACCCAGCTCACCGGCCTCTATAAGAATCTGAATTATTCCCCCGCCGGATCGGTGACCTATCAGAGCTATCTGCAACAGATTCACTCCCTTTCCTGTGCGTTCGCCTCGGCAACGGATCCCGCCTGCCGGACCGCCTGACGTTCCGTCCGCCTCCGCGGGCCCGGCGCTGCAGAAGAGCCATCACCTTCGGCTCGGAGCGGCAGTCGAAGGCGGGACTGGGCTGGGGGCGCCGGCGCCGATGCGGCAGAGGTGGGCTCAAGAGTTTTCGAGGCCTGATCGGGCTTGCCTGAGGTGACTGTGCTCTTCTTCGCCGAGCTTCGCATCCGTGAGATTCTGAGAATCGAGAGTTTCGATGCTGGCCGCAGCCACAACGACTCCGGCGAACAACTTGTTGCCGGCAGGTGACGGATGGTCTGCGAGCCGGATTCCATATAGTCCTCCCAGAAGAAACGTTCTTCGATGTCGCTGGCGGAAAACCTCCAGTATTTCTCAGGGTTGTGGAGACCCTTAAAAACCCTTCCTCTCCTGTTCCTTTTTGGCAGAGATGCATACAGAATCTCCCCATGTCGATCACGTCGTGAGAAAGGTGATCCTCATGCTGATTGATGGCGCGATGGCGTTACCCCTGATGGATTCGAAGACCAGCGGCCCCTGCGGGACCTGGCTGGAAAGCAGTTCGGGATGGACACCTGTGAACAGGGTTCTTGGTACTTGTTGCGATTGAAGATGCCGATTCTGCCGGCTCCGGCTGGGTCCTGGTGCAGCTCCAGGAGATGACGTGGACGAGACCCTGCGTTGAAGGGGCCTTGAAGGATGGGCTCTGGCAGCCCTGGAGGTTCACCCTGATGTGGCTCTGGGTTCTGTCCTCCTGGGTAAAATTTTTGGGGTGAAACACAGTGCTTCTGCGGCATTGCTGTCCGTGGGATGAAACCCACTCCCGGTTCCGATCCGGAAGGGATGGCAGAGGGAGCGGGCGTGGGTGATGAAGTCCTTCCGATCCGTGGCGCCGCACCTCGACACCCCTCTCGAATCGTCGCCATGGGAATCGGACCGCCGGAGCTCGATGGAAGAGTCTCGAGCCAGCAAGGTCCGGTGCTCCGATGACCAGGGCTGTCCTGCTGGTGATGCCCCGCCTGCTTGCTTCCGCCTGCATGCCTTCCCCCCAGTTCCGGCGCGGCCCCGGATCTCCTCGCAGAGAATCGGTGACGAGCCCCCACGACATCCGCCCTGACGTCGAGTATGACGACCAGCGACAGCAGCAGCAGGACAATCCCCTGAACCCGCTGCTGCAGTGAACCCTCCGGCGCCGCCGGAAGGACAGTGAGCCTTTGCTACAGCCTGAACCGGCGCATCAGCGCCCTCAGATCCTGCTGCAGGCAGGAGAGGCGTGTGCGGCGGTCCATGCTGATCGGTTGGTGGTAGCCGATCGACCTGCGTAGGTCCTGCAGGGCCACCGACTGCATCGCACCTCTGAACAGGGAACTAGTGCACGGATGGCGTGGCATCTTCACCGGCCTTGGATGCCTTCGGCCGCTGGCGCCGGATGCCATCTCCTCACGGGTGATTGCGATGGGTGCAGCCTCTCTGCTGAATTCCTCCTCCCGACCGAGCACGGCGGAACGGATCCGATTCTGCTCGCGTTTCTCATCGGAGGCCAACGCTTCGATGTGCACGTCCTGTAGCTGTGGACAGTGACTTTTCCAGGCCTGCCAGGAGTGAAGATAGAGCCTGGAAAACCTATCAGGGGTTTTGAGGTCGTCCACCTTCGCGATTCCAGGAAAGGATCTCCGCAGCGAAAGGAACGTATCGAAAGGATCGCGATGCGTATAGAAGGCTGTGAATGGGACTTTTCTGGCCTCGATCGCTTCCGCCAGTGCCGGGGCCACCGCACCGATGGACTTGTCGAGAAATCGCCAGCACTCCCCGAGGGAGTGATCACGAATGATCAGCACGGAAGATGCTGGGTCCTCCAGAAACAAGTCAATCAGTCTGCTGATTCTCCGGCGATACTCCTCGATCCACTCCCGCTCTCCCATGGTCCGGGTGGTCCGGATCACATGGAGTGGGTCTTCCGGAATGAACACCTGGGGATCTCTCATGGAGTAGGGATTGGTCTCCCCGGTGATCCACGCGTTCTCACTGAGCGTGCGGGCAATGTAGTGCGTCTGGAAGGTGCCGGCCGAGCATGGAAGATTAGCAACCGTCAGGATATGTTTGGGCATTCCCATGCTGTGGTTGTTGGCGATCTGACCCTATGACGCTTCCGCAATCTGCCGGTTTCAGGCCTGAGATCGCTTGAGCAGTGACTTGAACCATGAATGTATGTAGCCTAATCAGGCTTGCCTGGAAATTCAGCCCCAGTCTGCCCAGTCTCTCGTGCTTTCCCATCGTCGCGATGCAGCCGGTCTCCATGGGAATGCGCCATCGCCCGTGAAGGCAATGGCGCGTACTTGTTGCAACTGAGCTGTGGGCGGAATCAGACCTTACGGCTGTAGAACTCGACCACCAGCAGTTCGTTGATCTCCAGGGCCACCCATTCACGCTCGATGCGTCCGCCCACCTTGGCGGTCATCTTGGCCTTGTCGAATTCGAGGTGGGGAGGGATGTTGGCCAGACCGGGGAAGGCCAGGTTGGCTTCGGCGAGGGCCTTGCTGCACTTGCGCTCACGGATGGCCACCACGTCGCCGGCCCTGCACTGGTAGCTGGGGATATCCACCACCCGGCCGTTCACGGTCACGTGGCCATGGTTCACGAGCTGACGGGCACCGGGGACGGTGGGGCCCAGGCCGAGGCGGAAGCAGATGTTGTCGAGACGGCCCTCGAGCAGCTTGAGCAGATTGGTTCCGGTGGAACCCTCCTGGGCACGGGCTTTCTTCACGTAGCGCACCAGCTGACGTTCGGAAATGCCGTAGTTGAAACGCAGTTTCTGCTTTTCTTCGAGGCGGATCGCGTATTCGGAGCGCTTGCGACGGGCTTGGCCGTGCTGACCGGGGGGATAAGACCGTTTGGCGGCCTTACGGGTGAGACCGGGAAGGTCCCCCAAGCGCCGCGTGATCCTCAGGCGAGGGCCGCGGTAGCGAGACATAAGGGAAGGTGACGGAGGTGGATCGTGCGGCCAGGGGGCCGGACGGCGGAGCGCACGGCTGAGGCATGCTGGGGTGACCCGGATGCTCGCGCGTGCAGCGCCAACCACCCACCCTAAACGTCCATCCACCCACCGATTTGCTGGCCAGGTTTTCGGCCGTGGTGGCCACGGTGCTTCTGGCCCTGATCGGCGCCTACCGTCGCTGGCTGTCCCCCCTGCTGGCGCCCCGCTGCCGCTTTCTTCCGAGCTGCAGCGCCTACGGGCTGGAGGCGATCGGCCGCCATGGCCCCTGGAAGGGGGGCTGGCTCACCCTCCGGCGGATCGGCCGCTGCCACCCTTTCACCCCCTGTGGCTGTGACCCGGTGCCGGATTGATGGTGCAGCTGGTGCTGTTCACCCGCCAGGGTTGCTGCCTCTGCGAGGGGTTGGAGGAGAAGCTGCGGGCGCTGGATCCGCCCCAGCCCCTGCAGGTGATCGATGTGGACACCGACCCGGCCCTGCAGCGACGCTATGGATTGAGCGTACCGGTGCTGGCTGTTGCCGGCGCCGGGGACGGCTCTCTGCAGGAGTTGCCCCGGGTGTCCCCCCGGCTGGCCGGAGCCCAGCTGCGGGCCTGGCTGATCCGACAGGGCGTGAGTTGAGCGCCACGCTAAGAAAGGCGCCTGCTCCAGCCCGCGGCACGCCGCCGGATTCCCCATGTCCCAGCTGCTTCAGCCGCTTCTGCACCAGGTGGGCCTGCCTCCCCTGGGCGACCCCAGCGGCGCGCTGGCCCGCGCGGAGGTGAGTGGCGTCAGCTGTGATTCCCGCCGGGTCGGCTCCGGCACCCTGTTCGTGGGTCTGCCGGGCACGGCGGTGGATGGCGGCAGCTTCTGGCCCCAGGTGCTCGAAGCCGGTGCGGTGGCGGCGGTGATCGGCCCTGAGGCGGCCGCCGCCAGGCCCCCGTCTCCCGGAGATCCGGTGCTGGTGGTGGAGCCACCCCTCGCCCGCTGGGCCGGTCTGCTGTCGGCTGCATTCTGGGGCCACCCCAGCCGGCGCATGGCGCTGATCGGCGTCACCGGCACCAACGGCAAGACCACCACCACCTACCTGATCGAGCACCTGGCGGCGGCCTGCGGCCGGCCTGCAGCCCTGTTCGGTACCCTGCAGAACCGCTGGCCCGGCCACAGCGCCACCGCGATCCACACCACCGCCTTCGCTGATCTGCTCCAGGCCGACCTGGCCCGGGCGGTGGCCGCCGGCGGCGCCATCGCCGCCATGGAGGTGAGCTCCCACGCCCTCGACCAGCAGCGGGTGGCCGGCTGTCGCTTCGCCGGGGCGGTGTTCACCAACCTCACCCAGGACCACCTCGACTACCACCCCTCGATGGAGGCCTACTTCGAGGCCAAGGCGCTCCTGTTCGCTCCTGACCTGCTGGAGGGGGGCGCTGTGGTGAACATCGACGACCCCTGGGGTAAGCGCCTGGCCCAGCGGCTGCGGGCTGCCGGCCATGGGCCGGAAGGACTCTCCCCCTGCTGGCGCTGCTCCCTGGCTGATCCGGCAGCGGAACTGCGCATCAGCGATCTGGTGATGGGCGCCGATGGGGTGAGCGGCCGCCTGCACAGCCCGGCAGGGGAGGGCCCCTTCCGTTCGCCCCTGGTGGGCCGCTTCAACCTGATGAACCTGCTGGAGGCGGTGGGAGTCCTGTTGCAGCAGGGGCTTCCCCTGCCCCTGCTGCTGGAGGGGCTGGCCAGCTTCCGGGGCGTGCCGGGAAGGATGGAGCGGGTCGCCGCTCCGGCGGGGGCGCTCCTGCCGGCGGTGCTGGTGGACTACGCCCACACCCCCGATGGCCTGGAGAACGCCCTGGCGGCCTGCCGGCCCTTCACCGGCGGCCGGTTGATCTGCGTGTTCGGCTGCGGCGGCGACCGGGACCGGATCAAGCGCCCCCAGATGGCGGCCATCGCCGCCCGCCTGGCCGATGCGGTGGTGGTCACCTCCGACAACCCCCGCACCGAAGACCCCCAGCGCATCCTCGATGACGTGGTGGCCGGGATCCCCGCCGGTACCGAGCTGGTGGTGGAAGGGGACCGGGCGAAGGCGATCGCGGCGGCCATCGCCGCGGCGGCGCCGGCGGATCTGGTGCTGATCGCCGGCAAGGGCCACGAGGACTACCAGATCCTCGGCACCACCAAGGTGCACTTCGATGATCGGGAGGAAGCTGCGCGGGCGCTGCAGAGGCGCGCCGAAGATTGAAGATGGTTTCGATGTCTTGTGCGAAGCCTTCGAACTGAGTCGGGCAGGGAATAATTCCACCTGACACATCCCTCTCCTTCATGTCCGCTTCCATACCCATGCCGAAGAAGTTCCTGGCGGAACTGATCGGCACCTTCTGGCTGGTGCTGGGCGGTTGCGGCAGCGCCGTTCTGGCCGCCGTCTTCCCCTACGACAACCCGGCCGCCAATCCCCTGGGCCTGGGCTTCCTGGGCGTCTCGTTCGCCTTCGGACTCACTCTGCTCACGGCCGTCTATGCCATCGGCCACGTCTCCGGTTGCCACATCAACCCGGCGGTGAGCTTCGGCCTCTGGGCCGGCGGCAAGTTTCCAGGTTCCGGCCTTCTGCCTTACATCGTGGCTCAGGTGCTCGGCGGCGTGATCGCCGGCGGTGTGATCAAGCTGGTGGCCAGCGGCCGGCCCGGCTTTGAGCTGGTGGGCAGCAACCCTCTGGCCACCAATGGCTTCGGAGCCCATTCCCCCGGCGGCTACGGCCTTCTCTCCGCCCTGGTGATCGAGATCATCCTCACCTTCATCTTCCTGCTGGTGATCCTGGGGGCCACCCACAAGCAGGAGCTCGCCGCCATCGCCGGCGTGCCCATCGGTCTCTCCCTGACCCTGATTCACCTGATCAGCATCCCGGTCACCAACACCTCGGTGAACCCGGCCCGAAGCACCGGCGTGGCCCTGTGGGTGGGAGGTGAAGCCATCGGCCAGCTGTGGCTCTTCTGGCTGGCCCCGATCGTGGGTGCCCTGCTGGCCGGCTGGTTCTACAAGGCCGCCTTCCAGCCCTCGGAGAGCTGATCCAGCAGCCGCTCCACCTCAGCGGCGGTGGTCATCAAGTGGGTGCAGGCCCGGATGCAGGCGGGGGATTCCAGGGTGCGCAACCAGGTGCCCTGGCTCCCCAGCCGGTCCACTACCGTCGCCGGATCCAGGGGCTCTCCACCGGGAGCTGCCATGGTGAAGCTCACAAGACCGGCCGGTGGTGGCACCTCCAGCAGGGTGCGCACCCCGGGGATCCGCTGCAGCCCTTGCCAGAGCTGGCCGCTGCGCTCCCGGATCATCGCCCGCCTCGCCAGGGCGTCTCCCTCCGCTTCCAGCAGCTCCAGGGAGCGGTTCAGCCCCGCAAACAGGGGGGTGCAGGAGGTGGCCACCTCGAAGCGACGGGCATCCCGGTGGTAGCCGCCGGTGCCGGGGCCGTCGTGTTCCAGGCTGCGCCAGCCCACCAGGGTGGGGCTGCTCTCGGCCAGCAGGCGATCCGAGAGGGCCACGGCTCCGAGTCCTTCGGGGCCGCAGCACCACTTGTGGCCGGTGCAGGCGTAGATGTCGGCGGCTGAGGCGGCCTCGGCCACCGGCAGGCTTCCCAGGGACTGGGCCGCATCCACCAGCAGCCAGGGCTGGCGGGGATGGCCGGCCAACTGGGCCGCCACCGCCGCGATCGGCATCAGCTGGCCGGTGTTCCAGAGCAGGTGGGAGAGGACCACCAGCCGGGTGCGGGGTGTCAGTGTGGCCTCCAGCCGCTGGTGCACCGCCGCCGCCGTGGCCTCGGCGTCGCCCGTCAGATCGGCCACCGCCACGGAGGTGATCCGCAGGTGGTGGCGGCGGGCCAGTTCCTCGAGAGCGGCCACCACCCCGTAGTGCTCGGCGTCGCCGATCAGCAGTTCATCGCCTGCCTGCCAGGGCAGCCCCCAGAGGGGGAGCACACAGCCTGAGGTGACGTTCTCGGTGAAGGCCACCCGCGAAGGGGATACCCCGAACCAGCCCGCCAGGTGCTCCCGCAGCCCGCCGACGGTGCGGTTCACATAGGGCCAGACCGTGGCGCTGAAGGGCCCCAGCTCCTGGATGGTGCTGAAGGCCTCGGTGATCGCCTCCAGGGAGGGAGCGGGCAGGGGCCCCTGGCCGCCGTAGTTGAAGTAGGTCTTGCCGGTCAGGGCGGGCATCTGAGCCCGCAGGGGGATGGGGGGCTCGGAAGGCAAGGGCGGCAAGGGCGGCGATCAGGGCTCGGGGGCAGCATGGCAGCGGCTCCCTGGGGCTGGGCGCAGAGTCGTCTCAGGCCCCGATGGTTCCAGACCGCCATTCCAGTGCGGATCCTCGTGCTGGCCTACACGAAGCTCACCTGTTCCGCAGAGAGGGAGCCCAGATCCGCGCCCCGCAGCCAAAGGGATCCCTCATGGCCGAAATCGAGCTCGAGGCCTCGGCGTGTCTCCACCGCATGGCTGAGAACGCCGGCAAAGCTGTTGATGCTCTCGAGGTCCAGTACCAGACGGTCCTCAGCAGCGAAGTCAACGATCTCATCGTGACCATCGCCGGAAACGAAGCGGAAGGCATCGGAGCCGCGACCGCCCCTGAGCCTGTCGTTGCCGGCCCCCCCAGTGATGATGTCGTCCCCGGCACCGCCATTGATCCGGTCGTTGCCTTCGCCGCCATCGATCACGTCCCAGCCGCCCCTGCCAAGGATGATGTCGTTACCGGCTCCGGCATCGATGAGGTCATCATCCCTGCGGCCCACGATGAAGTCCCGTCGAACCGTGCCCGTGCGGTGTTTCACCGTGTTGATGTGCACGACGGCCACCGATGAGCCCGGCAAGCTGAAATCAGCCGCGATCGGGTCGATGGGTTGGCCGAATGCATTGGTGCCGCCAAGAATGATCCTGTCGCCTTCCCCGACGGGGTTGCCGGAGGATCCGTTGAACCCCGGGTGCATGGCCACCACACCATTCTCGTCTTCACCGGTGTTGGGAGCGCTCTGATTGATGAAGGCCGCGTCCAGTTCGGTGTTCCGCTCGGTTCCGGCGTCGTAGACATCCGAGCCCTCGAACACCAGCGTCCGTTCACCCAAAAACCGGCCTTTGCTGCTGAAAAGGGTGATGGCCTCGCCCGTGCCGATGAAGGCATCGTTGGAGGGCAGAATCATCGCCCCGAAGCTGACCGACCCATTCGAGACCGCATCGATGGAGAGAATCCGCTCGGTTGATTCCCCCGCCAGGATCGGTGTGGTGGGCTGATCGCCCCGGGGCTTACCGATCACGAAACCCTGGCCATCGCCGTCGGCCGCCAGCAGCTCGGCGCCAAGACCCCCGGCGGCCCCGTCTTCGGCCAGGGATTCCAGGCCGGCGGAGGCTTTCTCGCCAGGCTCGAAGAGATCGAAGCTGCCGTCATGGAAGCCGAACCAGAGTGGCGTCAGGGCCACACCACCGTCGGGTGCGGTGTTCTTGATGGTCACACGAAGATCCGTCATGAGGGGGAAGATCCATGGATGGAGTGCAATGGGGCCATGGCTGGGTTCGCAAAACCCCCAGCGCCGGCCCAGCTCCAGTACCGATCACGCCCCGGATCGGATTGGACCTCGCCCCGTGCCGCCAGGACCCATGGACCCCGGCGCTCTTCCTGCCCCGGGAGCCGTATTCCTGTGATCAGCAGGCCCCTGGATCAGACGATCGCGCCGACGGCGGAACGCTTCTGGTCGTTGATGCGTTTCCTCAGCTTGCGGCTGTAGCCGAAGGCCACTCCGAAACCCAGGATCGGCAGAGGCGCAGGGACCCTGGCGACCACGTCGTTGTAGAGGGCGTTCCCCACATTCTCGTACAGGGCCGTGGTGGGATGGAGCGGATCCCAGAAAATGCGCCGACTGGCGACCTCCGGATCATCCAGGCAGGCTTGATCACTGGTGCAAGGCACCAGGGTGTCATCCAGGCCAAAAGCGTTCGGATCGGCATAGATTTCGTTGGTCAGGCCGTAGAAATCAAACACTTGCAGATCGGCATCCGTCAGGGCTGGCCGGATCCTGTCGAGCTCAGCATCGAGAGAGGTATTGAAGACGTTGGAAAAGAGAGTGAGCGCCTGCGCTTGCTCCCCTGCCGCTGGCAGCCGGCCCAGATCGGTGGAATTGAAGACCAGCAGGTTGCGGGCTCCCTGTTGATACAGATCAACAACGGTGGAAACGATGTTGGTGACGGCGTTGGCGATGATCTGCTGGAACACCTGCACGCCCTCTGGTGGAGCTGGTGGCGGGAGGATTGTCGGTGGACCAGGCTGCACGCTCCCGTCGAAGGTTCCCACCAGATCGCCTGTGGTCTGAAAGTAGAGCACGTCATTGGGGAACAGCTCGATCACGAACAATGACGTGGCTGGATCAAAACCCGGCTGTGTCGCGATGAAGTCATCGAAGGCGTCGCGTTGCCAGGCATTGCCGAGATTCTCGAAGTAGCCGGGAAGGGCAGGATTCAGGAGCTCCAGGTCTGGGGATACACCGTTGTTGTTGCCCACGCCGCTGGAGGCTCCGCCGATGGCGAAGTTGGTGCCCCCGGCCAGGGAGGGGCGAAAGGGGGCCGACGGGTTGCTGGAGCTGTAGAAGGGGTCGCTGGGGTTGAAGCGATTCCAGAGATATTCCACGGAGGTCGGCCCATTGCTGAAGCGTCCATCCGCATAGGGCGGCGGTGGAAACGTGATCGTTCCACCCGATTCCTGAGCGGTGCGCAGCCCAGCGTTGCCCCCGTCCACCACGCTGTCTCCGAACACGAAGAGATGGCCGAGCCCCGACAGGCGGGCCTCGACGCGCAGGGGAGCGAGCAGGGCCGTGCAGGCTGCCGCCATGCCCAGCCATTGGGTAACGCCTGGCATCGCTGCTTCCGGGTAATGAAAAAGGGAGTGTATGTCAGCTCAAACCAGTGTCGATCGCACGCATCCACATGGTTGATCCATCTGCAGCTCGATGGCCTGAGTCTTCCTGCGTAGCAAGTGTGTTTGCTGTCGGGCCATCGTCCTTGCTCCTGGGGAGGCTTCCGCCGCCCTCCCGGGCGCTTTCCTGTGGTCACCGAAGCGTTCCTGCTTGATCAGTCAGTGCGGAGGATGCTGGCTCAGGCTTCGAAGCAGCCGCAGGGGCCTGAGCCGTCTGTGGGTCCGGGGGGCCAGATCCGGCCTCGGGTTTGGATCAGCTGCTGGAGATCACCTGGCCGACGGCGACGGCAGCCACGGCGGAGAACAGGGTGATGCCGAGGGCGGTGAGGGGGCTCTGGCCCTGGGCCACGGCCAGGGTGGTGATCACGCCGGCCCCGAGGCTGGCCACGGCGAGCTGGGAGGTGAGTTCGCTGCCGGAGCGGGGGCTGGGGCTCGGGGTCACGGTGGCTTCCAACGGTTGGGTTCGCCTGACGCTACGGGCGATGAATCGAGGGCCATGGCTCTGCCTGGCAACCTGTTACCTGGCGTGGTTGTTCTTCATGAAGCCGTTACATCGCCACGGTTGACCCGTTGCCTGGATCACCTGAATCCCTTGCCCCCAGGAAGGATGAGGCAAGCGGCCGGCCCCACCGCCGCCATGGACCCCGGGGCAGCCTCCCGGGCCCTGTGAAGGCCAGGGTGGAAAGGACCTTGGGAGCTTGCGGTGGCTTCAGCTCAGGGGCGCCTGTTCGGCCCTGGCAAGCTGCAGGTAGTAGTTCCCGGCCACGTCGCGGCGCGATCGTGTCCGGAGACCGGTGAAGGGAAGCCGGACGGCCGGTCGGCGCAGGGAGCCTGATGCAAACGCGAAGGCATAGGCCAGGGCCGTCAGGGTGATCCGCAGGGAGTCCTTCAGCAGAAGCTCCGCTTTCAACGCAAGGGCGGCATTCAGCTGGGGCATCATCATGTTCTCTGCCTGTTGCAGCTGGCCGCGGAGATCTTCACGCAGCATGGGCATGGGCTTGTCGAGATCCGTGGCGGACAGCAACAAGGATTGCTCTGGTAAGCCTGGGATCCTTTTCAGACGGTCCTGAAGATCCCGGGGGGAGGTGGCGGCGGCGATGCTGGCGCGCAGTTCGGACAGCTGGTTGCTGACCTGGCTGACCTTGTGCTCCTGGATGCCGGTTGCCGTGGTCAGGGTTTTCCAGGCGGCGATGCCCTGCAGAGGCACCAGCAGCAGGAACCCCAGAGCGGCCACAAAGGCCCAGCGGCGGAGGAGCAGGGTGCGGGAGCGGATCTGGCCGTTGTTGGGATCGATCCACAGGGCCAGGCGCATCAGCAGAACGCCCACCAGTGGGATCATGCCGTTGCTGATCACAACGCTGATGGTCTGCAGCTGCCAGGCAGGATCCAGCAGCCTGGCAGGCACGGCGGCGATGAGCACGCCGGCAAGGAAGACCAGCAGCAGGGCGATGGACAGACTGCTCAGCCAGCGAGCCAGTGAAGTGTTCTGTTGGCTGGCGGTTGGGCTGCCCATGTTCACAAAGGAAACATCGGACATTCGTTCGACCTCATGGGGAATCGGGGGCCTTTCACGATCTGAAGGCGGTGGCCCGGCGAACCGAGCACCCGGCTCCGCCCTGCTCAGGCAGAAAGGCGGGAAGCGCCGGCCTGCTGGATGCGCTTGCGGAGACGGCGGCTGCAGCCGAAGGCGGCTGCAGCGCCCAGCAGGGGCAGGGGGGCAGGGGCGGGGACGATGCGCGTGGCCACCGCGTAGGAATAGATGTCCGAGGACGGAGGGTTGCCGTAGTGCCGCTGGTGGGTCCGAAGGAATACACGGAACCGGCAGTACAGGGGAAGGTGTTGTTGGGGCCGCAGTGGCATCCAGGTAGACAAATCCTCCTGTCAGTTCCCAGGCGAAGAAAGGACCCAACTCGAAGCCCGGTGCGAGGGTGGTTGGCAATGCCCAGAGAATCTCCCACGGCGACGGCAAAGGCGTTGGCCAGTGACTGATCGCCGAACCAGGGCATGGACCCTGTCGGCGGGGTCCCGAACAGGTCTGGTGTCGGCGTCTGGGGAGGTTTGGAACAGCTGGACGTCGTAGTTGACCCCGCCGACGTTGAAGATCATCGCGGCGGCGGGCTGGGCCGCCGACGCCACGGAGGCGCAGGCGAGGGAGACCGCTGCGGATGTCAGGGTGCGAAGGTGTTTCGGCATGGTTGGAGTGGGTGACCCCAAGGGGCTTTCGTGCACTCATTAGAGGCCGAAGAGAACAAGGTTGCCAGGAGCTCTCCAGGGGAATGGGATAACACTGCTGAAAGAACTGGGGTCTGAGATCCTTGAAATTGGCGTTGGGATTCCTCATCCAACGCAGGCAGTTCTCTAATAATCGGCAGATTCCCTTGTCCCGGCCGGCCCGCGACCGGAGGCGGGGCGGGCGCGGCCGCTGCTGGCCCAGGCCCGCAGGGCCTCCAGCTGCTCACGGGCCGTGCGGGAGAGGGGCACCACCTGGCTGGCGGCGGTGATCAGGTCGGCTTCCCCCAGCTCCCGGCCCTCACCGAAGGCCAGGTGCATGGCCTCGATCACGGTCTGCTCCAGTTCGGCGCCGGAGAAGGCGGCGGTGCGATCCACCAGCACCTCCAGGGGAATCGTGTGCCGGGGCCGCCGTCGCCGCAGCTGCAGATCAAGAATCGCCCGGCGCTCCTCGGCATCGGGCAGTTCCAGCAGGAAGATCTCATCGAAGCGGCCCTTGCGCAGCAGCTCCGCCGGCAGCCGCTCCACGGCATTCGCGGTGGCCACCACGAACACGGCGCTGGTCTTCTCCGCCATCCAGGTGAGCAGGCTGGCCAGCACCCGCTGGCTGGTGCCGCCGTCGCTGCGGCCGTCGCCGCCGCCGAAGCCCTTGTCGATCTCATCGATCCAGAGCACGCAGGGGGCCATCGCCTCGGCCCGCTGGATCATCTCCCGGGTGCGCGCCTCGCTGGCTCCCACCAGGCCCGCGAACAGCCGGCCCACGTCGAGCCGCAGCAGCGGCATCGCCCAGCTGTGGGCGATCGCCTTGGCCGTGAGCGACTTGCCGGTCCCCTGGGGCCCGATCAGCAGCACCCCCCTGGGCAGGGGCAGGCCGTAGCGCTGGGCCTCCTCGCCGAAGGCCCGGTGGCGTTGCTCCAGCCAGTGCTTGAGCGCCTCCAGGCCGCCGATGTCGGCCGGGGTGGCTTCGGTGGGGCAGTACTCCAGCAGCTCGCTGCGGGCGATGGCCTGCCGCTTCTCCTCCAGCACCTCCGCCAGATCGCAGGCCCCCAGCTGGCCCCGCTGGGCCAGGGCCCGGGCCGCCAGCTGGCGCACCCGCTGCTCACTCAGCCCGTGGCAGGCCGCCGTGAGTTGCTCCAGAACACCCGGCTCCAGGGGCTGGCCGCTGGCCTCGGCGATCGCCCGCAGCAGCCGGCCGATCTCCCCGGCATCGGGCAGGGGCAGCTCCAGCAGGGTGATGCTGTCCTCCAGTTCCCGCGGCAGCTGCCATTCCGGGGCACTGATCACCAGGGTGTGGGGCACCCGCCGCAGGCTGGCGGCCAGGTTGCGCAACCGCCGGCAGACTCCCGGATCATCGGCGTAGCGATGGAAGTCCTTGAGCAGCAGGATGGCCCCCTGCTCGGGGGGCAACCCGCTCAGCCCGTCCAGGGCCGCCATCGGCTGACGAACCGCCTGTCCCTGCAGGCTGGGGGCACCCTCCAGGCCGCCGATGAAGTCCCAGCGCAGCAGGGTGCGCCCCCCCAGCCGCTCGGCGGCACGCTCCAGCAGAGCTTCCACCCGTTCCTCCTCCAGGCTGCGGATCCAGACGATCGGGGTACGGGAGCGGATCAGCAGATCCAGCTGATCGGCCAGGTCGACGACCATGGATCAGTGGAGCGAGCGGAGGACGGCCCAGCGGGGGTCGCCGCCCGGGTTATCGCCAGCATCGCCCGGGGGCAGTGGCGGGCCCGGGCAGTCCGCTCCGCAGCGATTGACCAGGGGCAGCCGCAGGCTGAGCTGCTCGAACAGCCAGCGTTCCGGATCGAAGGCGCTGCGGGGATCAAGGCGTTCCACCGGGTCCTCGGCGGCGAACACCACCTCCTCCTCCTGGCGGCCCTCCGGGCCGATCTCCAGCAGCTCCCGGGCCGTGGCGGCCAGCGCGTGGTTGTAGGTCTGGAGGCAGCGGTCGCAGCAGAGGGTGACGATCGTCCCGGCGCTGCCCTCGACCTCCAGCACGGTGCCGTGATGGAGGGCCCGCAGGTGGCCCCGCACCGGGGTGAGGCTGGCGAGGCCGGCAATGGGCTGGTCCAGGTGCCACGTCCGGCCCTCGCTCAGCAGCCTCAGCTCCTGCAGGGGCAGCGGGCGCAGCCGGGAGGTCATTTCTTGGTCTTGGGCTCGAAGGGCAGACGGCCGCCACGGCCAGCGGCGGTGGCCGTGACCGTCTGCTGGGCCAGCTGCTTGTCGAGAATCGCCTGGAGGTTGTCGGGCAGGGTCTCCCGGGTGAGCAGGAAGGTCTGCAACCCCTGGAACACATTGGCCACCACCATGTAGAGCAGAACCCCGGCGGGAAGGGGGAAGAACAGGAACATCGCCGTGATCATCACCGGGGTGATCTTGTTGGCGGTGGCCTGCTGGGGATTGGGGGGCATGCCCATGCCCGAGAGCAGCTGGGAGGCGAACAGGGTGGCCCCGAAGGCGCCCACCAGGATGGCGATGTCCCAGTTGACGGTTCCGTCGGTGTAGAAGCCCACCTGCCCCAGGGCCTTGATGAACAGGAAGCCGCTGCGGGCCGCCAGGCCGGGGATCCGGGCCTCCACCGTGGCATCGCCGGGGGCCAGGGCCGTGATGTGGCCCTGCTCATCGACCTGGACCACGTTCTCCCCCTTGGTCACCTCCCAGCTGGGGGTGAAGCTGTCCCCGTGCTCCAGGTCGCTCAGGAGGGAGGTGAAGCTGGCCCCGTCCTTGCTGTGCAGCTGCACCAGGGTGGTGTCGCCCACGCCGAGCTTGGTGCCCCCCTCCAGGCTGGCGATCACCGGCACGTGGTCGGTTTCGGTGATGAAGATCGAGTGGCTGGCGCTGTTGTAGGGCTTGATCTCCACCGCAGCGATCTCCTCGGCGGGCAGCACCTTGAGGTTGATCGGGTAGGGGACGTCGGCGAACGGTGACCCCCGCAGGGTGGCGAACAGGGCGAACAGGATGGGCATCTGCACCAGCAGGGGCAGGCAGCCGGAGAGGGGGCTGCCGAATTCCTTCATCAGCCCACCCAGCTCCTCCTGCTGTTTCTGGGGGTTGTTGGCGTACTTGGCCTTGATCTCCGCCTGACGCTGCTGCATCACCGGCTGGGCGATGCGCATCCGCCGGGCGCTTCTGATCGAGCCCGCGCTCAGCGGGAACAGGGCCAGGCGGATGACCACGGTGAGGGCCACGATCGCAAGCCCGTAGCTGGGCACCAATCCGTAGAAGAAATCAAGGATCGGGAGCAGCAGGTTGTCAGAGATGTAGCCGATCACGGCAAGGGTGCGCTGGGGTGGGAATCTCGGCTGCCAGTGTGCCCGACCGGGGAGACCGGATGGGGCTCAGGTGGTCAGGCGCTTTCACGGGCGGGGGGGGCGAAGCCGGCAGGACCGGGCTCTGCGGAGCTGCGATCGGAGCTTTTGCCGCGGCTCTGGCGGCGCTCCTCGATGTAGGCCTCCAGTTCCCGGAAGCGCGGCACCGCCCTCATCTCGAGCTTGGCGCCGTCGTTGAGCACCAGCACCATGTCGCCCCAGGCGCCGAAGCCCCTCGGCACCGAGCGCACTTCGCGGATCTGGCTGTAGACCACCTGGGTGCGGTCGCGGCCGAGCCAGCCGCCGCTGACGCTGATGCGCCGGCTGGTGATGCGGAACCGCAGCCAGAGGGCGCGGACGATGGCTCCAACGGCGAAGGGGATGCCGATCAGGGTGAGACCGAACAGGAGGTTGAGGATCAGGTCTCCCTTGGCCGGCCCCCCTTCGTAGAAAACGGTTTCATTGATCGCGAGCTTGTTCTCCAACCTTTCCTCCGGGGTCAAGGAGCAATCCTGCCTGGCGCAGGAGTTGACTGCATTCTCCCAGCAGCCGATCTTCGCCCAGCTCCAGGCAGCCGGGTTTGAGCGTGATCAGCAGCCACAGGGGCGATCGCGGCTCCGGCGGAGACCGCAGCAGCTGGTCGTGAAGGAGGCGGCGCAGCCGGTTACGCCGCACGGCCAGTTTGCTCACCTTGCTGCTCACGACCACGCCACAGCGCCAGGGACTGCTGGCTGCGGCGGCCGGACTTCCCGGGGGAAGCAGGGACGAATCGGCCGCCAGGACGCGCAGCACCAGAGCCGGACCCTGGAAACGCCGCCCCTGGCGGTACAGGCGATCGAAGATCCTTCGGCCCCGCAGCCGGTGTCGCTGTGGCAGGGCCAAGGGCCTTCCAGCCCGGCCTCAGACCGCCAGACGGGCGCGGCCGCGGCGGCGGCGGGTGCGGATCACCCGGCGACCTGTGTGGGTGCGCATCCGCACCCGGAACCCTGATACGCGCTTGCGCTTGCGGCTCGTGCCTCCCAGTGTGCGCTTCGTCATGCTGATGCCTGCTCAGTCGGCCACCCTATCAGTTGGAGCCGGTGGGGTCGATCTGGATCAGCCAGCTGCCCAGGTAACCCGCGACCGGGATGTCCCCGGGGGCCTGGGCCAGGGCGTTGAACTGATACATGCCGGCATTGAAAGGGTTGAAGAGGTTCATGTAGACGCCGATGGTGTCCTTGTCGGAGACAGGCGTTTCCGGGAAGATATCAATTCCCTTTCCATTTTCGGAAACCTCGATCGTCGCTGGGATGGTCTCCAGGCAGCGGGTTCTCTTGAGCATTCCGCCTTCACTCATCTTGCAGAGTTTGATCCGCTTGGCATCGATCTCGGTATCGAAGTGGCTGGGGACGCTGATGCTCAGTTTGAGGATCGCGGTTTTGCGATCCTTCGGACGCAACATCAGGTAGTACTCCGAACGCTGCAAGCGGGTCGTGTCCGTCACGAAGAAGTAGAGCTTGCGATAGTCCTTGTTGTTTTCCCAGCGGAACTCCATCAGCCCCGGGGTGCCCTGGGCCAGCGCCGGACTGGCGGCGAACGGGGAGAGGGCTGTGGCCAGCGCCAGCGCTCCGAGGGCCGAGCGGCCCAGGCTGCCGAACTGCCTCCTGGGAAGGACCGTCTGGCGGGAAGGGAAAGTCATGGCGCGTCGCGCGTGAATGATGAAAGTCTCAACAGGCGTGTGCGTCAAGCGCGGATTCAGTGGTCGGCGGGGGAGCTGGCCGGGGACGGCAGGGGCTCGGCCGCCACCCGGTCCGGCCGCAGCCGCGCCGCCTCTCTCAGGTAGGGGTGCACCACGTCCCGGCTGGCTTCCATCCAGACATGGGCCAGGAGGCGGATGCAGCGGGGCAGGTCTCCCGCCACAGCCATCTGCTGGCAATCGAGCAGGGCCACACCGGCCCAGTCGGGCCGGCGACGGGCGATGGCGGCAGGGAAGCAGGCGTCCAGATCGGCGGTGACGGAGAAGGTGACGGAGAGGACCAGGCGTCCATCCAGGCCATTGCGGCGCAGCAGTTCGTCGATCAGTTCCTCCACCGCCTCGGCGATCGCCTCGCCGGAGTTGGCGTTGGCGGTGGTGGCCCCCCGCAGGGCCCGCAGCTCGAGAGCAGGGTGCATGGCGTCAGGGGCGGTGGAGCCAGAGGGGCTGGCCGCTCCAGGCCAGCTCCAGGTTCAGGGACTCGGCGACCTGCTGCAGCAGGCGGCTGCCCGGCAGCAGGCCGAGGAGCTTCCTGGGCCGCTTGCCGAACGTGAGGGGGCGGCTCTTCTCGGGATCCAGCCCCGCCAGTTCCGCTGCCATCCGGCGAGCGCTCTCCTCGTCGCCCAGGGCATCCACCAGGCCCAGCGCGAGGGCCTGGGCGCCGGTGAAGACCCGGCCGTCGGCGAAGGCGCGCACCGCCTCCTCCTGCAGACCCCGGCCCGCGGCCACCGCCGCCACGAACTGGCCGTAACTGGCGTCGATCAGCTCCTGCAGCAGGTGGCGCTCCCCCTCCGAAAGGGCGCGATCGGGCGAGAGGATGTCCTTGTAGAGGCCGCTCTTGACGGTTTCGAAACGGATGCCGATGCGCTCCAGCAGCCGTGACAGGTCGTTGCCGCGCAGGATCACTCCGATCGAACCGGTGATGGTGCCCGGGTTGGCGACGATCTTCTCCGCCGCCACCCCCACGTAGACCCCGCCGGAAGCGGAGATGTTGCCGAAGCTGGCCACCACCCGGCAGCCCCTCTCCCGCAGGCGCATCAGCGCCGCATGGATCTCCTGGCTGTCGCCCACGGTGCCGCCGGGACTGTCGATGCGCAGCAGCAGCGCCGGACACTCCCGCTGGCGCACCAGCTCGATCGCCTTGAGCACCCGGGTGCGGGTCCCCCCGGCAATCGGCCCTTCGATGGCGATGCGCGCCAGGGTTCGTCGGGACTTTCGGCGCCAGGGCCAGGGCATTGTGGAGATGCGCGGTGGCTGGATCTTAAAAAGAAGGCCTGAAACGGCCTGGTTCCGTCCCCGCGGCTGCACCGATCCTCCTCCGACCCCAGTCCCGCCGCCCCATGCCCCGGACCCTGCGATGGGTGCTGATGCTCCTGCCCTTCGCCCTGTGGGGCACGGCGATGGCGGCGATGAAACCGCTGCTGGCGGGGACATCCCCCGCCATGCTGGCCAGTCTTCGACTGGTGCCGGCCGGGGTGGTGCTGCTGTTGGCAGCCCGTCTGCTGGGCCGTTCCTGGCGGGTTGACCCGCTCGACCGGCCCTGGCTGCTGCTGTTCGCCGCCGTCGACGGCAGCCTTTTCCAGGGCCTTCTCGCCCGCGGCCTGGGCCAGACCGGCGCAGGCCTGGGTTCGGTGCTGATCGATTCCCAGCCCCTGCTGGTGGCCCTCCTCGCCCGCACCCTCTTCGGTGAGGCCATCAATCCGGTGGGCTGGCTGGGTCTGCTGGTCGGTCTGCTCGGCATTCTCTGTCTTGGACTGCCCGGTGAGGTGTTGCGCCACTGGTGGCTGCAGGGGCCTCCGGCGCTCCATGTCCAGGCCTGGAGCCACGGTGAGGCCTGGATGCTGGCGGCGGCGGCGGCGATGGCGGTGGGCACGGTGCTCTGCCGCTACGCCACCCGCCGCAGTGACCCGGTGGCCATCACCGGCTGGCACATGCTCTTCGGTGGCGTGCCCCTGGTGCTGGTGGCCGGCGGTGAATCCATGCTGGCCCCTGAGGCGGTGCCCTTCTGGCCCCAGTGGGACGGGCTCCAGTGGGGGCTGATGGCCTACGCGGCCCTGCTCGGCAGTGCCCTGGCCTACGGCCTCTTCTTCTGGTTCGCCAGCAGGGGCGACCTCACCGGCTTCACGGCGCTCACCTTCCTTACGCCGGTGTTCGCCGTGCTCTGCGGGGTGCTGCTGCTGGAGGAGCGTCTGGGCCCCCTGCAATGGCTCGGCGCCCTGCTGGCCCTGCTCTCGGTGGTGCTGATCAACCAGCGGGCCAGGTTGTGGCACCCCGATGCCACCGCCTGGGCGGCGGGGCGCGGCGCCGGGGCTGGTGCGGACGGCGGGGAGCGATAGGTTCCATCCGATACGCCTGCCCGGTTTGCCAGCCCTGCCCCGCCCCCAACGCCGCCGGGTCCTTCTGATCACCCTGCTGCTGGGCCTGGCCCTGTTTGCCTGGCACCTGGGCAGCACCGGTCTGGTGGATGAAACACCGCCGCTGTTCGCGGCGTCGGCTCGGGCCATGGCCGAGACGGGCGATTGGCTGATTCCCCGCGTCAACGGTCTGCCCCGCTACGACAAGCCGCCCCTGGTGTACTGGTTGATGGGGATCGTCTATGCCCTGCCCCACCAGGAGCAGTGGAATCCGCTGGGCACCTGGGCCGCTCGCTTCCCCTCCGCCCTGGCCGCCATCGGGGTGATGCTGGCCCTGGCGGACACCCTGGTGCGCTGGCCCCAGCCCCCTCCTCCGCAGCTGGTGCCCGCCGCTGCCCCGCGCCTGGGCGTCACAGCCCTCACCGCCGCCCTGGCCTTCGGGCTCTCGCCGCTGGTGCTGGCCTGGGGACGCACGGCCGTGAGCGATTCCCTCTTCAGCGGCCTGATGGCCTTCACCCTGCTGCTCTGCTGGCAGGCTTATGCCGATCCGACGCGTCCCTGGTGGCCGGCCTGGCCCGTGCTGGGCCTGGCGGTCCTGACCAAGGGACCGGTGGCCGTGGTGCTGCTGGGGATCACCGTGCTGCTCTTCGGCTGGCTCCAGGCCGATCTGGGGGGACTTCTCCAGAGGCTGCGTCCCCTGAGGGGGCTGGTGCTCACGACCCTTGTGGCTCTCCCCTGGTACCTCCTGGTGCTGCACAGCGAAGGCCGCTCCTTCTGGGACAGTTTCTTCGGCTACCACAACCTGCAGCGCTTCACCGAGGTGGTGAACCGCCACCTGCAGCCCTGGTGGTTCTTCCTGCCGGTGATGCTGGTGGCCAGCCTGCCGGTGTCGCCGCTGCTGCTCGTCGGACTGGCTCGCGCCATCGGACCGCTGCGGCCGTCCTGGTGTCCCACGATCCCACGCCCTCCCTCCGCCTCCCTGGCCCGATTCGCGGCCTGCTGGCTGCTGGCGGTGCTGCTGTTCTTCACCGCCGCCGCCACCAAGCTGCCCAGCTACTGGCTGCCGGCCACCCCCGCGGCCGCCCTCCTGATCGCCCTGACGGCCCAGGCAGGCTGGTCAGGCGGCGGCGGCCGGCCCTGGGAGCGCTGGGCCTGGGGCCTCAGCGTTCTGCTGGTGACGGGGCTGGGGGTGGCTTTCCTGCTGGCGCGGCTTTGGCTGCCCCTGATCCGGGACCCGGAGATGCCCGGCCTGGCGGTGGAACTTCAGGCCAGCCCCCTGGTCCCGCTGGTGGCGGGGTGCTGGCTGCTGGCGGCCCTGCTGGGCTGGCTCGGACGCCGTCGCCGCCCCCCCCTGCGCTTGCTAGGACTGCAGCTGCCGCTGGTGCTTTTCGTGCCCGCGGGCCTGGTGCCCCTCTGGGGCGTGGGTGATCGGTTGAGGGGCGAGCCCGTGCGTCGGATGGCGACGGCGCTCCTCAGGGAGTGGCGGCCCGGTGAGCCCGTGGCGATGGTGGGGGTACTCAAGCCCTCCCTGCACTACTACGGCCGGCGGGTGGTGATCTACGAGGGGGTGGGGTTGCAGGGCCCGATCAACCTGGCGGACCGGCTGCGCCGTGAGCATCGGCCGGGCCAGGTCCCCACCACCCCGGAGCGCCAGCCGACCGTGCTGGTGGTGATCGATCGCACCACCGCCCTCTCCCCCTTCTGGCGCAACCTCGGAGCCACCGAGCTGGACAGGGCAGGGATCTACCTGCTGTGGCGCCTCGACCGTCGGCGCCTGGAGGCATCGGCGGCCAGCCTGCGCCCGCTCGGGTTCGCCCCGGACTGGGACGAGCCCCGGCCGGAGCGTTACTGAACTGCCGGCAGGTGGATGTGGAAGCGGCTGCCGACCTGGATCTCGCTCTCGACGTCGATCGAGCCGCCCATGGCCTCCACCAGCAGCTTGACCACCGACAGCCCCAGGCCCGATCCCCTTTCGTGCTCGACCGCGTTGCGCCCGCGGTGGAAGCGATCGAACACCCGGGGCAGATCCTCGGGGGCGATACCGATGCCCTCGTCACGGACGCTGATGCAGAGCCCCTCGGGATCCCTGGCCAGGTCGAGGTGGATCGGGCGTCCCGGAGGGGAATACTTGTCGGCGTTCTCGATCAGGTTGAGCAGCACCTGCTGGAGGCGGTCCGTTTCGGCGACCGCCGTGATCGGTCCCTCGGCCGCCTCTGGGGGCAGGTTGAGCAGCAGGGGACGGGACAGCTGGCTGCGGGCCAGATCGCAGGCGGTGGTGAGCACCTCATCCACCGCCACGGGGGCCAGCACCATCTGCAACTGACCGGATTCGCTGCGGGAGAGATCCAGCAGGTCGTTGAGCATGCGGGTGATCCGGTGGGTCTCGGCCTCGGTGGTGGCGAGGGCGCGCATCTGCTCCGGATCCAGGTTCTGGCCACGCCGCTGGAGCCGTCGCAGATAGCCCGCGATGATCATCAGGGGGTTGCGCAGTTCATGGGAGACCAGCCCCACGAATTGCCGCTGCTGGCTCCAGGCAAAGGCGAGCCGGTCGAGAAGCCCGTTGAAGGAACGCGCCAGTTCCTGCACCTCCAGGGGGGCATGGTCGAGCTTGAGCTGGCTGCTGGCCAGGCTGTCGGAGGTGACCCCGGCCGCCAGCCGGTTGAGTTCGGAAAGGGGCCGGATGATGCGGCGGGTGAGCAGGGAGATGGCCACCAGGGTCAGCACCAGGCAGAGCAGCCACACCACGACCAGGCCCAGCAGCGTATGGCGCAAGGTACCGAGATTTCCGCTGATGTCGTCGGCCGCCCAGAGGACATTGCCGTCGGGGGAACGATGAACGGGACGGGTGAGAAAGGTGAGCCCTCCCATGCCCCGCACCAGACGCTGATCTGCTCCCACCATCAGAGGGGCGATGGAGATCCTCGGCTCGCTGCCTCCGTGGGCCGCCATGGTTCGCGCCGCCAGGTCTTCCACCGCAGACCTGTCCCCGGATGCCGGTCGCGGCAGCAGCAGGGATCCATCCTTGCGTTCCACCCAGTACAGGCGGCCGGGGGCGTTGTGGCGATCCAGCTCCCCCTGGAACTGGCGGGCCCGTTCCGGGGAGGGATCACGGCCCAGCTGGTCGAGGGAGGCGTTGAGGAAGCCCGCCGCCAGCAGCAGCTGCTGCCGCTGCTGGCGCAACAGGCACTGCTGGTTCATCAGCAGGGTGAAGGCGGAGGCGGCGGTGAAGCCCACGAAGACCGATGCGAAGGCCGCCAGGCGCAGCTGGCCCAGCAGGCTGCCGAACAGGTGCTCACGCCAGGCCGGTCGAGGCGGCCCCCCCGGGGAGACCATCGGTTGCGGCGTCGTCACAGGCGGCGGTTCTCGAGCCTCCTGGGCAGAAGCCGCTCCAGCAGCCTGGGCAACCGGTCGAGGAGTTCGTGCTTCAGCACGTAGTCATCGGCGCCGGCCTCCTGGGCCTGGCGGCGGCGTTCCGGTTCGTTCAGGGAGGTGAAGATCACCACCGGCATGGTGAAACCCCTTTCACGCAGCTCCCGCAGGCATTCAATGCCGTCGCACTCCGGCATCTGCACGTCCAGGAACACCAGGTCGACCTCTCCTTCGGCCAGCGCCTCGTCGAGGGCCACACAGTCGCTCAGGGAGAGAACGAAGCAACCGGAGTCGATGAGTTCGTCGGCCACCATCGCCCGGATCTGGGGGTCGTCGTCGACGATCCAGACGGTGGGCCGCTCGGGGCACGTCACGGACTGGGCGGGGGTGGAAAGCATCGCTCGCTGCGCCGTACGTCCCTGATGGGGAAAGGAGGTATTCATGGAACCGATCACCGTCCCACATCTTGACGCGAATCGGCAGATTCGGCAGAGCTTAATGCAGGCTGAAAAGCCTGATCAGGCGGCCACCGGCCGGGGGCTGAGTTCTTCGTAAAGTCGCTCCAGAGCATCGATGTTGCCGGTGAGCGTGTAACGCTCCAGGACTCTTTCCCGCGCCCGGCGACCCAGTTCGGAGCTGAGCACCGGCTGGTCCCGCAGCACCGGCAGCAGCGTCCGCAGCTGGGTGGTGACTCCCTGGGTGCTGATCACGATACCGGCGCCGCCTTCCAGCACCTCGCCGTCGGCCCCGGCGTCGGTGGCCACGCAGGCGGTGCCGCAGGCCATGGCCTCCAGCAGGGCCAGAGAAAGCCCCTCCACCAGGGAGGGCAGAAGGAACACCTCCGCCAGCTGCAGCAGCGCCACCCGTCGGGCGCGACTGGGCTCGTAACCCCACCAGATCACATCGCTTTCGCTGCTGGTCTGGAGCGAGGACCGCAGGGGGCCGTCCCCCACGATCACAAGCACGCACCCTCTTGGCCTCACCAGCCGCCAGGCCTTCAGCAGGGCCTCGACGTTCTTCTCGGTGGCCACGCGGCCCATGTAGAGGAACACCCGCCGGCCACCCACCCGGAGGCGCAACGGGGCGAGGTCGGATTCGGCACCCTGGGAGGCGGGTGTCCAGTTGTCGGTATCGACCCCGTTGGGGATCACCGCCAGCCGCTCCCTGCGCACCCCCAGCCGCACCAGCACATCGGCCTGCAGATCCGAAAACACGATCACCCGGTCGAATTTCGCCAGCGAGGGGGCGTAGAGCTGATAGGTCAGCTGCTGGGTGCCGGCAGTGAGGTTGCGCAATCCGGCGTCGAAGGGGGGATGGAAGGTGGCCACCAGCGGCAGCTCCAGCTGCTGGCAGAGGTCGGGCAAGCGGAAGTCGAGAGGGGAGAGGGTGAGGCTGGCGTGCACCACATCGGGCCGGAGCCGCTCCAGCGACTCCCTCAGCTCCCGTTGGGCCCCGGGGGAGGGAATCGTGTACACCTGCGATTTGACCAGGTAGGGGAGAGCCACCTCCGGGTTCTCCATCGACTCGCCGCGGGCCGTCAGTTCGATGGACGCCGCTTCCGGCCGGCCCAGGGAAGGGGTGGGGGTGTGGAAGTGGATGAAGCTCACCGCGTGGCCGCGCTTTCGCAGGGCTTCGGTGGTGCTCAGGCCGTAGGTGACATTGCCGCAGAACGGAGATTTCTTGCCCAGCCAGGCAATGTGCATCACCTGTACGGCATCACGCAACAGCAGAATTTAGCAGCGGCTCCTGCGGCTCTCATCCCCGCCGCCAGGGGCGTTCGCTGAGGGCGGCGATGGCCGCGATGGCCGCCAGTCCCCAGAGCACCGGCAGAAGTCCGTAGCGGCTCACCACGGTGCCCGCCAGCACCAGGGGCAGGCTGAGGGCGATGTTGATCAGGTTGTTCTGCAGACCGAACACACGGCCCCGCTGGTGCTCCGGCGTGTCTTCCTGGATCGTGGTCTGGGCGGGGATCGCCAGCAGGGCCGCTCCCACCCCCAGCAGACCGCAGAGGAGCAGGGTGAAGACAAGACTGCCCCGCAGCTGGCCCAGCAGCACCAGGCACCAGGCGATGGTGCCCAGACCGGCACTGGCCAGGAGGCGCCGGTTGAAGCGGTCCCCCAGCTGGGCCATCGCCACGGCCCCCAGGGCCAGGCCCACACCGCTCATGGCCAGCAGGATGCCGAAGCGGGTGGGGCCGAGCCCGCCGATCGCCGCCGCCAGGCTGATCGCCAGCACGTAAAGGGCTGCCAGCAGGCTGTAAAGCAGCACGAGCTGGAGCATGGCGCGGCGGACGTTGGGGCGCTCCCGCAGCACCTGCAGCCCTTCGCCGATCTCCTGCCAGACCGAGATCGACCGTGGCTCCCGCGGCGGTTCGGGGATCACGATCCCGGCGATGGCCACGGCCGCCGCCCCGTAGCAGAGGGGCAGCAGCACGAACTCTCCGCCGCCGATCCCCACCTGGGCCAGCAGGGAGCGCAGCAGGCGCAGGATCGGGTCCCCCAGGGCGAAACCGACGATGGTGGCGGCCATGCTGGTGGCCTGATACACCGAGTTGGCGGCCAGCAACTGGGGGGTGTTCACCAGCAGGGGAATGGCCGCCTGCTCGGCCGGGGCGAAGAACTGGGTGAGCACCGACTCGCAGAAGGTCATGGCCACCAGGGCCCAATACCCCCAGCTGAGTCCCAGCCACATCGGCCCCGGCAGCAGACAGAGGGGGGTCAGCAGGGTCAGGGCAGCGCGCAGGCCGTTGGAGGCCACCATCACGGTGCGCTTCGGCCAGCGGTCGGCCCAGACACCCGCCACCGTGCCCAGGAGCATCGCCGGCACGGTGTTGGCCACGTAGATGCCCGTGGCCAGCAGGGTGATCATCTGGGCCCGGGTCTCGAAGCTCATCCGGATGGCGGCGGCCGCCTCGGCGAGGGCCTCGTTGCTCTGGGGGGTGTCCGTCACCCAGTACTGGGCGATCAGGAACACCATCAGCACGATGTAGAACTTGTCCGCCAGCTGGGAGAACACCTGGCCGATCCAGAGCTGCCGGAAGCCCGGCAGAGCCAGGACTCCGGCCAGCCCTCCCCTCCCTGTCTTGCCGCTCGGGCTCATGTCGGCTCGGACGGTTTCGGGGGCATGGCTTCGCAGGCGGTCCGCAGCAGTCTGAAGGCTCGTGGTCGCTGGCCCAGATGCTCGCCGCACCAGGCCTCCACCAGATCCAGTAGGTGCAGCCACACCGCCTCCGGCCCCATCAGTCGGCCGTCGCGGCTTCGGGGCGGGCCGGGTCGTGTCAGTCGCTGCAGCAGGGCCAGCTCGGAGGCATTCAGCATCACCCGGGCGCCGGGGACCGCACCGATCGCGAGCCCCTCGCTGGGCAGCAGGCTGCTGCGCCACTCCCAGTCACCGATCGGGGGCGTCAGTGGGGCGCCGCTGCGGGCGCAGTGCTGCAGCGGCAGGGCGAAGCCCCCCAGGGCCAGCAGGTGCACGCTCCCCTGCACCGCCACCGCCACGGCCTCCACGCGCTCGGCCCGCTCCGTCACCACTCCCTCCAGACGGCCCAGCTGCAGCAGAAGGTCGGCGAGCATGCCCGGCGCCGGAGCATCGGCGGGTACGAGCTTCAGGCACAGCTCCGCCAGGGCCTGGGCCGCGGCCAGGGTCTCCAGCCGCCGGGCCAGGCCCGTGTAGTTGCGCAGCACCTTCAGCTGACGCACTCGCCCCAGGCCGCCCCGCCCCCCCACCTGCAGATGCAGATGGGCCAGGGGCACCGCGGCCGCCAGGCTGCTCTTCGGCCGTCGTGCCCCCGGCACCGCCAGGCGGGTGAGGCCTTCGCTCTCGCTCAGCAGGGTGAGCAGCCGGTCCTGTTCCCCCAGGGGGCGACAGGTGAGGGCCAGGCCTTCGAGGCTGCGCTCAGGCATGGCCCCCGGGCACGGGGAAGGGCAGGGGGGGGATCACCGTCGGCTCAGACCCCGGCCCGCAGGGCCTGCATCAGGGCCACCCCCCGGCTCGTGCCCAGCCGGCCGGCGCCAGCTGCCACAAGAGCCAGGGCCTGGTCCAGATCGGCGATGCCGCCGGCGGCCTTGACGGCGGCCCGGCCCCGGGCCAGAGCCACCAGCTGGGCCACCTGCTCCGTCGTGACCGGAGGACCGAAGCCGCTGCCGGTCTTGAGGTAGCGGGCGCCGGCATCGATGCTGATCTCCACCAGCAAAGCCAGGGCCTCCGGATCCAGCCGTCCCACCTCCAGGATCACCTTCACCGGCAGGCCCAGATCGGTGATGGCCGCCAGATCGTCGAGCACGGCACCGCCGTCGCCATCGGCCAGGGCACCGAAATCCGGCACCACGTCCAGTTCGTCGGCACCGGCGGCGGCGGCCGACTCCGCCTCGGCCCGCTTGATCGCCGTGGGAACGGCGCCGAAGGGGAAAGCCACCACGCCGATCAATTTCACCGGTCCCTCCACCGGCAACCTTTCGCGGGCCACTCCAAGCCAGCGGGAGGCGAGACACACCCCGGCGAAGCCGAAGTGGCGGGCCTCATCACAACAGCGATGGATCGCCTCAACCCCCCGGTGGGGGTCCAGGAGGGCGTGGTCGATCAGGGGGGCGAGATCGGGCCTTTCCGCTTCCCGCTCAGGCATCACGGGCCTGGATGACGCCGAAGCCGCCGTGGTTGCGCCGGTAGACCACCTGGATCTGGCCCGTGGACGCCTCGCGGAACATGTAGAAATCGTGGTCGATCAGATCCAGCTGGTGCAGGGCCTCCTCCAGTTCCATCGCCGGCATGGCGAAGTACTTGCGGCGCACGCCGCGGTGGGGCACGGCGGGCTCAAGGCCATCCGTGAGGGAGCCACCGGGGTCGGGGAGGCTGGCGGCGCCGGCTTCCTCAGCGGCGGCGGAGCGGTGCACAGGTCCCTGGCTGCGCTCCTGGAGTCTGTCCTTGTAGCGCGTCAGCTGGCGACTCAGCTTGGTCGCCACCATGTCGATGCTGGCGTAGAGGTTTTCGCTGCGTTCCTGGGCCCGGATCACCATGCCGTTGGCGAAGACCGTGACCTCCGCCGTCTGCTGGGGAACCCGGGGATTGCGGGCCACCGACAGGTGCACGTCGGCCTCCTTGACCATGCCGTTGAAGTGGCTGATGGCTCGGTTCAGCTTGGTTTCGGTGTACTCCCTGATCGCCGGTGTGACGTCGAGATTGCGGCCGTGGATCAGCAGTTTCATTCGGATGCGCCCCTCCAGAGGAATGCGGGCTCTGGGTTCCTTCCCAGGCTAGGAACGGAGTTGCATGGCCCCCAATACTCCCGCAATTCTTTTTGAACCCCAGGGCCCGGTTCCCTTCCCCCTGGCCTGGGATTGGCAGCGGCGGCTGCAGCGCCGGCGCCTCGACGATGCCGCCGTCCCGGACGCCCTGCTCCTGCTCCAGCACGAGCCCTGCTACACCCTGGGCCGGGGGGCCAGCCTCGACCATCTGGGGTTTGACCCCGCCCATCCGCCCCTGCCCCTGTTCCGGATCGACCGGGGCGGTGAGGTCACCCACCACCTGCCGGGGCAGCTGGTCCTCTACCCGGTGCTCGACCTGCAGCGCCATGGCGGCGACCTGCACCTCTATCTGCGGGCCCTCGAGGACGTGGTGCTGGCCGTGTTGCGCGACCTGGGCCTGGAGGGGGAGCGGGTCGAGGGTCTCACCGGGGTGTGGCTGGAGGGCCGCAAGCTGGCGGCGATCGGCATCGGCGCCCGCCGCTGGATCACTCAGCACGGGCTGGCGCTGAACGTGGACTGCTCCCTGGAGGGCTTCGGGGCGATCGTCCCCTGCGGCATTGGCGAGCGGCCCGTGGGTCGGCTGGTCGACTGGCGGCCCGGCCTCACCCCGGAGCGGGTGGCGCCTCTGCTGCTGGCGGCCTTCGCGCGGCGGTTCGGGCTGGCCCTGCGGCCGCCGCGGCCCCAGGAGGCTCTGGAGGCCCCGAGGCCAGGATGGAGCGGAGCAGGCCTGGGAGAATCCTGAGCTCCCGCCCCCTCCGCGCCTGCCGCCCATGAACGCCAGAGCCGAGATCCACTGGAGCGGCAGCCTCCAGGACCGCCGCGCCCTGGCGGGCCGCCAGGACTGGAGCAGACTGGAGGGACTGGAGGGCCTCTGGCCCGAGCTCGAGCGTCTCCATGGCGAGGCGGTCGCCCTGGAAGCCCCCCATGGCCGCCATCCGGAAACGTTCCGGTACCGGGAGCTGCGCCAGGCGATCGACCGGGCCGCCGCGGCCTTCGCCGACCTGGGGGTGGCGGGCGGGGACGTGGTGGCCCTGTTCGCAGAGAACGGTCCCCGCTGGCTGGTGGCCGACCAGGGGCTGATGCGGGCCGGCGCCGCTGATGCGGTGCGAGGCAGCGGGGCCCCGGTCGAGGAATTGCGCTACATCCTCGAGGATGCCGGCGCCGTGGGGCTGGTGCTGGAATCGGCCGGCCTGCTGGAGCGTCTGGCGCTCGATGGCCCGACCCTGGAACGGCTGCGCTTCGTGGTTCTGCTGGAGGGCGAGGCTCCTGCGGATCCTCCACCGTTGCCCTGCCTCACCTGGCGGGAGCTGCTGGCGCGCGGAGCAGCCCTGGTTCCGCCACCGCTTCCCAGCGGCGGGTCCCGGCGGCTGGCCACCCTCCTCTACACCTCCGGCACCACCGGCCAGCCCAAGGGGGTGCCCCTCAGCCACGCCAATCTCCTCCATCAACTCCGCACGCTCGGGGTGGCGGTGGCCCCGAATCCGGGCGACCAGGTGCTCAGCGTGCTGCCCATCTGGCACGCCTACGAGCGCACCGCGGAGTATTTCCTGCTGAGCTGCGGCTGCCGGCAGACCTACACCACCCTCAAGCACCTGCGCCCCGACCTGCAGAAGGTGCGCCCCCAGTACCTGATCAGTGTGCCCCGGCTGTGGGAGGCGCTGCTGTCCGGTTTCGAGGATGCCCTGGCGGCCATGCCCGCCTCCCGCCAGCGCCTGCTGCGCTCCGCCCTTGCCCTCAGCCGGGCCTACCACCGCAACCGGCGGGTGGCCCTGAATCTCACCCTGACGGCCGAATCAGCGCCGGATCGGATGCGGGCCGCTGCCGGTGCCCTCGTGGCCTGGCCCCTGCACGCCCTGGCCGGCACTTTGCTCTGGCCGAAGGTGCGGGGCCAGCTGGTGGGCGGCCGGCTGCGCACGGCCATCAGCGGCGGCGGCGCCCTGGCGGTCCATGTGGATGGCTTCTTCGAGGCGGTCGGCATCGAGCTGCTGGTGGGTTACGGCCTCACCGAGACCAGCCCCGTGCTCACCTGCCGACGGGCCTGGAGCAACCGACGCGGTAGCGCCGGCCAGCCCCTGCCGGACACGGCGGTGAAGGTGGTGGATCCGGTCGACGGCAGGACACTCGCCACAGGCGAGCGGGGGCTGGTGCTGGCCCGGGGGCCCCAGGTGATGGCGGGCTACCACCACAAACCCGAAGCCACAGCGAAGGTGCTGGATGGGGAGGGCTGGTTCGACACCGGTGATCTGGGCCTGCTGCTGGCGGATGGAACCCTGGTGCTGACCGGCCGGGCCAAGGACACCATCGTGCTCAGCAGCGGAGAGAACATCGAACCGGGTCCCCTGGAGGAGGCCCTGGTCGCCTCCTCCCTGGTGGAGCAGGTGATGCTGGTGGGCCAGGACCGGAAGCAGCTCGGCGCCCTGCTGGTGCCCAAACCCGAGGCCCTGGAGGCCTTCGCGGCGGCTGCGGATCTGCCCCTCCCCGCCCCTGGAGCCGGTGCCGCGGCTGACCCGGCCCTGCTGCGGGCCCTCTGCCGGGAGTGCAACCGCCTGCTGGCGGCCCGGCCAGGGTCCCGGCCGGACGAGCGGCTGGGGGGTGTGGCCCTGGTGGAGCCCTTCAGCATCGACAACGGCCTGCTCACCCAGACCCTCAAGCAACGGCGGGATCGCATCGCCGAACGGAACCGGGCCGCCATCGCCGTCCTCTTCGGCGACCGCTGATCCTGCCCCCCTGCGGCGCCCCGTGGGTGGTTGCCGCCGGTGCCTCATGGTTGACCGGATCCCCTGCCGCCTGACAGCCTGCACCCTGCACCTCCCTTCCCATGGCCGACGGCAACACCCTGAACATCAAACGCTCGATCACCGTGCGTGCGGTGGTGACGCCCCGCTGGAAGGAGGATGCCGAGCGGGAGCTCAGCAACGCCCTCACCAACTTCGACCAGCAGCTGGCCCAGCTGGAGCAGGAGGGGCAGCGGCTGATCGAGGAGATCCGCCGCCAGAGCGCCAATCCCCTCGATCCCCGGGTCCAGGAGCAGGTGGGTTCGGTGCAGCAGCAGGTGGCGGCCAAACGGGCCGAATTCGAGGAGCAGAAGCGCCAGGTGCTGGAGCAGCAGCGTCAGGTGCGCGAACTGGAGATGGAGCAGGTGGTGGAGCAGGGGCAGATCGAGAGCTTCTGCGAAGTGCAGGTCGGCGACAACCTGGTGCAGAAACTGCAGGTGTCGGTGCTGGTGCGGGATGGGGTGATCGAGGCGATCGAGGGGGGCTGAACTCCCAGGCTGGATGGAATCGGTTCTGCACGTCCCCTCGTTGGTTGGGGTGGGTCTGCTGCTTTAGCCTTCCAATCCTGCTTCGTCCCACCCGAGATCCATGCTGGTCCCGATCAACCGGCCCAGTTCTGCCTTAAGCGATGCTCCCCATCGATGATCTCCAGCTTCCTCCCATCCGCGTCATCGATGGGGTCGCCACCTTCTGTGTTGCCCACCGGGAACCGCTGACGGCGCTGCCTGATTGGGTGACCCTGATTGACACCAGTGGTTTTTCCTCTGCCTGGAACCCTTACCAGGTAGGCGATGTCCTTGCGAAAGCCGGCATTGCTCCGTTGGACCCCCTCTACCTCGCCAACGAGAGTCTCCTGCTACTGGAGGCTCTCGTTCGGCGTCAGCGGCCGGAGATCGATCGCGTCTGCATGATGCTGCATCGCAAGTTCGTGGCCTGGGAGCAGCTGGGGATCCCTGCCTCAAACTTCCCCAACATGCGGATGTTGGCCGCTTGCGAGGTTGAGATCACGCCTCAACTCCTCTTCGGAACAGGTGGGTTGCTGACAACCCAGCCCATCGATCTGCCAGGTGGGGTTTTTTGCCAGTATGCCTTCGCCCATCACTTCGTTGATTTTCTTCGGCTTTCCGAGGCAGCAGTGGAAACAGGGTGCCTGCGTCAGGAGGATTTCTTTGAGTTCTGTCAAAGCAAATTGCTGATCGCCGGCCCTCTGATCGGTTTGACGCCTGTCGACCTTTTTCTGCGTTGTGTGGAGATTGCCAATCCCCTGATTCTCCATCTCAATAAGACTCGATATTCCTCATTTCTTTCAAGTGACCCCTATCAGTGTCGTGCGTTGAGCTTCTTTCTCGAGAGGCTGATTTCATTTGAGCTGCTGCGCGGCCTTGCAGACGCCGGTGTGCTTCTGCCCATGCCGGGCGGGGGCGCAGTTCCCCTTCAGATCGAGGCCTTTGGCTGGCTCATGACCCTCCAGGAGGAGCTGCATCCGAAGGGCGTCTATGAGGTTGGAAATCGCTGAACCCGATCATCGGGGCCAGGTGGCGAGCCCTGCCGGTAAATTGGCCTCCTGACCGGTCTCATTCCTTGTCGCTCCCAACGGCTCTGACTGCCGAGGTTGCCCAAGTCCGGTCGATCGGCACATCACCTCCCCTTCTCGGCTCCCCGCTCCATGGCCACCCACGAAATCTTCATGCCGGCCCTCAGCTCCACGATGACGGAGGGCAAGATCGTGGAATGGCTCAAGAAGCCCGGAGAGCGGGTGGAGCGGGGCGAGTCGGTGCTCGTGGTGGAGTCCGACAAGGCGGACATGGACGTGGAGGCTTTCCAGGAAGGCTTCCTGGCCGCCGTGCTCATGGAGGCGGGCAGCACGGCGCCGGTGGGGGAGACCATCGGGCTGATCGTGGAAAGTGAAGCGGAGATCGCCGCAGCCAAGGCGTCGGCTCCGTCTCCGGTCGCTGCGGCTGCCGCACCGGCCCCGGCAGCTTCTGGGGCGACCCCCAGCGCCCCGGCGGCCCCTGCTCCGACTCCGCCGGCTCCCGTCCCGGTCGCCTCCGCATCCATTCCCGCGCCGGCACCGGTCCCCGTTCCTGCTGCCGCCTCGGATGGCCGGGTGGTGGCCACGCCCAGGGCCCGCAGGCTGGCCACCCAGCTCGGCGTGGCTCTGGCTTCATTGAGGGGCAGCGGCCCCAACGGCCGCATCCAGGCCGAAGACGTGGAGCAGGCCGCCGGCCAGCCGGTGAGCGTGCCACGGGTGGCCGAGGGCACAGCCCCGGCGACGGCAGCCGCCCCCGGCAACGGTTCCGCTCCGGCCCCTGCCGCTCCAGCCGGGCAGACCTTCGGGCGCCCTGGGGAGACCGTCCCCTTCAACACCCTGCAGCAGGCGGTCGTCCGCAACATGAACGCCAGCCTGGAGGTCCCCTGCTTCCACGTCGGGTACACGATCACCACCGATCGGCTCGATGCCTTCTACAAGCAGGTGAAGCCCAAGGGGGTCACCATGACCGCCCTGCTGGCGAAGGCCGTGGGTGTGACCCTGGCCCGCCATCCCCAGGTCAATGCCGCCGCCAGCGAGGCCGCCATGACCTACCCGGCCGAGGTGAATGTGGCGGTGGCGGTGGCCATGGATGACGGCGGACTGATCACGCCGGTGCTGGCGGCTGCCGACCGCACCGATCTCTATTCCCTCTCCCGCACCTGGGCCGATCTGGTCGCCCGCTCCCGCACCAAGCAGCTGAAGCCCGAGGAATACACCACGGGCACCTTCACCCTCTCCAACCTGGGCATGTTCGGGGTAGATCGCTTCGACGCGATCCTGCCCCCCGGCACCGGCGCCATCCTGGCGGTGGCCGCCTCCAGGCCTGTGGTGGTGGCCCTCAAGGACGGCTCGATCGCCGTCCGGCGCCAGATGCAGGTCAACCTCACCGCGGATCATCGGGTCATCTACGGCACCCACGCGGCCGCCTTCCTCAAGGATCTGGCCGATCTGATCGAGAACCGCCCGGAAAGCCTGGCGCTCTAGGCCCTTTCCTTTCGGTCCTGCCCCCGCCTTACGGTCCAGCCGCCGTGCGGTTCTCTACAGCCGGATGTCCACCCCCCCCACCCCGGCCGATCCCGCCGACGGGCTCCTCTCCAGCTACACCTTTGAGCTGCCGGAGTCCCTGATCGCCCAGCAGCCGGCGGAACCACGCCATGCCGCCCGCCTGCTGGTGCTGGAGGCCGCCGGCGCCGATCCCGATGCGGCGGCGGCCCGCCACATGACCGTCTGGGACCTGCAGGAGGAGCTGGAGCCCGGCGATCTGCTGGTAGTGAACGACACCCGGGTGCTGCGGGCCCGGCTGGCGGCGCGGCGGGCCAGTGGCGGGGTCGTGGAGCTGCTGCTGCTCGAGCCCCGCGGCGGCGGGCTGTGGCTGTGCCTGGCCCGACCGGCGAAGCGGCTGCGGCCTGGGGACAGCCTCACCCTGGAGGCCGAGGGCGAGCCGGGGCTGACGGTGACGGTCGAGGCGGAGGATCCCGGCAGCGGCGGACGGCTGGTCCGCTTCCCGGCGGACTGCGGCGACGCGGCGGCGATCGAGCCCCTGCTGGAGCGTTACGGCGCCATGCCCCTGCCGCCCTATATCGAGCCGCAGGACGGGAGGGACGACAGCCGCTACCAGACCCGTTACGCCACCAGGCCCGGGGCGGTGGCGGCCCCCACGGCCGGTCTGCACCTCAGCGATGAGCTGCTGGCAGCGCTGCGGGCCAGGGGAGTGCAGCTGGCCACGGTGACCCTGCACGTGGGGCTCGGCACGTTCCGGCCTGTGGAGACCGAGGACCTCAGCCGGCTGGCGCTGCACAGCGAGTGGGTGGAGGTTCGCCCTGAGCTGGTGGAGGCGGTGGCGGCCTGCCGGGCCCGGGGCGGGCGGGTGATCGCCGTCGGCACCACCTGCGTGCGCAGCCTGGAGGGGGTGGCGGCCCTCAACGGTGGCCTGCTGGCCCCCCACGCCGGCCCTGTGAACCTGGTGATCCAGCCCGGTTTCCGCTTCGCCGTGGTGCAGGGTCTGCTGACCAACTTCCATCTGCCGCGCAGCTCCCTGCTGCTGCTGGTCAGTGCGCTGGTGGGCCGGCGCCGGCTTCTCGCGCTCTACGCCGAGGCCATCGCCCACGATTACCGCTTCTTTTCCTATGGCGATGCCATGTGGATCCCCCCTGAGGCGGTGCTGGAGGCCGCCCGGCCGGGCCCGCTGCCGGGGTGATGACTTAGCGAGAAATTTGGTTTTTCTGCCTGCTGGCCATGGGTGCTGCCACCAGTCTTTCAACCCACCTCGCGACCAGCGGTTATGCGGTCATCAAGGATGCCTTCCTCACGAGCTCATCGATGCGCTGCTGGACTCCCTGGAGAGGATCAAGGGGTCGCGCCGTTTCCGGTTCCGTGCCCGGGGGACGAACTCCTTCGAATCTCCCAACCTGGACGGAAATCGAAACCTGAGGAATTCCATCCATAATCCCCATCTGCTCGGTGCCCTGCCCGGATTCCGGGAAAAGGTCGAAGCCATCATCTTCTCTGATCAGCTCTATCGCTGCCTGCGCGACCAGGCCGGCGATGGGATCCATGTGAACTGGCAGACGATGCTGTTCGATCGCAGTGTCGGCATCAGGAATCATCAGGACAGCTGGTATCAGGACACCGACACCCCCGAGGTGTGGTCGGGGCCTGGATTGCCCTGGAGGACATCTCGATGGACTGCGGGCCCTTCAAGATCTATGAACGCACCAACCGGGAGCGGATGGATCCCTCCGGCTATGCCTTCGCCGATCTGGAACATGACCGGGACTTTCAGCGCGATCATGCCGAGGCCCGTTGCATCCGTCTGCTGCCGTCCAAGGGGGACGTGATCCTGGTGCAGGGAGCCGACAAGCCCACTTCAGATGTCAAGACTTGAAAATCACTCATGGCGCACTTCTATCGGCAGGGTAAGGCAGTCCAGGATCAACCGATCAAGCGATCTTTTTCGACTTACGATCATCACAGGCCGGCAAAGTCACGGCACGGGAAGATACTCAAAGCAGCCACCATTCACCCCCTGCTCTCCAGTCCCCTCGGCATCGCTCTGGCGGCCGTGAAATCACCTGCCCTGGTCGGCTGCGGCAACGAGCTCACCGAGATCCGCAGCGTGGCTCCCGAGCGGGTGGCCGGCTGACGCTCCCCTTGCCAGGGGCGGGGTGTTCCCCCTGGTGGCCCAGACAAAAAACACCTCCGTACCCGGGAGTACGGAGGCGCAGGCGGTGAAGAGGGTCAGGCTGCGGCCAGGTTGGCGGCCACGAAATCCCAGTTGACCAACTTGTCGAGGTAGGTGGTCATGTAGTCGGGGCGGCGATTCTGGTAGTCGAGGTAGTACGCATGCTCCCAGACGTCCATGGTGAGCAGGGCCTTCTGACCGTGAGCCAGGGGCAGATCAGCGTTGGGGGTCTTGGTGACCTTCAGGGTGCCGTTGTCGAGAACAAGCCAGGCCCAGCCGCTGCCGAACTGGGTGGCGCCGGCGGTCTTGAACTGTTCCTTGAACGCGTCGAAGCTGCCGAAGTCGGCGGTGATCTTGTCGGCCAGGGCTCCGCTGGGGGAGCCGCCGCCACCCGGCTTCATGCACTGCCAGTAGAAACTGTGGTTCCACACCTGGGCAGCGTTGTTGAACACGCCTGCCTTGGAGGCATCGGCCGCCACCGCCAGGATCACCTCCTCCAGGCTCTTGGCCTCGAGCTCGCTGCCTTCGATCGCCTTGTTGAGGTTGGTGACGTAGGCGGCGTGGTGCTTGCCGTGGTGGAACTCCAGGGTCTGCCGGGAGATATGGGGCTCGAGTGCATCGAGGCTGTAGGGCAGTTCTGGAAGCTGATGAGCCATGGAGGAATGTCTGATTGAAGGCAGTGTAACGAAGGTCACAGGCAGTCCGTCTGCCGACGGCGTCCTTCAGCCCTTCACCTCCAGAAGTTCCACCTCGAACACCAGGGTGGCGTTGGGGGGGATCACACCACCGGCGCCGCGCTCGCCGTAGGCCAGATCGGGGGGAATCACCAGCTTGCGCTTGCCGCCCACCTTCATGCCGGCCACGCCTTCGTCCCAGCCCCGGATCACCCGGCCGGCGCCCAGAGGGAAGCTGAAGGGGCCGCGACCGTAGCTGCTGTCGAATTCCTTGCCGTTGGTGAGGCTGCCGCGGTAGTTGACCACCACCGTCTGGCCGGCGCTGGCTTCAGGGCCCTCACCCATCTTCAGGTCGGTGATGCGCAGCCCGCTGGGGGTGGTGCGCTCGGTGGGGGCGACGAGCTCA
Organism: uncultured cyanobacterium; assembly: GCA_963772735.1. GTDB lineage: Bacteria > Cyanobacteriota > Cyanobacteriia > PCC-6307 > Cyanobiaceae > Cyanobium. The sequence goes on along the minus strand of CAVYYO010000002.1, from coordinate 195,491 downwards.
CCGCCCAGGGCTGCGGCTCCGCTCGAGGCCAGGTCGCCTGTGGTGTCGGGGGCCATGGTGAAGAGGGTGGGGTTGGGAGCGTCGGGGTCGAGTTCGAGGGGCGCTGTCACGGCGGGGCGGGCCGAAGAGGCGCCGGTCGACGTGCTGGAGAATGCCAGTGCCTGCCGGACGCCTGCTTCCTCAGGTGGTGGTGAAGCGGCGTCCACCACGGAGGGGGAGACGAGCTGGCTCACGAGGGCCACCATGAGGCAGGCCACACACACCAGTGAACTGATCAGGATGTCGCGCATGCGGAAGTTTCCTGGATCGGGCGATTCTGCCAGGGCCATCAGTCGGCGCCCTCGCCGTTGTACTGCCGTTGCCGCAGGCTCTGCTCCAGCCGATCGATGCGGCCCCGCAGCTCATCGAGTTCCCGCTGCCTGGCCAGGCCCAGGTCCTGCAGAAGCTGGTCCCGGTTGCGCTCCAGCTGGCGTTCCGCCTGCTGCTCCACCTCCGGCGTCTCACCGCGCAGGGCCCGCAGAACGTCCTCGACCAGAGCGGAGGCGTGGTTGGGGTCGAGGCGGCCGCTGCTGACCCATTCCTGGCTCACGTACTTGAGCCGGTCGGCCACCATCGAGGTGGTGCCGAGGCCGCGCAGCAGCAGCATCTGCAGCAGATTGCCCTGATCCATGAAAAGAGGCTTCCTTGGGGAAACGACGTGGTTCTGTGTTGACCTTGGCGCTTCCAGGGTTAGGCCACCATGGGCAATGACCGTCGGTCCCGATGGATCGTGGCGACGGTCGCCGGCCTGCTGGCGGGTTTCAGTCTGCCGCCGCTCGGCTGGCCATGGCTGCTCTGGCCGGCCCTGGCCGTGCTCTGGGGACTGGTGTCCGCTCCCAGGCCATCGATCGGGCCGGCCGGCCGCGCCGGCTTCTTCTGGGGGCTGACGGCGGTGCTGGTCAGCCACCGCTGGCTTCTCTGGCTCCACCCTCTCGACTGGATCGGAATCCCCGGCCCCCTGAGCCTGCCGATCTGCCTCGCCCTCTGGCTCGCCTGCGCTCTGGCGGGCGCAGGGTTGGTCGGGGCCTGGGGAGCCATGGTGGCGCGGCTCGACGGTCGCCGCTTCAGCACGGCCCTGCTGGCGGCGGCGCTGTGGGGGCTGACGGAGGTGGGTCTCTCCAGCGGTCCCCTCTTCTGGCTGGGTGTCGGCGCCTCCCCCCTGCCGGGGGACCGGGCCCTGGCAGGCCTGGCCTCGCTTGGCGGGGCGGGCCTGCTGGCCGCTGTCCAGCTGCTGGTCGGCTGGGGGCTCTGGCGCAGCTTCACGGCCCCGGTCCGCCCTCTGCGCTGGGGCGCCGCGACCCTGGCTCTGGTGGCGGGGGCCCATCTGCTGGGCCTGGCGTTGGTGTCCGGCCCGGATCTCTCCGAACCATCGGGTCAAGGCCTTGAAGGCGGCAAGGTCGAGCGCTGGCTGGTGCTTCAACCCGCCATCCCCACCCGCCGGAAGTTCGAGCCCGCCCAGCAGCAGCGGTTGCTGCGCCAGCTGGCGGCGGCCCAGGGGGAAGCCCTCCTCCCCGGCGAGGTGTCCGCGGAGGGTCCGATCACGGGGTTGCTGCTGCCCGAGGGAGCCCTGGCCCTGGGCCAGGACCTGCCCGTGGCGGCTCCACTGGAGGTGCTCAGCGGCGGTTTCCGTCGGGAGGGACTGGAACAGCGCAGCAGCTTGCTTCGCTTCGCCCCCGGGGAGCAATCCCCCGGCGGCTGGATCGACAAGCACCGGGTGGTGCCGCTCGGCGAGTGGGTACCGCTGGCGGGCCTCTGGCGCTGGAGCGGTCTCTCGGCGGTGGGGGGCATCGAACCGGGAGCGGCCTCGCGTCTGCTGGATCGCCCCGGCGGGGCGGTGGGTGTGGCCATCTGCTACGAACTCTCCGATGGTGCCGCCCTGGCGGCCGCCAGCCGGAATGGGGCGCGCTGGTTGCTGGCGACGGCCAACCTCGACCCCTATCCGGCAATGCTGCAGGGGCAGTTCAGGGCTTTGGCCCAGCTGCGGGCCATCGAGACCGGCCGCTGGTTGATCAGTTCCGCCAACACAGGACCGAGCCTGGTGGTGGATCCCAGTGGCCGGTTGGGCGACCAGTTGCCCGCCGGCCGGCCGGCCTCCGGGATCCTGGCGGTGCAGCAGCGTTCGGGACTGACCCCCTACGACCGCTGGGGAGAGTGGCCTCTGCTGGGGATCACTGCCGTCGCCGGGCTGGGGCGCTGGCGTGGCTGATGGGGCTGTGAAACCTGGCCAGGCCGCTCAGGCCGCCGCTTCCTGGATGGTTTCAATGTGAAGGGTCTGGGTGGGATAGGCGAAGCCGATCTCCTGCTCCGCAAAGCTCCGCAGGAGGCCGAGGTTGATCTTCTGCTGCACGTCGAGATACAGCACCATGTCTCCATCGGGGACGAAGAAGACGAACTCGAATTCCAGGGCGCTATTGGCGAAGCCGGTGAAGTGGCAGCGATCGAATTCGGCCGGGGGATGGGCCTGGATGACCCCGGCCACCAACGCGGGAATGGCGGCCACCTTCTCCACCGGCGTCTCGTAGAGCACACCGATGGTGTGGGCCACCCGTCGCCGCGGCAGGTCGCTGAAATTGCGGATCGTCTGGTTGAGCAGTTCCTCGTTGCTGATCACGATCCGTTCCCCGCTCAGACTGCGGATGATCGAGGAGCGCAGTCCCACCTTCTCCACCGGCCCGAGCACGTCCCCGAAGCGGATGAAATCGCCGATCTGGAACGGTTCGTCCAGCAGGATCGTGAGGTAGTTGATGAAGTTGGTGAAGGGTCCCCGCAGGGCCAGGCCGATGCCGATGCCCGCGCCGGCCAGGGAGGCATAGACGGCCCCCAGCTCCACCCCCTGGTTCTGAAGGAACACCAGGGCACCGACGATCCAGATGATCGTGCGGATCATGGGGGCCAGCCCATCGAGCGTGGCCAGCTGTTCGTGGCGCCCGAGCCGTCGCATGGATCGGTTGACCAGCAGCAGCAGCGTGCGGTTGATCAGCCGAACCACCAGCACGACCGCCGCCAGCAGCAGGGCCGCGTTGACGAAACGGTCGGGACCCTGGTCGGCCTGCAGGCCATCCCATCCCCTCACCAGGGAGTGCCAGCCCCAGAGGAACATGGCCAGGTAGCCCAGAAGAGCGACGGTGCTCAGCACCATGCCCACCAGGGCATCGTCCGTGCTCGAGGCGGTGCGGGCGGCGATGCGCCGCAACAGGCGCCCCACCAGCCGCGTCACCAGCCAGACGACGGCGCAACCGGCGAAGACCCGGATCGCGGCTGCGAGAAGTGTGACGCCCAGGCTCGTCATGGGTTCGCCTCTTGCTCGGGATACCTTTGCACGGGTGGCGGTGGGGTCAGTCGCGCCATCAGGGCGTCGGTGATTTCGGGAGGAAAGGCCACCTGGATGTGGTCATTGCGCAGATGCAGATCCCGCTGGGGGAACGGGATGGTGAGATCGTGACGGCGAAGCATGGCTTCAATGCGGAAATTGAGCTCACTGCGGATCTCATACTGACGGCGTGGCTGGTTGATCCACACCAGCAGATGGAAGTCCAGGGAACTCTCCCCGAAGCCGCTGAAGAACACATGGGGCGCCGGGGCCTTCAGGATGTCGGTGTAACCCTGGCAGGCCTCCAGCAGCGCCTGGCGCACCAGCTGGCAATCGGAGCCGTAAGCCACCCCCACCGGAATCTGCAGCCGGGCCACGGAGCTGCCGTGACTCCAGTTGACGACTCGGGATTCGAGAAACTCCGCGTTGGGAACGATGATCGAGATGCGATCCAGGGTGACCACCTCAGTGCTGCGCAGATTGACGCGGATCACCGTCCCCTGGAGATCGCCCACCTCGACGAAATCGTTCACCTGGATGGGCCGCTCGAACATGATGATCAGGCCGCTGATCAGGTTCTTGGCGATGCCCTGCAGCCCCAGGCCGACCCCCACCCCCAGCACGCTCGCGAACAGCGCCAGGGAGGTGAGATCGAGGCCCCACAACTGCAACAGCACCAGGGTGCCGAGGAACAGCAGGCCGTACTGAAGCAGGAAGGCGATGGCTTCCTGGGAGCCGGGCTCGATGGCGGTGCGCTGCAACACCCGGGTGAGGAGCATTCCCTTGAGGAACGCCACGCCGCGCACCAGCACCACAAACAGCGCCACCAGAATGACAGCGTCGAGCACCGAGTAGCTGCGTCCACCCAGGGGAAGGAATGGGGAGCCCAGGCTCTCGGTGATCGCGTCGAACAATCGGCTGATCAGCAGCCGGGTGGCCGGGAAGAAGCCGGCGATGACCCAGGTCGCCGCCACCCAGGCCCCGAGCTGCAGCACCACCAGCAGGCCATGCAGGAGCCAGTCCATCCCCCGAAGCGGTTTGACGCTGCCCGGGTCGCTGGGGAGCGGCTGGGTGAGGGCCGAGGACGGGAACCGCCGCCACAGCAGCGAGAGCAGCCGTTGCAGCAGGAAGGCGCCCACCAGAATCGCCAGCGAGACGGGGATCATCCGGGCCACGTAGGCGGGCTGGCGTTCGGAGCGTCCTCTGGCGATGGCCGCCGCGATCCTTCTCCGCCACAGGTCCGCCTGCTGCTGGATGGTCAGCGTCTCCGGCGTGTCGCGCCGGGTGACGGTCAGGATCACCTCGCCATCGAGGGTGATCACCGGCAGGTTGTTGAGCTCCTTGACGCTGATGGCCGCGGGCTTCTGGGACGCCACCACGTCCTGCAGCAGCCGGTTGGCCCGTTCCACCCGCTGCTCGGCCGTGTAGTCCTTCGATGCGGTGACCTGGAACAGGCGGTTGCCGTCGAGTTGCAGGTAGGCCGGGAGCTCCGGCCGGGGCTGGGCCCTGGCGGCCTGGAACGGGGACCCCACCAGCAGCAGCACCAGCACCGCCACCAGGGCGCCCCAGCGCCAGCGGCCTCGGCGGCGGCGAGGCCATGGGCGCGGCGGCTCGGTGGGCTGGATGGCCATGGGCACGGGGGGGTGAACCCAGCTTGCCGCCGATCCTGGCGCCTGGTGGCCGACGTCAGGCGGCTGCCAGGGGGTGGCGGGCCGGGCTCGGGAGCCTCAGGGACGCCAGCCAGGAGAGGCTCACCAGCAGGGCCGAACACCAGAGGCAGGCCTGCAGGCCACCGCTGGGGGTGCTGCCCAGCAGGAACACGGCCCCGGAGAGCAGGGTGCCCACCAGCCGGCCGGCGGCATTGGCCATGTAATAGAAACCCACATCCAGGCTCACGCTCTCGGTGCCGGCATAGGCCAGCACCATGTAGCTGTGAATCGAGGAATTCATGGCGAAGACCACCCCGAAGGCCACCAGCCCGCCGGTCACCGCCAGGGCCGGATTCGCCTGCCGCCAGAGGGCCAGGGCGATCAGGGCCGGGATGGCGCTCAGAACGGCGCTCCAGAACCGCACGGCGGCCACACCCGGCGGCGCGCCGCTCCCCCAGCTGCGCCGCAGGGCCGGGGCGGCTGCCTGGATGATGCCGTAGCCGATGACCCACAGACCGAGGAAGCCGCCCACCTCCCAGAAGCGCCAGCCCAGGGCCGCTTCCAGGAACACCGGCAGCGCCACCACGAACCAGACGTCCCTGGCGGCGAACAGAAAGCAGCGGGCCAGCGAGAGCCCGTTGATGCCTGGCGAGGGGGAGAACAGGCTCCGGAAGGCCGGTTTTGCCTTCATCCGGCCGATCTCTCGAGGCAGCTGCAGGGTGAGCAGAAACGCGAGGCTGAGGCCAGCGGCCATGGCCGCCACGGCGGCGTTGAACCCCACGGTGCTGAGCAGCACGCCACCGAGGAAGAAGCCCACCCCCTTGAGGGCGTTCTTGGAGCCGGTGAGCAGGGCCACCCAGCGGAACAGCTGGCCCTCCCCCCGCTCGGCGTCGTCGGGGGTGACCGGCACCACGGTCTTGATGGCGCTCTTGGCGCTCATCTTGTTGAGATCCTTGGCGATGCCGCTGATCGCCTGGGCCCCCATCACGTAGACCACCGACAGGGCCTTGGGCCAGCTGGCCGCCACGGGGACCAGCAGCAGCAGGGCCAGGATCTGCAGCAGGGTGCCCACCCAGAGGGTGAGGCGCAGGCCGTAGCGGGCGCCGATCCAGCCGCCGCCGAGGTTGGTGATGACGCCGAAGAATTCGTAGAACACGAACAGCAGGGCGATCTCCAGGGTGGAGTACCCCAGCTGGTGGAAGTGGAAGACCACCAGCATCCGCAGGGCCCCGTCGGTGAGGGTGAAGGCCCAGTAGTTGGCCGTCACGATCGCGTACTGGCCGAGGGGGGTCATGGCTGCTCCAGAGCGGCCACATGGCAGGCCACGTCGGCCATCCGGCAGCTGTAGCCCCATTCGTTGTCGTACCAGGCATAGACCTTGAGCTGGGTCCCGTTCACCACCTGGGTGGAGAGGGCGTCGACGATGGCGCTGCGGCTGTCGTTGACGTAGTCGACCGACACCAGGGGCCGTTCCTCGAGACCGAGGATCCCCTGCAGAGGGCCGGCCGCCGCGGCGGCGAAGGCCCGGTTCACCTCGCGGGCCGTCACGGCCCGCTCCAGCTCGAACACGGCGTCGGTGAGGGAGGCGTTGAGCAGCGGGACACGCACCGCATGACCGTTGAGCCGGCCCTCCAGTTCCGGGAAGATCAGCCCGATGGCCCGGGCCGAGCCGGTGGTGGTCGGGATCAGGGAGGTCAGGGCGCTGCGGGCCCGGCGCAGGTCCCTGTGGAACCCGTCGACGGGCCCCTGGGTGTTGGTGATGTCGTGCAGGGTGGTGATCGAACCGTGGCGGATGCCGAAGCTCTCGTGCACCACCTGCACCACCGGAGCCAGGCAGTTGGTGGTGCAGGAGGCGGCGGTCACCAGCCGGTGAACGGCGGGGTCGTAGAGGTGGTGGTTGATGCCGTAGACGATGTTGAGCGCCTCGGCGCCGGCCACCTGGCCCTTCACCGGGCAGGCCACCACCACCCGCTTCAGGCCGCAGCGCTCGAAGTAGGGCGCCAGAGTGTCGGGGGTGCGGATGGCGCCGGTGCACTCCAGCACCATCTCCACACCCGCCCCGGCCCAGGGCACCGCCGCTGGATCACTGCGGTTGCTCCAGCCCACGGCGCTCTCGCCGACCCGGAAGACCTCGCCGTGGGCGTGCACCGGCTGCTGCCAGCGGCCGTGGACGGAGTCGAAGCTGAGCAGATGGGCCGCGGCGGCGGCATCGCCGGCGTGGTCGTTGACGTGGACCACCGCAAGGCCGGGACGGCCCCAGAGGGCCCGGAAGAGCAGGCGGCCGATGCGGCCGAAGCCATTGATGCCGACCCTCATGGCAGGACGCTCAACCAGGGCTCTCCCTCACGGGCGCTCCGGTGGAGAATGACAGGACGCCTGAAAGTTACATCAACTGAACTTGATCGATGGTGCTCCCCGTCACGTCGCCTCCCGCCTCGCCCCTGCCCGCCGAGCGGGCCCGTCTCCTGCTCAAGGCCCTGGCCGATCCGATCCGCCTGGAGATCATCGAGGCCCTCGGCCAGGGGGAGCGCTGCGTCTGCGATCTCACGTCCGATCTCAATGTGGCCCAGTCACGGCTCTCCTTCCATCTCAGGGTGATGCGGGAGGCGGGCCTGCTGGCCGACCGGCAGGAGGGCCGCTGGGTCTACTACCGGCTGCGCAGCGAGGCCATCGAAGAGCTGCAAGGCTGGCTGGCCAGCCTCTGCCGCAGCTGTGCGGTGCCGGCACCGCCCTGCCCCTGAAGTCGCTCAGCTGAGGACCGGTTCGGAGACCGGGGGGGTGCTCCGGGGCACCAGGACCTTGTGCAGGGCCAGGCGGCCGATCCCATCCGCCGCCGATCCAGGCTCCTCGGCCTCCTCCTCCGTCCCGAGGGGGGCCAGCAGATCCAGCACCGCCAGCCGCACCCCGGCCAGCCGTCGCTCCACCCCCTGGCGGGCGCGCTGCGCATCGTCCAGTTGCTGAAGAAGCCCCGCGCGCTCGTGCTCAGCCGCCTCCTGGAGCTCCTCCTCCCGGCGGGCCGCCGCCTGGGCGGCCTCCTGCAGCCGCTGCTGGAGCTGTTCCTGGCGCTGCCGCTCCCGTTCCTGCTCGGCGGCCTCCAGCGCCGCCTGCTCCTGCTCAGCGATGGCCAGCTGGTCGCGCACGGCCGCGTGGAAGCGCTCCACTTCCGCCTCCGCCCGGCGACGGCCCTCAAGGGCCTCGGCCAGCTCGGCCTCAAGGCCTTCCCGTTCAAGACGTTCGGCCTCCTGAAGTGACGCCCACTCCTGGGTCCTGGCCGCGGCGGTGGCCTGCAGGTGGCGGCGGAAGCGGCGCTCCTGCTCCAGTTCCTCCCGCAGGGCCTCCAGTTCGCCATTGGCCATCGCGATCAGGCTCTGGGCCTGGGCCGTGAGGGCCTCGACCGCCTGGGAGAAGGAGGTGGACATCGGAGTGGAAGGGGTAGATGGATGGTTCTGCTCTAGCCCTGCGTGGTGACGTTTGTCGGTAGCGAAGGGCTCCTCAGGGGGGGACCTCGCTGCGATCAGCTCAACGGCCGCGGTTACAAGGTGTCGTCGATCGGCGAGGACGGGCCCAGTTCCGAAGACGTCCCCAACTCCACCGCCATCATCTGTTCGCCTTGCTGAACGGTGTTGGGCCCGGCGACATCCAGGCGGGTGCCCCTCAGGACGATCAGGCCGGTCACGATCGCCATGACGACCGCAACAATCACCGCCCCGATCATCCAACGCAGCAGGGGCATCATCAAGCGTCTTTGCTGATGTCAGCATAGCCCGTGGATGATCAGGAATCCCCACCCCTCGGACCCCTGACTCAGAAGAAGAACTTCACCCCGACCTCAACCCCGTTCTGATCGATGTTGTAGGCGTTTTCGGGGATCTTTCCGTTGGTTCCACTCAGGTGCAGATACCTCCAGGACAGGTTGAGGTGGGTGGAGTTGCCGATCGCGTAGCCGAGCCCGGCCTGGGTGTTCCAGGAATAATCCTCCGAGTTGTTCACCCCGAAGCCCCCGATGTCGGCGCGGGCGAAGAGCCTCAGGCGTGGGGAGAGAAAGACCATGGCCTGGGTGCCGATCAGGGGCTGGGCCACGGTGCCCCCGTAGGACTGCTGCCGCTGGAGGTTCCACCCCTGGAGCGTCCGGGACCCCTCCCCACCCGATCCACGGAATGTCAGGGTGCGGCTGGGCCCCTGACTATCCAGGGCCAGATTATATCGAATGTCGACGAATCGAACCCCGGCGTAGGGAATGACACTGAAGCTGCCGGCTTTCGCCACGGCCGATTCGCGATCTCCGAAGCGATAGCGCAGGGCCAGGTCGTAGATCCCCTGGATGTTCCCGATCTGGGCCTCCAGGCTGCGCTGGCCGTTGGGGGTGAGGGTGAGACTGCGGGCCTCGATTGAGCGGGTCTTGACCTGCGTGAGCTTGCCCTCGGCCGCTTTGAGGGAGACGTAGCTGATGTCGGTGAGAAGGCCGAGGCGCCCATGCTCGACGCTGCCTCGGATGGAGGCCACGGAGGTCAGGGGCCTGAGCACCTGGTCGAGGTCCAGATCCAGGTCGGTTTCGAAGCCCTGGATGGTGGTGGTTCCGGTGGTGCGCAGCGGCGCGAATCCATAGAGCTCAACGGTGCCGGCCCAGCCGGGCTCACCCCTGGGGGCCTCATCTGGATCCGACTCCACCATGGCCGGGCCCGGCTCCGCGGGGGGGCTGTCCGGCTGGGGGGCAAGCCGGATCTCCTCGGCCATGGCGGGAACGCCTACGCTGAGAATTGGCCACAGGGCCAGGGCCAGGGGGAGAAGGCGGCGGCGGGAGTTCATGGAATCGGGCAGTGGGAGCAACTTAGCAACGTATGCCGACTCAGAATGTTGCTCTGAAGGAAAAGAACTGGTTCATCGCAGTCCTCAAGTCCTTCAGGCTTGTGTTGACTTTCCCTCTCCATCCAGGCGTTCGAGGCTCGCCATGATGATCGCGAAACTCACGGTGGCCAGCTCACTGGGTACCAACCATGGCAAAGGCGGGGATTGAAACCACCAGCCTGACATGTGGTTGCCATCATCAGGTTCACCTGATCCGAAGAATGATTCGGCTGCAGCTGTCTCCAGCCCCGACGACGATGCCCCTGTGGATGATCACCACCCCTCACCGCTGCTGGACCGGCTCCTGATCGGCCTTTGCCTGGGCCTCATCTCTCGCTTCAGGGGGAGTGAAGGTCGGACCTGGCCTCCAGGGGAGCTTCCTGTTCTGATCGGGTCAAAGGGAAGGGGACATGGGGGTTGAGCTGCCAAGGCCGAAAAGTCTCTCGGCCCCTGGCCAAAGTGGGTTGCTTGATGAAGGGGTTGCCAGTATGTGCGATCAGCTAGGCATCTTTCGTTTGAGGGCTGGAATCATCGGTTGAATATTGAGAGTATTCTCGCTGGCTTCACTTCGTCGGCCAGCCCCGACATCGGTGTTGTTCTGAAAGGGCAGACTGAAGCTGTGGTCTGCCGGGTGCGAGCGGCGGCGGGGAGGCCACCCCTCCAGCACGCAGAAGCTGCTTCTCAGCCATCCGCTGCTCCAGCCGATGGCGCTGACCTGCGGCCTCTCTGATCATCGGCACGCCCAGCACCACCGACAAGGTTCCCCTCGTGGACCCGTTTCAGGGCTTGAGGGACTTCCCACCTGCCTTCGCCAGGGGCTCCTCCAGCCAGCCCGAGCTGCCTGGGGCGCAGGGCCCCGGTCGATCCGATCCGGCTGGAGACCATCGAGGCCCCCGCGGCAGGTTCCGTCTTTCAGCCGGGCCTGCTGCTTCAGCTCCAGTTCCTGCAGAAGGGCTTCGCGCTGCAGGGCGGCGGCTTCCAGCCTCCAGCAGCGCTTCCTGTCTCCAGCGGCTGTACGGGGCGCTCCGGGGCCGGCCTCAGCCGCTTGGCCCTCGAGGCTCAGAGCGCCCGGAGCACACCGCCGGCGAAGCGATTGACGTCGAAGTCGTCGCCGGGGGTCTGGCCCAGCCGCACGATCACCGCGTTCCGGGAAGGCACCACCAGGACCAGCTGCCCGCCGAATCCATGGGCATGAAAGGCGCCGCGCGGGAGGTGTGGATAGAGGCCGCCCTGGTTCAGACCCCAGTGGGCTCCATAGCTTCCTTGGGAGCCGGGGGTGGCTGTGGTGCCGTGCCTCACCCAGCCCGGCGGCAGGATGCGCCGATCTCCCCAGACGCCGTCCTGGAGATAGAGCTGCCCGAAGCGGGCCCAGTCCCGCGCCGTGGCATGGGCCAGGGAGGAGCCGATGAAGGAGCCTGAGGCGTCGGTGTCGAGCACGGCGCTGTCCATCCCGATCGGTTCGAACAGCCGCTCGTAGGGGAAGCGCCAGTAGGCCCGGTCATCGGCCATGGCCAGCCGCAGTCCCCTGGTGATGATGTTGGTGCTCCCGGAGGCGTAGGCCCACACCTGGCCGGGGGCGGCGTGCAGGGGCTTGTCGGCCGCGAAGGCGCCGGCGTCCGGGGCCCGCAGCAGCATGGTGACCACGTCGGAGCTGAAGTCGTCGTAGACCTCGCTGAAGGCCAGGCCGCTGCTCATGCGCAGCAGCTGCTCCAGCGTGATCGCCCGGCGCGGGTCGTCGGGTGAGCTCCATTCGGGCACCGGCACGGGACGATCGGTGGCCAGCAGGCCGTCGGCCACCGCCAGGCCCACCAGGGCGTGGGTGAGCGATTTGGCCATCGACCAGCCGATCAGCGGCGTGCTGGCGGCGATGCCGGCGGCATGGCGCTCGGCCACCACCCAGCCATCGCGCACGACGACCACCGCCCGGGTGTGCAACGGCCGCTGCGGCTCGGCCTCCAGGAAGGCGGCATCGATCGCCGCCTGCAAGGCCGGCCGGTCGAGGGTCCGGGGAGGCGCGGGAGCCGCCGAAGGGGCCAGGGGCCAGGGGGTGTCCGTCGCCGGCGGATCGGAGGTCTGGCTTCTGCCCAGGGGCGGAAGCGGAACGGGATCGCCGGCCGCCGGCCCGGAGCGAGCATCCCAGGCCGGGGTGCCGGACCGCCCGGGCCTTGACGCTGCCCCAGAGGGCTTGGGCGAGCACCTCGCCCCGATCCGCCCGGATCCTCGCCTTCACCAGGCCGCGCGCCATGGCCAGCTCCTCGCGCCAGAGCCGCTCCGGTTCCATCCCGGCCATCAGCACCCCGCTGCAGAGGGTCCTGGCGACATAGGCCGCGGCTGTCCGCGCCAGGAGGAGCCTGGAGCGGACCTGGAGCACCACGCCGGCGGCGCCGGCCAGCCCGATCCCCACCAGCGCCGCCAGCTCCCACCCCGAAAGCCACGGGGGCGCGAGCGGCGGGAGGGGTCTCAGCATCCCACCGTCATCCACCGGCCGTGATCAGCATCGCCCTGCCGACGATCGCCAGAAGGCCATCATGGACCTTCCATCTGTCCCTCCAGAGACCATGGCGTTCGTCGGGCTGATCGTCGCCCTGGTGGCGGGACTGCTGCTCTGGACCCGCTGGAATCCGGTCGGCGGGCCTTCGGTGGCTCCCCAGGCCCGGCCGGCCCAGACCATCCAGCAGGTGAAGGATGCCGTTGGCAGGATCGAGACGCTGCAGCAGCAGCAGGAGGAACAGGTGAAGCGGGCGAGGTGAGGGCTGATTTCAGAGCAGGAGCCACCGTCAGGGCAGAAGAGGCCCCCCCTGTTCAAAGGGCCAGGTTCCATGCAGGGGCCCACTCGGCGATCAGCTGCTCCTGGCGGACCAGGCGGTAGCGGTTCAGCTCATTGGGCATCAGGCGGTACCGATCCTTGAGTGACCGGAGCTGCAGCAGCAGGGCGTTCAGGACAGGATGGTCTTCATACATACAGCCTCTTGCGTTCTGTCCGGATCCTAAGGACAGCTTCTGAAAGAAAAAAGTGGCGGAGTGATAACGATTGACCTCAGGCGGGATTAGGGAATCCCTGGAAAAAGCCGCTGGAATCAGCGCAGTGTTCCGGTTGCTCATCGTCTGGTCGCCAGTTCTGCCTCAAGGGTGCAGGCACACACAGGGCGTCGTAGAGCGCCCCTCCATCCCTGGGCCTTGACCGCAGGACATTAGTCCTGCCGGAAAATCTCAACCTCATCCACGTCGAGCCGGAACTCCTTGTGCAGGCGTACCGCCTGGCTGTTGCCGGAGCGAAACACCTTGGCCGTGGCCATTCGTTCCTCGAGGATATCGACATCGTTGAAGATTCGCCAGGCACTTCTGTGGCGTTGCCCCTGCGGCTGCTCCCTCACAACCCCCGCAGGGGCCCGGTGTCGCCGGAGAGCTGCCACGCGGCCCAGTTTACGGAACTCCCGCTGCACGGCCAGCGGCGCCTCCATCCGACCCTTGCTGTCCTGGAGGAGCATCTCGTAGCGCTGCATGAAATGGGCCGTGGCGGCATCGTCAACTGCAGGTTGCTCAGCCAATGCTGCTGGGCCCTGGGCTCGGGGTCGGCGGTGGGGCATGGATGGCGTGCCGATGGAATCCGACCTGGCAACGTTGCTCAGAGCGTCAGGAGGCCCAGTTCTCCAGACGCAACCCCGTTACTCGCTGAAATTCACCCACGTTGTTGCTGACAAGGATGAGACCGGCCGCCAGGGCATGGGACGCGATCCAGAGATCATTGGCGCCGATCGGGGTACCACCTGCCTGGAGGGTGGCGCGGATCCTGCCGTAATGCTCCCCCGCCTCCCCCGGCAGAGGCAGAAGGGTGATCACATGGCGCAAGCGGGCCAGCGCCTCACTCGAGCGCTGGCGGTGTTGGCTGCGTTCCACCCCGAAGGCCAGCTCTCCGAACGTGATCACCGACATGGCCAGGTGCTGAGAGGAGTGCTGCGCAAGCCGATGGCGCAAGGCCGGCCGGTCGGCCTTGATCATGTAGATGCAGATGTTGGTGTCAAGCAGATAGCGCGGCGCCATCGCTCAGATGGGCTCGCGCTGTTCCGGTGGCCGATCGTCTCGTTGCCAGTCCTCCATCAAGGGTGCAAGCGCACGCAGGGCGTCGTAGACCTCCCCTCCATCCCTGGGCCTGGGCCGCAGCACAAGATCACCGTCCTGGCGGAAAATCTCGACCTCATCCACATCGAGCCGGAACTCCTTGGGCAGTCGTACCGCCTGGCTGTTGCCGGAGCGAAACACCTTGGCCGTGGCCATGCGTCCCTGAGGCGTATCTACAAGATGAATATACGCCTGGCTGGGGGCGCAGTGGAGCCCCTGCGGCAGCTCCCTCACAACCCCTGCAACGGCCTGCTCTCGCCGCTGAGCTGCCAGGCGGCCCAGACCTTCGCCTCGGCCCATTCGCGCCGCACATCGCCAACGCCCTCGCGGAACTCCTGTTGCCTTGGTAAAAGCTCTCGGCCTACACGGAGGCTTGAGCCCCAGCAAGCACAACACCACCGAGGGCGATGAACGTCATTGACGTCCAGAGCACCTGTCATCGACGGAATGGCCATACTGATCTGCCTCGCCACCGGTAGGGGGCGAACCCGTCGCGGATGACGAGGGGCCGGCCGGTCCCACCTCCTCGCATCCCTGTGGGCACCGCCAACTGATGCTGCCGCCGATTGGCTGTGCGATCAGGATGTGGCGAGGCATCAGAAAGGTGGGGCTGTACGAGGTCGCCATCAGCTGTACTCGCCGGAGAATTCGCAACTGATCTTCAGGACGATTGGGCCACATCATCGGCGGTGGCGGCGGAGAGCACCTGTTGTTTCAGGGCCTCGTCCTGGTGCCTGCGGAAGAGGAAGTCCTTCAACTGCTCCAGGGACATCGCGGCTTCAGGGCACCGGGATCACGGCCAGCGGATTCACCGCTGGGGCGGCGGCAGCCTCCCTTCCGGTTCGATGCCAACCGGTGCATCCTCCCGTAGCCCCGCGGCAAGGCCCTGCGGCCCGAGCCCTACCGAAACGGCGGCGAGACCATCAACCCCCCCTGGCTCCAGAGTCGGTTGCGGCCCCGCTCCAGCTTCAGCGGCGAGCCGTCGCCGAGATGGCGCTCGAAGATCTCCCCGTAGTTCCCCACGGCCTCGATGGCCCGTGCCATGAAGTCCTCCGGCAGGCCGAGCTCCCTGCCCAGAGACCCCTCCACCCCGAGGAACCGGCGCAGTTCCACCTGGCCCGGATCGGCCTGCGCCAGCGCCAGCCGCCGCTTCCCATTGGCCTGGGTGAGGCCCAGCTCCTCGGCCTGGATCAGGCCGAAGACCGTCCAGCGCACCGCATCGGCCCAGACCGGATCGCCCTGGCTGACGGCCGGAGCCACCGGTTCCTTGCTGATCACCGTCCCCAGCAGGCGGTGGGCGGCAGGATCCGGGAAGGTGCTCCGCCGGGAGGCCAGCAGGGCGAGATTGCTGGTGAGGGCCGCGCAGCGACCCTGCAGATAGGCGGCATAGTTCTGGTCGTGGGACTGGAATTTCAGGGGGGTGTAGGCAAGCCCCTGTTGCCGCATCCAGTCGGCCAGATTCAGCTCGGTGGTGGTGCCGCTGACCACGCAGATGGGCCGGCCGGCCAGATCGGAAGGCTGCCGCACATCGCTGCCGGCGGGCACCAGAAAGCCCTGCCCGTCGTAATAGACGATCGGGCCGAAGCTGAGGGCATTGCCCCCCGTCGCGTCCCGGCTCAGGGTGAGGGTGGTGTTGCGCGACAGCAGATCCACCTCACCGCTGGCGACGGCGGCGAACCGTTCCCCGGCCGACAGGTTGTGGAATTCCACCTTCTCCCCATCCCCCAGCATCGCCGCCGCCACGGCCCGGCAGAGGTCCACATCCAGCCCCAGATAGCGGCCGGAGGGATCGACACGGCTGAAGCCGGGCATGGTGCCCTCGACCCCGCAGATCAGAAGCCCTCGGGAGCGGATCAGATCCAGCTTCGGGCTGCGCACGCCGCCGCCGGCACCGGAGCCACCGCCGGAGATACCGCAGCCGGCGAGCAGAGCCGCCAGAACCAGCAGCAGCGAGCCCATGGGACGCCAGCCGCTGCGGGGGGCCTCATCGGGCGGGCCATGGGGTGGGCAGCTGCTCATCGGAGAAGGACCCGGCTCACCGCAACGTCATCATGGCCGGGACGCGTTGCCGGTGGACCTCGGCGGAGCTGGCCATCGCTCAGGCGGTGCGCCCATCGAGCTGGCTGAGCAACTGGGTGCACTGCCCCACCAGGTCGGGGAGATCCAATGAACTCCCTCTCCACCCCAGCCTCACCCATGCCGTTGAGATAGGCGCTGGGATCACGCTGCATGGATCTCCTGCTTGCTCGCCTCGATCACCTTCCTGATGGAAGGGTTCCTCAACGCGTCGGCCATCACCCAATCGATACATACCGCCAGAGCCTGCCGCAGATCATTGAGCAGAGTGAAGGAAGTGAGGTGGACTGGTTTTTCTGGACAGGGCCCATCGTTAACCTCTGAGGCGGGGCACCAGCTCGGCGATGGGCTTGCCGCGGCGGGTGATCACCACCGGTTGGCCGGCCTCCACCGAATCGAGGAGGCGTGAGAACTGAGCTTTGGCTTCCGCCACCGTGACCTGCACTATGCCGTTGACCATCTCGATGACCTTCCATAGGTGCGTCGAGCGGTTGGGGATGGGCCGTTCGGCAGTGGGGCTCGGTCGATGGCGGCGGGAGCACCGTTCATGGGGCAGCGCTATAGAGATTGGACAAATCTGGCGGGGCAACGTACGAATGCAGTTCTCACTTTGCCCATTCGATCCCAGCACCTTGATGGATACCGCTCGTGGCCGGGATCTAGGTGCTTTTGCTCTGGTGCCATCCCCACCAACATCCGGTGAGTGGCGGAGTTAGGTTGCAGGCAAAATCAAGAGAACAACAGCGAATTCGCCATCAGACGCGGCGGATTTCCATCTGCTGCATGGGGCGTACCAGATGATGCGGGCAATACCGCTCCATTCTGGGAAATTCTTTCCTTTGTTTCTTGCTGGTTTTTCCTTTATAAACGTGGAGGTGGATCATGACGAGCACAAT
This sequence comes from uncultured cyanobacterium, assembly GCA_963772735.1. Taxonomy (GTDB): domain Bacteria; phylum Cyanobacteriota; class Cyanobacteriia; order PCC-6307; family Cyanobiaceae; genus Cyanobium. Next base: position 178,557 of record CAVYYO010000002.1, on the reverse strand, counting down.
CGCTGAGATGGTGATGGGCTATGGCTTTGCGATCCTTCTGTTCGCGGGCTTGCCGGCAATTCTTTTCCTGGTGGTCTTCCTGCCCGCTCTGATGCGCACCACGGGTGAGACCATCGGATCATCCGCCAGACGGCCCGTACTTTCGAAGACCGTTCCCACCCTTCGGCCTCTGGCCAGGGCGGCGGCGTTGACCATGGCCAACACGGCCTGAGGAATGGCTCCCTGGGCCCTGCGGGATGGCCTTGGGAGCAGGGCCTCCACAGAGACCTGGGATCAGGGAAATGGAGCCAAGCGGACTCGAACCGCTGACCCCCTGCATGCCATGCAGGTGCTCTACCAGCTGAGCTATGGCCCCATTGATGCCCCGGCGGAACCGGCGCTTGAGGAGCTTACATCGTGGCCGGCAGCGCCCTCACACCTGGCGCCAGACGGCCACCAGCTTCCCCTGCACGCTCACCTGGTCGGCTTCCACCAGGATCGGTGCGTAGGCGGGGTTGGCGGCCTCCAGGCGCACCTGGGCCCCCTGGCGGTGGAAGTGCTTCAAGGTGGTGCCGCTGCCCGGCACCAGGGCGCTCACGATCGTGCCCTCCCGCAGCCGGGTGGGGTCGGCCACCGGCTCCATCAGCACCACGTCGCCGTCGGCGATGTGGGCGTCCACCATCGAATCGCCGTTGACGGTGAGGGCGAACAGGCCGCGGGTGTCGAGGACGGGGGCCAGGTCGAGCCGTTCCTGGATGTCGTCGAAGGTCTCCACCAGACCGCCGGCCGCCACCGCCCCCAGCACGGGAATGCCCGCATGGGTCTCGCCGAGCAGCTGCAGGGTGCGGGCCTGGCCCTCCTGCCAGGTGATCCAGCCCTTCTGCTGCAGATGGCGCAGCCGGCTCTGGATCGGGGCCGGCGAGCGCAGGCCCATGGCCTCCATCATCTGGCGGATCGAGGGACTGTGGCGGTGGCTGCCGATGTAGTCGGCGAGCCAGTCGTAGAGCTCGCGCTGGGCTTCGGTGAGCTCCTGCTGGGTGGCGCGCAAGGGCAGTACGGATGAACCACTCCCTTTCTGCCACCCCGGAGCCGGTTTGTCCAGTCCGGTGGGAGGGGGGCTGACCCTGCAGGCGCGGGGATTCAGTTGCCGGCGCCCCCCAGCAGGGTGGCCAGCAGGGCCTGCTGCACGTGCAGGCGGTTCTCCGCCTGATCGAACACCCTGCTGGCGTCCCCTTCGATCACCCCGGCGCTGATCTCCTCGCCGCGGTGGGCCGGCAGGCAGTGGAGCACGATCGCCCGCGGATCGGCCTCGGCCAGCAGGTCCTCGTCGAGGCACCAGCCGCTGAAGGCCTGCTCCCGCTGGGTCTGCTCCTCTTCCTGGCCCATCGAGGCCCAGACATCGGTGTAGAGGGCATGGGCGCCGCGGACCGTGGCCAGCGGTTCGTGCAGCACCGAGATCGTGCAGCGCTCCCCGGCCAGGGCCCGGGCCTGCTCCACCACCGCCGGGCTGGGGTCGAAGCCGTCGGGGCAGCCGATGCGCACGTGCATGCCCAGCAGGGCACCGGTGAGCATCAGGGAGTGGGCCATGTTGTTGCCGTCGCCCACGTAGGCCAGGGTCAGCCCGGTCAGGGCTGTGGGGCCGTGGCCGAAGCGCTCCTGGATCGTCAGGAAGTCGGCCAGGGCCTGGCAGGGGTGCTCCAGGTCGGTGAGGGCGTTGATCACCGGGATCGTCGCCCAGTGGGCGTAGTCGGCCAGTTCCTCCTGGCCGAAGGTGCGGATCGCCAGGGCGTCGCAGTAGCGGCTCAGCACCCGGGCCGTATCAGCCACCGGTTCGCCCCGGCCCACCTGGCTGACGGACGGATGGAGATCGATCGTCTGGCCGCCCAGCCGGGCCATGGCCACGATGAAGCTCACCCGGGTGCGGGTGGAGGCCTTCGAGAAGATCAGCCCCAGCACCCGGCCGCTCAGATCAATGCGGCGCTCCTTCGCCTTGAGTTGGCGAGCAAGCTCCAGCAGGGCCAGGGTCTGGGGGCCGTCGAGGTCGGCCGAGGAGAGCAGATCACAGCCCTCAAGGGCCGCCAGCGTTGCAGAGGTGAGCGGGGCAGACGGGGACACCATGGACCCACTTCCCAAAGATCCCTTATCAGAGAGCGACCGCCCCCCCGTCAAGGGGGACAGGGGCGCAGACCGTGCCGGGCTGGGTGGAGGCGGCCTGCGTCCGGTAGGAGAAGGAAGGGGGCCTCACGCCAGGCTCCCGGCGCTTCCCAGCAGGCCAGCGAGGGGTTGGTGGCCCGCAGGGCGGGCAGTGAGGCGCGCGCGGCCTGGAAGCCCAGGAAGGGGCGCGCCAGGGGGGTGGAGGCCGCGTCGGCGCCGCCGGGCCATTGCTGGAGGCTGCCGGCGGGGAAGTAGAGGGGGCTGAGCGCCTGCAACGGCCAGCCATCACTCCAGCAGCCCCCTTCGCAGAGGCCGCTGCGGGCCACGAAGGCGGCCATGGCCTTGTAGTTCTGCAGCGGGATCTGCCTCTGGGCCAGCTCCCGCAGGCCGATCTGCCACTGCAGCAGCAGCCCCACCGTCAGCAGGCCGGCCAGGGCGAGCCGCCGCTCCCGGCAGCAGCGGCGGCTCAGCTCCCAGGCATCGCCGCACAGCCAGGCCAGGGCAGGCAGCAGGGCGATGTAGTAGCGGGCCAGCGAGAGCGGCTTGAGCAGATCCAGCAGCAGCATCAGGCCGACGTACACCCCGATCACCAGCAGCAGGAAGCGCACCTCCCCTGCGGCGGGGCTCGCCGCTGCCGCCCGGCGAGGCCTGCCGCGTCCTCCGGCGGTGACGGCGAACACCAGGGCGACGGCCAGGGCCGCGGCGGCGATCACCAGGAGCGGCCCCGGCCCGGCCCGGCCCGGGGCCAGCAGGGGCAGGGTGCCGGCGAGGGCCTCCCGCAGGGTGCCGCGGATCGGCTCCACCTGGATCCAGTCGAGCCGTTCCATCTTGTTGCTGAAGGAACTGCTCAGCAGATGGACGAGGGGCCAGGCCAGCAGGGCCAGCAGCAGCGGCAGCGCCTGCCAGCGCCGCCGCAGGATCAATCCCTCGGCGGTGCCCACGGCCAGCACCACCAGCACCAGCAGGCCCGAGAGGTAATGGGTCAGCGAGAGCAGCAGGCAGGAGAGGGCGAAAAGCACCCGCAGCGCCGTGTCGGCGCGGCCCGGCGGGGGCCGGCCGGGCAGGGCGGCCAGGGCTCGGCGGCGCAACTGCAGGGCCGCTCCGACCATCACGGCCGAGAGGGCCAGGGAGGTGGCGTAGCTGCGGGAGTCCTGGGCGTGGTACAGGAAAGCCGGGCTGGTGCCCAGGAAGGACACGGCCAGCCACCGGCGTCCGGCCCCGCCCCCGGCGGCGAGCAGGGCCGTGGCCACCAGCGTGAGTGCGGCCATCAGCAGGCTCAGGGAGCGGGTGGCGCTCTCACCGCTGCCGGCGACACCGATCCAGAGCTTGAGCAGCGCCTGGTAGAGGGGCGGGTGGGTGTCGGGGAGCAGCCAGTCCCGCAACAGCACGCCCCACCCGGCCCGGCTGGCGGACACCGACCAGAGCTCGTCTGACCAGTAGGAGGGGTTCTGCCCCAGCCCGCGGCCGGCCGCCGCCAGCAGAAAGAGGATCAGCAGCGCGGTGAGCACCGGCTGGATCCTCTGGCGGTTCAAGGTAGGGAGGGCCACGGCCTGGGCACCTCTCCGGGGTGGGGCAACCCGGAACTCAGACCGCGGCTCCCTCGAGCACCAGGGCCTCGGGCATCGTGCTGGAAGCCAGAAGTTCCTTGAGCTCCTCTCCCTCGATCACCTCCTTTTCAAGGATCTTGTGGGAGATGGTCTCCAGCAGGTCCCGGTTGTGACGCAGGATCCCCAGGGCCCTTTCATGGGCCCGGTCCACCAGACCCCTCACCTCCTTGTCGATCTCCAGGGCGGTGGAGTCGCTCACGGCCCGGCGGGGATTGGACGGGCCGCCGAGGAAGCGGCTGCCGCCCTGTTTGTCGTAGGCCAGGGGGCCGAGGGTCTCGCTCATGCCGTAGGTGCCGATCATCTGTTCGGCGATGTCGGTGGCCCGCTGCAGGTCGTTGGCCGCGCCTGTGGTCACCTCACCGAACACCACCTCCTCGGCGGAGCGTCCGCCCAGCAGGGTGGTGATCTGACCTTCGAGATCCTCCTTTGAATTGAGGAAGCGCTCCTCGGTGGGCAGCTGCAGGGTGTAGCCGAGAGCGGCCATGCCGCGCGGCACGATCGAGATCTTGGCCACCTTGCTGCCACCGGGCATCAGGTGACCCACGATGGCGTGGCCCACTTCGTGGTAGGCCACCACTTTCTTCTCATCGGGCTGGAGCACCCGGCTCTTCTTCTCAAGGCCCGCCACCACCCGCTCGATGGCTTCGTTGAGGTCCCCCTGCTCCACCGTGGTGCGATAGGCGCGGGCCGCCAGCAGGGCCGCCTCGTTGACCAGGTTGGCCAGATCGGCTCCGGCGAAGCCGCTGGTGGCCTGGGCGATCTTGTCGAGATCCACCCCATCGGCGAGCTTCACCTTCTTGCCGTAGATGTCGAGGATCATCTTGCGGCCGGAAAGGTCAGGACGGTCCACCAGCACCTGGCGGTCGAAGCGGCCCGGGCGCAGCAGGGCGGCATCGAGGGTCTCGGGCTGGTTGGTGGCCGCCAGCACGATCACCGGCTTGTCCTGGCCGGTGAAACCGTCCATTTCGGTGAGCAGCTGATTCAGGGTCTGCTCCCGCTCGTCGTTACCGCCCACCACGCCCATGGAACCCGAACGGCTCTTGCCGATGGCGTCCAGTTCGTCGATGAAGATGATGCAGGGTGCTTTCTTCTTGGCCTCCTCGAACAGATCCCGCACCCGGGCGGCGCCGGCGCCCACGAAGAGCTCCACGAACTCGGAGCCGGAGATGATGAAGAAGGGCACACCGGCCTCGCCGGCCACGGCCTTGGAGAGCAGGGTCTTGCCGGTGCCGGGAGGGCCCACCAGCAGCACGCCCTTGGGGATGCGGGCGCCGATGTCCATGTAGCGCTGGGGGGTCTTGAGGAAATCGACGATCTCGTTGAGTTCCGTCTTGGCCTCGTCCACGCCGGCCACATCGGCGAAGGTGACCCGGGATTCCTCATCGGGCACGTAGACCTTCGCCTTCGACTTGGTGAAGCTCAGGGCCCCCTGGGCGCCCCCGCCCATGCCGCTGCGGCGGGCGAAGAACTGCAGCACGAGGATGAAGATCAGTGGCGGCACCACCCAGCTCAGGGCCGTGGTGATGAAGCTGGGCCGCTTCGGCGGCGCGGCGGCGAACTCGACCCCGTGCTGCTCCAGGCGCTGGGGCAGCTCCATATCGAAGATGGGAGTGGTGGAAAGCACCGTGGGGGCGCCCTCCTCCGGGGCCTTGGTGAGCTCGTAGCGGATCTGATCCTGGGTGATGTAGGCCCGCTTGACGTTGTCGTCATTCACCTGGTCGATGAACAGGGAGTAGGGCACCCGCGGCACCTGGGTGGCGGGGTTGGGCAGGAAGTTGCTGAACAGCAGCAGGACGCCGAAACCGATCAGGAGGGCATTGACGAGGCCAAAGCGCCGGGTGGGGCGGTTGTCGTCCTGACGAATGGCCATGCTGCGATCAACGTCGAGTCTGCCCAAGCTAGGCCTGGCCGTCACCGGCCGGTCCACCGCCGGGTCGGGAGAACCGAACGCCCGGCTGCTCCCGCCCCGCCGGATCCCCTGCCCCATGTGCGGCCGCTACTCCCTGACCACCTCCCTCGACCGGCTGCTGCCACGGCTGCGGGGCCCCCTGCCGCCCGGGCTGGTGGAGCACTATTCGCCTCGCCCCCAGGTGCGGCCGGGGGAGCCCGTGCTGCTGCAGCGCCAGGAGCACGGACGGCAGGAGGTGGCCCTGACCCTCTGGGGGCTGGTGCCGGACTGGTGCGCCGATCCCCTGAAGTCCCGCAGGCCCATCAACGCCCGCAGCGAGACGGTGGCGGAGAAGCCCTTCTTCCGCGGGGCCTGGCGCCACCGCCGCGCCCTGATCCCCGCCGATGGCTTCTACGAATGGCAGACGAAGACGGTCGCCGGCCGGCAGCTCAAGCAGCCCTGGCTGTTCCGCCGCCGGGATCAGAGCGCCTTCTGGCTGGGTGGGCTCTGGGACCGCTGGCTGGGCGGGGACGGAGGGGAGATCGAGACCTGCGTGGTGCTCACCACCAGCCCCAACGATCTGCTGGCCCGGGTCCACGACCGCATGCCGGTGGTCATTCCCGATGGGCTGGAGGAGGCCTGGCTGGAGCCCGCCGATGGGCCGGCGCTGCGGGCCCTGGAGCCCCTGATGGCCCCATGGGATCCGGCGGCCTGGGAGGCCGTGAAGCTCGAGCGGATGCCGGGGGAGACGGAACGGCGCCGGCAGCTGGATCTGCTCGATCGCCCCCCCGACATCCCCGCCAGCGGCTAGAGAGGGAGTCCCTTGCCGGCGCACCGATGACCCTCGAGCAGCTCGACGCCTTCCTGGCCCATGCCCAGGCGGATGCCGCCCTCGCCGAGCGGCTGCACGACAGGTCCGACCCCCCCGATCTGGAGACGTTCCTGGCGATGGCCCGTACGGCCGGGTTCGCCGTGGAGGAGGTTGATGTGATCGCTGCCCAGCAACGGGCGGAGGCCACGCTCAGCGATGAGGAACTGCAGGCGCGGGCGGGAGAGGAGGCGCGTCATCTGCGTCACTTCATCCCCGGTTGACCGCCATGGCCGAACGCGTCGCCGACTATCCGCGCCCGCCCGCCCTGGTCCCCTGCGAGCAGCACGTGCGGGTGGAGGCCCTGGGCCGCGTGTGGTGCGACACCCACCGCAGTCTGCGGGTGCTCGAGACCTTCCACCCCCCTGTCTTCTATCTGGCGCCGGAGGACGTGGATCTCACCCTGCTGGAGCCGGTCGCGGGAGCGAGCTTCTGCGAGTGGAAGGGCCTGGCCCGCTACTTCGACCTGGTGGCCCCAGGCGAGGACGGCCGGGAGCGCCGGCTGCGCCGTGCTGTCTGGAGCTACCCCACGCCCACCCCCGCCTACGCGGCCCTTGCCGGCTGGCTGGCCTGTTATCCGGGCCTGATGGATGGCTGCTGGGTGGATGGGGAACGGGTGATCCCCCAGCCCGGAGGCTTCTACGGCGGCTGGATCACCAGCGCCGTGGAGGGACCCTTCAAGGGTGATCCTGCGCACCCGGAGCTGATCTGAGCCCCTCGCCTCGGCGAGCCTGATCAGCGGATGGTTCCCTGCTCAGTGCGGTCCCGTTCGGCGCGGGGCTGTTCACCGCGCTGGCGCTCACTGAGGGCGTAGAACCTGCGGTTCAGGGCTCTCGCCTTCCCATTGAGGAGGTAGGCAGCAAGAATCCTGTTATCGAGAAACCAGCGCTGGTCGTAGCGGATCTGAAGTCTGTTGCGCATCAGAAAATCCTTGTTGCCCATGGCGATGTGAGACTTCTGATGGGAGATGTCGAGCGCGTCGACCTCGGAAGTGCCCAGCCGCCTGAAGACCGAATTGATCTGAGTCAGAGGATCGAGACAGAGATGCTCGTAGAGATTGAGGACCATGGGCATGGATTTTTCCTCGATGTAGCCGAGGATCTCCTGGTTGCCTGCCGTCCAGAGGTTCATTGCCCGGTAGGCAGCCAGGAGGCTGCTGTCTCCCGTTTTTCGCTTCATCGAAGCGGCGAAGCTCCTGGGATCCTTGACGGTGAAGACAACGCCGATATCCGTCACCACCTTGCCGAGCGACTGACTCGCCTCGTGAAGGGCCGTCAGTCCCGCCAGGGACTTAGAGGAATCGGTGACAACAACGTCGGGTCCGAAATGTTTGTCGATGTCCTCGATGAGGAGTTGGTATTTTTCTCGGGCCGGGAGTGTGGAATTCAATCCATTCAGATGCGTGCGTTCAGCCCAGAAGGCGCACTGAGACCATTCTTCACCGCAGGAGCACATCGAGACATCGTCATGGCTTCCCCAGCGAGCCATGTAATTCCGCATGTGAGAGGTGGAGAAAAAGGAGTTGATCTCTCCGAGGCTGAGCACATGGGGATGACTGCCCAGCAGCTGCTCTGTCAGGGTTGTGCCACTGTGCTCGATGCCGGCGATGTAGATGAATTTCATTTCAGCTTCTGCCTCAGGCCATTCCGGAGGATCACCCTCGCGTTGCGCTCTTGCATGGGAAATACGTGTGGGTGTCGTAGGAATGGAGGTGTCTCTTGGGAGGTGCTTGTATCAGGCCAGGATAAGTTTTTCGAAAAGACTTTACACGATCGAATTCGAAGCCATGGCCATCCACCAGGCAGACGCCAGCTTACGAGGCCATGCTCCTGCCGTGCGGCGTCCTCTGGCCGCCGGTGCGATGCCGCGGCCCACTCAGGTTCGGAGTTGATGAACTCAAGATGAGTGGGGTGGGCCCAGCAACGTGAAACATCAATACCCCGGGGCAGAATCGACAGCTTCGATCAAATAACGCTTCAGATACCTGTTCGCAGGGGTGTTGTATTTGCTTTTGAAGTAATCATCAAACTTTTTTCTCCTCTTTGTGGGGCATGGTATCGGCATGGGCGGTTGTGTTAGGGTCTTGCTTGTTTCCGAGCTGTGTTAGCCTGCGGTGTACCTGGAAATAGTTGCTCGCAAGTAATTCGCGATGTGATTGATGAAATCAACGATAGTATCAGCGAAAGTCCAAGAAAGCTGCCGAGCCTCCTGAATTCAGTTTCTGGGGCGTTGATGATGTCTTCGTAATAGAGAGGAAGCTTGTCTCGGCTGAATTGATCAAAAGCCTGGATGGTCTTGAAATTCCACGCGCAAGGCTGATCCAGTGGTTGATCCTTGAGAAACTGTGTGATGTCCATGCCGGGCTTCCAATGGTCCTTGTTGTGTCTGAGCAGGCACTCTCTGTAGTCCCGGATGACCAGAAGACATTGCTGTACTTGTGAACCCTCGGATAGGTACAGTGTGCTTGATCAATGATGTAGTCATCTCCCGAGAGGAGTCGTGTCTGCCCGGGAGTGGGTCGACCAGTGCATGTTGCGATGAAATAGCGAATCCAGTTCGTGCCGCTGCGCGAGGAGCTCGCAAGCAAGGGGAGGTCGAACCGTGAACAACCGGTGATCGCTTTCCCCTGCGTTGGTCGAGATCTCCTTCTGTGCTTCAGGGAAATCTGATGGAGTGTTTTCAAGGGCCGAAGAAGTGTCGCTTTTGCTGCAGGAGGGTATCTCTTGCTTTTCTGGATTCGATAAAATTGACGAGCACTCCTCATCTGAAACCTGGCTCAAGTGGTGACCGGGTGAGCATCAACGCTACCCATCAGTCAACGATTTTCCGAGTGTAAGAGATCCTCGTCATTTGCGCTACAGTCAGAGGTGGCATTGATGGCTGCGCGCCTGTAGGGGAAACAGGCCTATCCCTGCTGCTTCCGTTCCGGCCTGGGCTCCAAGTCCATAGTCCTGATGGAGGCTGCGGCATCCACAGGTGCTGAATGTGAACAGGCAGTTGAAGCAGAACGCTGGACAGCCCTGGACCGCAGGGGGCACCTGGCCGTCTGATGCCACGGAACGTCCGAGGCGCACCTGTTTGGCCAGCTCGGCATCCACCGATGCGAGGGCCGGGGCCATGGGCTCCTCGCGCAAGGGGATCAGCAGGAAGCGAGTATCAAGGCCTCTGGAAAGACGGAAAAGGCTGCCGTGGCTGCTCGAAAGGATGCCGGCGGTATCCGGATGCTTCGGTCAACCATCAGGAACTGCGCTTGAGCGCATGCCTGAGTTTTCGCGGCAGCCAGAGTACGAAATTCTTCAACTGTTCTGTCTCCAGGCTGTCCATCCCCTTCGATTTCCGCCAGGCATTGATGTTTTCCTTGGAATTCCTCCACTCGATCACAGTGTCGGTATGGTGACGGTTATGGAATCCTTCCGAATCTATCTTGAAGCCATGGGATCTCAAGAATCTGGCCAGGTAGGCGCCATCGTGAACGGAGATGTCAAAGAACAGGAAATTGGTGCGGCCAGAAAAAAAGGCTTTTGCCTGTTCCAGGTGGTGATGATAATGACTTGCCCAGATTTTGAAAACTTCATCTTCTGACTTTTTGAAGTAGCTCATCTCCTTTCGGAGGTAGCCGCCTGAAGCATGCCTCTTTCGGCTGTGAACCCATTGATCCACAGGCCTGAAATTAAGAATGAATAAACCTTCCGGGTCTTGCTCGTGCATCGTACGGAAAAGATCGGCATAGGCGTAATGGCTGCAGCCAGTGCTGTCCCTGTGCTCCATGTCGGTGAAGCATTGAATGCCTTCGTAGCCCGAGAAAAGTGGCAGCTGATTGGCTGCGTTCTGGTAGATTACCTTCGATAGCTTTCCCTGATCCCAGTGGATCGAGGTCAGTCCATTAGCCTGAAAGAAGCGGTGAAGAGAGAGGGTGCCGCACTTGTTGAATCCTATTTGATAGATTCTGGGAAGGCTTTTCTCCATAGGGTGAGACAGGTCGTTCAGGGCGGGACATGGTTGGGAGCCGCTTGCGTCCGACGGGCGCTGCCCTTCTTGCGACAAGGAGGGGGGAGACGATCACGGTGGACTGCCGTGACAGGCAGGAATCCAGGGTGGATGCAGGATGATCGACCGGACCGTCCTCAACTCGGTTCCCCTGAATGACTCCCGGGACTCACCAGCAACTTGGCTTTGACGATAGACGATGTTGATGGGTTCGTCTTCCTCTGTTCGTGAGCAGAGGGCTGCAATCGCCTCGGTCAGGCTGTGAACACCACCGTCGTCATCCCGTGGTCCTGGGATTCCCCCCGGGTTTCGCGCCCTTGGAAAGCTGCCTTCGGGAGCGCGGCCGTTTCAGGTTTCCATGACCTCAGGCTCTGACGAACTGACGCTGGCCGCCGCGGCGGCCCTGATCGCGCCGCTCCGCTCAGGTGCTGAATGCTGGCGCGGGAGTCCCCACCAGGAGAAGATCCCGCCCCAGCCTCCGTATGGTGTCAAGCTGGCAGTCCGGTGCCTGGGACAGGCTGGTGAGATCCAGGTTGCCCAGAGGGGTTGCCGCCGCCCGTCCCCCCAGAAGTTTCGGGGCGATCACGGCTGCCAGCCGCTGCACACAACCCTGCTGCATCGCCGCTGCCGCCAGCTCCGGACCGCACTCCCAGAGCACCTGGTTGCAGCCCCGGCCCGCCAGGGCTTCCAGCAGTGGCAGGGGCTCGCAGCGGGAGAGCTCCAGCCGTTCCACCCCCAGCCGATCCAGCCGGCGGCGGGCCTCCTCCGGTGCCTCCAGGCCATGGGCCACCAGGGTGCGGGCCCCAGCCTGATCCCACAGGCGAGCGCTCTCCGGAAGATCCAGTCCCCGGCTGAGCACCACCCGCAGGGGCTCCGGAAGGCGCCGTCCACGGCTGGTGAGCAGCGGGTCATCGAAGCGCACCGTCCCGCCGCCCACGATCACCGCGTCGCATCCGGCCCGCAGGCGATGCACCCACTCCCGTGCCGGCTCGCCGCTGATCCACTGGCTGTCGCCGTTGGGAAGGGCGGTGCGGCCATCGAGGCTCATCGCCCACTTCAGGATCCCCAGCGGCCTTCCGTGTCGCACTCGATGGACGAACGCGGCGTTGAGATGCTCGGCGGCCTCCCGTCCCACCCCCTCGATCAGCGTGATTCCCGCGGCCCGCAGCCTGGCGATGCCCTCCCCCGCCACCCGCGGATCGGGGTCGGTCATGGCCACCACCACCCTTTCGATTCCTGCCGCGATCACCCTTTCGCTGCACGGCGGGGTGCGGCCGTGGTGGCAGCAGGGTTCGAGAGTCACCACCAGGGTGCCCCCGCGGGCCCTCTCTCCCGCCTGGGCCAGGGCGCCCACCTCGGCGTGGGGGAGCCCGGCGCGCTCGTGATAGCCCTCCCCCACCAGACGCCCCTGTCGGTCCAGCACCAGGGCCCCCACCATGGGATTGGGGCTGGTGCGGCCCTGTCCCAGGACGGCGAGGGCCAGCGCCCGCTCCATCCACGGCACCCACTGGATCTGCTCGTCAGCCCCGCGCCCGTTCATCCGCTCTCCGCCGGACATCGTCACGCCATTCAGGAAGACGGCGCCACTCCGCCACCACATAAGGGGGCACCGGCAGCTCGGTGAACACTCCGGGCAGTTCCAGCCGCAGGGGCCGGCTGCGATCCAGATCGCTCAGCAGGGGGGCCAGGTCGAATTCGGCGGCGGCGTCGCGGGTGTCATTGCCGAGCCTGGCCGACGCCAGAGTGACGTCTTCCAGCTCCCAGAGGAAGCGGCCGCTGCTCACCAGCAGGGGGGTGGGATGCTCCAGGCGCACCCGGCCGGGATAGCCGACGATCCGCAGCCGCAGGATTCCTCCGGGCGGCCCTTCCCGAAAGGCCACCACCTGCCAGCTGCGATAGTCCAGATCCCGCAGGCTCTCCAGACTTCTCACCACCCCCGTGGCCGTGATCGCATCGGGATAGGCGTCGATGCGGGCCTGGGCCGGTGCCACGGCCACAACGAGCCACATGACCAGTCCCAGCCCCCAGCACAAAGCGGGCAGGCGGCCCTTGCTCATGGCTGGCGCTCCGCTCCGGGGATCGTCTGCCAGCCGGTGTGGGTGGCCCAGAGGGCCCAGATCGCCATGGCCCGCAGGTAGTGACAGGCCCGGAAGGTGCCGGCGGCGGTGATCGCCTCGGGTGTGCGGAACTGGAGACCGCCTTCATACACCTGACGCACCACCGCTTCGCTGATGGCGAAGGCGGTGTCGTTCTGTCCCATCAGCCGGTAGTAGGCGGCCAGGCCGAAGTTGATGCCGGTCCACACCTCCAGCGGGTGGGTGCCCTTGGGATCGAGGGGTGTGCCGTCGCGGCGCAGGCCGTTGGCCACGCCAAGCCGGCCGCCCTCGAAGGCCTCGAAGCAGGCCTGGCGGATCGCCGCCAGGGCCGAGAGGGCCCGCTCGTCGGTCACCACCGCCGGCAGGCCCAGCAGCCTGGCGTAGAAGTCGCCGCAGAGCTGGTCGGCCATCACCACAGGGGTGCCGCTGCCGGCATCGATGGCGTAGTACTCGCCGTTCCAGAGCAGGGCATCGAAATGGTGGCGCGACTGCTCCAGCCAGGCCCCGAAGCGCCGCTGCTCCTCGGCGGTGTCCAGCCCCAGCTCGAGCTGGAGCTGCTGGCCGATGGCCAGAGCCGCCTCCAGCGCGGCGATCCAGAGGGCGCCGCAGTAGGCGCTCACCCCCTGCAGAGGCCAGTCGTCGAAGGTCTGGTCGGGGGCACCGCCGTTGTCGGGCAGACCGTCGTCGTTGACATCGAAGCGCTTCAGATACTCCAGGGCGGTCACCGCCGCCGGCCAGCAGTCCGCCAGGAAGCGGATGTCGCGTCCTGTGGGGGCCAGCCTGTAGGTGCGCCAGACCTGCAGAACGAAGTCACTGGCCAGGTCCTTCCAGAGGTTGCAATCCTGGTAGGCGGTGTAGTTGGTGGCGTCGAAGGGGCGTTCGTTGGGGGCCCCGAGATCGTGGGGGGTGGCCCCCGCCAGCTTGCGGGGGGCTTCCACCCGGCCACGGCCCTGGGTGAAGTACCAGCCGATCGGTCGCGGGGTCGGATCGGCGGCCGGGATGGCGCGGGCGAAGCAGCGCAGCACGGCCTTGTCGAGCTCCGGCCAGAGCTGCAGCAGGGCGAAGGAGCCGTAGAGCCGCACGTCGAGGCTCTCGTACCAGGCGTAGTCGAGGCACTCCAGCACCCCGAAACGTCCCACCGGATCCTCCGGGTTTGCCGTGGTCCAGAGGCTGCCGCCGCTGGCCAGGTCGTAGAGCTCGTTGAGCAGGGCCATGCGCAGAGGTTCCGGCAGGTCGTCGCGCCCCACCACCGGTGCCTGCCACGCCTCGATCGCCTCGCGCCACTGGCGCCAGTCCCGCAGGGCCTCGGTGGCGATGGCGACGGCGTTGTCGCCGCTGGCTCCGAAAAAATCGGTGTAGCGCCGCAGGGCCCGGCAGCCGCTCGCGAAGGCGGTGACCGGCAGATCCCAGCTGATGACCACCGGGATCTCGATGCTCTCACCGGGCTGCAGCCGGCAGCGCACCGCCAGGGCGGCGCTGGCGGGATCGCCCCGGCGGCTGCGACGGTCGTTGTCGCTTTCGGGGATGGAGCCGTTGCGGCTGAAGGGTTCCCACAGCTCCGCTCCGTCGCCGCTGGGATCCCAGCGGCTGCAGCGGAACACCTCCACCGCCTCCATCCCTGGCGCAGCGGCGTCGGGCACGGCCAGGCACCACTGGCCTTCCCCTTCGGCGATCGGGCCGGAGCTCAGGCCCTCCAGCAGAATCCCGCGCAGACCGGGGGCATCGACGCAACGGTTGCGCTGACCTTCGGTGGCACCGATCGCCGGGACGTAGTTGTGCTCCGGACTGCCGTCGTCGCGGAAATGCACCGCTGCGGACGGGTCGGTGTTGGTGAACCAGCCGACGGTGTTGCGCCAGCTCAGCAGCAGGGACAGGTCGAGAGGAGCCCCGGTGGGATTGCGCAGGGTCCAGCGGAACACCGCCACCGGATAGCTGGTGCGCTGGTAGTCACCGGGCAGGATCGGGCTGAAGGCCTCCGCGCTCACCTCGGCGGAGAACACGCCGCTGTGGTTCCAGGCGCAGACCGGGTAACGGGCCGCCACCGTGCCGGTGCTGTGGTCCGGCGTGCTGGCGGGATACCACTGCCAGGCCCCCAGCGGAGCCGGACCCTTCCCGTCCCGATGGGCTTCATCCCTGGTGTCGTCGCTGGCTGGAGCCGTGGCCAGGGCATGGGCGCGGTGACCCTTCCCGTCGCTTTCGAACAGGGCGAACTGGCAGTCCGGAATCAGCCCGAACCAGTGCTCGCCCCCATCGAGGTTCCAGAGGTTGAAGCTGCCGTCGGGGGCCCGGCCGATGCAGCCGGCCCCGAACCCCCCCAGGGGCATGCCGTGATTGGGGCCGTCATCGATGTTGCTGGCGTAGCGGACGGTGTAGGGCTTCTCCCAGCCCAGGCCGAAGGGGCGCTGCCAGCTGGCGGCGGGGGCCTGCCAACGGGACGGGCCGCTTCGGCCCAGATTCCGGAGGGCGGAGAGGCCGAACGGCGGCATCGGGATGCTGAGGTTCGGCCCAGCTTGTCAGAGGCCGGAGCCTTGGCGCGGTCCCCGGTACCCTGCCGTCGCTGTTGTGGATGGCGTGCATTTACTTGCGCGTCTTTTCGGTTCGGACATCGTTCCGCCGCAACGGTCGAAGGCCTACCGCCCGGAGATTGACGGGTTACGGGCCCTTGCCGTCATCGCGGTGCTGATCAACCATCTCGACCCCCACTGGCTGCCGGGGGGATTCCTCGGCGTGGACATCTTCTTCGTGATCTCGGGTTACGTGGTGACCTCCTCGCTGCTGGCCCGGCAGGATGAGAATCGCTGGCAATTCCTGCGGCGCTTCTATGGCCGCCGCGTCCGCCGTCTGGTCCCTGCCCTCGTGGTGAACATCATCGTCGTGTCGATGCTGTTCACCTTCTTCGTCTCCCCGCTCGATGATTTCTACTCACCTGTCATGCGGACAGGCACGGCCGCGGTCTTGGGCGCTTCCAATCTCTACCTGCTGAAGCAGGGCTCCAATTACTTCGCCACCGACAACCACTTCAACGTGTTCATGCACACCTGGTCCCTGGGTGTGGAGGAGCAGTTCTATCTCGTCTGGCCGGCCATCCTGCTGCTCTGTGGACTCGGTGTGGTCGGTGCCGGCGCCCGCGGCCTGCGCCGGCTCAAGATCGTCAGTCTCGTGCTGATGGTCTCGTCCCTGGTGCTGTACGTGGGCCTGAGCCTGAGGGGCAACCCCGGGCTGGCCTTCTTTCTCACCCCTGCCCGTTTCTGGGAGCTCACGGCCGGCTGCGGCGCCTATCTGCTTCACCGGGGCAGCGGCAGCGCTCGCGATCTGGGCCGCAGGCTGGTCTTGCCCCGCTGGCGGGGGCCGCTGAGCCTGCTGGCCCTGTCCGTCCTGCTGGCGCTGTTGCTGCTGCCGGAGTCCTGGCGGCTCACCACCACCGTGGGCACGATGCTGCTGACCGCGGCGCTTCTGATCCTGATGCGGCCCACCGAAGGTCTCGGTCGATGGCTCTGCCATCCCCTCAGTCTGGCCATCGGGATGGTGTCCTACTCCCTCTACCTCTGGCACTGGCCGGTGATCGTTCTGGCCCGCTGGACGGTGGGCTTCAACTCCCTGACCCTGCTGCCGGTCCTGGTGCTGATCACCCTGTGCACGGCGCTCTCCTACCGGCTCGAGTGCCTGTTCCGCTACGACCATCCCGCCCTGGCCGGTCTGGGGCGACCCGGCCTGGCCTATCCGGGGATGACCCTGGCGGCCATCGTCTGCAGCATGGGTCTGCAGGGTCCCCGGATGGGCCGTCTCTTTCTCGGCACCGGAGCCACACCGTCGGTCTCTCGGCCAACATGAAGCGGATCACCGGCACGACGGTCGACACCGTCCACTGCTTCCAGGAACCGACGGATCCGATCTCCAGCGTCGATGGGCTGGACGTCTGCACGGCCAAGGCGGCGGGGGATCTCCCCACCCCTAGTTCGAGGGAGACAGCCACACCCATGTTCTGATCCCCCTGGGGGAGAGGCTGCTGGGCAGCGGCCGCTACAACGTGGCCTTCATGGCCAGGGGCGGCTGCCCGGTGCCCTACTTCTCCAGCTGGGGAGAAGAAGCCGCTGTTCCCGCTCGCTATCGACGCTGCCGGCCCTACGCCGAGGCGCAGATGCGTCGGGTGATGGCCCGCCTGAAGCCTGGCGATCGCCTCGTGCTGGTCTCGAATCTGGCCGGACATCTGCAAGGTATCGGCGAAAAGGCACGCCGGAGGGCCGAAAGTTCCTATGCCGCAGCCTTGCGCCAACTCGATGGCGAGGTGCGACGCCGCGGCGCGGGACTGGTGGTTTTCGGTCCCCTGCCCACGTTCCCCCAGAGCAGGTTCGGGGGGCCGCTCACCCTCTGTCAGGCGGAATGGTTCCGACCCACCTGGTCCCTGAGCCCGGATTGTCGGCCGCTGCTCAAACCTCGCCGTGCCCTGGCGGCCGCGATCGCCCCGGTGCAGGCCCTGCAGGAACGCATCACCCGCGACCTGCCGGGGACCAGCCTGTTCACCCCCTTTGACAGCATCTGTCCCCCAGATCAGGAGTCTCTGCTCCAATGTCCGGGACGGAACGCTGCTGTACAGCGACGAAACCCACCTCACCAATGCAGGGGCCCTGCTGCTCTATCCCAGGCTGATCGCCTTTCTCGAAGCACTGCCCGTGACCGCACCGCCCGTGCAGCCGCCGGGTCAGCCGCCCGCCAGCTGATCGCTGCCCAGCTCCTGCTCGATCAGGGCATCGAGGGTGACGGCGCTGCGCACCAGCGACTGGTAACGCTGCACCACCCGGCGGTTGCGCTCCAGCCAGCCACCCGGATCGCTGCTTCCCCCCAGCAGACCGCCGCTGGGGCCGCCCCTGTCGTCGTCGAGCAGTTCGAGGTTGTCCTGGTGGGCCAGCAGGGCCAGCACCAGGGCATGGATCCGCTGGCGTCGATCGCTCATGGGCAGGTTGGAGTGGGCAGAGGAGGGGGCACAGCTGGCCTCGGGGGCATCATGGCCAGCAGTGGCACGGGGGCACTGCTGGAGGGTTCGCTGCTGGAGGTGCTGGGCACCGATGCCGCCGGGATGGCCGGTCTCTCCCGTCACTGGCAGGACAAAATCCTGCAGGCGGATCTGGTGGCGGCCCCCCGGCGGCTGCTGGCTGAGCTCGAGGCCTGGCGCGCCGGCGCGTCAGGACCCGAACTCATGGCCAGCGACCGCCCGGCTCAGCTGCTGCCGCGTCTGCGACAGGCCCTGGAGGAGGGGCAGAAGGTCGTGCTGCTCGCCAGTGGCGATCCTCTCTGGTTCGGCATCGGTCGCCTGCTGCTGCAGCACCTTCCGTCCGAGCGGATCCGGTTCCATCCAGCCCCCACCTCCCTGCAGCTGGCCTTCGCCCGCCTCGGCCGGCCCTGGCAGGATGCCTCCTGGATCAGCCTGCACGGCCGGGATCCCGAGCCGCTGGCGGCACGGTTGCAACAGAGGCCCCCCGCCCTGGCGGTGCTCACCGATCCCTCCCGGGGAGGGGCCGCCGAGGTGCGGCAGATCCTGCGGTCGTCGGGGCTGGAGGCCGCCTATCAAGTCTGGCTGGGGGAACGCCTGGGCCATCCTGCCGAGCGTCTGCGCCAGCTGAGGCCCTCCGATCCCCTGCCGGAGGATCTCGATCCCCTGCACCTGGTGCTGCTGATCGCTGCCGAGCCAACCCCGATCGCAGCGGAGGCCCTGCCCCTGTTCGGTATTCCCGATGGCCTGTGGTTGCAGCATCCCGATCAGCCGGGGCTGATGACCAAGCGGGAGGTGCGCGTTCAGTTGCTGGCCGACCTGGAGCTGCCCGCACGGGGCGTGCTCTGGGATATCGGCGCCGGGGTGGGTTCGGTGGGACTCGAGGCCCTGCGGCTTCGCCCGGGTCTGGCCCTCTGGGCGGTGGAGCGCCGGGCCGGTGCCGCTGCCCTGATCGGCGCCAACGCCGAACGGCTGGGGGTGACGCCGGCGGGGGTGCTGGAGGGAGAAGCCCCGGAGGCCCTGGCGGAGCTGCCCGATCCGGACCGGGTGCTGATCGGTGGCGGCGGCAACAGGCGCGCCCTTCTGCTGGAGGCGGTCCTGGGCCGCCTGCGGCCCGGCGGCACGGTGGTGCTGCCCCTGGCCACGCTCGAAGCTCTGGCCCAGCTGCGCCCCCGCTGGAGCAGGCCGGCCTCAGGGTGAGCCTCACCCAGATCCAGGCCTGGCGTGGTGCCCCCCTGGCGGAGGGCACGCGCCTGTCTCCCCTCAATCCGGTGCTGGTGCTGAAGGGGGCGCGCCCTGGAGCGGGGTGATCCGCACCGGGGTGCCCACGACGATGCCCAGGGCGGCGGCCTGGCCCGCCCCCAGTTCCAGCACCCCGTCGACAAGGGCGTCAGGGCCATAGCCGGGGCAGGGCAGGTTCATGCAGGGCGGGACGGAGGTCTCCAGGTCGATCACCCTGCCGTTCCGCACGAAGAGCATGTCGAGGGCGGCCGGCGTGCGGTGCATCCAGAACCGGGCCGGGGCTGGCGGAGCGTAGGGAAACCACATGCCCCTCAGGGGAGGCAGCGGCGGCCTCAGCTGCAGACCCATGGCGAACTGGCGGTCGCCCCTCGGCACCTCCAGCTGGATGCAACGGGAGGGCGGCGGCCCCTCCAGGCACCACTGGGCGGTGACCGGCAGGAACTGGGGGGGCTCTGGCTGCGTCCGGGCTCTGGGTTGCAACCCAGCAGCGCCAGCGCACCGGCGAGGGCCCAGGGGCGGAGCAGGAACCTCCTCATGACCTGGGCCCGGCAGGGGGGCTCCCTTCGCAGAGGCAGTAGCCGCGGCCCCGCAGGGTGTGGATCAGACGGCGCTCACCCTCCTGCTCCAGCTTCTGGCGCAGGTAACGCACGTAGACCTCGATCACGTTGCTCCCCCCATCCCCTTGGTCAGGCCAGATTGCCTCAAGGATCCGCTCCCGGCTCAGCACCACGTCCCGGTGGCGCAGCAGCAGCAGCAGCAGCTGGTATTCCCGGGAGGTGAGGCTGAGCTGGCGCTGGCCCCGCCATGCCTGCCGGGCCGCAGGATCGACCCGCAGATCCGCCGCCTGCAGCAGGGCGGAATCCGGAACGGCGGCATGGGTCTTGCCCCTGGCGATGCCCAGATGCAGACGCAGGCGGGTGAGCAGATCGCTGGTGCCGAGGCTGGGCAGCCAGAAATCGTCGGCTCCGCATTCCAGGCACTGGCTGCGGCTTTCGACACTGTCGCTGGTGATGCCCAGCAGCAGGGGGCGGGCTCCCAGCCACCGCCGCAGCTGCGGAATCCTGTCTTCGCCGCCAGGCGAGAGGACCACGGCCGCCACGACCATCCCCGAGGCCGCTTGGTCGGCGGGCTCCTGCAACAGAGGGCGGTAGCCGGACACCTCCAGACGCGGCCCCAGGCCGGTGGCCTCAGGGCCCAGCAACAGCACGGGTGTCGGTTCGGACGACGGCATCACATCACAGCGGCGCATCGGCGTGGTTGCCGGCGGGTTTGGCCACATGGGGGAGGCCCCAGCCCAGTTTGTTACGGAGCACCTGGAAGAATTCATGGTCGGCCAGTCGCACGAAGCGCACAGGGTGGTCGCTGCGGCGCACCAGCACCCGGTCCTCGGGCCAGACATAACAGCCGGCACTGCCGTCCACCACCATCATCAGCCGTTCGGGCGTGGCGGGAAACACCGTCACCGGCTCCCTGTCGCTGAACACCAGGGCACGGGAGGCGAGGGAGTGGGCGGCAATCGGGGTCAGCTGCAGCACAGGACAGTCGGGAGTGATCACCGGTCCGCCGGCGCTCAGGGCATAGGCCGTGGAGCCGGTGGGGGAAGAGAGGATCACGCCATCGGCGGCGATGTCCACCGGAGCGTGGCGGCCGATGGCGATCTCGAAGTGGCACATGCTCGTGAGGGGCTCCCGATGCAGGGCCATCTCATTGAGGCAGAGCACTTCCCAGCGCCGCTGTTCGCCACGCATCACGCTCACCACGAGCATGGAACGCTCCTCGATGGTCCATTCCCCTGCCACCACCTGGGCCAGGGCCTGGTCCAGGTCCTTGAGGTAGGCCTCGGCCAGGAAGCCCAGATGGCCGGTGTTGATGGTGAGGATCGGCACGCCGATCGGGGCGGTCTGGCGGGCGGCGGAGAGGACGGTGCCGTCCCCCCCCAGCACCACCGCCAGGGCCATCTCCTCATCGAAACTGGCGGGGACGCAGGCGGCGTAGCCCCTGGAGCGCAGGTGCTGGTCGGGATTGGCGAAACCCACCAGGCCACCGGAACTGCTGACCCGCGCCACGTCCAGGCCGGCCTCGGTCAGGCGACGCTCGATCAGGTCGGCGGTGCTGATCGCCAGATCCTTGCCGTCGTTGACGATCAGTCCGACCCGGGGCAATGGGCCAAGGCAGGGGGGCATAGGAAATCTAATCCGTAGGCCAGTGGTCCAATGCGTAGGCCTCCTGCGGACTCTCGCCTGCCGAAATCATGAGGTCAGCCCCAGGAAATCGTCCAGCACGGAGGTGGCGATCTGGACATCATGGCTGCCGTTGAGTGAGGGAAGGGCATGGAAGAAATAAGGAAGAGCATGAATGCTGGCAAGCTGATAGTAATCGGGTCGGATGCCATGCCCCGTTGGAAAGAGTTCGAGCACAGAACTCTTTCTGGAATGGATCAGATTCGTCAGCCCTGCTCCATGCAGAGCGATCACGTGTGAGGCGTGGCGGAACAGGGCAATCTGCTCGGAAAGGCTCAGCTTCTCAAGTTGAATGGATGAAAACCCATGCGATTCCAGATAGGCAGAGACTTCCGATTCATTGGTGATCCGCCTTGAGTTTGCACCGCGGCGGCTGACGAACACTTTTCGTGGCAATTCTTTCGTCAGGGTGTCATCGGCTGGGCGATGAAGGCGTTGCCGCATGTCCCGGACGGTCAGAGGCGAGATCGCGTCGAAGGGAGCACCGTTGGCATGCTGATGCCGATGGGCCGATGTGGCCAGGACGACTTCGGCGAGGATGTGGGAGCAACCAGCCGAGGGATGGTGCGCCATCAGGCTGTCCTCGGACAGGCCCAGCCTGTGCAGCGATTCGGCCTGCCACGGCATCAGCGGGGCAGGCACCAGAAACTTCACCTTGGCCTTGGACAGGCGGCTGTGGTGTTCTGCCGCCAGAACCCGGGGCAGGAAATCAAGAAACCAGTGGAAGTATCCCTTCCAGCCACGGAAGTCCACCAGCGAGCAGAGGGTGCCTGGGATCCGCGTGGTGGCGGGAAGGTAGGCGCCACAGGTCAGCTTCAGGGCCTTGAGCCCCTCCAGTCGCAGAAAGGGAGTTGTTTCGTGAAGGATGGTGCACGGTTTGGCAACGCCGATCAGGGAAACCAGATGGCCATCCGACGCCTCAACGTAGTAAAGGGGAGGCAGCGTGAAAGGGGTCAGAAAGTCAGCGATCCTGCCGAGGGGTTGCGACCAGGGATTGCGGATCGCGTAGTGGCACTCCTGACGGCCTGTGTAGAGCTGGGTTCGATATCTCCCCGCGGCACCAACAAGGTCTGTAGGAGAAGGCTTCGGCATCGATGAATCAGAACTGCTCCAGGAAGCGGAGGTCGCTGCTGAACAGCCTGCGGATGTCGTCGATGCCATGGCGCACCATGCAGAACCGCTCCACCCCGAGGCCGGCGGCGAAGCCGCTCCAGCGCTCCGGATCGATGCCCATGCCCTCCAGCACCGCCGGGTCGACCATGCCGCAGCCCATCACCTCCAGCCAGCGGCCGCGCCACTGCACGTCCACTTCCGCGGAGGGTTCGGTAAAGGGGAAGTAGCTGGCCCGGAAGCGCACCGGCAGGTCTCCGAAGAACTGTTGCAGGAAGGTGGTGACCGTGCCGCGCAGATGGCTGAAATCCAGCCCTTCGTCGAGGGCCAGCACCTCCACCTGGTGGAACACGGGGGAATGGGTGGCGTCCACGGCGTCGCGGCGGTAGACCCGTCCCGGGGCGATCACCCGCACCGGTGGCGGATGGGCTTCCAGGTGGCGGATCTGAACCGGCGAGGTGTGGGTGCGCAGCAGCCGGTCACCGCCCAGGTAGAACGTGTCCTGCATGTCCCGGGCGGGGTGATGCTCGGGAATGTTGAGGGCGGTGAAGTTGTAGTGGTCGGTCTCGATCTCGGGCCCTTCCGAAACCCGGTACCCGAGACCGGCGAAGATGTCGACGATTTCCTCGATCGTGCTCTGCAGGGGGTGGCGATGGCCGGGCGGCACGTAGCTGCAGGCCATGGTGACGTCGAGCCGTTCCAGCTCCAGCCGTTCGGCCATGGCGGCGCTGCGCACGGCCTCCAGCCGTTCGCCGAGCAGCCGCTGCACCTGTTCCTTGAGCCGGTTGGCCCGCTGGCCCACCAGCGGCCGCTCCTCTCCCGGCAGGCGGCCCATGGACCCCAGCACTCCGGAGAGGCGCCCCTTCTTGCCCAGCAGGCCGACCCGCAGGTCTTCGAGGGCTGCCGCATCGGCGGCGGCGGCGATGGCGACAGCGGCTTCCGCTTCCAGGCGCTCCAGCTGGTCGGTGAGCTGCTGCAGGCTGACGGTGGCGCTCACGGCTCGGGTCGGAGGAGGAAGCGACTGTAGGCAGCAGCGTCTAACTTGCCGCCAGTCCCCGCTCCCCAGGGCCGATGGCACCGCTCCGGATCCTGATCAGCAATGACGACGGGGTCTTCGCCGACGGTATCCAGGCCCTGGCCGCCGAGGCGGCCGGCCGCGGCCACAGGGTCTCGGTGGTCTGTCCCGACCGGGAGCGTTCCGCGACCGGCCATGGCCTCACCCTGCAGACCCCTCTGCGGGCGGAGCGGGCCGATGAACTCTTCGCCCCGGGCGTCACGGCCTGGGCCTGCAGCGGCACCCCCTCCGACTGCGTCAAACTGGCCCTGTTCCGTCTGCTGGAGCAGCCCCCGGATCTAGTGCTATCCGGCATCAACCATGGTCCCAACCTTGGGACCGACGTCCTCTATTCCGGCACCGTGTCAGCGGCCATGGAGGGCACGATCGAGGGCCTGCCGGCCCTGGCCGTGAGCAGTGCCGATTTCCACTGGCGGCGCTTCGAGGCGGCCGCGGTCCTGACCCTCGACGTGGCCGAGGGCCTGCACTCCGCCGGCTGGCCCGAGGGCCTGCTGCTCAACCTGAACGTGCCCCCCCGACCCGCCGAAGCGCTGGGCCCCTTGCGCTGGTGTCGGACGGCGGTGCGGCGTTACATCGATCAGTTCGAGAAGCGCACCGATCCCCGCGGCCGCACCTACTACTGGCTGGCCGGCGAGGTGGTCGATGATCTCGAAGGCACCGGAGCCGGTCCGGCCGAGTGGCCCACCGATGTGGCCTGGGTGCGGGAGGGGGGGCCTTCCCTGACGCCGCTGCAGCCGGAGCTCTTCTGGCGCGGCTCGATCCCCTCCCTGCCGGGGCTGGAGACCATCGGACGCAGCGATCAGCTCCTGCGGTAGATCCTCTGCAACAGCCAGAGGCTCAGAATCAGGGCGATCAGGTGGGCGAACAGCACCTGGGTGTTGCTGAGCACCGAGAGCATCTCGATCGCGGTGATCGGCAGCCCCAACACCCGGCTGCCGCTGCCTGGCGTCGGCTGCAACTGGGCCCCAAGGAAGCCCGGCACCTGCTGGGAGGCCTGGACGAACAGGCTGCCGGCCAGGGCCTGGTAGCCAACCGATGCCAGCGTCAGCCCGATCAGGTCGGCCACCAGGCCCCGCTTCACCAGGCGGGAGGTCTCGCCTTTGCTGGGCCGCACCGGGCTGGCCAGGGCACGGCCGCAGCGCACCACCAGCCAGGATTGCCACAGACTCCAGAGCAGAACCAGGAACGAGAGGGTGGTAAGGGAGAGGCCGGGGCCCAGCCCCAGGGCGCGGGAGGAGTTGGCCGCCAACCGGCCGCCGATGTTGTTGAACAGGAGCACCCCCACCACCACCACCCCGAGGGCCAGCTGGACCCAGAAGCGCACCCAGCCCATGCGGCGAAGCGCATCGGCCATGCGCTGCAGGTCCAGCTGGTCGACCATGGAGGAGGGAACGGAGATCCCAAACTTGCCATGGGAGGATCCTTGCGGCGAGGGCGCACGCCGTTGATCCCGCTTCACGATCCCCAGGACGCCCTGCGCCCCACCGCCATCGCCCTGGGCAGCTTCGATGGGCTGCATCAGGGTCACCGTCGCGTGATCGCCGCGGTCACCGGACCCCTGCTCGCCGGGGAGGAGAGACTGGTTCCCACCGTGGTCAGCTTCTGGCCCCATCCCCGGGAGGTGCTCCATGGGGAACCCCGGCTGCGGCTGGATCTTCCCGAGGAGAAGCTGACGCTGCTCGAACCCCTCGGCATCCGCCAGCTGGTGCTGGTGCCCTTCACCCGCTCCCTGGCGGCGCTCACCCCTGAACTGTTCGTGCGCCAGGTGCTGGTGGATCGGCTTCAGGCGCTTCGCATCGCTGTGGGAACCAACTTCCGCTTCGGGGTCGACCGCAGCGGCGATGCCGACGACCTGGCCCGCATCGGCGCTTCCCTGGGCATCGAGGTGCGGGTGGTGCCCATGCTCTGGGATGGGGCCGAGCGGGTCAGCAGCAGTCGCATCCGTCGTGCCCTTGCGGTCGGCGACATCGGCGAGGCGGAACGGCTGCTGGAGCGTCCCTACCGGTTCAGCGGCCGGGTGGTGAGCGGCCGGGGTCTGGGCCGGACGCTGGGCTGGCCCACCGCCAACCTGCAGGTGGATGGGCGCAAATTCCTGCCGCTGGAGGGGGTGTATGCGGCCCTGGCCTGGCGTGACGACGAGGATGAGGTGATGGCAGCGGTGATGAACCTGGGTCCCCAGCCCACGGTGGACCCCCTGGCACCCTCGGCGGTGGAGGTGCACCTGCTCGACCGCCGGCTCGATCTGACAGGGGCCCGGCTGACGGTGCAGCCCGTGCGGCTGCTGCGGCGCCAGCAGGCCTTCGCCGGCATCGAGGCCCTCAGCGAGCAGATCCGCCGGGATGCCGACCTGGCGCGGCGGGACTGTCTTGCCCGGGAAGGGTCCTCGCGCAGCCCCATGTCCGGGGTCCAGCAGGAGCCGGACCCACGGCCTCCTTGGGTCTGATCAGCCGCCCCATGGCCGCCTCGCTCCGAATCCGTCCCATACCCTGGATGGATCACCTGCACCGGTCCGGTGACGTCCGAGCCCCCAGTCCCGCCGCCGTCGCGCAGCGGCGCCGAGCGTGCCGCCATCGACCGTCTGCTGGATGCCAACCTCGACCGGGCCCGGGAAGGGTTGCGGGTGCTCGAGGACTGGGCCCGCTTCGCCCTGGACCGGCCCGATCTGGTGGCCCGCTGCAAGGACCTGCGCCAGCGACTGGGCGGGCTGCACCGGGAGCGCTACAAGCTGGCACGCCACACCGCCACTGACCCGGCCGCCGGGATGGCCCATCCCGCCCAGGCGGAGCGCCGGGACGGCGGCAGCGTGCTGGCCGCCAACGCCGCCCGGGTGCAGGAGGCCCTGCGAGTGCTCGAGGAGTTCGGTCGGCTCGAGGACTCGGAACTGGCGGCGGAGGCGGCGAAAATCCGCTATGCCCTCTACGACCTGGAGGTGGATCTCCTCCGGGCCGGTCATGGCGGCGACCAACGCCGGGCCCTGCTGCTGCGCTGTCACCTCTACCTGGTCACCAGCCCGCTTCCTGCCCTGGAGGAGGTGGTGGCTGCTGCCCTGGAGGCGGGGGTGCGTCTGGTCCAGTACCGCGCCAAGCCCGAGGAGAGTGCCACCACGGCTGGAGCCCCCACGGATGACCGTCGTCGCTACGACCAGGCAAGCGACCTGTGCCGCCTCTGCCATCGCCATGGGGCCCTCTTTCTCGTCAACGACCGCATCGATCTGGCCCTGGCGGTGGGCGCGGACGGAGTCCATCTGGGCCAGGGGGACCTGCCGCCCGCCGTCGCCCGACGCCTCCTGGGTCGGGATCGGCTGATCGGCAGCAGCACCCATCGCCTCGAGGACCTGCGCCGGGCGGTGGCCGACGGCTGTGATTACGTCGGCGTCGGTCCGGTGAACGCCACCCCGACCAAACCCGGTCGTGAGCCGGTGGGACTGGGCTACGTGGCCCAGGCCGCGGCGGAGTGTCCCCTGCCCTTCTTTGCCATCGGTGGCATCGATGGCGCCAATCTGGCCGCGGTGCGCGATGCCGGGGCGGATCGGGTGGCGGTGGTGCGGGCCATCACCGCGGCGGAGCGTCCCGGTGAGGCCACCGCCGCCCTGCTGGCGGGGCTGGAGGCGGAGGCATGAGCGGGCCACCGCCATCGAAGGACGCACCCCCAGGGGAGATCGGCCTGCGGGTCAACGGGGAGCTGCGTTCCTGCCCGGCGGGGCTGCGTCTGGATGCCCTGCTGGTGGTCCTCGGTTACGAGCCCCGGCTGGTGGTGGTGGAGTTCAACGGCGCGATCCTCCCCAGGGACCGCTGGTCCACCCAGGCAGTGGTGGAATCCGACGTGCTGGAGGTGGTCACCATCGTGGGAGGTGGTTCCTAGATTTCGCCCATTGTGAAATCTTTTGCCATGGGTTCCCGATGGTTCCGGCGCCTGGCCGGTCTGATGGTGGTACCGCTGCTGGTGGCTGGCCTGCTGGTCACGGCGCCCCATCCTGCCCAGGCCGCCAGCGGGGGACGCATCGGGGGGGAGCTTCCGTTCGGCACCGTCCATGCCCCGCAGCTACGGGGGTGGCGGTTACGGAGGGGGATACCGAGGTGGGTACGGCGGCGGTTACCGGGGCGGCGGCATCGGCTTCCCCTTCATCGTGCCGATCTTCGGCTTCGGGGGCGGAGGCCTGTTCGGCTTCCTGATTCTCATGGCCGTCGCGGGGGTGGTGGTGAATGCCCTGCGCGGTGGCGGTGGCCCGAGCCTGGGGAGTTCCGGATCCGATCTGGCCACCCGCTCCAGGCCCGACGGCCCGGTGTCCATCGCCCAGATCCAGGTGGGTCTGCTGGCCTCCGCCCGCGACCTCCAGGACGATCTGCGGCGCCTGGCCAGCGGGGCGGACACCTCCAGCAGCGGCGGATTGCAGCGTGTGCTCCAGGAAACCAGTCTGTCCCTGCTTCGCCATCCCGATCTCTGGGTCTATGCCAATGGCGAAGTGGGGCAGGTGCCCTTCGCCAGCGCGGAATCCACGTTCAACCGGCTCTCCATGCAGGAACGCAGCAAACTGGAGCGCGAGCTCACCGCCAACGTGGCCGGGCGCCGTTTCAGTGAGCCGGCGAAGGTCGCCCCCGGTGCCAGCGATGCCACCAGCGACTTCATCGTGGTGACCCTGCTGGTGGCCAGCCGCAACCGGCTGGCCATCAAGGGAGCCGGCTCCGCTGATGAACTGCGCGAGTCGCTCCAGAAGCTGGGAGCTCTGGCTGCCGATGACCTGCTGGCCCTGGAGGTGATCTGGCAGCCGGAAGGAGCGGGCGAGGTGCTCAGCACCGAGCAGGTGATCACCGCCTATCCGGATCTGCAGCACCTCTGATCGGGCAACAACCCGCCGGTGAGGGTGCCGCTGCCGCCCCTTGCCAGGCCCCATGAGGCCTCCCAGACTGCGGCCCAGATGCCTGCCTTCCCGATGGCCTCCCGCCGGATCAGCTGGGTCAACACCCCGGTCCTGCTTGAGGCCATCGAGCGCTTCGAGCAGGGTCGTCTGCCCCGTTCCCTGGCCCTCTGGTTGCAGACCGTCCTGGAGATCGAGGCCCCGCCCTCAGGTCCCCTGCGCCCGGGAGGCTGAAGGCGTCTGCTCCCTGTCAGCTGCAGGATCCGCAGGGCCGCCATCGCCGCCCCGTAGCCGTTGTCGATGTTCACCACCGTGAGACCGGGGGCGCAGCTGGCCAGCATGCCCATCAGGGCGGTGTGGCCCCCGGCGCTCACCCCGTAGCCCACCGCCACCGGCACCCCGATCACGGGCTGGGGCAGCAGCCCGGCCAGAACGGTCGGCAACGCCCCTTCCATGCCGGCACAGGCGATCAGCACCCGCGCCCGGCGCAGCCCTTCCAGCTCCCCCAGCAGCCGGTGCAACCCGGCCACCCCCACATCCAGAACCAGGTCGCTGACCACCCCATGGCAGGCCAGGGCCAACCGGGCTTCCGCAGCCACCGCCAGATCGCTGCTGCCCCCGCTCAGCACCGCCACCCGGCCGAGGGAGGGGTCGGCCGGCGGCGGGTCGGGCCAGGTGAGGCAGCGGGCCAGGGGATGGTGCACGGGCGACCGGGTGGCTTCCGCGATGCCGTCGCGGTCGGTGAGCTGCCGCAGGACCGCGGTGGCCTTCTGTTCGGAAACCCTGGTGACCAGCGCCAGCTCTCCAGCCTGCCGCATCTCCCGCATGACCGCAGCGATCTGGTCGACACTCTTGTGCTCCCCCCAGACCGCCTCCACCATCCCCAGCCGCCGGCGGCGGCCCAGGTCGAGCCGGGCCTCCTCGCTCAAGGCACCTCCAGTTCGCCGGCGTACACCAGCGGGAAGGGATTGGCGGCCTTCGCCTCGTCAGCAAAACCGGGATCCAAGGCCAGAGCCCGACGGGCCGCTGCCTCGAAACGGCGCTGCACGGCGGCAATGTCGCTCTCAGGGATGGCGAGCCACTGAGGACGGCTGCGCCAGTGGATCAGCAGGATCCCTTCCTCCTTTTCAGCGTCCCAGAAAAGCTGCCGGCCGAGAAAGCCATCCTGCCGCTGCAGCCAGGGCTCCCAGGTCTCCTGTTCCGCCTGCAGCCAGGCCCGGCGGGCCGCGGCGGGCACCTTCAACCGCAGGTGTTCGACCACGGTCCTTTCGGCGCTGCCCTGTCCCTGGCCAGGGCTCTGGGTACTGACGGCGAAGGCATCGCCGGGAAGGCCAGCCAGCACGACCAGGAGCAGGCAGAGGGCAGGCAGCACGTTAGGGAGCCGAGGCGGAAGAAGACGGTTCATGGCTGCTGCAGCAGCGCCACGGCGTGGCAGGCGATCCCCTCTTCCCGGCCCGTGGGACCGAGCCTTTCGTTGGTGGTGGCCTTGACCCCCACCTGGCTGGGAGCCAGGGCCATCCGGGCGGCGATGGTCTCCCGCATGGTGGCGATGTGGGGCTTGAGCCGCGGTCGTTCCGCCACCACCACCGTGTCGATGTTGACCACCTGCCAGCCCCGTTCCCGCACCAGATCCATCACCCGCTCCAGCAGCACCAGGCTGTCAGCCCCGCGCCAGCGCTCGTCTTCCGGGGGAAAGTGGCTGCCGATGTCCCCCAGGCTGAGAGCCCCGAGCAAGGCATCCATCAGGGCGTGAACAAGCACGTCGGCATCGCTGTGGCCCTCCAGTCCCAGCCCTGCGGGATGCTCCAGGTGAACTCCCCCAAGGATCAGGAGGCGGCCCGGCACGAGGCGGTGGATGTCGTAGCCGTTGCCGATGCGCAGCTGCATGGGGGCCCTCGAAGCTGCCCCAGTGTCGTCGACTGGGCCCTGCTGCGCCTGCCAGCGGGCATGCAGGTCGGGGCGCCGTTCCCGGGTGCGGGCCAGCTGCTGCTCCATCCGCCAGCGGGCGATGGCGCCGTGGTCGCCGCTGCGCAGCACCTCCGGGACCTCCATGCCGCGGAACGCGGCCGGCCGGGTGTACTGGGGGTGCTCGAGGAGCAGGTCGCTGTGGCTCTCCGCCTCCAGTGAGTCCGGAGAACCCACCGTTCCCGGCAGCAGCCGCACCACGCCGGCGATCACCACCAGGGCGGGCAGTTCGCCGCCGGTGAGCACGAAGTCGCCCAGGGAGACCTCCTCGTCCGCCAGGGCCCGGATCCGCTCATCGAAGCCTTCGTAGTGACCGCAGAGCAGCACCAGCTGGTCGTGCTCGGTGGCCCAGCGGCGCAGGTCGCTCTGGTGGAGCGGCTGGCCCTGGGGACTCATCAGAAGCACCCGCCTGCGAGGCAGAACCGGGATCGCCTCGAAAGCGGCGTAGACCGGCTCGGGTTTGAGCACCATGCCGGCCCCTCCGCCGTAGGGCTCGTCGTCCACCTTGCGGTAGCGATCCTTGGCGTGGTCGCGGGGGTTGTGGGTGTGGATCCGGGCGATCCCAGCCCCGAAGGCGCGGCCGATCACACCCAGCCCCAGCAGGGGCTCGAAGGCCTCCGGGACCAGACTCACCACGTCGAAGCGCACGGCCGCCTCAGCCGGAGGGCCGGCTGACCCGTCGGATCTCCGAGCTGAAGCTGGCCCTTCCCGGGCTGCCGTCGGGGCGATGCTCCACGCTGCTGCGCAGGCGCAGGTTCACCTTGGTGAACCAGATTCTCTCCTTGACCGTCGCGTTTCCCCGGTGGCTGGTCAGCTCCAGGCTCCCGTCCGGCCACAGTTGCCATCGGCCTTCGGTTTCAGCGCCGTCCGGGGCACTGCCCCTGAAGCGTCCGTCGGCGTGGAACAGCAGCCGGTGGCTGCCGCCGGCGGGGGGAGTGATCTCCAGGCCCCCCGGCTCGCCCACCCCCTCCTGAGCCAGGTAGGCCACCTTCAGCTCTCCCCGCTCGGAGCTGTGCCAGCTGGCCTCCTCCTCGCTGGAGTCAGCAGGGAGCTCCTCCAGGCTGAAGCGGCTGCGCAGGGATAACCATTCCCCTGTGCAGCAGACCAGAAAGGCCTCGATGCTCTCGGGGGGGAAGGGAGCGGGGGCCGCTTCGAGTGTTGGATCGGTGGCGCTGGTCACGGCACGGGCGGCATCACGTTCGGCATCACGTTCCTACCGCGGAGGGATCGTGGCTGGATCCTCGCAAACTCCGCGCCCTGCTGGTGAGGTCCTGTCCGGGGGCTAGTCGCCCCGGTAGCCCAGTTCAGCCAGCCGGCCTGGATGGCTGCGCCAGTTGGGCACCACCTTGACGAACAGTTCGAGGTAGACCGGCCCGTCGAACACCTTCTGCATCTGCAGCCGGGCTCCCTGTCCGATGGCCTTGAGCATCTGGCCGCCCTTGCCGATCAGGATCCCCTTCTGACTGCTGCGTTCCACCAGCACGGTGGCCAGCACGGCCGTGCGTTCCTTGCCCCTGGCGCCTCCCCCGTCCTCCACGATCCGCTCGATCCGCACCGCCACCGAGTGGGGAACCTCCTCGCGGGTGAGGCTGAGCACCTGCTCCCGGATCAGTTCCGCCAGCAGAAGCTGTTCCGGCTGGTCGCTCACCGCGTCGGCGGGGTAGAGCAACGGCCCCGGCGGCAGGTCGGCGGCCAGGGCCTCCACCAGGGCCCTGCAGCCGTCACCGTGGAGAGCGCTGCAGGGATGGAGGGGCCAGTGCCGGGGCCGGTCGGCATCCGCCTCAAGCAGTTCCCGGTAGGTGGCGGCCAGATCCTCGGCGTCCGCCCCCACCCGGTCGCTCTTGTTGAGGGCCACGTGCACCGGAACCCGGCAGTGGCGCAGCAGGTCCACGATGAAGCCGTCGCCGCGGCCGGCCGGCTGGCTGGCATCCACCAGCAGCAGCACCACGTCGACCTCGCCGATGGCCCCTCGGGCGCTCTGCACCAGGCGCTCCCCCAGCAGGTGGTGGGGTTTGTGGATGCCCGGAGTGTCCAGCAGCACCAGCTGGGCCGTCGGGGTGGTGAGGATGGCGCGCAGTCGGTGGCGGGTGGTCTGGGCGACGGGGGAGGTGATCGCCACCTTCTGGCCCACCAGCTGGTTGAGCAGGGTGGATTTGCCCACGTTGGGGCGTCCGATCAGGGCCACGAAGCCGGAACGGAAGAGAGCCTCCGTCGCCGACCCTTCCCCCGGTGACCCGTCACTGGGCTGGGCATCGCCGGGGCCGGCGGTCGGGGCGTTCGGGTCCATAGCCTCAACACTGCCAGCCCACGGGCCCCGTCGCCTGCCTACCGCCATGACCGATGCCGCTCCACTGACCGAGACCCCGCTGGAGCCGACCTTTCCCCAGGCGATGGACATCGCGGCCCAGTGGCTCGGGCTCTGGGAGGCGGGTGAGCTCAGCGATGAGGTGCTGGCCGATCGGGTGGCGGAACTGGTGGCCAGCCGCGATGGCGCCCGGGGGTTCTTCGTGGTGAGCCTCACCGGTGAGACCCCGCTGATGGACCGTCTGCCGGAACCCCTGGTGGCGCGCCCTGCGCCAGGCCGGCGAGGGGGTGGTGGATCTCACCGCCCGCAACCTGGCCATGAGCACGGCCATGATCCTGCACCATCGCCGTTCGGGGGACCCTGAGCATCAGGCCGGTTCGGAGCGGGTGCAGCAGCGCAGCACCGAACTGCTGCGTCAGCTGGAGCCGGTGGCGGTGAAGCGGCGGCTGGAAAGCCTGCT
This sequence comes from uncultured cyanobacterium, assembly GCA_963772735.1. Taxonomy (GTDB): domain Bacteria; phylum Cyanobacteriota; class Cyanobacteriia; order PCC-6307; family Cyanobiaceae; genus Cyanobium. Next base: position 145,739 of record CAVYYO010000002.1, on the reverse strand, counting down.
GGCCGCCGCCGGCGAACAGGAGGACCTGCGTCATGAGGTGAGCGGAGGACAGGGCCTTCCTGGATCGCTGGGGATACGACGCCGAGCAGCGACGGGCCATCGCCGCAGCCATCGAAGCGGTGGCCGAATGAAGCGGCCCAGATCGGGATGCCGCGGCGAGGCTGGAGTCCAGACACCTCCAGATCGAGCCCGTGTTCGGAATTTCAGGCTTCCGACGTTGCCTCGCAGAGCGTCGATCCGCCTTGCCCTAGCGGGGAGGGGTCGACAGTTCGGCAGGATCGCGATTCGCCGGTGGGGGCAGGTATTCCGGGGGCAGCACTGACACGTCAGCAACGGGCTCCCACCCCGCCGGGGCGGTTTCGGGGGCGGCGGGCACCCAGGCAGGGGGCGGAACCGGCAGGGACTGGGCCTGTCCGGGCAGACAGCCCAAGTGTCAGCCACGGCCAGGCCCATCAGGTCGGCAAAGGGGCTGCGGCGCCAGGCTGGCCTCACGGGGTCAGGGGCGCCTGCACGGCGGCGGAGGCCCTGACTGGAGCCGCAGGCGCAGAAGCCTCTGCAGGACCTGGGTGGCAGCGCTCACCTTGGCAGGGGCAGGGACCGGCGGCAGCGGCGGAGGTGGGGCGATGGCCACCGGCGAAGCCGGTCTGGGGCGGGGGGTTGCCACGACTGACTCCTCGACGGGGATCGGCTCAAGGTTGATCACTGCTGGAGTGACGGTCCCTGCAGAAGGGGCCGGCTGGCGGCTGGACCATTCCTTGATGTCCTCGATCACCCCGGGATCATCGGGATGGGTGAGCACGTCGACCGTCCCGTCGGCCTGAACCGCCAGGGGCACCTGGGTGGGTTTGCTGACCCTGGTGGAGGGCACGTAAATCACCCGAGCCTGCTGCAACTTGGCTGTCTTGGTGGCGGTTGGGGCTGGAAGGGTGCGGATCGCCTGGCGCATGGGCTCCCTCAGATTCCGGGGGAGGGGCGCCATCGGATCGCCGCTCCTGGCCCAGCGTGCCCGCTCGGCCCTGGCGACGAGTGGCATGGCCGGGGTACCCAGATCCTCGATCGTGAGAACACCTCCGAGCTGCTCAGCCTTGGAGAAGTTGCGCTCCAGGAGGCTCTGGGGCTGACCCAGGCCGGCGACTCCGAGGGGGGGGGCATCGATCCTGAACAGCGGGCTTGGCACCGGAGCAGTGGCAGTGCTGGAAGGTTGGATCCTCCGGAGGGAAGAGCGCGACCGGCGGCCGGGGTCCGGACGCGCTCTGGAGGACTGGCCCGGGCCGCTGAGGTCAAGGCTCCGGGTGAGGGGGGTATCCAGCAGGGAACCGATCTTTTCTGAGGCCGAACTGAGCACATGACCCGTGGTGACGCCCAGATGGTCGAGAGGGGATGGGGAGCGGACGCCCGCGGACGCGGGAGTGGGAGTGGTTTCGGGAAGCAAGGCGACGTCCTCGTCGGCCCCCAGGCCCTGGGGGTCGGCAGGGGAGGGAACGGCCATGTCCTTGACCCGGGCCTGCCAGCGGTCGTGGACGTCGATCGCCAGCAGGGGAAGCCAGAGGGCCTGACTGAGCAGGGCCCAGGCGATGGCTTTGTGACTGATGGTGGGTTCGCGGTACATGGTCAGCAGGAAAAAGAACGTTCAGCGGTTGTTGTTGTTATTATCGAAATCATCGGCCACTCTTCTTACGTAAAAATAAGTGTTGGTGAGCTGACCCAGGGGTACAAGCACCTGGTCTGAGGAGGTCGGTTGCTTTGGCATACAAACTGCGGTTGACGATGATGGTGTCCCTGTCGCGTAGAGGTGGATTCAGACCCTTCGAAACCCCGATCCCTTCGTTGTATGTGAACACTTCGCGGGTGCTGGTGCCGTTGCGATTCAGACGTACGAGTTGAATATTGTTCGTGTTCGCTCGCCAGTTCTGCGTACCTCCGGCCCGGAAGATGGCTTCAGCGAGGGGTGTGTTGGCGGGGAGGCTGAGAGTGCCAGGAGACCTCACTTCACCGATCACCGACACAGTGATGGTGGCAGGGGCCAGATTGGTGGCACCGATCTGGAGGATCTCATCAGGGATGATCTCATCGGTGCGGGCCACAACCAGTGTGTCCCCATCGAAGAGAATCGGATTCTGTCGTTGGTTGCCGACCTGGAACAACTGGGCCAGATCGAGAACGGTCTGTTTCTGGCTCCCATCGGGGCCGGCCAGTCGCCGCAGCAGAACATTGCGGATGTCGGCGTTGAGGGTGATGCCGCCAGCCGTCTGGATGGCGGAAACCGGCGTGGAGTAGGAGGGAAGCGGGTAGAGCCCTGGGCGGGTCACCTCCCCGATGATGCTGACTTTGACCGGGCGTGGCGTGGTGAGACTGAGAAACAGCTCCGGCCGTACCAGCTGTTTGGAGTAGAGAGAGGTGAGCCAGCGAGTGGCCTGGCCGATGGTCAGCCCCGTCAGCTGAACGGAACCAAGCAGAGAAAGCGTGGATGTGCCATCGGGGAGAACGGTGATGGGGCCACCGATGGATGCTGCCGAAGGATCGGTGAAGGTGAGCTGGAGCCCATCACCGGGCCCGAGCACATAAAGATCGTTGTAAACCTCAGTGACGGAAAGGGGAAGTGGTGCCTCAGCGGCAGAATCGGCGGGGGGGGCAGCGACCATGAAGGACCCCGGCCTGGTGCCTTGGGGTGCCAGCCCCTGGGGCACAGAAGCTCTGAGGGCAGTGGGGCTGAACATCAGTCCGGCAAAGCCAGCGAGACCTGCTGCGGTGAGTCGACCTCGCAGGGAGCGATGGGCCAGGGTGCAGGACCTCTCAGACCGACGGGGTGACCGCAGGAGAACAGGTGTTCGGGGTAGAGAGGCCACCGACATCGATGATTTGGGTTACCACCATAGTCGCTCCAGTCAAAAAAAGGCGCTCTTCTCCAGTTGCCATTAACATGGCCGGACCTCCCTCTGCGTTGGATGAAGTGACGACAACAGGCGCTCCTCCTGAATTCTTTCCGGGTGGATCGCCGCAGCCGTCTGCTCTGCCTGCGGTTTCGGGTTCCGGGCTCCCACCGTCCTATTCAGGTGATCAGCCACTGAACAGCCCCCTCAATCCCACCAATGAGGCTCAGTCCTCCGGTGGTGGCCTGGGGGGGCTGATCCGGACGGTCAAGCGCCGGCAGACCGTCCTGCTCATCACTTTTGCCGTGGTGACCGGGGCTCTGGCGATCAATACCCTGCGCCAGCGCATCTTCTCCCCCGTCTACCAGGGGGGGTTTCAGATGCAGATCAGCAATCCCTTCGACGACAAAAGCGGCGCCGGCAGAGGCGGATCAGTGGAAACCATTGCCCGCACCGAGATCACGGCGGACGTCCCCAGCCTGATCGTTCTGATGCGCAGTCCTCTGCTGATCGGCCCGGTTGCCCAGCGCCAGGGGGTGCCGATCAGGGAGCTCCAGCAGAATCTCTCGATCAGGCAGGAGTCTGCGGCCGTTGACAACGTTCTCAATGTCACGCTGCGATGGCGGGATCCTGCCAAGGGCAAGGCAATCCTGCGTCAGCTCGCCAAGAATTACACCGACTTCTCCCTCACCCAGCGGCAGGCGGCGGTGAATTCCGGAGTTCGTTTCCTGGATGAATCGGCTCCTGCCATCGAATCCAGGATGAAGAAACTCTCCGAGGAGATGCTCAAGTTCCGCGAACGGAACAATTTCATCGATCCGGCCGAGGCGGCTACCCAGATTCTCACAGCTCGTGAAAACCTGGTCAATCAGTTGCGGGCCTTGCAGAACGATCAGGTTCAGCTCGACAGTCAGCTGAAATCCATCGAGTCCGGCAAACTGCAGTTCACCCCCAGTGGAGCTCCCACCGCTCTCGAGCAGCTGGGTCGCACCACTGTGCTGGTGCCTGGCAGGGGTTCCTCCGGTGCGGAAGCTGCTGCTGGAACCACCACCCCTCTTGCTCTGCTCAACCAGTTCGAGCAGGAGTTGGCCACTGCCCGAGGCACCTACAAGGAGAATTCTCCGATCGTCCAGTCCCTGCTGGCAAGGCGAAATCAGTTACTGCCAGTGGTCCAACGCCAGGAAGCAGACGGGGTCAAGGCCCGGCTGCTCGCCAACGTGTCCCAGCAGGACGAAATCAATCGTCAGCTCTTGCTTCTTGGTGAAAACTTCAAGAACAATCCTCAGAAGTTGGCAGAGTTTGAAGACATCAATCAGCGTCTTTCGATCGCTCGAGAGCAATACACATCCTACATTCAGGCCAAGGAGCGCTATCGCCTTGAAATGGCCCGTTCGCTCACACCATGGGAAGTGATCGCTCCACCGGATTTTGGCACCACTCCTGTAGATCCCAATGTCCAGGCCAGCCTCCTGAGAGCCATCATGATCGGGCTGCTTGCGGGTCTGGGGGCAGCTGTTCTGAGGGAGCGTACAGATAATGTTTTCCACACACCCATGGAGGTGGAGAAGGAGCTGTATCTGCCTGTTCTTGGCCTGATTCCTTTCCTCCCTCTTGAGCCGGGGGTCGACATTGCCACAAGCATCTCCAAGATGTCGTCCAGCGAGCGGTTCGCCATCAAGGAATCACTTCGCAGCCTGTTCACAACTTTCCGGCTTCTACGGGCAGACAGAAACATCCGCATGGTGGGCATCACCTCCTCCACCCAGGGCGAAGGAAAATCCACTGCTGTCACTGTGTTTGCCCGCACCTTGGCGGATCTTGGGCTCAAGGTGCTCATCGTCGACTCGGATATGCGGCTGCCGATGCAGGCCCGTTACCTCGGCGTCGAACCCGGAGATGGTTTGTCCACCCTCCTTTCCGATGCCAGCAAACACTCCACAGAGCTCATCCAGACCATCGCTGAGAACATGGATGTGCTTCCGGCAGGCCCGAAGCCTCCCGACCCCGCGAAGCTGCTGAACTCCGCTCGCTGTACCGAGGTGATGAATGAACTCCGCGACCTGCCCGGCTACGACCTCATCATCGTCGATGCTCCTCCCTGCCTGATGCTCGCTGACCCGATCCTCCTCGGAGAGAAACTTGATGGCATCCTCTTCCTGGTGGGTCTCGGAAAGGTGAGTCGCGAACTGGCCCCGCAGGCCTGCCGCAGAATCAAGGCCACAGGAGTGGATGTTCTGGGCATCATCTGCAACCAGGTCAACTTCCCGAGCCGTCTGAATGATTACGGCTATGAATATGGCTACTACTACCATTACGCCTATGCCTCCGCTTCCGGCTATGCCAAGAGCGGTTCCCAGAATTCCTACGGAGGTTTTGGCAGCTACATCCAGCGCTACCGGGACAGCTACATGAAGGGAGGTGTTTCTCAGCCGGGTATCAATTCTCCTTACAACCAGGAAAATTCCGAAGTCAAGACAGATTCGAAGCCTGAACAGGTCGGTTCCGCCACACTCAACTCCGCCACACTCAACGTCCCCTCAATCATGGCTGGAGGTAAGCCATCCAATCGAAGAGAGTCCGACACCTACTTACCGGGAATGGCGGGCAGAGATTCCAATCATCGAGGATCTCGGCGTCGCGGAGGGGGCGGGCCGATCGAGTGGTTACAGCGTCGTTTCGGTGGCAGAAACACCAGGTGACCTGGGAGGATCAAGGAAGTCAAGACATCTGAAGCTCATCCATCTCTGGCTATCGCGATCTCATTCAGGAGGTATCTGGTCAGACGAGTTTCCATCCGCCTCCATGGATTCAGGCCATGCCGAGAGCACGGCCTCGAGAATCACCAGGTGGTCATAGATCGGTGCGGCCATCGGATGGCATCGGCGCACCCAGTCCAGGGCAGCAAGCATGTCGATGTCACGTCTTCGGGTCGTGAGCCCCACGGCCAGAAGCGGTGAGCGTTCGCAACCGGCCATGCAGTGCAGATACAGAGGGGGCGCCTGGCTCATGAGGGCTTCCGCCCTTGACAGGGCCAGCGCCAGCCTTCCTTCCCTCATCGGCTCCTGATGGCGGTGATCGGGCAGGGCGATGCGGTCGGACCTCCATCCGGCAGGCAGGAGGAGGCCCGCTGCGGCCTCCTCCTCGGAGTAGCAGCAACTGAAGCGGCTGTGGAACCCCGAATCCTCCAACTGCCGCCAGTGGGATTCGCTTCGGGGCATCGGACCGACGGCCAGCAGATCGGTGAGAACCCAGCTGAAGGTCAGGTAAGGCCTCTGCACAAAAGAGCCAGGACCTACGGCCCCCTGGCTGGACTGAAAAAGCTTCCGCAGGGCGTTGATCACCATCAGCCCAACGGAATCTCTGCTGCCGCTCCCTGGGCAGGCATCTGGGCTGTCTCCTGGGGCATGGGTGTGGAGGGCGAGTCGGTGATGGGAGGAAAGGGGGTGAAGCAGAAAGGCGACCCGTCACCAGCGGTGTCGGGGGCACTGACCTAAACAGGAGACCGGAGCACCGGCTCCAGTGTCTGCAGGACCTTGCCCCAGAGAGGTTGGGAGGGTGGCGTTCCCTTTGGCCCTCGCAGACTGATCAGGGTGCAGCCATAGGACCGGTGGGGCCGCAGTCCGACGAGGCGCTCCAGCCTCACCCATCTCGTGGCCCCTTGGTCCGTCAGGGGACTGAGCTGGACACGCGTCACTCCGAAGCCGGCCGTCTGGCCCGGTCCCCGCACCAGGCAGGTCTGGAGGGTGGGTTGGTCCTGAACCAGTCCCGAGGCGGAGGGAACAGGTCTGTTGATGAGGCGGCGGTTCTTGAGTTTCAGGCTGGGTTGATCTCTGCCGATGTAAGCGGTCTGGAGGCTGAAGCGCTGGCGTACGGAAGCCGCCATCATGATGAGCTCAAAACCGTCCCGCAGCGTGATGATCACCGGGGCCGAGGTGGAGAGCTCGTAGCCCCGTTCGGCAGGCCAGCCGGCGGTGGTGGGGGCAGGACCGGACGATGGGCTGAGCCCCTGGTCGCGGAGACGTGCTTCCAGCTCGCGTTGCGGCAGGGGGTCAGGTGTTGCTGGCCAGCGCGGCATCGCGATGGCCTTGGCCGCCGCCAGCGCAGCGATAGCGGCCACGATGCCGTACCAGCGAACCATCAGGGGAGCGGCCGTCATCGTCGTTCCTCCCGCTGTGGGGGGGCAGGCAGTGGTGGCAGTTCCCTCTCCAGCAGACGCATGTAGACCATCCCGAACATCAGCACGGCCACACCGGAGAAGATCAGGGACCCGGTGTCCTCATGGAAGAAGTCGAACAGCCAGCTGCCCTTCGAATGCCCGTAGCCGGCGAAGAGGGCCAGCAGTGCGATGCGGAAGGTGTTGCAGATGAGGCCGATCAGTGGCGCGACCAGAAATACCTGGAGGCGACTGGCCCAGGAACGGATCGGGAAGGCCAGCTGGAAGATCACCGCCACGCAGAGGATCTGGGCCATCATGTCCAGTCCATTGCAAGGGCCCATCACCTGAACCCCACCTCCGGGAAGCAGCACACTCCTGGCATTCACCAACACGTCGAGGCCGAGCCCACCCAGCCAGAGTCCGGAAATCCTGGCCGTGAGAAGGCTGATCGGAGCTTCCGGCAGGGTTCGCATCAGCAGGGAGAACGCCGGCAGCAGCATCAGGCAGAGCAGTGGATCGCGGAAGCGGCCGATTCGGCCAGGTTGTTCCTCCATCAAGGCCAGGGCGAAGCCGGCGATCGGTGCCAAGGCGAACAGAAGGCCCTCCCAGTGAACGATCACCGCGGAGCGTGCCAGGACCCAGAGGAGCAGAAGGGTTCCCAGGACCAGCCCCCAGGCCGCGGGGCGTGGTTTGAGATCCTCGAACTGATCCTCCATGCAGATCACCGCCCCACCCCAGACAAGAAGGGCAAACACGGTGATGTGCTCCGACTGGCTGGTGTGGAAGACGGCGATGTTCTGGATCGCCACCGCAGCGGCCAGGGTCAGCCAGAGATTGCGGGGTGTCGGCGGTGGCACAGCCGGAATGGCTTTCTTCCACGAAGAAGGAATCCTGCGGTAGAGCTCCCTGGACAAGGACTGGGGGAGATTGTTCATCGGGCGAGCGCATCCACCAAGGGAGGGGGCATCGCTACCTCGCGCTGACCGTATTCCGGGACCAGCTGCCGTAGCAGTTGTCCTGTCGCCTCTTCGTCCCAGCTGGCGAGGGCGCGGTGCAGCTGTTCGATCAGGGGAAGAAGCTGGTCGCTTTCGCGCCGGGGTTCGGTGGCCCTGCGGATCAGGGGGTGCTGGGTGGGCTGATTGTCGGCACTGATGAGCAATTCTTCGTAAAGCTTTTCACCGGGTCTCAATCCGCTGTACTCAATGGCGATATCGCCGTCGATGTTGTTCTCATCGCGGACCCTCAGACCTGAAAGTTCGATCATCTGCCGGGCAAGGTCGGCGATGCGAACCGGTTCTCCCATGTCGAGCAGGAAGAGATCTCCGCCGATGGCCATGCCGTTCGCCTGGAGCACCAGTTGAACCGCCTCCGGAATGGTCATGAAGTAGCGCGTGATGGCCGGATGGGTAACCGTGACGGGCCCACCGTTGGAGATCTGATGGTGGAAGAGGGGAATCACCGAGCCCGATGAGCCGAGAACGTTTCCGAACCTGACCATCGAAAGGACCGGACCACCGGGTTCGATGTCGGCGGCGGCCGCCTGGATGAGCAGTTCGCAGATGCGCTTGCTGGCCCCCATCACATTGGTGGGGCGGACGGCCTTGTCCGTGGAGATGAGGGTGAGCCGCTCGACGCCCGAGGCACGGGTTGCGGCGATCACCGCCTCGGTGGCCTGGATGTTGTTCGCGATGCCCGCGCAGAGGTTGGCCTCAACGAGTGGGACATGCTTGTAGGCGGCGGCGTGGAAGATCGTGGCCACACCGTGGCGGCGACAGAGCAGGGTGAGGCGACTGGCATCACAGGCGTCCCCGAGAATCGCGCGCAATTCGCTGTTGCAGTGAAGCGAGCGCAGTTCCCGCTCGATCGCGTAAAGGGCGAATTCGTTCCTTTCCACCATCAGCAGCTTTGTGGCCCCAAGGCCCAAGATCTGACGGCAGAGTTCGCTCCCGATCGAGCCACCCGCCCCGGTGACCATGACGGCCTTCCCTTCCACACCCGCTTTCAGGAGCACCGGGTCAGGATTGGAGGGCTCCCGGCCCAGCAGGTCTTCGATTGCCACCGGCTGAAGGTCGGAGACGATTCGCTGACCGCTGGCCATCTGGGCCAGGGAGGGAATCGAGAGTACCTCCAGGCCGAAATGGGTGAGCTGATCGACCAGCAACCGTTTGCGTCGCCTGGGGATGGTCGGCATGGCCAGCAGGACCTTTCGGACGCCGTGCCGTTCGATCAGTCGGGGCAGCCGCAGGGGGCTGAGGATGGGAAGGTTCTGAAGGGTGCGGCCTTGGAGGTTCTCGGCGTCGTCGAGAAAGGCGACGATCCGGAAGCGGTGATCATTGCGCAGAGCCGACATCAGCCCCATGCCGGAGTCTCCAGCTCCGTAGATCACGGTTCCTTCGCTCAGGCCGGTGTCATTTCGGTGATTCTCACGCTGATCAAGGTGATGGACCAGCACATCTCGCAGGACGATGCGGCTGGTGATGGCGCCGCCGGTGAACAACAGCCAGTAGAGGATCCAGAAGGAGCGGGGAGGCTGGGGCCCTCCCATCAGGGTGCTGACCAGCAGAAAGATCAGCACCATCAGGCCGGAGCGCGGCACCAGCCCGTAGAGGGAGTGGCTGCCGGCATAGCGGGTGAGACCCCGGTACCATCCCGACAGGAGAAGCACGGGGAGGCCGGTGATCACCGCCACGGGCAGAAGTCCGATGGTGGGAGGCACGAAGCCTCTCAGCAGGGCGGAGTCGGGAAGCCGGAGGATGAAGGCTCCCAGAAAGGCTGCCATGATGAGCAACCCATCAAAGAGCACCATCAGAAGCCTGCGAGCCAGCAGCTGCTTCTGCACATGGTGCAGTACTGAGAGGTGGGGAATCAAATGATTACTACTGCAGGAATCGAGGCTTCAGGAATATGCCAGCCGCGATGCGGCGCGAACGGAGGGTGGATTGAAGTGATGGCCATCGTGTAGTCCCGGCAGAATCCTGTTGCAGTCAGGACGATCAGTAGGTTGATGTGTGGGAGTGGGGGCCGGCTCGATGGGAGGAACCATCCGCTGATCGATACCCATTTTCGGGCATGTTACTGCGCTTTCACGGGGAGAACGGCACGGCGCCGTGCCGATCCAGCCAGAGGCCCAACACGAGTTCCCCCACCACCAGAGCCAGTTCCATGGCCAGGCCGTGGGTGAGCAGGGCCCAGCCCAGCAGGGCGGTGGCACCGATGTAGAGCAGGGCCACCCGACCATGGGCCCAGCCGGCCTGATGCAGGCGCTGGTAGAGGTGCAGCCGATGGGCCTGGACAATGGGGTGGCCTGCTTTCCAGCGTCTCAGTACGCACAGGAAGGCATCCCCGAGCAGGGGAAACCCCACCAGCAGCAGCCCCAGGGCCCTCTGCGGAGAGTCCTGCTGGAGCACCGTTCCGGCGAAGACAGCCCCGAGAAAAGTGCTGCCCACATCGCCCATGAACACCCTCGCCGGACTCCAGTTCCAGGCCAGGAAGCTGAGAAGGGCGCCGATCAGCGGCAGCAGGGCGTCGCCGCTCTCCTGTGTCGTGGCCAGCAGCATGGCCACGCTCAGCAGCACCACCATGCAGCCGGCGACGAGGCCATCCAGCCCATCGCTGAAGTTGACGAAGTTGATCACTGCCGTGACGGCGATCACAGCCAGCGGCACCAGCCACCACGGCATCCCCAGGGGGGAGATTGCCACCAGGGCTAACGCCGTGAGGATCTGGATGCCGTACCGACCGGCCGCCGGCAGTCCGACACGGTCGTCCAGCAATCCCACCAGAGCCAACGGCAGGCAGAGGAGGGGAATCCAGGCCGGCCAGCCGACACCGGCCAGCGGGGCCAGCCCGCAGCCGGCCAGGACGAAGGCCAGGCCCCCTCCCCTGGGGGTGGGCCGCTGATGGGAGCTGCGGGCGTTGGGTTCATCCACCAATGTCCGGCGCAGCCAGGGGATCAGAAGCAGCAGCAGGAGAGCCCCGAAGCCGCCTCCCAGCAGGAACACCGCCAGCCGGGCTGTTGGGGTCATGGGGTCAGGGGGAACACGGGAAAAGGCTCGGGGGGTCCCCCCAAGATCCGATGGGCCTCAGTGAAGCCTGCCAGGTCGGCCCCGATGCGCAGCACGGCCTCGAAATTCTTCGGGGAGAGGAGCAGCAGCGGGGCGGCAAGGGCGTGGAAGAGGCGCGGGGGCAGGGCCACCACCAGGCAACGGCGGGCAGGGTCGTTGGCCGGGGTTGCCTGCTGAAGACGGCGCAGCATCGTGGCGTAGCTGATGGTGTCATCCCCGCCGAGGGGGAGATGGACCGGCCGGGAAGGGTCGGGCGCGTCTTCAACCAGCTGGTCGGCCAGGTGCAGGGTCACGGCGGCCAGCTGGCGGCAGTGGATCGGTTGCCGCAGACCGCCCTCGGCCGGCAGCGGCAGCAGGGGCATTCGGCGCAGCAGGCGAAGGAGCCTGCTCAGGTTGTTGTCCGCCAGGGAGCCTGCCTGGCCGTAGATCAGCGTCGGGGCCAGAATTCGCAGCGGTAGGCGATGGGTGGCGCAGAGCTGGGTCAGCAGGTCTTCGGCACGCCGCAGTCGTTGCACCAGAGCCCGGTCAAAGGCGTTGGCGGCGAAACGTTTGGTGATCACCGAGGAGGAGGAGCAGGCGATCACACCCTGCACCTCGCAGCAACCTGTCGGGTCCTTGCTCGCGCAACGGGCCAGCCAGGGGGCGAACGACCAGATGGGGGCGAAGCTCACCAACAGACCCTCGAGGCGCTGGGCCGGCGTGCTGCCGTCCTCCAGATCGCAGCGCAGAAACGGCCGGGTGGTGCCGATCCCAGCTGGCGTGATGGGTGGCCGGCGGCCGGCCAGCAGCAGCGGCCGTGCGCCGGCCAGGTCGATCAGAGCCTGGCCAGATGGGGTGCTCGCTCCGAAGAGGGTGATCGGCGCCGGGGAGGGGAGGGTCAAGGTGGGATCAGCGACAATCGTTGCGATCGAGCCGGCCGTCCCAGCCGCTCAGGCGCCAGAGGGAGGCCCGCAGCTGATCCCGCCGGAGCCTCAGCTCCGATTCCGGACGCAGATCCCCGGTGACGGCCTTCGAGCCATCCACCTGCCAGCCGGTACCGGCGTAAACGATCCGGGCGATGGCCAGGGTTCGCGCCAGGTGAGTCTCTGCGGTCACGATCGTGAGCCGACCCGGCGTCGGCCAACGGCTCAGCAACTTCGCCAGCGCCGTCACCTGTCCGACGGTGTCGCAGCCAGGAAGCAACCTGAGGAGCTTTGAGGCGTCTCCGTACCAGAGACCCTGCTCCTGGAGACGTTTACGGGTGATCTCCTGATACTCGGCATTGCCCTGGAACACCAGGAAGGCGTCGGGATTCCTTCGCCACATCATGAAGGCCGACATGCTTCTCTGAGGGTCCTCGATGAGAGCCGTGATCACCCAGGGGCCTCTCGGGACTGCCGCGTCGGGCGAGGTCGGGGCCCGTCCAGGGGACGATCGTGAGGGGCTCCAGTGGCTCAGAAGAGGAGCCGAGAACCAGGCGAGGGTGGCAAGGCCCGCAAGACCAAGGAGGACGAACAGACGGCGGTGATGGGCCCATAGCCGGCGGGGCGAGGAACGGTGGCGGGAGGGACGGCGCCGCCGCACCCTGACCCGAAGTGCCCCTGGACCGGCCTGCCCCATTGCTTCTCCCAGCCTCTCCTGGTCCGGCAAGGGATGATGGTCATCGGGGAAAACCAGCTTATCGGTCCTCCCTGGACGACTTTTCTCCCCGCTCCAGAGCCGCCGCCGTGATCCGACTCCAGAGCCGCCGGCCGTAGCGCAGGGCGAAAGGGATCCACCAGAGGAATCCGAACGTCCGCCGATAGGCCAGCCTCACCTCCTGCAGGCGCCTGCGGGTCTGGCGACCACTGGCGCCTCCCTCGCCCATGTGGACCAGTTCCAGGTCCAGGCTCCGGGGCGAGAGGTCTGGGCAGGCACTCAGGCGCAGGAAGTAGTCCAGGTCGGCGGAGAGCCGGAAGGGCTCGGCGTAGTGATCAAGGTGCCGCCGGGCTCCTGGTCCGATCAGGGTGGCCTGGTGGGGTGGGGTGGAGCCCAGGAACAGGCCGAGTCGATAGGTCGGGCAGCCGCAGAAGGCCGTGCGCCGTCCCAGCCGGAGGGCCCCGTCCGGACCAGGTTCCGCGTAACGGCCGGAGCAGATCAGCAGATCCGGGGGATGCCCCCCAGGGGCGACCGGCTGGGTCGCCGCGATCGCGTCCTCGAGCACGGTGGCTCCCGCTGCCCAGTCGTCACTGCCCCAGAACAGCAGCCAGTGTTCCGGGGGCACGGCGTGGAAGCCCTGGTTCATGGCTCCGAAGATGCCGGGGAGGGCAGGCTCCTGGGGCTGCCAGGCAAAGCGTCTGTCCCGGTGACAGAGAGCCTCCAACCAGGCCCGGTGCTCCGGACCGCTGGGGCCATCGACGAACAGCACCCGCCAGTGGGGCCAGCTCTGGCGCTGCAGAGACGTCACCAGCCTGGGCAGAAGCTGGTGGGAATCCAGGGTCGGAACAACCAGGGTGAGACCGGTCCCAGGTGCCTCAGGGGGTGCCCCGACCCCGGCGGCGGAGAAACTTCTCACCCCTGGCGGCGAATCAGCACCTCGCCCAGAACCAGCAGGTCCATGCGGGTGCGCAGGAAGCAGTCGAGGGCCTGGGCAGGGGTGCAGACGATCGGTTCGTTCTCGTTGAAGGAGGTGTTGAGCACCATCGGCACACCGGTGCGGTCGGCGAAGGAGCGGATCAGCCGGTAATAGCGGCCATTGTCGGTGGCGTTCACGGTCTGGAGCCTGCCGCTGCCGTCCACGTGGGTGACGGCGGGGATGCGTTCGCGCCGCTCTTCACGGATCGGATAGACCTGCATCATGAAGGGCACCTCGCCCTCGAGGCAGAACCACTCGCCGACGGCCTCCTCGAGCACCGAAGGGGCGAAGGGCCGGAACGATTCTCTCCGCTTGATCTTCAGATTGAGGATGTCCTTCATGTCGGCCCGGCGGGGGTCGCCGAGGATCGAGCGGTGGCCCAGGGCCCTCGGACCCCATTCCATGCGCCCATCGAACCAGCCAACCACAAGCCCTGCGGCGATCGCCTCGGCCACCTGGCCGCAGAGCTCCGCTTCCTCCGGCTGCTCCAGGGTGCAGTGGGCCTGCTCCAGGGCCTCGCGGGTGGCGGCGCCGGACAGAAGCGCGTCGATTTCTCCGGGGGTCGGTTGACTGCCCAGGTAGGCGTGCCGCATCGGTGTGGAGCGGGGCTTTCCCAGCCCGTGCCACACCTCCAGGGCAGCACCCAGAGCGCCTCCGGCATCGCCGGCCGCCGCCTGGACGTAGACCCTTCGGAAGGGGGTGGCCAGGGTCACCTTGCCATTCGCCACGGAATTGGCGCCACAGCCCCCGGCGATGCAGAGCTGGTCGCTCGGATGGCTCCGGTGCAGGGCCCGGAGCAGGTGGAAGAAGGCTTCCTCGTACATGGCCTGGGCCGAGCGGGCAATGTCCATGTGGTGCTGGGCAAGGGGCTCGTCGGCCCTGCGGGCGGGGCCGAGCAGGGTTTCCAGTTCCGGGCTCCAGTGACGGCCCACCACCGGTGCGCCGTGGCTCCACTGGTGCGGCAGGCGCTGGGTGGCGTGGAGGAAATAGCGAAGATCCAGCCGGTAGGTGCCATCCGACCGGAGGCGCACGATGCGGCGCATGGCCTCCATCCGGTTGGGCTCGCCGTAGGGCGCCAGCCCCATCACCTTGTATTCGTCGCCGTAATTGGGGAATCCCAGGTACTGGGTGATGGCGGTGTAGAAGGCGCCAAGGGAATGGGGAAACCAGATCTGGCCATCCAGGCTCAGCTGGTTGCCCTGGCCATGGCCCCAGGCTCCGCTGGCGAAGTCGCCGAAACCATCCACCGAAACCACGGCAGCCTCCTCGAAAGAAGAGGCGAAGAAGGCCGAGGCCAGGTGGGCACGGTGGTGCTCCACGAAGTGCAGCCGGGCCCCGATCTCGGCGCCCGGGAAGGCTGCGGCCAGCTGCTGGCCCAGGTCAGCCCGTTCCCGCTTGTTGCGCCAGCGGTCGATCAGGAAGCGGGGATCAGGCCGATGGCCGAGGGTGTAGGCCAGCTTGCGCAGGCGGTGTGCCCCCGGCAGGGAATTGATGGCGATGTGATCGAGATCGGCGGGACCTACGCCGGCATCGGCCAGGCACCAGGCCATGGCCTCCGATGGGAAGCCGGCCCAGTGCTTGATGCGGCGGAAGCGCTCCTCCTCGGCCGCGGCCACGATGACCCCATCACGGATCAGGGCGGCGGCGGCATCGGCGTGGAAGGCGTTGATGCCCAGGATGAGCGTCATGAAGCTGCTGAACCGGATGACGGGTGGTGGGATGGGCCGCTGGGGGCACCGACGACAGGAAGGATCCGGGGATCAACCTCCCGGGGTGCACATCGCAAGCCGCACCGATGGTCCGTACCACCCGGTCGGCCTCGGGTCGGCCTAGGACATCCCCGTGCGGAAGGAAGGATCAGAGGGGCTGGCTGATGCAACCTGCGCTCGCAGGGGGATCTTAGGGGATCTCCAAGGGCGGCTCCTTCTCCAAGGACCGGAGCCACGGCGGTGGCGCTCATGGGCTGGGGACCGGAGACAGGCTGATGCCCAGGTGGGCCTCGAGCCAGTGCTGCAGCACCATCAGGCTCCAGCGGCGGTACCAGGGCCTGAGGTCGATTCCGGCAGGGGTCGGGGGCAACCGCAGGGTCAGGATGGAGGCCGGATCATCCAGCCAGAGCTGGAAGGGGAAGCGGAACCCCTGCTTGGGTCGGTTGAGGAACCATTCGGGCAGCTCCGGCATGCTTCTCTCCAGCAGTCGCTTGCCCTCGGCCAGCCGCAGCACGGCGGGGATGGGCCCCAGCCGCCGCTGCAGCTGGGCATCCACCAGGGGCAGGCGCAGTTCCAGCCCGGAGGCCATGGCCATCACGTCACTGTCCGGCAGCAGCTGGTTGCGCAGGTAACGGGTGCCTTCCAGCCAGGCAACCCCTTCCACGCCATCCCCTCCTCCCGTCCCATCGCCCGCGGCTGCGGCGAGGCCGGGCGTCCTGAGTCCCCAGTGGGCCAGCAGGCGGTCGGCCTCGGCAGTGGAGAACAGGCCCCGGAAGCATCCATAGGCCTGACCGAGGGAAGCAGGGCTCTCCAGCAGGCCTGCCAGGCGCTGCTGTCTGGCCCGTTGCCCTTTCGGCATCCGCCGCAGGATTCCTGCGGCCAGCGGTCCCGCCGGGCCGAGGCGACGGCGCCAGCGGCACAGCTTCGGAACCATCCGGAAACTCGGGTAGCCCCCGAACAGTTCGTCGCCCCCCAGTCCGGAGAGCGCCACCTTCAGCCCATGCTCGTGGGCCAGTCGGGCCACGCACCAGGTGTTGTAGCCATCGATGGACGGCTGATCCTGGCTGGCCAGGAAATCAGGCAACCACGTACGGGCCTGGTCGGCCGAAAGATTCAAAGGCGTGTGCTGGGCGCCGAAGTGGGCGGCGATGCGAGCCGCCGGGCCGGATTCGTCGAAGCCATCGGCTCCCCTTTCCTCGAAGCCGATGGTGAAGGTGTGCAGCCCCCTGGGAGCGAGGGCCAGGAGCGAGGCGGAGTCGAGCCCGGCGCTGAGGAAGAGCCCCACCGGGACGTCGCTCACCATGTGGGCCGCCACCGAGTCCTCCAGGGCCGCCCGGGTGAGGGTCACCGCTTCGTCCGCCGTCATGCCGTGCTCGATCGGGCCACCAAGGCTCTCCGGCAGGGCTCCCCAGGGCTCCACCCTCAGTCGGCCACGGCTCCAGAACGCGGCGTGGCCGCTGGGCAATCGCTGCACCCCCGACACCAGGGTGGCGGGCTCGCTCACCGACCCGGTGGCCAGGTAGCGGCCCAGGGCCTGCTCATCCAGGGCGGCCGGAGGGCCGTCGGCCGCCAGCAGGGCGCGCAGTTCCGAGGCGAAGGCCAGGGATCCCCCGGGCCCGGAGCGGAGGTAGAGGGGCTTGATGCCGTGGGGATCGCGGGCCAGCAGGGCGCTGCGTTCCTGGGTATCGAACAGGCAGAAGGCGAACATGCCGCGCAGGGCACCAAGCCCATCACGGCCGCGGTGGATCAACCAGGCCAGCAGCACCTCGGAGTCGCCGCTGCCCCGGAACCGCTGCCCCTCGGCTTCGAGCCGTTGGCGCAGGTCGGTGTGGTTGTAGATCTCGCCGTTGAAGACCAGTAGCCAGCGACCGCAGGCGGAGGCCATCGGCTGGTGGCCGAGAGGGGAGAGGTCGAGAATGGCCAGCCGCCTGTGGACCAGGCAGGCGTCGCCGTCCTGCCACACCCCGGCATCATCCGGCCCCCTGTGGGCGAGCCGGGGACCGACCCGCTCGGCGAAGCTGCCCGGTGCCCTGCCCAGCTGGCCCGCGATGCCGCACATCAGGCCTGGGCACCCCCGGCGGTGGGGATCCGCCCGCCCGGAGCGATCGCTTCCAGGTGGGCCTGGAAGGTGCGCCGTGCCGCCGCTGGGCTGGCCTGCTCCCGCACCCAGTCCAGCGCACCGGCAGAGAGGGTGTCGCGCCGGGCGCGATCGGAGCAGATCGCGGCGATCGCTGCCGCCATGGCGGTGGGTTCGCTGCTCACCAGCTGTCCGGTCCGTCCCTCGATCACGTAGTCCTCCGGGCCGCCGCACCGGGTGCTGACGACGGGCACACCACAGGCCATGGCCTCCAGGGCGGCGATGCAGAGTCCCTCCTGGTGGGAAGGAATCACGAACAGATCAAGGCTTCGCAGCACCTCCGCCAGGGGGGAGGGGGCCAGGCAGGGATGACAGCGCACCCGTTCCGCCAGACCCATGGCGGCCAGACGGTCGTGGAGCAGATCCACGTTCTGCTCCCCCGCCAGGACCAGCTGCACCGGCCTGTCGTCGGCAACGAGCCGAGCCACGGCCTGGAGCAGCAGAGTGATGTGCTTGCGCGGGTCGCCGTAGCGACCGGCAAATCCGATGCGCCAGGGCACCAGGCGATCGGAGGCTGGATGGAACACGTCAGGATTGACGGGCATCCGCATCACCCCGTCCATGGGGCGACCGGCGATGGCCTCCAGGGCCACTGCCGTGTAGGAGCTCAGCGCCAGGATGCGTCCGCGGGGGGCCTGCAGCACCTGGCGCTCCAGTCGTCGCAGCACCGGTCCGTTGAGCCCCCGGTCGAGCAGCCGTCTGGGCAGGGAGAAGCGGCTGACGCGGTCGACCCGATCCGCCTGCCAGGGGGTGGCCACCCAGGCGAGGAAGGGGATCCCCAGCCGGGCCAGGGGGGTGGCGCAGAGGGGGTTGCCCGTGACCGACAGATGAACGTCGCAGCTGGCCACCAGCTCCCGCCAGGCCCGCCGCGGCAGACAATGGGTGAATTCCAGTTCCGGCAGCCAGGCTCCGAGACCATGCCCTTCATGGTTTCCGTAGACGGGGCGCTCCATCTGTCCGGGGCGGCGCCCGCTGGGAACCGCATGCAGGGGCACCGACAGGTGCGGATGGGTGCTCCAGGGCGCGTACCAGGCGAAGACAGGCTCGATGTCCATCTCGACGAGCATCCCGGAGATGCAGGCGGCCATGGCGGGAACACCCCCGTCCACCGGCTCGATCGTGCTGATCAGGGCCCGGGGCCGCCTCATGGCGCCAGCCAGCCGAACAGGTTCCGGTTGTCGCGCACCCAGCGGATCAGATGACGCACACCGTCGTCGACGCTGATCGCGGGGGCCCAGCCCAGTTGCTCGGCGGCCTTGGTGATGTCACAGATGAAAACCGGCTGGTCGCCGGGGCGGGACTGGCCGCTGAGGGGGCAGAGGCTGATGGCCAGCTCCTCCTCCAGAAAGCGCAGCAGATCCCTGAGGCAGAGGGTGTTGACGGGGCCCCCACCAATGTTGAAGGCCTGGCCGCTGATTCCTTCGCGGTGGTGCCAGGCGGCTTCGTAGGCCCGGGCCAGATCCCTGACGTCGAGCACGTCCCGGGTCTGCCAGCCGTCGCCGTAGAGGGTGATGGGCCGCTCCAGCAGGGCGGCGATGCTGAACCAGGCCACCCAACCCTGGTCCTCGATGCCGAACTGGCGGGTGCCGTAGATGCAGGACTGGCGGAAGGCGCAGGTGTGCAGGTCGTAGATGCGGGCGTAGTCGATCGTGTACTGATCAGCGACCCCCTTGGAGCAGCCGTAGGGGGAATGGAAGTCGAGGGGCTGGTGCTCGCTCACTCCGGCCGGGAGATCCCGGAACCGGTAGCCATGGGGCGTCATCTCCACCGGCACCGTCTCCATGCCGCCATAGACCTTGTTGGTGGACGCAAAGAGAACGAAGCTCTCGGGGGAACGGAGCCGGACGGCCTCCATCACGTTGAAGCTGCCGAGAGCGTTGATCTCGAAGTCCTCCCGAGGGTTGGTGTAGGAGGTGGTGACCGCCACCTGGGCCGCCAGGTGAAGCAGCATCGAGGGTCGGACGCTCCCCACCACATCGGCCAGGGCGTCGCTCTGGCGGATGTCCACCCGATGAAAGTCGATCCCTGGATGCTGAGCGAGCAGCCACTGGAGATTGTCCTCCGTGCCGCGTCTGGAGAGGTTGTCGAGGACCACCACCTCCCAGCCCAGAGAGGCGAAGTGCTGGGCGGCGTTGACGCCGATGAAGCCGGCGCCGCCGGTGATCAGGATCGAAGGCATCGAGGGCAGCGGGGCGGGGGAGTCGACGGTGGGCTGGTCGGAGTGGGAGCGCTCCGGCATCGGGAATCCGGGCACGGAGAAGACGGAAGGCTGGCGTTGCTCAGCAGGTTCCGGCAGCTAGGGCGGACCTTAATCGAACATCCGGATCATGAGAAATCGTGTCCGGAAGCGCTCGGAAGCGCGGCTGTCGGGAGGGTCTTCGGACCTGCGGCTTCCAAGCGAGGTTCAGTCATCCCGATCCTCCTGGAGCAGGAGATTCAGCAGAAGTTCTGCATACATGCGCTGCTGGGCATAGGCCCAGCCGCGCCACCCCTCGAGAAGGCCGCCTTTCCAGAACAGGCAGTAGAGAAGCGCGGTGAGTGGGGCCAGAGGCGTGTGCTTCCTCAGCCGATCAGCCATGGACAGCTGCCGGGAGGGGGTGGAGCGCAGCTTGGCCGCTTCGATGGCCTGGTAGTTGCGCTGGGAGGCCAGCCAGCGCTGCAGGGGTTTGCGATCGTCGTGAAACATGGGATGCCTCAGGCTGAGGACCGCACCGGACAGGACGATGCGGTGGCCATGGCCGTCATTGCGATAGCGGCCGGCCCCGTGGCGATAAAGGCTCACCCGAGGCGGCAGCATGCCGCTGCGCAGGGGGCGCCCAGCGATGCAGTAACGGAAAGGGATGGCGAAGCCAGCCACCGCCGTGTTGGCGGGATCCCTGGTCACCCTCAAGATCTCGGAGGCCAGGGACGGCGGGATGAGGTAATCGGCATCAAGGCTGAGCACCCATGGGGTGGAGATCTGGCCCAGGCCGAAGTTGCACTGGTCGGCGAAGCTGTCGAAAGGTCGATGCAGCACCCGCACCGTGGGATGCTCGGCGCAGATGGAGAGCGTGGCATCGTTGCTGCCGCTGTCGATGACAAGGATCCTGTCCAGCCAGTCGAGGTGATCGAGGGTGCGGCCGATATTGGCCTCCTCGTTGTAGGTCAGGATCAGGGCTGTGATGGGTGGTCTGGAGGGGCTGGCAACGGGGACTCCGGCGCCGGAAGACCTGCTGGTGGTGGCTGGACTGTCACTCATGCCGGAGGTCGGGAATGTTGCTGCCGCAGGACCATGCGTTGTTGAAGCTGCTGCTGCTGCCAAAGGGCCCATTGCTGCTGCTGGTGCTGCTGCTGGGCCAGGAGGGTGGGAATGGCCAGGAACGAGCCCAGCGAGATGCTCATCAGAATCAGAACGAAGGGGTCGCCATAGAGCTGGGCCGCTGAAAAGAATGCCGGAACGTTCGCCAAGGCGAAGGCCATCAGCCCCATCAGCAGGGCTGACGTTGACTGGGGAAGATACCTGAGCAGTCTGAAGTTGCGGAGCAGCACCAGAGCCAGCAACAGCAGAATCACCCCGAGGATCACGATGCCGGGCACGCCCAGCTCCAGGATCAGGCGGCCGCCCCCGCCTTCGGAGACGTATCCGACACTCTCGATGGCATTGCGTGCGGCATTCCTGATCAGGCCCCCCGTACTGGCACCGGCTCCCACCCCCATGCCGATGCCATCGGACACTTCGATGGCCCTCATGGCGGCTCCGATGCCCTGGGAGCTGAACCGTTCCACCAGATCCTCCTGGATGGTCTGGGTGCGCCCGGTGAACTCGCCGAAGTTTTCACCGAGATTCTCCGAGAGGAGGAAGGCATAGAGGGGATAGGCGATTCCTGCCACGCCGAGCACGCTGGTGATCACCCTCTCCTTGGAGGCGGGGCTGGCCCTCCGGCTGAAGAGCAGCAGATAGACGGCCAAGAAAGCCAGGATCAGCACCTGGGCCTTGCGCCGGCCGGTGAGGATGGTGAGGAAGGCGAAGCCCACTGCCATCAGCAGCAACCCGAACTGGATGGTGGGCTTCTGGCTGGCGATGCCCATCGACGCGGCGATGCAGGCGGCTGCGGACAGCTGCCAGGAGGCGATCTCGCTGGTGCGCCAGAACCCTGAGGCCCCCTGGGCCGAGAAGCCGACACGGAAGGTGATCAGCAGGCCCTCCCCCACTTCCTTGAGGGTGGGGTGATCGACCCCCTGGAAACTGAGGTACACGCTGATGCCCATCACCGCCGAACCGATCAGATAGAGCGTCAGCACACGCTTCAGAAACGCCAGATTGCATCCCACCTGGAAACCCACCCAGAGGCCGAAGGCGGGTGCGAGATAGAACGCGGCTCCGATGGTGGTGAGGCGGATGTCGGAGAAGCGGGCGAAGCTGTTGAGGGTCTGCAGACCGATCAGCGCGAAGTAGATCGTCACCCATTCATCGAAGCGGGGCACCGTCCAGAACATGGCCCGCAGGTTGAAGCGTCCCGTTCGCTCCAGGAGCACCACGCCGCAGAGCGCGAAGCCGATCAGCACCAGGCCGACCATGTAACTGGGCTGGTCAGGGGTGATCTTGCGCAGGGGATCCTGGACGAAGCCGATGATCAGGGTGACGAGCAGGCCGGAGCGCCAGTCCCCTTCGAGGAGCACCGCAGCGAGCACCCCGAAGAGGACGATCAGGAGCAGGAGGGTCATCGGCCGGCGGAGGAGGTCAGCACCTGGCGGTAGGTATCACGCAGCTGAAGGGCGATCGTGTCCCAGGAAAAATCCGTCTGGGCCAGGCTAAGGGCGCGAGCCCGCATTGACCCTGACGGCCGCTCCAGAGCGGTCGTCAGGGTCAGCGCCAGCGCTTCGGGGTCGCTGGCGCTGACCAGGCCGGCTCCCATGCGGGCCACGTCGGCGGCGACGGCCACCTCGGGGGAGAGGATCACAGGCGTGCCCGCCGCCATGGCCTCCACCGCCGCGATGCCGAAATTCTCCGCCGCCGATGGCAGCACATACCAGTCGGCTGCCTTCAGGGTCTGCCACTTCGCCTCTCCTTCCACGAAACCCAGCCAGCGGCAGCGCGCGTCGATGCCGAGAGCTCTGGTGCGCTGACGCAGGCCTGCCACGTAGCCGGCCTCCCCTTCGCCGGCGATGATCAGTTCCCAGGCCGCTTCGGGATGGTGCCGCTGCAGCAGGGCCAGTCCCTCCAGCAGGTTCTCGAGCTGCTTTTTCGGGTGCAGCCGTGACAGGAACAGGAAGCGCACCGGTGCGGCACGGTCGTGGCCGCCCTCAGGAGCGAGGTTCTCAATGGGGCCATGCACCCCCAGGGGGAGCACCAGACCGGGAGGGGCCAGGCCGAGGGCGGCGGCTTCATGCCGCTCAGCCATGGTGGTGAAGTGCAGGGCGGCCGCTCCCTGAAGGTTGCGGCGTTCGATCAGACGCAGCAACAGGCGCTTGCGGCCGCGGCTCTGGGCCAGGCTCCACGGGCTCAGCTGGCCGATGCTGCGCAGGATGTAGGGAACACCCGCCCAGCGGGCCTGGGCCATGGCGCTGGTGGAGGGGTAGGAGAACAGGGCATGGATGTGGAGCAGTTCGTACCGCTTCAGATGGCGAGCCAGCCACAGGCTGAGCCCCGGGCTGACGGCGAACTCCCGCAGGGAGGCCATGGGGGGACTCCAGCGAGGAAAGGCCAGCACCGGCACCCCTTGATGCCAGTGCCAGCGGCCGGTGACCAGATCGGGATGCAGGCCGGGGCCATGGTCGTTGGTGGTGAGGATGGCCGCCTCCACGTCATGCCCGCGCAGGGCAGCCACCATGTCGATCACGGCGCGGCTGGGGCCACCCCGGAGGGGGCTGATGGAGGGGATGACATGGAGAACCCTCATCCCCGGGAGCCATGGGCCGGACTGGCCTTCGCTTCCCTGCCCCGGAGGGCCTGGGACGCCACCGTGTCAACCGGGGGGCGCAGGGAAAGGATCAGGGCCCTGGCCATCTCAGCGGCGCTCCAGAAGGGCCAGTCCCGCCAGGATGCCCTCTGCGGCGTTCTCAACGCTGAAGTGCCCGTTGACCCGTTTCCGAGCCGTCGCCCCCATCCGGGCGGCGGCGCCTGGATCGGCGGCCATCCGCCCCATGGCTGCCGCCAGGGCCGGTGGTTGGCCGAAGCGGCTCACCAGGCCTGTCAGACCTTCGAGCACAAGGTCCTCGGCGCAACCCACCAGATCGCTCACGATCGCCGGCAGGCCGCAGGCCATGGCCTCGTTCACCACCAGTCCCCAGGTTTCGCCGTGGTCGGAGGGCAGCACGAGGCAGTCGGCCGCCGCGTAGGCCGACGGCATCTCCGACTGGTTGAGGAAACCGGCGAAACTCACCGGCAGGCGGTGACGGGTGGCATGGGCCCTGCAGGCCTCCTCCAGCGGGCCTGTGCCCACCACCAGCAGATGCACGGCGGGAGCCTGGGGCTCCGCCAGCAGCAGGCGCAGGGCTTCCATCAGGTCGATGGGATGCTTCTTGGCCTGGAGTTTGCCGGCGAACAGGAAACAGAAGGCCTCCGCAGGGATCCCCCAGCGGGAGCGGAGTTCAGAGCGCTCGGGCCGCAGGGCATCGGCCCGGGCGCCGAAGTAGGCGTTATCCACGAAGTGGGGGGAGGCCACCAGCCGGTTCTGCGGTACGCCGTACTGGCGGTACCAGCGGGCATTGGCCGCCCCCACGGGCAGACCGACCGTGATCCCCCGGAACAGGAACCAGTAGGTGAGGGCCAGGGGCCAGGAGCGGGGACGGAAGGCATTGGAATCCATCCGCAGCAGCACCGGCAGACCCTGCAGGCGGGCCGCGAGGAACAGCTGCACCATGCCGAGAAAGTGCCAGCCGGTGAGCAGCAGGGCATCGGGTCGTTCCCGGGCGGGTCCGAAGCCCAGCTCCCGCATCGGATGTCGCAGCCAGACCCCCCCGTAGCCGGCGGTGATGCCGCGGCCCCGGCCACTGGCTGCTTCATGCCAGGCATAACCCTCCAGCAGGGGTACGTCCCAGCGGAAGGCAACCCCGAATCCCAGCCCCTGGGTCTCCTCCCCGGGGAGGGTCAGGTAGAGCACCTCGCTGCGCAGGCCGGGCTCCGCGGCAAGAGCCTGGAACAGGGGCGTCTGGTACTGGATGGGGTGGCTGCCGGCGATCAGCAACCGGCGTCGGCGGCTGGGCAGCAGGGACGGCCCCTTGGCCTGCAGGCGAAGAGCCCAGAGCAGGCCCCGGCCCTCGGCGAGCAGGGTGGGAGGGATCCACCAGGGATGGCGCAGATGGTGGCGGCTGCGCACCGACCCCAGCCAGCCCCGCAGGCAGGCCGTCAGTGCCGTCGGGCCGGGGCCGGGTGCGAGCTGGAAGTAGTAGCGCCCCACGGCATGGTCGGGCTTCACGGTGGTGAGGTGCTTGCCGTAGCTGCGGGTTCCGCCCCGTTCGGCCCGCAGGTGATGGATCAGGGCCCCGGGCACGTAGTGGATCGGGTGGCCGGCCCGGCGCCAGCGATGGGCGAATTCGGCCTCGAACCGGTAGGCCACCCGCACGAAGTTCTGGTCGAACCCCCCCAGGTCGAGGGCCTGACGGCGGGGGATGGCCACGTTGCCCCCCATGAATTCCTCCACCGTCCTCGGCCGCAGGCTGTTGAACAGGAACGGGCCGTCCTCCGGATCGCTGCGGCCTTCGTGCCAGGGCTGCAGCACCCGCCCCGCCAGCATGGCCTCCGGGGCGCCCTCGCCCGCCCGTTCGTGGGCGGCCAGCAGCTCGGGGTCGGGCAGGATGTCGTCGTCGAGGAACAGCACCCGCTCGCCGGTGGCCTCCTGGAGGGCGTGGTTCATGGCCCCGGTGATCGAAGGGGTCGACAGCCGCAGCCAGCGGATCCGCCCCTCCTCCTGCCAGGCGGCCAGGCGTGCTTCGCTGGCCGGATCGTGGCGGGGAGTCTGGTCGACCACCAGCAGCTCGAAGGGGGGAGGATCCAGGGCCAGAAGCGCGGCGACGCTGTCGATCAGCACCTGATCGCGGCCGTAGGTGGGAATCGCGACGCTGAGGGTCATGGCAGGCTGGCCAGCTTGAGTCGGGCCTTGAGATGCCAGGGGTTGAGAGCGAGGGCCTCTCGCAGGTAACGGCGCGCCAGATCGGGACGCTCCCGCGCCAGGCAGGCGCCGATGAAGTAGGCCCCGTCCGCCTGGCGGCGAGGTTCCACTTTGGAGTCGCGGCAGCGATCGGCCAGGGCCTCGGCCCGGGTCAGCCAGGGGCCTTCCTCCTGACCGCTGCGTCTGGCCTGGGTGGCTCCGACGATCAGGCCGTGGAATTCCTCCTGCTCCCTGCGCCTCGAACCGCTGATCGACCCCGGCGAGAGGGTGGCCTCGTAGAGCACCTCCGGCACCACCAGATGGCTGCCGAACTCCACCATCCGGCTCCAGAGATCGATGTCCTGGGCGAAATAGAACATGGGCCGGTAGCCGCCGGCCTGTTCGTAGGCGCTGCGGCGCATCATCACCGAACCATGAATGGCCGGACCGGTGAGTCCGTCGGCCAGGTCGTGCGGCTCCGGGGCGTTCACCCGGGCGGTGGCCCCTTCCGGCACCACCAGCCGCACGTGCGTGGAGCAGAGGCTGGCGTCAGGGTGCTCCTCCAGACAGCGGAGCTGGCGCCGCAACCGGCCGGGGAGGGAGAGGTCCCCCGCATCCTGACGGGCGATGAACGGCCCGCGGGCCGCCTGACATCCTTCGATCAGGGACCGGGTGAGTCCCCGGCCCCGGCGCTCCAGCACCCTCAGGCGCGGATCACGGGCGGCGTGCGCCGCGAGGATCTCGCCGGTGCCGTCACTGGAACCGTCGTTGATCACCACGATCTCCAGGTTCACCTCCTCCTGGGAGGCAAGGGAATCGAGGGTGGCGGCCAGGCTGGAGGCACCATTGCGCACCCCCATCACCACCGACACCAACGGGGCATTGCCGGATTCGTGGTCCACAGGCTCGTGCAACACCTCAGGACATGTTCCCCCCTGACCGTTGTGTTGGCTGCCGCCGTGTCCGGAC
This sequence comes from uncultured cyanobacterium, assembly GCA_963772735.1. Lineage (GTDB taxonomy): Bacteria > Cyanobacteriota > Cyanobacteriia > PCC-6307 > Cyanobiaceae > Cyanobium. The sequence continues at coordinate 119,172 of CAVYYO010000002.1, read as the reverse complement.
CCCCATGGTCAGCCGGGCGGCCCGGCCCCAGCCCAGGCTGGCCGCCAGCAGTCCATAGAGAAGGAACTCCAGGCGCCGGCGTCGCTCCAGGGCTCCGATCCTCCGGGCGAGCCTGAACATCCGGGAGGAGGCCTGCTCCGCCCCTGCGGCGCCGCACTGGCGGCAGAGCAGGAAGGCGGAACGGGCGAAGCGGGCCATCTCCGGACCACGGGGGTCCACCCCGGCGGCCAGCGCGCTGCGCAGCAGGGAGTCCTGTGCCCTGGCCCGGTGCTCCAGCTTGCGGGGGTCCAGGTGGCCCCGGTCGCTGAGATGATCAGCACCCATGTGGATCCGCCGGACGGACACCTCAGTCGGCACCCAGATCAGTGGCGCGCCGACCGCACCGGCCCTGCCGTCGTACTCCCAGTCCTCCTCGTTGATCCAGGGCTGCCAGGGGCCGATGCGATCCAGCAGGGCGCGCCGGTACAGCGGACAGCTGGTGGTCCACCAGCGCTCCAGCAACAGCAGGGGGAACAGCCGCTCCAGGGGCATGCCGGTGGCCCGCATGGGACCGCGGCGGAGGACGGGCTGCTGGGAATGATCCTCTTCCAGGCTGGGGCCGTAGGCGATCTCAGCCTGTGGAGAATGGCGCAGGGCCTCCACCTGGGCGCTGAACTTACCGGGCAGGAGCAGGTCGTCGCTGTCGAGGTACTGCACGAATTCACCACGGCTGTGGTCCAGTCCCCGCTGGCGAGCGGCCCCGGGGCCACCGTTGGGCTGGTGGATCACCTGGATGATCGCCGGGTGGGCGGCAGCCAGTCCGTCGGCCACCGCTCCTGTTTCGTCGCTGGAGCCGTCGTCGACGATCACGATTTCGATCGGCCGGTGGTCCTGTTCCAGCACGCTGGCCACCGCCTCGCGCAACAGCCTGGAGCGGTTGTGCACAGGGATGATCGTGCTCACCAGGCCCGCCACCGGGGCGGGCCGCAGGGCGGCGATACGGTCGAGGGGAGGGCGCCGCATCACGGCCCGGGCCCGCTCCAGGTTGGGGTTGTCTCGGCGGTGCTTGAGGGGCTGCCCGCGGTGCCAGAGGTGCACGATGGGTTCATAGCCCCAGATCCAGGTCGGCCGGGTGAGGCAGCGATCCCAGAACTCGTTGTCTTCGCCGCCCCAGCCGACGAAGCCCTCGTCCATGCCCCCGATGGCGGCATAGGCCTCGGCCGTGATCGCCATGGAGCCCCCGGCCTCCAGGTTCTGCACGATCGCCTCCGCCGGCCGTTCCCCGTAATCCTGCGAGCCGGCGAGCACGCGGGCGCTGTGCTGCTCGTCGAGGTAGAAGATGAACCGTTTCGGGTTCACCACCGCGTAGCCGCGGGCGATCCGATCCAGCAGCCGGCGGCTGTAGCCGGCCGGCACGAGCATGTCGTTGTCGTGCAGCAGCAGCACCGGAGCGCGGGCCTGGCGGGCCCCCAGGTTGAAGGTGTGGGAACGGTTGTAGGGGGCCCCAGGGTCCGCCAGGGGCCCGTGCACGTGCCGCACCCAGCCCGGCAGGCTCGCGGCGATGCGGGGTTCGCTGTCCTGCTCGATCACCAGGCATTCCAGACGCACGCCCTCCTGGGCGGCGATGGATTCCAGGGTGGCCAGCAGCAGGGGCAGCCGCTCGGTGCCCCGATGGCCGATCAGAACACTCAGCTCCGGCGGCCCTTCGTCCCAGGTGGGGGCGCTCCGGCGCCGGATCGGCGCCTCCTCCAGGCAGCGATGGAGCAGCCGCTGTCCCAGCCGCGGCTGGACCGCCGGGGCATGCAGGCGGGAGGTGTACCGCCAGAGGCAGGCCTGGCCGCGGCCGTCGGGGGCGGCTTCCAGCCGTTCATTGCGGTTGGCGATCGCCAGATGGGCCGGGGCGGGACGGGCCAGCAGGCGCTCGTACCGCAGCCGGTCCTTCAGCCATACCCCCAGCCGCTCCTTCCTGGAGGGGCCCGTCGCTTCAGCCATGGGGATCCGGGGACCGATCGGGAGGGTGGGCGCCGGTGGGCTCGAGGCGGGCGGCCAGCTCGAGCAGGTCGGCTGCGGCGACGGCGGCACCGGAGCTGTGGGGCCATTCGCTGCCGGCGCTGCCATGGCGGAAGTGCACCCCCAGCAGGCGGCGCAGGTCTTCGGCGCGGCCGCTGCCCAGCCAGCGGTCCAGCCGCCCGGCGGCCATCGGCTCGGGCTCCCGGGAGGCCGCCGGCAGGGGAGGCAGGGCCATTGCCTCCTCCAGTGCCCGACGCCAGGCCGTCAGGGAGGCCGCTTCGCTGTAGCGGCCCGCGACCAGGGCATGGCCGGCACGGGAGAGCCGCTCCAGCAGGGGAGCCTGGCGCAGCCTGGCGAGTTCGGCGGCGGCGGCGGTGACATCGCCGCAGGGAAAGAGCAGGCCCGTGGTGTCATGCACCAGGGCTCCCTCCAGCCCCGAGCCCACATAGCGGCTGCTGACCACGGCCATGCCGCTGGCCATGGCCTGCCAGGCCACGATCGGACCCGTCTCCCAGGAGGAGGTGATCACCAGGGCATGGTGATGGCCATAGATACGATCCGCCAGTTCCTGCTGGCCGACGTGGCCGAGCAGCCGCACCCGGCCGCTCTGGATCCAGGGGGCCAGCTCCCTCTCCAGGGCCCCTCGCTCCGGGCCGTCGCCGGCGATGCTGAGTCGGGCCTGGAGGCCCCGCGCATCGATCTCCTCCAGCAGCGGCGGCAGATCATGGACCCGCTTCTGGGCCTGCTCCAGACGCCCCACCCAGGCCAGCCGCAGGGTGGTGGCCGGATCCCCGGCCGGAGCCTGCCAGGCCGGCACCGGCACGCCGTAGGGGGCGTAGAGCACCCGGGAGGACTCCATCCCTCCCTTCTCACCCGCCAGCCGGCAGGCCAGCCGGTTGGTGGCGATCACCGCATCGATGCCGGCGCCGTGGCGGCGCAGGTCGCCGTAGTACTCGGCCTGCAGCGCATGGAGCGTCATCACCACCTTCCCGTGGAACCGGCCCTCCCGCCTTGCCCTGCGGGCGGCGGGGTAGAGGTCCACCAGGTTGACGCCGAGGACGAGGTCGGGGTCCAGATGCTCCAGGAGCTCGGCGATGGCGCGGATCCGGCCCTCCGCGCTGCCGCTGGGATTGCGGATCGGCCGTGCCGCCAGGGCTGGATAGGCCCCGGCGTAGGCCCCATGGCGGTGATGGTCGCCGTCGGGTACCGCGACGGTCACCTCCAGTCCTCCCTCCCGCAGGCCCGGCACCAGATGGGCCAGCCAGTCCTGGACGCCGCCGAGCAGGTAGGCGGAGGGGGCCAGCACCAGCACCTTCATGGCGTCCGATCCGGGTAGACGATTCCGGCCCCTTGGGCCATCGGCGGCGGCACGGCCAGGTGGGGCAGGGGAGCGACGGGCCTCACGTTCCCGCCCAGCTGGCGGATGTAGGTGCCCTCCGGCGCCTCGCACGTCTGCCACTTGCGGAAGAAGCTCTCCTGGTTGGCGGAGGTGTACTTGCCCCACACCCGCTCCGATCGGTCATCGAAGGAGGTGATGGCGGGCTGGTCATTGGCATGGTGCAGATAGGGACAGGACACCCCGGCGATGCTGACCCCGGCGAGGGAGGCCCGGGCGGTGTAGTCCATGTCCTCGAAGCCGATGCCGCTGAAGCTCTGGTCGAAGGCGCCCACCTTCTCCCAGCAGCTGCGGCCGATGGCGAAGTGGGACCAGGTGTTGTTCAGCAGGGTGAGGCCGGTGGCCTCCCAGGCCATGCCCTCCGCCCAGCGCCGCAGCCAGGGATCGATGCGCAGGTCGTCGTTGAGCACCAGGGTGGTGGGGGTGGGACTGGCCTGCAGCAGCTCGTTCCAGAGCTGGCACAGCCCCACCACCTTCTCGTGCAGCAGAAAGCGCCGGTGGGGCGGTTCGCCCTCGGCCAGCTCCCGGCAGAGCCGGTCCAGATAGCGGCCCTGGCTGGCCGCATCGCCGTGGCCGTTGACGGCCACCAGGATCGGCACCTCCGGAAAGCTGCGCCGCAACGACCGGTACAGGGGTCGGAAATAGCTCTCGTAGCGGGCCTCGAAGGTGGTGATCGCGATGCTGAATCGATCAGCCAGCGGATGTCTTCGGGGGCAGCAGCGCCCTCGGAACGAGGCGACGGCTGCCGTGCAGCACGGACCGGGCGGCGAGGTAGAGGCGCAGGTTGAGGGAGGAGCGGTTCATGGCTTGGGTGAAGGGCCTCGGCTCAGCGCTGAGGGAGGGCACCGATCACCTCCACCAGGGCGCGGTAGCGCTCCCGGGGGCGGATGTACTCATGGAAGCAGCGGGCACAGTCCTCCCGCCGGGCCTCCAGGTCAGCCCCCAGGTGGTGGGCCGCCGCCAGGAAGCCGGCGCCGTCGTCGACCATCACGCCACAGCCGAAGTCCTCGACGAACTGGAAACTGCTCTGGCGGCTGCAGATCACGGGCACCCCCATGGCCAGATACATGCAGAGACGGTTGGAACTGATGCCCATGGCCTGGAACTGGGGCGCCGGATTGGTGTACACCGCCAGACCGATGTCGTAGCCGACCGCTGATCGCCAGGCCTCTTGCCAGGAGAGCCGCTTCGTCTCGATGTGCAGCTGGCCGCCCAGGCTCAGGCGCCGCAGCAGGTACAGCGCCAGGGGATCGACGCCCAGCGGCTGGATCACGGCGCACAGGGAGGGGTCGTCGTGCAGGGCATCGAGCAGCCAGTCGGCACCGGCGGTGAGGTTGAAACCTCCGGAGATGGCCAGGGTGAGGGCCTCGGGGCCGATCCCCCAGTCCCGGCGCAGCTGACGACGCAGCTCCGGATCCCTCGTTGGGGGGTTGCGGAAGCAGCCGGGGTAGACGAGAACCGGCTGGTCCGGCGGCAGGCTGGCGTAGTCGCGCACCAGGGGCACCCGGTGGGTGTCGTTGACGATGGTGAAGCGGGCCCGGCGGTAGGCGTTCAGGCAGAGCTGTTTCCACCGGTCCGAGCGGGGGCCCCGGTAGCTGCCGGCGCGGATCTCGTCGCCGAGAACGAAGGAGGGCCGACGGTGCAGCCGGGCCAGCACACCCACCAGGGCGATCGGATCCTCGGTGGTGCCGGAGAAGCAGGCATAGCGGCGCCAGCGGGGCCGCCAGGCCTCTTTGAGCAGCCAGCGCATGGAGTAGGCCACCGGATGGGTGCTGACCCGCTCGCCGTAGGCGGCTGTGCTGCCGCCGGGACCGGGTGCGAACACGTGGACATCGTGACCCGTCTCCAGCAGGGCGGAGATGATCGCCTCGTTGGGGGGCGAGTGGAGCAGTTCCGGCACCAGCAGGAAGTGGGCCGCGATCGGCCGTGGTGGCGAGGAGGCGGTCATGTTGGAGACGGGGCGGCTACAGCGCCCTGGGGGTGCGGGTGGTGCTCAGGTCGGTGGGAAGTTCCAGCCTGCCGGCGCAGTAGTCCTCGAGCAGGCGGCTGGTGTAGGAGCGGATGAAGTCCACCGGGAAATCCTTCCTGCCCGGGCGTGGTGCGGCTTCGGTCTTCTGCCGGGCTTCGATCCGGTCGTACCAGTTGTGGTAATGGGTGATGGTGCCGTCGAGGCCATAGAAGTTGCCCAGCCCGTAGCGCAGGTAGGCCAGCTCGTCGCTCCAGACCGTGGGAGGGGAGGAAGGGGTGAACAGGGGTTCGCTGGCCCGGTTGGAGACATAGACGTCCATCGGCACCCAGTCGAGATGCTGGCGTTTGAGTTCGTCCGGCAGGTGGTGGGTGATGTGGGGGGCATGAAAGTCGATCTCGTAGCGGGGCCGCTGCCAGCGGCCCCGACGCCGCCAGTGGATCCGCCGGCAGCGTCGGAAGCGCTGGGTGTGCATCAGCAGGAAGGAACTCTCCGGCTTGCCGGCTCCGAACGGCCTGGTGAGGGGGCCGCAGCCGATGTCCTGGGGAGACACCAGCGCCACCCCGTCGCTGAAACGGGCGCGGCACAGCTCGAACCAGCCTGGATGCAGAAGGATCACATCCGCATGGATCAGCAGGGTGTAGGGAGAGCGGGAGCGGCGCAGGAGGGCATTGAGGGCGGCGGGCTGGCTGCAGCGGCGCACCACCACCTCGGCGCCCCGCTGCCGGGCGAGGGCCACCGAGCGGTCGGTGGAGCCGTTGTCCAGCACGCAGATGCGGGTGGAAAGGCCCGCCGTGGTGATCTGCAGGGCGTCCAGGCAGTGGGGCAGGAACAGCTCACTGTTCCAGCTGGTGATGCCGATGAAGAGTTCGGAAGCGGTCATCGCCCGGGTAGTAAGCGCAAACGCCGCAGGAGCCGAACGGGCAGCTGTCGCTCCAGGGTCGTCAGCCGCTCGGCGAGGTGCGCCTTCTCCTTGAGCAGTTTCTGCACCATGCCTTCCAGTTGCGGGCTGGCTCCATTGCGCGCGTAGATGGTGGCGAGCTCGGCGGGAAAGCGGTCCATCTGACGCCGGGTCTTCACGGTGGCGTAATAACGCATCGCACCCAGTTTCTGCTGGGTGACGATGCCCCTGCAGCGCCGTGAGAAGCGCCACCATAGGTCGTAGTCCATCAGCAGGCTGAGGGATTCGTCGACCCCCCCGGCCTCCTGCCAGAGGGAGGCCCTCCAGAAACAGCTCTGCTGCAGAAGGAAGCAGCCGTTCGCCATCGCCAGCAGGGTCTCGGCCGAGCCCTCCCGGGCGGGCACATGGCGCAGGAACTGCTGGTCGGCGCTGATGATGTCGCCGCTGCCGATCACCCAGCGGCCGCTCGGCTGGGCGGCGAAGCAGGCCAGCACGGTGTGGAAGGCTTCCGGCAGAAAGAAGTCGTCGGAGTTGATCCAGGCCAGGATCGACCCGCTGGCCCGGCGGAAGCCCTTGTTGATGGCGTCCGACTGGCCCCGGTCGGGCTCGGAGATCAGCACGCGGATCCAGGGTCGGTAGCGCTCCAGCACTGCGGGGGTGTCGTCGGTGCTGCCACCGTCCACCACGATGATCTCGACGTTGTCGTAGCCCTGCCAGAGGATCGACAGCAGGGTGTCCTCGATGTACGGCCCCTGGTTGAGGGTCGGGATGACGATGGAGAACAGGGGCCGGTCCGGATCGGCACTGAAACGCTCGGGCACGGTGAGTCCGGGGCTCTTGGCCCAGCCGTAGAGGCTGTGGGAGCTGGGCAGTGGCATCTCAACCATGGCGGGGTCCGGCCGCGACGGCCCGTTCCATGCAAGCCAGCAGCCGGGGCGCCACGTCATCGATGTTGGATTCCCTCAGCACCCTGACCCGGCTGCGTTGGCCCAGTCGCTGGCGGGTTGCCGGGTCGGTGCTAAGCCGGTGGAGCGCTGCGGCGAAGGCCCCCAGATCCAGATAGTCCACCGCCAGGCCGCAGCCGTCGGCCACGAAATCGACGATGCCGCCTCCGTCGTGAAAGCAGATGGTGGGCACGCCGGCGGCAGCCGCCTCCAGGGCCACCAATGGATAGGGATCCTCCCGCGAAAGCAGCCCATGGACGACGAAGCGGCCGATGATGGAACTTCCGGCCGGCATCGGGGGCAGCAGGAGGACGCGGTGCTCCAGTTCAAGCAGCCGCAGATCGCGGCGGGCGAGGATCACCTCTCCATCGTTGGGTGACGCCCCGAGCCATACCGCGAGGAAGGGGGCACCGGCGAAGACCCGCTCGCATTCCCGCACCAGCAGGGGGAAGAGGTCAAACCCTTTGCGGGGGATCGCCTGTCCCGCGAAGCCGAAGACGAACGTGCCCTCGTCCAGTGCATGACTCAAGCGCAACAGCAGGGGGTTGTCAGCCATCAGATCGCCAGCGGTGGTGGCGTCCGAAGGCTGTCCGGGCTCCGAGGTGGAAAGGGGAAGGAACCCCGGAATCACTGAGCAGCGCTCGAGGGGAAGTCCGTGATGGCGCTGCAGGGACTGACGCACCCCCTCGGCGCAGCCGACCACTTCGCTCGAAAGGGCGAGCTGGCGAGCCACGTCATCAGGGGTGCTCATGGTGGTGAGGGTGGTCTGGAGTTCGTGAACATGGGTGAGGCAGGCCGGTCGTTTCGGGTCGGTGCTCAGCTTGGAAAGGTGGCGGCCCAGCACCAGCGTGTTGAGGTAGATCAGATCCGGCCTGTGAGTGCTCACCGCCCCCGCCAGCAGGTCCGCGGGGCTGGACGCCGTTCGGCCCCGCAGCCTGGCGGCCACGCGCTCCCGCAGGGGCCGGAAAAGCGGCTTGCTCCAGGTCACCGTGGGAGCCAGAGCCTCGAAATCAGCTCGCAGGGGACCATCGCTGAGCAGCACCACGGCGGGATCGATCCCGCACTCATGGTCCATCAGCCAGCGCAACAGCCAGAGCAGTAGGAGCGGTGCACCACTGCGGGTGGCCATATGGGAGACGAACAGCACCCTCATGGGCTGATCACCTGCTTCCAGAAGATCAGCGTCAGCAGGAAGGCCAGGGTCCGGGTACGGTCGTCGCCGCTGCGGTGGGCGTCGAGGATCCGCCGGAGCAGGGCCGGGTCCACCAGGTCTGCGATCAGGCTGCCGTGGTCCTGGAGAAAGCCGTGCATGCGTGGATCCCGGTACCAGTCGGCGCTCAGGTCGTAGCTCACGTACCTGGCCCGTCGCAGGGGAGGAGTCCAGTAGAGCGGTGGCGCCTTGGTGAGCATGCGGGTGCGGTCGAAGCCGTTCTCCTCAGGGAATGCCAGCAGGTCGGGGCAGTTGCGGGCAATGGCATAACGGTGCCAGTTGGAGCCCAGCTTCCAGCCATCCGGGAGGTTCCAGATCGCCTCGATCCAGCGGCGGTCGTGGAAGGGGGAGCGCCAGGCGCTGGAGGCCCGGTACATCCGGATGCCGTTGGCGTAGAAGTTGGGGACCCGCTGCTCGAAGTAGTAGCGGGTGAGGCCGTCCAGGAACTCCCCGTGGCAGAAACCGGCGAGCTTTTCGGCCCGGCGTTCCCGGCCCTCCGCCGTCAGCTCGCCGGCCAGCTGGGGCGCCAGGTGGGGCAGTTCCTCGGGGTGGAACGTCGGGTGGCGGGCCAGCTTCATCCGCCAGAAACGGCCCAGGGCGGCGCCAGGGGCCAGCGATGCCAGCCGACCCAGCCAGCCCCTGTCGAAGTAGTAGGAGCGGGCGAATTCCCCGAGCGTGCCGACGAAGAACGTGGCATCGGTGGGGATGGCTGCCTTCAGGGGGTAGAGGTAGGTGTGCCAGTGCCAGGCGGTCTTGGTGCCGTTGGTGATGTCGGAGATGGTGGGGGCCTGGGCGAAGAATTCCGCCAGATCCAGCGTGATCAGCTGGTGGGGAAGGTCGAAGCGCTGGGCCATTTTCCTGGCCACCTGGACGTCGGTGGCCTCCTCCCGACCCATCGTGATCAGATGGGGCCTCAGTCCCAGGTGCAGCATCGACGCGAGGATCACCCGGGAATCGAAGCCTCCTGAGAGGGAAAGGAAAGGCTGGTTTCCCGCCAGCCTGGCCACAGAGGCATTGAGGGCATCCACCGCCGCCTCCGGGTCCGGGGGAGCCGCGGGAATCCTGTCGAGAGCCGCCACCGACCGAAGTGCAAGCCTCCCGTCGGTGAAGTGCAGGATGCTGCCGGGGGGCACCCGATGGATCTCCGGATGGAGCGTGTGATTGTCGGTCAGGTTCTCCAGCTGGCAGAGATCACCGAGGGCCTGCCAATCCCAGCTCCACTCCAGACCGCTGCGGCGCAGGATGTCCGCCACCTGGTCCCCGTGGAACAGGCGACCCTTCCGCTCGGTGTAGAAATAGTGGGTGGCACCGACCGGAGAGGTCACCACCGTCACCTCGTCCCCTCCGGCCTCGATCACCAGGGTGTATTCCCCTTCCGCCTCGGTCAGGGATTGGCTCCCCTGCCTGAGAAAGCGGCCCAGCAGTTCGGCCTCCGGGAGGTCGCAGTAGCCGATGCAGGTGAGTCGGTGATCGCCGAGCTGGATGGTCATGGGTGCCTAGGGCTTCAGCCTGCCGAGGATGGACTTGCCTGCGCGCTTGATGCGGGAGCGCAGCGTCCCGAGCGATCGGACCAGAGAGGCGTCCGGCGCGTCCTCCAGGGGCAGACCTGCCCAGGGTGTCTGTTGGAGGAGATCCCGATAGCGCAGGCGCCAGGGATGGCTGCAGCGGTGGTGCCAGGGTTTGGCGATGCCGGAGCCGGCGAAGTGGATCACGGCGGGTCGGGCTCTGACGGCTTCAGCCTGTTGGCCCAGGGGGGTGGCGGGATCGGCGTACATGGACTGCATCCAGAGGTGGGGCAGGGCATTCCAGCGCCAGTCGAGGCGGTGCCAGCGGGTTTCGAGCAGGGCGTTGAGCACGTCCTGATCCCAGTGCTTGATGCGCTCAGGATGGGTTCGGGCGAATTCAAGGCCGCTCGCCAGGATGTTCTCCCTGCGCCAGCACTTGAGATCGATCAGCATGACTCCGGAGTTGAACACCAGGGAACCTTCAGCCAGGCCGAGCCTGCGGCGATCGAAATCCTGGTTGTGTTCCTCAACCGCAGCGATGCTGCTCTCTCCCAGCGATGATTCCCAGAGATCCCGTAATGAGTCGACGACGATCAGATCGGAGTCAAGGTAGAGCACCTTCTCCACCGCATGGGGCAGGGCCGCGGGCAGCAGCAACCGGAAATAGGCGGCCAGGGTGATGTGGCCGAAGACAGGAAAGCCCGACAACATCTCTTCATCCAGCTGGAGGAAGGACACCGAGGGGAGGAAATTCCCAAGATAGGCAGCCAGACGAGCCCTTTCAGCAGGATCAATGACGCCGTGCAAGATATAGACGCTGATGCTTTCCTCTGGATTGGCGAGATGAAGCGACTTCAGCATCACGGCACAGTGCCGGATGTAGTTGTTGTCGATGGTGCAGGTGATGATCATGCTGAAGGATCCAATGGCTCGCTGAACCCGTGGCGAGGATGGCCACCTGGTTGATCCAGCCAATCGGGCAGGGTCTTGGCGATGAGGGTGGATTTCATCAGCTGGACGTCATGGCCACGGTGGTCTGCTGGGGGTGTTTGGACTGGTCGTGCCAGAGCCTGGCGTAGAGCCCGTCGAGGGCCAGGAGTTCGTGGTGCTGGCCTCGCTCGACGATCCTTCCCTCCGAGAGAACGCAGATCAGATCGGCCTTGACGACCGTACTCAGACGGTGGGCGATCACCAGCACAGTGTGCTGGCGCTCGAACTGTTCGAGCGCCTGCTGCACCAGGCGCTCGCTCTGGCTGTCGAGGGCGCTGGTGGCCTCGTCGAGGATCAGCAGTTCCGGGTTGCGCAGAATGGCTCTGGCCAGCGATATCCTCTGCCGCTGGCCGCCGCTGAGTCGATAGCCGCGCTCCCCGATCATCGTGTCGTAGCCCTCGGGGAGATCCTCGATGAAGCCTGCTGCCTGGGCCTTGGCTGCGGCCTCGATGATGTCGCTCCGGCTGGCCTCAGGGACCCCGAAAGCGATGTTATTGGCAATGCTGGTATTGAGGAGGAAGGTGTCCTGACTGACGACCCCAAGGCGTTGCTGCCAACTGGCAAGATCAATGGCACGAAGGTCGATGCCGTCGATGAGAATCCTGCCTTCGCTGGGATCGTAGAGACCCACCAGCAGATCGGCGATCGAGCTCTTGCCTGCACCACTGAACCCCACCAGGGCAACCGTCTGGCCGCGGATGATTCTGAGATGAATGGAACGAAGCGCCGGGGAAAGATCGGGGCTGTAGCGAAGTGAGACATCATCCATCAGGATCGAATCCTTTAGGCTCTGGAAAGGCGTACCTCCAGTGCGAATGAATTGCTTGTCGTCGTCGCGAAGGATTTCGTTGAGCCGGGTCACCTGGGCAGAATTGGCGGCGTAGCTTGTCGCAAGCCCCGTCAGGGCGCCGACGCGCTGGTTCAGTCGCTGCAGGGCGATGATGAAGGTCACCAGGCTGGGCAGCACCCCGGTACTTCGATCCTTGAATAAGACCAGACTCAGCGCGGCAATCAGGGAGATCGCGATGATCGGCAGCATGTTGGAGATCGGCTGCACCAGATTGGTGAGCTTGCTCTGCTGAATCGCGTTTCGCCGATTCTCCCTGAGAACCCCTTTCAGCTGTTCCTGGCATTGCTTCAGCTGGCCGGTGCTGTGCAGCAGGCGCAGACCCTGAATCTGCTCGGTCTGGCGGCTTGCAATCTCCACACTCAGTTTCTTCTGCCGTTTTGCATTCCTGCGAATGCGCGGTAAGAGCACTCGCTGGACGCTCTGCATCACGCCCGCAATGGCGAAAGCCCCAAGCAGCAGCCATGGAGAGATCGCGACAAGGATCGAGAGATAGATCAGCAGCTGCAGGGTATTCATCACCACCCCACTTGCCAGGGTGATCTCCTTCTGAACGGTGGCGCCACCGCTGCTCACGTAGTTCAGAAGGTTGCCGATTCGATAGCGGCTTGCGCAGGCGAACGTAAGCGAAAGAGCCCGCGCATTCAGTTTGCTGGTGATTTCCTCGCTCAGGCGGGCGCCCATGACGGCCGTGCTGACGTTGCTCACGTAGCTGGTGGCCGCCATCATGGCCTGCAGGGCGACGGCGGCTGGCCAGGAGCAGCAGGAAGACGGCTTCCCGCCCACTGGAGCTGTTCAGCACTTCGGTGAGCCAGGCATGAAGCGAGGGCAGATGGCGCAGCGGCGCGAGAAACGGAATGCTGTTCCAGTCACTGCTCTGGGGGTGGGTGATCAGGCTCACCGCAAGAAAGATGACGCCAAGAGTGGCTCCTTCACTGAGACTGGCTGCCAGGCTCGTGGAGAAGTTCAGAACGATGAGTCTCCAGGATCGCTTCGCGGAATGCCGGATCAGACGGGCTGCAGGTCTCTGGTCGAGGAAGGAGGCGCTGAGAGGGTTGATGAGTCGTCTGGCGATGCGATAGGGAATTGGCATCTACGGCGGGGCGAAAAGGACGCTTGAAGCGGTAAGCGTGGAGGAGAGACCATCCCTGATTCGATGATCGGAACTTATTCGATCAGCTTGAAGATCCGACGATGAACTTAGTACGGCTAATCCTGTCAGCCTATCGGCTTCGTCCCTCGGGACAGGGGGATGAGTCGCATCGAGGGTCCAACACGCGGTACAGGGATCAATCTAGGACCAGGTCCCTCCCCACGAACAGGCGGGCAAAGCTGGACTGCCCATCCGATTGCCTTAGAACCGAATACGTTTGTCTTAGAAGGCAGGGTAGCGAAAGTGGTTCACCATGGCATGAGCCTGGGTTCACTTGCAGGGCCAACCGGTTCCTTCCCCGCCCCTCTTGTGCCGCACCTTCAACCATCCTGTCGTTCGGAGAGGGAATGGGCTCTTCGCCGTGGCCCCTGCCGCTTCACTTCCCCATGGCCGGTCAGCCCCCAAATGTGATTGAGCCGGGTCCCTGGCTTCGCCGGCTGCCCTCCGCCCTGGCCCTTCTGTTGCTGGCCGTGGCGTCGGGCGGCGATGCCCCGCGATCCGGCCCGGCTGCCCTCGCCGCTGGAGAACTCTGGGAAGGCCCCCTGGACCATCGCCACCTGGCCATCGTCATCAATGCCGCCGATCCCCTCAGCGAAATGATCGGACGGACCTACCAGGCCTCCCGCCTCATCCCCGCCCACCAGGTGATCCGGGTCCATTTTCCCCCCGGTGTCTCGGACCTGAGCCCGGAGATCTTCCGATCCCTCAAACGCACGGTGGATCAGCTCACCCCGGCCCATGTTCAGGTCTATGCCCTGGCCTGGGCGGCACCTTACCGCGTCGGCTGTCAGTCGATCACCAGCGCCTTCACCTTTGGTCTGGATGGCCGCTTCTGTGCGGAGGGCTGCCGGACCACCGCCCTGAGTCCCCTGTTCGCCCGCGGTGATGTGCGCCGGCCCTGGGACCAGCTGCGGGTACGGCCCAGCATGATGCTGGCAGCCACCAGCCCGGACAAGGCCAGACGGCTGATCCAGCGCGGCATGGCCGCCGACGGCACCGCCCCCCCGGGGACGGCCTATCTGCTCAGCACCGGCGACGCCGCCCGCAATACCAGGGCAAGGGGCTATGGGCGTGTGGCGGCGGCCCTGGGCTCCCGTTTGCGAGTGAGGGTGCTCAGATCCGACGCCCTGGTGGGGGCGGATGACGTCATGGCCTACTTCACCGGACTGGCCTTCCCCCCGGGCATCCGCACCAACCGCTATCGGCCGGGTGCCGTCGCCGATCACCTCACCTCCTTCGGAGGACGGCTGACCGACAGCACCCAGATGAGTGCGCTTCGCTGGCTCGAGGCCGGGGCCACAGGCAGTTACGGCACCGTGGTGGAGCCGTGCAGCTTCCCGGCCAAGTTTTCAGATCCCGGCTTGCTTCTGACCTACTACCTGCGCGGCGACACCCTCATCGAGAGTTACTGGCGCAGCGTGGCCATGCCCGGACAGGGTGTGTTCATCGGCGAACCCCTCTCCAGACCCTGGCAGGCACGGAAAGGACTCAGTCCTGATGCCGCTTCTGATGCCAGGCCCAGGCATGGGCGATGATGGTCTCAAGTTCGGGGTAGCGGGGCCGCCATCCCAGTTCCCGATGGGCCCGTTCGGCCCCGGCCACCAACTGGGGAGGGTCGCCGTCCCGTCGCCTGGCCACGTGGGCCAGAATTCCCCGTCCTGTCACGGCCTTGGCGGTCTCGATCACCTGCTGGACCGAGTACCCCGTGCCGTTGCCGAGGTTGTAGGTAAGAGGTCTGCGCGCGCTCTCCTCCCGTTCCCGCAGCCTGAGCAGCCGCTCCAGGCCCAGCACATGGGCATCGGCCAGGTCGGCCACGTGGATGTAGTCCCGGATGCAGGTACCGTCGGGGGTGGGGTAGTCATCGCCGAAGATCTGAAGGTAGGGCTCCCTCCCGCTCATGGTGTCCAGCACCCTGGGGATCAGGTGGGTTTCCGGGTCATGATCTTCCCCCAGGTCAGCGTCGGGATCGGCCCCGGCGGCGTTGAAATAGCGGAAGATCACGCTGGGCAGGTCGTAGGCCGCCGCGAAGTCGGTGAGCAGTTGCTCCACCATCCACTTGCTGCGGCCGTACGGATTGATCGGAGCCTGGGGATGGTCCTCGGTGATGGGCACCTGCTGGGGGATGCCATAGGTGGCGCAGGTGGAGGAGAAGACGATCGGCAGGGGACGCTCGCTGGCCACCAGGGCTTCCAGCAGGGTGAGGGTATCTCCCAGATTGTTGCGGTAGTACTTGGCAGGATCGCTGAACGATTCGCCCACGTAGGCGTAGGCGGCGAAGTGCAGCACAGCTTCGATGGGTTTGCCTGCCAGAGCCGTGCCCCCAAGGGCTGGATGGCGGCCGCGCAGCAGGGGCTCAAGCACTTCCCGGTCGCCCACCTGGCCCAGCACCAGCGGAACCTTCAGGGTCTTCTCGACGATGTCGGCATGGCCGTAGACCAGATTGTCGAGCACAATCGGCTGGTGGCCGGCCCTGGTCAGGGCTCTGACGGCATGGCTGCCGATATACCCCGCTCCGCCGGTGACCAGAATCCTCACAGCCGAACCTCGGCACCACTCGCGCGGTCGGCAACGTACTCCTTCACGGTGCGCCGCAGCCCCTCCCGAAGGGGAATCGCCGCCCGCCAGCCCAGAGCGGCCAGGCGGCTGACGTCGAGCAGCTTGCGAGGGGTTCCGTCCGGCTTGCTGGTGTCCCAGCCGATCGTGCCCCTGAAGCCCACGGCGTCAGCCACCATCTCGGCCAGCTCCTGAATGCTCACGTCCGTTCCCGTACCCACGTTGATGTGCTGCAGATCCCCGGTGCCCGGTTGCCAGTGGCGCAGACAGAACAGGGCTGCGTCCGCCAGGTCGTCGACATGGAGGAATTCCCGGCGAGGCCGTCCGGTTCCCCAGCAGATCACCTCGGAGGCGCCCGCTTCGTGGGCTTCCTGGAAGCGGCGGATCAGACCGGGCAACACATGGCTGTTGGTGGGGTGGTAGTTGTCGCCGGGTCCATAGAGGTTGGTGGGCATCAGGCTGATGGCATCGAAGCCGTGCTGAAGGCGCAGGGCACGACACAACTGGATGCCCGTGATCTTTGCGATGGCGTACCACTCATTCGTGGGCTCCAGCGGCCCCCCCAGCAGGGCCTCCTCCCGGATGGGCTGGTCGGCCAGTTTGGGGTAAATGCAACTGCTGCCCAGGAACAACAGCCTCCGGGTGCCCTGGAGCCAGGCACTCTCGATGACGTGCTGCTGGATCTTGAGGTTGTCGAGAAGAAAGTCGGCGGGGTAGGTGGCATTGGCCAGGATGCCACCCACCCTGGCTGCGGCCAGCACCACCACGTCCGGTCGCTGATCGGCGAACCAGGCCGACACTGCGGCCCCATCGAGGAGATCGAGGTCGCCGCGCGCGACGGTGAGCAGGTGGTGGTGCCCTTCCGCCTTCAGACGGCGGGTGATGGCCGCGCCTGCCATGCCCCGATGGCCAGCGATGTAGATCCGATCGGTGGGTGAGATCATCATGGGGGAGGAATCAGGCTCCTGTTCAGCAGGTCGGGGGAGAGGGGATGTCGTCACGGCACGGTCGTCAGACCGACCTGGGGAGGATTCTCCATGGAACCGACGACGGCAAATCCCTCCCGCCGCAGGATGGCCTCCTTGGCGGCCTCTTCCTTGTCCGCTTTCACCATCTCCGCCACCAGTTCCTCGAGGGTGGTGGTGGGTGTCCATCCCAGCCGTTCCCGGGCCCGGGTGGGATCCCCCAGCAGGGTCTCCACTTCCGCAGGCCGGAAGTAGCGACGATCGATGCGGACCACCGTGGCTCCGGTGTCGCGGCGGACGCCCGTTTCTTCCACACCGGTGCCGCTCCAGGCGATGCCTCCCCAGCCGAGCTGCTCTGCGGTCAGTTCAATGAAGCGTCGCACCGTTTCCTGGCGGCCGGTGGCGATCACGAAGTCCTCCGGTTTCTCCTGCTGCAACATCCGCCACTGCATCTCCACATAATCCCTGGCATGACCCCAGTCGCGCAGGGAGTCAAGATTGCCCATGAAGAGGCTCTGATCGAGACCGGCATCGATGCGTGCCAGCCCCCGGGTGATCTTCCTGGTCACGAAGGTCTCTCCCCGGCGGGGACTTTCGTGGTTGAAGAGGATTCCGTTGCAGGCATACATTCCGTAGGCCTCCCTGTAGTTGACAGTGATCCAATAGGCATAAAGTTTGGCGACTCCGTAGGGGCTTCGGGGATAGAACGGTGTCGTTTCCTTCTGGGGGATCTCCTGCACCAAGCCATAGAGTTCGCTGGTGCTGGCCTGATAGATGCGGGTTTTGGAGGTCAGTCCCAGGATCCTCACGGCTTCCAGAATTCTCAGGGTTCCGAGGGCATCGGAGTTGGCCGTGTACTCAGGACTTTCAAAGCTCACGGCCACGTGGCTCTGAGCCCCGAGGTTATAGATCTCGTCAGGTTTGACCTGCTGGACGATCCGGATCAGGTTGGTGGAGTCGGTGAGGTCTCCATAATGAAGCACCAGGCGGGGATCCTGCTCATGGGGATCCTGGTAGAGGTGATCGATCCTGTCGGTGTTGAAGCTGCTGGCCCGCCGCTTGATCCCATGCACCACATAGCCCTTTTCCAGCAGCAACTCCGCAAGGTAGGAACCATCTTGGCCGGTGATGCCGGTGATCAGCGCCGTCTTGGTCATGGGTTGTCCTGGGGATTCAGTGAGTTCGGGGGGTCACGCTCTCCGCGGGGCTTGGGGCTGCTTCGCGGTGAGACCGGGGGCCGGGGATGGAGCCGATGTTTCCTGAAGGATCCTGTCTCCGGTTGCTCCACCCGTTCTGCGATGCATGGCCTGCGCGGGAGGGGAACTCAGGGAGCTTAGCCGCAACGATGCTGAACGTCAGAAGTCCCGACGACCTCAAGGGCATCGGGACATGGAGAAGACCTGAAGCGGATGGCGCCATTGGTGAAGATGGCGCGTCATCGCGGGGATCGATCAAAAATCGCCAGTCCCCTGAAGGAAATGTCCCGATCGGGATTGCGCCGGAGGCCAGGATCCGGCCGGGGATGGCTCAATGGATCAGCTGAAGCACCCGTGCGGGAAAGTCCTTCCTGCACGGGTGGAGGAGGAGATCAGTCGCGCCGACCACCTCCCTGAAGAGCGATGATCAGGCGAAGGATGAAGATGAACAGGTTGATGTAGGTGAGATACATGCCAAGGGCGCCGGCCAGGTACTGGTCATCCCTGTAGGCGCGCGGCATGGTGTAGAAGTCGACGAAGGCGGCTCCCACGAAGATCACCGTACCGAATCCGGCGATCATGAGCTCAAAGCCGCCGGTCGTGAATATACCGGGGGCGAAGAAGCTTCCCACGAGTTGGACCACCATGGCAATCACCAGGCCGATGATTCCCAGGCCCACCACGGCGCTGAGCGACTGACCGATACTGTCGCTCATGCGGCGGCCGAAGAAGGAGGCGATCACGAAGGTGATTCCGGTGGCCAGGGCTGCCGTGCCCACGGCGCCGATCCCGGCAGCGGCCACCGCATAGCTGACGATGCCGCTGAGGGTGAAGCCGGTGATCAGGCTGTAGGTGGCGAGAATCGGAAGGGCGGTGCCGTTGTTGCCCTTCACGGCGGCATTCTGCGCAACGAAGAACAGAAGGAAGTTGCCGATCAGCGCCACCCAGAACAGGGGCATGAACAGGGCCGGGGAGCTGGCCATGAGGGACATGCCGCCCAGGACTCCGGCGGCGGTGAGCACCATGCCGCCACCGACATACGGCAGGGCCCGATTGACCACATTGGGACCGACGAGAGCGCCGGACTGGGCCTCGCGGATCGCTTCCTGGAAATTGCTGCTGGCCGGCATGGCTCAGGTGGAATCAAACTCCATCCATCCTGCCAGCGGCCAGTGGTGGCTGGCAGAAACACCTGTGCGGATCTCCCTATGGGACAGAAGCCAGCGGTCCCTGTCAGCGCCCCCGGTGGGCGCCATCGCGGCGGGCATAGGCCTGAACCAGCCGCTGGACCAGGGGATGGCGCACCACGTCAGCATCGGAGAACTGGCAGATGGCAACCCCCTCCACCCCCTGAAGCACCTGGGCGGCTTCCACCAGGCCGCTCAGCTGACCCGGGGGGAGATCGATCTGGGTGGTGTCACCGGTCACCACCATGCGGGCGTTTTCCCCAAGCCGGGTGAGCAGCATGCGCATCTGGGCGCAGGTGGTGTTCTGAGCCTCGTCGAGAATCACGAAGGCATCGGCGAGGGTGCGGCCCCGCATGAAGGCCAGCGGAGCCACCTCGATGACCCCCTTGTCCAGAAGCTGGGCTGTGCGCTCGTTCCCCAGCAGGCCATGCAGGGCGTCATAGAGGGGGCGCAGATAGGGATCCACTTTCTGCTGCAGATCTCCGGGCAGGAAGCCCAGCCGCTCCCCGGCCTCCACCGCAGGCCTGGTGAGCACCAGCCGCTCCACCCTGCGCTCCTGAAGCATGCGCACCGCCTGGATGGCCGCCAGGAAGGTCTTGCCCGTCCCGGCCGGTCCGATGGCCAGGGTCAGGTCATGGCGTTCGATCGCCTCCACGTAGGTCTTCTGTCGCAGGGTGCGAGGTCTGAGGGGCCGGCCGGAGACGCTGGTGGCGAGAACCTGTCGCCCCATGCTGCCGTGCTCGTCGGTGCGGCCGGTATCCAGAGCCGTCTGAGCCGCCTGGATGTCCACAGGGCCGATCGGCTCGCCCCGTTGCCAGAACGGGGACAGCAGCTGGATCAGGGCGAGGAGACGCTCGACCTGGGGCTCTCGACCGCTGATCTGCAGGTCCAATCCCCGCAGGACGATCCTGGTTCCCGTGAGGGCCTCAAGCCTCCGCAGCGAAGAGCCCCCTTCGCCGCCCAGGGCAAGGGCGGCGGCGGGATCGGGCAGGGAGAACGTGGAGGGGAGCTCGCTCAGGCCTCGGTGGCGGCAGGTTCGGCGGTGGGTTCCGCTGCGGCGGCCTCAGCGGCAGCAGCGGCATCGGCTTGGGCCTGCTTGGCCGCAGCAGCTTCCTTGGCGGTGGCCGCCGCAGCGGCGTCTCGGGCCGCAGCCTGCCTGAGCTTGCCCACCGTTTCGGCTGGGCGGGTGGACTTCTCGATCAGTCCCCCTTTCTCCAGCAGGGTGCGCACCGTGTCGGTGGGCTGGGCCCCCTGGCCCAGTCGCACACGGATGGCCTCGGTGTCGAGCCGGGTTTCCTTGGTGCGGGGGTTGTAGAAGCCAAGCTCCTCGAGCGGACGGCCGTCGCGGCGGGAGGTGCTGTTGGTGGCCACCAGACGGAAACTCGCCTCCCGTTTCTTGCCGAACCGTTTCAGCCGAAGCTTGATCATCTGGGAATCGTGGAGGAATTCAGCCCCTTACGTTACAGGCCCGGAGGACCCTCCCTGCCTCCTGCGGGATGGACGACTGGCCTGCTCCATTGATCAACCCAAGGCCTTGAATGACGGAACGGAAGGACGGGTGGCCGGGATGCAGTCAGGGATGGCCAACGGAGGCCAGGGGTTCAGGTGGCCCGTATCCCTGGCCTGCCTTGGGGGGGGTAGGGCTTGGAGGGCAGGCCGCCCTCCCGGGCCCCAGCGGGCTTGTGGTGAAGAGTTCAGGGGCTATTATTGGGGAGTTGGGCTCTGTTAGGCTCGATTTTATTGGCCATTGACTAAATCTGAGTGTCGGTATTTTCAAGGTTTAAATCAAGGCTTAAAATTAAATTGACGTTTGAGGCTCATCGTTTAAGCATGGATCTGGCCTACGGCCGTTCCATGCGTTTGGCCTTAGAGCGAATTCCCAGGTTGTACCTGATCCCTGAGTGCAAGTCTTTGTTCATCCATATTCCTAAGGCGGCAGGTTCTTCAATTCGTTCCTCTGGATTGTTTTCTTCTGCAGCTAGGATCAGTGGGCTGGCCCCCTCGGGCCATCTGTCCCTCCATGAAATCAAGGATATCCTTGGCGATGGGTTTGTAGATCGGCTCAATGTCTTTACCTTCGTGCGACATCCTCTCACCAGGTTCGAGTCCGCCTATCGCTACATCATGTCCGGGGGGCAACCACGAAGGGGACGCGAGGATCAGCCGTCACATAAAAGACAGCTATGCAGGGTTCTACGATTTTGTTGATGGTTTCGATTCAGACGATTTTCTGAAGGTCTGCCCGCATTTTCGCCCCATGTGGAGCTATTTCGGCTCTTCTGTTGCTGAAGCTGAAGGGGCTGTTCGTGACCTGCATTTCCTTGGTCGTTTTGAATCGCTGCATTCGGATTGGCAGCGCTTGTTACAGCTCCTTGGGAAGGAGCCGATGGATCTGCCTAAGGCGAACCCAACCAGGTCGACTGTTTCGCTTGGAGTTGACGACCGAGAATATTTGAGGCTTCACCAGGGATTCAATCGATATTATCAACATGATTTCAGATTATTTGGGTATGCTTCAAAAGCCTGATCGGCAGCACATTGCACAGTCCGATCGTACAACCAGCTTGCAGCTTGAACTGGCCAAGCATCTCGAGTCGCTCCTGAAGATCAGAGCTGACCAAAGCCCTTCCGTTTCTTCGCTGACTTCTGGGATTTTCGAGGATGTCCGCTGCCGCGGGGAGCGGCCCCACCCATTCCTGGCATGGCACCCATTCCTGGCATTCCCGGCATGGCACCCATTCCTGGCATTCCCGGCATTCCGCCCCCCCGGCTCATCTGCTGCATGAAGCCCCGCATCTTCTGGAAGTCGGCCAGCACTTTGTCGACGTCCGCTGGAGCGTGGCCACTTCCGGCGGCGATCCGGCGGCGACGGGAGGGCTGGGCAGCGAGCAGCTCGGGCTGGCGGCGCTCGGACTCGGTCATCGAGCCGATCATGGCTTCGATGCGCTTGAGCTGGCTCTCCCCCTGCTTGAGCATGCCGTCATCGATCTTGTTCATCCCCGGGATCAGTTTCATCAGCCCGCCCAGGGAGCCCATGCGCTTGATCAGGCGCATCTGCTGGACGAAATCGGAGAAATCGAAGCTGGCTTCCTGCAGCTTGCGCTGCATCTTCTCCACATCAGCCAGCTCCACTTCCTTGGTGGCCTTTTCCACCAGGGTCAGGACGTCGCCCATGCCCAGGATGCGGCTTGCCATCCGCTCCGGATGGAACGGCTGCAGGGCCTCCACCTTTTCGCCGGTGCCGATGAACTTGATCGGGGCACCGCTGACCTTGCGGATCGAGAGCGCCGCACCGCCGCGGGAATCCCCATCCAGTTTGGTGAGCACGGCGCCGGTGATGCCCACCTGCTCATGGAAGGCCTTGGTGAGATCGGCCGCCTCCTGGCCGATCATCGAATCCACCACCAGCAGCACCTCGTCCGGGTCAGTGGCTTCCCGGATCCTGACCATCTCCTCCATCATCGAGGTGTCGATCTGGAGGCGGCCGGCGGTGTCCACCAGCACGGTGTCAAAACCTTCCGCCCGACCCCTTGCCACACCGGCGGCCGCGATGGCCTCCGGTTTCGCCTCGCTGCCGAGGCTGAACACCTCCACGCCGATCTGGCGGCCCAGGGTCTGAAGCTGGTCGATGGCGGCGGGCCGGTAGACGTCGGCAGCCACCAGCAGGGGCCGTCGTCCCTTCTCCTTGAGGTGGAGCCCCAGTTTCGCGGTGGCCGTGGTCTTGCCTGCCCCCTGCAGGCCCGCCATCAGGATCACGGTGGGCCCGTCCTCGGCCCGGGCGAGGGGAGCATTGGCTCCTCCCATGGTTTCGACCAGCTGGTCGTGGACCAGCTGGATGAACTTCTGGTCGGGGCTCACTCCCCGCACCACCTCGGTCCCCACGGCCTTGCGTCGCACCTCCTCGACGAATTCCTTCACCACCGGCAGGCTCACATCAGCCTCCAGCAGCGCCCGCCTCACGTCCTTGAGAGCGCCGTCCACATTCGATTCCGAGATGGCCGCCTGGCCGCGCAGTCCCTTGACCGCTTCCTCGAAGCGCTGGGAGAGTTCGTCAAACATCAGTTGAGAGATCGGGTGGCCACCAGGCGCCAGCTGTCGCCGTCGCGCCCGAATACATAACCATTGCGCAGCTCCATCGGCGCCGTGCTCTCCACCACCTTCCCGTCGGCATCCAGCCTGCGATCGCTGTAGCGAAGGCGGGTAACGGCAACGATGCGGCGGGGACTGCGTTGCGTGAGGCTGAGGTCGGTAACCCGCACTTCAAGGTGCTGGGTCTGACCCCGGGCGGCATCGCTGCGGCGTTCCCTGGCGAGCAGGGCCATCGGCCCTTCCCTGGCGATGCGATCGAGCCCCAGGGGCATGGGTTCGCCCTTCAGCACCGCGGTCTTCACGGCCAGCCAGTTCTCCAGAAGCCGTCGGATCCCTGCCTCATCAGGAGTGATGGCGGTGAGTGGCCTGATGGCGGGTGCCCCCGGCTCTGGGGAGGGAGCCTCCGGGGCCTGTGGAGCCGCTGACGGGGGGGAGGGGGGCGATGGCCGCGTGGCGGACGGCGGAGCCGAGGAGGGTGAGGGAGGCGATGGCGCCGGTGTGGGTTCGGGCTGGCGCTGCCGCAGCAGCAGCCAGGGTCCGGCGATCAGCACGACCAGGGCGGCCGCGCCTGCCACCAGCCACCTCCGGGGGGGCCACGCCCCCGCCGGAGGGCACTCCTCGTCGGGATCGGCCTCACGATCGGTTGCCGCCAGGCCCTCGAAATGGGAATGGGGGGAGAAGCCGGTGGGAGCGCTGCCCATGTCCCCGCCCAGGAGGGGGGGCAGCGGATCCAGGGGGCTCACTGCATCGAAGTCCGGGAAGGAGGGGGCCCCCGGGGGCTGCATCGACGGGGACGGGGAGAGATAGGTTCGGCCCCGCCGTTGATCCTCCCTTTCCACATAGGCCACCACGTCCCGGTCGCTGAAGTAGGCCACCAGATCGGGCTCGGCCTCCAGGTCCCTGTAGCCGGGCAGCACCTCCCGCACCAGCCAGTCGCTGCAGTAGGCACAGAGCTGCCCCAGGGGGTCGGAGCTCTTGCTGGCCACCCACGCACGCAGCTCCTGGCTGGCGCCCCGCTCGAAGCTGGACCGTGCCGTGTCCGCTTCCCCCAGCAGCAGATGGAGATTGGCCAGCAGGGGGTCGATGCCCTCGCGCTCACTTCTCAGCAGCCGGTCACGGGCCTGGGCGATGCGTTCGGGCTTGCGCTGGGCGAAACCGGAGGCGGTCAGCGCGATGGTGGCGAGGAACTCGGCGGCTTCCGAGCCGCCATCCCCCCAGCGGCTGAAGAGGTCCACCTGTTCCTGAACGGTCAGGAAGGCCCGGATCTGGTGGAAGAAGGACTGGAAGTCCGCGCTGGAGAAATGGGGATCGCCATCCCCTTCCAGGCCTCCGCGGCGTTGCACCAGTTGGTCGAGCAGGGCCAGGCCCTCGCGCCGCTCCTCGCTGGCGACCAGATCCCGACTCAGGAGGTCGAGCACCCGGTAGGGCGTGAGCCGCTCCAGCTGGCCATGGAGGGTCTCCCTCAACTCCGGCCTCCTGCCGAGCCGTTGCAGCAGTTCCAGACCCTGCTGCAGGGTGCGGGCGGCGGCCTCGAAGCGACGCTGATCCTCCAGCTCCCTGGCTGCAGCCAGGCAGGAAAGGCCTGCCAGAAGGCTGAGATCGGCTTCCCGGGCACTGCCCACCATGGGGGCCTGGTTCTGTTGCAGGCAGCGGCTGGCCAGTTCGAAGGCCTCCAGCGGCTGGCCTCCTTCCATGAGCAGCAGCAGTCCCCCCACCTGTCCTGCGCTGGCGATCTCCAGGGCCGGTTGCAGAGTGCACCCTGGATCGGCCTGGCTGGTGAGTTCCGTCTCGTAGGCGGCGCGCCGCTCGGCATCGCTGAGAACATCGGCGCTGGCCCGCAGCAACTCGGCCCTGGCCTGCAGGGTTTCCGGGCTGAAACCCCCATGGGGCACCCGGTCTAGTCTCAACTGAAGGGTGCGCAGCACGCCCTGGGCATCGGTGGACGGAGAGACGCCCAGCAACCGGAAATGATCGATCGGAAGGTCCAATCCGTGGGTGTCGCTGGGGCGTGACTGTAGTCAGAGGCAGCGGTTTTAACTGTCCCTAGGGGACGGACCCCGTACAGTCGGGGACAAGAATCGCATCGTTTTCCTGCCATGACCCAGGAACTGACCGCGGCGCGGGCTGCTCAGGCAGCCGCCGGGGTGTCCGCGTCATCCACCGAGGCCGGCAGCCATGCGGTGAGGCTGGAGGGCCTGTATCCGGCTGAACGGGCAGACGTCAGCCGTGAGGAAGGCCTGATGCTCTACCGCGACATGACGCTGGGTCGCCGCTTCGAGGACAAGTGTGCCGAGATGTACTACCGCGGCAAGATGTTCGGGTTCGTGCACCTCTACAACGGTCAGGAAGCCGTCTCCACCGGGGTCATCCGGGCGATGCGTCTTCAGCACGACTGGTTCTGCAGCACCTACCGCGACCATGTCCATGCCCTGAGTTGCGGCGTTCCGGCGCGGGAGGTGATGAGCGAGCTCTTCGGCAAAGCCACCGGCTGCAGCAAGGGTCGGGGCGGTTCCATGCACCTCTTCTCCAGGGAGCATCATCTGCTGGGTGGTTATGCCTTCATCGGCGAGGGCATCCCTGTGGCTCTGGGGGCGGCGTTCACCAGCCGCTACAAGCGCGATGCCCTCGGCCAGGCCGACAGTGATGCCGTCACCGCCGCCTTCTTCGGTGATGGAACCTGCAACATCGGTCAGTTTTACGAATGCCTGAACATGGCGGCGCTCTGGAAGCTGCCGATCCTGTTCGTGGTGGAGAACAACCGCTGGGCCATCGGCATGGATCACAACCGGGCCACCAGCGAACCGGAAATCTGGCGCAAGGCGGCCGGCTTCGGCATGGTCGGCGAGGAAGTCGACGGGATGGATGTGCTCGCCGTGCGGGCTGCCGCCCAGCGGGCCATCGAGCGTGCCCGGGCCGGGGAGGGACCGACCCTTCTGGAGTGCCTCACCTATCGTTTCCGAGGCCATTCCCTGGCCGATCCCGACGAGCTGCGAGAGGCGGCAGAGAAGGAGTTCTGGGCCAAGCGTGATCCGATCAAGCAACTGGCGGGGCGCCTGATCGAGATGGGCCTGGTCAGTGCTGAGGAGCTCAAGGAGACCGAGAAGGAGATCGATGCCGAAGTGGCCGATTGTGTGGAATTCGCCCTGGCGGCCCCCGAGCCCGATGGCAGTGAGCTCACCCGCTTCATCTGGGCGGATGACTGACCCAGGGCAGGCAACCGAGCGCTCCTTCAGGTTCAATGGCTGAACTCCGTGGTCAGCAAAACCAGTCGTAAGTTCAATCGGTTGTTCTTGGGGTCGCAAAGTCTGATGCTGAAGAAGCAAGCCTGATGGTCCAACATGTTCTTGTCACCTTCACCGATCAACGCATGAAGGAGGCGCGCCGGAGGTTGTGCCGCCAGGCGAAGGAGATGAATCTCTATACCCAGATCATCGGAGCTTCACAGAAGGATCTCGATCCTGCCTTTCGCCATCGCTTTCGGGAGTACCTCACCCCGGAACATCGAGGCTATGGATACTATGCCTGGAAGCCCCAGATCGTCCTGCAGACCCTGGAACGCCTCAACGATGGCGATCTTGTGCACTGGATCGATTCCGGATGCCATCTCAACCCGGTCGGAAGGCAGCGGCTGCGCGAGTTCTTCGCCATGGCTCAGGAAGCACCTTCAGGCATCCAGGGATTCGCCTGTGTTCCTCCCAACGGATCACTCGTGTATCGCGGCCGGAAATTCCCAGATCAGGGTGAATCCCTGTGGACGAAAGGGGACCTGTTCGATTGTCTTGGTGCCCGCGACAGGCCGGAGATCACCGGCACCCAGCAGTTGGGAGCCACCACCTTCTTCCTGAGAAAATGTCCCGCCTCGATGGACTTCATGCGTCACTGGATCCAGGTGTTCTCTGACGATTTTTCAATGATCGATGACAGTCCTTCCCGATCGCCAAATCTCGATGGATTCATCGAACATCGCCATGACCAGTCGATCTACTCCATCCTCGGCAAGCTGCTGCCCATCTCGACAGTCTCTGTGTTCGAATTCTGGTTCCCCCGGGTCGATTCCTGCTGGATGCCTGACTGGGACATGGTGCGGGATTCTCCAATTCAGATCCGCCGGGACCGGGGCCTTAAAGGGGAGAATCGGCTGAAGATCGCCTCCCTGAAGGCCAAAGGGAAGCTCAAGCGACTGCTGGGCGGTTGGCGTTCAGGATGAACTTTCCTGGGCTCAGCCCAAGGGGGCGCAGCGGCTTGACATACTCCGCAGTTTTCGCAGGGCCTTGAGTTCGATCTGCCGTACCCTTTCCCGTGAGATAGCCAGCTGACGTCCGATCTCGGCGAGGGTGTGGCGCTCCATGCCATCCAGTCCGAAACGCAGGCCCAGCACCTCTCTCTCCTGGCCGGAGAGATGGCTCAGCAGTTGAACAAGCTGCTCCTGGTGCATGCCACGCTCCACCTGATCCAGGGGCTCTTCGACGGAGGAATCCGGAATCAGATCTCCCAGGAAGCTGCGGCCCTCCTCGGCGTTGATGGGGGCATCCAGGCTGGAAATGGTGAGGGCCTGGCGCAACAGGGAGTCGAGCTCCTCGACGGGCATGGACAGGGCTTCGGAAATCTCCTGGCGGCTGGGCATGGCACCGAGTTTGTGGGCCAGATCCATGCTCACCTTGCGGATGGAGGAGAGCCTTTCGCTCAGATGGACCGGCAGCCGGATGGCCCGCGACTGACAGGCGATGGCACGGGTCATGCTCTGGCGGATCCACCAGAAGGCATAGGTGGAGAACTTGTAACCCCGGGTGGGATCAAATTTCTCGACGGCCCGCTCGAGCCCGAGGGATCCTTCCTGGATCAGATCAAGCAGTTCCATGCCCTTTCCCTGATACTTCTTCGCCACACTCACCACCAGGCGGAGATTGGCGCGCATCATGCGTTCCTTGGAACGCCGCCCGACCTTGATGATCTTCTTTTCGTGAACCGAGTAGTCGCTCCTTGATTCTTCCACCAGGTGCATCATCGCCTGAACCTGGTTACCCAGCTCGATCTCCTCCGCCGGGGTCAGCAAGGGCTCGCGTCCGATCGAGGTGAGATACCAGGTGATCGAATCGCTCCCCCTGCGGCTGGAGCTCTCTCTTGTCTCGACGGCAGAGGCAGTCATAAGTGGGTAACAGGCGCGTCAATTACGCCGCTTGGTGAATGAGCAAATTATCCACCCTAGGACAATAAAATAGGGTGCATGGAACAACGGTTATGGATTAGCCTGTTTAGCCAAAGGCAATAGGATTTCTTTGGGAAATGACTTCCTTTAGATGAGGAAAGGCTAAATTTTCTGACTGGGCAGCGGATCCAAGGCCGCGTTTCGGCTTGGGCAATTGCCCATCGGATCCTGCGCCAGGCCCATGAATCCCTGATCCCGGATCCCGGCGATGGAGCGCCGGATCCCCCTCCTCACCGGGGCGCCCCGAAGGCCAGCTCCTCAGCGACCGCCTGGGGGCTGGCGCCACCGGCTCCCCGCCGGTCCCGACAGCGCAGGCCGGCAAGGGCATGGTCGAGGGCGGCGGCGGCCAGCCAGACGCCGTCACCGTGACGGCCATCAGCTCCCGCCGGAGCGATGGCGGCCTGGGCCATCGCTCCGCGGCCTGCCGCATAGCCGGCCAGCACGTCCCCCAACCCGGCCCTGGCCGCCTCCGGGCACGCCGTCAGGAGTTGCCAGCGGCGTCCGTCGGGGGCTGCCACGACGCTGCGCGCCCCCTTCAGGAGCACGCTGGCGCCGCTGCGTCGGGCGGCGGCAGCAGCGGCCTCCGGTCGGGGCAACGCCGCCAGATCGGGGAACAGGCGCCGGAACTCCTCCGCGTGGGGGGTGATCCAGGTGGGCCCCCGGCGCCGCTGGAGCCAGTCGGCCCCCATGGTCGCCAGCCTGTTGAGACCATCGGCATCGAGCACCAGCAGACCCGTGAAATCGCCCAGGTCCCCCCAGCGTTTTTCTTCCGCTGTTGCGATCCCCCCTGGCGGATGGTCTCCGTTGCCGAGGTTCCCGAGTCCTGGACCCACCAGCACCGCATCCAGCCGATCCAGCCAGCCCTCGGGCAGATCGGCCAGGGCCAGTCCGCCCGTCGGGGTCGCCCCCAGGCTGGGCTCCAGCACCAGATGGGGATGAACCTGCCAGAGGTCGGCGGCGAGCTCCCGTGCCGGCGGCATCCTGAGGCTGCCGCACCCGGAGGCCGTGGCCCCGGCCAGGGCCAGATGGGCGGCGCCCCTGAAACGGCTGCTGCCTGCCAGCACAAGCAGGCGTCCGCGCCCGTATTTCCCTGCTGCCGGGTCCAGGGCGGGCCATGGGGCCCCCGCCTGGTCGATGGCGCTCAGACCCAGGAGTGGATCGTTGGGAAGGTGGCGACCCAGGGACGGGCCCAGGCCCAGGTCGATCCGCTCCAGCCGTCCGACCCAGCGCAGGGCGGTGTCCTGCACCAGACCTCGCTTGATCAGGCCGATGGTGTAAGTGGTCGCGGCGCAGGCGGCCACCGTGCC
Source organism: uncultured cyanobacterium (assembly GCA_963772735.1). Taxonomy (GTDB): domain Bacteria; phylum Cyanobacteriota; class Cyanobacteriia; order PCC-6307; family Cyanobiaceae; genus Cyanobium. Next base: position 89,768 of record CAVYYO010000002.1, on the reverse strand, counting down.
CAGCAGGCTGCCGTCATCGGAGCTGAGGCCGGTGGGAACGTCTATGGCCACCAGGCCTTCGGGCCGGTGCCGCTGACGCTCCCGCAGCAGGGTCTCGATCTCCCCGCCGGCGGGGCGCGTCTGGCCGAGACCGAAGAGGGCATCCACCCAGAGGGCCGGGTCGGCAGGGTCGGGGGGGGCTTGCAGCTGGGGGATCCCGAGCCAGCGGGCATGGCGAAGATGGGCGTCAGTGAGGGGGCGGCGGCGCTCGAACGGGCACCAGATCCGTACCGGACGTCCGGCCAGATGCCATTCCCTGGCCACCACCAGGCCATCGCCGCCGTTGTGTCCCGGACCGACCAAAACCAGCAAGTCATGGCCGGGATAGGGATCCGGCTGCCTCAGCAGCCGGCGACTCACCGCCAGGGCAGCCTTCTCCATCAGGGCCTCCACCGGCAGACCGCTGGCGAACAGCTCCTGCTCGATGGCGGCCATGGTGGCGCCGTTCACCAGGAGGTGATCGGGATCCACCGGCGGCCAGCCGGTGGGCATCGGCCGGAAGCTCAAGGCAGGCCGGAGCAGCGCTCTCCCATGATGGAGGTCAGAACCGGTTTGACCCACCCTTCTCCTTGTACCCGCCCGCTCCAGCCCCTTCCCCCACGGCCCCTCCTACGGCCCCTCCTGCGGCCCCCCCCACGCAGCCCGTTTCCCCCATGGCTGCCGAGGTGGTGGAGCGCCTGCGCGGCTGGCCCGGGGAGCGGCGGGTGGCGGTGGGACTGTCCGGCGGTGTGGACAGTTCCCTCGCCGCGGCTCTGCTGGTGGCCGCTGGATGGCGGGTGGAAGGTCTCACTCTCTGGCTGATGAGCGGCAAGGGCTCCTGCTGCGCTGAGGGGCTCGTGGATGCCGCCGGCATCTGCGAGCAGCTGGGGGTTCCCCACCATGTGGTCGACGCCAGGGCCCGGTTCCAGGAGCAGATCGTCGATTTTCTGGTGCAGGGCTACGGCGCCGGCATCACGCCGCTTCCCTGTTCCCGGTGCAACCGGGCGGTGAAATTCGGGCCGATGCTCGACTGGGCCGAGGCGGAGCGGGGCATCGGTCGGATCGCCACCGGCCACTACGCCCGTGTGCGGCCGGCCGGGACTGACGAGGACCTGTCCGGGAGCGGCCTGGAGGGCGGCCGCCATCAGCTTCTCCGCGGTCTGGATTCCCACAAGGATCAGAGTTATTTCCTCTACGACCTGCCTCAGGCCGTCCTGGGCCGGCTGGTCTTTCCCCTGGGTGAACTCACCAAGGAGGCCACCCGTGCCGAGGCCGCCCGCCTTGACCTGCGCACCGCCGAGAAGCCGGAAAGCCAGGACCTGTGCCTGGCTGAGCACCACGGCTCGATGCGGGAGTTCCTGGACGCCTATCTGCCGCCTCGTCCAGGGGAGATCGTGCTGGCCGACGGCACGGTGGTGGGGCGCCATGATGGGCTTGAACATTTCACCATCGGTCAGCGCAAAGGGCTGGGGGTGGCCTGGCACGAGCCCCTCCACGTGGTGCGGCTGGATGGAGCCATGAACCGGGTGGTGGTGGCTCCTCGGCGGGAGGCCACAAGACAGGTCTGTGAGGTGGGGGCGATCAACTGGGTGTCAATGGCCCCACCGAGCCACCCGATCGAGGTGGAGGTCCAGGTGCGCTATCGCAGTCCACCGGAGCGGGCCCTGCTGACACCCCTGCCGGAGACGCCAGCCGACTGTGCCGCCGAGCGACCCCACAGGGCTCGTCTGGACTTTGACCAGCCTCAGTTTTCCTTGGCCCCTGGACAGGCCGCGGTTTTCTATCGCGGGGAGGCTGTGCTCGGGGGTGGGTTGATTCAGACCGACGGCTGACGCACTTCGCTGCGGAATCGGTTCATCGCCGACTCGATCACCACATGCATGTCCATGTATTTGTATTCGGACAACCGACCGCCGAAGATCACGTTTTCTGTTGCCCGGCCCCGCTCCTGATATTGACGATAGAGAGATTGATTGCGAGGGTCATTGATCGGGTAGTAGGGGATTGCGTCGCCAGAGCAAATCTTCGGATATTCCTTGGTAATCACGGTGAAATCTGAAGATGAACCCTCAAAATGCTTGTGCTCAATGATGCGGGTGAACGGTTCGCTGGCGTCGCAGTAGTTGATGACCGCATTGCCCTGGAAATTGTCCGTCTCCATAACCTCACTTTCAAAATCCAGCGATCGATACTCCAGTCGACCGTACGCGTAATCAAAATATTGATCGATGCAGCCGGTATAAACGACTTTCCTGGCCAATCGTGAGAGCTGGGGCCGATCGTCGAGAAAATCGACATTCAGGCGCACTTCGATCCCTTCAAGCATTGCTTTGAACAGGGCGGTGTAGCCACCGATGGGAATGCCCTGATAGCGATCGGTGAAGTAGTTGTTGTTGTAGGTGAAGCGCAGGGGTAGGCGCTTGATGATGAAGGCCGGCAGATCCCGGGGATCTTTGCCCCATTGTTTGCGGGTGTAGTCCCTGATCAGGGTGTCATAGATATCCTTTCCCACCAGGGAAAGGGCTTGCTCTTCGAGATTGGCAGGGTCACCAAGGAACCGCTGGGAGTCGATCTTCCGACGTGCTTCCGATGGGGTACGGGTTTGCCATAGCTCATAGAAAGTATTCATATTGAAGGGAAGGGAATAGAGCCTGTCCCCAGAGATCGCTTTGGGCGAATTGATATAATTATTGAATTCCGCAAAGCGATGTACGAAGTTCCATACGGCTCTGTTGCTCGTGTGAAAAATATGGGCTCCGTAGCGATGGACATTGATGCCTTCGACTGCTTCCGTATAGCAATTGCCACCGATGTGTGCTCTGCGGTCAAGAACCAGGCAGCGCTTTCCAGCGTCGGTGGCCAGACGGGCGAACGTGGCTCCAAACAGCCCGCAGCCGACGATCAGATAGTCGTAAACAGGAGATTCCTGACCGCGAGCAGGGTTTTGTGGCACTTCCATGCTGATGGTGCCCGCTGAAGCGCTTTCGTTAGCTGTCACAGGCGATTGGACTCGCGACCGGCATGGACAGGAGGGAGGTGGGGCACAGCTGGAAAGGCTTGGAAGAGATTCACCGTTCAGGTGAAATCCTTCAGGTCAACGGGCAGAAGATCTTTGATCCGCTGCTGGATTTCGGGTGGTTCCTGCATGCCATAGGTGGCAAAAATGTTGATGCCGCTGCTGGTGCATTGTTTGCATAAATCACTGCCATAGCGCTTGGCCTGCATGGCCTTGAAGGGTGTGTCCAGATAGTTGGCGATCGATGGCGCCGATGGGGATTGAACGCAGCAGACGGAGAAATTGCCCTCGTGGTCGAGGCAGACCTGAGACTCCCTCATGAAGCAATTCTGAGAGCGGTGCTCTCCGATGGCTTGCTGAACCAGCTGGGGGCTGTAATAGATGTATTCAAGTTCCGGCGGTATTGTTTCCAAGCCATCGAACATCTTGTCGATCGGCATGTAATAAGCATGATAGGGAGTGAACCGCATTCCCAGCTTCTCGCAGAAATGCTTGAAAAGACCCACTTCATGGAGATTTTCCTTGTGGACTAAGTAACGAACGTCAATCTTGTTGAAGCATTTCCAATCTCCCAGGGTTTCAGAAATGCGGACCAGATTGGCCAGAACGGGCTCGATGCGGCCTCCTTTGTGGTTGATCTGATAGGTACGCTGGGTGAAGCCTGAAACAGTGATCGTGAAGTTCCAGAGATGCAACGGCTTCAGCAGGGACCAATCGTAGTCGTAATTGAGATTGGATGAAATTCCGCAGGGAACTCCATGGCTTTCGGCACAGGCGATCAACTCGTGCAGCTTGGAGTGGAGGGTTGGTTCTGTCCAGTTGTACAAGCCGAAGCGGCAATTCCCATTCGTTTCGGCCTTGGCCTTGAGGCAGATCTTCTCGAAAAGGTCGATCGGCATTTCCGTCAGCTTCTGACCGATGCTGTTGGAATATTCCGGCATTCCTACAGGGCATGCCGTGCAGCGAAGATTGCAGCCGCTCACCACATCCACCCAGAACTCGATCACCTTCTGGCCGGGAGGTTTCGGGGAGTAATCGGGCCAGAGAAAATTCTTGACGGCGCTTTGCACGGTGGGCGGGACAGCGCGTTTTAAAACCGTTGGCAATGCCATCTTGAACTGTTCACAAACGTCATGCGTCACCGCATCGTAGCCGGTGTCTGCTCAACATGAAGGCCTCATCGTTGTCCAGCATGGTGTCCCGGCCTCCGGACGGCAGGTGCCTCGATCCCGGCTTGGAGCGCGGACTTCGCCTACCCGGTCCTCCCAAGCCGCCTTCCCAGGATCCGTCCGGCTCCCTCCAGGGTCCTCTGATGGCGCCGCAGCCAGCAGCTGACCGGTGGAGGCGTCAACGATCTGAGGGACTGCTGCAGCCGGCGGTTCCAGACCACCCGCAGGTGCTGGCTCAGCATCTGCCTACGGCAGGCCGCCAGCTGGATGGCTGACGGAGCCTCCAGGGTTGGCAGGTTCAGCTGCTCAGCCAGCCGGTGGGTGGCCTCCCTCCAGAAGCGGGTGGCGGCGTCCCGAATCTCGCGGCACTCCCGTATCGAGCTGACGCTCATCAATGTCTCGGGTCCGAAGCGCTCCACCTCCAGCACACCCGGAAGCCCCAGGGGATTGGTTCCCTTCTCACTGACCACCAGGCATCCGTGGAGGGGCGCCTGCCACATGCGCCCTGAGAGGGTGGTGCCCCGCTGGTAGGGATACATGAGGCCATAGCTGCACCAGCTGCGAGCCAGCAGCCGGTTCGCCTCCAGGTAGCTGAGCCCGTGGGTGCGCAGATCCAGCCTCTCCCAGTTGCCCCCATGGACCTTCACCAGATCCCTGCGGGCCAGTTCGGCCAGATCCTGCTGAAAGGGATCGTTGCCGATGGGCTTGAAGTTGGCGATGTGCAGGGGTCTTCCCAGGCGTTTCCTGAAGGGAGACTCCTGCCAGAATTCGGGAACCACAGGCAGGTAACCCTGAACCCAGGTGATTCCTTCAGGGACCGATTCCGGGGGGAACAGGGAAATCAGCCGAATCAGCCGGGCTTTGGGAAAGCGTCTGCGCCAGTCCACCTGGAGTTCTTTGACGTAGTCGTAGACGTGGACCTCACCCCTGTAATCCTGATGGCTGAGGCCGGGATCCCCTCGCAGGATCACCAGCACGTCCACGGCCTGTCTGGAGGGTGGGGGTTCTCGGCTGACGGAGAATCCGGCAGCCTGGTAGAAGAGCGTCACATTCCAGATCACATCAAGATCCTGGAAATCGATCGACAGGATGTGACACCGAGGGGAGGAAGGCATGCGATCTACCAGTAGGGATCGCTGGCCAGGCTTACCCTGAGCAGGCCGCTTGGACTCCCCGGCACCGTGGCCACGCATGCCCGGACCATCCGTCCGTTGACCTCGATCTCACAGGCCCCGCAGCTGCCGCCCAGACAGCCTGTGGGAATGGTCACAGCTGCCTGACGAGCGGCTTCCAGCCAGTCCTGGCCAGGCGTGGCGGAGCTGGTGCGCCCGTCCGGCCACGCGATGGTGATGGGAGGGCGGGAGAGGGCGATGGGCTGATGCCGGGCGCTGGCGGGAATCTAAGGGTTGGAAGGCAGCCTGGGGAGGAGGACTTGATGGCATGCCGGGTGGCGGGGCTCAGGGTCAGCGGGCCTGCGGCGCTCAGGGCGGATTCCTCCCCGCCAGCAGCGGTGACAGATCGATGTGGGCTTCGAAGGCGTCTGCCAGGCGATCGAGCAGGGCATCCCGCTGGCGGGCGTGATGAGGTTGGTCTTCCTGCAGCGGCGGCAGGCCGCGGCGCTGTCGTAACTGGTTGAGCCAGCGCCTTCGCCAGGGGCCGTTTTCGAAGATCCCGTGGAGATAGGTGCCGGCCACCAGGCCACCCCGGGTGCCCGTTGCCGCCCACCACCCCAGCGCAGCTTCGGCCATCAGGGGAGTGCAGGCGGCGTCATCCAGTCTTTCGCTGCGGCCCCGGTGGAGTTCGAATCCCTCCACCACCAAAGGTGCGCCAGCGCCAGGGGGCCAGAGGGCTGTGCTCCGCCGCTGCCGCAGCGCCTTGCCGCCCCGGAACACGGTGCGCAGGGGCAGCAGGCCCAGACCGTGGGCTCTGCCCTGCCCCCCCTCCAGTCCTTCGGGGTCGAGCAACTCCCGGCCCAGCATCTGCAGGCCGCCGCAGAGCGCGAACAGTTGCCCCCCTCCAGCCACATACTCCCTCAGCTCCTCCGCCATGCCGCTGCTGTGGAGGATCCCCAGATCCTGCAGGGTCTGCTTGCTGCCAGGAAGGATCACGGCGTCGGGTCGGTGCAGGGGTTCCCCGGGGAGCCGCCACTGCAACTGCACGCTGGCCTCAGCTTCCAGAGGGTCGAGGTCGGAAAAATTGCTCAGGGAGGGCAGGCGCAGCACCGCGATGGTGATCTCGCCGTGACCGTTGCGGCTTCTTCTTTCCAGCAGATCGAGGGAGTCTTCGGGGGGAAACAGCTCTTCGAGCCAGGGCATCACCCCAAGCACCGGCAGACCGGTTTCCTTCTCCAGCCAGCGGCGTCCCTCATCGAAGAGGGACCGACGGCCGCGGAAGCGGTTGATCAGCAAGCCGCCCATCAGAGGCCGTTCGACAGGCCGCAGCAGGGCCAGGGTGCCCACGATCTGGGCGAAGACCCCACCGCGCTCGATGTCCGCCACCAGCAGGCAGCGGGCGCGCAGATACTGGGCCAGCCTCAGGTTGGTGAGGTCCCTGGCCTGCAGATTCACCTCCACCGGGCTGCCTGCGCCTTCGAGCACCAGCCGGCCGCCGGGGTGGGCCGCCTGGAGTTGCTCCAGACCCGCCCGGATCGCCGACCAACCTGGCCGGAACCAATCGCGGTAGTAGTGCTCTGCCCGGGCCGTGCCCACCGCGCGGCCCAGATGGATCACCTCGCTCGTGCTGTCCCCCCGGGGTTTGAGCAGCACAGGGTTCATCGCCACCTGAGGCTCGAGCTCCGCGGCCCAGGCCTGCAGGGCCTGGGAGTAGGCCATCTCTCCGCCGTCCCGATCGACCCAGGCGTTGAGGCTCATGTTCTGTCCCTTGAAGGGCAGGGGCTGTTCGCCATGACGCCGCAGGACCCGGCAGATGGCAGCCGTCATCAGGGATTTGCCCGCGCCGCTGCTGGTGCCCAGCACCATCAGCGGCCGGGGTGAGGCGGGGTGAAAGGTGCTCAACACAGGGGCCTGTGGCGGCGCAGCGCCTCCAGGAAGCGCTCCCGCCGCCCTGCGCGAGGAATCTCTGCGGGGCAGTCCCGCAGCACCTGCCGACCCATGGGCGTGAGCCGTACCCGCTCGGTCAGTCCCTGGCCGTCCACCTCCCGCCGCAGCACCCCGAGCCGTATCAGCCAGAGAAAATGCTCCTCCGCCTGCTCGGCGCTGAGGGGTCGGAAGCTGAAACGGGCCCAGTCGCTGCTGCTGGCCAGCTCCTGGCCGCTGAGGGAGTGACGTCCCACGGCCTCGTAGAAGCCTCGCCGGAAAGGAAGGCAACGGAGCGAGCGGGAGGCCCGGTCCAGGGAGCGCTGATCGGTGCCTGCCATCACCATGTGGCCATTCTCGCCAATTGGAGGGCAGGCTGGAGGCTCTTTCGCCTTGTCGCCGTGCTCATGCTGGCCTCCGCGTCCCCTGCCCGTCGGCGGCTGCTCGTGCAGGCCGGTCTTGCCCATCGGGTGCGGGTGAGTGGGGTCGATGAGGCCACTGTGATCGATGCCGATCCGCTGCGGCTCGTGCAACGCCTGGCCCGGGCGAAGGCAACGGCGGTGGCCGCGGCTCTGGGCCGAGAAGGGGTCCCCCTTGCCTCAGGGGTGCTGGGCTGTGATTCGGTGCTTGTGGTCGGGGAGGAGGTCTGGGGCAAGCCTCGCGATGCTGTTGAGGCGGTGGGCCGCTGGAGACGCATGGCCGGCGGATGGGGCGATCTGCACACGGGCCACTGCCTGGTGACCGGGGCGGAGATCGAAGCCGGCGTGGATCCCCAGCTGGCGGTCGTCACCACCCGCGTTCATTTCGCCGCGCTGACAGCCCCGGAAATTGATGCCTACGTGGCGACAGGCGAGCCCCTGGCCTGCGCCGGTGGCTTCGCCCTTGAAGGGCAGGGAGGACTTGTGGTCGAGCGGATCGAGGGTTGCTTCAGCAACGTGATCGGGCTGAGCCTGCCCCTGCTGCGGCGATGGCTGGCCACGCCTCCGTTAATCTGAAAAAGAGGCTGCCTGGACGGGCGGGTCCATCACGTTTCGCCGCCCTCCGGCAGCTGGTAGCTCCGTCGCAGGATCGTCATGACCATTCCTTCCCAAGACCCTGCCCCAGCAGCCCCCTTCCCCGTACAGACCGGCAGCGTGATCGACCGTTTGTCGCAATGGTGCACCCACGATTGCCTCCAGCAGGAGGATTCCGTGCGCGAGGCTCTGGCCATCTGTGAGGAGGCCCTCCATGCCCTTCCCGATGCGGTGGGGCCCGGGGATCAGGCCCCATTCGATATCGGGGCGGTGGCAACCCTTGTCTGTGCCGTTCAGTCCCAGATCAACCAGTCCAGCCAGTGTGCTGGCTGAGGAGATTGGGATGGAACCGATCCATCGCCGCGCACAGTTTCCAGGCACAAGCCTTTGCCCAGAGGCGGAGGCTGATCAGCGGAGTCCAACCCAGGGCAGATGGGGGCCTGGCCTGAGATGGCGATCAGACGAGATCCTGCAGGCCTAGGGAATCTCAGGGCAACAGGGGTTTGACGAGCAGCTGAGGGCCAACCCGCCGCCTGGGACTCCGATGTGACTGCTCAGGCCTGTCATCAGGCCTCTGCCGCTCTTTTCTCCCATCTTCTTCCTGCTTTCGGAGGTCCAATCAGGCTCTCCGGACACACCATTCCCCCATTCATGTTGCCGCAAGCAACAGACGGCGCGCCAGAAATCGGTGCGTGAGCGAGGCGATCATGTGGACCTTGCAGCGGTTCTTGGCCATGCCACGCAAACGGGTTTTCTGGAAGCCGAATTGCTGTTTGATCACCCGGAACGGGGACTCGACCTTGGCGCGGACGGGCGCTTTGGCCGCCTCGATCAGATCCTTCAGCCTCCCATCCGGAGTGTCTGGTATCGCCCGGCGTTTGCCTGGCCGCATCGCCACCCGAAATTCCGCTGATGGGCTTTCCATCTCAGGTCGCCTGGCGATGCCCTGGCAGCCGGCAACTGCTTCGCAGAAGCCTGCGGCTTCGCCGCCAACAACTTCCTCCTCATCGCCATGCCGCAGCTCAGCCGCTGGGGTGAGGTCCTGCACGTCGGCGGCCGTGGTGGCGACCGAGTGAATCAGGCCTGAGTCCTTGTCCACCCCAAGGTGCACCTTCCTTCCGTAGGCGAAGCCTTCCGCGAAGCGGTGAGACCCCTGGTTGCCCTTCTTGGTCTGGTGCATCTCCGGATCGCTCTTGCCGTCCTTGTTCCTGGTGGAGCTGGTGGCGGCGATCAAGGGGGCAGGAACGATCGTGCCCTGTCGCATCGTCCTCCACCCTGTGCTGGGCTGGGCTTTGACAGACTCAAAGATCTGTTCTCCCAGCCCGTGCTTCTCGAACAGATGGCGGAAGGTCAGGATCGTGGTCTCGCCTGGAATCCGATCGCTCATCAAGTCGATGCCAGTGAATCGGTGCATGGAGGGCACCTCGATCAGGACCGCTTCCATGGCTGGATCGCTGAGCGAATACCACTGCTGCAGCAGGTGGATCCGCAGCATCGTTGCCAGAGGATACGCAGGGCGCCCGCCCTTCCTGCTGGTTTTGGGGTAATGGGGCTCGCTCAGCTCCCTCAGCTCCTGCAAGGGCACCACTGCCTCCATCTCCGCCAGAAATTTCCCCCGTCTGGTCTGTTTCTTGGCGATGGTCTGCTCGTCATCAGAGAAGCCGAGCTGCTGATCGCCCATCAACTCAGTCCTTGCCTGTGTTCACAGGACGATTGTCCCGCAGTCGGGCTGTGTTTTCCAGAGTCTCCCTCATTTAGATCTGGTTTGGACTTGCCGAATAGTGAGGAAGCGATGCGCAGGCTAGAGGCAATCAGATAATCGATCGATTCGTCTATAGTACTCTCAATCCACGTGAACTCTGTGAAGGCATGTCGTCACGACTCCTGTGTCACGCGAAAGGGATCTTCGCACTCCCTGACTTTCCAGTCACTTTTCAGCGAAGATGCATGAAAGGTGTGCTCTGGGACGAACAGGAGAGTAATGTCGTGATCGAAGCCCTGCATGCCGTATCTTCTCCTCCTGCAAGAAGTGATGTAGAGCTTGATTCTGGTGATTTAAACGGGGCAGCTACGTTGATCATGAACTCCGTAGAAACTATCCAGGAACCCGTTATCTTCGGAGGCTATCTCATCACTCACTTTGGCCATTTTTTACATGAGTGCTTGGGGCGACTCTGGTGGCTTGGGAAAGATGATGCCGTTCCAGTTGTTGTCAATTCTGCTCGGGTAAGGCTGCAGAAAGAGCGCGCGAATGTGTATTTCTTTATCAATAACTGGGGGGATCAAGGGGTGCATCTGACCTCCTACATGATAGAGCTCCTTGAAGGCCTGGGGTTGCCAGCTGATCGGATACGCATCATTGTTGAACCGGTCCGTTTCGAGCACATTCTTATTCCTGTCCAAGGCTGGGGCTTCAGATATAATTGTCGGGCTTGGGACGAATATCTTGGCTGCGATTGCCGGCAACTAACGCGATCACTGCTGGGCAGCTACGACATTCCAACTGTGGCTGAAACGGATCCTTTCCCAAAGAAGCTCTACGTGAGTCGAAGCCGGCTGCCGTTAAATCTAGGCCGACTGATCGGAGATGTCTTGTTGGATAAACTGCTAGCCAAGGGTGGCTATGAAGTCTTTTACCCTGAAAGCCATGGAATCTCCGAGCAGATTCGAATTTATTCACAGGTCAAAGATATTATTTTCATGGACGGCAGTGCCCCCTATCTGCTCTGGTTCTGCCGACTGCAGGCAGGTACGCGTATCACCATTATTCTGCGTAGGCGTCAAGGGCACTGGGTGTCTAGGCAGTTGCAACAGCTGCTGCCTGATACTGCAAATCTTCGAGTACGCATCCTCGATGAGTTGATTGGTGAAGAACTGACTTCCGCCAAAGACTGGGAATCCCACAATCTTGTAGATCTGGCAGCACTTAACCGCCAGCTGGTTCCGTTTACCGCATTGCCGCCGGATGAGGTGAAGATGGTTGTGGTTCCCTATGTCAAGCAGCTGATGCGCCACTCTAGCGAAGAGCAAATCAACGGGATCCTGGTTGGACTGATCGCCAACCTGGTCCGGGAGCAGAGCACGCTGGGAAGCTCGGCACATCAGCTTGCGCTGGGAGTCTGTCGACGACTGCTCAGCAAGGGCCGCCGCCTGCAGTACGGCCTCGGCAGACTCGCTGGATGGACACGTCGTCCATTCACCTCCCGATGATGCTGGATCCTATCTCGCTTATTCACACATGCTGACAATGATGTCTGCTCAGCGCCAGTGAACTCCTGAGTTTCTCGCGACCTACGTGGCGTGGCAAGGTGATGGTTTCGATCAAAAGTGACCATGCTCCTTCTTGCCTCCACTTCCCATGCTCGGAGCCGATTGCTCAGGCAGGCGGCCATCCCCCACAGGGTGCGCGTGGGTGGGGTCGATGAAAAAAGCCATCGCGGATCCTGATCCCACGCTGTTGGTGGCTCGTCTCGCGGGGGCGAAGGCACGAGCTGTGCTGGCTGTGCCTGGGCCCCGTCGCCGAGCCAATGATGGCAAGATCTGTCAGAGCGTGCTGGCCTGTGACTCCATGCTGGAGTTCCGCGGCGAGGTGTATGGCAAACCCCGTGATGGGGCCGAGGCGATGGCTCGATGGAGCTGTAGGAACGGTCAGTGGGCAGACTTTCACACAGGACATTTTCTGTTGCAGTCCACCGATACCGTCTGCGATCCAACGGGTCTTGGATGCCGTAGGACCACGGTGGCTACGCGGGTGCAGTTCACCGTGGTAGACAGGGAAACCATTGGGCCTATGTCGACACCGGAGAACCGGTGGCTTGTGCAGGTGGGATTGCCCAGGAGGGTTGTAGTGGTTTGCTGGTGGAGCGGATCGACGGCTGTTTCAGTAATGTGATCGGCCTCACTCTTCCTCTGCTGAGGCTCTGGGGAATCTGCGGTTTAACGAGCGAAGATGGCACCTAATCAAGAGCTACCAAAAAAAAGCTCCTGATAACAGGAGCTTCTTGATTGAGCGTGATTCTCTTTGAAGAGAGAGTCAGAAGATCCTTCTCAGTCGAGATCCGGCATGGCCAGCGTTGGCTCGGCCTGGCGGTCGATGCCTTTCTCAAAACCAGCGGCGGCGGCGCGGGCGCGACCGGCATGCCACAGATGACCCACCAGGAAGAAGAAGGCCAGCACAAACTGGGTGGAGGCCAACCACTGGCGGATGTTGACGAAGTTCACCGAGTTGGGCTCGGTGATGATGCCGCCCACCGAGTTGAGGGAGGCATTGGGGGCGTGAGTCATGTACTCGGCTGCCCGACGCACCTGCCAGGGCTGGATGTCGTTCTGGAGCTTGTCGAGACTCAGGCCGTTGGGGCCGCGCAAGGGCTCCAGCCAGGGACCACGGAAGTCCCAGAAGCGCATGGTCTCACCGCCGAAGATGATCTCGCCGGTGGGGGAGCGCATCAGGTATTTGCCCAGGCCCGTTGGGCCCATGGCTGATCCGATGTTGGCTCCCATGCGCTGGTCGCGAACAAGGAAGGTGAAGCTCTGGGCCTGGGAGGCTTCGGCGTTGGTGGGGCCGTAGAACTCCGAGGGGTAGGCGGTGTTGTTGAACCAGATGTAGGAAGAGGCGATGAAGCTCATGAAGCTCAGGGCTCCAAGGCTGTAGCTCAGGTAAGCCTCACCATTCCAGATGAAGGCGCGTCGCACCCAGCCGAAGGGCTTGGTGATGACATGCCAGATCCCACCGAAGATGCAGATCAGGCCGATCCAGATGTGGCCACCGATGATGTCCTCCATGGAATCCACCCCGATGATCCAGCCCTCGCCACCGAAGGGGGCTCGGGTGAGATAACCGAAGATGACCCCGGGGCTGAGTGTGGGATTGGTGATGAGGCGCACGTCGCCACCACCGGGGGCCCAGGTGTCATAAACACCTCCGAAGAACATGGCCTTGAACACCAGAAGCAGGGCACCCACACCAAGAAGGATGAGGTGGTAACCGATGATGTTGGTCATCTGGTTCTTGTCCCGCCAGTCCTGGGAGAAGAAGGCGGAATAGTTTTCGAGAATCTCAGGACCGCGCAGGGCATGGTAGAGACCGCCGAGACCGAGTACCGCGGAACTGATCAGGTGCAGGACACCGACCACGAAGAACGGATACAGGTCGGTGACCTCACCTCCGGGGCCTACGCCGTAGCCGAGGGTGGCCACGTGGGGGAACAGGATCAGACCCTGCTCGTACATGGGTTTGTCGAAGGTGAAGTGGCTCACCTCGAACAGCATCATTGCGCCGGCCCAGAACACCATCAGGCCAGCATGGGCCACATGGGCACCAAGCAGTCGGCCGGAAAGGTTGATCAATCTGGCATTGCCAGCCCACCAGGCATAACCGGTGGAGTCGAGGTCCTTGCCCCCGACCGAGATGAGACCGGAATTAAAGGGCGTTTCCACGGGGCAGGACCTCTTCAGGGAAGACGAAGTTTTCGTGCGGCTGGTCGGCGGGGGCCATCCAGGCACGCAGACCTTCATTGAGCAGAATGTTCTTGGTGTAGAACGTTTCGAATTCAGGATCCTCCGCTGCGCGGATCTCCTGACTCACGAAGTCATAGGCGCGCAGGTTGAGCGCCAGACCGATGATGCCGATGCTGCTGGTCCACAGACCCATCACCGGCACGAACAGCATGAAGAAGTGCAGCCAGCGCTTGTTGGAGAAGGCGATCCCGAAGATCTGGCTCCAGAAGCGGTTGGCGGTGACCATCGAATAGGTCTCCTCTTCCTGGGTCGGCTCGAACGCCTTGAAGGTGTTGGCCTGCTCCCCGTCCTCGAACAGGGTGTTCTCCACCGTGGCGCCGTGAATGGCGCAGAGCAGCGCCCCGCCCAGGATCCCGGCCACTCCCATCATGTGGAAGGGATTCAGGGTCCAGTTATGGAAGCCCTGCAGGAACAGCAGGAAGCGGAAGATCGCCGCCACACCGAAGGATGGGGCGAAGAACCAGCTGCTCTGACCCAGGGGGTACATCAGGAAGACACTGACGAACACCGCGATCGGGCCGGAGAAGGCGATGGCGTTGTAAGGACGGATGCCCACCAGACGGGCGATCTCGAACTGGCGCAGCATGAAGCCGATCAGGGCGAAGGCACCATGCAGGGCCACGAAAGGCCAGAGGCCACCGAGCTGGATCCAGCGCACGAAGTCGCCCTGGGCCTCAGGACCCCAGAGCAGCAGCAGGCTGTGACCCATCGCGTCGGCGGGGGTGCTGACGGCGGCGGTGAGGAAGTTGCAACCTTCCAGGTAGCTGCTGGCAATGCCGTGGGTGTACCAGGAGGTGGCGAAGGTGGTGCCGGTGAGCCAGCCGCCCAGAGCCAGATAGGCCGTGGGGAACAGCAGCAGACCGGACCACCCCACGAAAACGAAGCGGTCGCGCTTGAGCCAGTCGTCGAGGACGTCGAACCATCCACGCGTTGACGGCGCGCGCCCTAGGGCGATCGTCATGGGTGAAGCGGTGCGGATTACCCGCAGGGCTGTGGGTTACCGGGGGATCGTAACAACGCTGTACCGCCCACCGCGCCGGGTGACACGGGCTGATACCGAGGCCCTCCCCCGCCCCCGGTGGCCGGCTTCGCGGCAGGATGGCGGCTCACTGCCTCCTCTCTCCGCATGGCTTCGCCTGGCGTCGCTTCCCCGTCCTCCGACGCGCAGGTGCTGGAGCAACCGGTGCTCGGCTCCCGGCGTCTCTCCAATCTGGTGGTGGCGGCCGCCGTCACGATCGGTGGCCTCGGTTTCGTACTCACCAGCGCCTCCAGCCGCTTCGGCCGGGACCTGTTGCCCATCGGCCACCCCGCCGCCCTGGTCTGGGTCCCCCAGGGCCTGGTCATGGGTCTCTACGGGGTGGCGGCCCTGCTCCTGGCCACCTATCTCTGGCTGGTGATCGGCATCGATGTGGGCTCGGGCAGCAACCGCTTCGACCGCAGCTCCGGCGAGGCCCGCATCCGTCGCCGTGGCTTTCGTCAGCTGATCGAGGTGGTGATTCCTCTCAGGGAGATCCAGGCCGTGAAGGTGGAGGTACGTGATGGCCTCAGTCCCCAGCGGCGGCTGGCCCTGCGGGTTCAGGGCCGACGGGACATGCCCCTGACGCGGGTCGGAGAGCCGATGCCACTGGCGGATCTGGAACTGGCGGGGGCCCGGCTGGCCCGGTTCCTGGGGGTTCCCCTGGAGGGTCTCTGAGATGGCACCGTTCCGGAACTCCGAAGCCCGGGGCTGGCGAAGGCTGTTATTGGTGCTGATCCTGGTGCTGGCCCCCCTGGCTCTTTCGGCCTGCTCCGCCGAAAACGGCCGCCGCCCTCTCGGCTGCGGGGCGGCAGACACCCCCTGCCTGCAGGGCACGGCGGTTGTGGCGCTGGAAACCAGCAAAGGTCCGGTGGAGCTGCGGCTCGATGGGGCAGCGGCTCCGTTGACGGCGGGAAACTTCGTGGATCTGGTACGCCGGGGGGCTTACAACGGCACGGTCTTCCACCGGGTGGTGAGGGAACCGGTGCCCTTCGTCGTCCAGGGCGGTGATCCCCGCAGCGCCGATCCCAAGGTGCCCGCCAGCGAGTACGGAACAGGAGGTTTCGTCGATCCGGCCAGCGGCGAGTCCCGCCGCATCCCCCTTGAGCTGAAGCTCAGCGGCGACAAGGAACCCCGCTACGGGGAGCAGATCACCAGCCCGATGGGCGCCCGCCAGCTTGCCCTCAGCCATGAGCGGGGCGCCGTGGCCATGGCCCGCTCCAATGATCCCAATTCCGCCAGCTCCCAGTTCTATGTGGCCCTGCAGGCCCTGCCCGAGCTGGATGGCCGCTATGCGGTGTTCGGCCGGGTCAGCAAGGGCATGGAGGTGGTCGACCGGATCCGTCAGGGGGACAGCCTGATCCGCGCCACGGTGATCGAGGGGGGGACCCTGGTGCAGCAGAAACCCTGAGGCCTGAGCGCCCCCGGAGGAGATGTCAGGCAGGCACCCGCTTGTCGGAGACGGTGGCCTTGAGCAGCTCGGTGTTCACCCCCGAGGCTCGCTCCAGGGCCACCTTGCCGGTGCGGGCGATCTCCAGGATGCCGTAGGTCTCGAGCAGGCGTTCCAGGGCCACCAGCTTGCCGGGGTCCCCCACCACCTCGAGGGTGAGGGCGTCGTCGGCCACGTCCACCACCTTGGCTCGGAACACCTGGACCAGATCAAAAATGGCACTGCGGTTCTCGGCTGGGGCCGCCACCTTCAGCAGCATCAGCTCCCGCTCCACCGCCGGGATCGTGGACAGGTCGATCACGCCGAGCACGTTGATCAGTTTGTTGAGCTGCTTGGTCATCTGCTCGAGGGTGCGGTCGTCCCCCTCCACCACCATGGTCAGGCGCGACATTCCCCGGTGCTCCGCCGGGCCCACCGCCAGACTCTCGATATTGAAGCCCCGCCGGGCGAACAGACCGGAGATGCGGCTGAGAGCACCCGATTCGTCTTCCACCAGCACCGAGAGGGTGTGCTTCATGTCGGGCTCGTGAGCGGGGTGTTGCGGGGGGTCCGGAGGGGAGGCCGGCGCTTTCGTTCCCAAAGGTACGCGCAGGCGGAGTGGCGCCTTCAGCCCCTCTCCAGGCGGGCCAGCCAATCGAGCACCGCGCCATGGAAGGCGGCGGGGGTCTCATCGTGCGGACAGTGGCCGCACTGATCGATCACCCGCAGGGCCAGGTCGCTGCGCAGACGTCGACACTGCCGGGCCACGTCCACCGGCACCAGCCGGTCCTGGCGACCCCAGACCAGCAGGGCGGGCCGCCGCAGCCGCTGCAGCAGCGAGACGGCAGTGGCCCGATGGGGGCGCAGGGCCATGGAGATGCTCATGGCCCGCAGGGCCCGCACCGCCCCGGGGCGCCGGGCGGGCCAGGCGATCACCCGATGCAACTCCCGGTCGCCGATCACAGGATGGTGGTAGGCCGACTGAATGCCCAGGTCGAGCAGGGGTGAATGGGCCAGCAGGGGCACCACCAGTTCCAGCGGGAGCAGCCGGCAGAGGACATGGATGACCAGCCGCTGCAGCCGGCGCCGCCAGGGGGAGCGCCGCGGGATGGGGGTGCGGGCCATCAGCAGCGTGGGGTCGGGCAGGGGGGCGGCCACCACGGCCCGTACCCACTGCGGGAAGTAGACGCTGCAGGTCAGGGCCACCAGACCCCCCAGGGAATGGCCCACCAGCACTGCCGGGGCCTGCACCACCTCTGCCAGAAAGCCCTGCACCTGCCGTGCCCAGAGCCGGTTGTCGAGGGCCCGGCCAGGATGATGGCCCGGTTGGCTGGAGGAGCCGAAGCCGATCAGGTCGAGGCCATAGACGCACCAGCCCGCAGCAGCCAGGGCCCCTGCGTTGTGGCGCCAGTGGCCGCTGCCCGCACCGAAGCCGTGCAGAAGCACCAGGGCCGGCCGGCCGGGGGGGCCCAGGCGACGCCAGTGGCAATCATGGCCGCGCCATTGCCACAGGGCGTGAACGCCCCAGTCGGCTCCCCGGTGCGGCGCCACCTCCCCGGGGGCAGGCTGGGGGTCGGCGGACGACACCGATGGTTGCGACAAGGATCCGGAGTTGAGCGGACCCCTTCACTATTGCGAAGGTGCGGCCCAGGTGGAGACCGGCGAAGGCTTCTTCCGGCCGGCCTCCCGACCGGCCAGGGATTTCGGTGTCCTGCTGGTGCGCACCCTGGCCGGGGAACGTCAGGCTGCCGGCAGGCCGGTGCGGGTGCTGGACGGGATGGCGGGCTGCGGGATCCGGGCCCTTCGCTACGGGCTCGAGGGTGGGGCCACGGTGGTCTGGGCCAACGATGCCGACCCTGACCGGCTGCCCCTGCTGAAGCGGAACCTGGCCCGGCTGCCGGCCGCGGTGGAGCGTGAAACGCTCAGCCACACCGCCCGGCAGTTGCTGGCCGATGGCCTCGCCCGGGGACGACGCTTCGAGCTGGTGGATCTGGATGCCTTCGGCTGTCCCGCCGCCCTGGTGCCCCTGGCCCTGGAGGCGGTGGCCTTCGGAGGCGTGCTGTATCTGGCCAGCACCGATGGCCGCTCGGCCACGGGCCATGACCGCCAGGCCGCCGTGCGCCGTTTCGGTGCTGCCGCCCGTGCCCATCCCGCCAGCTGGGAGATCGCCCTGCGCCTGCAGCTGGGGCTGCTGGCCCGCTCGGCCTGGGCAATGGGCCGCGGGCTCACCCCCCTGCTGAGCTTCAGTGAAGGACGGGCCTTCCGCACCGCCGTTCGCCTGGAGCGGCATCCAGACGCCAGGGAGGAGGGGCAGCTGGGCCTGGTGGCCCATTGCCACGGCTGCGGCGATCAGCAGGTGCAGAGCCTGCTGCGGCTGGGCCGCTGGCGGTCCTGCGGCTGCCCCATGGCACCGTCGGGGGAGCCACATGCTCTGGCGGTGAGCGGTCCCCTCTGGATCGGCCCGCTGCAGCATCCCCCCACTCTGGAGGCCATGCTCCAGGCTGCCGACGGGGTGGGGGCTTCCCTGGAACGCCAGGGCCGGCGGCTGCTGGAGCGGCTCCGCAGCGATCCGGCTGCAACGCCCCGTTGCTGGCCGGTCGATGCCATCGCCCGACGGCTGGGCCAGGGCCCTCCTCCGTTGGCTGATCTGGTGGCAGCGGTGAGCGCGGAGGGTTTCGACACGGCTGCCAGCGGGGTGATGGCGGGACAGCTGCGCAGCGAGGCTCCCTGGCCCGTGATCCTCGCCACCGCCCGGCGGCTGGTCGCCGCAACGGCTGCTAGATAGGTACCCCGTTCCGCTTCACCCGGGCCATGGCCTCTGAAATCTTCGGCATCGCCGCCATCTTCTGGGTGCTGATCCCAGCCGGCCTGGCCGGCGGAGCCCTGCTGCTCAAGCTTCTGAAAGACTGAAGCCCGGCCGTGGCGGCGGCGATCACGTCGCCGGCGGACGCACCTCTAGGCTCAGCCCGCTTCCATTGCAGGGGTCCATGAAGGTTCTTGTCATCGGTGGAACAGGAACCCTCGGACGGCAGATCGCCCGCCGTGCTCTCGACGCCGGCCACGTGGTCCGCTGCATGGTCCGCTCCCCGCGCAAGGCGGCCTTCCTTCAGGAATGGGGCTGTGAACTCACCCGCGGCGACCTGCTCGAGCCCGACAGTCTCGATTACGCCCTGGAGGGGCAGGAGGCGCTCATCGATGCCGCCACGGCGAGAGCCACCGATGGGGGCAGTGCCTACGAGATCGACTGGGGCGGCAAGCAGAATCTCTTTGCAGCCTGTCGCCGGGCCGGCCAGACCCGGCTGGTGTTCGTGTCCCTGCTGGGAGCGGAACAGCACCGCCGCGTGCCGCTGATGGACATCAAGGCCTGCACCGAGCAGTGGCTCGAGGCCTCCGACTTCGATTACACGATCCTGCGCTGCGTCGCTTTCATGCAGGGCCTGATCAGCCAGTTCGCCATTCCGGTGCTGGAGAGCCAGACGGTGTGGGTGAGCGGCGCGCCGACACCGATCGCCTACATGAACACCCAGGACGTGGCCCGGTTCGCCGTCGCGGCTCTGGAACGTCCGGAAACGGTCCGCCAGGCCTTCCCCGTGGTGGGCCCGAAGGCCTGGACCACCAGTGAGATCACCCAGCTTTGCGAGCGCTACAGCGGCCGGGAGGCCCGTGTGTTCCGTGTTCCGCCGGTGATGCTCCAGCTGATGCAGTCGATCACTGGATTCTTCGAGGCCAGCCTGAACGTGTCCGAGCGCCTTGCCTTCGCCGAGGTGGTGGGGGGAGGCGATCCCCTCGATGCACCGATGGAGGCCAGCTATGCCGCCTTCGGCCTTGATCCGGCCGAGACCACCCGGCTGGAGGATTACCTCAAGGAGTACTACGACACGATTCTGCGGCGCCTGCGGGAGATGGAGTCGGACCTCGACAAGGAAGCCAAGAAGAAATTGCCGTTCTGAGGCGTCAGTTCATGTGTACTATCGGAGGGTTCTGATGGCGGCCATGGCGATTTCCCAGATCAAGAACCTCCAGAGGCGGCTGGCCAACCTGGAGGAAGAGGCCATCGCCGAGCTCACCCGGGCCTGTGGTCATGAGTTGTGGACGTCGCTGGGTTTCGATGCCTTCGACACCCTGGAGGATCCCGACCGCCGGGCCAGGGCGAACTATTACTACGGCCAGCTTCAGACTGTCAGAGAGCTGAAGGACGCCCTCGTCTGAGCAGGGCCGCCAACCGCTCCCCCTCGGCGCACTCCACCTCGCGCCAGGCTCCGGGTTCCAGGCCTCCCAGATCGAGGGGCGGACCGCCATCCATCAGATCGATGGCGGTCCGCACCAGGCGCAGCGTGGGAAGCCCCACCGCCGCGGTCATGCGCCGCACCTGCCGGTTCCGTCCCTCCCGCAGCTCCAGTTCCAGCCAGGCTGTGGGTACCCGCAGGCGATGACGGATCGGCGGATTCCGTTCCGGGAGGCCGGGATCTTCGATGGCCCGCCCGCGGGCCGGCAGGGTGCGCCGACCCTGAACCGCCACCCCCCGCCGCAGAGTGTCCAGGGCCGAGTCAGTGATCACGCCTTCGACCTGCACGAGATACCGACGCCAGTGGCCCCAGGCGGGGTCTGTGAGTCTCTGCTGCAGCCGCCCATCATCGGTGAGCACCAGCAACCCCTCGCTGTCGGCGTCGAGGCGGCCAGCGGCGTAGACACCGGGCCTGGCAATGTGATCGGCGAGGGTCCTCCAGCGGCTTTGCGGTTCAGCGGTGAACTGGCTCAGCACGCCATAGGGCTTGTGGAACAACAGGCTGGTGGTCACCGCCCTTGTGATCAGGAGCTTTCGCGGGCCCGCCAGAGATTGACCACGCCGATCGAGATCAGCAGCAGACCCAGATCCATCGAGATGGGGGGAAGGATCATGGGGTCAGGCCAGCGGTGATTGGGAACATCCGACCTTATCGCTACGGTCTTCCCACCGCGTGCGGAGGGGCCAGGGATCGGCCGCCACCTAAGCTGGAACCCTGTTGTCATTCACGTCCATTCCTGCCGCATGATCGAAACGTCCGGTGTGATCGAAAAGGAGCAGGGCAACGGGTTCTATCTCGTCACCCTGGAGCAGCCTGCCGGTCACCAGTGCCTTTGCCGGGCGGCGGGCAAGCTCACCAAGTTCCGCATCAAACTGCTGGCTGGCGACAAGGTGCTGGTCGAGATCAGTCCCTACGACCTGACCCGTGGCCGGATCACTTACCGCGAGCGCAATGTGGGAGCCACGGGGCCCCGTCCGGGCGGCAACCGTCCCGGAGGTCCCCGGCGCCGCTGAGAACCTGCTGAGAACCTTCAGATCTCAAGCAGACCGTCGGTCTCCGGACGACGGCCGAACTGGAAATCCCTGGGCACCATCAGCACGTTGGCCTGCAGCAATTCGGGGTGGTCCTCCAGGGTGAGGAGCCATTCGCGGAATTCCTCGTTGATGGCGTAGCTGTCCTCGAACAGCTCACGGCCATCCAGGGCTGCCCTGCGGGCCAGGGCCCAGCAGACCGCCACGGTCACACGCCGATGGACGGCGGCGTCGAGGGTGGCGTCGCAGGAGCCGTCTTGGTCGCGGGAACCGTCCTGTGGAAAGTCCATCGGGGAGATCTCGGTGGAAGTCCTGTGGATCCACGTTGGCGGCTGAAGGGCCGTTTCATGGTGTTGGTTGTCACATCATTGCAGGCAAAGCGCCTGAAACCGAAGGAAATCAGAAGGTCTTAAGCACTTTCACTGAGGAAGGAAGGCAGCATCGGCCCGCTCACGCTGAGCATCGGTCCGGCAGCGTCGCCCACGGCCTGGAGGGGCAGCCGCAGATCGCCGCCGGGGGATCCCGCTGCCCCGTGGAGAGTTGCCCCCTGGCGTGAGCGGATCAGGTAGGGCTCGCTGATGGTCCAGCCCCGGGCGTAGCCGATCAGCAGGGGATCGGCCGGGGCGTACACGTAGGAGGGTTGACGCGGGATGGCCTCCCGGTCTGCCCGCTCCCCGTCCATGCGCACGGCCCTGGTGATCGCCTGCACGAACCGGCTGCGGGTGACGACCGTGGTCAGGTAGGCCACCACCCGCAGGCGGGGGGCGTCGAAGCCCTCGGCGCACATGTCGATGCTCACCAGCCAGTCGGCGTCGCCGGCCTGGAAGGCCGCCAGGCGGTGCGCCGCTTCCGGATCCTGGGAGTGCACCAGATGGACCCGGTCGCCTTCCTGGACCAGCAGGTCGGCGATGCGCCCGGCGTGGCCGATGTCCCGGGCGACCACGAGGCCGCCGGCCCCTGGGTGCTCCCGGCGCACCCGCTCCAGGCGACTTCGGGCCTGCAGGAGCAGCCTCAGGGCGATACCGCCCCTGTCCCCCGGGCGGATGGCCCGCCGCAGGTTGCGGGCCCGCCAGCTTTCCCGCTGTTCCGCCGAGAGCGGCGACGTCTCCGGCGCCTTGCCGTCCTCAGGCCGCCCGTGCTCCACCCAGCCGTCCTGAAAACGGAACTCCAGGGGCCGCACGTCCCCGGCGGCAATCAGGGCACGGGGCTCGACGCACAGGTCGGGGATGATGCGCTCAGCCGGGCCGTTCCGGTCATGGATCCGGATCCTGCGGGCGGCGCAGAAGCCCAGGTTGTCGGCCCGGAAGGGGGTGCCGGTCAGCCCCAGCCGCAGCTGGGCGCTGCCGCTGAGGCTGTTGAAGGCATGCCCCCATGCCGTGGCCTCCGGTTCCAGGGGATCCACCCCCAGGTGGTGCACTTCATCGGCGATCGCCAGCCAGCGCCTGCCCTGGAGTTGGCTGATCAGGTCCCCTTCCAGGCGCCCACGGTGCAGGGCGGCTGCCTGGTAACTCAGCAGCAGGCCATGGTCCGGAGGCGCTGCTGATGCTCCTGCCGGGGCCTCCCACTCCTGCAGCGACAGGCCGAGACAGCCGGCGGCGGCGATCCACTGGCGGGCGATCGAGCTGCGATGGCAGAACACCACGAACCGATCGAGCCGGCCTTCCCCGTGCAGCTGCCGGAAGGCGAGCAGGGCCCCCAGGGTCTTGCCGGCGCCCGGGCCGGCGTGGATGAGCACGTCATGGCCGCCCGGGTTCGCCGTGACCAGCCTGGCCCGCAGCAACTGGATCAGCCGCCGCTGCCATTCCCGCGGCTGGGGGCCGCTGTGGGGCGGTGGCACTCCTGCCCCGCGGCGCAGACCCAGATCGAAGGACAGTGCCGGCATCACCCGATTCTGATGGCGCGGCAAGGGCCCTGCCGGCGCGAACGGCCACGATCGGTGCCGGTGTCCGCACATTGGCTTCCGGACGCTTGCCGTTGCTGCCGCTGGCGCTTATTGCAAGGGAAGTGCGCGTGGCCCGGCATTGGTCAGACTGCTGATTCCCAGGGAAACCGCTCCCGGCGAACGGAGGGTCGCCGCAACGCCCGAAACGGTGAGGCGGCTGGTGGCCAAGGGGGCATCGCTCCATGTGGAACGGGGGGCCGGCCAGGCCGCCGGTTTCCTGGATGACGACTTCGCCGCTGTCGGTGCGGACCTGCTGGACGGCGAGGCCATGGCCTGGGAAGCGGTGGATGGGGTTCTCTGCGTTCAGCCCCCCCCCACGGCCTGCCTGGGGCGGCTGGGTTCCGGCTCCCTGCTGGTGGGGCTGCTGGCCCCCTACGGCGCCACGGCCCTCGCCCGTACCCTCAACGAGCGGCGTACCTCCGCCATCGCCCTGGAGCTGCTGCCCCGCATCAGCCGCGCCCAGTCGATGGATGTGCTCTCCTCCCAGGCCAACATCGCCGGTTACAAGGCGGTGCTGCTGGCGGCCGCGGCTCTCGACCGCTATGTGCCGATGCTGATGACAGCGGCAGGCACAATTCAGCCCTCGCGGGTTCTGATCCTGGGGGCGGGTGTGGCCGGCCTCCAGGCCCTGGCCACCGCCCGTCGCCTCGGCGGGGTGGTCTACGTGTCGGATGTGCGGCCGGCGGTCAAGGAACAGGTGGAGTCCCTGGGCGGCCGCTTCATCGACCCGCCGGAGCTGGAGGAGGCACCGGCGGAGACCGGCGGTTATGCGCGCCAGGCCACCGAAGCCTTCCTGGCGGCCCAGCGGCGCCAGCTGGCCGAGCAACTCGCCCTGGCCGACATGGTGATCTGCACCGCCCAGGTGCCGGGCCGTCCTGCCCCCCGCCTGATCAGTGAGGAGATGCTCGACGGCATGCGGCCGGGCGCTGTGGTGGTGGATCTGGCGGTGGCCCAGGGGGGGAACTGCTTCGGCACCATTCCCGGGGCCACGGTGGAGCGGCGGGGTGTGCTGCTGATCGGGGCCGATGGCCTGCCCAGCACGGTCCCCAACCACGCCAGCGCCCTCTACGCCCGCAACATCGCCACCGTGATCGAGCACGTGCTGGGCGAGGAGGGCTTCCGGCTGGATCCGGAGGACCCGATCCTCGACGGCTGTCTTTTCACCCACGGTGGTGTCTGCCGCCGGGACGACATCGTCCAGCCCGCCGGCCTGTCCCCCATCGGAGCCTGTTCATGAGCCTTCTTTCGCAGTCCCTCTGGGTGCTGCTGCTGGGCAGCCTGCTGGGGCTGGAGCTGATCGGCAAGGTGCCGCCCACCCTGCATACCCCGCTGATGTCGGGGGCCAACGCCATCAGCGGCATCACCGTGCTGGCCTCCCTCACCCTCATCCAGCACGCCGGCTCCAACACGTCCCTGCTGGTGCTCGGATCCCTCTCTCTGGGGTTCGCTCTTTTCAACGTGATCGGCGGCTTCCTCGTCACCGACCGCATGCTCGCCATGTTCCGCCGCAAGGCCGACAGCCGATGACCTTCTCCATGGATTTCTTCGCCGGCGCCATCGATCTGGCGGCCGTTCTGCTGCTGGCCCTCGGCATCAAGGGGCTTTCCAAGGTGCGCTCCGCCCGCGGGGCCAACGGCCTGGCCGCCCTGGCCATGGGCCTGGCGGTGGTGGGGCTGCTGATCGAGATCCGTCCCGATCCGATCGCCTGGCTGTGGATCGCCGCCGGCAGTGCCGCCGGCGGACTGGCCGGTCTGGTCACCGCCCGCCGGGTGCCGATGACCGCCATGCCCGAGACCGTGGCCCTGTTCAACGGCTGCGGAGGCATGGCCTCCCTGCTGGTGGCCGTGGGCGTGGCCCTCTTCGATGCCGGCGATGCCGACATCGTTGCCCTGGTGTCGATCGCCGTCTCGGTGTTCGTGGGCGCCATCACCTTCAGCGGCTCGATCGTGGCGATGGCCAAGCTCCAGGGCTGGCTCGACACCCCTGGCTGGACCCAGAGCCGCCTGCGCCACGGGGTCAACATCGCCCTGGCCGTGCTGTGCCTGGTGGCGGCGCTGTTGCTGCCCGGCGATCCGGGGGGTCTGCCCCTCTGGCTGCTCGTGGGGGGGTCCACCCTGCTGGGCATCGGTGTCACCCTGCCCATCGGCGGCGCCGACATGCCGGTGGTGATCTCCCTGCTCAACTCCTATTCCGGGGTGGCGGCGGCGGCGGCCGGCTTCGTGGTGGGCAGCCAGCTGCTGATCGTGGCCGGCGCCATGGTCGGGGCGGCAGGGCCTGATCCTGACCCAGGTGATGTGCACCGCCATGAACCGCTCCCTGGTGTCGGTGCTGTTCGGCGGTGCCCTCGGGGCCAGTGCCGGGGCCGTGGGCGGCGGCGGCAGCGAGGCGGGCTACACCCGCATCACCAGCTGCTCCCCCGAGGAGTGCGCCATGGCCCTGGAGCAGGCGGAGCGTGTGGTGTTCGTTCCCGGTTACGGGCTGGCCGTGGCCCAGGCCCAGCATTCCCTGCGGGAGCTGGCCAAGCTGCTGGAGGCCCACGGGGTGGAGGTCAGCTATGCCATCCACCCGGTGGCCGGACGCATGCCGGGCCACATGAACGTGCTGCTGGCCGAGGCCGATGTGCCCTATGAGCAGCTGCTGGAGATGGACCTGATCAACCCGGAGTTTCCCCGCACCGACGTGGTGATCGTGCTGGGGGCCAACGACGTGGTGAACCCCCAGGCCAAGAACGACCCTTCCAGCCCCCTCTACGGCATGCCCGTGCTGGAGGTGGATCAGGCCCGCCAGGTGTTCGTGGTCAAGCGCAGCCTGGGGGCGGGGTATGCCGGCATCAACAACGCCCTGTTCGAGATGCCCCAGACGGCCATGGTCTTCGGCGACGCCAAGGCGGTGCTGAACGGCCTGCTCACGGAGCTGCGCTCCCTGGGGGTGGGCAAGGCGAAGGTGGCGGCCTGAGGCCCTTGCCCGGGATGGCGGCGCGGCGGTGACGGAAGACTGAGGATGGCGCCCTGGGGGCCACTACCCATCCTCATCCCTTTCCCCCTCCCGTTCCGTCCCCAGCTCCGGTCGTGTCCCAGCCTCCCGACCTCCTCGGCCTCAGCCCCTTCCGCGAGCGTTCCCCCTGGATCGGGGGGGACCTGCAGACCCTGCGGGACACCCTGAAGCCTCCGCGCTTTCCCCCCGAGCGGGGAGAGGAGCTCATCATCGATGTGGACGCCGGAGATCGGCTGGTGGGGCTCCTGAATCGTCCCCGCACAGGCTCGCCGATCGGCCTGGTCGTCGTCCTGCACGGTCTGGGGAGTTCCAGCGATGGCCCCGGCCCGCGCCGGCTGGCCCTTGCCCTGGCCGCCCGGGACTTTGCAGTGCTGCGCCTCAATCTGCGGGGAGCCGGGCGGGGCCGACCGCTCGCCCGGGGCACCTACTGCGCACGGTGCAGCGAAGATCTTGGTCCCGCCCTGGCGCGGGCGCGGCAGCTGGCCGCCGACCTGGGCCGGGATGGCTCCCCCACGACCCCGCCGCTGCCCCTGTTCGGCGCCGGCATCTCCCTGGGGGGCACGGTGCTGCTCAATGGCTGCCTCGACGGCCTGCCACTCGATGGCCTGGTCTGCGTCAGCAGCCCCCTGGAGCTCACCGTCTGCGCTCACCAGTTCGAACGCCGCCGCAACCGGGTCTATCAGCGCTGGTTGATGGAGCGGCTGCGGGAGCAGACCCTGGCCGATCCCGGCGGGCTGAAGCCCACCGAGCGGCGGGCTCTGGTGGGGCCGAATCGGGCCCGCACGATCCGCGGCTTCGATGACGCCATCACGGCTCCGCGCTGGGGCTACGACTCAGTGGCCGCTTACTACGCCGCCGCCAGTCCCCTGGGGGCCCTTGTGAAGGGACGCCCCCTGCCCCCCACCCTGCTGCTCCATGCCGCCGACGATCCCTGGGTGCCGGTCGGCCCCCTGCGGCAACTGGCCGCAGCGATCGCCGGCCGGGGGGAGGAGGGGGCGGCCCCTCGGGTGGTGATCACCACCCGAGGGGGGCATAACGGCTTCCATGCCCCCGGCGACGGGCCGGCAGCCTGCTGGGCGGACCGGTTGGCGGCGGCCTGGCTGGGGCGCCTCAGCGCGGGGGAGCGGGACGGCTGAAGGGGGTGCGCCGCAGGATCCAGGGCTCGATCGGCACCCCTGCGATGAGGTGCTCAAGAACGATCCGTTCGATGCGCTCCGGGGTGACGCCGCCGTAGGTGATCCCCTCCGGCCAGATCATCAGCACCGGACCATCGGCGCAGATCCGCAGGCAGTCGGCCTTGGTGCGCAGGACCTGGCCCTCCGGGCGGAGGGGATCCTCCAGGCCCAGTTCTCGGATCAGTTCCTTCAGCCGGCTCCAGCTGGCTGCCCCCACGGCCGGATCGCCGCAGAGGGCCTTGGTGGGGGTGGCGCAGAGCAGCAGGTGGTGCTGAACCTGGATCATGCGGGCAGCGTGGCCCTGGGCTGGCCGTGGAGGGCGGCGGCGGCCTCGCGGGTGACCTGGCGGGCCCAGGCGTCCACGGCCAGCACATCGGCGAGGGAGGGTTCGCTGCGGTGGTCGGCCCGGTGACGATCACAGACCCGCTCGATCAGCTGGGGGATGGCGAGAAAGGGGATCGCCTCGTCGAGGAACAGGGCCACCGCCTGCTCGTTGGCGGCATTCAGCACCGCCGGCATGGTGCCGCCGGCGCGGCCGGCGGCGTAGGCCAGGGCCATGCAGGGGTATTTCTCTCGGTCGGGCGCACGGAAGCTGAGCTGGCCCACGGCAGTGAGATCGAGCCGGCGCCAGGGGGTCTCGAGCCGCTCCGGCCAGCTGAGGCAGTAGAGCAGGGGCAGTTTCATGTCGGGCCAGCCCAGCTGGGCCAGCACCGACGTATCGGCCAGCTCCACCATCGAGTGGATGATGCTCTGGGGGTGGATGACGATCTCGATGTGGTCGTAGTCGAGGCCGAAGAGGTAGTGGGCCTCGATCACCTCCAGCCCCTTGTTCATCAGCGTGGCGGAATCCACGGTGATCTTGCGCCCCATGCTCCAGTTTGGGTGGCTGGTGGCATCGGCCACGGTGGCTTTGGCCAGGTCGGCGGCGGGCCAGTCGCGGAAGGCGCCGCCGGAGGCGGTGAGCTGGATGCGTCGCAGCCCCGGTGTCGGCACGCCGGTGGAGAGGCGGGCGGTGTCGGCCCAGGGGGTGCCCTGCAGGCACTGGAACAGGGCCGAATGCTCCGAATCGGCGG
Source organism: uncultured cyanobacterium (assembly GCA_963772735.1). Taxonomy (GTDB): domain Bacteria; phylum Cyanobacteriota; class Cyanobacteriia; order PCC-6307; family Cyanobiaceae; genus Cyanobium. The sequence goes on along the minus strand of CAVYYO010000002.1, from coordinate 61,055 downwards.
GCAGCAGCCGGCTGCCGCTCTTCTTGAGCTCGGGCAGCACCACCGGCCCGGCGGCGATCAGGGTTTCCTTGTTGGCCAGGGCCAGATCCTTGCCGGCGCGGATCGCCGCCAGGGTGGGCAGCAGGCCGGCGCAGCCCACGATCCCCGTCACCACCAGATCGGCGCTGTCCCAGGCGGCCGCGGTGCAGAGCCCGTCGGAGCCCCCCACCAGTTCGGGCAACCGGGCGGGACGCAGGGCCGGTTCGAGGGCCGCGAGGCGGTCGCGCAGTTCGCCGATCCGATCGGCGTCAGCCAGAGCCACCATTTCGGGGCCGTGGCGCAGAATCTGCTCCACCAGCAGGTCGAGGTTGTGGCCGGCGGTGAGGGCCACCACCCGGAAACGGTCGGGGAATTCCTCGATGATCTCCAGGGTCTGGGTGCCGATCGACCCGGTGGAGCCCAGAACGCTGATGGCTTTCACGGTGGGGCCCCCCGTAGGGTTCGTGGCGATCCAGTGTCCCATCTCCTCTTTCGCCATGGCCGACGGCCTCCCCGATTCAGCGCCCCGTGTGCCGCCTCAGGCGGCCAGGGCCAACGGCTTCTCGCTGCCCTACGTGGTGGTCTGCGGGCTGGCCATGGGGTCGGCGGACGTGGTGCCGGGCGTCTCCGGCGGCAGCATGGCTTTCATCCTGGGGATCTACGGCACGCTGCTGGAGGCCATCGCCGGTTTCGACCTGGAGCTGCTGGCGCTGCTGCGCCGGGGCGCGTGGACATCCGCGGCGGAGCGCATCCATCTTGGTTTTCTGCTGCCGCTGGCGGCGGGGCTGGCGGCATCGGTGCTGCTGATGGTGCGGCCGATCACCTGGCTGTATGCGGAGCACCCCGTCTTCCTGTTCGCCTTCTTCTTCGGCCTGATCCTTGGCGCCATCCTGCTGATTGCCCGCCATGCCCACTGGGGCGCCCAGGGGATGGTGGCGATGGCGCTCGGGGTGGCGCTGGCCCTGTGGCTGGTCACCCAGGTTCCGGTGACCATGCCCCACGATCCGTTCACCCTCTTCTGGAGCGGTGCGGTGGCGATCATGGCGATGATCCTGCCGGGGATTTCCGGCTCCTTCCTGCTGCTGGTGCTGGGCCAGTACCAGTACGTGATGGAAGGGGTGAAGGCGCTCGATCTGTCGATCCTGCTGCCCTTCGCCGCCGGCTGCGCCGTCGGTCTGATCAGCTTCGTGCGGCTGCTGCGCTGGTTGCTGCACCGCTTTCACGGTCAGGTGGTGGCCCTGCTGGTGGGTTTCATGGCCGGATCCCTGTGGAAGATCTGGCCGTTTCGCACGGTGCTCGAATCCACCCGCAACGCCAAGGGCAAGCTGATCGTGCTGCGCGATGCCCTGGCGCCCCCCCCGGATGCCGGCAGCCTGGTGGTGGCGGTGCTGCTGGCGGCCGCCGGGATCCTTCTGGTGGTGGGGATCGAGCAGCTGCAGCACCGGGTGGGAGTGGAGGAGATGGGGGGGTGATGGCTTAACTGGGGCGACGCCGATCCCTTGTCATGTCGTGGCTGCAGCGCTGGAACTTCATCGAACGGGCCCGGATCGAGCGCCAGCTCTGGGATGCCTTCGAACAGCGGCAGGATCTTGATGCGCTGGTGGAGGAGTGTCGCCGGGCGGTGGCCGCGGGGGAACAGGAGCGGGCCTTCCAGCTGGAGGTTTGGCAGACCACCCTGCTGCGGATCCGCAAGCTGGAGAAGCTCATGGCCGACAGATCCCCCACCCCCTGAGGCACGAGGCGTTCCGAGGGCCGAACCCCTTCAGCCGGTCGGCGCCAGCGGCCAGACCGTCTCGGGCGTCAGGCCGTCCAGGCAGGCATGGCGCTCCAGTGGGCAGGCCGGGTTGTGGTACCTGACCTGCTGGCAGTCGTTGCAGCGGTGGTCACTGTGGCTGATCCAGACGTGGTCGGCCCGGGGGGCCCAGAGGTCGCGGGGGCTGGCACCGACGCCATCGGCGTCGGTGCCGAAGAGGGCCACGGTGGGGCAGCCGGCGGCCGCGGCCAGGTGCAACGGTCCCGAATCCACGGCGATGCGAGGCGGCTGCCGCTGTGTGCCAGCAGGTCCTGTTCCAGCCGGTCTCCCGGCTGTCGGGGCGCGATGGGCGCCGGAGCGCCGATCAGGCCGATCGCGGTGGCTGCCAGACCCATCTGCTGGCGCAGCCGCCCCAGCAGGGAGAGCCAGCTCTCCAAGGGCCGGAGCTTGGCGGGACGCTCGCCGTTCACCGCGATCAGCACCGGCGGCAGCCCAGGCGGCGGCGGTTCCCAGGGAAGCTCCACCCGCTCGAAGTCTGTGTCGACCCAGGCCACCCGGCAGTGGAGCTCTCGAATGCTGTTGCTGCCGATCCAGCCGCTGTAACGCTCCTCCAGCGTGGGACTGGACCCGTGGGGATCGGTGCCGCTCCGATCGCGTAACGGGGTGCCAGGGCCCGGACCCAGGTCGCGCTGTGGGGCGCGTGACCATCCGCATTGATCACCAGATCCACCGGCCGGTGGCAACCGTTGGACGGCAGCGCCCGGCGCCACTGCTCGAGGGCCGGCAGGGCCTCCGGACCAAGATCCGCCAGGGGCAGGCTGGCATCGATCCAGGGATTGAGCCGCTCCAGTTCCTGGGTGCGGCGGCTGCCCACATAGGTGATCCGGGCGCCCGGGTGCTTGTGGCGCAGGCCCTGCAGCAGCGGCTGCAGGGCCACGTAGTTGCCCAGCTTGGGGGCCCCGAGCACCACGATCACCGGGCGGTCGCCAAGGGCTTCGTTCCGGAACCTTCGCATCAGGCGGGCAGGGTGTTCACCCCTTGCGGTGGCTGCGGCCGAGGGCGTAGCCCACCACCATCCCGGCCACCCCGCCGGTCAGGGCACCCTGGAGCTGCCACAGCTGCATGCGGAACCTCCATGGCATCGAGCCCAGATGCAGGCCCACCGCCAGGGTGGCCGCCAGCACCAGCACCGTCCCGGCCCCGATGGACCAGCTCAGGGAGGAGGGCACTGCTGCCGGGGGCCGCTCGGAGGCCGGGTCGGGGCGAACGGGATGGTTCATGCGTGAATGGGTTCCAGGGTCCACTGGTTGAGCCAGCGCCTCATCCAGGTGCCTGGATGGAGATTCTCCAGGCGGCGGCGGCTGTGGAGCCGGAGGCAGTTGAACAGGTAGGTGGAGCGGTTGCAGGCCTCGAGCCGTGGGTCGCTGGCGATGGTGGCACTGGCGGTGGGATTGGCGTTGGGATTGGCGTTCTTCAGTGTGGCCTGGATCGATTCCTGGGCGATCCATTCGACGCTTTCACAGGCCCGGAGGCGTTCGGCGTAGTCGAGGTCTTCGCAGTAGGCCGGGTGGAAGTTGGCGTCGAAGAGGCCCACCCTGTCCCAGGCGGGAGGGGTGATGGCGAAGGCGGAGAACTCCTGGGGTGCCGGCAGCAGGGGCAGGAACTGAGGTCTGGACGGGTCGATCGGGCCCGCCACCTGGGAAAGGACCCCGGGGGAGAAGACCACGTCGTTGTTGACCAGGAGCGCACAGGGCGCCTCGGGAAAGCCGGTGAGGATCGGAATCCCGAACAGTGGAATGGTGCTGGAGGTGGAGGTGCTGGGGGTGATCATCTCGAGCCAGTTCCAGAAGTCTTCGACAGGGGCGCGATCACCACTGATGGAGGCGTTCTGCGCCAGGCAGCCCCAGAGGTCGGGAGTGGTGAGCTGCCGACCTCTGGGGTTGGCCGGCAGAGAGGAGAAGTAGGCCTTGACCCAGAGAAAAAGGAGGGAGCTTGCTGATGCAAGATCACCCCCTTTAATAAAGGTGAGGTAATTACGGGCGAACCGGTTTGAATCCAAGGTGACCAAGGATGGCGGGGGTCATCAGCCGAAGGTGATGGTGTCGTCGTCGGTGGTGAAGGACATCTGATCGGAGTCGAAGACGTATTCCTCACCACCGATGATGAGCAGATCACCATCGCCGGCGCCGAAGATCTCGGTGCCCATGCCGATGTCGTCCTTGGAGCTGAAGAAGACCTGGTCGAGTTTGGCATCGTTGCCGAGATCGACAAAAGTGGTCTCAACGCTGCCCGAGAAGGAGAGAACGTCGGCGCCCTTGCCGAGGAAGATGGAGCTCTGGCTGACGTTGCCGCCGAAGATCAGGGTGTCATTGCCGGAGCTGGTGCTGACCCTGACGGAATTAGCGTCATCCAGGATCGCGATGAAGTCGTCGCCAGTCCCGGCGCTGATGCTGGTGCCATCGAGGGCCCCGGTGACAGCACTGTTGTCGCCATCACCAAGGGAAACAATGCCATCGGAGATGGCTGGAGCGGTTACAGAGTCATCACCGTCGCCGGTGCTGATGAAGGCATCAGTCGCATTGCCAGTGAAGGTGACGCTGTTGTCATCCCCATTGCCAATAAAGGAAGTGTCCGCGGAGGTGCCGCCGAAGAAGGTGGTGCGTGTATTGCCTGTGGCGGGCACCTTGATGCCCACATCGTCAATGGCGCCCCCCATGTTGGGAAAGATGTGGGAGTTGAGGCTGTCACCGGTGTTGGTGGTGAAGACCCTGGCACCAGAGCTGGTGGGCTCGGTGACCGACTCGCCGACATTCGGAACGAATACCGAGAGGGTGTCTGAGGAGGCCATTTGAAGGGAATTTCAACAGTTGATGGTGCGTACCATAAGAGTCTGTAACGGTCTTTATGTATCGCAGAACGCATTTATCGCGTTAATTGCTCAACATCTCACCATCGGTTGCTAAAAACTTAACATTGCCTGTAAAATTTCTTTATGTACAGAATGCGTCACCGGGCTTCCTCTCAGGAAGAAGAATGTTGCCGAGCCCTTCTGCTTGGTTCAGGATTACTTTCATGTCAGTGTCTCCCAACGATCCAGAATTCGAGCAGGTGCTTCAGGAGGCGGCGGCGGCGGAGAGCCGACAGGAATGGTGCGAAGCCGCCTGCATCTACCAGGATCTGCTGGGGGAGCACGGCGGCGATGCCCATTTCGTGCTGAGGGCCGCCAACGCCCTGTGGCTCTCCGATCAGCCGGAAGAGGCCCTGGCGCTCTATCAGAGGGCGTCCCTTCTGTTGCCGATGAGCTCCGCCCCCCTGATGGGCATCGGCAACAGCCTGAGGGACCTGAACCGCTTCGAGGCGGCCGATCGGGCCTTCCGTGCCAGCCGGGATCTGGAGGATTCCCCCCAGGTGGCCTGCAACCATGCCTCCCTGCTGATCGGGCTGGAGGCCTACGACGAGGCCTTCACCCTGGCGGAGCGCCGTTTTGAACTTCAAGGTGCCGACCTGGGACCGGTGGGAGGCGTGGGGGCGGCGCTGACCGGGGCGCCGCTGCTGCGGGTGCGGACCGAACAGGGCCTGGGGGATGGCCTGCAGTACCTGCGCTGGGTGGCGCCCCTCACGGAGCAGGCCAGGACCCTGGACCAGCAGGTGGTGCTCGAGGTGGAGCCTTCTCTGGTGTCTCTGCTGCGGCTGGGCCTGGCCTGGCTGGGGAACCCCCCCGAGGTGCGGGCCAGGACCGAGCCGCTCGGGCCCGGGGCCGGAGATCCCGGAGCCGGGAGGCTGGTGAGCCTCCTTTCCCTGCCGGCGGCCCTTGGGGGTGCCCCCTGCCCCCAGCCCGCGGGGCCGGATGGACGGGGGGCCTACCTGCGGGGGGTGACGCCTGTCGAGTCCGGGGACCCCGCCGCCGTGGCCCCACGGATCGGCTTCACCTGGGCCAGTGGTCGCAAGCTCTCCGATGGTTTCACCAGCCGGGAGTACCGCAAGCGGACCCTGCCCCCCGCCGCCCTCGTCCGGCTGGTGGAGGGGCTGGTGGCCCAGGGGTGCGAGCCGGTGCTGCTGCAGCAGGGTGAGGACCGGCAGATGGCCGCGCCGGTTGGGCACCTGTTCTGCGGCGAGATCGACGCTGAGGGGGATTTCTTGGCCACGGCCCGGGTGCTGGCCGGCACCGATCTGCTGATCACGGTGGATACGGCCATGGCCCACCTGGCCGGGGCCATGGGCCATCCGGCCTGGGTGTTGCTGCCCTTCAGCGCCGACCCCCGCTGGCTGCGGGACCGGGCTGACAGCCCTTGGTATCCGAGCCTGCGGCTGTTCCGTCAGGGGAGCGAACGGGACTGGCTGGCGGTGGTGGAGGCGGTGTTGGCAGCGCTGGCGCGATGGAGGCGACGCCGGTAGCTCCTGGCGGAGCCGGCAGGGGCCTGATCCGCGCAGCATCTGCAGGCTGCGGATCAGGGCTTCGAAGGCTGCGGCGGCCCGGTTCACCTCGAAGCGGGTGGGGATGGTGGCGTGGCCGGACTCGGCCATCGCCGCGATCGACCGGGGGACTCCCAGCACGGCCAGGAGCTCTTCGGCCAGGCGATCAGGGTCGTTGAAGGGCGCCAGCAGACCGTTGTGGCCGTGCTGAATCAGCTCGTTCACCGGTGGGTTGTCGGAGCCCACGACGAGGGCACCGCAGGCCATCCCCCTCCAGCACGCTCCACCACAGGGCCTAGGGAACAGGGCGTAGGGATAGGAGAGATGGACGTGGGCGGCGCTGACCTGGAACAGGGCGAGCAGCTCTCTGTGCGGCAGGGGCGGCAGAAAATGCATGCGCTCCAGGGGCAGATGGGGGCCGAGCAGAGCCAGCAGTTCCCCCTTGTGGCCTTCGGGATGGGACGAAGCGGCGCCGTAGCCGCTGCCGGTGCCCCCCACGATCACCACCCGGGCATCGGGCCTGGTGGCGAGCACGGCGGGCAATGCCCGCAGGAAGCTCCGGAAGCCGCGCAGGGGCTCGAGGTTGCGGCTGGCGAACGTGACGACCGGATCTCCCCTGCGCTGGGTGACCCCCTCTTGCAGCCGAAGGGTGGTGCTGCTGAAGGCCTCCGCCTGGGGGCAGGGCGATGCCTTCGTGCAGCACGTGGAAGCGTCCCCGCAGGTGCGGGGGGAAGGTGTCGCGGGCGAAGCGGGTGGGCACGACGCAGGCGTCGGCATCGGCGATCGCCGCGAGCCCCATCAGGTTGCCGCGGCGCCACTGGGCCCGCAGAGCGGGGGAGGGTTCGCCCAGACCGGCATCGAAGCCGTAACCGAGCAGGCGCGGGGCGGCGTAGAGCTCGGGTTAGGCGATCAGCACCGCCTCGGGCCAGATGTCGCGCAAGTAGAGGAGTTCCCCCCAGCCGCTGTGGGCGAGCACGGCGTCGGGTCGGGTTTCTGGTCCGGCGTCTGCTCCGGCGTTGGCTCCGATCGCTGCCAGGCCTGGTGCACGAGGGGCCACACCGTCTCGGGTGCCAGGTCGTCCATGCAGGCGTGACGCTCCAGCGGGCAGGCGGGGTTCTCGAAACGGACCTGGAGACAGCCGCTGCAGCGGTGCTGGCTGCGGCTGATCCAGACATGCTCCGCCCGGGGCGCCCAGAGATCGCGGGGACTGGCACCGATGCCTTCGGCGTCCGTGCCGAAAAGGGCCACGGTGGGGCAGCCGGCGGCGGCGGCCAGATGCAGCGGGCCGGAATCCACGGCGATGCAGAGCCGGCTGCGGGCCATGGCGCCCACCAGGGCCGGCAGGCTGAGCTGGCCGCGCAGGTCACGGAGGCCGCTGCGGGCCAGCAGCTCCCGCTCGAGCCGGTCGCCGGCCTGGCGGGGCTCGGCGGGGGGAGGACCGCCGATCAGGCCGATGGCCCCGGCCGTCAGGCCCAGCTCCTGCCGCAGCCGCTGGAGCAGGGTCAGCCAGTGCTCCAGGGGCCATAGCTTGGCGGCACGCTCACCGTTCACGGCGATCAGCACCGGGGGCAGCCCGGGGGGTGTGGGGGCCCAGGGCAGTTCCACCCGTTCGAAGTCGGTGTCCACCCAGGCGACGCGGCACTGCAGTTCGCGGATGCTGTTGCTGCCGATCCAGCCGCCGTAGCGCTCCACCAGGGCAGGACTGGCCCAGTGGGGATCGAGCGCCAGGGCGTGGAGGGGGTGCTCACCGCGTGGGATCGGTGCTGCCCCGACCACGAAGCGCGGCGCCAGGGCCTGGACCCAGGCGGGGCTGTGGGGGGCGTGGCCATCGGCATTGATCACCAGATCCACCCCCTCCCCTTCCCCATCCACCTCGTGCTCGCCCTCGCCACGCTCCGCCAGGGACTGGCGCCATTGCCGCAGGGCCGCGAAGGCCGCCGGGCCCTGCTCCCCCAACGGGAGGCTGGCGTTGATCCAGGGATTGCGTTCCTCGAGCTCCCGGGTGCGCTGGCTGCCCACGTAGGTGATCCGGGCGCCTGGGTACTTGTGGCGCAGGCCCCGCAGCAGGGGCTGCAGAACCACGTAGTTGCCCAGCTTGGGGGCCCCGATCACCACGATCTGGGGCCGTGGCCCGAGCGGCTCGTCAAGGAAGCGCCGCATCAGGAGCCCCCGAGCGTCATGGCTTCGGGCGGCCGCGGCCGACCACGTAGCCCACCACCAGCCCCGCCACCCCGCCGGCGAGCGCGCCCTGCAGCTGCCACATCTGCTTGCGGAACCGCCAGGGGATGGCACCGAGCTGCAGGCCCAGTACCAGGGTGACCGCCAGCACCAGCGCCACGCCGCCGCCGATGGGCCAGCCCAGGGCGGAGGAGTCCCGCGGCCTGGGGCGATCGGAGCCGGGGTCGGGGCGCAGGGGCAGGCTCATGGCCGCACTGCCTCGCTGGGGGCTGCGGCTTCGCTGGCTTCGGCGACGGGTTCGAGCACCCACTGGCTGAGCCAGCGGCGCATCCAGGTGCCCGGATGGGGATTCTCCAGGCGGCGGCGGCTGTGGAGCCAGAGGCAGTTGAGCAGATAGGTGGTGCGGTTGCAGGCCGCGAGCCGGGGGTCGCTGGCGATGGTGGCGCTGGCGGTGGGATTGGCCTGCTGCTGCTGGGACTGGAGCAGTTCGGGGCTGATCCATTCGATGGCGTCGCAGCCGCGGAGGCGCTCGGCGTAGTCGAGGTCTTCGCAGTAGGCCGGGTGGAAGTTGGCATCGAAGAGGCCCACCCGATCCCAGACGGAAGGGGTGATGGCGAAGGCGGAGAACTCCTGGGGCGCCGGCAGCAGGGGCAGAAACTGGGGCCGGGCGGGGTCGATGCGCGCGATCACCTGGGCCAGAACCCCCGGGGCGAACACCACGTCGTTGTTGACCAGGAGGGCAAAGGGCGCCTCAGGAAAGGAGGTGAGGATCGCGTTCCAGCTGGCGGCGACCCCCTGATTGGCGAAGGGGCGGGCCACCCGCACCTGGCTGATGCCGGCGGGGGGCTCCCGCTCGAGCTGGGTGAGCAGACGCGAGAGCTCTGCGCTGTCGGATAGGCCGGCAGCGATGCCGTTGTCGACGATGGCCAGAGTCTCGACGGGTTGGTCGAGGCTGTCGAGCAGGCGCAGCAGCAGATCCGGCCGGTTGAGGATTGGAATTCCCAGCAGGGGAAGGGTGGCCGTAGTGCAGGTGCGGGGCGTGATCGTGTCGAGCCGGTTCCAGAAGTCTTCGACAGGGGCGCGATCACCGCTGATGGAGGCGTACTGGGCCAGGCAACCCCAGAGGTCGGGACTGGTGAGCTGCTGGCGGCTGGGGGCGGCCGGCAACGAGGCGAAAAAGGTCTGGACCCAGAGAAAAAGGAGGGACTTTGCCGCAGCAAAATCCCTCCTTTCGATACAGGTGATGTAATTACGGGCGAACCGGTTCGAATCCAAGGTGACCAAGGATGGCGGGGGTCATCAGCCGAAGGTGATGGTGTCGTCGTCGGAGATGAAGGACATCTGATCGGAGTCGAAGACGTATTCCTCACCACCGATGATGAGCAGATCACCATCGCCGGCTCCGAAGATCTCGGTGCCCATGCCGATGTCGTCCTTGGAGCTGAAGAAGACCTGGTCGAGTTTGGCATCGTTGCCGAGATCGACAAAAGTGGTCTCAACGCTGCCCGAGAAGGAGAGAACGTCGGCGCCCTTGCCGAGGAAGATGGAGCTCTGGCTGACGTTGCCGCCGAAGATCAGGGTGTCATTGCCGGAGCTGGTGCTGACCCTGACGGAATTGGCGTCATCAAGGATCGCGATGAAGTCGTCGCCAATCCCGGCGCTGATGCTGGTGCTATCGAGGGCCCCAGTGACGGCACTGTTGTCGCCATCGCCAAGGGAAATCATGCCATTGGAAATGGCTGCGGCGGTTACAGAATCATCACCGTCGCCGGTGTTGATGAAGGTGTCAGTGGCATCCCCCGTGAAGGTGACGCTGTTGTCATCCCCATTGCCAATGAAAGAAGTGTCCGTGGAGGTGTCGCCGAAGAAGGTGGTGCGTGTATCGCCTGTGGTGGGCATCTTGAGGCCCACGTCGTCAATGGCGCCCTCTTGGTTGGGGTAGACGGTGGTGTTGAGGTCGCCGGCGACCTTGGTGGTCATGACCTTGGCGCCGGACTCAGTCATCTGGGTGTCCGTTTGGCCGGGAGCAGGCACGAACACGGAGAGAGTGTTGGAGGAGGGCATGTGGAGCCAGGTGAGTAACCAGTGGTGGGAATGTAACAGGCTTGCCAGGGGTACGGCCGTATCGCAGGCCGCCTTCTTGTGTGGACCTTCTGACCTTCCGCCAGCCTGGTGGCAGGCTTATTTAGTGAGATCTTCAGGAGGAATCGTCTTTTCACCGTCCCCTCCCTAGGTCATGATCCCTGTCATGCCAGTGCATCCCAATGATTCAGACTTCAATCAGCTGCTCAAGGAGGCGCTGGAGGCGGAGCAACTCCATGAATGGAAAGAAGCTGCCTGCATCTATCAAGATCTCCTCATCTACCCCGTAAGTGCGGCAGAAGTGATGCGGGCAGCCAATGCCCTTTGGTTGTCAGATCAGCCCGAGGAGGCGCTGGCCCTCTACAGGCGGGCGTCGCTGCTGCTGCCGGACAGTCCGGGCCCTTTGATGGGCATCGGCAACAGCCTGCGGGATCTGAACCGTTTCGAGGCGGCCGATCGGGCCTTCCGGACCAGTCGCGAGCTGGGGGACAGCCCTGAAGTGGCGTGCAACCACGCCTCCCTGCTGATCGGACTGGAGACCTACGAGGAGGCCTTCAACCTGGCCGAGCGCCGTTTCGAGCTTCCCGGCCGGGACACCGGCCCTGAGGGCGGGGTGGGGGCAGCCGTGGCCAGCGCCCCGTTGCTGCGGGTGCGAAGCGAGCAGGGCCTGGGCGATGGCCTGCAGTACCTGCGGTGGATTCCTCCCCTGCAGGAGCAGGCCGTGGGGCGGGGCCAGGCGGTGGTGCTGGAGGTGGAGCCATCGCTGGTGGCCCTGCTGCACGAGGGCCTGGCCTGGCTGGCGAACCCTCCGGAGGTGCGGGCCAGGCCTGAGGAGGACAGGGTCGAGGAGGCACGGGGCGGGGTGGTGGTGAGCCTGCTGTCGCTGCCGGCGGCCCTGGGGGGTGCCCCCTGCCCCCAGCCGCTGGGGCCGGAGGGCCGGGCCGCCTATCTGAGGGGGCTGGCGCCGGCCGACGGCGGCGCCACCTACGGGCGGCCGCCGCGGATTGGGCTTACCTGGGCGAGTGGTCGCAAGCTTGCCGATGGCTTCACCCGGCGGGAATACCGCAAGCGGACCCTTCCCGATGCCGCCCTGGTAGGGCTGGTGGAGGGGCTGGTGGCCCAGGGGTGCGAGCCGGTGCTGCTCCAGCAGGGTGAGGACCGACAGATGGCGGAGCCCGTGGGGCACCTGTTCGGCGGGGCGATCGATCCGGCAGGGGATTTCCTGGCCACGGCCCGGGTGGTGGCCGGCACTGATCTGGTGATCACGGTGGACACGGCCATGGCCCACCTGGCCGGGGCGATGGGCCATCCGGCCTGGGTTCTGCTGCCCTTCAGCGCCGATCCCCGCTGGCTGCGGGATCGGGCCGACAGTCCCTGGTACCCGAGCCTGAGGTTGTTCCGCCAGGGGATCGAGCGGGACTGGATGCCGGTGGTGGAGCGCGTGCTGCTGACCCTGGCGCGCTGGCGGCGGCGGCGCTAGAAGTCTGTCGCTCATAGAACAGCGCAGTCCCTCACCGCAGACGCTCCCGAACCTGCCCAGAACCCAGTGACTGCCATCGTTCTGTCTGAGATGATGGGGCACGGTCAACCCCAGGTTCTTCCGCCCCTGGAACCCGGAGCAGACGCTGCTATCCCGCCCCCGCCGGTGGACTGGCTGCCGGAGAAGCAGCTGCTGTTCTTCCTGCTGGATCTGGCCGCTGATCTGGATCTGGAGGGGATCCACACCCACTACCGCCAGAAGGATCCGCGCGGCGAGAAGGCCCACGACCCGCGGAGGATGGTGGTCCTGCTCCTGTAGGGGTACTGCGTCGGGATGGCGAGCTCTCGCAAGATCGAGAAGGTCTGCTGGGAGGAGGCCGCTTTCCGGGTGCGCACCGGTAACCAGCAGCCCGACCACAGCCGGATCAGCGACTTCCGTCGCCGCGGAACAGGACGCAGCTGCGGCAGAGACCAGCGGTGATGGCAAGGCCGGCCAGCGAGCGGTCCGCGGTGCCCGCAAACGTGCCGATGACGCCCAGAAGCTGGCGATCCAGAAGGCAGAAGTTGCAGGACTCGAATGGCCAACCACCAGTGAGGAAGGTGATGTCCCGGCGATGCCAAGCCGTCAGCTCCCCACGGATGCCGCTGGTATCCCCAGACCCCAGGCCCAGCGCAATCACCGCTGCGCGGCAGGCTTCGCCTACACCGATCCCGATAGCCACATCCTCAAGGCCAGTGACGGCTGGATTCAGGGCTACAACTGCCAGGCGGCGGTCGATGGTGATCACCAGGTGGTCGTGGCGATCGGCGTCAGCAACCAGCCCAGCGATGCGGTCCATCTGCAACCCATGCTGGGGCGGATTGAGGCGAACACCGGCCGGTTGCCCACGGCCCTGATCACCGATGGGGGCTACGGCAGCACCGCCAAGCTGGAGGCCTGCGAGCAGGGAGGCCTGGATGCCCACATCTCCCTCAGCCGGCAGCAGCACGGCCAAAGATCCAGGCCGTCTCGGGGGCCAGCCCCGAGAGACCTCGATTCCCGTGGCCGGATGGACCGCGAACTCAGGTCCAAAGCAGGCCAGGCGATCTACGCGATGGGCAAGACGATCATTGAGCCTGTGTTCGGCCAGACGAAAGCCACGCGAGGCCTGGATCGCTTGCTGTGGCGAGGCCTGGAGAAGGTGAACGGGGAGTGGAGCCTGATGGCCACCACCCACAACATCCTCTGGCCGCAGGCTTCTCCGGAGGAGCAGCTGTTTCGGGCATCAGGGGCGCAGGCCTGAGGGGCATCCCTCAGGGCCTGCTTCCAGCGATCAGCGGGTTGCACGCGCATGCATCAAGGCTGAGCTCGGCGCAATGGCAGACAGACTCCTAGCCCCGCAGCAGGCGCAGGCTGCGGATCAGGGCCTCGAAGGCTTCGGCGGCGCGGTTCACTTCGTAACGGGCGGCGACGGTGGCGCGGCCCGCCTCGGCCATCGCAGCGAACGCCCCGGGGTCGGCCAGCACGGCCAGCAGCGATTCGGCCAGGCGATCAGGGTCGTTGAAGGGCACCAGCAGACCGTTGTGGCCGTGGTGGATCAGCTCGCTCACCGGGGGGTTGTCGGACCCCACCACCAGGGCGCCGCAGGCCATCGCTTCCAGCACGCTCCAGGAGAGGGCATAGGGATAGGAGAGGTAGACATGGGCCGCACTGATGCGGAACAGGGCCAGCAGCTCCCGGTGGGCCAGGGGCGGCAGGAAATGGACGCGTTCGAGGGGCAGGCGGTGGCCGAGCAGAGCCAGGAGTTCCCCCTTGTGGCCTTCGGGATGGGACGAAGCGGCGCCGTAGCCGCTGCCGGTGCCCCCCACGATCACCACCCGGGCATCGGGCCTGGTGGCCAGCACGGCGGGCAATGCCCGCAGGAAGCTCCGGAAGCCGCGCAGGGGCTCGAGGTTGCGGCTGGCGAAGGTGATCACCGGATCGCCCTTGTGCAGGATGGCCCCCCCATCCAGCCGGACCGTGGTGGCCCCTGCGGTGGCAGCGGCGGGCGGCAGGGCGATGCCTTCGTGCAGCACGTGGAAGCGGCCCCGCAGGTGCGGGGGGAAAGTGTCGCGGGCGAAGAGGGTGGGCACGACGCAGGCGTCGGCCTCGGCGATCGCCGCCAGCCCCATCAGGTTGCCGCGGCGCCACTGGGCCCGCAGGGCAGGGGAGGGTTCGCCCAGGTCGGCATCGAAGCCGTAGCCCAGCAGCTGCGGGGCGGCATAGAGCTCGGGGTAGGCGATCAGCACCGCCTCGGGCCAGATGTCGCGCAAGTAGAGGAGTTCCCCCCAGCCGCTGTGAGCGAGCACGGCATCGGGGATGTAGCCCTGTTCGCGCAGCTGGAGGCAGCGCTCCTGGACGCGGACGGCCCGGCGCAGATTGGTTTCCAGCAGCGGATCGGCCAGGCCATCAGGGAGGTCGGGCGGTCGCCAGTCGTAGTGGAGGCGCGGGCCGGTGCTGGCGGCGACTGAGGCAGTGTTGGCGGCTTCTCCGGTGGCGGCCGGGGCCCGTGGGGTGGCGCCAAGGCCAAGCACCCGATGGCCGCGGTGTTCAAGGGCGGGGGTCAGATCACGAAACTGGCCGGGATGGTTCTGATGGATCAGCAACAGTTCCATCCGACAACGCTATTACAATCCCGCTGCCGATCTCGACTTGTGTGATGTCGCTCTGGAACCGTCTGTTCGGACGCCGGGATACGGTGAGCTGGGGTGAAGAAAAGGTGAAGAGAGGCGGTGTATCGCCAGACACTTTGGTGAGTGACCCTGGAGTCACCACGATGGAGATGGCGCACCGGCCCCAGATCACACCCTGGTCGGCGGCTCGGCTGGGGACGATCTTCATGGATTTCGCCCATGAAGCCACGCCCTCCCGGGTGGCGGAGGCCCGGCTGGCCCGCCAGTGCCTGTCGCAGTTCTGGCTGAGCGCGCCGATCGATGCGCTCGAGTTTCTGTATGGCTCGATGATCGGCAACTGCTATCGCCAGATGATCAGCACCGAGCTCGCTTCCCAGCCATTGCTGCGGGATGAGGAAGCCTGGAAGGACTATCTCTCCCAGCGGCTGTACAGCGGATTTCAGCGGCCTGAAATGGCCAACATCCTGCTGGCGGTGATGCCCTATTTCCGCCGCGGCAAGATGAAGGTGCGGAACTGCGAGCAGAACGTCCCAGCCTGGCTGCTGGAGGATTACGCCAGCCTGTTCGAGCCGGAAATCCTGCCGAGGGTGCGTCGGCCCAGCCCCCTGGAGCGCAAGGCTCTGGCACCGGGGGCCCCCCGGGCCGAGCGGATCGTGGCACCGGCGTCCCCCCGGGCCGAGCGGATCTTGGCGCCGGAGGGGGCGATGGGGCACCAGGGGATGGATCCGGACCTGCCGCCGCTGCCGCAGCTTTCCGCGTACACCGGCGCCCAGGCCCTGAAGCTCATCGGCAACGAGGAGTTCCTCACCCGCCTGAACGGGCTGGTGAATCTGTTCGAGATCGATCCCGACGACGACGCCATCCTTGGGGAACTGGCGGGTTACCGGCGCCAGCTGGGCCAGATCTGGCTGGACACCCCCGATGAGCAGCTGCAGCCCCTGTTCGAGAGCTCCTTCGGGGATCTGTACCGGAAATTCCTGCGCAGCGGCTATGCGCGCAAGCCGCTGTCGGAGGAGGACCGGCAGCTGCGGACCAACCTTGCCCGCTATGTGCGCAACATGAGCCGGCCCAAGGCCACCCAGGTGGTGTTGGCGGTGCTGCCCTTCTTCCCCCCGGGCAAGATCGGCTTCGCCGGCGGGGAGCAGTTCATGCCCCAGTGGTTGCTGGGGGCCCTGCCCAGGCTCTACGCGAAGAGCTGAGCACCGCCGGTCCGGCTGTCACACGCTTGCCGGGCCTCATTCGTGGAATTCCTTCCACAGCAGCCAGTAGGTGAGGTACCCGAGCAGGGGGAGCAACACCATGGGGGCCAGGGCGAGCAGAGCCACCACCGGCGACAGGTTGAGCAGCAGCCAGAGGATGATCAGGCCATAGGCGAAGAAGGCCATGGCGATGGCCACAGAGCGCCGGCCCAGCCGCTCCCTCCAGCGCAGGCGCCAGGCCTTGAAGCGCCGGCGTCGGCGCTCCTCGGCCGGCACGAAGCGCCACCAGTCGCCTTGGGGCATGGCGCTCAGTTGGCCCGCAGGCGCTGAAGGTTGCGGCGCTGGTCCTCGAACAGGCCGGTCAGCAGGCTGATGACGCGCCGTTCGCGCAGTTTGATGTCGGCGGTGAGGGCCATGCCGGCCTGGAGGGGCACGCTGCTCTTGTTGGGCAGCGGGATGGACTGCTGCTCGAGGTGGAGGATGACGGGGAAGTGCAGGCCCTCCACCTGGGTGCCGAGGACCTGCGTCTGCTCCTCGGGTGTGAGGGCATCGGAGCCGATGCGCTCCACCTTCGAAGGCACGTAGCCGAAGTCGTGGGCGGGGAAGGTGTCGATGGAGATGTCGGCGGTCTGGCCCACCTGGACAAAGCCGATGGCCTTGTTGGGGAGGTAGACCTTGGCGCGCAGGGAATCCTGGGGCACCACCTTGAGCAGCGGCTTGGTTTCCGTGGCGCCCACCACGCTGCCGGCGCTGGCCTCGACGTCGAACACCAGGCCGTCGCTGGGGGCGGTGAGCACGCCGTACTGGATCTGCAGCCGGGCCTGGCGGATCTGGCCGTCAAGATCGCTGATCTGGCGCAGGTTGGCTTCGATGCTGGTGCGCAGTTCCACGTCGGTGCCGGAGCCGGTGTTGACCAGCTGGGAGCGGAGACGGGCGTTCTCACGCTCCTCCTCAGCCACGCTGGTGCGCAGGTCCTGCATCTTGTTGCGGGCTTCCAGGAGCTGGACCTCGCTGACGGCGCCGTCACGGACGAGGGACTGGTAGCGGCGCTCGATGTCGGTGTAGATGCGCAGGGAGTCGCGGTAGCCGGCCAGCCGGGTGGTGCTCTTGGCCAGTTCCTCTCGGGCGGCGTTGAGGCGGCTTCTGAGCTCGCGGGTGCGATCGCGCAGCTGGCTCTTCTGGTTGGCGGTGAGGCCGGTGGTGGCGGCCTCTTCACCGAGGGTGGCGCGGGCGACCCGGTTCTCGTTGAGCAGCCGCTCGCGGATGCTCTCGGCGGCGGCCAGCTTGCTGCGGGGCTCGCGCAGGTCGAAGCGGATCAGGGGCTGGCCTTTGGTCACCGCCTGGCCCTCCTTCACCAGCACCTCCTCCACCACGCCGGGCACTGGGGAATCCACGGCCTTGACGCTGCTGGAGGGCTCGAGCTTGCCGGGCACGGCGATGGTCTCGGCGATCGGCGCGGTGACGCTCCAGAGGCCCAGGGCGGCCACGCCGCCCACCCCGACCCAGAGCAGGAGGCTGGAGCTGCGTCGGCTCCTGCGAAGCACCACTGTCTCCCGGAACGACCACTCCTGGGGGGCCTCGGAGCCGGTGGTGGCGATGCCGCCGCCGAAGGGGTGGACGCGGGAGACCGGTATTTCCTCCGTGGTGGATGGGTCGGCCTCGGTGGCGGGTTCGCCCGCGGATGGGGCGCCGACGGGGAGTGAGCGGTTACCCACCAGGTCGACGCGGACGGGGATGACCGGGTGGTGGCGGCGGGAGCGGGGGGAGCGCAGCCAGCCGACGCAGCCCTCCAGCAGGGCCACGAGCCGGGAGCTCGGATCGGTGGAGCGGGGCGGGGTGGCCATCAGCTGAGGCCCTCCTGGTTCTGGCTGCGGTAGAGGGCGTAGTACCAGCCGCGCAGCTGCATCAGCTGGCGATGGTTGCCCTTCTCCATCACGGCGCCCCGGTCCATCAGCACGATCATGTCGGCGGGCTGGACGGTGGAGAGGCGGTGGGTGATGAAGAAGACGGTGCGGCCACGGAAGGCTTCGAACAGGTTGATGCAGACCTGGCGCTCGGTGGAGGCATCGAGGGCGCTGGTGGCCTCGTCGAGGATCAGCATGCGGGGGTTCTGGAGCACGGCGCGGGCCAGGGCCAGGCGCTGGCGCTGGCCGCCGGAGAGGCCGGCGCCCCGCTCGCCGACGCTGGAGTTGTAGCCCTGGGGCATCTCCATGATGAAGTCGTGGGCGCAGGCGATGCGGGCGGCGCGGATCATCTCGGCGGCGGTGGCATCGGGCTTCACCATCAGCAGGTTCTGGCGGATGGTGCCATCGAAGAGCAGCGAATCCTGGGGCACCACGCCGATCTGGCGGCGCAGGGAATAGAGCTCCACCTTGCCGACGTCGAGGCCGTCGATCAGCACGCTGCCCCGCTCGGGGGGATAGAACCGGGAGAGGAGCTTGAGCAGGGTGGACTTGCCGCTGCCGGAGCCGCCGACGAGCCCCACGAAAGATCCTGCGGGGATCTCCAGATCCACCCCGTCGAGCACCAGGGGGCCCTTGTCGCGGAAGCGGAAGGCCACATCCACGAACTGCACCCGGCCCTGGAGGGGAGGCAGGGGGATGTTGCCGGCCTGCTCCCGGGTCTGCTCGGTGTCGCGGTCGACCACATCGGCGACCATGCGCAGGGCCTGGGTATTGAACTGGAAGTCCTGCCAGGTGCTCACCAGCTGAACCAGGGGCTGGTTGATGTACCCGGAGAGGATGCGGAAGGCGAAGAGGGCCCCGAGGCTAAGCTGGCCCTGGATGATCAGCCAGATGGCCACGGTGATCACCACCAGCTGGCTGAGGTTGCTGAGAAACGTGGAGAGGTTGGCGATCGATTCGCGGGTCACCTTGAGCTTGAAGTCCTCGCCGATGTAGGTGGCGTAGCGGTTCTGGAATTCCCAGCGGGTCTTGAGCTCGGCGTTCTGGGACTTGATGGTCTGGATGCCGGTGATGGCCTCGTTGAGGAAGCTGGAGGCCCGCACAGCCTGGCCCATGGTGCGCTTGACCTGGCTGCGCACCAGGGGGTTGCTCACCAGGGCCACCGCGATGATCAGGGGCAGAGTGGCAAGCATCACCAGGGTGAGCAGGGGGCTGAGGGCGAAGAGAATCGCCAGGTAGATGAGGCTGAAGGCGAAGTCCACCAGGGTGGGCAGGGTCCTGCCGAGCAGGAAATCGCGCAGGCGATCGAGCTGGGAGAAGTAGAAGGTGATCTGCCCGACGGGGCGGGCATCGAAGAAGCCCTGGGGCAGGCGTACGAGCTGGTCGAGGATGGTGGCTTTGGCGTCCTGGTCGATCCGGTTGGCCACATCGGTGAACAGGAAGCTGCGCAGGGTCCTGAAGATGCTCTCCATGAGGGTGGCGAGCAGCATCACGCTGGCGATGCCCACCAGGGCGCCCATGTTGCGGCTGGCCACCACGCTCTGGATCAGCACCATCAGGCCCAGGGGGAAGACGATTCTCAGGGCATTGATCACCAACGAGGCCACCAGCACCTCGATCAGCTCGCGACGGTGCTGGCGCAGGAAGGGGAAATACCAGCTCCAGTCGAAGCGGCGCTGCTTGGCGTCGGCTTTGCGGTCGAAGAGGAGCAGCTCCACCAGACCGCCCTCGTGGGTGATCAGCTCCTGGGCCGGCACCAGCAGGGCACCGAGCTCGGCCTCCAGCAGGCGAGCGCGGCCGTCGGGCTCGACGCCGTCGAGTAGGCCGAAGTGGCCGTTCTGGAAGAGCAGGGCGGGGGAGGGCACCCGGGCCAGGCGGCTGGCGGGCACGCGGGTGAGCACCACCCTCAGGCCGAGGGTGTCCATGATCTGGCCGATGTTGACCAGGTTGACCTGGTCCTGGCGCTGCAGGATCGCGTCCACCTGGTCGGCCAGGGCGTCGCGGTTGATGGGCAGGCCGAAGAAGTCGGCCAGGGCCTGGCAGAGGGCGATGGGCACAGCCCGTGGGCCGCTGGCTCGGCCGAGGGCGAGCTTGCCGCTGCGGTCGCCGGCCCGGCGAGGGGGCGGCTCGAGGGCGGGGGCGTAGGCGGAGGCGGCGCCGGCCTCCACCACCTCGGTCAGCACGGCGGGGGTGAGGGGCTCGCCGCCGAGGGTGATGGGTGCTTCGGCCTCCCGAGGGATGGCCAGGCCCACCAGGCGCAGCCAGGGGGCCTCGGGGCCGGGCGCCACCAGGGGACGATCACTCCAGGGCTCGGCCAGGGGTAGGCCGCTGCTGGCATACCAGCGGAAGCCGGGGGGCAGGCCCAGCTCGGGGGGGGCGCCGGGCCGAAGGCTGCGCAGGCGCACCTGCTCGGCGGGCAGGGGCCAATCGTCGAGGAGGGCTTCCCCGAGGGGATCGCGCTTGGCCAGGGCGAGGAGCATGGCGTGGAGTTCGGCGGCGCTGGGCTGGTTGGCGAACCAGGCGGCGAACTCGGGATGACCGGTGAGCAGGTCGCGGAAGGCGGCGGCGGGGAGCCGCAGGGTCTCCACCTCGGTGGTGGCGCGCAGGTGCTCGCAGGGGTCACGGCGCAGCAGGCCGGGCCAGCCGGCGATGGCGCCGGGGCCGAGGCGCTCGATGGTGCGCAGGCCGCGGCCGCTGGGGCTGGGGCCGAGGCTGCGCAGCTGGCCGCGGCAGAGCAGCAGCACACCTTCGGGCAGCACATCCGGGCGGAGGACAGTCTGGCCGATCTGGAAACGGAGGGGCTCCAGCAGGGGATCGATCGCCTCGAGCCGGGCGGAGGGGAGCCGGTCGAAGGGGGTGAACTCATTGAGCAGGCCACTGACGGCGCCGGGCGAGGAAGTCATGGGGTGCTGTCCTCCTGCAGCAGGGCGAGCATCGCGTCGAGTGGAGGCAGGGGCTGGCCCTCGAGAAGGAGCCCCACCCGCTGCTCGAGCCATTCGTCGAAGAGTTCGTTCATCATGCGCTCCCTGGTGGCCTCGTTCAACTCGGCGGCCAGGAAATGTTCGAGCCTCAGCACCACCCAGCTGTCGCCGGCCCGGAAGGGCTCGAACAGCTGGCCGGGGCGGCCGCGGCGCAGGCGGCTCACGAGGGTCTCATGGCCGGCGGCCAGGGGCAGGGGGCCGATCTGGCCGCGGCAGATGCGCTCGGGACCGGCGGAGTGGAGCGGGGCGAGGAGGTCGAAATCGGTTTCGCCCTCGGCGATCTGGTGGTGGAGCTCGGCAGCGAGGTCTTCGTTGGCGACCCGGAGCAGGGAATAGACCACCTGGTCGAGCTCGGGCTTGCGCTGCAGGAACCGCACCTCCACCTCATCGCCCCAGCGGCAGCGCACCAGGCGCTGCAGGCGCTGTTTCTTGGTGGCGAGGATGCGCAGGTCGTCGAAGGCGAGGCCGCGCTCCTTCAGCCAGGCGGAGAGCTGGTCGTCGTCGGCGATGCCGCGGCGCTCGAGGAAGGCGGTTATGAGGGACTTCTCCTCGTCGGCGGGCAGGGGGATGGCATGCACGAGCTGGTCGAGCAGCCAGGCCCTGGCCAGGGGGCGGGCCTGGCCCTGCTGACGGATGAGGCGGTTGAGTTCGGAGAGGGCCAGCCAGGGGCGGCCGGGGGGCAGCTCCACCACGGCCGGCTCATGCAGGCCGGAGAGGGGTTCGGGCAGGGCGTCGCGGGAGGTGGTGGTCATGGGGTGACCTCCCGGGCCGTCCGGCGCCGGGGATGGCCATGGGGCAGATCAAGACGGTCGAGGGCATCCGCCATCAGGTCGAGACCGCGCTCGCGGCTCCAGGTGGCCCTGGCGTAGGTGAAGGCGGCGGCGGCCATGGCTCGCCAGGCGTCGTCGTCGCCGTCGAGGTGGAGCACGGCCTGGCACCAGTCGTCGGGGCTGCGGGCGATCAGTACCTCCTGGCCGTGGCGCAGGCCGGTGGCCTCGGCGGCCAAGGGGCTGAGTACCTGGGGGATGCCGTGGGCGGCGGCGGCCACCACCTTGCCCTTGAGGCCGGCGCCGGAGCGCAGGGGCGCCACGAACACCCGGTGGCGGGAGAACACCACGGCCGGATCGGCCACCCAACCCTCCACGATCACGCCGGGCTGGGCGCCCCAGCGGGAGGCCAGGTCGGGGGCCAGGCCACTGCCGTAGAGGTGAAGGGAAAGCTGGGTCCGCTGCCGGTGGAGATCGGGCCATACCTGGAGGAGGAAGGCCTCCACGGCGTCACGGTTGGGGGGGTGGCCGTAGCTGCCGAGGAAGGCGAGGCCGCTGCGGCCCTCGAGGGGGGCTGGGGCCTCGGGGCCCTGCACGACCCAGGGGCAGGGGGCGGTGGGGACCTCGCCAAGGGTTTCGGCCTCGATCACGGCCCGTTCCACCTCCGAATAGCTGAGTGTGAGGTGCACATTTCGCATCACCGCCAGCTCCTGGCACTTCACCTGCTCCACCGCCTCCAGGGCGCGGTTGGCGGCGTCGCCTTCGAGGCCTTCGACCCGGGCGGCGCGTAGCTGGCGCAGGTGGTGGAGATCGGCGTTGCAGAAGAGCAGCCTGGCCTGGGGGGCGAAGCGCTGGATCAGGGGAAGGGCCCGAGACGCGACAGTGTAGCGGGTGAGGTAGATGAGATCGAATTGGCGGCCTCGCTCGCGCAGAAACTCCTCCAGGGAGAGCACGAAGGGGGCGTGGATGAACTCGATGCCGCGGCGCTGGAGGTCTTCGGTGTAGGTGGCGAGCCAGGCCAGATTGAGGGGCAGGAGGGTGATTTTCCAGCCGAGGGCCTGGATCAGCTCCATCTCCACGAGGGCGGCATGGCTGCCGGCATCGCGATCGGGCCGGGGGGTTTCCTGGTCGAGGAAGAGGGCGCGGCCGAGGATGCCCCGGTCCTTGATCTGCTCGGCTTCCGCCAGGCTTGGTTCCTCGCAGCCCTCGAAGGCGTGGGCCCACTTTTGCTGGAACAGCGGGCCGTTGATGGCCTGAAAGCGCTTGAGGCCAGAGGCCTCGGCCGTCTCGGTGCCGCAGCTGACGCCCTCGTGGTGGATCACTTTTGCGAGGGGTGAATAGCGCACGCTGTGGCCGGTCTGGCGCACCTTGAAGGCCAGATCGGTGTCTTCGTAGTAGGCGGGGGAGAACTCGGGGCTGAAACCACCGACCTGGTTCCAGAGTTCCCGGCGAATGGCGAGGGCGGCGCCGCTGACGTAATCCACCTGGCGGGCGTAGGCGACGTGGGGGGCGTGGGGGTTGCCACCGCGGCCGTAGTTCCAGGGTTCGCCGTTGCCCCAGACGATGCCGCCGGCCTCCTGGAGGGTGCCATCGGCAAGGAGCAGCTGGGCCCCCACCAGGCCGGTGTCGGCCCAGCGCTCGAAGGGATCGAGCAGCTCCTCCAGCCAGGCAGCGCAGGGTTCGGTGTCGTTGTTGAGCAGCACCAGGAAGGTGGCGCGGGCGGCGGCGGCGCCGCTGCAGCAGGCCTGGTTGAAGCCGCGGGCGAAGTCGTGCCGGATCAGACGCACGCCGGGGGCATCGGAGGGGAGGACTTCGGCCG
Organism: uncultured cyanobacterium; assembly: GCA_963772735.1. Taxonomy (GTDB): domain Bacteria; phylum Cyanobacteriota; class Cyanobacteriia; order PCC-6307; family Cyanobiaceae; genus Cyanobium. The sequence continues at coordinate 37,810 of CAVYYO010000002.1, read as the reverse complement.
TGCCGTCGGAGGAGCCGTCATCGACCACCAGGATCTCGAAGGGGATGCGGGTGGGCGCATAGGCGATCGCCGCCAGGCAGCGCAGGGTGACGGCGTACTGGTTGTGCACCGGGATCACGATCGAGACCAGGGGGTCGGCCGCCACCGGCAGACGCAGGGGCTGGCGGGGCACGGGGCTGCCGTCGGGACCGGGTTCGGTCAGGCCGGCGGGGGTCGGGGGACCTTCGTTGCGTGGCAGGGGATGCTCCAGCAGGCGCTGGAGGCGGGGGAGGTCTGGGGGGAGGGGGGTGCCGTGGGCGTCGGCCCAGGCGAGCCAGGTGCGCAGGCTGCGGTACCGCTCGCGGGCGAGAGGGGAGAGCTGATCCGGGAAGGGGGGGCGGGCGTGGCGCTGCAGGGCTGCCCAGGGGGTGAGGTGGAAGGGGAGCAACTCGAACCGCTGATCCAGCACCTGGCCGTCGGCGCTTTCCAGCTGGAGGTGATGGATGGCGCCGTCGGCGAGGGCGGCGGGGAGCAGCTGCTGGAAGGGCCAGGGCCCCTCGGGCAGGGGCTCGGGGGGCGCGATGGACAGGGTGCTGCTGCCATCGAGGCGGAGCAGGAGCGGTTCAGGGCCGCGGCCCCAGCCGTGGAGGAGGGGCGCCTGGAGGTGGATGAGGGCGCCGTCTCGGGCGGGTCCGTGCTGGCGCTGGTGGGCGATCTGGGCGTAAGTGTCGGCATCGAGACGCAGGGGGCTGCCGGCCAGCTCGGGTCCGGCCTCACCAGCGAGGAAGAGGCGCAGCACCAGGCCCTGGGAGAAGGGGGGCAGGGGGTGGGAGGGGGCCCACCAGAAGCGGAAGCCACAGGGCTGCTCGATGCCCAGGGGCTGGAGATCGGGCCGGGCCTGGGCGGCCATGAGCTCGGCGATGAACAGATGCCGTCCAGGATCGAGCAGGTCCTCAAGCACCAGGCGAAAGCGCAGGGGCTCGGCCTTGGGCTGCAGGGGCCAGGGGCAGGCCCAGCCGCTGAGCCCATAAGCCGAGCTCCAGCCCTCCAGCTGGCCGATCAGGCCGGGGCGACGCAGCTCAGCAAGGGAGGCGGAGGATTCTTCCAGGGTGCCGGGCGGCTCGGCGAGCATCGCAGCCATGCTGGAATCGGTAGCGAAACCATATTGCCCCTTGCCTGATTTGTCGCGTTCCGCCATGGACACTGCTGGCGGCGAGCCTGGTGCATGGGTGCCGCTTCGGGTGTTGAGGCAGCTGCAGTTGCCCTATCCCGCCTATCACGAACTGATCGCGTCGCTCCGCGGAGAGAGGGTGGTGGACGCCCCGCTGGATCCGTTGCTGGCGGAACTGGCTGATGCAAGCGCCGCGGCCCTCCGGAAGGCTCTAGCGGGGAGGGACCTGGACGCAGGCCTGGCTGCCCACGATCATCTGCTGGACAGTGTGCATGAGCTCGCGTCGGCGCGGCCCGAAGTGGCGGCCCTGCTTTGGACGCGCTACGGAGATCTGCTCGGACAGCTGACGGGCCAGGTGCACGAACGGTTGATTCCCCGCAACGGGGAAGCCGTTGATTTCAGCGTCGCCGAACGGGCAGGTGACGGTGAGCTCTGCCTGCGGATGGCAAGGATTCTCGAACAGACGGCGGCTCAACCCTGGGAGGTGCCCCCCTGGCTGCCAGTGCTGGAGCAGCAGTTGGTGCAGCACGGTGCGCTGGCCTGGAAGCATAGGATCGGGATGGATCCGGCAGCCGCCGAGCCGTGCCTCGATCTGTTCTTGCGGTTGACGCAATTGCTGGATCCCGTGCCGTCTTGGGTGGCCATGGCGTGCCGCGCAGCGATGAGCCAGGTGATCGAAGGGCTACCTGCACCCGGAGCCATGACGGAGAAGGATCTCGGCCTGCTGGTCGAGCGTGTGAGCCGCCTGCCCGTGGAGCCAGAGCAGCGCCAGGCCTTCGACACCGCCATGCTGCGGGCCCGCTTCAGCCTGGAATTGCAGCAGCATGGACGGGGGGTGAGCGTCAGGCAGGACGCGGATGGCCTCGAGGTGGTGGAGCCGGAATGGGTGGATGACGAGGCAGACCCTGGGGCTGGGGCGCCTCCGACCCCCATGAGGCTGGTGGCGACGGCGGCAGACCAGGTCTCTGGGCCGGAGTGCTTTTCACTGGAGCTCTTTCTGGATGGGGATGGAGAGGGAGCTCTGGTTGCCCTGGAGGCGTTTCTGCAGTCATGGCAGGGAAGGGAATGGCCTACCTGCCATCCGATCGCCAGCCTGCTGGAGAGCCTTGCTGCCCGCGGTTTGCCGCTGGAAGAGGAGGCGCTGATGGTGTTGCGCCACGCCGCCTTGATCTGGCAGGAGCGGCGGGAACCGCAGATCGCGCCGCTGCCTGCTGTGGAGTGGCGTGCAGGTGGGCTCGTGGTGGAGCTGGATCCCGTGGAGTTGGCGGTGCTGCGCCACGCCGGAGGCGCCTCCGATGCAGTGGAAGACGCCCTGGCCGAACTGCGCCGCCGCCATCACGACGAAAGCTTCTGGAGCGCGGCCGCCAAGGATCCCTTTCCGGCTCTGCCGGACATCCTGGAGGCTTTGCGGCGGTTCGAAGTGGAGGCCGGGTTCTACACGACGACCCATGCGCCCCTGGAAAGCCTGCGGCAGTGGGCCCAGCCCGCCCTTCAGGCCCTGCTTCAGGCTCAGGTGTGGAGCGTTGATCCGGCGACGCAGGGCCTGTGGCTGCCGTGGGGGTTGGAGGGGATGGCGAACGGGCGCGAGGCGAGCAGACTGCGGCAAGCCCCCACCGGCACCGGATTGTTGGAGTTCCTCGTAGGGGAAGAGGTGGTGGTGGTGGCGGAAGACACCGAGGCGATCCGGGAGGCCCATCAGGCGGGTCGATTCTTTGAGAAAGGGGCTTTCGGGCTGCGATGCCTGGCAGGGCCCGAGAGCCGCCATCCCCACAGGCCCGCGGCAGGGTTCGAATACAGCCTGGAGGCGCTGGTGGCGGCAACGGAGCAGCAGTATCGGGAGCGGCCGTTCACGGTGCTGCTGGCCAACTGCGGGGCTTACCGCCTGCCACTGGCCCAGGCCATCGCCAGCCGTTTCGGAGTGCTGGCCGTAGTTGTGGCGTCTCCCCTGGTCAGCTGGCTCCAAGGCACCCCCGTGGAGTCTCCCTAAGGTGATGGGGCAGCAGGAGCCTGAATCCCTTTCGATGAGCCAATGGGCCGCTGAGCGTGAGGAGTGGCAGGCTGTGATTGCGGCCCACCCGCTTGAGAGCCACGACGCGGCTGAGTGGTTGCGTTATGCGGTAGCGCTGAGCCAGCTGATCGAGCCCTCCGCCCAGGAGCGACAGCAGCAGCAGCAGGCGGGGATCGCCTTCGCCCATGCCGAAGCACTGGGGGCTTCCCATGAGGCCGTGACCCTGAGTCAACGGCTATCGACGCTGCTCAACCTGGCGAACGCCCTGGAGCTTGCCGGTGCCGGTGCGGACGCGTCGTTGTTACGGCTGAAGGCCAGTCGCCTCCAGCGGATGGCGCAGCGCTCGTTACATCACCGAGTTGAATCCAAGCCGATCATCCGGACTCTCCATCATCTCGCTTGCACAGGCGGCACGGTGATCAGCAAATGCCTGGCTTCGATGCCCGACGTGGCGCTGGTGAGTGAGGTGAATCCACTGAATCGTTTTGGCAGTAAGTTCGAGCCCACCAACCCTTTGCTGATGCTGGAGCGCAGTTACCGCGAACTCAGCAGGGAGGAAATAAAGGAGGATTTCCTTGGTCAGATTGGTCAGGCGGTGAGGATCTGTGCTAAGGATGGGGTTGATCTGATGATCCGCGACCACAGCCATACCGATTTCTGCAGGGGAGAGGCTCCGGCAGGAATCACGCCGATCTGCGACTTTCTAGGAGACGATTACACCCTGATCTCCGCGATCACCGTGCGCCATCCCCTGGACAGTTATCTCGGTCTGCTGGCCCAAGGATGGCATCAGCAGTTCAGCCCCAGCACCTTGGATGAATATTGCTCCAGGTACCTGAGCTTTCTTGATCGCTATGAGGGCTTACCTGTGATGAAATATGAGGATTTCTGTTTGGATCCTGATGCCTTCCTGCAAAAGCTTTGTGCCCTATTCCAAGTTGCCTATGCAGGCAGCTACCGCAAGCGGTTCGGTCAGGTGAGGCTGAGCGGCGATAGTGGACGTGGTTCGAAAAGTGAGATCTCCCCCAGGATCCGTAGACCCATCCCTGAGGCCGTGGAGTTGGAGTTGACCACTTCCGAGAGCTTCAGAAAATTACTTCAGAAATTGGATTATCGTCTCAGTGAGTAGCTTGCCGAGGCTTGCTTCATACCACCGTGGAGTTGTCTAGGAGAGCGGTGAAGTCATTAGTCGCCCCCAAGAATCGCCCAAGCCTGGACTGTCATTACGCTTGTAGGTAATGAGACTTATAGGATTTCCTGGCCTACGGTTGGGCGTAGGGATTCTAGACAGGAAATGAAAACAGCATATATGTGTGAAGACGGCATGCAAATATTCCTCCTTTCGAAATAGTATAGTTAAGCAACTCGTCGTCTTCATGCCTGCTCCATTTGACAAGCATATAAGAAATTGCAACGCTCCATTCATGGGACTTCAGGACTTCAAGTTCGAGGGCCTTCCACGTCTAACGATAAAAAGCCTAATGATGGAATGCCCGAGCTCTTGATGATGCTCCCAAGAGTCTGTGAAGATAATACAACCTCTTGAATATCATTGCAAACTTGTTCTGCGAGCCAACCATTCTCAAGGGAACCTCGAATAATTGCCGCCTATCTGTTGGCAGCATGGACAAAAAGCGTGCATCATCTGACCCTGCTTTCAGCATGAAGCAGAAATTCGGATTAGAGCGCGAATCGTTGATCTGTCTGCTTGTCTCTTCAGGCCGCCGCAATTCTCGCGCCGGTGCAGTGCAGATACCTGAGGAAGTTGTAGGTCAGATTCCTGAGTCACCACCATGCCTGGTTTCTGGCCAGCCCAATCCGTCTGGTCAGCTTCCCGCGCATGCAGGTTGTCATCCCTCCAAATACGTGTTCAACTCGGGCTCTCACCTTAGAGCGCAGCTTATTCCGCTCTTTGGCCTCCTCGTTGAGTGGGTGATTCCTGGTTCTCTTTTCATGGATACAACTCTCATAGCCAGCCAACTCCAGCAACTCCTCAAATTTCACTCCTGCATAGCCTGAATCCGCCCAGACGAAGTCATCGCTGTTCTCGGGATCGAGAATGTGAGTAAGCATCGAGGCCTACATCGGTGGCGTCTCCACCCGCAAGGTCGATGCCCTAGTGGCGGCGCTGGGCTCCCAGAGCGGCATCTCCAAGTCCCAGGTGAGCCGTATCTGTCAGGACATCGACCATCAGGTGCAGGCGTTCCTGGGCCGGCCGCTGGAGAGCAGCAGCTACGCCTACGTCTACCTGGATGCCACCTACCTCAAGGGGCGGCTGGGCAAGGCTCAGCAGGTCTGCTCCCGCGCTGTCGTCGTCGCCATGGGGGTGAACGAGGACGGGCGCCGGGAGTTGCTGGGCCTCAAGGTGGGCGACAGTGAGAGCGAGCCCTTCTGGGCGGAGTTCATCGCCCACCTCAAGGAACGAGGCCTCGCTGGCGTCAAGCTGGTGATCTCTGACGCCCATGCAGGGCTCACCAAGGCGATCGGCCGCCAGCTGCAGGGCAGCGTGTGGCAGCGCTGCCGGGTCCACTTTGCCCGCAACCTGTTGCAGTGCGTCCCCAAGGCTCACCAGGGCATGGTCACCGCCGCCCTGCGCAGCGTGTTCGCCCAGGAAACCGCTGAGGAGATCGAGTCCCGCTGGGATGATCTGGCGGCCTCGCTGGCGGAGCGCTTCCCCAAGGCCGCTGCGCTCATGCACGAGGCCAAAGAGGACGTGCTGGCTTTCCGCCACTTCCCCAAGGACCACTGGCGCAAGATCTGGAGCACCAACCTGCTGGAGCGGGTGAACGAGGAAATCAAACGGCGCACGCGCGTCGTCGGAATCTTCCCCACCGACGCCTCGATCACCCGCCTGGTGGGGGCGGTGCTGCTGGAGCAGCACGAGCACTGGCAGCTGGAGGGCCGTCGCATGTTCTCCGCCGAGAGCATGGCGACCATCCCGGAGCTCGGCGACACCAGCCTGCAGGCCCTCAGCGCCTGAGAGAGGCAGGACGCAGGCCCCAGGGGATCGAGGCTGCAGCGCGCCACAGGGCGCAGCGGCCTTGATCGCCGCCCGGGGGCCGGTGCACCACCCCTGGCTGCACAGAACACTTCAGCTCAGAACACATCCGCGATCGGACGAAAGACTTGACAAGTCAATCGCCCCAATTCATGGTGGGCTAACGAGGTGCATCTGTGCCTCCGGAATGACAGCCTGTCATTCCACCCTGTTCACCCTCTGATCAGGGTATTCGGGCCTCGGGTTTTACACCACGCAAAGGGACGCGGCCGCTAACTGCGTATCTGCGGATGAAGCCATGAGTCACATCGATGCAGATGCTGTTCTTATATCCGTAGTGGCTGGTGCCGTTCTTCTTCACCCAACGGGCGTCGAGGTCCTTCTGGCGCAAGCGGTTTGGCTTGTCTTCCCATCCTTCGGGCAGCTTGCCTTGCTTGATGGCTTCGTTCTCAGCTCTAGTATTTCTCTGCTTCGGCACAGGTACAAGCTTGGCATCGACAATCTGTCCACCACGGGCTTCCAGCCCTTGGGCTCTTAGGTGCCCCTCAAAACGCTCGAACAGCTCCTCAATGACACCGGCCTTGCGCAGCCGTTCGCGAAAGAGCGTAACGGTGGTTGCATCGGGAATCGAGCTCATCACTCCAAGACCGATGAACTCCTCGAACGACCGCCTGTCGTTGACCTGGAATTCCAGCTCCTCATCACTGAGGTTGAACAGCTGCTGCAACACCAGCAACTTGAAGAGGATAAGCGGGTCTATCCTTTTCCTGCCGGCATTGCTCTTGCGCTCGTGGGTATATCCCTGTTCCAGCAGCGACCGAAAGCTCTCCCAAGGAATCGACTCGGAGAGAGTCGTCAATACAGGCTTCTTGTGGCGAAGCTTTTGGATCCTCTTCTCTTCATCCCAGAATCCGCGCTGGCCCATTAAAGTATACTGAAGCTTCTTTAATCTTAGCTCTTATTTCAGATCAGGCCAGTCCATGGCATAATTTTTCGAGGTGCCCTCAATGGTTTTGGCATTCATCCAACGCCTTTCCTGAGACTCTTTTTGAGTGCTCCTGACAGCGGAAACGTACTGCAGGTCAAGGTTGTTAACATATCTAAATTTTACCTCCTCGTCCTCTGATTCAACTAGGCTGTTGACAAGAATGTTGCGGAGCCTGTTTAGCTTGAGCTTCTCAGATTCCATGGGTGTGGGCTCAATCAATATTCCTGACCAGCCGTGCTCGTCTTCGAGGGTTTTTGTGTTTGAATATCTGACGCTATCAAGAGATCCTAACTCGATATAGAATCGAGGAGTGTCGGCATGGGAAAAGTAATTTTCAATCAGAAACTTGTCTTCGTCAAATTGAGAAAAATCATTTCAGTGCCATGAAGGCCAGTTAATTTGTACACTACCTCCAGCATGTTTGTGTGCCAATCCACCGATTTTCATAAACATTGTTGTGTCCCCAGTGGCCTTCCCCAAGGTTTCTCTATCCTGCCCAGGTTCTGATCATGGACGGAAGCCTGTGGTGAGGGAACAGCGACCACACTCACTGTGTCTGCAAGTAAAGGCGGGGTCACCGCCACCCCTAGTAAGATGCCGGAATGGATATGTTCGTCGAGCACCAGCCTCGAGTCAGTCCTAACAGACGTTTCCCATAAGATCACCTTCCGCCCGCGGAAAAGGGGGTACCGTGGTGTGGGGTTTCCCCGATTTTGTGGATACTGATGAGGGGTTCACGCTGGCAACTGTAGGGGTAGTGAAGAACTGCTGCTCCCAGTCGATCGGGCTGATGTCGTCGATCGTTGAGTGACGGTGCTCACGGTGTGGCAGCCCTTGATCCAGAAGGTCAGACCACGCTGCAGCTGTTGGGGGAAGATCATGCGCTCGCGATCGTCACCTGGATCGGGTGCACCGCATGATCAGCTGCGATCCCTTGGAGCGTCTAGCGGCCACAGATCGCCTCCATGGCGACCTTGACCTCGGGGCTATGGGTGCGGCGGTTGCTCAACTCCTACTCTTCAAGAAAGCTTCGCTTACGGAGAAGGCTTCGCCAACGGTGGGAGCCCCCTCTCAGGGGCGATGCCCCGACTCACAGGTTAACGATGGACCCTGTCCAGAAAACCAAGACCACCTCAAAGACACCCATCGCTACAGAGCGGTGGACGGCGTTCAGATCCTGGCCACACCGCGGACGATGGGCCTCCACGCCCTGCGCCTGGAGGGCATGACCTCGATCGCCGAGGGCATCGCTGCCGTGGCCCACGACATCCGGGCGATTCTCAGGCTGCTGGGCTGGCGGGAGGCGGCAGCGGCGACGGGATAAGACTTCTGAAAGACCCTGGAGAGACTGCTGAGCACCCACCGGCAGAGCGGGGCGGCGGTGACCCTCCTGAGCGCCCGTCTGTCCGATCCGACCGGCTACGGCCGGGTGATCGCCGACTGGACGGGCCAGGTGAACGGGATCGTGGAGCACCGCGACTGCGATGCCGAACAGCTCCGCAACGACCTCACCAACGCCGGCATCTACTGCTTCGACTGGCCCTGCTGCGGCCGGCCATGCACCTGGAGGTGATCGACCCGGACGAGGCGGCCGGCATCAACGACCGCCAGCAACTGGCCCACTGCGAGGCAGTGCTGCAGGAGCGCCTGCGACGCCACTGGATGGCGGAGGGGGTGAGTTTCACCGATCCGGGCAGCTGCACCCTCAGCGAGCAGACGCGTTTCGGCCGCGATGTGCTGGTGGACCCCCAGTGCCACTTCCGCGGTGCCACCACGGTGGGCGACGGCTGCCGCATCGGACCGGGCTGCCTGATCGAGGACAGCCATGTGGGTGAGAACGTGGAGGTGATCCATTCGGTGCTGCGCGACAGCAGTGTGGCCAGCGGCTGCGTGATCGGCCCCTTCGCCCAGCTGCGGGCCGGCACCCATCTGGAGGCCGGCTGCCGCATCGGCAATTTCGTCGAGGTGAAGAACAGCCAGCTGGGGGAGGGCTGCAAGGCCAACCACCTCAGCTATCTGGGCGATGCCGAGCTGGGCGCCGACGTGAACGTGGGTGCCGGCACGATCACGGCCAACTTCGACGGGGTGCGCAAGCACCGCACGCTGATCGGCAGCGGCAGCAAGACCGGCGCCAATTCGGTGCTGGTGGCGCCGATCACCCTGGGAGCGGGGGTGACGCGGTGAGCTCCGGATTCCCGGTTTAATCTCATCTCAGGAATCGCCCCAGGACCATGGCCGCCAATCCCGTCATCTGGTTCGAGCTCTACGTCGACGACATGGAGCGGGCCAGGCGCTTCTATGAAACCGTGTTCGAGCTGAGCCTGGAGAAGATGCCCGATGCGGGCATGGAGTACTGGACCTTTCCGATGCAGGACGACCAGGTGGGGGCCGGCGGCGCCCTGGCGAAGATGGAGGGGATGGCACCGGGGGGCGGCGGCACCCTGATCTATTTCTCCTGCAAGGACTGCGCCGTGGAGGAAAGCCGGGTGGAGGCCGCCGGTGGCAGGGTGATCAAGCCCAAGATGGCCATCGGTCCCTACGGCTTCATGACCCTGGCGGCTGACAGCGAGGGCAACACCATCGGGCTCCATTCCCAGGCCTGACCGCCAGCGCCCCCCTTCAGCCTCCCCGGCGCCAGGTGTGGAAGCGCTCCAGCAGGGCGAGGGTGCGCTGGGGGGCGTGGGCCTTCTTCCAGGCTCCGGCGGCATACTTGTTCGCCTCGGCCAGGGTGGGATAGGCATGGATCGCCCCCATCACCTTGCCCAGGCCCAGATTCCACTTCATCGCCAGCACGAACTCGGCCAGCAGCTCGCCGGCCTGTTCCGCCACGATCGTGACCCCCAGGATCGTGTCCTTGCCGGGAACGGTGAGCACCTTCACGAAGCCGGTCTCGGCCGATTCGACGATGGCCCGGTCCAGTTCGGCCAGCTCGAAGCGGGTGACCTCGAAGGCCACCCCCCGCGCGCGGGCCTCGTCCTCGTTCAGTCCCACCCGGGCCACCTCCGGATCGGTGAAGGTGGTGCGGGGAATCACCCGGCCATCGACGGCGAAGCGCAGCGGATCGAACAGCCCGTTCACGGCCGCATACCAGGCCTGGTGGGCGGCGGTGTGGGTGAACTGCCAGGGGCCGGCGGCGTCGCCGGCGGCATAGATGTTGGGGTAGAGGGTCTGCAGATGGGCGCTGGTGTCGATGGTGCGGCCGGTGGGGATGGCCAGGGTCTCGAGGCCGTAGCCCTCCAGCCGGGCGCGGCGGCCCACGGCGCAGAGCAGTTCGTCGGCCTCGAGGCTGCCGGGGCCACCGCTGTGCGCGAAGCGCACCCGCACGCTCCCCCGGTCGCCGGGCTCGACGCACTCCACCCGGCAGCCGGTGTGCACCTGCACCCCGTCACGCTCGAGCACCGCCTGCACCAGGGCGCCCACCTCCGGATCCTCCCTGGGCAGCAGGCGGGCATTGCGCTGCAGCAGGGTGACGGGCAGGCCCAGCTGGGCGAGGGCCTGGGCCAGTTCGCAGCCGATCGGTCCGCCGCCCAGCACCACCAGGGAGGGACGGGGGGAGGGATGCTCGGCCAGGGTGTCCCAGAGGGTCTCACTGGTGAGCGCCCGCACCGAGTCGATGCCGGGGATGGGCGGAATCAGCGGCGCGGCGCCGGTGGCCAGCACGATGGCCCGGCCGGTGAGCACCTGCTCGCGGCCGTCGGGGCCGGTGATCGCCACGGCCCAGGGGCTCAGCAGGCGGGCATGACCGAGCCGCACATCCACCCCCAGGGCGGTGTAGCGCTCGACGCTGTCGTGGGGAGCGATGGCGGCCACCTTCGAGCGCACCCGCTGCAGCACGCGGCGCAGATCCACCTGGGGCTCCTGGGGGGTGAGGCCGTAGTGATCGGCGCGGCGCAGACGGGCGGCGAGCCGGGCGGTGCTGATCAGGGCCTTGCTGGGCACGCAGCCGGTGTTGAGACAATCGCCGCCCATGCGGTGCTGCTCGATGAGCGTCACCCTGGCCCGCACGGTGGCGGCGATGTAGGCGGTGACGAGGCCGGCGGCTCCGGCGCCGATGACGATCAGGTTGCGATCGAAGGACCGGGGCCGGCTCCAGGGCCGATACAGCTGCCAGAGTCGCCAGCGGCCCTGGAGCAGACGCACGATCCAGGGCAGCAGGCCGAGCAGGGCGAAGGAGCCCAGCAGGGCAGGGGAGAGGATGCCCCGCAGGCTGGTGAGCTGGGCCAGCTGGGTGCCGGCATTCACGTAGACCACCGTGGCCGGCAGCATGCCCAGCTGGGAGACGAACGCGAAGGGCAGCAACGGCATGGGGGTGAGCCCCATCAGCAGGTTCACCAGGAAGAAGGGAAACACCGGCACCAGCCGCAGGCTGAGCAGGTAGGCGGCGCCGTCGCGGCGGAAGCCCTGCTCGATCGGCGCCAGACGATTGCCGAAACGGCGGCGCACCAGATCACGGAAGAGGGTGCGGGCCAGCAGGCAGGCCGCGGTGGCCCCGAGGGTGGAGCCCAGCGACACCAGCACGGTGCCCCACAGCAGGCCGAAGATGGCGCCTCCCGCCAGGGTGAGCACGGTGGCGCCGGGCAGGGAGAGGCCGGCCACCAGCACATAAAGGAGCAGGAAGGCGGCCGCGGTGGCGAGCGGGGACGCCTCCCGCCAGGCCACCAGCTGGTCCCGGGAAGCCTGCAGCACCGAAAGATCGAGCTGGCGGTGCCAGCCCTGGCTGAAGAACAGCACCACCCCCGCCAGCACCAGCAGGGCGGCGAGGATCCGGGCGCGCGGAGGGCCGCTCGCCGCCTGGCGGGGGGGTGAGCTCATGGGGGCGGCTGGGGCGGTCAGCCCTCATCCTGGCCTCGCACCTGGATCACCACGCTGCCCTTCTTGTGGCCGCGGTCGACGTAGCGGTGCGCGGCCCGGCGGCCCTTGGCTCGGCCGGCGGATGGATCGGTTCCTGTCGGCGCTGCAGCGGCGGGGACGCCTGCTGATGATTGAATCGGGCCTGAACGACCACACCGAACCGGATCGCGTCATGAACGTCGGCAGCGGGAACCCAACCGGGATCAGCCGCCGAATGACCCTGCAACGGCTGGGACTTCTGGCTGGTGCCGCCCTGGTGTCACAGCCCTCCCTGGCCCGCACGCGCCACGACGACGGCACGGCTCCCCCGGGAACGATCGATCTGGTTCCCGTGGCCGCACAACCGGGACGATTCATGGGCTGGCCCGCCAACAATGGCTGCTGGAACTGGGATCAGGGCCGCGAGATCCTGGTGGGCTTTGAGGAGGGGCCCTGGGTGGACCAGCCCGGCCACAAGATCGGTGAGCCCCAGCACAAACGGCTGGCCCGATCGCTGGACGGGGGTCGGAGCTGGAGAGTGGAAAGCCCTGAACCCTTCGTGGGCCGGGAGCCCCCGCCCCGCTATCCCGCCCGGGGGGTTGCCTTCACACATCCGGATTTCGCCCTGCGTGTCGCGGTGGGGGGGAGCCGGGATCCCCGCGATCGTGTCGGTCGTTTTTTCGTCTCCTACGACCGCGGTCGCCGCTGGAAGGGGCCTTACCGCTTTCCTGGCCTGGGAGAGGATCCACGGCTGCGGGGGTTGGTGATGAGCTCCCGCACCGACATCGTGGGGACCGGTGAGGACTCGGCCATCCTCGTGATGTCGGCCATCGATCCGCGACTGGGGGAGTTCTCGGATCGACTCGACAAGCCCTTCGTGGCTCGGACCCTGGATCGGGGGCGCTCTTTCCAGTTCGTTTCCTGGGTGGTGCCCTGGAGCGATCCCTATCGGGCGGTGATGCCTTCCACCGTGGCGCTGCCGGGGCCCGAAAGGTTGGTCACCACACTGCGACGCAGGAATCCCCGTGAGCAGGACCAGCCCAACTGGGTGGATGCCTACGCTTCTGAAGACGGAGGAGCCAGTTGGACGTTTCTTTCCCGGGTGGGGGAGACCGGCCTGGGAAATGGCAATCCCCCCAGCCTGGTGCTGCTGCCGGAGGGGCGTCTGGCCTGCGCCTACGGGAATCGCGGGGTGGGGCGGATGAACCTCCGTATCAGCGACGACGGGGGTCGCCGCTGGGGAGAGGAGCGCCCCATCGGCGAGATTCCTTTGAGCTGGGATTTCGGCTATCCGCAAATGGTGCTCAACCATCGCGGGGAATTGGTGGTCATGTATTACCTTGCTACCAACAAGATGCCATACTCTTATATCGAAGCAGCTGTGGTTAAACTTGCCGAGCCAGCTCGATTCGGAGGCCGTCCCTGACGATCTCGGCACCGACATGCCGACACTGGCAGCAGCTCCAGGCCGGGAGGAAGGCGAGCCAGGGGGAAGCGTTGCCGATGCCCACAGCCGCAGGGGTAAGGGGATGGCGTGGAGAACTCATCGGCATCGAGTAGATCTCACCGCTACCGTAGGCATTCTCCCCCCAGCCGCCGATCTGCCGGGCGGTTTAAAGCAGATGATGGACTCATCAATAGACCCGTCAACAGAGAGGCAACCCTGTCGTGGAGAGTGACCCTCCTATTTGTGTGAGCGACCCCCACCGGTCCGGGGAATGCCGTTCCCTTCTCAGACCACGACCACAAGCGCCGGAGCTTGGGAGCTTTTGATGGAGTGCAGCCGCGGGGGAATGGAGCCGCTCTGAAAGAGCAGGAAGGCGGTCATCAGACATGCCTGCTGAAACGAAACGGGCTGCAGAGTTGAACGGGAAGATGAATCAGCCAACGAAGAACAATGGAATCACTGCGGACGAGGCGGGATGAAAGCATCGACGCCACTAAGTTTATTTAATGTAAACGGGACGGCCAGGATGCCGTGACTCGGCAGGTGTGGATACCCGACACCTGAGTCGCTTTCCTGCCAGGGGTGTTATCGGAGTTTCCATCCCGTCCATCGGGACGAGGTTCCTGGCAGATCCCTCCTGGTGTGAGCTGCTGTTCCATGAACAGATCCATGGCAGTCATGGCAGCGCTATGGGCGTCACCCACCGGATCGACCGGACCGGCCCCTGATGGGCCCTGATGAACACACTCAGCCACGATCAGACTCAACTGCCGCCCTCAACGCTCGCGCCTCTCGCCTTGCGCTGAAACGCCTCCAGCTGGGCCTCGTTCCAGGTGCTTCCCCCCAGCCAGTGGCCGATGCCGGCGGCGATCGCCGCAGCGGTGAGCAGCACCGGCAGCCCTGAGGGATTGCCCTGCAGGGTGAACACGAACAGAGCGCAGAACAGTGGCGTTCGGCAGGCGCCGCTGAACAGGGAAGCCGCCGCCACGGCGCTCAGGGCGGCACACTGATCGGCGGCAAGAGCACCCAGCCAGGGTGAGGCCAACGCAGCTCCCAGGCTCATGCTGTCGTGCATCAGACCCCCCGGGGCGCCGATGGCGATGCTCAGCAGGGGGCCCAGCACGCGGGGCAGCGGAGCCCACCATGGGCTCACCACGTCACCCGCCAGAGCGGGCCCCAGCAGCAGGGAGCCGTCGTTGAGGCTGATGCCTGCGCTGGCTATCGCCACCAGGCCGATGGCCAGGCCGATGGCAAGCCCGGCAGGGATGGTGCGGCTGTGCAGCAGCCGCTGGATCACGGCAGCCAGAGGGATCAGCAGGCGCACAAAGGCCAACCCCACCAGCGCCGCACCCACCGTGATCAGCAGAGCCAGAGGCAGCAGGGCCGGCTCCAGCGGCGCTGCACCCCCCTCGGCCAGCCGGGCGGGTTGACCCAGTCCCGTCTGGAACGCCATGCCGATCCCCGCCAGCACCAGGGTGGGGGCGATCAGGGCGACCCGGTACCCGCCACTGAGCTCCTCCAGGGCATAAGCGACGCCCAGCAATGGCGAGCGGAAGGCGGCCCCCAGCCCGGCGCCACCGCCGATGGCGGCCAGCAGCGCCACCGGCAGTTGCCGCAGCGGCTGCAGCCGCTCCCGCAGCGCCAGCAGCAGCGCGGCACCGAGGGCGGCGGAGGGGGATTCGGTGCCCACACTCAGTCCTGCCAGGTGGGTGAGGGCCACCAGAGGCAGGCGCACCACCTGGTGGCGCAGGCTCAGGCTTGCCAGTGCATGGTGCTTTTCTTCCTCATTCCGGGCCACCTGCAGCGCCAGGATGCCGGTGACACCGCCTCCGCGACCGGCCGCCAGCGGCCCCCAGCCCAGCACCAGAAACAGGGCGGTGCCCAGCATGGGCAGCAGGGCCAGCAGGACGCTCCCCGGGCGGCCGCCGGGAAGGGGCCAGTCGCCCTGGAGACGGAAGCCCAGCTCCGAGAGCCACTGATAGGGGAGCTCGGCCACACCGATCAGCACACCCAGCAGTGCAAGGCTCGCGATCCACCCCACCGGCATCCGCCGCCCCGCTGGCTTGCTTGTCATGGCGCTGCCCGCGGGCGACTGGGGGTGGGCAAGGCCCTGCCTAGTCTTAAGCCTGCAGAAACCCGGCCGCACGGCTTGGCCGATACACCACGCTTGAAAAGCATACCTGCGAAATAATGTTCCTCGCAGGTATGTCTTTCCATGTATTGTTCGCACTCCAGGCAGACAAGAGAATGCTGGCGATTTAGGTGGTTTGGTTTTCTGAAAGGTCCCTTCGTTAACCTCGTAAGTGAAGCACCGCCCCTGAATGGGGTTCCCACCGTTGGCGAAGCCATCTCCGTAAGCGAAGCATTCTCGAAGGAGTCGGTCGGCCTGCCATGCGCCGCATCGCCGTCATGCGTCCGTATCGCTCCGCGGCAAAATCGCCAAACATCAAGATCCTTCCCTGGTATTCGTCACGGATGCGCCCGATGCCATGTAGCAAGGCTTCGCGACGTTGCCGATCCGTGACCAGATAGGCTCCGAAAAAGAGTTCGGCAAAAACGATGGTCGGAATGAAGAGCGCAATCGCATCCTGGGCGTTGAGCCAGCCCAGGACTTCCGGACTTCGCTGGCGGGACAGCACATCCGAGATGACGTTTGTATCGAGGACGATCACCGTCCGGGACTACATGAAGTCGGGCGGCGCACGGTCGGTCTCGCGCCGCAAGTCTTCTATGGCCTTCATCTCTTCGTCCGAGAACCGGACATCGCCGACCAAACCGTAGAGACGATCGCCAGCCTTTTCCAGTCTACCGGACTGCACGGAAAAACCACGCTGCATCAGCGCGATCGCTTCGTCCGAAAGGCTGCGGCCATTCCTGCGCGCGCTCTCCTCGAGGCGACGCTTCAAGTCCGGACCGATCCCCCTGATGAGCATGTCACCCATGGCAACCTCCACGCTGATATCAACGATATCACGTCGCTGCCGGGCGCTCAACTCTGATCGGCTCACGCTTGGCGCGCGCAGGCGCACGCGAGGACTGACAGAGAGGGCTACCCGACCATCCGGCTCGGCGGGCGGTCCTTGGCGAGCTTCTTGAACTTCTTGACCACCATGTCGCGCTTGAGCTTCGAGATGTGGTCGATGAACAGCACGCCGTTGAGATGGTCGATCTCGTGCTGCAGGCAGGTCGCGAGCAGGCCGTCGGCCTCGATCTCCTGCTGCTTGCCGTCGCCGTCGAGGTAGCTTGACCCGCACCGACGGCGGGCCGCTCGACCTCGGCATAGTAGTCCGGGATCGACAGGCAGCCCTCCTCGTAGACCGAGCGCTCCTCGCGCGTCGGCGAGGATCTCCGGATTGATGAAGACCTGCGGCGCCTTGGGCTCGTCTTCCTTGGCGAGGTCGATGACCAGCATGCGCAGCGGCTCGCCGACCTGGATGGCGGCGAGGCCGATGCCCGGCGCGTCGTACATGGTGTCGAGCATGTCGGCGGCCAGCTTGCGCACGGCGGCATCGACCTGCTCGACCGGCTTGGAAACCAGGCGCAGGATGGGATCGGGCAGGATGATGAGCGGCTTGATCGACATGATTTTCCACGTAATCGGTGGCGGCGAAACCGTCAACCGTTGCCGCTGCGGGATGTTCCTGTTTTGATCTGGTGCCGGCGTTCGAATCGGCTATGCTGCCGGCATGATCGATCTGTCCGCCATTCTTGCGCAGCCCGTCCTGCAGCTCGGCGCGACGATCGTCTCGCTCGGCCAGGCGCTGGCGGGCTTCGCTGCCGTTGTCCTGCTCCTGCTGGCGATCCTCGTCGTCGCGCTGTGGCGGTCGGCATCGGCGCGGGCGGCCGCGGCGCTCGAAGCGGCCGCGCATGCGCGCGAGACCGAGGCCCGCATGGCGGGCATCCTGCAGGCCCAGGCCGAGATGCAGGGCCGCATGGGCACGATCGCCGAGGTGTTCGGCGCGCGGCAGGCCGAGCTCAACCAGTCGATCGGCCAGCGGCTCGACGCCATGACCGGGCGGCATCGGCCAGACCATGACCGAGCAGACCAAGTCGACGCATGACAGCCTGGCCAAGCTGCAGGAGCGGCTTGCCGTCATCGACACGGCGCAGAACAACATCCAGTCGCTCGCCGGCCAGGTGGTGCAGTTGCAGGCGATCCTGTCCAACAAGCAGACGCGCGGCGCCTTCGGCCAGTCGCGCATGGAGGCGATCGTCGCCGACGGGCTGCCGCAGGGCGGCTACGAATTCCAGGCGACGCTGTCGAACGGCAGCCGGCCCGACTGCGTCGTCACGATGCCGAACGGCGCGCCGTCGCTGGTCATCGACGCGAAGTTTCCGCTGGAGGCGTGGAACGCCATCCGCGCGGCGGCCGAGGGCGACCAGAGCGGCGATGCGCAGAAGCTCGCCGCGCAGGCGTTCCGCCGCGACCTCGAGGTCCATATCAAGGCGATCTCGGAAAAATACCTGATCCAGGGCGAGACGCACGACACGGCCTTCATGTTCGTGCCGTCCGAGTCGATCTTCGCCGAGATCCACGAGAATTTCGAAGCCATCGTGCACCGCGCGCACCGGGCGCGCATCGTCATCGTCTCGCCGTCGCTGCTGATGCTGTCGATCCAGGTCATCCAGTCGATCCTGAAGGACGCCAGCATGCGCGAGCAGGCGCATCTGATCCAGGGCGAGGTGGTGCGGCTGATGGAGGACCTGTCGCGGATGGACGAGCGCGTGCGCAAGCTGCAGATCCATTTCGGCCAGGCGGCGCGGGACATCGACGACATCCTCGTCTCGACCGGCAAGGTCACGCAAGCGCGGCCAGAAGATCGAGGCGCTGGAATTCGGCCCGCCGCCCGGCGCAGCGACCGATGAAGCGCCGCCGCTCGAACGTCCGCGCGGCGCCGACAGCAAGACCGGACAGCTTCGGCTGCGGGTCGTGGACGAGAACGATCTGTAGAGATCGACAGGCGACCCCTTGCCCTTGCCCCAATCTCTTGTTTCATACGCTGAGTTGAAGCGCAGGAGGACGACGCCATGGCCAAGGGTCAGCAGAAGAGCAACAAGGAAACGCGCAAGCCGAAGAAGGACGCCAAGAAGCCGGCGCGCCGCGCCGACGCTGAAGGCCGCCGGGCGCCGGTGCCGGCCATGAAGATCAAGGACAAGAAGTAGGCGCCAAGCCTACGCGCGCGCTGCGACGCAGCGTCGCAGCGAAGGGCGGCGCAGCGCCGTTCTCGCGCCGCGCATTCTTCGCTGTGCGTGGCGCGGCTCCGGCCGCGATTCCGAGGCAAGGAACGCCCATGGCCTGGATCTATCTGTTCTTCGCCGGCCTGTTCGAGATCGGCTGGGCGATCGGCCTCAAATACACCAACGGCTTCACGCGCCTGGTGCCGACCGTCGCTGACGCTGGCCAGCATGATCGTGAGCCTCGGGCTGCTGGGCATCGCGCTGAAGTCGCTGCCGGTCGGGACGGCCTATGCCGTCTGGACGGGCATCGGCACCGTCGGCACGGCCGCTGCTCGGCATCTACCTGCTGGGAGAACCGGCCACGGTCATGCGGCTGGTCTGCATCGGCCTGATCGTCGCCGGCATCGTCGGGCTCAAGCTCGTCGCCTAGAACGCCAACTGCGGCCGCCCGCAGGCGACCGCGGCAATGCTGCGACGAGACAGTGCGAACGATCAGCGCTTGCGCGACTTGCGCGCGGCGTAGCGCGCGTCGCGCTTGGCCTTGCGCTCGGCCTCGTCGGCGAGAAGACGGCTGATGCGCTCGGTCTCCTCGGCTTCCTTGGCCTTGGCCTCGGCCTGCGCGGCTTCTTCTTCCGCCTTGCGGCGCGCTTCCTCGGCGGCTTCGCGCTCGGCGCGTTCGATCGCTTCGCGCGCAAGCCGCTCCTGGCGCTCCTTTTCCTTCTCGATCGCACGCTTCTCGCGCGCCTCGAGGATCGCCTGGCGCTCGGCCTTGCGCGCCTGGACTGCCGGATCGTCTTCCGTCGGCTTGGTCTTGAAACGCTCGAGCAAAGCCTTCTTTGCCTCGTTTGCCGCGTTGCGGCGCTCGAAGATGTCTTTTTCCCTGTAAATAGCCAAGTGTCGCCTTTAATTCCGTTCCGGGGTGTGCGCCGTTTACATACGCGCCATCGGCCGGATATCAAGCAGCATTCGGTCATGCCTGCCATGAATTCGGCTTGTGTTGCCCCATCGAAACGCTGCTGCCGGCGCCGGGCGGGCAGCGCCCGTCATCAAAGCGTCGGCCGGCGGCATCGACAGCCCTCGATTGCAACAGGGATCACGCCCGTGCCGCTGGCGCGTCCGGAGGCGGCCGAAGCTGCCGGAACCTTCATTTGGCGACCGCATTGTAGCGCATGGACAAATCCGCGTGATGCCCCTTGCCAGTGCGCCCATGTCGAATACGCAAGCCGCGGGCCTCGCGCCCGAGACCATCGAGGATGCGCAGTCGCCAGCCGCAGGCGAGACGAGCCACGGTGAACTCCGGCTGATCCGCTCGCTGCTCGTCGGCATCTTCATCTTCACCGTGCGTCTACGCGCTCTATTTCGCGCGCGATTTCTTCATGCCGGTCACGCTGGCCTTCCTGCTCGCGCTGATGCTGACGCCGCTCGTGCGGTTCATGCGCCGGCGCGGCGTCCCGGAGTTCGCTGTCGGCGACGCTCCTGGTCTTTCTGACGGTCGGCGCTGATCGGCGTGACCGGTTACATCATGAGCGGGCCGGTCATCGACCTGATCAACAACGCGCCGCGCATCGGGCGCGCAGGTGGCCGACAAGTTCGAGCCGCTGCGGCAGCCGCTGGAACGGCTGCTCGCGGTTATCGCAGCAGGTCGAGACCGTCGACCGATCCGGCGCGCGAGCCCGGCGTGCAGAAGGTCGTCGTCGCCCAGCCCGGCATCATCTCGCAGGCCGCCGGCAACGTGCTGTCGGCAGGCACGTCCGTCGACGATCACCTTCGTGCTGTCGCTGTTCCTGCTCGCGTCGGGCACGATGTTCTACGAGAAGATCGTCCAGTCGTTTGCGCGCATGAGCGAGAAGAAGCGCGCGCTGCGCGTGGTCTACGACGTCGAGCGCGAGATCTCGCGCTACCTGCTCACCGTCACGCGTCATCAACGTCGGGCTCGGCCTGCGCGGTGGCGCTCGGGCATGTGGGCGCATCGGCATGCCGACACCGCTTCGTGTGGGGCATGGCCGCCGCGCTGCTGAACTTCCTGCCCTATATCGGCGCGGCGACGTCCGATCCTGCTGGTCGCCGCCATCTCGCGCTCATCACCTTCGACACGCTTTCCTACGCGCTGCTCGCGCCGCTCTATCGTCTTCGTCTGCGACGTCATCGAGGGCCAGCTGGTCACGCCGCTGGTCGTCGGCCGACGGCTGGAGATCAATGCCGTCGTCGATCTTCATCGCGGTCGCCTTCTGGTCGTGGCTGTGGGGCTTCATCGGCGCGCTGATCGCGGTGCCGATCCTCGTCGTCATCAAGGTGTTCTGCGACCATTTCGACGGCTGCGCCATGTCGGCAACTTCCTGTCGGCGCAGCAGGCACCGTCGAGGACGAGACCGGAGCCCGTGTCCAGGCCGCACCGGGCAATAGTCGCGTCATCTTTGGCGATGGCGGCGCATGCCTATATCCGGCTGAAGCACTTGCAAGGACTGGACCCATGACCCCGCTTTCCGTCCTCGACCTCTGCGCCCGTTCCCGAAGGCAGCACCGCGTCGCAGTCGCTCGCCAACACGCTCGATCTCGCCCGCCA
Organism: uncultured cyanobacterium; assembly: GCA_963772735.1. Classification (GTDB taxonomy): domain Bacteria; phylum Cyanobacteriota; class Cyanobacteriia; order PCC-6307; family Cyanobiaceae; genus Cyanobium. The sequence goes on along the minus strand of CAVYYO010000002.1, from coordinate 16,648 downwards.
TGCCGAAGCGCTCGGCTACCAGCGCTACTGGCTGGCCGAGCACCACAACATGCCGGGCATCGCCAGCGCCGCGACCGCCGTGGTGATCGGCCATGTCGCCGCCGGCACGACGACCATCCGCGTCGGCGCCGGCGGCATCATGCTGCCCAACCATGCGCCGCTGATCATCGCCGAGCAGTTCGGCACGCTGGCCGCGCTGTATCCCGGCCGCATCGACCTCGGGCTCGGCCGCGCGCCCGGCACCGACATGATGACGGCGCGCGCGCTGCGCCGCAACCTCGACGCCGGCGTCGACAGCTTCCCGCAGCGACGTGATCGAACTGATCGGCTATTTCGCGCCGGCCGACGCCCGGACCAGCGCGTGCGCGCCGTGCCCGGCGAGGGCCAGGACGTCGAAGGTCTGGATCCTCGGCTCCAGCACCTATGGCGCGCAGCTCGCCGCCATGCTCGGCCTGCCCTATGCCTTCGCCTCGCATTTCGCGCCGGCCGAGATGGAGCATGCGCTCGACATCTACCGCTAGCGCTTCCAGCCGTCGGAGCAGCTGGCGACAAGCCCTATGTGATGCTCGGCGCTCAACGTCTTCGCGGCCGACACCGACGCGGAGGCGCGGCTGCTGTTCTCCTCGCTGCAGCAGGCCTTCGTCAACCTGCGCACCGGGCGTGCCGGCAAGCTGCCGCCGCCCGTGGAGGACTATCGACGGACGATCTCGATCCGATGCCGCGCGCGATGCTGGAGCCAGGCGCTGTCCTGCGCCGTCGTCGGCTCGCCGGAGACCGTGCGCAGCGGGCGTCGACGCCTTCATCCGGCGCACCGGGGCGGACGAACTGATGGTCACCGCGCAGATCTTCGACCACAAGGCGCGCAAGCGGTCGTTCGAGATTCTGGCCGAGGCGCATCGCGCTCTGTCGCAGGCGGCGTGACGCGGCCGCGCCGGCTCACTTGACGGCCGTCACCAGTTCCTTGTCGGGATAGCAGGTGGCGGCGCGGCCGTTCTTTTCCTGCCAGGCGCCGATCGAGCGGCGGGTCTTGTAGCCGGGCAGGCCATCGGCGCCGCCGACATCGTAGCCGAGCTTTTCCAGCCGCCGCTGCAGGTCGGCGACGTCGGAGCGATAGAGCCCGTCGACCTTGCCCCATGCTGCGGCAAAGGTCCTGTCGCCGGAGGCGATGCGGTCGGCGCCATGGCCGATGAACAGCGCGTAGAGGTCGCTCTCGTTGTATTCCTTGAGCACGTAGAAATTCGGCGTCACGATGAAGGCCGGACCGCCGCGCCCGGCCGGCATCAGCAGGAAGCCCTCCGACTTGCGCCTCGTGCTGCGGGAAACGGCTTGCCGCTGACACGGGCGATGCCCATGCGCCGCCCAGGCCGAAATGCGCTTGCCCTGGTCCGGACCTTCCAGCGCGCAGGACACGCTGTCGGGCACGGTGACCTCGAAACCCCAGTCGCGGCCCTTCACCCAGCCATAGTTGACGAGATAGTTGGCGATCGACGCCAGCGTGTCGGGCACGGAGTTCCAGATGTCGGGATGGCCGTCGCCGTCGAAGTCGACCGCGTGCTTGAGGAAGGAGGTCGGCATGAACTGCGGCTGGCCGAGCGCGCCGGCCCAGGACGATTTCATCGCCTGGCGCGAGACGAGGCCGCGCTCGACGATCTCCAGTGCCGCCAGCACCTCCTTGCGGAACATGTCCTTGCGGGTCGACATGAAGGCCTTGGTGCCGAGCACCTCGAAGGCGTCGTAGGGGATCTTCGCGGTGCCGAAGCCGGATTCGCGGCCCCAGATCGCCAGCACGACCTCGCCCGGCACGCCGTAGCGCTTTTCGATCGCGGCCAGCGTCTTGGCATGTTTGCCGGCGCGGGCCCGCCCGCCGGACGACACGGCGCCGATCGTCTTTTCGGCAAAATAGTCGCCGGGCGAGCCGAACTCGGCCTGGTGCTGCTTCTTCGGCGTCTTGGCCTTCTGCGCCCGGCATGACCAGGTCGGGCAGCTTCAGGTTGGGCGTCACGCCGGCGAAGGCCGCGTCGAAGGTCTTGCCTGCGAAATGCCGTTCGCCTTGGCCTCGGGCCAGAGGTCGGCTGTCGAGCCAGGCGCGGAACTGGTCGTCGATCTTCGCGGCGGAGGCGGGGCGCGCCGAGCAGTGCCAGCAGCAAGAGCAGCAGGCGACGAGAAGCGCGATGAAGCTGGCGATGCGCGATGAGGTGGCTGCGAGTCTGATCATCGACGGCCATCCTCGCCGGCGATGCATGTCAAAACGCGGTCCGCGACTTCAGCGCCGCGGCAAGCGTGCCCTCGTCGAGATAGTCGAGTTCGCCGCCGACCGGCACGCCATGCGCCAGCCGCGTCATCCTTGACGTCGAAATCGGAGAGCTGGTCGGTCAGGTAGTGCGCGGTCGTCTGGCCCTCGACGGTGGCGTTGACGGCGAGGATGACCTCGCGGATCTCGCCCTCGGCCACGCGGCTGACCAGCTGCCGGATGTTGAGCTGGTCGGGGCCGATGCCGTCGAGCGGCGAGAGCGTGCCGCCGAGCACATGGTACTGCGCGTTCAGCGCGGCCGCCCGCTCCAGCGCCCAGAGGTCGGACGACATCCTCGACCACGATGATGGTCGTGCGGTCGCGGCGCGCGTCGGTGCAGATCATGCAGGGGTCGATCGTGTCGACATTGCCGCAGATCGAGCAGATGCGCACCTTGTCGACGGCCTCGCGCCATGGCGGCGGCCAGCGGCGCCAGCAGCTGCTCCTTCTTCTTGATCAGGTGCAGCGCCGCGCGCCGCGCCGAGCGCGGCCCGAGCCCCGGCACCTTGGCCAGGAGCTGGATCAGGCGTTCGATTTCCGGACCGGCGATTCGCTTGGACATGGGATCGGGGAGTGAGACGGGACGAATGTAGGAGTAGTGCGTAGCGATAGTGAGTGGGAGCGGAGTGGTGTGCAACCTGCCGCTCGCCGTCTCCATCACTATTCGCTACTCACTATCGCTATTCGCTCTCAGAACGGCAGCTTCATGCCGGGCGGGAGCGGCAGGCCGGCGGTCAGTTCGCGCGGTCTTTTCCTGCATGATGCGCCTCGACCTTGGCCTTGGCGTCGTTGTGCGCGGCGAGGATCAGGTCCTCGAGGATCTCGACCTCGTCCTCCTTGAACAGCGACGGATCGATCTTCAGCGACTTCATCTCGAACTTGCCGGACAGCGTCACGCGTGACCAGGCCGCCGCCGGCCTGGCCGGTGGCCTCGATCGTCGGCGATCTCCTCCTGCATGGCCTGGAACTTCGCCTGCATTTCCTTGGCCTTGCCCATCAGGCCGAGAAGATCCTTCATGATCGGTCTCCGTTAGTTCGTCGGTCGTCGTCGTCGGCCGCCGGCTCAGGCCGGTCGGACTGTGCATCGTCGGATCGTGCATGTTCGGGCGCGTCCGGGATGCGCACGTCGATGATCTTGGCGCCGGGAAACCGCGACAGGATGGCGGCGACCGCCGGATCGCTGCTGGCGTCGAGAACGGCGCGTCTCGCGCTGGCGGATTCCAGCCTCGGCGAGCGTCTGGCCGCCCTCTTCGCGCGACAGCGAGACCATCCAGTGCCGGCCGGTCCAGGCTTGCAGCCGCGTCGTCAGGTCGCCGAGCAGGGTCTTTGGCGCATCGCCGGTCAGGCTGACGTCGAGCCGGCCGGGCTCGATGCGGACCAGCCGCACATAGTGCTTCAGCGAACATCTTGAAGAGCTTGTCGCGGTTGGCGTCGGCAAGCGCGGCGATGTCGGCCAGCGAGCGGACGGGCACCGGCGGCGCGCCTCGGCCACCGGCTCCGGTGGCCGCCGTGAATTCGACAGGCGTCTCGGCCGGCTCGACCAGACGCATCGTCTGGCCGCCGCCGGATGCCGGCGGCGCCATGCGCGACTGCGGACGGCGTTCGCGACCGATTGCCCGGCTGCGCGGGCGGCCGGAGCCCGGCGACTGGCGGTGCGCGACGGCGCCGCCGGACGCCGGCGAGCCGTCCGACAGCGACTTCAGCGCCTCGTCCAGCGTCGGCAGGTCGGCGGCATGGGCGAGGCGGATCAGCACCATCTCGGCGGCGCTGACCGGACGGTTCGACGACTGCACCTCGGGAATGCCCTTGAGCAGCATCTGCCAGGTGCGCGACAGCACGCGCACCGACAGCGTCTCGGCGAACTCGGCGCCGCGCTCGCGCTCGTCCTCGCGACAGCGAGGCGTCGTTGGCCGCCGATCGGCACGAAGCGCAGGCGGGTCACGAGATGGTTGAATTCGGCAAGATCGGTCAGCACCGCGACCGGGTCGGCGCCGGCATCGTACTGGGCGCGGCAGTTCGGCGAGCGCCGCGGCGACATCGCCGCGTCATCACGTGTTCGAACAGGTCGACGACGCGGGCGCGGTCGGCGAGGCCCAGCATGGCGCGCACCGCCTCGGCCGTCGACCGCGCCGGCGCCATGGGCGATCGCCTGGTCGAGGATCGACAGCGCGTCGCGCACCGAGCCTTCGGCGGCGCGCGCGATCATGCGCCAGCGCGTCGTCGTCGACCTCGATCGCCTTCCTGGCCGGCGATGCCGCGCGAGATGCGCGATCAGCACGCTCGGCGTCGACGCGGCGCAGGTCGAAGCGCTGGCAGCGCGACAGGACCGTGATCGGCACCTTGCGGATTTCGGTGGTGGCGAAGATGAACTTCACATGCGGCGGCGGCTCTTCCAGCGTCTTCAGCAGGCCGTTGAAGGCCTGCGTCGACAGCATGTGCACTTCGTCGATGATGTAGACCTTGTAGCGCGCCGACACCGGCGCGTAGCGCACGCTGCTCGATGATCTCGCGGATGTCGTCGATGCCGGTGTGCGAGGCGGCGTCCATCTCGATCACGTCGACATGGCGGCCTTCCATGATCGCCTGGCAGTGCTCGCCGAGCACGCGCAGGTCGACGGTCGGCTGGTCGATGCCGTCGGCGTCTTGTAGTTGAGCGCGCGGGCGAGGATGCGCGCGGTCGTGGTCTTGCCGACGCCGCGCACGCCGGTCAGCATGTAGGCCTGCGCGATGCGGCCGGTGGCGAAGGCGTTGGTGCAGCGTGCGCACCATCGGCTCCTGGCCGATCAGGTCGGCGAAATCGCGCGGGACGGTATTTGCGCGCCAGGACGCGGTAGGCGCCGGCGGCCTGTCCCTCGGATCGTGTCCGGCGTCGCTCATCCGTCCGTCTGCTCCGCTGGCCGCGCCAGGGCCAGATTCCGCACGACAGAGTTTCGCCCGCGCGGCATCGCGCCGTCAACGCCAGGCGGCGATCGATGCGCGATCACGGAAAGGTGGGAGGCTGGAACAATGACCCGTTCCGAGCTCGTTAGGGCTGCTTCCTTCCGGACCTGACCCGGTTGGCGAGTGGCTCGTCCACCACCAACCTCCCGCGCTCCATATCGGCAATTTCGCGCGCCGATTGCAAGACCGGCGCGATCGATCTTGACGCCGGCTCGAACGCCGGTCATGATCCGCTTGCAGCGACAGGGCGGTGCGCTCTAGCCTTCTGGAAACGGCGAGGAAACGCACAATGATGCCGGGCGACAAGGCCGGATTCGCGCTGGATGGCCGGCTGGAGGCCGACAGCGAGCGACTGATGTGGCTCGGCCTGTGCGAACTGCGGGTGATGAACGACCGGCGCTGGCCGTGGCTGGTGCTGGTGCCGCAGCGGCCCGGGCATCGAGGAAATCCACGACATGACGCCGCTCGACCAGGCGATGCTGACCTTCGAGACCAACATGGTCGCGCAGGCGCTGAAGACGGTCACCGGCTGCACCAAGATCAACTCGGCGGCGCTCGGCAACATCGTGCGGCAGTTGCACGTCCATGTCGTCGCGCGCGTCGAGGGCGATCCGGGCTGGCCGGGTCCGGTCTGGGGCTTTGGCACGCGCGAGCCCTACGAGCGCGACGACATTCACCTGTTTGTCGAACAGATCAAGGCGGCGCTTATAGCGGCGATGCGACTTCGGCCATCTTGCCGAGTCCCTGCATGACCTTCCGCCTCTTCGACGCGCCGGAGCGCGAGCCCAGCCAGTTCGTCGGCTTTGCCGGCAACATCGCATCGACCGCCAGTCCGAAAACCGCAGCGACGACGTCCGCGCTGCGACGGCGCTGGCCGATCCGGCGCGCGCGGCTGATGCTGATGCGGCGGCGGCCGCGCTGCTGCTGAAGCGTCGCGGGCGACGGCTTCGACGCGCTAGTTCACGCGCGGCGGAGGCGCGACGCTTCCAGGCGCCTGGCACGACCAGGCGATCCTGCTCGGCTTCTCGACGGCAGGGCCCGATGCTGGCAGCGCCGGTCGGCATCGATCCCGAGAACGCTGCCGGAGACGATCAAGGCGATCGACTACCGCTCGGTCTACATGCAGGGCCTGCTCGACCCGCGCCGCGCTCGGCGCGCTGGCGCAGGGCGCCGGCCTGCTTGCCTGGCACGCCAGCCACCGCTTCTGCGGCAAATGCGGCCAGCCGACCGAAATGCGCGCCGGCGGCTACAAGCGCGTCTGCACGGCCTGCGGCACGGAGCATTTCCCGCGCACCGACCCGGTCGCCATCATGCTGACGGTGACGCGGGACACGTGCCTGCTCGGGCGCGGCAAGCATTTCGCGCCCGGCATGTATTCGGCGCTGGCCGGCTTCATCGAGCCGGGCGAGACGATCGAGAACGCGGTGCGCCGCGAGACGCTGGAGGAAGCCGGCATCCGGCTCGGCCGCGTCGTCTACCACGCCAGCCAGCCCTGGCCGTTTCCCTATTCGCTGATGATCGGCTGCTACGGCGAGGCGCTGAACGAGGATATCGACGCCGACGCTCGACGAACTGGAGGACTGCCGCTGGTTTTCGCGCGACGAGGTGCTGGCCATGCTGGCGAAGACGCATCCCGACGGCATGTTCGTGCCGCCGAAGGGCGCCATCGCCCATCATCTCATCCGCTGACTGGGCCGAGAGCGCCTGAACTCTGACCAACGGAGGCACCGACAAATGATCCGCCACACCGTCGCGTTTCGCCTGAAGCATCGCGCCCGGCTCGCCGAGGAAGCCGCCTTCCTGGCCGACAGCCTGGCACTGGCGACCATTCCCGGCGTCGAAGCAGTTCGAGCAGTTGCGGCAGGTCAGCCCGAAGAACGATTTCCATTTCGGCTTCTCGATGGAGTTCGCCGACCAGGCCGCCTACCACGGCCTACAACGACCATCCCGACCACGTCGCCTATGTGCGGGACCGCTGGCTTCCCGAAGTCGAGGCGTTTCTCGAGATCGACTACGTGCCGCTCGCCTGAGGATGCAAGCCCGGTCAGTCGGCGACCTTCCACTCCTCGCGCGACTGGCTTGCGGGGATAGACGCCGAGAATCCGCACCTCGCGCGAGAAGAAGCGCAGTTCCTCCAGCGCCAGCTTGACCATCGGGTCGTCCGGATGGCCCTCGATGTCGGCGTAGAACAGCGTCGCGGTGAAGGCGCCGAGCTGGTAGCTCTCGAGCTTGGTCATGTTGACGCCGTTGGTGGCGAAGCCGCCCATCGCCTTGTAGAGCGCGGCCGGCACGTTGCGGACGCGGAAGATGAAGGTCGTCATCATCCGGCGCGTCGGCCGACGGGCGCTCGACCCAGTGCTTGCTCGCGCGTCAGCACGACGAAGCGGGTGACGTTGGTGTCGGTGTCCTCGACATTCTCCTCCAGGATGTCGAGGCCGTAGAGGCTCGGCGGCGAGGCGCGGCGCGAGCGCGGCCATGGTCCGGTCGCCCGACTTCGGCGACCAGCTTGGCGGCGCCGGCCGTGTCGCCGGCGACCACCGGCTTCCAGCCGTTCTTGCGGATGTATTTGCGGCACTGGCCGAGCGCGTGGATGTGGCTGTGGACCGTCCTGATCTCGCTTGCGCGCGACGCCCGGCAGCACCATCAGCTGGAAATGGATCGGCAGGAAATACTCGCCGACGATGTGCAGCTTCGATTCCGGCAGCAGATGGTGGATGTCGGCGACGCGGCCGGCGATCGTGTTCTCGATCGGGATCATGGCGAGGTCGGCCTTGCCGGTCTCGACCGCGTTGAAGGCATCCTCGAAGGTCGGGCAGGGCAGCGGCTCCATGTCCGGGAAACATGTTGCGGCAGGCGGTGTCGGAATTGGCGCCGGGCTCGCCCTGGAAGGAGATGCGGTTGGTCTTGTCGGGCATGGTCAGGCCTTGGCGTGTCGGACTGTCGATGAGCATGTCGCGGGCGCGCTCGAGATCGGCGGGAGTATCGACGCCGAGCGGGACCGCTGCAACGATCTCGGCGTCGATGCGCATGCCGGCCTCCAGCGCGCGCAGCTGCTCCAGCCTCTCGCGCTGTCTCCAGCGGCGATGGCGGCAGCGCGACGAAGCGCTCGAGCGCGGCGCGGCGATAGGCGTAGAGGCCGATGTGATGGTAGAGCGGCCCCTCGCCCCAGGGCGCGGTGGCGCGGGTGAAATAGAGCGCGCGCAGCCGGTCGGCGACGAGCGGCGAGCCGACGATCTTGACCACGTTCGGGTTGGTCTTCTCCTCGTCGCGCGTGATCTCGACGCCGAGCGTCGCGATGTCGACCGCCGGGTCGGCGAGCGGCGCGAGGGCGGCGCGCGATCGGTCGCCGGCTCGATCGTCGGCAGGTCGCCCTGCACGTTGACGACCGTCTCGACGGCGCCGTCGCGGGTCGAGCGCCTGCAGCGCCTCGAAGATGCGGTCGGAGCCGGACTGGTGGTCGGCGCGCGTCATCACCGCCTCGAAGCCGTGCGCGCGCGACCGCTGCGGCGACTGCTCGGCGTGTCGGTCGCCACGACCACGCGGCCGAGCCCGCTCTCGGCGGCGCGCGCGCGCGACATGGACGATCATCGGCACGCCGGCGATGTCGGCCAGCGGCTTGCCCGGCAGCCGCGTCGAGGCCATGCGGGCGGGGATCAGGATGAGGTGCGACATGGGCGGCGGGGCGGTTCCGGACGGGCGTTGCCGAAAGTGGCAAAAGGTCTCACTGGCAGCGCCCTTATAGGTGTTGCAACGACCAAGCAAAAGACCTAGTTTCCGGCGCATCTCGGCCGGGCATTCCGGCCGCGAAAATCGTGCCTGCGGCGGGCGGAACGCATGTTCTGCCGGTCGCACGGACCAGGGAGCCTTGGGCGAATGGACTCTTTCGAATTCAACAAGCTGATCGGCGCGCTTCTGGGAACCGTGTTCATCGTCTTCTCGATCGGCCTGATGTCGGACGCGATCTTTGCCTCGCCGCATGCCGGAAAAGCCGGGCTTCGTCATCGAGGCGGCCGAAGAGGCGGCCGGCGGCGAGGCGGCGGCGCGCCGCAGCCGAGAGTGCCGATCGCCGCGCTGCTGGCTTCGGCCGACGCCGACCGCGGGCGCGGCCGTGTTCAAGAAGTGCGCAGGCCTGCCACACCGGCGAGAAGGGCGGCCCCAACAAGGTTGGCCCGAACCTCTGGGGCATCGTCAACCGCCCGATCGCCTCGCATGAAGGCTTCTGCCTATTCGGCGGCCATGAAGGAATTCTCGCAGGGCGGCTCGGTCGTGTGGGACTACGACCATCTGAACCACTTCCTGACCTCGCCCAAGGGCTTCGTCAAGGGCACGGCGATGGGCTTCGCCGGCCTGAAGAAGCCCGACGAGCGCGCCAACCTCATCGCCTATCTGCGCACGCTGGCCGACACGCCGGCGCCGCTGCCGGAGGCGCTGCCGCCGCGCCCGCCGCCGATGCGGCGCCTGCGGCGGCGCCTGCCGAAGCCCGCCGCAGGCCGCACCGGCCGAGGCCGCGCCCGCTGCGCCGGCCGAAGCCCGCACCGCGCCGAGCCGGCGCCTGCCGCTCCGAGCGCCGAGCCGCGCCCGCCCGGCCCAGTGACGAAATTGTAATCGCCATCAATCACGAAAAAGCCGGGTTCAGCCCGGCTTTTTTGTTATCAAGGGTTCGTCGGGCATCGCGGCGCTGGTTGCGCAGCGGTGCCGAGCGCGCATCGTGATCGAGGAACGGATCGGGAGATGCGCATGACAGGACGGTCGCTGCACGATGGCCACTGGCTGCAGCGGTCGATCGCTGCTCGGCGTCTGCCGGCAGCGGCATGCGCCAGGACTGGCTGACCACCTCGTCGCTGATGGGCAAGTCGAAGTATGGCGCAGGACTTCAAGCACTACGACTACGTCAATCCCGATGCGCCCAAGGGCGGCACGCTCAACTGCGTCGCGATCGGCACCTTCGACAGCTTCAATCCCTACATCGTGCGGGCACGCGCGGCCGCCGGCTTCGCGCCACTTCGGCGGCGGCCTGCTCTACGACACGCTGATGGAGCAGGCGACCGACGAGCCGAGCGTCAGCCATCCGCTGATCGCCGACGCCTACAAGTATCCGGACGATTTTTCCTCGGCGACCTACCGGCTCGACCCGCGCGCCAAGTGGCATGACGGCAAGCCGATCACCGCCGACGACGTCGATCTGGTCGTTCGACGTGCTGAAGGCCAACAGCCCGATCTACGACCGCTACTACGCCAACGTGACCGAGGCCGTCGCGGTCGACGATCGCGAGGTCGAGTTCCGCTTCGACCAGAAGGGCAATCGCGAACTGCCGCAAGATCCTCGGCGACCTGGTCGTGCTGCCCAAGCACTGGTGGGAAGGCACCGACGCCAGCGGCAAGAAGCGCGACATCACGCAGCCGACGCTCGAGCCGCCGCTCGGCTCGGGCGCCTACAAGATCGAGAGCTTCAAGCCGGGCGCGGAAATCGTCTGGGAGCGCGTGCCAGGACTATTGGGGCGCCGACCTGCCCGGTGAAGGTCGGCCGCGAGAATTTCGACAAGCGCCGCTATGTCTATTTCCACGACGACAATGCCGCATGGCAGGCCTTCACCAAGGGCGGCTTCGAGGACATCCGGCCCGAGAACCGCTCGCAGCGCTGGGCGACCGGCTACGACTTCCCGGCCTTCAAGGCCGGCGACGTGATCAAGGCCGAGTTCGACACGACATCGGGCGAGCCGATGCAGGGCTTCGTCCTCAACATGCGCCGGCCGCAGTTCCAGGACCGGCGCGTGCGCGCAGGCGCTGACCTATGCCTTCGATTTCGAGAGCATGAACCGCACGCTGTTCTACGGCTCCTACACGCGCACCGACAGCTATTTCGAAGGCGGCGAGCTGGCCTCGAGCGGGCTGCCGCAAGGCAAGGAACTGGAGATCCTCGAGCCGTACCGCGACAAGCTGCCACCGGAACTGTTCACCGCAGGAGTTCAAGCTGCCCGTCTATGACACGCCGCAAGGCGACGCGCGACAATCTGCGCAAGGCCGTCGCAGCTCTTCAAGGAGGCCGGCTGGGCCAGCAAGGGCGGCAAGCTGGTCAACGAGAAGACCGGCGAGCAGTTCACGCATCGAGTTCCTCGGCAACGATCCGACCGACGAGCGCGTCACCGCTCCCTTCATGGACAATCTGCGCAAGCTCGGCATCGACGCGACGCTGCGCATCGTCGACACCAGCCAGTACGTCAACCGCGTCCGAGAACTTCGACTACGACATGGTGACGGCGGTGCTGGCGCAGTCGCTGTCGCCCGGCAACGAGCAGCGCGACTTCTGGTCGTCGAAGGCCGCCGACACGCCGGGTTCGCGCAACATGTCGGGCATCAAGAACCCGGTGGTCGATGCGCTGGTCGACCGGGTGATCTTCGCCACCGACCGCGACGACCTGCTTGCCGCCACGCATGCGCTCGACCGAGTGCTCCTGTGGAACTTCTACGTCGTTCCGCAATGGCATCTGCCGAAGGTCTGGATCGCCTACTGGAACAAGTTCGGCATGCCCGACAAGCAGCCGGCCTATATCGGCGTCGATATCGATTCCTGGTGGGTCGATCCGGACAAGGAAGCCGCGCTGGCCGCCAAGTACAAGAGCAGCAACTGATGGCTGGCGCGGCGCTCTCCGCGCCGCGATCTTCCTGCGCTCGGCCGGCGGCGCGCTCGCCGCACCGCTGCTGCCCGGCCAGGCCTTCGCCGCCACGCCGACCGGGCACGACGCTGCACGGGCTGTCGGCCTTCGGCGACCTGAAATACCCGGCCGGACTTCGCGCATTTCGACTACGTCAATCTCGACGCGCCGAAGGGCGGCACCTTCAACTTCCGGCCCGAACCATGGCTCTTCAACCAGAACCCCCCGACCTTCAACACGCTGAACAGCTTCGTCGCCGAAGGGCGACGCGCCGCCGCGCATGGAGATCTGCTTCGATTCGCTGATGACGCGTGCGCTCGACGAGCCGGATTCGATCTACGGGCTGATCGCCGAATCCGTGACGATGTCGGAGACCGCAACAGCTTCGACTTCGCGCTGCGCCCGGAGGCGCGCTTTCATGACGGCTCGCCGCTGACGGCCGAGGACTGCGCCTTCACCTACAAGCTCTTCAAGGACAAGCGGTCATCCGAATCCTGCTGCCGCTGATCGAACTGGTCGACGCGATCGCGGTCGACCCGGCGACGCTGCGGCTGATCTTCTCCGGCAAGCAGTCGGAGCGGACGATTCTGGACGTCGCCGACCTTTCCGATCGTGTCGAAAGCCTATTTCGACAAGGTGCCGTTCGACAGTTCGCGCCTGGAGCCGCCGCTCGGCTCGGGGCCCTACAAGGTCGGCCTCGTGCGCCGCCGGCCAGACGATCGAATATGAGCGCGTCGCCGACTACTGGGGCACGCGACCTGCCGGTCAACCGCGGCATCTACAATTTCGACCGGCTGCGCATCGAATTCTACGGCGACCGCCAGGCCGCCTTCGAAGCCTTCAAGAAGGGCGAGATCCATCTACCGCCAGGAGGCGACCTCGCGACTCTGGGCGACGGCCTACGATTTCCCGGCGATCACAGGCCGGCAAGGTCGTCAAGCGCGAGTTCCCGTCCGAAAAGCGCCCGTCCATGCAGGCGATCGCCGTCAACCAGCGGCGCGAGCGCTTTCGCGACGTGCGCGTGCGCCGGGCGATCGCGCTGTGCTTCGACTTCGAATGGACGAACGCATCCCTGTTCTACGGGCTCTACCAGCGCTCGCAGTCCTGCTTCGAGAAGTCGGAGTTCAAGGCGATCGGCGTCCCCGGCCCGGACGAACTGGCGCTGCTCGAGCCGCTGCGCGACAGGCTGCCGGCCGAGGTGTTCGGCGAGGCCTGTGCGCTGCCGGCGTCCGACGGGAGCGGGCGCGACCGGAAGCTGCTCGGCGAGGCGCGCAAGCTGATGCGGACAGGCCGGCTGGAAGCCGCGACGGCGCGCGCTGCGCAACGAAGCGCGGCGAGGCCTTCACCGTGGAGATCCTCGTCGACGACGAAGGCTTCGTGCGCATCTATTCGCCCTGGGTCGAGAACATGCGGGCGATCGGCATCGACGCGTCGATCCGCATGGTCGATTCCGCGCAGCACCAGGCGCGGCAGGCCGATTTCGACTTCGACATGATCTCGATGGCCGCTGTCCTTCTCGCCACGCCGACGCGCGAAGGCATGGACGGCATCTTCCATTCGACGCGTCGGCCGCCCTGCCGGGTTCGCGCAATCTGCCCGGGCACGGCGGACCCCGCCATCGACGCGCTGGTCGACGCGATCGGCGCGCCGCCGACCGCGCAGCAGCTGATCACCGTCATGCGCGCGCTGGACCGGGTCTTGCGCGCCCGCCGGGACTGGATTCCAAGTTGGTACTCGGCGAATCACCGCGTCGCCTTCTGGGACATGTTCGGCTTCCAGGAGCCGAAACCGGACTACGGGTTCGCGGCGGAGACGCTCTGGTGGTTCGACAAGGACAAGGCGGCGGCAATTGGCAAAGGCTAGACCGCGGTCTTGCACGGACGGATCAAGGTCTGAAGGCGTGCGGCACGCGCGCCAAGGCTGCCGAGCCGCGCACCGGCGAGCCATGTACGCAGGCGCGACGCCTGATGGGCGCCTATATCCTCCGCCGCGTCCTGCTGATGATCCCGACCCTGCTCGGCATCATGGCGATCTCCTTCGCCGTCATCCAGTTCGCGCCCGGCGGACCGGTCGAGCAGGTCATCGCCAAGCTGACCGGCCAGGGCGGCGACGCCGCCGACCGGCTGTCCGGCGGCGGCGGCGACGCCGGCGGCAGCGACGTTCGGACGCGGGCGGCGACGTCGCTCGAAATATCGCGGCGCCCAGGGCCTCGACCCCGAATTCATCGCCAAGCTCGAAAAGCAGTTCGGCTTCGACAAGCCGCCGCTCGAGCGCTTCGGCCTGATGATCTGGAACTATGCCCGCTTCGATTTCGGCGAGAGCTATTTCCGCGACATCTCGCGTGCTCGACCTGATCCTGGAGAAGATGCCGGTGTCGATCTCGCTCGGCCTGTGGATCACGCTGCTCTCCTACCTGATCTCGATCCCGCTCGGCATCCGCAAGGCGGTGAAGGACGGCTCGGCCTTCGACGTCTGGACGAGCGGCGTCGTCATCGTCGGCTACGCCATTCCGGGCTTCCTGTTCGCCATCCTGCTGATGGTGCTGTTTGCCGGCGGATCGTTCTTCGACTGGTTTCCGCTGCGCGGCCTGACGTCGGACAATTTCGACCAGCTGTCGATCGGCGGCAAGATCGTCGACTATCTCTGGCACATCACGCTGCCGCTGACCGCCATGGTGCTGTCGGCCTTCGCCACCACGACGCTGCTGACCAAGAACTCGTTCCTCGACGAGATCCGCAAGCAGTATGTCGTGACCGCGCGCGCCAAGGGCCTGTCGGAACGGCAGGTGCTCTACGGCCACGTCTTCCGCAACGCCATGCTGATCGTCATCGCCGGCTTTCCGGGCGCCTTCGTCTCGGCCTTCTTCACCGGCTCGCTGCTGATCGAGAACATCTTCTCGCTCGACGGGCTCGGCCTGCTCGGCTTCCGCTCGGTGCTCGACCGCGACTATCCGGTGGTCTTCGCCAACCTCTACATCTTCTCGCTGATCGGCCTGTTCGTCGGCCTGATCTCCGACCTCATCTACACCTGGATCGATCCGCGCATCGACTTCGACCGGAGGGACGTCTGATGGCGGACGTCGCGGCGCGCGACACTGCGGACGAGGTGCAGCGCCGCGGAAGCGGCCCTTGCCTGTCGCCGCTCAACCAGCGGCGCTGGCAGAACTTCAAGGCCAACCGGCGCGGCTACTGGTCGCTGTGGATCTTCCTGGTCCTGTTCGTCCTGTCGCTGTTCGCCGAGCTCGATCGCCAACGACCGGCCGATCCTCGTCTCCTACAAGGGCGAGATCCTGTTTCCCGTCGTCGTCGACTATCCGGAAGAGAAGTTCGGCGGCTTCTATCGCCGTCACCGACTATCGCGACCCGGTCATCTCCGACGAGATCGAGGCCAATGGCTGGATGCTCTGGCCGCCGGTCCGCTACTCCTATCGCACGGTCAACAACGAGATCCCGGAGGCCGCGCCGGCCAAGCCGTCCTGGCTCTACGACAAGGAGACGCGCTGCGCGCGCTATCCGCTTGGCGTCGACGACCCCGGACTGCACGCTCGGCAACTGGAACTGGCTCGGCACCGACGACCAGGCGCGCGACGTGCTGGCGCGCGTCATCTACGGCTTCCGCATCTCCGTGCTGTTCGGCCTGATCCTGACCCTCGGCTCGGCGGTGATCGGCGTGTCCGCCGGCGCAGTAGGACGGTACCCGTGTCTAGGGTATGCTTTACGTTTGCAGCACATCCTAGGTTGGTGTCGCTTTTCGCGAAGACTGTCTTGAACTCATCGAGAAGCTTCTCGAAGCGATCCTTTTCCTCGTCGGATAGGTCTCCCATTTTGTCCCGAGGGATTACTGCAAGTACTGAGTGGGATTCCGATCGGTCGGGGAGTTTGATCCCAACTCAAGTAGGGCTGAAGCTTAACGTACTTGGCGTCGTCTGAGGTGGCTCCTGCCCATTCCGTTTGGGCTTGGGTGCGCCCCCTCATCTGCACCAAGGTGGCCATCGCGACATTGAGAGCCTCTGCGCGAGCGATGGCGAGGTTACGCTCACTGTCCTCTCGCATCCTCGACACTGAGGGGATCGCCAAGAAAGCAATAACCCCGATAATGGCCACTGAGGCGAGCATTTCGACGAGCGAGAATCCTTTGTTGTGGCTAGCGTGATCTGTATCTTTGCAATTTTTCATAGAGCCGTGATTTTCGATTTTAAGAAGTGGGTCTGCATCAATCCGCAACCATGTCCACCCGAGGAAAACCTCCAGCTGCCCAGGGGTGCTGGAGAACTAGGTGCTGACGAGCCATGTCGAGAGCCGCTGATTTGAGTTTATCGGTATTGGTGGTGTATTCGAGAATATGATCCGCAGTGTTCTTGTCGAGAAACCCACCTGCGCCCGAGACATCTGGGGCTAGAAATGTCTGAAATTTTCCCCTTGAGGTTGTTTGGGCATTGTAGGTGTCTCGAATGTCCTTGATGCTCTTAACCTGCCGAGTGTTGCCAACCCGAGTCTCTGACATGACCCACGAGTTGATCGCATTTTGAATGGCAGCCTGCTGTTGACGGGCCACAATTCGCTGGGCATCGCGAGAGCCGTTGGAAATGGCGCTCACCACAAGAGACGCCATCACGCCAATGATGGCGATGGTGATGATAGACTCCGTCAGGGTGAATCCCATTCGAAGAGAGCGTTTGAGAGCTTGCGGTTTCATAGTCTGCTTTGTTGGCCAGCGTATGGCTTCGGGGTCACGTCAGGAGTTGACATTTCTCTAGAGTTCTAAG
>CAVYYO010000001.1:0-301162 GCA_963772735.1 uncultured cyanobacterium | reverse complement strand
CTAGGTTCCCGCCCGGGGGTGCCCGTGGAGGTGCCTCAGAGCGGATCCTGCTCCCAGGGGAAGCGGGGCAGCTTGTTCAGGCCTTCCTGCATGTGCCGGGCCCAGACCTCCATGGTCCGGATGACCTCAGGAGAATCCTTATCAAGCTTGAGGCGCCGTTCCACCTTGAGGGCGTCCCGCCGCAGCAGGGCGATCTCGAAGGGAGGCCCCACGGTGAGGTTGGAACGCCGGGTGACCACTTCCGACACCAGGCACAGGCGGGCGGCATCCTCGAGCGAGAGGCCGGCATGGCCGATGTAATCGAGCGGTGGCTTGCCGTACTTGCTCTCGCCGATCTGCAGGAAGGGAGTGTCGGCCGTGGCCATGATCGCGTTGCCCTGGGGGTAGATCATGTAGAGGCCGTGGGGCTGGCCGGCGATCTGGCCGCCGAGGATGAAGCTGGCTTCCCCGCTGGCGCCCGCCTGGCGCAGAGTGGGGTTGAACTCCTTCTGGACCATCACATTGAGACGGCCGATGTAGTCGGCCACCTCAAACAGATAGCGGGCGGTGAGCATGCTCGGGCCGGACGGCGGGTCATCCTGCCGGGCCCATGGGGTGCTGGGACCGCCGCTGTGGTTTTCGATGTCGCGGCGGATGCGGTTCAGCACCGCCTGGGTGGTCCCCAGATTGCCTGCCGCCATCAGCACGAACAGCCGATCGGGAGCCGGCACGAGCACGTGCATCTTGCTGTAGCTGGAGATGTAGTCCACCCCCGCGTTGGTGCGGGAGTCGGAGGCGAGCACCAGGCCGCTGTTGAGCAGGAAGCCGAGGCAATAGGTCATCAGCTCAGCAGTCTCTCCAGAATCAAGGCCACGGACTGGACCGCGGCGCGGGCGGTGGCGTAGGCCATACGCATCGGTCCCACCAGCCCCACCTGGCCCCGGCCGCCGTGGCCGGTGCGGTAGGTGGCCTGGACCACGGAGCACTGGCCGAGGGCCGCATGGGGGTGCTCCGTGCCGATCCAGATGGCTTCGGTCGGCATGGCGTCGTGGGCGGCGCCGGAACCAAGGACGGCACGGGGGCCATGCTCCACCAGCTGCACCAGGGGCAGCAGGCTGGAGGTCTGGCTGAACTCCGGTTGGCCCAGCAGACCGCCCAGGCCTGCAGCCACCCCCGCATCGAGCTCCTCGCTGCGGATCCGGCCATGGCTTTCGAGGGCCTGGCAGAGCAGGCTTCCGCTGCGCCGCAGCTCCGCGGGCAGCCGCTCCCAGGGGATGCGGCCGTTGCCGCCGGCCCGCAGCTGCTGGTTGCTCCAGCGCTCCAGGATCGGCAGTTCCTCCTCCAGCCCGGCCCCCAGACGCAGGTTCAGGCTGGTGCTGAAGTCGGGACCCTGGACCAGAAACACCAGCAGCCGGTCGCCGCTGGGCACCAGCCGCACCGCCTGCAGCAGGGGGCTGGGTCGCTGGGGCCGGGTGATCAGGCTCAGGAGGCCGGTGAGATCGGCCAGGCGGCGGGCCAGGTGCAGCAGCAGGTCATCGAGAGCCGCCCACTGGAGGCTCAGCCCGGCCAGCTCCCGCTCCAGCTGCAGAGCGGCGGCTCCCGGGGCCGGCAGCAGCTGGTCCACATAGAGCCGATAGCCCCGCTGGCTGGGGATCCGGCCGGCGGAGGTGTGGGGCTGGGTCAGCAGGCCGCGCTGTTCGAGCGCCCCCATGGCCGTCCGCACCGTGGCGGGACTGGCCGGCAGGCCGAAACGCCGCACCAGGGTGTGGCTGCCCACGGGCTCGACGGTGTCCACGTAGTGCCGCACCGTGGCCCGGAGCACCTCCTGTTGTCGGCGCGGCAGGCTGTCCAAGGGATGGGGGAGGGGGAGAACGAAAGAAAACCAGAAAATTGACTCTAGGGAGCAAGGGGCCGCTCGACCGCCGCCGGCATCCACTCAGTAACAGCTCAGCACCAACTCAGCTGCTGCTCATCGTTCGCTCAGTCATGTCTCCGGCGGCGCCCCTTCGCTGCGCTTTCAGTAGCGGGGTACCTGGGGATCCACGTCCCGGCTCCAGGCGTCGATGCCGCCCTGCAGGTTCCAGACGTCGCCGTAGCCCTGCTCCTGGATCAGCCAGCAGCCGAAGTCCCAGCTGCGGATCCCGGCATGGCACAGAACCACCACCGCCTGGTGCCGGTCGAGCCGGGTCTCCAGCCCGGGAAGCCACTCTCTGTGGCGGCTCAGGGGCAGATGGTGCACCTGCAGGGGCAGGCGGGCCAGTGCCAGTTCGCCGTCTTCGCGCACGTCCACGATCTGCAGCGGCTCCCCTGCTTCGATGCGGCGCTGCAGATCCCTGGCGGGCAACGTCCGGGGTGTCCCTGGGCGGGTCGGCTCGTCCATCGCGGGCATCGGAGGGGGGGTGGCGTCAGGATGGTCCCATCCTGCTGAGGAAGCATGAAGGCCCGCCCTTTCCTGGCGGTGCTGCTGGCGCTGGTGCTGGTGGTGTTCGCTCTGGGGCTCGGTGGCTGGTGGCTGGTGTGGCAGCGCAGCGCCCTGCGGCTTCAGCGGCAGCCCCTGGAGATCCCCCGGGCCGCCCGGTTCGTGCCCCGCGAAGCCCCCCTCAGCCTCTATCTCTTCAGTGACGGGGACCAGCCGGTGGCATATGCCCGGGCGGTCGCTCCGCCCCGCCAGCGGCGCCAGGCGGCGGAGGCGGTCGCCCGGCTGCGCGACGGGGCCTTCGCCGCCGCGGGCCTCGACTACGACGCTGAACTGCGTTCCTGGCTGGCGGCGCCGGTCGGTCTGGCCCTTCTCGAGGCAGCCGGGCCGACAACCTCCGGGCCCGGGCCGGCGCTCCCCCGGGCGGGCTGGCTGCTGGCCCTGGGAAGCCGCGACGACGCCGGCGCTCGTCGCTTCCTGCAGCGCTTCTGGCAGACCCGCAGTCTGGCCGGCACGGATCTGCAGATCAGCACCTACCGGGGGATGGGGCTGATCAGCGGCCAGGGGGCCCTGGTCGGCCGGTCCCCCATGCCCCTGGCCACGGCCCTGGTGGACGACGATCTGGTTCTGATCGCCTCGGGACGGGGTGTGCTGGAGCAGGCCCTGGACGTGTCCCAGATCGGCGAGCTCAACCAGGCTGGTCAGCCCGCACTCCAGGTGGGTCTCGGCCGGCTGGGCTCCGGTGCCGCCCTGCTCCAGGTCGCTCCCGAGGCCCTGGAGCGCTGGCTGGGGGTTCCCTTGCCGGCCGAGCAGGACCAGAGGCCCGGGCAACTGCTGATGTCCCTGCGGCCCGACGGACGGGGCCTGCGTCTGAAGGGTCTGCTGGGGCTGCCGCCGCAGACGGCGCTGCCCGAGGTCGGTGTGGACGCTGGCCTGGGCCGGGCCCTGCTGGGGGAGCTTCACGGTCCATTCGCCAGCCTCGCCCTGGTGCAGGATCCCGCGGCGGTCGCCGCGATTCCCCTGCTGCAGCCGCTTCTCTCCCGGATGGCGGGGGGTGAGGGCGCGGCAGGCCCCCTGCCTGCCCTGGTGGTGGCCTCCGACACGGGGCCGCTCCTGGCTGCGGCGAGCGGCGGCCACTGGTTGCTCGGCACCGCGGCCGATCGTCCGGAAGCCGCGGCGGTGGAGAGATCCCTGGCGGCGGAAGGGCTGATCGCGGCCCCCCTGGAGGTCGACGGCCATGCGCTGCGGGTCTGGACCCGCCTGCAGGCCGGCTCCGGCCGACGCGACGGCAAGGAGGTGGAGCAGCTGCAGGCCCCCCTGGCGGGCTGGCGCTGGCAGCGGGACGATCAGGCCTGGTGGGGGGAGTCCCTCGGCCAGCTGCAGAGGCTCGAGGGTCCTGCCAGGAAGGGCGCCCGTCTCCGCCAGGACCGGCTCCAGGACCTCGCTGCCGGGGATGCGGCCCTGCAGTGGGCTCTGGATGGTCCCCGGGCTCGCGCTCTGTTGACCGCCTGGCCGCCATGGCAGCGGCTCACTGCCCTGGCCGGTGGCTCCCTCTCGGAGCCGGTCGAGGGCCTGGCCCTGGCCGTGGGGGGAGAGCCCGGCGGGCTGGTGGTCGAAGGCCGGCTTGGCTTCGGAGATCCCTGAGCATGGCCCAAGCGGCGAGGGAACTGCTGCTGTTGCGCCACGGCATCGCCGAGGAGCGCAGCCCCGGCAGGCCCGACGCGGGCCGGGAGCTCACCGCCACCGGCCGGATCCGTACGCGGGCGATGCTGGACCGGGCCGTGCGCCTGGGCCTGAAGGCCGATCGGCTCCTCTCCAGCCCCCTCACCCGGGCCTGGCAGACCGGGGAGATCGCCCTGGCAGCCGGGCTGGCCGCTCACCTCGAACTGGCCCAGGCCCTGGAGCCGGGGGGCGATCCCCTGCCCCAGCTCCCGGCCTGGCTGGCCCCCGGGGCCGGCGCAGGATCCCCCACGGGTGCTCCGGAACCCCCATCGGAGTCGCCACGACGGCTGCTGCTGGTGGGCCACGAGCCCGATCTGGGCCTGCTGGCCGCCCGGTTGCTGGGAGCAGCGCCCGGCTCCATCACCCTGCGCAAGGCGGGCATGGCCCTGCTGCGGCTTCCCGCCGCCGAGCTCGGCTGCCCCCTGGCCGGAACCGCCCGTCTGGAGTGGCTGGTGCGCCCGAAGCTCTGGAAGGCCCGCTCCTGAACCGGCAGCGGGCGTTACGTCACTCCCCACTTCCTGCTCCTAAGTTCGGGCAATCCACAGGAAACGGCATGGCGGCGGAGTGCAATCCAGAGGCCCATGACCCTCAGGGCACCTCTCTGGCTCCATCGCCCCCGGAGCCGGCCGCGCCCCCCTTCCGGCCGGGTCTGGAGGGGGTGCCGGCCACCCAGTCGGCCATCTGTTCCATCGACGGTCAGCGGGGCCTGCTCACCTACCGGGGCTATCCCCTCGAACAGCTGGCGAACCACAGCAGCTTTCTGGAAACCGCCTATCTGCTGATCTGGGGCGAACTGCCCACCATCTTCCAGCTGCGGGAATTCGAGCAGGAGGTGCAGATGCACCGGCGGGTGAGTTTTCGCATCCGCGACATGATGAAGTGCTTCCCGGCCACGGGACATCCCATGGATGCCCTCCAGGCCAGCGCAGCTTCTCTGGGGCTCTTCTATTCCCGCCGGGCGCTCTACGACCCCCAGTACATCATTGACGCGGTGGTGCGCCTGATTGCCAAGATCCCCACGATGGTGGCGGCTTTCCAGCTGATCCGCAAAGGCCAGGACCCGATCCAGCCCCGTGATGACCTGGCCTATTCGGCCAACTTTCTCTACATGCTCACTGAACGGGAACCTGATCCCCTGGCGGCCCGCATCTTTGATGCCTGCCTCATCCTGCATGCCGAGCACAGCCTCAACGCCAGCACCTTCAGCGCCCGTGTCACCGCCAGCACCCTCACGGACCCCTACGCGGTGGTGGCCTCGGCGGTGGGCACCCTGGCCGGTCCCCTCCACGGCGGCGCCAACGAGGACGTTCTCGACATGCTCGACCAGATCGGCGGCATCGACCAAGTGGAATCCTGGCTCGACCGTGCCATCGCCGAGAAGCAGAAGATCATGGGTTTCGGTCATCGCGAATACCGGGTGAAGGATCCCCGGGCCGTGATCCTGCAGGGTCTTGCCGAGGAACTGTTCCAGCGCTTCGGCCATGACGCCATGTACGACGTGGCCCTCAAGCTCGAGGAAGTGGCGGCCAGGAAGCTCGGGCCGAAGGGAATCTTTCCCAACGTCGACTTCTACTCCGGGCTGGTGTACCGAAAGCTTGGTATCCCCCGCGACCTGTTCACCCCCATCTTTGCGATCGCCCGTACGGCAGGATGGCTTGCCCACTGGAAGGAACAACTGGGTGCCAACCGCATCTACCGTCCCTCGCAGATCTACACCGGTTCCAGCGAGCGGGGCTGGCTCCCCCTGGAGAGCCGTCCTGTTCCCGGCTGACCCCCGGCCCGGCCGACCCGTTTCCCCCTAGCTTCCCCCCACCGGAGTTCTCTGATGCTGTCCACTGGCTTGCTGGGTGCCACCGTCGTCGCCCCTGGGCTCGACCTCCAGTCGAGCTTCATCGACCTGGCCAGGAACGCGGGTCTCACCGACGCTGCGGCCCATCTGCTCTGGCTGCCGCTGCCGATGGTGCTGGTGCTGGTGGGCGCTGTGGTCGGGGTGCTGGTCAGCGTCTGGCTGGAGCGCAAGATCTCCGCCGCGGTCCAGCAACGCATCGGCCCCGAGTACGCCGGAGCCCTCGGGGTGCTGCAGCCCCTGGCCGATGGCCTCAAGCTGGTCTTCAAGGAGGACATCATCCCGGCCAGGGCCGATTCCCTCCTGTTCAGCCTCGGACCGGTGCTGGTGGTGGTGCCGGTGATCCTGTCGTGGCTGGTGGTGCCCTTCGGCCAGAACCTGCTGATCAGCAATGTGGGAGTGGGTATTTTCCTCTGGATCGCCCTGAGCAGCATCCAGCCCATCGGGCTGCTGATGAGTGGCTACGCCAGCAACAACAAATACTCCCTCCTCGGCGGCCTGAGGGCTGCCGCCCAGTCGATCAGCTACGAGATCCCCCTGGCTCTGGCGGTGCTGGCGGTGGTGATGATGAGCAACTCCCTCAGCACCGTCGACATCGTCGCCCAGCAGACCGGCGCCGGCATCTTCAGCTGGAACATCTGGCGCCAGCCGGTGGGCTTCGTGATCTTCTGGATCTGTGCCCTGGCCGAGTGCGAGCGGCTGCCCTTCGACCTGCCCGAGGCGGAGGAGGAGCTGGTCGCCGGTTACCAGACCGAATATGCCGGCATGAAGTTCGCCCTCTTCTACCTGGGCAGCTACATCAACCTGGTGCTCTCGGCGCTCCTGGTGTCCGTGCTTTACCTGGGCGGCTGGAGTTTCCCTCTTCCGGTGGAATGGATCACCGGCTGGCTGGGGGTCTCCCCCGACGCCCCCCTGGTCCAGGTGGTCACCGGCTCCATCGGCATCGTCAGCACGATCCTCAAGGCCTACCTGCTGGTCTTCTTCGCGATCCTGCTGCGTTGGACCACACCCCGGGTGCGGATCGACCAGCTTCTGGACCTCGGCTGGAAGTTCCTTCTGCCCATCGCCCTGGTCAACCTGCTGGTCACCGCGGCCCTCAAGCTGGCCTTCCCGGTCGCCTTCGGCGGCTGAACCCGATCGGCGGATACCAACAACCTGGCCCCCCCGGGGCCATCATGGTTCCCATCCCGTAACCCCCCTCGCTTCCTGCCATGTTCGGGTTTCTCAAGCAAGTCGGTGATTACACCAGGGACGCGGTGAGCGCGGCCCAGACGATGACTCAGGGTCTGGCGGTCACCTTCGACCACCTGCGTCGCCGACCGATCACGGTGCAGTACCCCTACGAGAAGCTGATTCCCTCCGAGCGCTACCGGGGCAGGATTCACTATGAACTCGATAAGTGCATCTCCTGTGAGGTGTGCGTTCGGGTCTGCCCGATCAATCTGCCCGTGGTTGACTGGGTGATGAACAAGGCCACCAAGAAGAAGGAGCTGCGCAACTACTCGATCGATTTCGGAGTGTGCATCTTCTGCGGCAACTGCGTGGAATACTGTCCCACCAACTGCCTCTCCATGACGGAGGAATATGAACTGGCCGCCTTCGATCGCCACAGTCTCAACTACGACAACGTTGCCCTGGGCCGTCTGCCCACCAGTGTCACCTCCGATCCGGCGGTCTTTGCTCTGAGGGAGCTGGCCTACCTGCCGAAGGGTGCGATGGATCCCCACGATGTCTCCGCCAGCGAGCCCCGGGCCGGCCAGCTGCCCGCGGATGTGCTGGCCACCCTGCCGAAGGCGAAGCCCGAAGGTGCTGCCTCCCAGGCCGATGCCCCCGTTTCCGACAGCTCCGGAGCTTCCTGATGACGATCGCCTCCACCACCCAGCAGATCTGCTTCCTGGTGCTGTCCGCCACCGTGGTGGCGGGCTCCCTGGGCGTCGTGCTCCTGCCCAATATCGTCTATTCGGCCTTTCTGCTGGGCGGGGTGTTCCTCTCGGTCGCGGGTCTCTATCTGCTGCTCAACGCCAGCTTCGTCGCGGCAGCCCAGATTCTTGTCTACGTCGGGGCCGTCAACGTCCTGATCCTTTTCGCGATCATGCTCGTGAACAAGAAGGAAACCCTGGCGGTCATCCCCGGTCTGCTGGTGCGCCGCCTCCTCTCCGGCGCGGTCTGCGGCGGTCTGTTCGCCCTGCTGCTGCGGGTGGCCTTCACCACTCCCTGGGCCCTGCCCGGTCCGGTCCCTGTCGGCGAGGAAGCCACCATCCGCATCGGTGAGCACCTGTTCAGCGACTATCTCCTCCCCTTCGAGCTGGCCTCGGTGCTCCTGCTGATGGCAATGATCGGCGCCATCGTCCTGGCCCGTCGCGACGTCTTCAGCACCGATGTGATCACCGGTGAGCCGGCCGATCAGGGCCTGATCGAGAAGGATCGCACCCCCCTGCTGATCGAGAAGTCCTCCCCCCAGCCCACCCTCCTTTCCAAGCCATGATCTCCGATGCCGCCTCTCCGATCCCGCTCGAGGCCTTTCTTGCGGTGGCCGCCCTGCTGTTCTGCACGGGCGTCTGGGGTCTGATCAACAGCCGCAACGCCGTGCGGGTGCTGATGAGCATCGAGTTGATGCTGAATGCCGTCAACATCAATCTGATGGCTTTTTCCAACTACCTCGATGGCCAGTTGATCCGTGGCCAGGTGTTCGCCATCTTCGTGATCACGGTGGCGGCGGCCGAGGCGGCCGTCGGCCTGGCGATCCTGCTGTCGCTTTACCGCAACCGCGAAACGGTCGACATGGAACGTTTCAACCTGCTGCGCTGGTAAG
This sequence comes from uncultured cyanobacterium, assembly GCA_963772735.1. GTDB lineage: Bacteria > Cyanobacteriota > Cyanobacteriia > PCC-6307 > Cyanobiaceae > Cyanobium. Next base: position 292,387 of record CAVYYO010000001.1, on the reverse strand, counting down.
CGTGGCAGGTTTCCTGGTCGTTGCCGATGCGGCTTGAGAGGGTCTGGCTGATCCTGCGCAACGGCAGTCAGGCCGCCCAGAGGCAGGCCCGCCGCTGTGCCCAGGAACTGCGTTCCCAGGGGGTCACCGTCACCATTGCCGTGAGCGGTCTTGCGGTCAATCCCTTCCCCGGTCTGCTGGCCACCGAGTCCGAGCTGCCCGATCTGGCGGTCGTGCTCGGCGGAGATGGCACCGTGCTGGGCGCCGCCCGCCATCTGGCCCGTTTCGGGGTGCCGGTGCTGAGTTTCAATGTCGGCGGTCATCTGGGCTTCCTCACCCATGAGCGGCGCCTGCTGCGGTTGCGGGGCGACAGCCATGGTGACGCCGCCGGCCATGATCCAGCCGACAACCTCTGGCAGCGGCTGCGGGACGACCGTTTCGCCATCCAGCAGCGGATGATGCTGGAGGCCCGCATCGACCGGGGTGACGGGGTGCCCCAGGAGGGGGACGTCTCCTGCGGCGACGAGCTGGACGGCGTCGGCGATGGTCCCCACGCGGCCCTCAACGACTTCTACTTCCGCCCCTTTCTCGATGAACTCTCGCCCACCTGTGTGCTGGAGCTTGAGATTGACGGGGAAGTGGTGGATCAGTATCGAGGCGACGGACTGATCATCGCCACGCCAACCGGCTCCACCGGCTACGCCATGGCCGCCGGCGGCCCGATCCTGCATCCGGGCGTCGAGGCGATCGTGGTCACGCCGATCTGCCCGATGAGTCTCTCCAGCCGGGCCGTGGTGGTGCCGCCCCGTTCCAGGCTGTCGGTCTGGCCCCTGGGGGAGGCCAGCCGGCGGGTGAAGCTCTGGAAGGACGGCGCCCACGCCACCGTGCTGGAACCCGGCGACCGCTGCGAGCTGCAGCGGGGCCGCCATCCCGCTCTGATGCTGGAACTGGAGCAGAGCCCTTCCTATTACCGCACCCTCACCCGCAAGCTCCACTGGGCCGGCAGCCTCACCAGCGCCGAGCCGTCCCGCAACTGACCGGCTCTTCACCCTGCCCGCCGCCGCCTTCGCCATGGCCCTGGAAATCGAGCGTCGCTTCCTGGTGAGCGGTGACCGCTGGCGTTCCCATGTGCTCCGTCAGACCGAGATCCGCCAGGGGTATCTGGTCACGGGAGAGCAGGGACTCACCCTCAGGGTGCGGCTGGCCCGGCCGCTCCAGGGGCCCGAAACGGCCTGGCTCACCCTGAAGTCCCCTCTGCCTGCAAGGCCAGCCGCGGCTTCACCGGCAGGCCAGGCCCTGGCGCGGCTCGAGTTCGAATACCCGATCCCGGCCGCTGACGCGGAGGAGCTGCTGGCCCTGGGCAGCCATCGGCTGATCAAGACGCGCTACGACCTGGATCTGCCTGGGGGCGACTGGGTTCTCGACGTGTTTGCCGGTGCCAACGCCCCTCTGGTGCTGGCGGAGGTGGAACTGGAGCGGGCCGATCAGGCGGTGACGGTGCCCGGGTGGTGCGTGCGGGAGATCACCGGACGCCGTGACCTCAGCAATGCCGCCCTGGCCCGTCGGCCCCTCAGGGACTGGCCCGCGGAGGATCGGCAGACCCTGCTGGCGGCGGCCGGTTGAGGGGGGAAGCGGATCAGTGAGCCTCGTCGTCGCTGGGCAGGGAGCAGCAGTTGAAACCGTCGCGGCAGATCTTGCCGTTGTCCATGGCCCAGTTCAGCAGGCCCACCCGGTTCTTGGCACCGGTCTTGGTGAAGATGTTGCTGACGTGGTTGTCGACCGTGCGCTTGCTGATGGTGAGCTGACCAGCGATCTCCTGGTTGGTGAGCCCGGTGGCCACCAGCTCGATGATCTCGAGTTCCCGTTCCGACAGCTCGCTGCGAGGGTGAACCATGGGCCACTCCAGGGACAGGGAAGGTGCCGGTTGCCTGCGTTCAGCCATCGGCTTTTCGGCGGCGGTGTTCCACTCTAGGCAGTGCTTGCACCATGATGGCCCAGTCGTGGAGGTGGCCGTTGCAGCTTCGAAAGGCCCTCGAGGAAGGCCGGTTCGCCGTCACGGCGGAAGTGACTCCTCCCCGTGGCGCCGAGGTCTGCCGCACCCTGGAAGCGGCCGCCGGCCTGCGGGGCCTGGTCCATGCGGTCAACGTCACTGATGGCAGCAGGGCCGTGATGCGGATGAGCAGCCTGGCGGTGTGCCGGCTGCTGCTCGAGGCCGGCATCGAGCCTGTGCTGCAGATGACCTGCCGGGATCGGAACCGTATCGCCCTGCAGGCTGATCTGCTCGGCGCCCACGCCCTGGGGATCCGCAATCTGCTCTGCCTGACGGGAGATCCGGTGCGGGCGGGAGATCAGCCGGGCGCCCGGGCGGTGAATGAACTGGAGGCGGTGAGACTGCTGCAGCTGGTGCGGCGCCTCAACGCCGGCGAGGACCCGGTGAAAGGGGATCTGCCGGACGGGGGCACCGAACTGTTTCCCGGTGCGGCGGCCGATCCCCAGTCGGCCAGCTGGAGCGGGCTCCGCTCCCGGGTGCGGCGCAAGCAGGAGGCCGGTGCCCGTTTTCTCCAGACCCAGATGGTCATGGATGAGGGCTGCCTGCGCCGGTTCGTGGAGGAGATCACCGGGCCGCTCGGACTGCCGGTGCTGGCAGGGGTGTTCCTGCTCAAGTCGGCCCGTAATGCCCAGTTCATCAACCGTGTGGTGCCCGGAGCCTGCATCCCCGAGACGGTGATCGATCGCCTGGCCTCGGCGGCCGATCCGGCTGCCGAGGGTGTGGCGATCGCGGCTGAGCAGGTGGCGAGCTACCGGTCGATCGCCCAGGGGGTGCACCTGATGGCGATCAAGGCCGAACATCGCATCCCCCAGATCCTCCGGCAGGCGGGGCTAGGGGGCCTGGCTGGCGGCGAGGTCGCTGCCGAGCAGCTCGGCCATGGCCTTCTGCTGCGGTGAAGGAGTGCCCACGTCCTGGCGGCGGGCGTCGGTGATCAGCCAGTCAAGGGCAGCTTCCTGAAGATCGAAGTGGTCGCCGTTGCGATCCACGCAGTAGCGACCGAACACCAGCTTCTCCACCAGCTGCACGCCGGCGCCGATGCGGGAGTAGTCGAAGATGATGGAGTTGTCGATCGTGGCTCCCTCGCAGATGTGGCAGCTCGGTCCGATCATGGCCGGACCGATGATCGTGACACCGTTCTCGATGCGGGTCATGCCACCGACAAAGATGGGACCCTTCACATGGATCTGGTCCCAGTCGGCGGCGACGTTCAGGCCGGTGTAGATGCCCGGTCGCACCTCCTTGCCGGGGATCTGGACCTGACGTACATGGCCCTGGAGCACACTTCGGATCGCCTGCCAGTAGTCGGGTACCTTGCCGATGTCCACCCACTCGAATTCCATGGGAAGGGCATAGAAGGGGGCTCCTGAGGCCAACAGCTTGGGGAAGAGATCGGCGGCGATGTCGAAGGGTTCTCCGCTGGGGATGAAATCGAGGACCTCGGGTTCGAAGATGTAGATGCCCGTGTTGATCATGTCGCTGGCGGCTTCGTCCACCGAGGGCTTCTCCTGGAAGGAGAGCACCCTGCCGTCCTCGTCGGTCACCACCACCCCGTAGCTGCTCACCTGGTCGTGGGGGACCCGCTTGGTGATCAGACTGGCCATGGCGCCCTTCTCCCGATGACGCCGCAGGGCCTCGCTGAGGTCCAGGTCGATCAGGGCATCGCCGCAGAGCACCACGAAGGTGTCGTCGAAGAACGGCTGGAAATCCTGGATCTTCTTCAGACCCCCTGCCGATCCCAGGGCGTCACCGATCAGCTCGCCGTCCTCGATGCGGCCTTCGAAGCTGTAGGCGATCTGGACCCCGAAGCGCTGGCCATCGCGAAAGTAATTCTCGATCTCCTCCGCCAGATGGGAAACGTTGACCATGATCTCGTCGAAGCCATGTTCCCGCAGCAGCTCAAGCAGGAACTCCATCACGGGTTTCTGGAGGATCGGAATCATCGGCTTGGGCGTGGTGTGCGTGATGGGACGCACCCGGGTGCCCTTGCCTGCCGCGAGGATCATCGCCTTCATCGGCGTTGTTTCATGTCAGAGGTGAGGCCACAGCCTAAGGAGAAGGTTCAGGCTGCCACTGCCTCACGAGCCGGCCCCCCATCTGACCCCTGGCCAGCCAGCTGCGGAAAAACCAGGGGATCGGCGATTCCCTCCCGCAGGCGCCGAAGGCTCAGCGGCCCGTAGAGCCCGCCGGCCTGTTCCAGTTCCACCTTTCCCTGGGAGGAGAGGAACAGCAAGGCCCAGAACACCCCCACCCGGTCCCGGTCCAGGTCGTTCTCCCCCGCCAAGGCAGGGTCCTCGGACTCCAGGGCCTCGGCCCAGGCCTCCACCAGCCCGTCAAAAGGTACCCAGTCGCTGCTGCAGGCTGTCGGCGTCCAGTGCAGCAGGAATCGGCTCAGGCCAGCGGTGGTTTCGGGAAGTTTCTCCCGATGGGCCAGGGCGGCCACCTGGGCGATGGCGGCCCTTTCGCTGTAGCGGCGGTGGCGGTGCCTGGGCCGCCCCGCCCCACCCTCCTGTTCGAGCCGCTCGGCGATGTCCTCGAGCTGGCGGATCAGTTCCCCCAGGGTGACGGGGCGCTGCAGAGGCGGCGGTGCCACCGGCCGGCGCCGCAGATGCCGTTCGGGTCTGCGTGGCAGCACCATGGCGGTGCTGTCCCAGCCGGAGTCGTCATCCTCCCCGACAAAGGGATCCTCCAGCAGCGGCTCAGGCGGGAACGTGGCTGATTCCAGCAGCTCCGCCTTCAGGCCCACCAGCACGGAGGCCGCCAGGAAAGCCTCGCTGGATTCGGCCAGATCCCTTTCGTAGCTTCCTCCCTGGGGGGCCAGGTGGCGGTGGGGATCGATGCGCTGACGCAGCTGGTCGAGGAAGCCATCGATAACGGCGATCACATCAACGTCCCAGGGATCGATGTCTCCCCGCTCCGCCGCGTCCTGCAGCAGCCGGATGGCCAGCCTGGCGCCCGCTTCTGCCACGCGCGATGTCCTGCTCCGGAGGTGCCTCTCGCCTGCAAGCTACCGGCTGCGCTCGCGAGGCACCAGTCGCGTCCATGACCGAAAGGGCCCCGCGGTGCGGGAGCACGCTTCAGTCGGCCGCCATCGACAGCGGCTCGTCCCCGTCCTGTCCGCCGGTGCGGGCCGAGCTCTCGCCGGCCGCCGGCAGGAGCCCCAGCTGGGCATCCACCGTGGCCCGGTAGCGACGCAGGTCGTTTTCCAGCTCGCTGATGCGCACCTGCTGGGCCTCCACTTCGCCGGTGTTCTGGAGGGTTTCCACCTTCTTCACCACACCACTCCAGACGGCGTAGATCCAGGCGGCGGTGGCCCCGATGCCACCCACCACCAGCAGCAGGGCCGCCAGGGGGAGGGTGGTGCTCACCCCCGGGAGGAAGTGCACCGTGGTGGCGGTGGTGTTCTCCAGGGTGAACATCACCGTCGCCAGGCCGAAGCTGAAGATCAGAAGGAAGTTGATCTGCCGCATGGAGACGCTTGTTGTGCGATGCAGGAGCGTAGGCATCCTCTCCGGAGCAGGGCATGGCCACCGGGGAGCCCCGCAGAGTTTCGTAACGGGCCCCCCGGGCGATCGGAAGGCCGGGGCTCAGCCAAGGGCCGGGGCCTGGAGCAGCGCCGGTGGGAGGGAGCCGAAGGCCCCGCCGGCCATCACCGACCGCAGGGGGGGCCGACCCACCTTGACCAGAGCGAGGGCCTCCCGATCGACCAGGGTCTCGATCGCTGCCCGGTAGCTGTCGGTGACCAGACGGGGGTAGAGGCCGATGCCGATGATCGGCACCAGCAGGCAGGAGATGACGTAGATCTCCCGTGGTTCGGCATCCACCAGATGGGTGTGGGAGGCGAGCTCGGGGTTTTCCTTGCCGAAGAAGATCTCCCGCAGCATCGACAGCAGGTAGATCGGCGTGAGGATCACCCCGATCGCGGCCAGCACCGCGATCACGATGCGGAAGCTGAGGCTGTAGGCCTCGCTGGTGGCGAAGCCGACGAAGACCATCAGCTCGGAGACGAAGCCGCTCATGCCGGGCAGGGCAAGGGAGGCAAGGGAGCAGACGGTCCAGAGAGCGAACATCTTGCGCATCTTCTGGCCCACCCCGCCCATCTCGTCGAGCTGGAGGGTGTGGGTGCGGTCGTAGGTGGCGCCCACCAGGAAGAAGAGGCTGGCGCCGATCAGTCCGTGGCTGATCATCTGGAGCATGGCGCCACTGGTGCCAAGGGCGCTGAAGCTGCCGACGCCGATCAGCACGAAGCCCATGTGGCTGATGGAGCTGTAGGCGATCTTGCGCTTCAGGTTGCGCTGGGCGAACGAGGTCAGGGCGGCGTAGATGATGTTCACCACCCCCAGGATCACCAGAAGGGGGGCGAACTGCACGTGGGCTTCGGGAAGCAGCTGCACGTTGAAGCGCAGCAGGGCATAGCCGCCCATCTTGAGCAGGATGCCCGCCAGGAGCATGTGCACCGGAGCCGTCGCCTCACCGTGGGCATCCGGCAACCAGGTGTGCAGTGGCACCACCGGCAGCTTGACGCCGAAGGCGATCAGCAGGGCGGCATAGCAGAGCACCTGGAAACCGGTGCCGAAATTCTTGGCGGCCAGCACCGTGTACTCGAAACTGGGCGCCCCACCCCCGAAGAAGCCCATGGCCAGCCCCGCCAGGAGGATGAACAGGGAGCTGCCCGCGGTGTAGAGGATGAATTTGGTGGCCGCGTACTGGCGCTTCTTGCCTCCCCAGATGGCCAGCAGCAGATAGACCGGGATCAGCTCGAGCTCCCAGGCCAGGAAAAAGAGCAGCATGTCCTGCACGGCGAAAACGGCGATCTGACCGCCATCCATGGCCAGGAGCAGGAAATAGAACAGCTTCGGCTTGAAGGTCACCGGCCAGGCGGCCAGGCAGGCCAGGGCGGTGATGAAGCTCGTCAGCAGGATCAGGGGCATGGAGAGGCCGTCGGCTCCCACCGACCAGGCCAGGCCCAGGTCGGGGAGCCACTGCACCCTCTCCGCCAGCTGCAGGCCCGGATCAGCGGGGTCGTAGCCGTTGAGGTAGCCCCCCACGGTCACCAGGAAGGTGATGAGAGCCACGCCCAGGGCGTACCAGCGCACCTGCCGGCCGTCTCCCTTGTCAGGCACGAAGGGGATCAGCAGAGCGGCGCCGATCGGAAACAGAATCGCGGTGCTCAGCCAGGGAAAGGGCACAGAACGGTGCGGTCCATCTGGGCGGAGTGTAGAAATACCGAGCTCCCGGACACCGCACGGATGGGCGTTGTCACACAGAGCGAAGGGGATCCGCTGATCGGAGCGATCAGCCGAAGGCTCCGAACAGGAGCACCATGCCGATGACGCCGCCGAACACGATCAGGGCGTAGAACTGCACCCGGCCGGTCTCGAAGTACTTGAGACCCTCGCCGCTGCCCAGGGTGAGCAGGCCGGTGAGGTTGACCACCCCATCCACCACCTTGGAATCGACGTCGAGCACCTGGCGGGCCAGGCGGCGGCTGCCCTGCACGAACAGCTTCTCGTTGATCTCATCCAGATACCACTTGTTGGCCAGGAAGCGATTGATGAGCGGGAAGCGTGCGGCGACGGCCGTGGCCAGGTCGATGCGCTGCAGGGCGTAGGCGAGCACCGCAACGGCGATGCCGAGACTGGAGATGGCCACCGAAGCGCCCGCCAGGGGCAGGAACTCGCTCCAGTGGAAGTGCTCGGCCACCTCGGCAGCCTCGGCAGGATCCACGAGGTTGCCGAAGCGGCTGTTCCAGGGGGTGCCCAGCAGGCCGATCAGCGCCGAAGGCACCGCCAGGACCACCAGGGGGGCGGCCATCTGCCAGCCCGATTCGTGGGGGTGGCTGGCATGACTGGCGTGGCCCTCCTGGGAGGCCTCCGCAGAGCCCTTGCCTGCGGCGGCCAGCAACTGGCTGCGCATGGTGGCGTCCTGGCCGCGGAAGGCACCTTCGAAGGTGAGGAAATAGAGCCGGAACATGTAGAAGGCCGTCATGCCCGCGGTGATGAAGCCCATGGCCCACAGCAGCGGGAAGCTGTTGAAGGCCTGGCCGAGGATCTCGTCCTTGCTCCAGAAGCCCGCCAGGGGGGGGATGCCGCTGATGGCCACGCAGCCCACCAGGAAGGTGGCGGAGGTGATCGGCATGAACTTGCGCAGGCCGCCCATCAGGCGCATGTCCTGGGCGAGCACCGGCTCATGACCCACCACCTCCTCCATGGCATGGATCACCGACCCGGAGCCGAGGAACAGCATCGCCTTGAAGAAGGCGTGGGTGACCAGGTGGAACATGCCGGCCACCGGGGCACCGCAGCCCATGGCCAGCATCATGTAACCCAGCTGGGACACGGTGCTGTAGGCCAGGCCCTTCTTCAGATCCATCTGGGTGAGGGCAATGGAGGCCCCCAGAAAGAGGGTGATGGTGCCGATCACGGCGATCACCGCCTGCACCAGGGGGAAGGGTTCGTAGACCGGTTGCAGACGGGCCACCAGGAACACGCCCGCTGCCACCATCGTGGCGGCGTGGATCAGGGCGGAGATCGGCGTGGGGCCCTCCATGGCGTCGGGCAGCCAGACGTGCAGGGGGAACTGGGCCGACTTGGCCATGGGCCCCATGAACACCAGCAGGCAGAGAAGGACGGCCACTCCCGTGGGCAGGCCGCCACCGGCCACGGCCGCGGCGAGGCGCTCGCCGATCTCCTCGAAGCCGAAGCTGCCGGTGGCCCAGAACAACCCGAGGATGCCGAGCAGCAGGCCGAAGTCTCCGACCCGGTTGACCACGAAGGCCTTCTGGGCCGCGTTGGCGGCGGCGTCCCTGTCGTACCAGAAACCCACCAGCAGGTAGGAGCACATGCCCACCAGCTCCCAGAAGACGTAGATCTCGAGCAGGTTGGGGCTGATCACCAGGCCGAGCATCGAACTGCTGAACAGGGCCAGGTAGGTGAAGAAGCGAACGTAGCCCTTGTCGTGGGCCATGTAGCCGTCGGAATAGACCATCACCAGCAGGGCGATGGTGGTGACCAGCGCCAGCATCACCGCCCCGAGGGCATCCACCCGGAAGCCCATCTGAAGGTGGAACGTGCCGGCCCCGGCCCAGTCGAAGAGCACCTCGGTGGCGCCCGCCCCGGCCAGTTGCTCGGCCAGGATCGCGAAGCTCAGGACCGCGGCGATCCCCACACTGGTGATCAGCAGCAGCGCGACCGGTTTGCGCAGACGATTGACGGTGCGGTTGAAGGAGATCAGCCCCAGGCCCGTAAGGCTGGCCCCCAGGAGGGGGAGCACCGGAATCAGCCAGGCAAGTTCGGAAGCGGAGGGCATCCTGAGGGCTCTGTTGCAGGCGAGTGTAGGCAGGCTCCACGGAACACCTCCGGCTCTGTGGGGGCCTGCCCATCGTCGCGACCCGTTGCGCCAGGGCTCTCAGCCCAGCCAGTGGGCCAGGGCGGTACGGGAGAAGCTCGTTGCACCCAGACCGATCCAGCGGTGGGCCCACCAGAACACGCCGATGGCGATAGCGATCCCCAGCTGGGAGGGGCGCAGGAATTCCTGCGCCACCAGTTTCTGCCGCCCGTCCAGCACCGCGGCGAAGGGCAGCACCGAGGTACTGGCCCTCAGCTCCTCGAAGGCGGCGCCGAAACGGTTGTGCAGGCGGCGGTCGCCGTTCCACACGGCGAACAGGTGATGGCCGATCAGCCCCAGGCTGGTCACCAGCATGAAGCTGGTGCCGATCCAGAGCAGGTGGGTGGCGCACCACAGCACCTGGCCCACGGCCTGGGGGTGGCGACTCACCCGGATGATCCCGGTGGCGTAGAGCCGCACCCTGGGCTTCAGCAGCGCCGGGATTTCCAGCAGGTTGTAGGTGGCCGGGTAGAGGAACAGGAAGCTGATCGCCGTGCCGGTCCAGACCACCGGCACAATCCACGCTTGCTCCTGCAGGTTCCAGAGCCTCGCGCCGTCATAGCGGTGGACCAGGAAATATCCCACCACCACGACGGCCGAGGGGATGCTGAGACCGGCGAAGAGGAGCCGCCAGGCCCGGGCCCCGATCCGCTCCTCCCCCCAGGCTCTCAGGGAGGCTCCGCCGCTGTGGATCAGGGCGAAGAGCAGCAGCAGGGCCAGCATCACCAGGCTGCTGTGCTGGGGGCCCTCCGGGATCAGGCGAATCGAGGGCATCGGCGGCGGCGGATGTATCGGGAAGATTCTGGCCATCGGGCGGGCCCCCTAGAGTTCCGCCGGCATGGCGGATCCGGCCGACGGTCCCCCCGCAGCCTCCCCACCCATGGCAGATCTGCCTTTCACCCTCGACCAGCTCCGCATCCTGCGGGCCATCGCCAGTGAGGGCAGCTTCAAGAAGGCGGCCGACAGTCTCTACGTCACTCAGCCGGCGGTGAGCCTGCAGATCCAGAACCTGGAGAAGCAGCTCGATGTCTCCCTGTTCGACCGCGGCGGTCGCAAGGCCCAGCTCACCGAGGCGGGCCATCTGCTGCTGAGTTACTGCGACCGGATCCTCAGCCAGTGCCAGGAGGCCTGCCGGGCCCTTGACGATCTCCACAACCTTCGGGGCGGCTCTCTCGTGGTGGGGGCCAGCCAGACGACGGGCACTTACCTGATGCCCCGCATGATCGGCCTGTTCCGACAGAAGTACCCCGATGTGGCGGTGCAGCTCCAGGTGCACAGCACCCGCCGGACCGGCTGGAGCGTGGCCAACGGCCAGATCGATCTGGCGATCATCGGGGGGGAACTGCCGGCCGATCTCAACGACCTGCTCCAGGTGGTGCCCTACGCCAGTGACGAGCTCGCCCTGGTGCTTCCCCCCAAGCATCCCCTGGCCCGTCTGCCCGAGCTCACCAAGGACGACCTCTACCGGCTCGGTTTCGTCTGCCTCGACGCCCAGTCCACCACCCGCAAGATGGTGGATCAGCTGCTGAGTCGCTCCAAGCTCGACGTGCAGCGGCTCAAGATCGAGATGGAGCTCAATTCCTTCGAGGCCATCAAGAACGCCGTCCAGGCGGGCCTGGGGGCGGCGTTCCTGCCGGTGGTCTCGATCGAACGGGAACTGGCCGCCGGCACGCTGCATCGTCCCCAGGTGGCCGACCTGATGGTTCGTCGCCAGCTCAAGCTGATCACCCACCCCGCCCGCTACTGCTCCCGGGCCTCCGATGCCTTCCGGCGGGAGGTGCTGCCGGTGTTCGCCAGCCCCGACAGCCCCCTGCGCCAGGTCCAGGGCTGACAGGGAGTCCGGGAGGGAGTGCGGGTCGACCCGATCTGTACGGGATCAGCTCGTAACCGGGGGGCTCAGAACTGATCAGCCTCCGGGGTGATGCCCACGGAGTCGTCAGCGGCGCCGGCGATGCCCCTGGTCTGGAACTTGTTGCCGCTGATGTCGGTCTGGTAGACGCAGCGCACCACGGGTTTGTCGCGCACCGAGCCGATGTAGGCGAACGTGTTCATGCGCTGTTTGCACTGGCGCATCTGCTCGGAGGTCACCGCCCCCTCCTTCTGCAGCACCGACCAGTTCTCCCGACGGATCACACAGCCAGGCTGAAGTGTGGGCTGGGTCACGAAGCTGCTGCTCGGGTTCATGGTCGTGTAGAGCTCGATGTCCATCACGAAGGCACTGGCCCCCCACTGCTTGCAGAACTCCGGATCGGGAACCGCCATGTCGAGCTGCTGGGCGCTGGCGATGTTCCCCTGGTTGCCCTGGGTGGTGCTGGTCACGGCGCTGCCGATGCCGATGCCGATCACCAGCACCCCCGCCAGCACGGCGACGGTGGCCACATTGAGCTGGATGCTGGGGCCACCTCCGGGCGGGCCGCCGCTGGCGCCGGAGGGGGGCCTGCCGCCGGCGCCGCCCCCGCCTCGACGCACCTGCTCTTCATAGCGAGGATCGTCCCCACGGCCGTAGCGGCGCTCTTCCCCACGGGCATAGGCCCGCTCAGCGCCGCGGCCGTCACCGGTGGCGAAGCGGTCGGCCCCCCTGTCGTAGCGATCGGCCGAGCGGTCGCCGCGGGGGCCGTAGCCCATCGGCTCAGGTCGGCGGCTGCTGCTGCTGGAGCGGGTCATAGGCTTTCCGGGCTGCGGGGCAGGCCCATGGAGTAATTGAGCACGCGGGCCTCGGGGTTGTAGCTCAACTCGCCAGCCTGAAGCATCTGCCGCACCAGTCCCTCGAGTTCGGAGCCGATGCGGCGCAGGTTGTAGTCGGTGAGGTCCTGGCCGGCCTGGGCGGCCACCAGCTCCCGGAACTGGGCGCGAACCTTCTCCAGGGCCTGGTCGTCCCAGACGAATTCGTTGTCAGGATCGATGTCCAGGGTCAGCTGATCCGGGTCCGGGATGAGGTCGTCGTTCTCCACCCGTGCCGTGAACAGCCGGATGTGGCGGGTGGTGGATTTGAGCAGGGTCTCGACCATGGTCACGGCCTGGGGATCGGGAGGAGCAATGGCATCGCAGGGATGCTTCATCGACTTTAGGTAAAACGGCACCGGATTCCGCCGCCGCCGCCCCTGGCCCCGGCTCACCCCTGCCCTGGGAAGCCCGATAAGGTTGCTGTTGATCTTGGGTGAGCCATGCGGGTTGTCATCGCCGGGGCCGGGCTGGCCGGCCTGTCCTGCGCCAAATACCTCTGCGACGCCGGCCATACCCCGATCGTTCTCGAGGCTCGCGATGTGCTCGGCGGCAAGGTGGCGGCCTGGCAGGACGCCGACGGAGACTGGTATGAAACCGGGCTGCATATTTTTTTCGGTGCTTATCGAAACATGCGCCAACTCTTCGCTGAGCTCGATATCGAAGATCGGTTGCAATGGAAGTCCCATTCCATGATCTTCAATCAGAAGGAGGTGCCCGGTACCTATAGTCGTTTTGACTTTCCTGATCTGCCGGCCCCGATCAATGGCGTAGCGGCAATCCTGGGCAATAATGACATGCTGACCTGGCCGGAGAAGATCGCCTTCGGCCTGGGGCTGGTGCCGGCGATGCTGCGAGGGCAACCCTATGTGGAGGAATGCGACAAATACAGCTGGAGTGAATGGCTACGGATTCATAATATCCCAGAGCGCGTCAACGATGAAGTTTTTCTCGCCATGAGCAAGGCGCTCAATTTCATCAATCCCGACGAGATCTCCAGCACCGTGGTGCTCACCGCCCTCAACCGGTTCCTCCAGGAGGCCGACGGCTCCCGCATGGCCTTTCTCGACGGCAATCCGCCGGAGCGCCTCTGCCAGCCGATCGTTGACTACGTCGAGGCCCGGGGAGGTGAGGTGCACCTGGAGGCGCCTCTCCGGGAGATCCGCATCGATGCCACCGGAGCTGTCTGCGGCTTCCGCATCGGAGCTGTCAACGGCAAGCCCGACAGGGAGATCCAGGCCGATGCCTACGTGAGCGCCATGCCGGTCGACCCCCTCAAGCTGCTGCTGCCGGAACCGTGGAAGGAGCTCCCCTATTTCAGCAAGCTGGAGGGTCTGCGGGGGGTCCCCGTGATCAACATCCACCTCTGGTTCGACCGCAAGCTCACCGACATCGACCATCTGCTCTTCAGTCGTTCTGACCTGCTCAGCGTCTACGCCGACATGAGCAACACCTGCCGCGAATACGAAGATCCCGACCGTTCCATGCTCGAGCTGGTTTTCGCTCCCGCCAAGGACTGGATCGGCCGACCTGACGAGGAGATCGTGGCGGCCACCCTGGAGGAGCTGAAGCGGCTGTTCCCCATCCATTTCACCGGGGACACACCGGCCCGGCTGCGCAAGTCCATCGTCGTCAAGACGCCCCTGTCCGTTTACAAGACCGTGCCCGGCTGCCAGCAACTTCGGCCCTCCCAGGCCTCCCCCATCCCCAACTTCTTCCTGGCGGGCTGCTTCACCATGCAGCGCTACCTTGCCTCGATGGAGGGGGCCGTGCTGAGCGGCAAGCTCTGTGCCGCCGCCGTCGATGGCCACCTGGCCGGCCGTGGCGAGGGCCCCGCTCCAGCTCCGCGCCTGGCGACGGTGTGAGCGTGCTGGCCCCGCCGCCCCTCCGCCTCTCCTCCGATCTCCAGGAGGCCTACGAATCCTGTCGACAGGAAACGGCCCGCTGGGCCAAGACCTTTTATCTCGGCACGATGCTGCTGCCGCCGGCGAAGCGGCGAGCGATCTGGGCGATCTACGTGTGGTGCCGACGCACCGACGAACTGATGGACAGTGCCCAGGCCCAGACCTTGCCTGCCGAGGTGCTGCTGGACCGGTTGGCTTCCTGGGAGAACCGAACCCGGGACCTGTTTGCCGGTCACGCCATCGATGCCTTCGACCGGGTCATGGTGGACACCATCGAGCGGTTTCCCCAGCCGCTGCAGGCTTACCTCGACATGATCGAGGGCCAGCGGATGGATGTGCTTCGTCACCGCTACACCAGCTTTGCCGACCTCCAGCTGTACTGCTATCGCGTGGCCGGGACGGTGGGGTTGATGACCCAGGAGGTGATGGGGGTGGATTCGGCCTACACCTCCGCTCCCTGGAGCGAACGGCCCGACACCTCGGAGGCCGCCGTGGCGCTGGGCATCGCCAACCAGCTCACCAACATCCTGCGGGACGTGGGAGAGGATCGCGGCAGGGGGAGGATCTATCTCCCTCAGGAAGATCTCGACCGCTTTGGGTACTCCGAAGCGGACCTCATGGCGGGCCGGCTCAACGATAACTGGCACGCCCTGATGCGTTTCCAGCTGGAGCGTGCCCGGGATTGGTTCTCCCGTTCCGAGGCCGGTGTGCGCTGGTTGGCTCCCGATGCCCGCTGGCCTGTATGGGCTTCACTGAGGTTGTATCGGGGGATTCTCGATGTGATTGAAAGACTGGATTATGACGTCTTCAACCACCGCGCCTTCGTGCCCAGAGTGGGAAAGCTGTTGGATCTGCCCCTTTCCTATGTGATTGCCCAGGCACGATGAAGGGGCTGTCGAGGATCCGCATGAGTCCCATCCGCCTCAAACCTGTCCACCTGAGTCCTGTCCTCCCCAGCCCTGATCATCTCCCCAGCTGAGCCACTCCTCGAGCACAGGGTTCACCTGGCCGGGATTCTCGTCATGGGGACAGTGCCCCAGGCCAGGCAGCACGCGCAGTTCCCGGACGCTGGGGTAGGTGAGGGCCCAGCGGCGGGCTTCGCCGACCGGTTCCCATGGGTCCTCCTCCCCCCACAGCAGCCGCACCGGGGTGGACAGGTCGCTCAGCAGGTCCGGAGCCAGCCGGTCCCGGAACAGGTTGATGAAGCCTCGGAAGCTCTCATGGGCTCCGGGGCTTCTGGCCGGGGTGAGCAGCAGGTCCACCAGCTCGGCGTCGAGGCCATGGCCTGAGGGATAGGCAAGCGCCAGGATCCGACGCACCACCCCGGGATTGACCAGCCATTGGAAAAGCCGGGCGGTCAGCCAACGCTGCCGTACCAGACGTTTCAGCAGCGGTCGGCCGATCCGGGCCAGAACGGGCTGTTCGGCCAGCCGTCGGTCGTCCAGGCTGCGCTGGGCACAGTCGATCAGAATCACCTGGCCCACGTCCCCCTGCAGCCGCAGGGCCGCGGCCAGGGCCACCACGCCGCCGATGGAATTGCCCACCAGCTGCACCGGGGTCCCGATCACTTCCCGGGCGAAGTCCGCCACCTGGTCGGCCCACAGGTCGATGCCATAGCGGAGAGCTCCCCTGTCCTCCGATTCGCCATCGAGGCGGGAAGAGGGCTTGCTGCTGGCTCCGAAACCGACCAGATCAATGGCATAGCAGGCCCTGCTCCTGCCCAGCTCCGGCAGGTTGTGGCGCCAGTGTTCCTTGCAGGCCCCGAAGCCGTGGATGAGCAGAACGGGCATGGTCCTGTTGGGGGCGGTCTGCGCCGGCCCACCCTGACCAGCCGGACTGTCCTGGCGGCCCCTGCTCCCCACATAACTCACCTTGAGCCCTTGCCAATCCCAGCAGCCCAGCCATGGGAGCGGGTAGATGGCAGCGGCGCCAGCCTGGGGAGAGGGGGGCATCGGGCCTGGGCCGGATCGAGGAACCATCGACATGGGGGCCTGGATCGGAGGCCTTGAGGGGCGGACCTCCGCGGCGCCTGCCCTGATCCGGAGCCCCGAAACAGGACCTCAGACTGCGGCCTTCTGGTTGGCCAGCAGGTTCTTCAGCTTCGCCAGTTCACCGGCCCAGCGGGGATCGGGGGCTCCTTCGCCGACGGCGTCGGCATGGACCACCTTGTTGACGCTCTTGCGGGCTGTCGCGGGAGCGGCTCCTGGACGACGGTCGCCGCCGGTGGCGGCGCGACTGTCGCGGCGCTGCTCGGAGATCTCGATGCGCAGGCTGTTACCGCCGAAGTCCTTTCCGTTGAGCTGGGCGATCACCGCTTCCGCCAGGGCCAGGTCGTCCACGTTGGCGAAGCCGAAGCCGCGGCAGGTGCCCGTCTCCCGGTCGTTCACCGCCTTGAAACGCACCCCCTCTCCCACGTTCGAGAAGAGCGCTTCGAGCTCTTTGGCATCAAAGGTTTGCGGCAGGTTGCCGACGTAGAGACGAACGCTCATGGCAGGGGGGCTCGAGATAAGGAGAAAAAACTGTGGCAGGCGGTGCGATCACGCCATTGCATGAAGAAGTTAATCACGCCGCGGGCTCGACGCCCGCGCTTCGTCCTGGCGACTCAGCCAGCTCCGAGCTGCTGCAAGCGTTTCGGCGGTCAGGGCGGGATCGGCCATCTCCGCTGTGTCCGTCGCTGCTGTTTGGTTCAGCCGACCGAAGGCCCGCTCGACCGTGAGATGGTCGAGCAGCCGGCCCAGTTCCGGCCCGGGGGGAATGGCCAGCAGGCTCTGCAGCCGGCGTCCGTCCAGGGGGGGGCGGGGGTGGAAGAGGGGATCCGCCGGGGTCCGCCAGCGATCCAGGGCCCTCCGTGCCCGTTCCGGATCCAGTTGCAGCAGCAGAGCGGGCAGGTCCTCCTCCAGCTGTCGCTGAAGCTGCACGCGTTCCCCTTCATCCAGGGCCTCCAGTCCCGAGGCTCCGGCCCGCGCTGCCGCCTCGCGCAGCTGTCCGAGCCAGCGGCGCAGCCGCTGGCAGCGCTGCTGCAGGCGGCGGCTGGCCCGCAACCGCTCCAGGCCTGGGCCATCGAGAACGGCGGCCAGCCGCGCCAGCGGCAGGGCCCAGGCGGCTTCCTGCTCCGTCAGGCCGCAGATCCCGGGCCGCTGGGGCCCGAGGGGCTGGAGCGGTGCCCCGGCGTCCGTGGCCGCCCCCCACGGCTGGAGCAGCCCCGCCTTCACGGCCTGCTCCAGCCCTCGGTGCCCCCGGGGGGAGGCGGCCAGGCGCTCCAGTTCCGCCAGCACCCGTTCACCGGCCACGCCGCTGATCCGCTGCCGGTGGCGGAGGATCAGCGCCCAGCTGGCCGGAGCGATCGTGAAGTCCAGTTCGCAGGCCAGACGCACCCCCCGCAGCAGCCGCAACGGGTCATCGAGCAGGTTCGCTTCGCTGATCGCCACCAGCCGGCCGGCCGCCAGATCGTCCAGCCCGCCGCAGGGGTCGATCAGCTGAAGGTCCGGGGCTGCGTTGCCGTCGTTGTCCGACCCGGCCGGCAGGGGCAGGGCGATGGCGTTGACGGTGAAGTCGCGCCGGGCCAGATCGGCCTCCAGATCGCCACCGGCGCAGAGGGCCAGGTCGATTGTCCAGCCCTTCAGCACCAGCCGGGCGATCGACCGCTCCGGATCCAGCACCACGCAGGTGCCGCCGAGCTTCCGGACCAGAGCACGGGCCAGCGCGATGGCGTCGACGGGCACCACCAGATCCAGATCCGGCTTCGGGCTCAGCCGGCCCAGCAGGCCATCCCGCACCGCACCTCCCACCAGCGCCGTGCCGGGCGGCAGCAGCCCGGCGGCCAGGGGCCAGCCCGCCGGTGCCAGGGCCCGCCACAGTTCGCGGGCTTGACGTCCGGTCTCCCGCGCCACAATGGGCACCCTGCTGGGCCGCGGCGGCATGTGCATCTGCGTGGATTGCCACTGGGTGGAGCGCTGTCAGGCCTACCACGCGGTCGAGCGCCAGCACGGCGTTCCCCATCTCAATCCCCGACCCGACTTCAAGCCCCGGCAGCCCCGCATCCACGTCCAGGTGGTGGATCTCGAGGGGGATGCCTGGGGTGCAGGTCCGGTCGGCGTGGAGTGGGACGTGCGGGCCTGCTCCGACTTCCGCTCCGATCCGGGCCGCTGGCGCCGCTGCAGGCCCGAGGGGGCCCTGCCGACATGACCCCCGTTTCCGATGGCGGTCGCTGGTTGCTGGCCCTGCACAGCTCCAGTGACAGCCTCGGCGTGGGCCTGCAGCGGCTCGGCTCCCCCCAGCCCGAGCGGCTGGAGAGTTTTCCCCTCGGCCGCTCCCTCTCCAACGGCCTGTTCGAGGGCATCGAATCGGTGCTCCCCGCCAGCGCCTGGCAGGATCTGGGCCGTCTGGCGGTGGCCACCGGCCCCGGGGGGTTCACCGGCACCCGCCTGACGGTGGTGCTGGCCCGCACCTTGGCCCAGCAGCTGCATCTGCCCCTCGATGGGGTCAGCAGTTTCCACTTGATGGCCGGCCGCCTGATCGCCGGGCCCCAACCCCCGGACCCCGGACCCTTCTGGCTGGTGCAGGACCTGCCCCGCCGGGGTGTGGTGGCGGGGCTCTATGGCGTCGATCCCGGCCGGCCTGGCAGGGTGGCTGAGCTGGAGGCTCCACGGCTCCATCGTGCCCTCGCTGAACTGGCGGACTTTCCCGTTCGGTCCGCCCGGGTGCGGCTGCCGGATGACGTGATCCAGCTGCTCGGCATCAGCCAGGCGATCGCTGAGGCGGGGCTGGCGGCCCCCTGGCAACCGGTGCTGCCCCTCTACCCCACCAGTCCGGTGGAGGTGCTCCCATGCTGAGCCGCCCCGGACCCCGGCCCGGCGCCCGCCGCCCCGGGCCAAGAGGCCCCAGCCCGACAGGGCCGATGGCCCCAGCGGACTCTCTCCAGGCCCGCCGCACCGGGCCGCAGCCGGCCGGTCGTCGCCGCCGCCGTCCCTTTCGGGGCCGGATGGTGCTGGTCGGACTGGCGGGACTGGGCCTCCTGTGGCTCTCCCGCGGCTGGTGGTGGCCCTCGCCGCCCCCGCCCCAGATGATCCTGGTGCTGGGGGGGGATGCCTCCCGGGAAGAGGCGGCCGCCCGGCTGGCCCGCGCCGACGGTCTGCCGGTGGTGGTGACCGGCGGCACCAACCCGGAATATGCCCACTGGCTGTTCCAGCACAAGGAAGGTCTGCCTTCCCGTCAGGTGCGGCTGGATTATCGGGCCCGCGACACGGTCTCCAACTTCACCTCCCTGGTCGACGATCTGCGCAAGGCCCGCATCCGCCACGCCCTGCTGATCACCTCGACCGACCACATGGACCGGGCGCTGCTGGTGGGACGGATCGTGGCCGGCAGCCGGGGCATCCACCTCACCCCGGTGCCTGTGCCCTGCGGCTCCCTCTGCGTCGTCGAGGGTCGGCGGCGGCTGTGGGGGGATGGGGTGCGGGCGGCGCTCTGGGTGATGAGCGGAAGGGACATCAGGCCGTGGGTGGAAGACCGGCTCGCTCCCTGGCTGGAGAAAGCAGGGGTCCGCTGATCGGGCCCATGTCGAGCAGCCGGTTGATCTGCTCCTGGGCGGCGCGGGTGACCGCATCCAGATCGGGCCGGCGCCGCGAGGACGGCGGCGGAATCAGCGTGCCGATGCGGATGTGGATCGGGACCAGGCGCGGTCCCTTGCCGCCCGGTCCCAGGGCCCGGTGGCTGTTGATGATCGCCACCGGCAGCAACGGCACGCCGGCCCGCGCCGCCAGCAGGGCCGCCCCCGGCTGGGGTGTGTTGACCCTGCCGTCAGGCTGACGGGTGCCGTCCAGGAAAACGCCGGTGGCCCAGCCCTGCAGGAGCCGGTCGGTGGCGGTGCGGATCGCCTCCCGGTCGCCGGCGCCCCGCTCCACCGGATAGGCGCCGCAGGCGCGAATGATCGGGCCCAGCAGGGGTACCCGGAACAGCTCCGCCTTGGCCATGAAGGCCACGGGCCGTCCCAGGGCGTGGCCCAGCAGGGGCGGGTCGAGGTGGGAGCCGTGGTTGGCCACGACCACCACCGCTCCCTCCAGGGGAACGTTGGCATTGCCGGCGGTGCGGCCCCGGAACAGCAACCGGTAGATGGGGAACACCAGCAGGTAGCTGATCAGCCGGTAGGTGAGGCTGGGCCTGGGGGTTCTCAGCAGGGCCGGGGGTTCGGCCGGGGGCCTGCGGCGGCGGTGGCGCCTCACAGGCCCAGGTCGGCGGCGCCGGCGATCCGGGCGGTTCCGAGCCCAGGGCAGCTGCGCTTGATCAGCCCGCTCAACACATTGCCGGGGCCGACCTCCACGGCCGTCGAGATGCCGGCGGTCTGCAGCTGCTCCATGGTTTCCCGCCAGCGCACCCCCTGGGTCATCTGCTGGCGGAGCCGCTCCTTCAGCACCGCGGCGGATGTTTCAGGTCGGGGATCGGCATTGCTGAGCACGGGGATCCGGGCCTCGGCGAAGGGGATCGCCTCCAGATCGGCCGCGAAGGCCTCGGCGGCGGCGGCCATGAAAGGGGAGTGGAAGGCGCCCGACACGGCCAGGGGAATGGCCCGCTTGCAGCGCACCGAGGCGGTGACGCCGGCCACCGCGTCCGCCGTGCCGGAGAGCACCACCTGGGAGGCGCTGTTGTCATTGGCGATCACCACCCCCTCGGTGGCGGCCACCACCCGCTCGAGTTCAGCGCGGTCGAAGCCCATCACGGCGGTCATGACACCGCCCCCGG
This sequence comes from uncultured cyanobacterium, assembly GCA_963772735.1. Lineage (GTDB taxonomy): Bacteria > Cyanobacteriota > Cyanobacteriia > PCC-6307 > Cyanobiaceae > Cyanobium. The sequence continues at coordinate 271,612 of CAVYYO010000001.1, read as the reverse complement.
CGGCGGCCATCAGTTCACTGCGGCGGCGCATCAGGGCGAGGCCGGTCTCGGCATCGAACACGCCGGCGGCGTAGAGGGCCACCAGCTCCCCCAGGCTGTGGCCCGCCACCAGCCGGGCGCTGCGCCCCTGGCGGTGCAGCTCGTCCACCAGCAGGCTCTCGATCACGAACAGGGCCGGCTGGGTGTTGCGGGTGTCGTTGAGGTCGCTGGGTTCTCCGGGATCTCCGCCCTCGGAGGTCTGAGCCCCTGCACAGATGGCCAGCAGGTCGCGTCCCAGCAGCCCGGAGGCCCGATCAAAGCGTTCGCGGGACCCTGGCAGGTCCATGACCCCGTCCGCCATGCCCGGCTCTTGCGATCCCTGTCCAGGAAACACCCAGGCGATGGCCATTCGAGCACCCCGTTGAAAGGCAGGAGGTTAGACCTCGGCCGGGGCTGCCACCGGACCCCTCCAGCGGAACAGGGCGGCCCCCCAGCTGAGGCCGGCGCCGAAGCCGCTGCTGGCGATCAGGTCGCCGCTGTTCACCCGTCCGTCCCGGACCGCTTCGTCGAGCATCAGGGGAATCGTGGCGGCGGAGGTGTTGCCGTAGGCGGCCAGGTTGCTCAGCACCTTGTCGGCGGGCATGGCGAAGCGGTCGGCCACCGCATCGAGGATCCGCTGGTTGGCCTGGTGCAGCAGCAGCCAGTCCACGTCGGCCGGGTCGGTGCCGGTGGCGTCCATGAGGTCGGCCAGCACGGCGGGCACTTCCCGCACGGCGAACTTGTAGACCTCCTGGCCGTTCATGTGGATCGGCGCGAATCCCCCCGCCTGGAAGGAGAGGCTCCCCACCAGGGGCCGCTGTTCCCGCACCTGCGCCAGGGTGAGGCAGGCGTTGCGGCTGCCGTCGGAGTGCATCCGGAAGCCCAGCAGGCCGTCCTCGCCAGGGTCGCAGGCCTGGACGGCCACGGCCCCGGCTCCGTCACCGAACAGCACGCAGGTCCGGCGATCGTCCCAGTCGAGCCAGCGGCTGAGCTGGTCGGCGCCGATCACCAGCACCCGCCGCATCGTCCCGCCCCGGATGTACTGGGCCGCGGTGATCAGGGCGAAGAGAAAGCCGCTGCAGGCGGCGGTGAGGTCGAAGGCCACGGCCCGGTGGGCCCCCAGAGCGGCCTGGACCCGCGGAGCCGTGCCGAACAGGTCGTCGGGGCTGGAGGTGGCCAGCAGGATCAGATCCACCTCCTCGGCCCCCCAGCCGGCATGGGCCAGGGCCCGGCGGGCGGCTTCGGCGGCCAGGCTGGTGACGGTCTCGCCGGGGCCGGCCACCCGGCGGGCGCCGATGCCGGTGCGGCTTCGGATCCATTCGTCGTTGGTCTCGACCCGCTCGCTCAGCTGATCGTTACGGATGCTGGCGGCGGGAAGGGCACGGCCGCAGCCCACCAGGGCCATGCCCTGGAAGAAGGCCGTGGTCCCAGTGGTGTCTGCCCCAAGCGGCACCCATTGCTTTCCCAGGTTGGCTCAGTCAACCACAGGTGGTTGCCACCCCGGCGCTTCCTTCCCCGAGGGCGTGGAGGTCGTCCATCACGCCATGGATGGCGGCGGAATGGGCCAGCCGCAGGGCGCTCACCACCGAAAGGGCCCGGCTGCTGCCGTGGCCGATGACACAGACACCGTCGACCCCCAGCAGCAGGGCACCGCCGTGCTCGGCGTGGTCGAGGCGCTTCTTGATCCGCACCAGGTTGCTGCGCAGGAACGCCGATCCCACCTTGCCCCGCCGGCCCCGGGGCAGCTCGGCCTTCAGCACGTCCAGCAGGACACTGCCCACGGATTCCAGGAACTTGAGCAGCACGTTGCCGGTGAAGCCGTCGCAGACCACCACATCGAAGTCGCCCGAGAGGATGTCGCGCCCCTCGCAGTTGCCGGCGAACACGAAGCGCTCATCGCCCGCCAGCAGGGGATGGGTGCGCAGGCACAGGTCATTGCCTTTGCACGCCTCCTCGCCGATGTTCACCAGGCCGATGCGGGGGCGTTTCACCTGCAGAACGTCCCGGCTGTAGATGTTGCCCAGCAGGGCGAACTGGTGCAGCCACTCGGGTTTGCAGTCCATGTTGGCGCCCACGTCGAGCACCAGCACCTGCTGGCTGGGATCCTTCGTGGGGAACAGGGCGCCGATGGCCGGTCGGTCGATGCCGGCCAGCCGGCCGAGGCGGAAGATCGCCGAGGCCATCACGGCTCCGGAGTTGCCGGCGGAGTAGACGGCGGTGGCCTCGCCCCGCTTGACCAGGTCCATGGCCACGTTGATGCTCGCGTCGCGCTTGCGGCGCACCACGGTGGCCTCCTCATGCATGCCCACCGTGGGGCCGCTCGGCACCAGCTGGATCAGGCCGCGCCCCACGGCCTCGTCGAGGTCCTGGCCCAGGCCCATGGCCTCCACCGCCAGGCGCAGCGGTTCCGCCTCGGCCACGAAGAGGATGCGCACGGGCAGCAGGTCCACCGCCCTCAGGCAGCCCTCCAGGATCGGGCCGGGCGCATGGTCCCCTCCCATGCCGTCGACGGCCACCCAGAGGCGCTGGCGGTCGTCGATGCCGCCGCTTGGGTGACCTCCCTGCTGGAGCCGCCGCAGCGGATCGAAGACCAGGGGCTGGAGCACGGAGCCCGCCACGTTGGTGGCGGCGCCGGCCATGCTGCCGGCCACCGATGCCGCCCCCGAAGCCGCTCCGCTGGCCGTGGCGGTGGCGGTGCCCACAAGACTGGTCACGGCCGCATTGCGCCGGTACCAGATCACCAGCCGGCGGATCGTGCGGTTGGGCTTGGTGCGGTGGGTGACGAGGCGACGTCCGTCGCGGCCGCCGCCTTCAGGATCCTTCGGTGGCAACGGGTTCAACGATGCGCTGGAACAGGTAACCGGTGCCCCGGGCCGTGAGGATGAGCTCGGGGTTGGCCGGATCATCCTCCAGTTTGGAACGCAGCCTGGAGATGTGGACATCCACCACGCGGGTGTCCACGTGACGCTCCGGGGTGTAGCCCCAGACATCCTTGAGGATCTCGCCCCGGCTGAAGGGCTCGCCGGAGCGGCTCACCAGCAGCTCCAGCAGGCTGAATTCCATGCCGGTGAGGCGGATGCGCTCATCGCCCCTGTAGACCTGCCGCTTGTTGGTGTCGATGCGCAGATCCCCCACCTGGATCACGCCGGAATTGGGGATTCCGGCCCCGGCCTCCTTCTCCACCCGCCGCAGCACGCAGCGGATGCGGGCCTCCAGCTCCTTGGGGCTGAAGGGTTTGACCACGTAGTCGTCGGCACCGAGTTCCAGGCCTGTGATGCGGTCCGCCACGTCGCCGAGGGCGGTGAGCATCACGATCGGCACGTCCGATTCCTTGCGCAGTTCCTGGCAGACGCCGTAGCCGTCCAGCTTGGGCATCATCACGTCGAGGACCACCAGGTCCGGCAGGACACGGTGAAAGGCCTCGATCGCCTCTTCACCGTCGCTGGCGGTGACCACCTGGTAACCGATCATCGACAGACGGGTTTCCAGGATGCGGCGGATGCTCGCCTCGTCATCGACGACGAGGATGGTTTCCTTGGCGGTGGGGGAGGCCGTCATTGCGGCGCGGAGAATGCAACACGGATCCGACCCACTGAACCGGCCGGAAGGTCGTGAATTCACTGAACGCCACCTTTCTTCATACACACCGCGCCCACCCCTTGGCCCGTTCCAGTTCCTCCTTCGTCTGCCAGGCCTGTGGCGCCAGGACCCGCCAGTTCTTCGGCCGCTGCTCCGGCTGCGGCGGCTGGAACACCCTGGTGGAGCAGGTGGAGGCGAGCACCGACTCCCGCCGCCGCCGACCCGTGGTCAGCGCCGGGCCCGGCGCGGATGGCCGGGGGACTCCGGCGCCGGGCCGACCCCGCCGCTCCGAACCGATCGAGGCCGTGGGGGAGAGGCCCCTGCAGCGCCTGGCCAGTGGCTACGGGGAGCTGGACCGGGTGCTGGGGGGCGGCCTGGTGCCGGGCTCCCTGGTGCTGCTGGGGGGAGATCCGGGCATCGGCAAAAGCACCCTGCTGCTCCAGAGCGCCCGGGCCATGGCCAGCCGCACCGCCGTGCTCTACGTCAGCGCGGAGGAATCGGCCCAGCAGGTGAAGCTGCGCTGGCGCCGTCTGGCTGACGACGGCCCGGCCGCCACCGGGGAGCGGGGCGACGAGGCGGCCCCAGGCGAGGAGGGAGAAGGCCTGCGGCTGCTGGCGGAGACCGATCTGGAGCTGGTGCTGCAGGAGCTGGAGACCCTCCGACCGGCGGTGGCGATCATCGACAGCATCCAGGCCCTTCACGACGCCGAACTGGGCAGCGCCCCCGGCTCGGTGTCCCAGGTGCGGGAATGTGCCGCCGCCCTGCAGCGCATCGCCAAACGCCAGCACACCGCCCTGGTGCTGGTGGGTCATGTCACCAAGGAGGGGATGCTGGCGGGGCCCAAGGTGCTCGAGCATCTGGTGGACGCCGTGCTCACCTTCGAAGGGGACCGCTTTGCCAGCCACCGGTTGTTGAGGGCCGTCAAGAACCGCTTCGGTGCCACCCATGAACTGGGGGTGTTCGAGATGCAGGGCGCTGGGCTCGTGGAAGTGAGCAACCCCAGCGAGCTGTTCCTGGCCGGGGACGGCCCCAGCCCCGGCACTGCCACGATCGTGGCCTGCGAGGGCACCCGTTCGCTGCTGGTGGAGATCCAGGCCCTTGTCAGTCCCACCAGCTACGCCAGCCCGCGGCGCACGGCCACGGGGGTCGGCACCAACCGCCTGCACCAGATTCTGGCGGTGCTGGAGAAGCACATGGGCCTGCCCCTGTCGCGGTTCGACTGCTACCTGGCGGTGGCCGGGGGCCTGGAGGTGGAGGAGCCGGCGGCCGACCTGGGCGTGGCCGCGGCGGTGGTGGCCAGCTACCGCGACCTGACCCTGCCGGCGGGCACGGTGCTGCTGGGGGAGCTGGGTCTGGGGGGCCAGCTGCGGCCCGTGGGCCAGCTGGAACTGCGCCTGCAGGAGGCCGCCCGGCTGGGCTTCACCCGGGTTGTGGTCCCCAGCGGCAGCGCCCTGGGGCCGGTGGCGGCGGGTCTGGGTCTGGGGCTGATGGAGGCGGCCACGGTGGCTGAGGCCCTGGTGGCCGGGCTGGGGGTGAACCCCGCGGAAAGGGGCTGAGCCGAGGCCGGAACACTCCGGTGGCGGAATTCAGAAGTAGACGTCGACGTTGCTGCGGCCGGAGGACTTGAGCCAGTTCTCGATGTCCAGATACCCGCCCGGGTAGAGCCGCACTGCCTTGGTCCAGTGGACGGCCGCCTCGTCGAACCAGCGGTCCGCCGTGTCCTGGTCGCCGCTCTCCTCGGCCAGCCGACCCCACTTCTCGTAGATCAGCCCCATGTTCTTGAGGCAGGAGGGGGAGTTGGCGTTGGCATCCAGGGACTGGCGGTAGTAATCGAGAGCCTTGTCCTCCTCACCGTTGCTCATGAAGATGATGGCCATGTTCTTGAGGATCTCGCCACGGTCGATGCTGTTCTCCTCGAGCTTCAGGGCCTCCTCGTAGTTCTCCAGGGCCTCGGCGTAGTCGCCGTCGTTCTGGGCCGACAGCCCGTCGCGGTAGTAGACGTACGCCTCCTTCGCCTTGGGATCGATCGGAAGCAGCTTGACGATCAGGTCGGCCATGACCGTGAAGCTCTTGTCGATGAAGTTGTCGTTTCGCTGCGAGCGGGGCAAGGGTCCAGGTCCGGATCTTGTCACCATCCTGCCTCGGGCGGCCGAGGGGCAGGGCGTTCGGGTGACAGGTCCCTAGCCTGGAGCCTCGGTCCCTGTTCGCTCCGGCGCCCCCCAGCGTGATCGCCAGCACCCCTTCCCCGACCCCAGGCGCCGCCCCGTCGCCGGGGCCGCCGGCCGGTGAGCCGGTCCTGCTCGAGGTGGAGGGCATGAAGTGCGGTGGCTGCGTCCGCGCCGTGGAGCAGCGGCTGCTGCAGACCCCTGGGGTGCTCCAGGCCAGCGTCAATCTGCTCACCCGCACCGCCTGGGTCGACATTGAGCTGGTGGTCGATGGTCCCGAGGGGGTGGCGGCGGATCCGCTGCCTGCCCTCCTCAGCGGCCTCGAGGGCCTGGGCTTTCCGGCCCGGCCGCGGTCCCAGGGCCTGGAGCCGTCCAGCGGGCGGGAGCGCCGCCAGACCGACCACTGGTGGCGCCAGTGGCGCCATCTGGTGGTGGCCCTGCTGCTTCTGCTCGTTTCCGGGCTGGGCCATCTGGCCGATGCGGGCCAGCTGGCGTGGCGCGGTCCCTGGAACGTGCTGGGCACCCCCTGGTTCCACGCCCTGGTGGCCAGCCTGGCCCTGGCGGTCCCGGGCCGGCCGATTCTGATCCGCGGTGTGCGTTCCGCCCTGGCCGGGGTCCCCGGCATGGACAGCCTGGTGGGGCTGGGGGTGGCCAGTGCCTACCTCTCCAGCCTGGTGGGCTGGCTCTGGCCGGCCAGCGGCTGGCCCTGCTACTTCAATGAGCCTGTGATGCTGCTGGGCTTCGTCCTCACCGGCCGGTTCCTGGAGGAACGGGCCCGCCATCGGACCGGTCGGGCCATCGAGGAACTCACCGCCCTGCAGCCCGACCTCGCCCTGCTGCTGCTGGGCGACGGTCCCCCGCGCCAGGTGCGGGTGGGAGGGCTGCGGCCCGGGGACCGGCTGCGGCTCCTGCCCGGCGACCGGGTCCCGGTGGACGCGGTGGTTCTGGAGGGGGCCTCCAGCGTCGACGCTTCCTCTCTCACCGGCGAACCCCTGCCCCGGGCGGTGCAGCCGGGGTGCGAACTGGCAGCCGGGCTGCTCAATCTGGAGGCTTCCCTGGTGCTGGAGGTGCGCCGCTGCGGCGCCGAGAGCGCCATTGCCCGGATCGTGCACCTGGTGGAGCGGGCCCAGGCCCGCAGGGCTCCGATCCAGGGGCTGGCCGATCGGGTGGCCGGGCGTTTCACCCTGGGGGTGCTGGTTCTGGCGGTGGCCACCCTGCTGTTCTGGTGGCTGTGGGGCAGCCAGCACTGGCCCGCGCTCCTGGCCGCGGCGGGCCACGGGCCCCATGGCCATGGGGGGAGCTCAGGGCCTGCCACGCCCTTCTCCCTCGCCCTGCAGCTGGCCATCGCCGTGCTGGTGGTGGCCTGCCCCTGTGCCCTGGGTCTGGCCACCCCCACGGCGATCACGGTGGGCTCGGGCCTGGCGGCCCGCTCGGGGCTGCTGTTCCGCGGTGGCGACGCGATCGAGACCGCCTCACGGATCGGGGCGGTGCTGTTCGACAAGACGGGGACGCTCACCGTCGGTCGCCCCCTGGTGACGGCCCTCCGGGTCGTCGGGGAGGCCCCGGGCCATCCCGCGGAGCCGGCCCGGGCCGATCGGCTGGTGCAGCTGGCGGCCAGCCTGGAACAGCACAGCCGCCACCCCCTCGCCCACGCCCTGCTCCAGGAGGCCCAGGCGCGGGGGGTGACCCCACTGCCCGTCAAAGGGGCCCGGGTCCATCCGGGGCATGGGGTGCAGGGCCTCCTCGAGGGCGGCGTTCCGGTGCGGGTCGGCCAGCTGAGCTGGCTGCGGCAGAGCGGGGTGGCCGTGGACCCGGCCATCGAGACCCACCAGCAGGAGCTGGAGAGCGGCGGCGCCACCGTGCTGGCGGTGGCCTGGGATGGCGGGCTGCTGGGGCTCCTGGCTGTGGAGGACCGGCCCCGCAGCGATGCCGCCGCCACCCTGAGCCGCCTGCGGCAGCTGGGGTTGCGGCTGGGCCTGCTCAGCGGCGATCGCCGGGCCAGCGTTCAGCTGCTGGGGCGCCGGCTGGGTCTGCGGCCCGAGGAACTGGCCTGGGAGCTGCGGCCGGAGCAGAAGCTGGAACGCATCCTGCTGGCCCATCGCCAGGGGACCGTGGCGATGGTGGGCGACGGCGTCAATGATGCTCCGGCCCTGGCCGCCGCCGATCTGGGCATCGCCGTCGGCACGGGCACCCAGATCGCCCAGGACAGCGCCTCCCTGGTGGTGATGGGCGAAGATCTCGCCGGGATCGTCCGGGCTCTGGAGATCGCCCGCCTGACGATGGCCAAGGTCCGCCAGAACCTGGCCTGGGCCTTCGGTTACAACCTGATCATGCTGCCGATCGCGGCCGGTGTCCTGCTGCCGGGTTTCGGCCTGCGCCTCTCGCCGGAACTGGCGGCCCTGCTGATGGCCTTCAGTTCCATCACCGTGGTGGGCAATGCTCTCCTGCTGCAGCGTTCCCCGCTGGATCCTCCGCCATGAGGGGATGCTTCCTGGTGCTGGAGGGCATCGATGGCTGTGGCAAGACGACCCAGATCGAGGCCCTCAGGGTCTGGTTGCCCACCAGCGGGCTGATGGGGGCGGGGGCTCGCCTTGTGGTGACCCGGGAGCCGGGCGGCACGGCCCTGGGCCAGGCCCTGCGCGCCCTGCTGCTGAGCCCGCCGGAGGGGGCCGCCCCCGCCAGCCTCAGCGAACTGCTGCTCTATGCCGCCGACAGGGCCCAGCATGTGGAGGAGTGCCTGCGGCCGGCTCTGGCGGCCGGTGACTGGGTGCTCTGCGACCGCTTCACCGGATCCACCGCCGCTTACCAGGGCCATGGCCGCGGCCTGTCCATGTCGACCATTCATCAGCTCGAGACCATGGCCACCGGTGGCCTGGAGGCGGACCTCACCCTCTGGCTCGACCTGCCCCTGGCCGGCTCGCTGCGACGCCGCGGTGATCGGCCCGCCGACCGCATCGAGGCCTCCGGTGAGGCTTTTCTGCAGCGGGTCAGCGACGGTTTCGCGGCCCTGGCCCGGGAGCGGGGCTGGCAGCGGGTGGACGCCGGGTTGCCCCCCGAGCAGGTGACGGACCGCTGCCGCGACCTGATCACGGCCCACCTGGGGGCGCCACCGGTGCGGGGGGGCCATGGCTGAGCTGTTCGCCGATCTGATCGGCCAGGCCAGGGCGGTGACGCTGCTGACGGCGGCCCTCGAACGTCAGCGGCTGGCACCGGCCTATCTGTTCGTGGGGCCTGACGGAGTGGGTCGCCGGCTGGCAGCCCTGCGCCTGCTCGAGGGGATATTGGCCGGAGGCATCGCCGGCTCTGTGCCGTTGCGAAGGCGGCTGGCCCAGGGCAACCACCCGGACCTGCTCTGGGTCGAGCCCACCTACCAGCACCAGGGCCGGCTGGTGAAGGCCTCCGAGGCCGAGGCGCAGGGCATCAGCCGCCGCAGCCCCCCCCAGCTGCGCCTGGAGCAGGTGCGGGAGGTGACCCGCTTCCTGGCCCGTCGTCCGGTGGAGGGGGATCGCTCCCTGGTGGTGCTGGAAGCCGCCGAAGCGATGGCCGAAGCGGCCGCCAACGCCCTGCTCAAGACCCTGGAGGAGCCGGGCCATGGTCTGTTGATCCTGCTGACGGCCGCACCCGAACGACTGCTGACCACGATCCGTTCCCGTTGCCAGCCCATCCCGTTCGCGCGGCTGTCCCCCGCCCTGGTGCGGCAGGTGTTGCAGCGGCTGCCGGACGAAGGGGAGGCGCCGAGGATCGATCCCCCCGAACTGCTGGAACTGGCGGCAGGTTCCCCCGGGGCCCTGCTGCGCCACCGGCGCTTCTGGGACGCCCTCCCGGAGGGGCTGGCGGAGCGGCTGCTGACCCTGGGCAGGGACCCGATCGAGGCCCTGAGCCTGGCGAGGGAGCTCAGCGAGGCGCTTGATGGCGAACAGCAGCTCTGGCTGCTCGACTGGTGGCAACTGCAGCTCTGGCGGCTTCGCCGGCAGCCGGCCCCGCTGCGGCGCATCGAGCAGTTGCGCAGCCACCTGCTCGCCTATGTGCAACCGCGGCTGGCCTGGGAGGTGGCTCTGCTGGACCTGGGAATGTAAGGATGCGGTTTCAGGCCACCGCACTGCCGCCCGCACGTGCCTGCTGCCGCGTCGCCCGGGCTTCGTTGATGAGGGTGGTGAGGGGTTCCAGCTGTTCACCGCTGGGGAGTTCCAGGCAGTAGCCCGCGCCGTAGACGGTCTTGATGAACCGCGGTTTGCGGGGGTCGGGCTCCAGTTTGGTGCGCAGGTGCCGCACGTGCACCCGGATGGTTTCGATGTCGTCGTCGGGTTCGTAGCCCCACACCTCCTTGAGGATCAGGGACGGGGCCACCGTCTGGCCGTGGCGCTGGAGCAGACAGTGGAGAAGTTCGAACTCGAGGTGGGTCAGCCGTACCGGGGCATCAAACCAGATGGCCTCGAAGCGCTCGGGCACCAGGGTGAGGCAGCTGTAGCTGAGGATCTCGTTGTGTTTGGTGGACAGTGGAGCCCGCTCGCTGCGTCGCAGCAGGGCCTTGACCCTGACCATCAGCTCCTCGAGGTCGAAGGGCTTGGTGAGGTAGTCGTCGGCACCGGAGTTGAAACCGCTCACCTTGTCCTTGGTGCCCCCCAGGGCCGTGAGCATCAGGATGGGGATCTTGGCGGTGCGCTCGTCCCGCCGCAGGCGCTGGCAGAGGGTGAGGCCGTCCACCTTGGGCAGCATCAGGTCCAGCAGGATGACGTCGGGTGCGTACTGGAGCGCGAGGGCCTGGCCCTTGATGCCGTCCTCGGCCCGCTGCACATCGAAGCCACCATGCTCCAGATGGCCCGCCACCAGCTCGCGCATGTCGCCGTCGTCTTCGATCAGAAGGATGCAGGGCTTCATGGCTGGCGTCGGGGCGTCGTCGGAGCTTCAGGAAGATGCTTCCCAGGGGTGCTTCGGAAGCAGATACACCTTACGAGCACAACACTTTCCACGTTTTCACCTGCCTGTGGGCGGCTTCGTGGCCGGCGGCGAACCCGATGGGGAGGGTCCCTGGAAAGGGGTGGACCCCAGGCGGGGGATCTTTCCGCCCTGGTGGAAGGCGGGGGATGAACCGAGGATCCTGACCTGTTCTGCTGATGCCGCTTGTCGGGCTGCTGAGGCGGAAGATCAGCTGACAGCCGAAGGTGCGCTGCTTGCAGGAAGCGGCTGCCGTGCCGTCGACAGTGGAAAACTCCCCGGGCGGGATTCGAACCTGCGACCAATCGGTTAACAGCCGACCGCTCTACCGCTGAGCTACCGAGGAAAACACCCGATCACCGGGCCAGATGACCTTACCTTTCGGCCCCGCCGGCGGGCAAGGGGGCGAGGCTGTGCTGCAGGGAGGCGCCACACTGCCAGGGGCCGATGCTGCCGGCCTCCATCCGGGCGGCGCCATCGCAGCGCTGGAGTTCCTCGAGGCGATGGGTGATCCAGAGGGCCGTCAGCGGCGACTCGCTGCGATGGCAGAGCCGATGAATCAACTCCAGCACCTCCCTCTGGCTATCGGGGTCCAGCAGGGCGGTGGGTTCGTCGAGCAGCAGCAGGGTGGCGGAGCTGGCCAGGGCACCGGCGATCGCCAGCCGCTGCTTCTGGCCGCCGCTGAGTGTGTGAATGGGTCGCTGCTGCAGGCCTGAGAGACCCACCTGGGCCAGAGCCTTCGCCACCCGATCGGCCCGTTCCCCGGCACTGAGCCCTTCGGGCAGGCCCAGTTGCAGGTCGCTGCCGCAACTGGGAAGCAGCAGCTGGTGATCGGGGTTCTGGAAGACCAGAGCCGGTTTGCAGAGGCAGCTGATCCGGCCGGCGTCGGGGGTGAGCAGGCCGGCGATCAGCCGCAGCAGGGTGCTCTTGCCGCTGCCGTTGCTGCCCACCAGCATCCAGAGACCCGGTCCGGGGATCTCCAGCCGGCAGCCCCGGAGCGCCGAAGGCCCCTTGCCCCAGCCGAAGCGGAGCCCCTCGACCGTCAGGGGGGGGGCTGCCGCCGCGGAGGGTGTCACGGCTCGAGGCTGAAGCCGGGCCGCTTGCCGCCGCCGGCCACCGCCGACTTCTCATACATCTGCACGGCCACGACTTCGCCGCTCAGCAGGCTGACCCGTTTCTGCTCGTCCTTCTCGCAGCTCAGTTCAAGCACCTTGGGATGGCCGCTCTCAAGGGCCTGGCGCACTTCTCCGTAGAGGTTCTGGGCCTCCTCCAGCTCCTTGCGCTGGACGGCGACGGGCATGGGGCTGAGCCGGAGGGAGATCTCGACGACGTACATGGTGGGGACTGGCGAGCCGACTCGGTGCGGCAGGGAAGTGGGAACACTCTGGCGAATCGGCGGCCGGGGGCTGCCGTCTGAGCATTTCTGCTCATTCGCCCATGGCACCGGCTCCATCCGTCGCAACCACGGCGCTCATCTTTTACGATTGCGTTGTAAAGCTTCATGAAGGACCCTTTATGACGATCGCCCTAGGGCGCGCGCCGTCAACGCGTGGATGGTTCGACGTCCTCGACGACTGGCTCAAGCGCGACCGCTTCGTTTTCGTGGGGTGGTCCGGTCTGCTGCTGTTCCCCACGGCCTATCTGGCTCTGGGCGGCTGGCTCACCGGCACCACCTTCGCCACCTCCTGGTACACCCACGGCATTGCCAGCAGCTACCTGGAAGGTTGCAACTTCCTCACCGCCGCCGTCAGCACCCCCGCCGACGCGATGGGTCACAGCCTGCTGCTGCTCTGGGGTCCTGAGGCCCAGGGCGACTTCGTGCGCTGGATCCAGCTCGGTGGCCTCTGGCCTTTCGTGGCCCTGCATGGCGCCTTCGCCCTGATCGGCTTCATGCTGCGCCAGTTCGAGATCGCCCGTCTGGTGGGCATCCGTCCTTACAACGCCATCGCCTTCTCCGGCCCGATCGCGGTGTTCGTCAGTGTCTTCCTGATGTACCCCCTGGGTCAGAGCAGCTGGTTCTTCGCCCCATCCTTCGGTGTGGCGGCCATCTTCCGCTTCCTGCTGTTCCTGCAGGGCTTCCATAACTGGACCCTGAATCCCTTCCACATGATGGGAGTGGCCGGGATCCTGGGCGGGGCGCTGCTCTGCGCCATTCACGGCGCCACGGTGGAGAACACCCTGTTCGAGGACGGGGAGCAGGCCAACACCTTCAAGGCGTTCGAGCCGACCCAGGAAGAAGAGACCTATTCGATGGTCACCGCCAACCGCTTCTGGAGCCAGATCTTCGGGATCGCCTTCTCCAACAAGCGCTGGCTGCACTTCTTCATGCTGTTCGTGCCGGTGATGGGTCTGTGGACCAGCAGCATCGGCATCATCGGTCTGGCGCTCAACCTGCGCGCCTATGACTTCGTGAGTCAGGAGATCCGCGCAGCGGAGGATCCTGAATTCGAAACGTTCTACACCAAGAACATTCTGCTCAATGAAGGTCTGCGTGCCTGGATGGCCCCCGCCGACCAGCCGCACGAAAACTTCGTCTTCCCTGAAGAGGTCCTGCCCCGCGGCAACGCTCTCTGAGTTGCATCACCATTCACTCCATGGCGCCCATTCGGGCGCCTTTTTTATTGACTTCTTCTGATTTCCATTCCTATTTCAGCTCCCCTTCTGCTCCCGCGGCCTGCAGGAGCTCCGAGCATGGTTGATTCAGTTCTGGCAGGATACCCTTACCGGATGGTCCTCGAACTGCTGGCCGGATCGGCCCATCAGCCTGATCAGCTGGTCGCAGCTTCCCGGCAGATTGGCGGATCCCCGCTCCAGCAGAACGATGCCATCGTCGATGCCGGCAATTCCGTACTCGTCGAGCAGGTCGGGGAGCAGCTTGCCGATCACATGGAGTTCATTTCTGTCTCCATCGGAAACCTCCCGGTAAGTCTGAAGGTATCTGATGTCCATGGCGATCCAGCGGACCTCTTTCCTGATGCCTTGTCTGTCCTGATAATTCATCGAGCGTGGGAAGCGCACCAGCACCTCCCTTTGCGCCAGCAGCGGCACGAGAGGGGTGGTGGCGGCAACCGATTCGTCGTCAGGAATCGATCGGAGCACCCGTCTGGCGGCCTGTCCATGGCGCCACTGGGCCGCAGGTGAATGATGAATCCATGGATTCACACTGTCGGGGATGAGGAAGGAAAGGCTGCGATTCGGATTGGCGCTCACGGTGAACAGCAGAGACAACGCCATGGCACCGATCCAGAACGATCTCACACGGCGCTGCTGGAACAGCTGGCCATGGCTCTCCCACCAGAGCACCGCTCCAGCGAACAATCCAGGCACCACCAGCAGGGCATAGCGCACATTGATCGACAGGGGGCTGGGTTTTCCCTGGGCCAGCAGCAGTCCGGCCAGGGGAAGGCAGATCAGCAGCCAGACGTCGACCGAGAGCAGCGGCAGGAACAGCAGGGGCAGGGACTGGGCGAGCAGGTAGCGGATGGTGGGGACAGGAGGATTGATCAGCTCCTGCAGCACGACCCAGGGCTGTTTCAGCAGGTTGCTCAGAACCTCAAGGCTGCTGGCCCTGTCCTGTCCGTCGATGAAATGGCCGAAATTTTCAACCATGAACCGCCGGCTGTTGTCTTCGCTGAACAGCGGCATCAGCACGCTCGTGACCAGCACCACCCAGCCGGCGCCATAGAGGCCCAATGCCGCGGCCAGGCGCCAGCGATGGGGTTGTCGGATGCCCAGCCAGAGGCCAATCCCCGCCAGCAGCACGCCGGTGTCCTCACGGATGAGAGGAAGAACCAGGGCTGCGACCAGCACAAGCCAGTGGCGCCGCTGCTGCAGGCCGAGCATCAGCAGGAAGAACACCAGAGGCAGCTGGCAGAGATCCGTGAAGTTGCCCCAGGTGGGTCCGATGACGGCGTTGGCGGAGAAGAAACCCCAGGTCAGGTAGGTCGCCAGCCTGGGATCCCCCAGGGTGGACCGGGCGAGCCGGTGGAGCACCAGGCCGGCCAGGGTCATCAGCCCCACCTGGATCAGCGGCAGAGCCCAGGGGCCGAGGATCGCCACTGCCGGTGACCAGAGCAGCAGGGCAGGGGTGAAGTGCTGGCCGAGCCGGTGATATCCCAGAGCCGGCAGTTGACCGGCGTGAATCACCTTGGAGGAAAGCTGGGAGGAGAGGGTGCTCTCGAACGGATGCCCTCGCAGGCCGTTCCACAACACCTGGAGGAAGATCCCCTGGTCGTAGGAGGCCCTGAGGGCTTCCAGCCGCCACCACTGCACCAGAAGGCCCACCAGGAAGAAGATCCCGGCGGCCACCAGCACGGCTCTCTGGCTCTTGTGATCGTCAGGGTGGTCCATGGCCTGCTGCCGCGGGGTTGATGCAGAGCCACCGCTGCCATGGCTCCTGAGGTGGACCGTCGAGGCGACAGATCGCGCCGTTGCCGAGCTGGATCGACGCCTGGTCGGCCGGTTGGGGACCATCTTCCTCCCGTTGGATGAGCACGAAACGGGCCGGCAGATCCGCCGATGCTTGATCCGGCAGGGTCTGCACCTTCCGCTGGGAGTACCAGTGCAGACTTGGCCTGCTTCCATCCTCCCCACGCAGGTAGACCGCCGCAGCCGCCGGTCCCGAAGGGGACGGCGCCGTCAGGGCCAGGGCCGCCACTGGCCTGACCGGCCAGTTCTCGTTCAACTCCCAGTTCCACAGCGGGCTCCGGAAGAGGAGTGCCAGGGAGAACCACCACCCCGCCGTCAGCAGGATCAGACCGCCCCGCCGGTGCCTGGCTCCAGACCGGCAGAGCAGCAGTCCTCCCCCCAGCAGACCCAGACCCGCGGGCAGCGGCAGCAGTCGCTGAGCCCTCAGGTCCGGGGGAACGGGGACCAGGCCCGCCAGGCTCAGCAACGAGATGGCAACCAGCGCCGTTCCCAGCAGACACCAGAACCAGGCGATGCCCTGAACGGACCGGGGCCGGGGTGAGGCGTTCAGCAGGCCGGCCAGGGGCGGCCCACAGACCAGGCAGAACGGCGGCCAGAGCAGCACGCTGTACCAGGGAAGCTGGGTCTGGATCGGCAACACCATCAGCGCGGTGGCCAGGCTGAGGCCAAGGCTCCAGCGCCCCTCCGGCTGCCGGCGCTGGCGCCAGGCCTGGGCCAGGCCCAGGGGCCAGAGCGGCAGCCATGGCCAGCCCCCCTCCAGCACCTCCAGCAGCGGCAGGAATGGCCCACCGTCATGCCCCTCCAACGTGTCGGTGATCCTGACCAGGCCCTGGTGGCCCCACATGATCAGGGCGCCATCGCCACGCTGCAGCAGGTGCCAGCCGTGCCAGATCAGGGCGGGGATCAGTCCGACCAGGAGGCCGAGCCCCACCACCCTCCACGCGCGGCAGGCCAGGTCGCGGTCAAGCCAGCGCAGCACCAGGCCGGTGGCCAGCACCGGCAGGAGCACCGGCGCCTTCAGCAGCAGCAGCACGCTCCCCGCCATCCCCGCCATCAGGCCCCCCCTTGCCGCGGCGCGGCGCTGCGGGCCTGCCATCAGCAGCCCCAGCCACAGCGCGGTCATCGCGCAGAGCTGCACCCCATCCAGCATCGCCAGCCGCCCGCCGCGGGCCAGGGGCAGCAGGGTCAGCGCGATGGCGGCGGTGCAGACCGCGGCCAGGGGGTTCCGCGGTCGCAGCTGGAGCTGGATCAGGGCCACCAGGGGAACGATCAGGCTGGACAGGGCCGCGGGCACCAGACGCACCAGCCATTCCGGGGGCAAAGCTTCGATGCCTGCGCCCCCCAGGCGACGCCAGAGGTCGAAGCCGGCGGCCATCAACCAGTGCAGGCCCGGCGGCTTGTTGAGGTAGGGGTCGCCCAGATAGGTGGGCAGCAGGACCTCCGGCCAGGGCTTTTGGCTCAGCTCGAGGGCAACCCTGGCGACGATGGCCTCATCCCAGTCCCGCAGGGGTACATTCCCCAGCCTGGCGAAGGCCAGGGCCAGGGCCGCCAGCCAGAGCACAGCCAGCAGGACCCAGGGGCGCCGGATCGGGATCGGTACCAAGACTCCTCCGCACGCCAGATTCGCCATCGGTAACGTAAGCGGCGTCAGGCGGGTGGTCTCTGCTGGCTCTGCCCCTGGGCTCACCCTCTCCAGAAGGAGGTGATCAGGATCTCCATGCTTCCGTTGAGCACCGGAGCGGATTCAGCAGGACGCCAGCTCAGCTGGGCCATCCGCCCCACCGCATCGCGGCGGCACCCTTTCCTTATGGACGCGTCCCGTTGATCTGCTGCCCGGAAGCGTTGCCAGCGTCCTGAGGAGCGGCGTCAGGAGCGGATCCAGGCTGCTGCTCCAGGCCGGTCTTCACGGTCTCGATGGCCGCTGGCAGGCTCTGCCGCAGGGATCCCAGGCTCTGTGGCCGCCCCGAGAGCAGACCGGAGAGGTCCTTGAGACCCAGGATCACCGGCTGTTGCCCCATCGCGGGAGTCGCCTTCTCGAGCAGGGCATGGGCCTGCCAGGGTTCCCAGGCGGCCAGCAGCACCACGGCGCGATAGGCCAGCGGCCAGGGGTTGGCGGGTTCCAGGGTTTGCAGGCGGCTGAACCACCGGTCCGCCGCATGGGGACGGTTCTGCAGCACCCCCAGCAATCCCAGACTCCAGAGGGCGTCGCGATCGTCAGGGTCGATCCGCAGCTGCGCCTCCGCCCAGCGGGCCACCCGCTGCTGATACAGGAAGTGGCCGTCGAGCTGGTGTTCCGGTCCGATGGCGGCGAATACGGCGGCAAGGCCTGCAGGCCCCTGCTCCATGCCCCGGGCCAGGCGGATGAAGTGCTGGTCGAACCGGGCCGGGGGGGAGCCATCGTCGCGCCGCTGCCAGAGCTCGATCTGCCGGCCCTGGCTCCAGGGCCAGCTGCGCACCAGGGCGAAGCGGCCGTCGCTGCGCACCGCGCGGCTCAGCTGGCGGGACACCTCCCGATGGGTGCCCTGATCTCCCGTGGCCAGCAGCAGCCATTCGGCCTTTCCCAGCACCAGGGGATGTTCCTCTTCGCGCTTGCCGATCTCCCGGCCCACGATCTCGCCTCCGCCGGTGCGGCCGAACACCGTGACGTTGTTCTGGTTGACATCGCCGGTGGTGGGGATCACGACCACCGTGGTGGGGGCCGTGCCCACCCTTTGGCGCAGGTCGCCCATGAGGGCCGCCATCGGGAAAGGCGGTTCGCGCTCCAGCGCCTCCGCCCGCTGCAGGGCGGTGCTCCCGGCGCTTCCGATCAGGCCCAGCCCCAGCGCGGAAAGGGCGGCGGTGCGTCCCCAGCGGGCGCGCAGCCACAGCACGAGCGCCCACCAGCCCAGGCTGAGCAGCAGCACCAGCAGTGGCAGCACCGGCGCGATGTAGCGGGGATCCTTGTTGGGGCTCAAGGTGGTGAACAGCCAGCCGCCCAGGGCGCAACCGATCAGCCAGCCCCACCCGGGCGCCAGGGGGGCCAGGGGAAGGAGGCAGCGCCGCCGCCGCCACAAGGCCAGGACCGCGCCAGCCAGCCCCACCACGACCATGGGCACCCCCAGCTGGGCCGGCAGCAGGGGCGGATACCAGAAGAGGCTCGCCAGGCTGAAGGGGTCCGGATCCCCCTCCAGGGCGGCCGACTCGATCACCGCCCGGTTGGTGCCTCCCAGGGTCATGATCCAGTTGTGGCGCAGCCAGGGGAGGGCGATCCCGACCGCGATCCCCAGGGCCATCAGCACCTGCAACCGCCGGCCGCGGCGGACCAGTCCGGTGCCGGCGGCCCAGAGGCAGGGGGGAACGAGCACCAGAAGGGCACTCTGTTTCACCAGCACGGCGGCGCCGATGGCCAGTGCGGCGGCGATCGCCTGTCCCCAGCGCCCGCCCAGCGGTTCCGGTGCCTGCCAGCGCCCCAGCAGCCAGAGGGCCAGCAGGGCCATGGCGGTCAACGGCAGATCAAGGCTGTAATCCACCCGCAGCGTCACCAGGGCGGGAGCGGTGGCGGTGAGCGCGGCCGCCAGCAGTCCGAAGGCCGGGCTCACCAGCTGCCTTCCCCAGCCGGCCACCACCACCAGCAGCAGGGCGTTCCAGACGGGCTGGACCCACAGCGCCGCGTCCGGGTCGTCGCCGGCCACGGCGATCACCGTGCCGCCCACCAGGCTTCCCAGGGGCGGAATCTTCGGGGAAAGATCCAGCAGGGCCTGCCAGCCCCGCCAGGCGCCAGCCGGCATCAGGCCGAGGGCGCGGCCGTGGTCCACGGCGCTGTTCAGGTAGTTGGCCTCGTCCCAGGCCGGCAGGCGCAGGTCGAGATGGATCCAGAGCCGGTCAGCGCCGGTGGCGGCGGCCCAGATCAGGCCCAGAGCCAGCCACCAGAGCCAGGGAGGCGGCACGCGGGAGGTCAGGGGCTTGGGGCGAGGCGTCCCCAGTCTGAACCGAGGCCTTGGGCGCTCGCCGGTCCGTCGCTCCGCGCCATCCCATCCCAGGTCCTGATGCCCGCTCAATCGACGCTCCCCATGGGGGACAGGCCGCTGCAGATCCGGCCCGTGCTCGTTAAGATTGGCAGGTTCCGTCAGCAGTGACGTGGTGATCGACGGAAACGGCTGAATCGGTTGAAGTGGAGGTCCCTGGATGCGATGTCTGTCGGTTTCACCGGCAGGTCGTTCGCTGTCCGGTATCTCCCTTTCACCGACGCGTTCACCGTGATGGCCGCAGGCGTCGCCGGCTGGCATCCAACCCCACAGGAGGAGGTGTCCATGAACCCAAGTTGTCCCACCCAGGGTCTGCTGATCGCGGAGAATGCCGGCTGATCACGGCTGCTGACTCCTGATCCATCGGTTCCGCGCCAGAGCGGACCCGGCGAGAGCCCTCGAAACCGTGAGGACCAGGGGAACCTGGGACACACGGTTTCGAGGGCATCGTTCATTCGGGCCTCCTGTTAGGGCTCCTTCTTCGATCCATGGCGATTCAGCACGACGCGCCCCACGCCAAGGGCCGAAGGGCTGCCCGATCCCCAGTTCCTCGATCAGCAGGGGGCTCAGGGCAGTCCCCTCGGAAGCCCCCACTGCCGGACGTTGTGTGTTCTGGCACATGGTCGCTGGTGGGGGAGGGGCCTTTGGGGGATTGTGCGTTTGGCGCATTGCGCCACATCCGTGTGAGGAACCCATGAAACTCTTCCAGCAACTGCTGGTTGCCCCTGCCGCTCTTGGCCTGCTGTCGCCCGTCGTGGTGCAGGCCTCCGAGCTGAACCTTGATGGCGTCAACAGGTACGCCGCCGAGCAGCAGGTCACCAGCATCGAACAGTTCTCCGACGTCAAGCCCACCGACTGGGCCTACCAGGCGCTCTCCAACCTGATCGAGCGCTACGGCTGCGTGGCCGGCTATCCCAACGGCACCTACAAGGGCGGCCAGGCCATGACCCGCTACGAAGCGGCGGCCCTGCTCAACGCCTGCCTCGACCGCATCACCGAGGTCACCGACGAACTCAAGCGCCTGATGGCCGAGTTCGAGAAGGAGCTGGCCGTGCTGCGTGGCCGGGTGGATGGCCTGGAGGCCAAGGTGGGTGAATTGGAGGCCAACCAGTTCTCCACCACCACCAAGCTGAACGGTAAGGCCACCTTCGTGATCGGCGCCAACTCCTATGGCGGCGATGCCCGGGCCACGGTGTTCGAGTCTGAGCTCCTCGGCGGCTCCGTCCTTCCCGGACAGAGGTTCAAGGACGCTGCCAAGAGCCAGCAAGGCGCCACCGCCTTCAACTACGACATCAAGCTCAACTTCGACACCAGCTTCACCGGTAAGGACCTGCTCCGCACCCAGCTCCGGGCCGGCAACTTCGCCGATGGTCCCTGGGCCGGTGGTCCGGTGGTGGGCCTGAATGCCATGGAGGCCGCTTTCGAAGAGAACTGCGGCACCGACGCTGACTGCGGTGACGTGGTGGCGATCAACCGCCTCTTCTATCAGTTCCCCGTCGGTTCGTCCTTCACCGCCACGGTTGGTGGACGGGTCCGCCAGGACGACATGCTGGCGGTGTGGCCCAGTGCCTACCCTGCTGACACCGTTCTCGACATCTTCACCTACGCCGGTGCTCCCGGTGCCTACAGCCTGAACCTCGGTGCTGGTGGTGGCCTCTGGTGGAAGAGCGGCGACTTCAGCATCAGCGCCAACTACGTCTCGGCCAACGGCGACAATGGCAACCCGAACGAGGGTGGCATCGGCACCGACGGCGCCGCCCAGACAGGTACCGCCCAGATCGCCTACACCAAGCCCAACTGGGGTCTGGCGGCGACCTACACCTACACCACCCCTGAAGGTGGTCAGGCTGGCCTCTATGCCGGCAACGGCACCCCTCTGGCGGTCACCGGCTTCGCCCTTTCCTCTTCCGTCAGCTCCGTTGGCGTGAGCGCCTACTGGCAGCCTTCCAGCTCCGGCTGGATCCCCTCGATCAGCGGCGGCTGGGGCATCAACTCCCACAGCGCCGATACCGCTTCCGCCGGTGCCTTCAAGGACGTCATCGACGGTGCCCAGACCCAGTCCTGGTACGTCGGTCTCCAGTGGGATGATGCCTTCATCAAGGGCAACGCCCTTGGCATGGCCGTCGGCCAACCCACCTTCTTCACGAAGTCGGGCGACGACGATACCCTTTCCGCCAATGACGGCAACTACGCCTGGGAGTGGTGGTACAAGTTCCAGGTCACCGACAACATCAGTGTGACCCCCGCCCTCTACTACCTCAGCGCTCCCCTCGGTCAGCTGCAGAAGGGCAACGACGACTCCTTCAACAACTTCGGCGGCCTGGTCAAGACCACCTTCAAGTTCTGATTCTTTCGAGGATCAAAACCACACCTCACATAACTGTTCTCGGATTGTCCCGGCTGCTCTGCAGCCGGGATTTTTTTGTCTGGGGCCGGCGGTAATTGCCACGTGTTCAGCGATACATGCAGGTGTGATTTCGTCTGGGCATGGGAGTGAATTCTGCCGATAGAGTTGAATCGCCCTTTTTTGGGCTTCCTCTTTTTGGTGTGAGGACCAATGAAACGTTTCCGGCAAGTGTTGCTGACTCCTGCTGCGCTCGGCCTGCTGTCGCCCGTGGCTGTGCAGGCCGCTGAATTCAATCTCGATGGCATCAACAGGTACGCCAGCGAGGAGGAGGAGCAGGTCACCAGCATCGAACAGTTCTCCGACGTCAAGCCCACCGACTGGGCCTACCAGGCGCTCTCCAACCTGATCGAGCGCTACGGCTGCGTGGCCGGCTACCCCAACGGCACTTACAAGGGCGGCCAGGCGATGACCCGCTACGAAGCGGCGGCCCTGCTCAACGCCTGCCTCGACCGCATCACCGAGGTGACCGACGAACTCAAGCGCCTGATGGCCGAGTTCGAGAAGGAGCTGGCGGTGCTGCGTGGCCGGGTGGATGGCCTGGAGGCCAAGGTGGGTGAACTGGAGGCCACCCAGTTCTCCACCACAACCAAGCTCCAGGGTGACGCGGTCTTCGTGATCGGTGCCAATTCCTTCGGTGGCAGCCAGAACATGGCAAATACGGCTGCCGGCGTGCCGACCAGTGCCGGCAATGCCTTCCCCCGCAACAACCGGCGCAACTGGGGGGGCACGGTCTTCAACTACGACCTGCGCCTCAATTTCCTCACCAGCTTCTCCGGTAAGGATCTGCTCTATACCCGGCTGCGCAGTGGCAACTTCAACGACAGCCCCTTCGCCGGCAACCCCTATAACCTGATGGCGCTGGATCGGGCCTTCTCGCCCACCCCTTCTGCCGACGTCGTCAACATTGACCGTCTCTACTATCGCTTTCCGATCGGCAGCGATTTCACCGCTCTGCTTGGCGCCCGGGCCCGCAACACCGAGTTCCTGGCGATCACGCCATGGTTCTATAAATCGGAACTGCTGGATTTCTTCTCCCTCAATGGCGCCCCCGGCACTTACAACAAGGCCACCGGCTCGGCCTTTGGTCTGATGTGGAAGCAGAACGTCAAGAAAGGCAACCCTTATATCGCGTTGTCCACGGCCTACATCGCTCCCAACGGTGATGTCGGCGATCCGAGTGAAGGCGGCCTGTTGAACGGAAACAGCGAGGGCACCTGGACCACCCAGGCGGGCATCGCCGGCAAACAGTGGCGTTTCGCCCTGGCTTGGAGCTACATCCAGTGCGGTCAGAATTTTCGCCGGGGCACAACCTTCGCCCGCGCCTCGGTCTCCTGCCCCAGCGATAACCAGTCGGCCTATTCCAACAACTTCGCCGCCACCCTGGCCTGGCAGCCGAAAAACAGCGGCTGGATTCCCTCCATCAACCTCGGCTGGGGCTACAACGCCCTGAGCCAGCCGTCCCAGTCGACACCGCTCACCTTCAACGAGTCCCAGAATCGGAAAGCCAGCCAGTCCTGGAGTGCCGCTCTGCAGTGGTCCGATGTGTTCATCAAGGGCAACCAGGCCGGCATGGCCGTGGGTCAGCCCGTGTTCGTCACCGACCTCCGCAACGGCGATACGCCCCAGGACGGCAACTACGCCTGGGAGTGGTGGTACAAGTTCCAGGTCACCGACAACATCAGCGTGACTCCGGCGCTCTTCTACCTCAGCCGGCCCAACGGCCAGTACACCGCCCCGGGTGAATCGAGCAACGTGTTCGGCGGCCTCGTCCAGACCCAGTTCAAGTTCTGAGTCCTGCCCCCTTCTTCCCTCACCCAGTCAGCCCCCTCCCGAGGGGGCTTTTTCATCTCCCGCTTCCGGTCGGCAGCGTGAATCGGCCATGCTGGAGGCTGAT
The DNA here is from genome assembly GCA_963772735.1 of uncultured cyanobacterium. GTDB lineage: Bacteria > Cyanobacteriota > Cyanobacteriia > PCC-6307 > Cyanobiaceae > Cyanobium. Next base: position 248,182 of record CAVYYO010000001.1, on the reverse strand, counting down.
GGCGCCCGTAGCGCATGGCCAGGACGAGCGCCGACCACTACGCCACCCTCGGGGTTTCGCCGGGGGCCACCAGGGCCGAGATCAAGGCCGCCTACCGCAGTCTCGTCAAACGCCACCATCCCGATGCCGGTGGGGATCAGAGCACGATCCTGGAGCTGAATGCGGCCTGGGAGGTGCTGGGGGATGGTGATCGGCGCCGGGATTACGACCGATGCACCCGGATGGGGACGCGGTACAACCCCGCCGGCCCCCCCCCCGCGCGGGGATCATCGGCGCCGCGCCATCAGGGCGCCGGCATGGCCAGCGACCAGGAGCTGCTGGCCTGGCTGCAGCAGGTGTACGGCCCCATCGACCGGCTGCTCGGCCAGGTGATCAATCCCTTCCCAGCCCAGCTGCGGGCCCTGGCGGCCGATCCCTACGACGATGACCTCATGGAGGCATTCTGCGCTTTCCTCGACCAGGGCAAGGCGCGCCTGGACAGGGTGGAGACCCTCTACCGCTCCCGGGTCTGCCCGACGGCGGCCCGGGGCTTCGGGCTCAGCCTCTATCACTGTCTCAGCCAGGTGCAGGACGCTCTGGTGGAACTGGAGCGCTACACCATGGGGTACGTCGACAGCTATCTCCACGACGGCAAGGAGATGCTGCGCGAAGCCAGCCGGCGCCGCAGCCGGCTGAAGGAGGAGCGGCGCCGGCTGGAGATCTAGGCGCTGCGCCCAGCGCTGATGGCCCTAGGCGCCGGGCATCGCCTCGAGCTGATCGAGCCGCAGCCACACGTCGGGCACGGGCCGGTTCCAGTGCAGCTGGGCATGGTCCCCCTGGATGGCGAGGATCTCCCCCGGCCCTTCGAACAGATAGGCCGGGGCGGCCGGATCGCTGGCCTCGGCCTCCAGGCTGTTGGTGTAGGCGGTTCTGCTCACCCTCACCAGGGCGCCCTTCTTCAGGCTGGCAGCAGCGGCCGGCGCTGCAGCGGCGGGAGTGGAATCAGCCATCTTGAAGCGAGACGATCGACTCAGGTTAGGGCCGCCGGAACCTAACCTCAGCACGGAAACGGAGGGGAACGTCGGGCATGCGATTGCTTCTGCTCGGATGCACGGGTTTCGTCGGTCGCGAACTGGTGCCGTTCCTGCTCAACCTCGGCCACCAGCTGACCCTGGTGAGCCGCCGGCCGGGGCCTGCCAGCGAAGGGGCTGATCCGAGGATCAGCCACCTCAGCTTCGATCTGGCCGATCCGGCCAGCTGGCGCCAGCCGTCGCTGCTTGAAGCCCTGGCGGCAGCCGACGGGGTGGTCAACCTGGCCGGAGAGCCGATCGCCGACCAACGCTGGACGCCGGCCTACCGCCAGCGCCTGCTCGACAGCCGCCTGGTCACCACCGACCAGCTGGTGGGGGCGATGGCGGCCCTCGCCAGCCCTCCGAAGGTGCTGGTGAGTGGATCGGCGGTCGGCTACTACGGCACCAGCCTGGAGGCCTGCTTCACCGAGGCCAGCCCCCCCGGTGACGATTTCCTGGCCCGGCTGTGCGCCCGCTGGGAGGCCGCCGTCCAGGCGGCCCCCGAGGACTGCCGCGTTGTTGTGCTGCGGCTGGGGATCGTGATCGGACCCGACGGCGGTGCCCTCGGCAAGATGCTGCCCGTGTTCCGGGCCGGCTTCGGTGGGCCGGTGGGGTCGGGCCAGCAGTGGATGAGCTGGATCCATCGCCACGACCTCTGCAGGCTGATCGCCGCCGCCCTGGAGGATCCCGCCTACGCCGGGCCCTACAACGCTGTGGCGCCGGAAGCCACCCGGATGGGAATCTTCGCTTCCACCCTCGGCCGGGTGCTGGGGCGGCCCAGCCTCCTGCCGGTGCCGGGCCCCCTGCTCCAGCTCCTGCTCGGTGATGGGGCCAAGGTGGTGCTGGAAGGCCAGCAGGTGAAACCCGAGCGGTTGCTGGCTCAGGGCTTCCACTTCCAGTTCGCCACTCTCAGCGCTGCCCTCGCCGCTGCCACCAGCCCAGCCCCCCGCTGAGAAGCGCCGCTGCCATCAGCACTCCGATGGCCGGGGTGAACAGGGGTTGCCACAGCTGCTGAAAAAGTTCCAGGGGAGCGTCCAGATGCTGGCCATGCAGCAGCACGGCCACGGCGAAGAACAGGGCCCCCGCCAGCACGAGGAACACATCGGCCACCAGCACCCCATCGAGGATGCGACGCAGCTGCCTGACCGGACCGGTGCTGGGATCGCTCATGCCATGGGCGGGCGAAAGGCAGGGAAGCCTGAGAAGCCCAAACCTAGACTCCACCGTGCTTGGTGTCCCATGTGCCCGTTCCCCCTGCTCCCAGGATCCTGCTGATCAGCAACGGCCATGGAGAGGATCTCAATGGGGGATTGATCGCCGACGGCCTGCGGCAGTGCGCGCCCCCAATCACCCTGGCCGCCCTGCCGATCGTCGGAGCCGGCTCGGCCTACCGGCGCCGGGGCATTCCACTGCTCCACGAGGGTCGCACCTTGCCGTCCGGGGGCATGGTCTACCAGGGCCTGAATCTCTGGAAGGATCTGGCCGCCGGCTGGCTGCAGCAGAGCCTGGCCCAGCTCCGGGTGGCCCGGCGCGAGGGTCGCCGTTTCGATCTGGTGGTGAGCGTCGGCGACCATGTGCCCCTGATCTTCGCCCTGCTCACCGGCCGCCCCACGGTGGTGTTCCTGGTCTCCACCTCCAGCTTCTACGAGGGCCGGCTGCGGCTTTCGGCCCTCACCCGCTGGGGGTGCAGGCGGCGCCGGGTGCGGGTGGTGCTCACCAGGGATGCCTTCACCGCCCGCGACCTGCAGGCCCAGGGTCTCGGCAAGGCTCTCTACCGGGGCTATCCGATCATGGATCTGCCTCCCCCCGACCCGCGCCAGGTGGCCCGACTGGAGAGCACCCGCACCCTGGCCCTGGTGCCCGGCAGCCGTTTCCCTGAGGCGCTGCATAACCTGGTGCTGATGCTCAGGCTCTGCAGCCATCTGGGCCGCCTGGCCGGTGATGGTCGCTGGCGCTTCCTCGTCGCCCTGGTGGAGAGCCCCCACTGGCAGGAGCTGGCACCGCTGGCCGCCGCCGCCGGTTGGCAGCTGGTGGAGAAGGGTGTGCTCCGTTCCGCTGACGGTGCCCTCCAGGTGCAGCTGCTGCCGAGGGCTCTGCCTGCGATTCTGGCGGCCAGTGATCTGGTGGTGGGAATGGCCGGCACCGCGGTGGAGCAGGCGGTGGGGTTCGGCCTGCCGGTGGTGCAGCTGGTGGGCCGTGGTCCCCAGTTCAGCTATGCCTTCGCCGAGTCGCAGAACCGGCTGCTGGGCCCTACGGTGCACACCGTGGGGCGGCGCCCGGCCGAAACCGGCGAACTGCGTGAGGCCGCCGAATTGATCCAGCGACTGCTGGCCGACGTCGACCTGCGGGACCGCTGCGCCCAGGCGGCCCTCGAGCGAGTCGGGGCGCCGGGGGGCTCCAGGCGCATCGCCGAAACGGTGCTTGAGGCCTGGGCCCAGACCCGGCCCGGCGTCAGCTGAGCCAGGCTTTCACTTTCTCCAGGGCCTGCCAGCCCGGCCGGCGCTGCAGCCCATCGGCGATCGAGCCGTGCAACTCGTCGGCCAGTTCAGGGGCCATCAGAATCACCCTCTTCACCATCTCGATGTGCTCCCGCACCCCCTTGGCGCCGGTTTCCAGCATCGCCACACTCAGATTGATGCGGGCCTGGGGATCCTGGGGATTGAGCTTCACCGCAGTACGGGCCGACGGCAGGGCCGCCTGGGGCTGATCCAGCAGCAACTGCAGCCAGGCCAGACAGGTCCATCCGGCGGACTGACGAGGCTCCTGGGCGGTGATGGCCAGGAACTCATCGATCAGCTCTTCCGGTGCAGCCCCCTGCTGGTAGCGGGCAATGGCCTGATCGAAGCGGGATTCCTGCTGGGCCGTCATGGCGGCTGGGATGGCTGAGGATCGTCAGATTCCCACGGCGCCTGGCCCTGGCGCCACCGGGCAGGCAGATCTCAGACGGCGAAGGAGCTGCCGCATCCGCAGGTCTGGGAGGCGTTGGGGTTGGTGAAATTGAAGCCGCCGCCGATCAATGCCGAAGAGAAATCCAGCTGCATGCCGTAGATGTACAGCAGGCTCTTGGGATCGCAGACCACCCGGAAGGGGGGCGCACCGTCGGGCTCGTAGGTGTAGGTCTCGTCGTCGGGAAGGATCTCTGATCCCTCGATGAAATCCATCGTGTAGCTCATGCCGCTGCAGCCACCGGAGCGCACCCCCACCCGGAGAACCTTGTCGCCGCCCTGGGAGGCCATCAGCGTGCCCAGCTGACGCATGGCGGGCTCGGTGATCAGGATCCCCCTGCCGTCGACCCCGGTATGGGTGACGGGGGGGACTGGGCTGGGGGTGGCGGCTGGGCCGGCACTGGGGGCCGGGCTGGAGGAAGGGGCGGTGGTGCTGGGGGCTTGGCTGCTCATCGCGCTGCTCATCGTTCGGGTAGGGGGTCGGATGGGGGGAATCGGGCCGCCGGACGACGCGGTGAACGCCCACTCTATGGAGATCCTTCCCCCATGGGTCGGCTCCGGTCCATAGAGTCGGAGCCTTCATGGGAATCCAAGGGTGCGGGTCGCCATCGTGGGAGCGGGTCTGGCAGGTCTGAGTGCGGCCGTCGATCTGGTCGACGCCGGTCATTCCGTGGATCTTTACGAAGCCCGTCCCTTCATGGGGGGCAAGGTGGGCAGCTGGGAAGATCCAGACGGCAACCACATCGAAATGGGGCTGCATGTCTTCTTCTTCAACTACGCCAATCTCTTCGCCCTGATGCGCAAGGTGGGGGCAATCGACAACCTGCTCCCCAAGCAGCACCGGCACCTGTTCGTCAACCGTGGCGGGGATCTGCGGGCCCTGGATTTCCGCTTTCCGGTGGGCGCGCCCTTCAATGGCCTCAAGGCTTTCTTCACCACCCCCCAGCTCGACTGGATCGACAAGCTGCGCAACGCCCTGGCCCTCGGTACCAGCCCGATCGTCCGGGGCCTCGTCGATTACGAAGGGGCGATGAAGGTGATCCGCGCCCTCGACGTGATCAGCTTTCAGCAGTGGTTCCTGGGCCACGGCGGCAGCCTCAGGAGCATTGAGCGGATGTGGAATCCGATCGCCTACGCCCTTGGCTTCATCGATTGCGAAGCGATCTCAGCCCGCTGCATGCTGACCATCTTCATGATGTTCGCCGCCAAGACGGAGGCCTCCAAGCTCAACCTGCTCAAGGGATCCCCCCACCGCTGGCTCACCGGTCCGATCCTCGACTACATCCAGGCGCGTGGAGGCCGCCTGCACCTTCGCCACAGGGTCAGCGAGATCCGCCACGAGGAACGAAGCGGGGAGACCGTCGTGACGTCTCTGGTGCTGGGAACCCCGGACGGGGAGAAGCGGGTGGAGGCGGACGCCTATCTGGCCGCCTGCGACGTGCCCGGGGCTCAGCGGTTGCTGCCCCAGGCCTGGCGCCGTTTTCCCCAGTTCGCCGCCATCGACCGGCTCGAGGCCGTGCCCGTGGCCACCGTGCAGCTCCGCTACGACGGCTGGGTGACGGAGCTGGGCGAGGGGGCCGAAGCCCAGGGGCGCCGCACCGACCTGAACCAGCCTGCGGGCCTCGACAATCTTCTGTATACGGCGGATGCCGACTTCAGTTGCTTCGCTGATCTGGCCCTGGCCAGCCCGGCCGACTACCGCCGCGAAGGACTCGGTTCCCTGCTTCAGTGCGTTCTCACCCCCGGGGACCCCTGGATTCCGAAGAGGGCCGAGGAGATCGTCGCTCACACCGATCGCCAGGTGCGCGAACTGTTCCCTTCCGCCGCCGGCCTGCAGCTGGTCTGGAGCAATGTGGTGAAGCTGGCCCAGTCTCTTTATCGGGAGGCCCCCGGGATGGAGCCGTTCCGCCCGCAGCAGCGGACGCCGGTGGCGAACTTCTTCCTGGCCGGCAGCTACACCCGGCAGGACTACATCGATTCGATGGAAGGAGCCACCATGAGCGGTCGCCTGGCGGCCGCTGCGATTCTTGATCGCCCGGTGGCCCTGGCCACCTGCGCGATGGTGGCCTAGGAGCGGACCGATGGGGAAATGGCTCGAGCACAGCGTCACCAGCGAGATCAGGGCCCCGGTGGCCCAGGTCTGGGAGGTCTGGAGTGACCTGGAGGCGATGCCCCGCTGGATGCGCTGGATCGAATCGGTCGTCACCCTCGATGATCCCGACCTCACCGACTGGACCCTGGCGGCCCAGGGCTTTCGCTTCCACTGGAAGGCCAGGATCACTGAGCGGGTCGATTCCCAGCGGCTGCACTGGGAATCGGTGGGTGGCCTGCCCACCAGGGGGGGCGTTCGCTTCTATCCCCTCGGCCCCGATCTCACCGCCGTGAAGCTCACGGTGAGCTATGAGCTCCCGGGAGTGCTTGCACCCCTGATGGAACCAAGCATCATGGGTGGCATTGTCACCAAGGAACTGCAGGCCAACCTTGACCGATTTCGCGACCTGGTGGAAAAGGGCTGACGGCGGACTCGGGCTCCCGGCCCTCGCCGGCCTGCTGTTGCTCGGTGGCTGCGGATCCCCTCCCACTGCGGAGGCGCCACCCCCGCCGGCGTCCCCTCCGCCGGCGGCTCCAGCGTCTGCGTCCCCTGCCTTCTCGCCAGGGTTGACTCCCCTGCCCTCCTCCCAGCAGGTGGTGGCCGCCTTTCAGGTGGGTCGCAAGGATCCCTTCGGAACGGTGGCTCCTGGGCCTGTCAGTGGCGCCGCCAAGGCGCCGCCGCCGCCGCCGCCCCCGGCCTTCCTGGACGAATTCCGCGTCACGGGCGTGATCTTCACCGGTGGCAGGAGTGAGGCGGTGGTCACCTACAAGACCCTCAGCGGCAGCTTGCGTCCAGGGGATCGGGGAGGCCGCAACACCGATCTGCTGCCCCCCGGCTGGAGCGTCGCCTCGGTGGACGTCCAGAAGGGTCGACTGATCCTGCAGAGCGGCAGCCGCAAGGTCACGGTCGACCTCTGAGCGGAGCATCACCGAGCGCCCTGGCGCAGGCGCTGACCAGACCTTCGAGGTCGTGGGGAACCGCCTCCCCATCCACCCGTCCGAGCCGCTCCCTGCAGCGCCTGCTGGTCTGGGGGCCGATCGAGATCACCCGCACCCCCTCCAGTCGCTCCAGCCAGGCTTCGCCGAAGCTGCCGGCCAGGAGCCGGCAGGTGTGGTCCACCGTCTTTCCGCTGCTGAAGGTGATGGCATCGATCCGGCGCCTTTCGAGCGCCAGCAGCGCCGGGCTGGGCAGCTCGGCCGGACAGCGGCTTTCGTAAGCGGCCACTTCCACCACCCGGGCACCAGCCTCCGCGAAGGCGTCCGCCAGAACGGTGCGCCCGCCGCTCTGCACCCTCGGCAGCAGCAGCCGCTGCCCCCAGGCGGATATCGGGAAGTGCTCGATCAGGCTGTCGGCCACGAAGGCCGGCGGCACGAAATCCGCCGCTGCCCCCAGGGCCTCCAGCGCCTGGGCGGTCTTGCGACCCACCGCCGCCAGCCGCAGCCCCCCGGGCCGGCGGGCCAGGCCCCGGCCCAGCCGGAGCAGCCGTTGCTCGACGGCCTCGACGCCATTGGCGCTGGAGAAGATGATCCAGTGGAACTGGTCCAGTTCCGCCAGGGCATCGTCGAGGGGACCCCAGAGATCCGGCGGGCCGATCACCAGGGCGGGCAGGTCGATGACGCTGGCCCCTGCCCGCTCGAACAGTCGTCGGGCTTCGCCCAGCTGGGTTTCGGCCCGGGTGACGGCCACCATGCGGCCGCTCAGGTCGGTGACGTGGGGTCCAGGGGAGAGGGGCGTTGCCATCAGGCCTCCAGCCGCACCAGCGCCCCGGCCCGCAGCGCCAGCTCCTGCGCCTGCGCCTGCTGCCCCTGGCTCTCCAGCAGGGCGATCGCCCGACGGAAGCCTTCACGGGCCCCTGGGATGTCTCCCCCCATCAGCAGGGCGGCCGCGAGATTCCGCTGGGCATCGGCGTGGTCCGGTGCCAGGCCGAGGGCCTGGCGATAGGCCGTGATCGCCTGCGCCAGCCGACCCCGCTGGCGCTCGATCAGGCCCAGGTTGTACCAACCCAGCGGGAGATCCGGGCAGAGGTGGGTCACGGTTCCGGTGAGCCTCGCCGCCTCCTCCAGGTCCCCGCGGCGCAGCAGCAGGGCGGCCAGGTTGAGCCGTGCCCCCACGGTGAGCCGCCCGTCCAGGGGCAGGGCCAGGGCCTGGCGGTAGAGGGTGGCGGCGGCCGCGGGATCCTCGGGACTGCGGGCGATGGCCAGATGGAGCAGCAGTTCGTAGCGTTCCGGCACTGCGCCCTCGCCGGCCCTGGCCAGGCCGTCTTCCAGCAGAGCGATGCCCCGTCGCCGGTCACCCTGGCTCACCTCCAGGGCCCCGAGCTTGGCGCAGGCGTAGGGATCGCCGGGCCGCTCCGCCAGCTCCGCCTCCATGGCCCGGCGCAGGCGCCCGGCCTTGTCGCCCGCGGCCAGCAGCTCGGGGCGGTAGCCCTCATGCATCAGGGCCGGCTCCCCGCAGTCCGCCACCTGCCACTGGGGTTCACGTTCCAGCAGCCCAGCCACGCTGTCGTCGACCATGGCGTGGTAACCGCGGCTCCAGCGGATGGCCGGATGGCGGCGGAACAGGCGGCTGACGCTGGAAAAGGGGGACTGGGCGGCCCCCAGTTCCTGACGCAGCAAGTTGATCAGCAGCACCTGCGGCTGGTCCATCAGGGCCCACAGCGGTCCCCGTGCTTCCGGTCGCAGCCACTCGTCCCCATCCAGCACCAGCACCCAGTCGCCCCTCACCAGGTCGAGGGCATGGTTGCGGGCCGGAGCAAAGTCTCCCGGCCAGTCCAGGTGGTGGACGGTGGCACCGCAGGCGGCGGCGATCGCTGCCGTGTCGTCCTGGGAGCCGGTGTCCACGATCACCATCTCGTCAACGAAGCCCGCCACCGAGCCCAGGCAGCGCTCCAGCCGCTCCGCCTCGTCGCGCACGATCATCGACAGGCTCAGCATCGGAAGCGGCGGGTCGGACGCTCTTGCCAGGAGGCTAGGTGCCCGTGGCGGCGGCCCTATGCCGATGGCTCAGTCGGTGAAGTCCGCGGTGGCCGCTGTCCTGCGGCCGGGGCGGAAGCCGAGTCGGCCCAGCAATTCGCTCTGGGCCAGGGGCATCTGCCCCGGGGACCAGGCCGCCGGCACGTCGGGGGCGAGCAGTGGCCGGAGCGCTTCCCAGGCATAGGGGCTGCCGTACACGGCCAGGCCCGTCAGGCGGCCGGCGGCCTGGAGCTGCCGGATCACCGCCGGCCAGGGCTCCGGAGCGTCGGCCCTGCCGCGGAAGGGGTTCCCCCGCATGAACAGCTGCAGCAGCACCGGTCCCTCCCCCAGCCGATCGAGGGCCAGGGGGGCCTCCCCATCACCGCTCCAGGGGGAGGGCCCCTGGCCGTCGAACAGGCACAGCCGCAGCCCCGCCGCCGCCGGCAGGGCCACGGCAGGAGCAGTCGCCGGCAGGTAGGGGCAGCCCAGGCTGCTGTCGAGCCGGATCAGATTGACGCCGGGGCCGGAGTCCGGAGGAGGCCGGCCCTGGGACACCAGACTGCGTTTCACCAGCTCCAGCGCCAGGGCCTGATCGGCAGGGGAGGGCCCGTTGCTGAGCGCGCCGAGCGGGGCTTGGGCGTCAGAGGCGCCGTGATCCCCCCTGCCGTCCGCGCAGCGCTCCAGGGCCCGTTGCCGTCGCATCAGGCTGGCCTCCAGCCGCTCCAGCGGCAGCCGCCCGTCGCGGACGGCCGCGACGATGGCGTCGATCGCCCCCTCCGCATCACCGGGCATCAGCACCAGATCCGCCCCCGCCTCCAGGGCCAGCACCGCCGCTTCCGAGGCGCCGTAGCGGCCGGCGATGGCCTCCATGACCAGGGCGTCGGTGACGATCAGACCGTCGAAGCCGAGCTCCTCACGCAGCAGACCTGTGAGCACCACCCGCGAGAGGGTGGCCGGATGGGCGGTGTCGAGGGCCGGCAGCAGCAGGTGGGCGGTCATCACCGCGGCCACGTCGGCGGCGATGGCGTCCCGGAAGGGGGGCAGTTCCACCGTTTCGAGACGGGCGCGGTCGTGGGGGAGCAGGGGCAGCTCCAGATGGGAGTCGCTGGCGGTGTCGCCATGGCCGGGGAAGTGCTTGGCGCAGCTGAGCACCCCTTCGGCCTGGAGGCCGTGGCAGAAGGCGGCGGCCAGGGCCCCCGCCGTGGCCGGATCCTCCCCCCAGGCCCGCACGTTGATCACCGGATTGGCCGGGTTGTTGTTGACGTCGCAGACGGGGGCGAGCACCCAGTTGAGCCCAAGCTGACGGGCCTCCCGGCCCGTGCAGGCCCCGTAGCGACGGGCCAGATCGATGGCCTCGGCCGGAGCGGTGGCGTGGATCCGGGCCAGGGCCAGGGGCGGCACCAGCCAGCTGGCCCCCTCGAACCGCTGGCCCACCCCCTCTTCCACGTCGGCGCAGAGAAGCAACGGCTGGCCGGCCCAGGCCGAGAGTTGCCGAGTGCGCAGCCGCAGTTCGGCGGCGCTGCCCCCCAGCAGGATCACCCCTCCCACGCCCCGGGCGAGAAGGCGCTGCAGGCTGCCGTTGTCCAGTTCCCAGCGGGGGTAGCGGCGCTGGCCGTCCGCCGGATGGCCGCTGGCCCGCACCACCAGCAGGGCGGCAACGGCGCGGTCAAGGGCCTCCGGATCGGCAAGGTCGAAGGGAACGGGTCCGGGAACGGAAACCATGGGAAGGATCAGTCCTCTCCCTCGCGGTGACGCCGCTCGGATTCCAGGCGCTGCAGCAGACCCAGCACCGTGTTGCCCTCCTCCAGCCCCCGATCGAGGACGAACACCACCTCAGGCGTGCGGCGCAGCTTGAGGCGACGGCCCAGTTCTCCCTTGACATAGACCGAGGCGGCCTTCAGGCCTGCCATCGCCACCTCCCGATCCCCGTCGCTGCCGAAAATGCTCACGAAGATCCTGCAGTGCTGCAGGTCGCCGGCCACCTCCACCTTGGTGACGCTGACCATCCCGTGCTGGACCCGCTCATCCTTGATGCCGCTCCTCAGAAGCTCGCTCACTTCACGGCGGATCAGGGCGGCCACCCGCTCCACCCGTCGGCCCTGTGCCATGACTCAAGAAAGCGGTGCTGGCTGCACCATGGCACGCAGCACCAGGGTGAGGCTCACCAGCCCGCTGATCAGCGCCCCCACCAGGGCGACCGCCGTGACGGGGTTGCTGCGCCGCCTGGCCAGCGGCTCCACCACCGAGTTGAACACCCCCAGGCTGAAGGCGATCAGGTAGCGGGGGTAGCGCGTCACGTTGACGAAGAACTCTTTCATTGCCGCGGCGGCGTTCCTGGACGGATGCTGGCTACTCTGCCGCCCGGGGTCATGCCCTGCCGCCGCGGAGCCCATGGAGCTGCATCAGTTCAGACATTCCGCCTTCTGCGAGAAGGTGCGCCTCCTGCTGGCCCGCAAAGGTCTGGAGGCCACCATCGTGGAGGTCACCCCCGGCCTGGGCCAGCTGGAGCTGTTCCGTCTCTCCGGGCAGCGCCAGGTGCCGGTCCTGGTGGACGGCGGCGAAGTGATCGCCGATTCCACCGCCATCGCCCTGCACCTGGAGAAGGTTCACCCCGAGCCGGCCCTGCTGCCCGCCGATCCGATCGCCCGCGCCAGGGTGCTGCTGCTGGAGGACTGGGCCGACACCGCTCTGGCCAGGGGGGCTCGACTGGCCCTGCTCCAGGCCGCCGCCGTCGATCCGATCCTCCGCGCTGCTCTGCTGCCCGAGGCCACCCCGGCGCCCCTGCGCGATCTGGTGGGGGCCCTGCCCGGCGGACTGATGGGGCCCGCCACCGAAGCGGTGCGGGACCTGCTCGGGCCCTGCGAGGTCCGGCAGCTGCACCGCAGCCTCGAGCAGCTCGCCCTGCTGGTGGTCGAGCGACCCTACCTGGAGGGCGATGGCCTCACCCTGGCCGATCTTGCCGTGGCCGCCCAGCTGTACCTGCTGAAGTTCCCCGCCTGCGCCGGCGCTACCCTGATCGGCCGGGGCGTCGAAGGCATCGCCGACAACCCGGTGCTGGAGCCTCTGTTCACCTGGCGGGACCGGCTGATGGTCGAAGTGGGCCGGGGTTGAGGCTCCGGCGTCCGCACGGCCCCCAGATCCCGCCAGGATGGCCTCCACCGCGATCTGTCCCGTGTCCGACCCCCTGCTGCGGGAGCTCGACCACTACGTGGTCCTGGAACCCGGTCGGGAGGAGTGCATCCTGAATGCCTCCGAGACGCGCCAGTGGCTCGCCGGCCATGTGGGTGGTCTGGCCGATCCCCCTGCCGACCTGGCCGATCTGGCTGACCCCGAGTCCCGGGCCCGCCGGCTTCTCGACACTGCCTGCGAGCTGGAGCTGGCGCCGGGATTCACGATCCAGTGGTTCGCCGTACGGCTCGAGCCCCCGGGCTGAACGCTGCCGGCCCGCTCAGTTGAGCCTGTCCAGGGCGCGGCCATCGGCGTCCCGGAGAAGATCGGCCGTGGCCGCTGGTGCCTTCGGCGCTGGCTTCAGCACCGAAGGCAGGGCCTCCAGCACCTGTCCGGCCACCGCGGCAGGCGGCCCCCCCTGCTGGCGCACCGTCAGGTCGGCCTGGGCATAGAGGGGCCGGCGCTCGGCCAGCAGGGCCGCCAGCCGGGCGGAGGGATCGGGGGTCGTCATCAGGGGACGGGGGGTGGGATCGGTGGCCAGTCGATCCAGGAGCTCCGCTTCGGGCGCGTCCAGCCATACCACCAGACCCTGGCGCATGTGCCCCCAGTTCTCCGGTCGGGTCACCACGCCGCCGCCGGTGGCCACCACCAGCGAATGCCAGCCGGCGATGCCGTCCAGCACGGAGGTCTCCAGGGACCGGAAGGCCTCTTCGCCATCGCTGGCGAAGATCTCGGCGATGGACTGCCCCGCGGCCTGCTCAAGGATGGCGTCGGCATCGATGAAGCGGTATCCGAGCGCTTCGGCCAGGGGCCGTCCCACCGCGCTCTTACCCGCCCCCATCATCCCCACCAGGTAGATGTTCAGTCCCTCGAGGCGACGGGCCAGGGCCCGGTGGGAGGGAGGGTCGGCCGGCACAGCGGGCGTGCTGGCAGGGGCGCTGGAGCGGGCGGTTTCTTCAGGGGCCATCGGCGGCGGTCGTCGGCAGTCCGGACCCCGTTTCTAGGATGATGCTCCCCTGGGAATCGGCGATGACCGCAACCCGGTTGACCGCCCCCCCTGCGGCATCCTCCTCCACCAGCACCGCCCACGGGCGGGGCAGGCCCTGTGTGATCACCCGCAGGGCCACCTTCAGTGCCAGCCACCTCTACCGGTTGCCCGAGCTCGATGAGCCGGAGAATGCCCGCCGGTTCGGCCGCTGCAGCATTCCGCCAGGCCACGGCCACAACTACGAGCTGTCCGTGGCCATGGGCGGGCCTCTCGATGGCGACGGCATGGTGCTGAACCTCTCCGACGTCAAGCACGCCATCCGCCGGGAGGTCACCGAGCCGCTCGACTTCCGCTTCCTCAACGACGTCTGGCCCGAGTTCGACCTCTCCAGGCCCGAGGGGCGTCTGCCCACCACCGAGGCCCTGCTGCTGGCCATCCGCGATCGCCTCGCTCCCCATCTGCCCCTGGTGGCTCTGCGCCTCCACGAACAAACCAATCTCTGGGCCGACGTGCTCGCCGGCCCCACCATCGACCCCATGGAAGCTTTCCTCTCCATCCGCACCCACTTCGCTGCCGCCCACCGCCTGGCCCGGCCCGAGCTCAGCCAGAGCGAGAACGAGGCCATCTACGGCAAGTGCGCCCGGCCCCATGGCCACGGTCACAACTACCTGCTCGACGTCACCGTGCGGGGCGCCGTCGATCCCCGCACCGGCATGGTCTGCGACCTGGCCGAGCTGCAGCGGCTGGTGGACGAGCTGGTGGTGGAGCCCTTCGACCACACGTTCCTGAACAAGGACGTGCCCCATTTCGCAGGCTGTGTCCCCACCGCCGAGAACATCGCCCTTCACATCGCCGATCTGCTGACCGCGCCCATCGCCGCCAACGGGGCCCGTCTGCACAAGGTGCGCCTGCAGGAGAGCCCCAACAACGCCGCCGAGGTCTTCGCCGAAACCCCACAGCTGGAGATGCTGCCGCCCGCCCTCGAAGCCATCGCGGCCCATTGACCCCTGAACTCCGTCTGGTGCTGGCGGTCAGCGTCGATGGGCGGCTCGCTGCGCCGGAGGGTGGTCCCGCCCAGCTGGGCGGGGCGGGCGACCGCCGGGTGCTGGAGGAGTCCCTGGCCTGGGCTGATGCGGCCCTGGTGGGGGCCGAGACCCTGCGGCGCCACGGCGGCACCTGCCTGATCCATGGGGATGACCTGCTGGAGCAACGACGATCGTCAGGGTCGGGGGGCCCAGCCTGTCGCCGTGGCAGTCAGCCGCAGCGGCCGGCTGCCCTCCGATCTGCCCTTCTTTTCCCAGCCCCTGGAGCGCTGGCTGCTGCAGGCGCCACCGGTTCCCCCCGGCACCCCGCCGGCTGGATTTCAGCATCGCCTGAACCTGGGCAGCTGGCGCCAGGCCCTCGCGAGACTGGGGGAACTGGGCCAGCGGAGGCTGGTGGTGCTGGGGGGGGCAAGGCTGGCGGCCTCTCTGGCGGCGGAGGACCTGCTGGATGAACTTCAGCTCACCGTTTGTCCCCTGCTGCTCGGCGGTCCCCATGGCTGGCTTCCGGCCCGGGCTCCGGTGCCGCCGGGGGCCCGGGCGGGGTGGCGGCTGATGGAGCATCGGGCGCTGCCCGGCCAGGAGCTGCTGCTGCGCTGGCAGCGGCCCGAGGCTCAGGGCGCGAGTTCCTGAAGGTTGCTTTCGCCGAAGCGTTTGCCCAGTTCCCGCAGCGGAACGTCCCGCAGGCTGTCGGTGGGCAGTCCGAACATCCGCGCCAGGCAGCGCTTCACCACCTCCTCGCTGTCATCGCCGAAACGGCCGCTGATCATCTCGGTGAGCACCCCGAGGCTGCGTCCGCTGCTGTCGGTCTCCTCGATCAGACATTTGCTGGTGGGCACCGCCAGCTTCCGGCATGGATCCTGCAGGGTCCTCTCCAGATCCTCCCGGCCGGCGGAGGCCGTCTCCACGCAGACCCGGGTCAGCTGGTTCTCCAGCCGGGGCCGCAGCAGCATCAGCACCGGCCGCAACAGGCCGGCCCGGGCGGGCGGCGGGGCCGCCATCGCCGTCGCGGCGGCCAGGAGCATCAGGATCCGCAGGGGCTTGGCCATGACGGGAGAAGGACGCTCGGTCGCAGGGAGACAACCGTTAGTTTTGCGCCTGCCCTGTCCCCCTGCGTCGCCACCGGCCATGGACGAGCTGCAAGCCCGCTGGCACCAGGCGACACGGGAGGTCCCCGAAGACCAGTGGCAGGCGCTGGTGGCCGGCCCTGCCGAGGCGGCCGGCGATGGCGGGACCCTCCCCTTCTACGGCTGGCGCTGGCTGCACCATCTGGAGGCCAGCGGCAGCATCGTGCCCCGTCAGGGCTGGCAGCCCTGCCACCTGGGGCTCTGGCGCCAGGAACGGCTGGTGGCCCTGGCACCGCTGTACCTGAAAGGCCACAGCTATGGAGAATTCATCTTCGATCAGTCGTTCGCCCAGCTCGGCGGACAGCTCGGCCTGCGCTACTACCCCAAACTGGTCGGCATGAGCCCGGTGAGCCCGGTGCAGGGCTATCGCTTCCATTTCGCTTGCGGAGAGGATCCGGAGTTCCTCACCCGGCGGATGCTGGCGGAGATCGACGATTTCTGTCGCCGGCAGCGGATCCTGAGCTGCAATTTCCTTTACGTGGATCCGCTCTGGCAGCCCCTGGCGGAAGCGGCGGGCTGTGCACCGTGGATCAACCAGCAGAGCGAATGGCGCAACCCGGGCCATCATGATTTCGAGGCCTATCTGGCGAGCTTCAACGCCAACCAGCGCCGCAACATCCGCCGGGAGCGCAGGTCGGTGGCCGCAGCGGGAGTGACGGTCACCCCCCTGGCGGGGGAGGCGATCCCTCCGGCCCTGCTCGAGAGGATGCACGACTTCTACGAACAGCACTGCAGCCGCTGGGGACCCTGGGGCAGCAAGTACCTCACCGGCGCCTTTTTCCGGGCCGCCGCCGCTGATCTGCGCCAGCATCTGGTCCTGTTCAGTGCCCATCGGGGCGACCCGATGGAGCCCCTGGCCATGTCCCTGTGCGTTCATGACGCCACCGGGCTCTGGGGCCGTTACTGGGGCAGCGACATCGACCTCGACAATCTCCACTTCGAGGTCTGTTACTACGCTCCGATCGCCTGGGCCATCGAACGGGGCCTGGAGAGTTTCGATCCCGGGGCCGGCGGCAGCCACAAGCGGCGCCGGGGCTTCGTGGCCCAGCCGAGGGCCAGCCTGCATCGCTGGTACGACCCCCGCTTCGACGCCATCCTGCGCGACTGGCTGCCCGGCGCCAACCGGGAGATGCGCCGGGAGATCGCGGCGGTGAATGCGGAGCTTCCATTCACCGCTGCCTACGATCCTCCCCATGCACCCCGACCCGAACCCACGCCAGAGCCTGGATGAGGCGCTCTCCCGCCGCTTCATCGCCCTCGACCCTTCGGGCTACTTCCTGATCAAGGTCGATGCCGCCGCCGGTGAGCTGATCGCCGAGCATTACGCCAACGCCATCGACGAACGGGGACTGGCCACCGATCCCGACAGCGGTGAGGTGCTCAGCTGTCGGGGCGGGGACCCGCGCACGCCCACGGCCACCTACCGGGGCCGCAGTGCCAAGGAACTGGGGATCGCTCTCACCGAGGGGGAGGGCCCCCATCCCCTCTCGAGGCTCGACCACGCCCTGTACCTGGGCAGGGAGCTGCAGAAGGCGGAGCTCTGCCTGGTGCAGGGCCTTCCCTACGTGCAGGACTAGGCGGGCTGGAGTTCCCGGGTGGCTTCGCGGGAGCCTTCCGGGGGCTCGGGAGGCAGGGAGGCCAGTTGCTCCTGGATTTCGCGGGTGACCACCCCCCGGTATTCCTGGAAGTGCTCGTTGTGGGCGAGGGTGACCAGGAACTGCTCCAGATTGTTGGGGTTGCGGCGGGCGATGGTGAGCAGCGAACGCCAGAAGCGGCCACGGGTGTCCCGCTTGAGACCCTGGCGCCAGATCACGATCAGAAGGGCCCGGACGTCGGTCCAGCTGGGCAGGCTCGGCTTGCCGAGGGCTGCTGGCACGTACTGCTGCCAGCGGGGCAGCCCCATCTTCAGGTAATAGTGCGTGACCCGGTCGATGTAGGCGTTGGGTTCGTAGAGGCGGCAGAAGGCGTCGACGTACTCGTTCGCGATCTGGCGGATCGGGCGGGTGGGCACGAAGTTGAGCAGGTTGGTCTGGTTGACGCCCTTGGCGTCCGCTTTCTCCTGGATCAGCCGGCCTTCCTTCTCCAGGCGGTGCCACAGCCCGGTGTTGGGCAGGGCCTGCAGCATGCCCATCATCGCGGCGGGGATTCCTGTGCGGCTGACGAATTCCACGATCCGGTCGCCGGCGCCCTCCTTCTCGCCATCGAAACCGATGATGAAACCGGCCATGACCCGGATGCCGTAGGAGGTGATCCGGTCGACGGATTCCTCCAGGGAGCTGCGGGTGTTCTGGAGCTTGCGGGCCGTTTCCAGGCTCGCCTCATCGGGGGTCTCGATGCCCAGGAAGACGCTGTCGAAGCGGGCCTCCGCCATCATCTGCATCATTTCCTCGTCGGAGGCCAGATCCACCGAGGCCTCGGTGGCGAAGCTGAAGGGGTAGCGGTGCTCGATCTGCCAGCGCTTGATTTCCGGCAGCAGCAGCTTGGCGTTGCGCTTGTTGCCGATGAAATTGTCGTCCACCAGGAAGATCGAGCGGCGCCAGCCCAGGTCGTAGAGGGCCTGGAGTTCCGCCACCAGCTGCTCAGGCGTCTTGGTGCGCGGTTTGCGGCCGTAGAGAACGATGATGTCGCAGAACTCGCACTGGAACGGGCAGCCGCGCGAAAACTGCACCGACATGGAGTCGTAGGCGTCCAGCTCCAGCAGATCGAAGCGGGGGATCGGAGTACCGGTCACATCCGGCTTCTCCCCGTTCGAGCTGAACCGCCCTTGGCGGTCACCACGCTCGATCGCCTCGATGAACATCGGCAGGGTGATCTCCCCCTCGTCGAGCACCTTGAAATCGGCCAGCTGGAGCTCGGGGGCATCCGGGGTGGAGCTCGCGAAGGGTCCCCCCACCGCCACCGGCAGCCCCCGCTGCTTGGCTCGGCCGATCTGGGCGGCCATGTCGGCCTTCTGGACGATCATGCCGGAGATCACCACAAGCTCCGCCCAGTCCCACTCCGCTTCCGTCACTTCCCGGACATTGCGGTCCACCAGCTTCATCTCCCAGGTCTGGGGCAGCAGGGCCGCCACGGTGACCATCCCCAGCGGTGGCAGGAGCACCTTGCGGTTGACCAGCTCGAGGATCTTTTCGTAACTCCAGAACGTCTTCGGGAATTCGGGATAGATGAAGAGGGTGCGCATGCTGGAGGTGCGTTGCGAAGGGGCCTTGGGCGCTTGCGCGGCAGACGGGCGTGAAACGGGAGCAGGCTCCGGGGTGCCGCAACACTAGGTGGTTTCGGGTTTCGCGGAAGGTTTTCGCCCATCGACCCTGGCCCGGGCCCCGATGGGGGACGGCGGATCCTCTGCTGTAATGGCCTCGTTCCTCGCAGCAGCGGCCGTGGGTGTGGTCTTTTATCTGGCACTGGTCGGCGGCGGGCTCACCGCCGCCTTCCTGGCCACCGTCGTGCTCAAGGGCGTCAAGCTGATCTGAGCCGCAGAGTCCCTCTTCGCCCCAGTTCCCACACGCCGATCACCAGGCCCAGGCCTCCCAGCAGGGCGAAGGTGGTAGGCAGCCCCAGGGTCATGGTCAGCCCTGCCGCCGCCAGGCCGCTGATGCCTCCGCCCCCCAGGAAGGCGATCTGCCCCAGGCCGGCCATGCGTCCCCTCAAAGCCATCGGGGCTCCCACCTGAAGCACCAGGTTGGAGCCCGCCAGCAGGCCGGCCGTGCCGGCACCGATCAGGAAGGCCATCGCCAGGGCGAAGGTCTCCCCGGAGGCCGCAGCCATCCCCAGCTGGGCCAGGGCCACCGTCACGGCGCAGGTCCCCAGCAGCAGCACCGGCCGCTCGCTGAAGGCGATGCTGTTCCTCTGCAGCGCGACACCCCCACAGATGCTGCCGGCCGCCAGCACGCTGGTGAACAGGCCGAGGGCCTGGGGGGAGGGGCCGATCATTTCAGCCGCGATCAGCGGGGCCAGGCCCGGATGGAAGAAGCCGACCAGGCAGGCCAGGGTGGTGAAGCGCAGCACATGGCGCAGGGTCGAACCGCAGCCCCGCCAGGCGGCCCCCAGGCTGGCCCCCTCACCGGCGGAGCTGCGCTGTTCCAGTTCCCGGTGGGGCCGCAGCAGCCAGAGCACGGTGGCGATCGGCAGCAGATAGGAAGCGGCATCGATCGCCAGGGCCATGGCGGGGCCGGAGAGAGCCACGAGCCAGCCCCCGAGCGGAGGACCCACCAGCTTGCCGACGTTGAACACGACCGAGAAGCTGGCCAGGTAGGGCGCCACCTGCTCCGGCCGTTCCACCAGCAGGGAGCAGTACTTGCTGCGAGCCGTCAGTTCGAAGGAGCTGGACACCCCCACCACCAGGGTGCTCAACAGCAGCAGAACCACCTGGCCCATCCCCGCGAGCAGGGGGATCGCCAGGGCCCCCAGGCCC
Source organism: uncultured cyanobacterium (assembly GCA_963772735.1). GTDB lineage: Bacteria > Cyanobacteriota > Cyanobacteriia > PCC-6307 > Cyanobiaceae > Cyanobium. The sequence goes on along the minus strand of CAVYYO010000001.1, from coordinate 228,411 downwards.
GCCCCGGCGAACAGCCCCCACTGGGCCCGGATCAGCACCCTCTCGCAGCCCAGCCGGTCCGTGAGCACCCCCGCCCGTCCACTCACCACCAGGCTGGGCAGGGCCAGGGCGGCGAAGTGCAGGGCGAGGAGCAACGGGTTTCCGGTACCGGCCATGAGGATCCAACCCTTGGCCGTCAGGCCGGCGAAGGATCCGGAGGTGCTGAGGCCCGAGGCCAGCAGAAAGAGAGGGCGCTGATGCCGACGCAGCCAGCTCCCGCCGGGGCTGGGGCTCAAGCCTGGCTCCGCGCGGCGCCCTGGGCCTCGGCCACCATTGCCGCGGCACCCACCACCTCACCGCACAGGTCGTAGGTGTCGGCGGCGGTGATCCGAACCGGCACCATGGTCCCTGGAGCGGCGCAGAGGCCCCCTGCCCCGGGGCTCACATGCACCTCCCCGTCCACCTCCGGGGCGAAGCGGGTGCAGCGGCCGAGCATCTCGCCGCTGGAAGGGTTGTCCTGCTCGATCAGCACGTCCACGATCCGGCCCACCCAGGAGGCGTTGCGATCAGCGGCGATCGGCTGCTGCAGGGCCATGAGCCGGTCCCGGCGCTCGGCGGCGATCTCGGGGGGGACAGGGTCGCTCAGCGTGGCGGCGGCGGTGCCCTCCTCGGGAGAGAAGGTGAACACTCCCACGTGATCGAAGCGCTGCTCGGCGACGAACGCCAGCAGATGCTCGAAGTGCTCCTCGGTCTCACCGGGAAAGCCGACGATGAAGGTGGTCCGCAGCACGGCGTCGGGCAGCCGGTCCCGGATCCGACCCAGCAGGGCTCCGTTCACCCCGGCCTGCCAGGGGCGATTCATGGCCTTCAGCACCTCGGGGTGGCTGTGCTGGAGCGGCAGATCCAGATAGGGCAGCACGTTGGGGACCTCCCGGTAGGCGGCCAGCACCGCTTCGGTGAGGCCGGTGGGATAGGCGTAGTGCACCCTGATCCAGGGGATCTCCACGTCTCCCAGGGCCCGCAGCAGGTCGTCCAGCCGGGGCTTCCCGTAGAGGTCGAGACCGTAGTTGGTGGTGATCTGGCTGATCAGGATCAGTTCCTTCACCCCCTGCTCCGCCAGTTGGCGGGCCTCCGCCACGATGGATTCGATGGTTCGGGAACGCTGGTCGCCCCGCAGTTTCGGGATGATGCAGAAAGCGCAGCGGTAGTCGCAGCCCTCGGCCACCTTGAGATAGGCCACCGCTTCGGAGGTGGTCCGGTAACGGGGCAGGTGCTCGTCGCCCACGAACGTGGGCACCGGGCTGACCCGGTTGACCCGCTCCCCCGCCTCCACCCGCTCAAGCACCTCCACGATGTGCTGGTAGTCGCCGGTGCCGACGATCGCCCGGGCCTCGGGCAGGGACTCCAGCAGTTCCTGCTGGAAGTGCTGGGCCAGGCAGCCGGCGATGATCAGTTCCTTGCCCTGTTCGGCCAGCTCCACCAGGGTGCGCACCGATTCGGCACGGGCGTCCTGGATGAAGCTGCAGGTGTTGACCACCACCACCCGGGCCTCGCTCTCGTCGGCACTGACGCCGTAGCCCGCCTCGGCCAGCAGCCCGAGCATGTGCTCGGTATCCACCCGGTTCTTCTCGCAACCGAGGTGGGTGAAGGCCACGGTGGGCCTTTCTCGGCTGGGCTGGGGGGGCATGGCGCGTCGGCTGCGGAGAGGGGGCTGGGGGACGGCCGGAGGGGGGCCTGACCTGGGGGAGTGGGCGGCAAACGCCGATGTCCACCCTATGCAACCCCCCACTGCTGCGAGAATCGGGCCACCTTTCGACCGTCAACGTGACCTCCACCCGCCTCGCCAGTCGCCTCACGAGTCGCCGCCGCCCGGAGCCCGGTCGCCGCTGGGTCCGGGTCGTCATGTCGGTCCTCGCGACCATCGGCGTCATCGACACCGGGGCGATCACCCTCAAGCGTTGGGGTCTGATCGGCAACCTGAGCTGCCCAGGCGGGGCGGAAGGCTGCGACAAGGTGCTCAACAGCCCGTGGGGGAGCCTCTTCGGCCAGCCCCTCTCCCTCTTCGGCTTTCTGGCCTACGGGGCGGTGCTGCTCATGGCGGTGTTGCCCCTGGTGCTGCAGGGTGAGGCCCGCACCCGCCTCAACCGGCTCAGCTGGTGGGGCCTTTTCCTGCTCTCCGCCGGCATGGCGATCTTCAGCCTCGTGCTGATCGGCGTGATGACCTTCCAGATCAAGGCGTTCTGCACCTTCTGCCTGATCTCGGCGTTGCTGAGCGTCTCCCTGTTCGTGCTCAGCCTGATCGGCGGTGAATGGGAGGACACCGGAGCCCTCATCTTCCGCGGTGTGCTCACCGCCCTGGCGGTCGGGCTGATCGGGCTGGGCTGGGCCACGTCCGTGAACCGGCCCGAATCGGTCACAGGCCCAGGTATGCCCATTCCCGTCACCTCCGCCAGCACCCCGTCCACCCTGGCCCTGGCCGACCACCTCACCGCCAGCGGGGCGGTGATGTACTCGGCCTACTGGTGCCCCCACTGCCACGACCAGAAGCAACTGTTCGGCAAGGAGGCCGCGGCGAAACTCAAGATCATCGAGTGTGCTCCCGATGGGCGCAACAGCCAGGCCGCTCTCTGTGCCTCCAAGAAGATCGAGGGCTTCCCGACCTGGGAAATCAAGGGCAAGCTCGATTCCGGCCAGAAGTCCCTTGTCCAGCTGGCCGAGTTGAGCGGCTACAAGGGGTCTCTGGCGAACTGAGGCCGGCCCACCGCCATCGTCTGCGGGCTTTGTCCCCTCCTCTGAACCGTGTGGCGTTGCCAGAAGGGCTGGGCCACCGGCGCGTCGGTCCGGTGATGGCCGCCGCGGCTCTCGGCCCGGAAGGCAGCGGCCTCCATCAGCAGTTCCGCCAGCACCAGTCGCTGGCGCAGGTCCTGCAGCAGCAGCAGGCGCCGGCCCTGGGAAGGGGTCAGTTCCAGCTCCTGGCCCGGCGGCAGATCGTGGGCCCGTCGCAGCAGGGGTGCCCGCTCATGGCCGGTGCGTTCGCACCGCACCCGCCGCAGGGCGGCCGCCAGATCCACGCCGCGCCGCTCCACTCCGGCCACCTGCCAGCACAGCCGGCGCAGCTCCCCGATCGCCTTGATCAGGGCGGCTTCGTCGGGGCTCGCCAGAGCTTCGGGCTCCTCTAGCCCTGGCGGAGCTGGCGGAGCGGAGGGCAGCGGCTGCAGCGGCTGCAGCTTCAGACGACGCAACCGGCGGGCGAAGACCAGGCACTCCATGAGCGAGTTGCTGGCCAGCCGGTTGGCCCCGTGCACCCCGGTGCTGGCCACTTCCCCCACGGCGTAAAGGCCGGGCACGCTGGTGGCCGCCTCCAGGTCGGTGCCGACACCCCCCATCCAGTAGTGGGCGGCCGGAGCCACGGGAATCGGGGCCTCGCAGGGTGCCAGTCCCAGTTCACGGCAACGGCGCAGGATGGTCGGGAACTGGCTCTCCAGACGGTCGCGGCCCACCGGCCGCAGGTCGAGCCACAGATGGGTCACCCCCTGCTCGGCCATGCAGCGGGCGAGGGCACGGCTCACCTGATCGCGCGGGGCCAGATCGCCCCCCTCCAGCTGGGCCACAGGGGAACGGCCGGCCCCGTCGAAGAGACGGGCTCCCTCCCCGCGCACCGCTTCACTGATCAGGAAATGGGGGGCATCCGGCAGCATCAGCGCCGTGGGATGGAACTGCACGAATTCCAGATCCCGCACCGCTGCGCCGGCGCTCCAGGCCATGGCCACGCCGTCGCCGCTGGCCTGGGAGGGGTTGGTGGTGTGGGCGAACAGATGACCGCCCCCGCCGCTGGCGAGCACCACTGCGCCGGCCCGCAGCCAGCGCAGTCGATACCCCTCCAGCACCTGCAGACCGACGCAGCGGCCGTGCTCCACCCAAAGCTGCAGGGCGGGAATGCCCTTGCGTTGCTCCAGGCCCGGGCGGCGTCGCACCTCCCGCTCCAGGGCATCCACCAGGGCCCCACCGGTGCGGTCCTGGGCATGCAGGACCCGGCGGTGGCTGTGGGCCGCCTCCAGGGTGGTGCTCAGCCCCTGGGAGGTGCGATCGAAGTCCATGCCCAGTTGCACCAGCCGTTCCACACAGACCGGTGCTTCCCGCACCAGCACCTCCACCGCCTCCGGATCGCACAGCCCGGCACCGGCCCTGAGGGTGTCGGCGATGTGGCTGTCAAAGCTGTCGTCCGCCCCGGTCACGGCGGCGATGCCACCCTGGGCCCAGCGGCTGGCGGAGGGGGGGCTGCTGGATTTGCTCAGCAGCAGCACCCTCAGATCGGAAGGCAGCTCCAGGCAGGTCATCAGACCGGCGGCCCCACTGCCGACCACCACCACGTCCCAGTGGGATGCCATCAGCGGATCCGGTTCATCCAAGCGGCTGGTTCACCCCGTGGCGCCCTGCATCGTGCTGGAGAGCCTATGGGAACGGCCGCAGCCGACAACCGGGCCAAAAAAAACCGCCGGCAGAACGGCGGTCGGGAAGGATGGGCCAGGGCTGCCGGCGGCTTCTGGGGTGGGATCAGCGATAGACACCGTCGTTGATGCGGTCAAAGCCTTCGTTGAGGGCGATCGCCGGGGGAGTCACGGTGAAGTTGTCCTTGTACTTGTTGAACAGTTCTCTCTGCCGGTCGGTCAGATCAAGGTTCAGAACGTCATCGACGCTGTCGTAGGGACCACCCAGAACGATCTTGCCGGCCAGGGTCGGATACATGCCGGGGTACTGCTGGAAACGGCGTACCGAGGCGTTGTTCAGATCCACCTTGCCGCCGCTCTCAGCGATCTTGTCGTCGATCTCGTTGCGGAGCTCCGCGGCGAAGGCGGCATCGGGCAGGAGCAGGGTCATCAGCAGACCGGCCAGAACCACACCACTCATCAGCCAGGCAAGCAGCCGCTTCATCACGACACTCCGTTGGAGATAGAACCAGGGCACCCTGGCAGGGACAGGGCGATGATCCAGAGGACCACCTGATCAACGTTACAGAACGCCCTCCAGCCCCCCCCTCCCGGGAGGACCTGCTTTTGCAGTTCTTCAGATCAGGCCGCTGAGCTGAGGGGCCAGCAACGCTGCCCCCAGGAAGAGGGCGTCCACCCCGAGGGTGGTGGCCAGGGCCGCGGCCCCCACGCGCCAGGAGCCGCCCCGATGCCACAGGTTCAGGCTGATCAGGACGAGCAGAGTTCCGGCCAGGCAGACAAGGGTCAGGGGCCAGGGCTGCAGGACCTCGATGGCGGCACTCTGGAGAAGCAGGGGCGCCTCGCTGAGCGGGGCTTTCAGGACCTGGGGCCAGAGATCCATCAGTCCTGCGGCCGCCATCACGGCGTCGGTGCAGGCGGTGCCCAGCAGGGAGGCCAGATAGAAGGCTCCGGCCAATCGCCAGCGGCTGCCGAGGCCCGCCAGAGCCAGGGGCAGGGCGAAGGCCTCCACCGGCAGATGCAGGGCGGGATGGAGCCGGCACCACCCCCAGAAGAGGCATCCGCCCAGCCAGCTGCCGCTGAAGCCCACCAGCAGCACCCCCAGCTGCTTCCACTGGCCCCGGCCGTGGCATTCCACCAGGAGGGCGATGGCCATCAGGGGGATGGTGAACAGGGCCGCGGCCATCGGAGCTGCCCTCACCCAGGGGGCCTGGAGAAACACCGGAACGGTGACCAGGAAAGCGGCCGTCAGCGGCAGCACGGCGGAGGCCGGGACAGCACCGATCCGGAGGAGCGGCGCTGCCGGGGAGGGGGATGAAAGCGTGGGCGGAACCCCGATCAACTTGTTGTGAAGAAAGTTGTGCAACCTTAAGGGGCCAGGCGGGTGGTTCCGTGACCCGTCCCGCCATAAGGTCGCCGCAGTATCGGCTCCATCCATGCCGTTGGTCGCCACGAGCGCCTCCATGCCCCTGGCCGAGGCGTGCTGGCATGCCCTGGTGCTGGGGATCGTCCAGGGGCTGACGGAATTCCTGCCGATCAGCAGTACGGCCCATTTGAAGGTGGTCCCCGTTTTGCTGGGCTGGGGCGATCCTGGGGTGGCGTTCACCGCTGTGATCCAGCTGGGCAGCATTGCTGCCGTGCTCGCGTATTTCCGCAGGGATCTGGCCGAGGTGGGCCATGGGGTGGTCAGGGCCTTCCGCCATGGCCAGTGGGGCGATCCCTCGGCCCAGCTTGGTCTCTCGATCGCCCTTGGGCACCGTGCCGATCCTCCTGGCCGGCCTGGCCATCAAGGTGCTGCTGCCCGGCTACGAGACGTCCCCCCTGCGAAGCCTGGAGGCCATCGCCATCGTCTCGATCGTGATGGCCCTGCTGCTGGCGGCGGCCGAACTCGCCGGCAGTCGCCGGCGTCGGCTCGAGGAGGTCACGCCCCGGGACGGGCTGCTGGTGGGTCTGGCCCAGACCCTTGCCCTGATCCCCGGCGTCTCCCGCTCCGGCAGCACCCTCACGGCCTCCCTTTTCGATGGCTGGAACCGCTCCGATGCGGCGCGGTTCTCTTTCCTGCTCGGCATTCCCGCCATCACCCTGGCCGGGCTGGTGGAACTCAAGGCCGCCTTCGGCTCGGTGCAGAACGGCGGGGTGATCCCGATGCTGGTGGGTATCGCCGGGGCGGCGGTGGTCTCCTGGCTGGCCATTGCCTGGCTGCTCCGCTACCTGCAGCAGAACAGCACCTGGATCTTCGTCGCCTATCGGCTTCTGTTCGGACTTGTCATCCTGCTGGGCTTCCGCGGCCTGGAGGGGATCACGCCCTGAGCGGGCCGGGCCGCCACACTGGAGGCCTGTCCCCTCGCCATTGCCGTCACCCCCGTGTGGAAGGAGCCCTCCGCCGGCCTCGCCGGGTCAGCAACCCAACCCCAGCCCGCGGTGGTGGCGACGGTGGAGCCGGGCTCCATCGCCGAGGAACTGGGCTTCCAGCCCGGTGACCGGCTGCGAAGCATCAACGGCGTGCGTCCCAGGGACCTGATCGATGTGCAGGTGCTCCAGGGGGAGGAGCAGCTGGTGCTTGAGGTTGAGGATCCCGATGGCACTCTCCACGTGGTGGAGCTGGAGAAGGATCTGGACGAAGGACTGGGGCTGGGTTTCAGCGAAGCCCTGTTCGACGGCCTGCGCCAGTGCAACAACCGCTGCCCCTTCTGCTTCATCGACCAGCAGCCGTCGGGGCGCCGCGGCAGCCTCTACCTCAAGGACGACGACTATCGGCTCAGCTTTCTCTACGGCTCCTACCTCACGCTCACCAATCTGACCGCAGCCGACTGGGGCCGGATCGAGCAGCAGCGCCTCTCTCCCCTGTTCGTGTCGGTCCATGCCACCGACCCCGACCTGCGCAGCCGTCTGCTGGTCAACCCCCGCGCCGGCCTGCTCCTGGAGCAGCTGGCCTGGTTCGCCGAGCGCCGCCTCCAGATCCATGCCCAGGTGGTCGTCTGCCCGGGACTGAACGACGGCGAGTCCCTCGAGCGCACCCTCACCGATCTGGCCCGCTTCGGTACGGGCCCCTGGCCCGCGGTGCTCTCCGCCGCCGTGGTGCCCGTGGGCCTCACACGCTTCCGGCCCGCCGGCGATGCCCTGCGCCCGGTGGAGCGGCAGGACGCCCGGGCGGTGATCGCCCGGGTGGAACGGCTGCAGCACGGTTTTCGGGCCGTCACCGGCAGCCGTTTCGCCTGGCTCTCGGATGAGTGGTACCTGATCGCCGGCCAGTCCCTGCCCCCCCGGGCCAGCTATGAGGACCTTCCCCAGCGGGAGAACGGGGTCGGCAGCATTCGCGCTTTCCTGGAGGAGCTGGAGCGGGCCACCCGCCAGCTCCCCGGGGCGATCGCCACCCCCCGCCGCTGCAGCTGGGTGGTGGGCCGCCTGGTGGCCGGGGCGCTCCTGCCGGTGGTGGAGCGCTTCAACCGTGTCGAGGGGCTGGAGTTGCTGCTCCATGGCCTGCCCAGTCCCTACTGGGGGCAGGAGCAGGTGGTCACCGGCCTGCTCACCGGCGCCGATCTGATCGAGGGTCTGGCCGGCCGCGACCTTGGCGCGGAACTGCTGCTGCCCCGGGTGATGCTGCGGGAGGGGCAGGAGGTTTTCCTCGACGACATCACCCTGGAGGAGCTGCGTCGGCGGCTCCCCGTACCGGTGCGCCTGCTCGGAGGGGCGGACGATCTGGTGGCTGCCTGCCTCGGCAGCCCACCGGGAGATGCTTAAGCTCTGGCGCAAGCGAATGATTCAGACGTGAGGCGCCACCCACTCCTGCTCGCGGCACTAGTGGTGCTTCCGTCGGTCTCTTTCGAGTCCCTTCCGGTCCGATCCGAGACATCCCCGGCTCCAGCCCCCACCGTCGAAAGCCCTCCCGCCGACTCCCTTTCGGAGCCGCCGTCGATTCCCCTGGCACCGGATGTCAAGGGATCGAGACCCAAGTCCAATCCCTCCGTTCTGGCCCCCGCCGCCACCGAACTCCCCCCCGGCCTCGAGGATCTGTCGGCCCCCAACCCCCTGGCCCTGCCGGTCAAGCCCTCCCAGGTGCGCATCCGCGAACTGCGGCCCCTCGGGCTGGCCGATGTGGAAACCCTGGTCGAGGTCAACAACCCCGAGCTGAAGGCCCTGGCCAGCCAGGTGGAGCAGGCCCAGTCGGCCCTGCGGGCCCAGATTGCCCTCTGGTATCCCACGATTTCCCTCGGCGCCAACAGCCTGCCCACCTTCACAGGCGGTGGGCAGTTCAGCTCAGGGTTAACGGGGACAGGCCAGGCCATCGGCAACACCACCACCAAGATCTGGCGGATGCAGGCGGACCTCGAGGCCAGCTGGGCCCTGATCAACCCAAGGCGCACCCCCCTGATCGCCGCCGCCAGGGACCGGTTCGAGAGGGCCAAGGATGACTATCTGATCGGGCTGCGGGAACGGCGGCTGGCGGCGGCGGAAGCGTTCTTCCGCCTGCAGGTCTCCGATGAGACGGTGCGGATCGGCCAGCAGTCGGTACGGTCCTCCCTGGTGAGCCTGCGGGATGCCAGGGCTCGCTTCCAGGCGGGTGTGGCCACCAAACTGGAGGTGCTGGAAGCCGAAACCCAGCTGGCGCGCGATCAGCAGGTGCTCACCCAGGGCCTGGCCGATCAGGCCATCGCCCGTCGCTCCCTTGCCAGCCTTCTCGATCTGCCCCAGGACATCACCCCCACCTCCAAGGAACCCTCCCGGGTCGTCGGCACCTGGCTGCCCACCCTGCAGGAAAGCATCGTGGCGGCCTATGCCTTCCGCGAAGAGCTCAATCAGATTCTGCTGGACATCTCCATCTCCAACAGCGAGGCCAACGCAGCCCTGGGTGAGGTGCAGCCCTTGCTGAGGATCTTCAACCGCGTCGGTGTGGGGCGCACCGATGGCTATCAATCTGTCCCCACACCCCTTCCAGGGAACTATGGCTGGAGTGCCGACAACACAGCCGGCCTGAACTTCCAGTGGAACATCTTTGATGGTGGTGCTGCCCGGGCCAACTACCGCCAGGCCAAGCAGCGGGCCCAGCAGAACACGTTCCAGTTCGCTCAGCAGCGCGATGTCATCCGCCAGCAGGTGGAGAGCAGCTTCTACGAGCTCGAGAAGAACAACCGCAACATCACCACCACCTCCCGGGAGGTGATTTCCACCCGGGAATCCCTGCGTCTGGCGCGCCTGCGCTTCCAGGCCGGCGTCACCACCCAGAGGGAGGTCGTCGACACCCAGCGGGACCTCACCCAGGCCGAGGTGCGCTGGTCCACGGCTATCTCCGACTACAACATCGCCCTGGCCCAGCTGCGCCGCTTCACCGGCCTCGACCAGATCGGCCTCTGCCAGCGCCCGACCCTGCCGGCCACCAACCCGAGGGGGACCGATACGAACGACATCCCGGTGGAGCCCCAGCCCCTCATTCCGGCCTGCAGTGCGGGGAACCCCTCAGGTCCCGCTTCAACCGCACCCGGGTCCTGACCGTCGTTGTCGGCACCCCTTCCCTCCGGCCTCACCCTCCCCGCCACCCTGCGGCTCGGCCTCTTCCAGGGGTGCCTCGGTTGTCTGGCGGTGATCTTCTCCGGTCTTCTCAACCGGATCATGCTCAGTGAACTCGCCTTCCCCGGCCTGCTGGTGGGTGGCGCTCTGGCCTTCGAACAGTTCGTGGCCCCGTCGAGGGTGCTCTTCGGCCAGATCTCCGATGCCCATCCCCTGGCCTCCCGCCACCGGGTCCCCTATGTGCTGATGGGGACGGCCTTTTTCTGTCTGCTGGCGGTGTTGTCGGTGCCGCTGATCTTCCGGGTGAGCCGGCTTCTGGAGGCCGGAGCCCAGCCAGGGGTCGCCCTCGGCATCGCCGCTCTCTGCGGGTTGTTCGCTCTGTACGGCCTGGCGGTCTCCCTGGCCACCACCCCCTATCTGGCCCTGGTGATCGACCGCACCACGGAGCGGGAACGGCCCCGGGCGGTCGGCATCATCTGGTGCATGCTCACGGTGGGGATCGTCATCGGAGCGGTGGCAATCGGCCTCAGCCTCCGCTCCCTCGACGGCGTCACCGATCCTGTGCGGCTCCAGGCCACCCTCTCCCGTTTCATGGCGATCGTGGCGTCGGTGGTGATGCTGCTCACCGTGCTGGCCACCTGGGGGATGGAGCCCTCGCTGCGGGAGCGGCCCGAGGGCAGGGCCGCCGGGCGGGAGGACGCCATCGGTCTGGTCCAGTCCTGGGCGCTGATCACCTCCAGTCGCCAGGTGCTGATCTTCTTTTCCTTCCTCATCCTGTTCACCCTTGCCCTGTTCCTGCAGGATCCCGTGCTTGAGAGCTACGGCGCCCAGGTCTTCGCCATGCCTATCGCCGCCACGGCCCAGCTCAATGCCTTCTGGGGCGTCGGCACCCTGGTCGGCCTTCTGATCGGAGGGCTCTGGGTGGTGCCCCGGCTCGGGAAGATGGCCACGGCACGCCTCGGCTGCCAGCTGATCGCCCTATCCCTGCTGCTGCTGCTCCTGGCAGGCCTGACCGCCCGGATTCCATTTCTGCAGGCCGTGATGGTGCTCTTCGGTCTGGCGGCCGGCATCGGCACCAACAGCGCCCTGTGCCTCATGCTCGACCTCACTCTGCCCCAGGCCGCCGGCACCTTTGTCGGGGTCTGGGGGATGGCTCAGGCCCTGTCGCGGGCGATAGGCAAGCTTCTCGGTGGAGGCCTCTACGACATCGGTCGCGCCCTGCCGCTGGGGGAGGGCGCCTATGGCCCCTTCGCCCTGGTACTGGCGATCGAACTGCTGGTGGCGATGGCGGCCTTGCTGCTGCTCAGCCGCGTCAACGTGCGCCAGTTCCGGGAGGACACCTCCCGCAGCCTCAGTCGGGTCCTGGAGATGGAACTGGGATGACGCCCGTTTCCCCTCACCTCCTCGATCCCCGTCTGGAGGCGCTGATCGATCGGGTCGCCGAGCGCCAGCGGGCCGATTTCGGCCATAGCCAGCCGGATCTCAAGGCGGATGGCTCCTTGATCACGGCCTGCGACCGCTGGAGCGATCTCACCCTGGTCGAGGGCCTGGCGGAACTGTTTCCCGGCGAGGGAGTGCTCAGCGAGGAGGGCAGGCAGCAGGTGCCCGACACGCCGGCCTACTGGGTGGTGGATCCCCTCGACGGCACCACCAACTTCGCTGCCGGCATTCCCTACTGGGCCATCTCGATGGCCCGCTTCGAGGCAGGCGTGCCTGTGCTGTCCATTCTTGACGTACCGCCGCTGCGTCAGCGCATCGTCGCGATCCGGGGCGGGGGAGCCTGGCGTAATGGCAAACCCATTCCCCCCCCCTCCCTGCAGCTCCACAATGCAGGCTGCGTGTCCCTCTGCAGCCGTTCGATACGGGTGCTCCAGAAACTGCCTCACCGTCCCTTCCCGGGCAAGATCCGCCTGCTCGGGGTGGCCAGCCTGAATCTGGTTTCTGTGGCCATGGGCCAGACCATGGCGGCCCTGGAGGCGACACCGAAGATCTGGGACCTGGCAGCGGCCTGGCTGGTGCTCGAGGAACTGGGCTGCCCGATGCGCTGGCTGGGCGAAAGTCCCCAGGGCCTGGAGGCCGGTGCAGACCTGGGCCAGAGCAATTTCCCGGTGCTGGCTGCCGACCGGCCGGAGAGCCTGGAACGTTTCCTGCCCTGGGCGCAGGCCCTGGAAACAGGACCACCCGTCAGAGAGGTGGTATGATTTTGGACTGCGCCCCAGAGAGCGAGAGCTTGAGGGGAGGCGGGCTTACGGAAACTGGGAGGCGCGAGCCGACGGTGCTGTAAGTTTTCTGAGTTGCCGAGAGGCGACGCGCCGCGAGAGCCCTGGAAGGGGTGGAGCGGCAGCACCTGGACAACCAAAAAAGTTTAGGAACTGACGCTTCTACCGCGTCGGTTGCGACGGAAGGCGAAGAGTGAATGCGGGAGACCGTAGACGCATTGGCCGGAAGTGCCTGTGTCGGACGCTACGGGACGGTTGGGCTGGCGAGAGATCGCTGGAGCGACGGTTGGCGGAGCGAAGGACAGGGAAGTTCCGAAAGGGACGGCAACGGACGAAAGAGCGGTGGAGGTGTGAGGTCCCGTCAAAAGAAACAAGCGACGGGTCAAAGCGATCAAGGAGCAGTGGAGCGTTCTCACGACGTGCTGCTGCGGGAGCGGCGATGCCTCCGGAAGGAGGTGTAGGGCCCTTTGATGGCGAGACCGGTTGCGAACCGGATCTGAGATTCGGGAAAGTCACCGGGAGCGAGGGGAGCGATCATCCAACGGATGAAAGCGAGCCGAGTGCCCCGTGCACTCTTTGAACCCACTGCGAGAGCAGTGGAGGCCCAGCAGTCGTTCCATGCGCCAGTGTGGGGAGACGGCAGGAGGCAAATCCAGCTGAGATGAGCGAAAGCGAAGCAAGAGGGCTGGATCTACAACGGAGAGTTTGATCCTGGCTCAGGATGAACGCTGGCGGCGTGCTTAACACATGCAAGTCGAACGCACCTTCGGGTGAGTGGCGGACGGGTGAGTAACGCGTGGGAATCTGCCCTCAGGAGGGGGATAACGGCTGGAAACGGCCGCTAATACCCCATATGCCGAGAGGTGAAACGAATTTCGCCTGAGGATGAGCCCGCGTCTGATTAGCTGGTTGGTGGGGTAATGGCCCACCAAGGCGACGATCAGTAGCTGGTCTGAGAGGATGATCAGCCACACTGGGACTGAGACACGGCCCAGACTCCTACGGGAGGCAGCAGTGGGGAATTTTCCGCAATGGGCGAAAGCCTGACGGAGCAACGCCGCGTGAGGGATGAAGGCCTCTGGGCTGTAAACCTCTTTTCTCAAGGAAGAAGAAATGACGGTACTTGAGGAATAAGCCACGGCTAATTCCGTGCCAGCAGCCGCGGTAATACGGGAGTGGCAAGCGTTATCCGGAATTATTGGGCGTAAAGCGTCCGCAGGCGGCCCTGTAAGTCTGTTGTTAAAGCGTGGAGCTCAACTCCATTTCAGCGATGGAAACTACAGGGCTTGAGTGTGGTAGGGGCAGAGGGAATTCCCGGTGTAGCGGTGAAATGCGTAGATATCGGGAAGAACACCAGTGGCGAAGGCGCTCTGCTGGGCCATAACTGACGCTCATGGACGAAAGCCAGGGGAGCGAAAGGGATTAGATACCCCTGTAGTCCTGGCCGTAAACGATGAACACTAGGTGTCGGGGGAATCGACCCCCTCGGTGTCGTAGCCAACGCGTTAAGTGTTCCGCCTGGGGAGTACGCACGCAAGTGTGAAACTCAAAGGAATTGACGGGGGCCCGCACAAGCGGTGGAGTATGTGGTTTAATTCGATGCAACGCGAAGAACCTTACCAGGGTTTGACATCCTGCGAATCCCTTGGAAACTTGGGAGTGCCTTCGGGAGCGCAGAGACAGGTGGTGCATGGCTGTCGTCAGCTCGTGTCGTGAGATGTTGGGTTAAGTCCCGCAACGAGCGCAACCCACGTCTTTAGTTGCCAGCATTAAGTTGGGCACTCTAGAGAGACCGCCGGTGATAAACCGGAGGAAGGTGTGGATGACGTCAAGTCATCATGCCCCTTACATCCTGGGCTACACACGTACTACAATGCTACGGACAGAGGGCAGCAAGCTCGCGAGAGTTAGCAAATCCCATAAACCGTGGCTCAGTTCAGATCGTAGGCTGCAACTCGCCTACGTGAAGGAGGAATCGCTAGTAATCGCAGGTCAGCATACTGCGGTGAATACGTTCCCGGGCCTTGTACACACCGCCCGTCACACCATGGAAGTTGGCCATGCCCGAAGTCGTTACTCCAACCCTCGTGGAGGAGGACGCCGAAGGTGGGGCTGATGACTGGGGTGAAGTCGTAACAAGGTAGCCGTACCGGAAGGTGCGGCTGGATCACCTCCTAACAGGGAGACATAACTGATCGTGATGTCTGAGCGCCAGGAGGACGAAAGTCTGAAGGGCACTACAGTCTCAGGCCATGATCCTGTCATCTCGAAGGTCGATCGGTACCTCAAGGTGAGCCATCAAAGCCAAGGAAGAACAGCCAGGAGCCCACAAGGCAACTGAAAGTGAAATCTGAGGATGTTGTGATGGACTCGTTTTCAGTTCCTAAACTTTGTCTAGGTCACCCCACAAGTGGGTTCCAAGCCAACGATGAGCACAGAATCGAAAGAGGATGTGAAGCGGCTGAAAGGCCAGAAGTCGTGGCGGAAGGATTCAGCTCACAGAGTGATTGTTCCTGGGCCATTAGCTCAGGTGGTTAGAGCGCACCCCTGATAAGGGTGAGGTCCCTGGTTCAAGTCCAGGATGGCCCATTCGTGTTTGGGGGTTTAGCTCAGTTGGTAGAGCGCCTGCTTTGCAAGCAGGATGTCAGCGGTTCGAGTCCGCTAACCTCCATCCAACCAGGTGAAAACCACCACATGATGCCGCATCAGGAAGTGGCTCTGATGTGTGAGGTGACGATAGACATGTTCAGCTGAGGACTCCAGCCTCCTTTCATTCCCGATGGAACGTATGACATTGCTTGGCGATGTGTGAGTACCGGGTGGTTGAAAGGAAGCTGGACTCGCTGAGTCTCTGGTGCGAACTGGAGGCTGGGTGAATTCAGCAACGAACCTTGACAACTGCATAGGTGAGTCTGGAAAAGAAAGCATCTCATGGATGCCCAGGCGATGATTTGGCATGTTCAGTTCAGCGATCCGCTGAACTGGATGGGTGAAAGCATTGTTTGGGAGATTCTTGAGTTTAGAGCCGAGAGCTTCCAGCGTCTTTTCGCTCCGCCGAGGAGGGAAGAGTCAGATTCTGCCATTCAAACCATTTTCTACTTGAGGTAAAGCCGGCAACGGTGAATCCAAAAGAAGAGAGCAGGTGAAGGCGGGAGAATGGGTCTCAACAACCCTGAACGTTGGGAGTGAACATTGGTCAAGCTACAAAGGGCTCACGGTGGATACCTTGGCACACAGAGGCGATGAAGGACGTGGTTACCTGCGAAAAGTCTCGGGGAGCTGGAAACACGCTTTGATCCGGGAATGTCCGAATGGGGCAACCCCTAGAACGGCCACCTGAATCCATAGGGTGGCGCGAGCCAACCCAGCGAACTGAAACATCTTAGTAGCTGGAGGAAAGGAAAGTAAAAACGACTCCCTCAGTAGCGGCGAGCGAACGGGGAAGAGCCTAAACCGATGGTTTCGACCATCGGGGTTGTGGGACAGCAACGTGGACCAGGGACGTTAGTGGAAGCGTTTGAAAGGCGCGCCATAGAGGGTGAAAGCCCCGTACGCGAAAACGAAACTGGCCTAGCTGTATCCCGAGTAGCACGGAGCACGTGAAATTCCGTGTGAATCCGCGAGGACCACCTCGTAAGGCTAAGTACTCCTGTGTGACCGATAGCGAAACAGTACCGCGAGGGAAAGGTGAAAAGAACCCCGGGAGGGGAGTGAAATAGAACATGAAACCGTGAGCTTACAAGCAATGGGAGCCCGACTGATCGGGTGACCGTGTGCCTGTTGAAGAATGAGCCGGCGACTTATAGGCACTGGCAGGTTAAACCGGAAATGGTGGAGCCATAGCGAAAGCGAGTCTGAATAGGGCGTTGGTCAGTGTTTATAGACCCGAACCCGGGTGATCTAACCATGGCCAGGATGAAGCTTGGGTGATACCAAGTGGAGGTCCGAACCGACTGATGTTGAAAAATCAGCGGATGAGCTGTGGTTAGGGGTGAAATGCCAATCGAACCCGGAGCTAGCTGGTTCTCCCCGAAATACGTTGAGGCG
The DNA here is from genome assembly GCA_963772735.1 of uncultured cyanobacterium. Classification (GTDB taxonomy): domain Bacteria; phylum Cyanobacteriota; class Cyanobacteriia; order PCC-6307; family Cyanobiaceae; genus Cyanobium. The sequence goes on along the minus strand of CAVYYO010000001.1, from coordinate 212,216 downwards.
TAGCGTCTGGTGCTATAGCAGGGGGGTAAAGCCACCGTTTCGGTGCGGGCTGCGAGAGCGGTACCAAATCGAGACGAACTCTGAATACCCTGTGTGTAGCCAGGCAGTCAGACTGTGGGGGATAAGCTCCATGGTCGAAAGGGAAACAGCCCAGACCGCCAGCTAAGGTCCCCAAATGACTACTCAGTGATAAAGGAGGTGGGATTGCCCAGACAACCAGGAGGTTTGCCTAGAAGCAGCCATCCTCAAAGGAGTGCGTAATAGCTCACTGGTCGAGCGATCCTGCGCCGAAAATGAACGGGGCTAAGTAGTCTACCGAAGCTGCGGATTGATTTGTTCTTTGAACAAATGAGTGGTAGGGGAGCGTTCCATGTGGGGTGAAGCGTTAGCGTAAGCGGGCGTGGACTGCATGGAAGTGAGAATGTCGGCTTGAGTAGCGAAAACATGGGTGAGAATCCCATGCCCCGAAACCCTAAGGGTTCCTCCGGCAGGCTCGTCCGCGGAGGGTTAGTCAGGACCTAAGGCGAGGCCGAAAGGCGTAGTCGATGGACAACAGGTCAACATTCCTGTACCTGTCATGTTTTGGGAAGGGGGACGGAGAAGGCTAGCCCAGCCAGAAGTTGGTTACTGGTTCAAGCGTTCGAGGCGTTGAGAAGTGGAGAAAACACTTTGAGCTGAGGCGTGAGTACGAGCTGCTACGGCAGCGAAGTGGGTGACGTCAAGCTTCCAAGAAAAGCCCTATACCCGTTAAGGCATGATGGCCTGTACCCGAAACCGACACAGGTGGGGTGGTAGAGAATACCGAGGGGCGCGAGGTAACTCTCTCTAAGGAACTCGGCAAAATGGCCCCGTAACTTCGGGAGAAGGGGTGCCACCGCAAGGTGGTCGCAGTGAAGAGGCCCAGGCGACTGTTTACCAAAAACACAGGTCTCCGCTAAGTCGCAAGACGATGTATGGGGGCTGACGCCTGCCCAGTGCCGGAAGGTTAAGGAAGCTGGTCAGCGCAAGCGAAGCTAGCGACTGAAGCCCCGGTGAACGGCGGCCGTAACTATAACGGTCCTAAGGTAGCGAAATTCCTTGTCGGGTAAGTTCCGACCCGCACGAAAGGCGTAACGATCTGGGCGCTGTCTCGGAGAGAGGCTCGGCGAAATAGAATTGTCTGTGAAGATGCGGACTACGTGCACCCGGACAGAAAGACCCTATGAAGCTTTACTGTAGCTTGGTATTGTGCCCGGGCTCTGAATGCGCAGGATAGGTGGGAGGCTTTGATCCATTGCTTGCGGGTGATGGTGAGCCAACGGTGAGATACCACTCTTTCAGAGCTAGGGTTCTAACGGTCACCCGTTATCCGGGGACCGGACAGTATCAGGTGGGCAGTTTGACTGGGGCGGTCGCCTCCTAAAAGGTAACGGAGGCGCGCAAAGGTTCCCTCAGGCTGGTTGGAAATCAGCCGACGAGTGTAAAGGCAGAAGGGAGCTTGACTGTGAGACCTACAAGTCGAACAGGGACGAAAGTCGGCCTTAGTGATCCGACGGTTCTGAGTGGAAGGGCCGTCGCTCAACGGATAAAAGTTACTCTAGGGATAACAGGCTGATCTCCCCCAAGAGTTCACATCGACGGGGAGGTTTGGCACCTCGATGTCGGCTCATCGCAACCTGGGGCTGAAGTCGGTCCCAAGGGTTGGGCTGTTCGCCCATTAAAGCGGTACGCGAGCTGGGTTCAGAACGTCGTGAGACAGTTCGGTCCATATCCGGTGCATGCGCAGGAATATTGAGAGGATTTCTCCCTAGTACGAGAGGACCGGGAGGAACGCACCTCTGGTGTGCCAGTTATCGTGCCAACGGTAAACGCTGGGTAGCCATGTGCGGAGAGGATAACCGCTGAAAGCATCTAAGTGGGAAGCCCACCTCAAGATGAGTATTCCCATGGCGTTAGCCAGTAAGGTCACGGGCAGAACACCCGTTGATAGGCTCTACGTGGAAGCCGGGCAACCGGTGAAGCGGAGGAGTACTAATAGACCGAGGGCTTGACCAACACAAGGCTCTAAGCCTGCTGTTTCCGAAAGGGACCAGCGGAATGAAATCTTTTTCAGAGGAGTGATGACCGCCGGGATCACCGTAGGTCATGTCTCTAGCCTATGCAGTTCTCAGGGATCTATCCTGGTGTCCATGGCGCTGTGGAACCACACCGATCCATCTCGAACTCGGTTGTGAAACGCAGCAGCGGCGACGATAGTTGGGGGGTAGCCCCCTGCAAAAATAGCTCGATGCCAGGTAAAACATGAGCCCGAAGCTGCCTTGTTGCAGTGGAGGAGTCGATCGATGCGACAGCAGTGTCGATCATGAGAAGCCACCCGCTCCGGGTGGCTTTTTTCATGCTTCCTTGAGATCGATGCTTGACGTGGTGGGGTGCTGAGGCTGGTCATGCCAGAACACCCCGAAGATCGTTCTGATGCCATCTGGCTAGCGAGCGAGCGCGTCTGCGACAGGCTCTCACTTCTCAACCGTGATGGCTTGCTCCACCTGGTTGCGCAGGTAGTCGAGCATGGAGGCCTCGACCCCCGTCTGGTAGAGGCAACTGTTCAGTCCCAACAAAGATAACGGTACCTTCTGCTCGGTGTAGGTGACAGCCTTCTTGCCAGCAGCGCTGTTGAAATTGTCCACACCCTGTTGCATCACCTGGCAGCTCACCATCTGCATGCCTGCCACACTTGCGGTGCTGTTGGATCGTATCTGCCAGAAGGTTGTCAACGAGTCCTTGAGGGAGATGGCTGTTTGAGCACTGCGCACCAGTGGATGATTCTCTTCAGCGGCTCTGGCTGCTGGATAGGCCCTCATCAGCGGCTCGAAGGCCTGCTTGAGTGTACTCGGCTCAGCGGATTTAAGGAGAGTCAGAGTCTGTTGCATCCCCTCTCGGAGAGCACTGATGGCGGCGATCTCCTGCGCCTTGGTTGCTTCATCACTTGTGTCGTTGGATGAGCTGCCTACATCAAACCAGCGTCTGACCGAGGAGGATTCGGCCCGGGTGAGCCGTCGTAGGACCGTTTCGCCCCTGGTTCCCGGGGCGGACTGCGGCGTGGGGATCTTCGGACATGGCGCTTGTGTGCACGGCTCCCACCGTGGCCGACCGTCTGAACCCACAGGCATTCTGAACACGTCATCGGTTTGCACCCTTGATGAGCTCGATTCATCCTTGAGGTAGTAACCGGAGTCGTCGTCATTGACGAACGTTGCGACTTCAGTGTCGATGTCGATGGTCACGGACGCCTGGGTTGGTGTCGGGGTTGCAGTGACACCGGTCAGAAGTGCAAGAGCAACTCCGAACGAATGCTTGAAAATGGATTGCAGCTGAGAGTAAGAATGCCTTTTCAGGTGAAACTTGATCGCATGTATGGGCATGAATGTTGCTTTCTTGCGTGACTTTACCCATGGTATCATGGGTTTTCGGGGCACGTGAATCAGCCCTCTGTGATTGCAGTGCAATCCTTTATTCAGGGCGGTTTATTCAGGGCAAAGTTTCTCAAAGTCGATGATGCTGCTGAAGGCCCCCGGATCGGACTGGGGATTGCCCTCCCTGAGACTGAACAGGACCTCCATCCCGGCGCCGGCGGCGGCCTCTAGTTCGGTCAGGGAGTCACTGATGAAGAGAACCTGACTCGGTTCCACCGCCATGGCGGCGGCAATGGTGGTGTAGCTGGTGCTGTTCTGCTTCTGGCCGCTGCGTGTGTCGAACCAGTGGCTGAAGAGCCCACCCAGATCGCCGCCGTTGCTGTGCCTGTACAGCAGTTGCTGGGCCTTCACCGATCCGGAGGAATACACGGCCAGCACCCTGCCTGCATTGCGGCAGCGCCGCAGTGCCGCCGGCACATCGCTGAAGAGGGGCCCCACCAGCCGGCCGCTGGCATAGCCCTGTTCCCACACCATCCCCTGCAGTTCCTTGAGCGCCGTGAGCTTCCGGTCGTGAGCGATCAGCCAGTGCAGGTAGGGGAGAACGCGCTTCGGAACGCATTCGTCCTGGACTTCGGCTTGCAGGGCCACGGCTTCCGGATGGGGATCGGCGATCCATGCCTCCTCCACCTCTTTCACCAGCTTCCGAACCCGATCCTGGTGGTGGTTTCTTTCGAGAAAAGCCCCCATCTGCTCGCTTGCGTAGGGGAACAGGGTGCCCGTCACGAAGCTCACGGGGCAGGTGGTGCCCTCGATATCGAGCAGGATATGGCTGATGCTGGGCTTCATTCCCCAGCCGGCCGGGCGAGGGCTGCCAGCAGCAGTTGCCGCCAATGCTGTTCCAGCAGGAATTCCAGGATCTCCAGATGGCGAATGGCAAGGGTGAGATCCTTACCCCAGGCATAGAGGCCGTGGCCAGCGATCAGCAGGCCATGGGGAGCGGCCGGGAGCAGGGGGCCGGCCAGCTCACTGAGGTGGGAGATGTCCTGATCATTGGCGAGCACCGGGATGGACACCCTGGTGGCATGGCTGTGGATCCCTTCCAGCCCCTTGAGCATTTCCAGGTCTTGCAGCTCCATCTGCCCCGCCGCTGCATAGCGATCGGACAGGAGGGTGCCGGCCTGGGAGTGGGTGTGCAACACCGCTCCGGCTGCCGTGCTGGCCACGATCGCCAGGTGCAGAGCGGCCTCGGCGCTGGCCCGCCCCTTACCGGCGATCACCGCACCGTGTTCGTCCACCAGGATCAGGGCGTCCGGGGCCACCGAGCCCTTGTCCACTCCGCTGGGTGCCATCAGCAGGACCAGGGGGTGGCGCTCCAGCACGCAACTGAAGTTTCCGCCGGTGCCGTCGCACCAGCCGCGTCGATGGATCGCCGCCATGGCCCGGCAGAGGGCGTGGGCCGCTCGGGCGTGCTGGTCCGTGCCTGACACCTCGGATGAGTCCATCAGTTCTGGCAGGAGGGGCACCAGTGGCTGCTGCGACCTCCCAGCTTCTGGCGTTGGATCGCTGTGCCGCAACGGCGGCAGGGTTCACCGCCGCGGCGATACACCCAGGCCTGCCCCCCGTAGGTGCCGTTGGTACCGCGCAGGTCGCGGAAATCGCTGAAGGTGGTTCCTCCGGCGCCGATGCTGGCCTCGAGCACGTCCACCAGAGCCCGGTGCAGCCGGTCCAGATGGGTGCGTCCGAGCCGTCCGCTGGGGGTATGGGGGAGGATCCCCGCGGCGAACAGGGATTCATCGGCATAGATGTTGCCCACCCCGGCCACCAGCGACTGGTCGAGCAGGGCGCTCTTGATCGGCCGGCGCGACCCCTTCAACCGCTCCCGCAGATAGCTGCCTGTGAAGGCGGCCGCAAAGGGCTCCGGGCCCAGCCGCCGCAGGCCGCTCATCACGGTATCGGTGGGCATGCCGGGTGGAATCCACCACATCTGGCCGAAGCTGCGGGTATCGACGAATCGCAGCTCCTCGCCGGCGACGCTCCACAGGCGGACCCGGGTGTGGCGGCAGGCGGGCAGAGGCCGGGCCAGCCAGAGGAACTGCCCGGTCATGCGCAGGTGGACGCCCCATTCTCCGGCGTTGGAGCCGTTTGGGGTTTCCAGGTCGGCCAGCAGGTACTTGCCACGACGTCGCCAACCAGCCAGCTGAAGACCCTGCAAGGCCTCGCAGAAGACAGCGGGGTCCTGGGGGCTGGCGATGGCCCGGGCGCGTAGAACCTCCACACGGTCGATGCGAAGGCCCAGGGTCTGTTGTTCGAGTCCGCGACGAACGGTCTCGACCTCCGGAAGCTCAGGCATGCCGGGATCGTACGACCGGGCTCAGGTCGCCGATGTTTCAGTCGGCGACCTCAGGCCTTGACCAGCTCGCTTTCGGCGAAGTTATTGGTGTTGATGCCACCGTCGGAGCCGCTGTAGCCGTTGTAGTTCACCTTCTCGAAACGCACCACCACCGGATAGCGGATGCCGGAGGTGTCGACGGAAGCTACGGTGCCCACTTCGTTGTACCAGTAGGACTCCGGACGCTTGATCCGTACTTTGTCGCCGCGGGAGATGGCCATCGCTGGGCTGGAAGATCGGGTGGTCTGCGCTGCGACCCTACCGGCGATCACCGGCCCACGCCCCTGCGATGTCACGGTTCGTTGCCGGTCCCGTGGCAGCATCCCCGCACCTGCCGCCGGCCGCGCCGATGGTCCCGTCCATGGCCCTCCCCGAGGCCCCGCTGCTGAGCCTGGATCTGCCCGATCCCGAGAGCGACAGCCTGAGCACGCTGGAGTTCCTCGCCCGCCTGGAGGAGGCCTGGGCCGTCTGCGACCGCTTCGATCTGCAGACCGAGATCTGGCGCGGGCGGATCCTTCGCTCCGTGCGGGATCGGGAACGCCGTGGCGGTGAGGGTCGCGGCACCGGCTTCCTGCAGTGGCTCAGAGAGCGGGAGATCAGCAAGACCCGGGCTTACACCCTCATCCAGCTGGCGGAGTCCGCCGATGGCCTGGTGGGTGAGGGACTGCTGGAGCAGGGCAGCGTCAACAACTTCTCCAAACGGGCCTTCCTGGAGACAGCACAGGCCGACCCGGAGGTCCAGCAGATGATCAGCGAAGCCGCCAACGACGGCCAGCAGATCACCCGCAAGCAGGTGCGCCGTCTCAGCGACGAGTTCACCGCCGCCACCAGCCCCCTGCTTCCCGAGGAGATCCGCCAGCGCACGGCCGACAATCTGCTGCCGCCCCGCACCGTGGCACCCCTCGTGCGGGAGCTGGCCAAACTGCCCGAGGAGCAGCAGAACGAACTGCGGCGGGTGCTGCGGGAAGAACCGGAGCTGGAGCGGGTCAAGGACGTGACCCTCACCGCCCGCTGGCTCAGCAAGGCGGCCGAGGCGGGGCTGGCGGTGCGCGCCTTCCAGCAGGGCGAGCTGGATCTGGAGAAGGCCCTGCAGGAGGCCCAGCGGCTCGATGCCCTCGGCCTCCTGGCCGACGCGGTGGGGCAGGCCCAGGCCCTGGAGAGCGCGGTCCTCAAGCTCCACACCAGCTGGCGTCGCCTGGGAGGGCTGCAAGAGCGCCTCTGGGTGGAGAGCGGCAGCAGCACGCCCCACCTGCGGGAGCTGCTCACCGTCCTTCAGAGTCTCAGCGGCACCACCCTGCGGGTGTCCCTGGGGGAACTGGCCGGAGGCAAGCGGGTGCGCCTGCAGCTGGTGGAGGAATCCCCCGACCAGCTGGAGCCCCCGGCGCTTCCCTGAAGGAGCGGCCCGATCCCAGGGGGTCCCGGTGGAGGGGGGGGGATCCCCACCACATCTGGTGGGAGCTAGGGTCTGGCGGTACCAGCGGTGGAGTGAGCTTGGGGTCTGATCCCCTCACCGAGAGCCTGCGGCGCCATTTCGGCTGGGAGTCCTTCCGGCCCGGTCAGCGGCCTGTGGTGGAGGCCCTTCTGGCCGGTCGCGACTGTCTGGCGGTGTTGCCCACCGGGGCCGGCAAGTCGCTCTGCTTCCAGTTGCCCGCCCTGGTGCGGGATGGCCTGGTGGTGGTGATCTCGCCCCTGGTGGCCCTGATGCAGGACCAGGTGAGCCAGCTTCTGGCCCGGGGGATTCCGGCGGCCTGTCTGCACCGGGGGCTGGAGCCTGCGGAGCGGCGCCAGCTGCTTCAGCGTTTGGCGGCCAACCGGCTGCGGCTGCTCTACCTGGCCCCGGAGCGGCTGCAGGCGGAGGCCACACGCCAGCTGCTGGATGACGGCCTCGAGACCGGCCGGCTGGTGGCCCTGGCAGTGGATGAGGCCCATTGCATCAGCGCCTGGGGCCATGACTTTCGTCCCGACTACCGGCGGCTGGGCCAGCTGAGGGCCCTCTGCCCCGGGGTTCCCCTGGTGGCCCTGAGCGCCACCGCCGCCCCGCAGGTGCGGGCTGACATCATCCGGCTGCTGCAGTTGCGGAGGCCTCTGGTGCAGGTGCGTTCCGCCCGGCGCTCCAACCTGGCCTACACCATGCGGCGAAGGTCGGCCGATCCCCTGGCGGAGGTGGGCGCGGCGATCGCCCAGGCCCGTGGGGCGGTGCTGATCTACGCCCGTACGCGCCGCTCGGTGGAGCATTGGGCCGCCCGTCTGACGGCATCGGGGGTGGAGGCGATCGCCTACCACGCAGGCATGGACCCCCAGAGCCGCCAGCTGGCCCTGCGCCATTTCCAGGAGCATCCCTCCCCGGTGCTGGTGGCCACGGTCGCCTTCGGGATGGGGGTCGACCGGGCTGATGTGGGGCTGGTGCTGCACCTGGATCTGCCTGCCAGTGCCGAGGGGTATCTGCAGGAATCGGGCCGGGCGGGCCGGGACGGGCTCCCAGCCCGCTGCCTGGTGCTGTTCGATCCGGCCGACCGCACCAGCCTTGGCTGGGCGATGCGTTCCGCCGGCCAGCAGCTGTCCCCGGAGCAGCGGCTGCTGGAGCGCCAGCGGCTGGAGCTGGCCCAGCAGCAGCTGCGGCGCATGGAGGCGGTGGCCGAAGGGGAGGGGTGCCGGGAGCAGGCCCTGCTGCTGGCTGTGGGGGAGATCTGCGCTCCCTGCGGCCGCTGCGACAACTGCCTGTCGGCGCCTCCCTTCAGCGACTGGGCCGAGGAGGCGGCAGTGGTGCTTGCAGCGCTGGAGGCGCGCAGCGGCCGGGACCTGCGCAGCCTGGCGGAAGATCTGGCCAGCGCCCACGGCAGCGCCGAGGAGTGCTGGGCCTGGCTGGCCCGCAGGCTGGTTCAGGAGGAACTGATCAGCGAAAGCGATGACGGCGCCCAGCGCCTCTGGCTTCGTCCGGTGGGACGCAGCTATCTGAAGGATCCCTGGCCTCTTCGCTGGGCGGCCTGAGGGGGGCGGTCAGGCGGATGCCGGCTCCCGTACAGGGGTCAGCCGCCCTTGGACTTGCACAGATCGGTGACCAGCTGACGCTCGAAATCGGCCTGGGGATCGTCCCAGCTCTTCCACTGGCCAGCCTGGCTGGTGGCATTGAGCTTGCGTGCGCTGCAGTTGACGGCCAGGTAGAGGGAGTCTCCCTGGGCATTGAGGGTGGGAGCCACCATGCTGCCGCCCATCGGCTGCCAGTTTGCCCAGTCCACCTGCAGAGGGCCGTAGTTGCGCCAGTCGGGCTTGCTGGGGTTTGCCGCTGTGGCCGGTCGGGGCGCCGCCGCCACAGCGGCGGGCCTGGGCGTGGGAGCCGGGGCCGGCGTGGCTTTGGCGACCGTGGAAGTGGGCTTGGCTGCCGGCTTGGGCGCGGGCTTGGCCGCCGCCTTGGCCGGGGCCGGCGTGGCTGCGGCGGTCGGTTTCAACTGCAGACGGTCCCCGGATTCGACATGGTTCGGATCGCTGATGCGGTTGATCGCGATCAGCTGCTTCAGGGGTACGCCGTAACCCTTGGCGATTGCCGTCAGGCTCTCGCCTTTGCGCACCACGTGAACGGAGGACTTGCGGTTGTAGCTGAAGCCTGGGCCGGCGCTTGAGGGGGAAGAAACCCTCAGCTTCTGTCCGACTTCGATGTGGTCCGCCTTGCTGAGGCTGTTGAGCTGCATCAGCCGGCTGACGGACATCCCCTGGCGTTCGGCGATCTCGGAGAGGGTTTCCCCCCGGGCCACGGTGATGGTGCCGCCGGCCGCCCGGCTCCGCACCGCGCTTGCCGGCAACGTCAGGGCCCGGCCGGCTTCCACGTGATCGGGATCACTGATCCCATTCACCTTCATCAGGGTGGACACGCTCACCTTGTAGCGAGCTGCGATGTCGGAGAGGGTTTCGCCGGGCTTGACCACCACTTCGGCAGCCAGAGCCGGTAGCGGCAACACCATGGCTAGAGCCAAGGCGAAGAGGGTGCGGCGCATGGGCACTAGGGATAGCTGTCGGCACGTTAAGGTCCATCTCCCGGCCCGCCCAGCCCCCCCCGGGGCGAACTTGCGGAGCAACGATCCGCAGGGCGGGATGACGCTGATCCAACCTCCTCGGACCGGATCCGGCCGATTCGCTCAAGGGGCCTGCTCTCCATGGGCGGGCCTTGGTCCGTGGCATCGACCGGATCGAAGCTGACGCGGAACTGAGCAGGATGCTCCGTAGCCAGCTGCGCGCCGGAAGCATCGAATTCACGCAGGGGGGGGCGGGGCAGAGGCCCATCAGCCGGACCCTCGAGACGGTGAACATCTCGAGAGGGCGTGGATCCGGGGGGTGACGACAGGTCACGCTGGCCGGAATTCCGGATGGGAGAGTCCTTCCGGGCGCCTTGGCGTCCAACGTGGTTCGGCGCGGATCGGGATTCCCCACACCCGTTTCCTGCACACGTCCCTGACAGACATCCCGCCGGCTCGGGTCGACATCCGGTTCGGTCCCCATGGCGGCCAGCTGGGCGGCACCATGCCATCGCCCCACCGAAGGCCCTCGGGAACACCGCGGTGCAGAAATGCCGGTGAATGTACGGTTCGGGACTGATTCCGCCCCCTGAGGATCCGGATGCGATCCAGCTGCTGCAGGCCGGTTCTTCAGCCCCTTGGGAGCAAAGGTGGGAGCTTTCTGGATCCCGCTCGCCATGGGAAGTTCCTCGTCCATGGAGATGACGTGGACCCCGGGAGCGGATCCAGTCCTGAAGAGAGGTTCCCGGCGGCGCGTCTGCCGTTCGGCGGGCCATGACCGCAACAAGCAATGGCGGGCCGTGTCCGCGACAGATGTCGAGACGCGAAGCTCAGTCCGCGGATCCGGGAGCTGGCAAGTCGTCTTGCGCGCTGGGGCCGACGGCTTGTTCATGGGCGCCTGCCGCTGGAGGACTGGACGGTGACTCACGACCGGGGGCAACAACTCGGGCGCGAGGAAGGGCTGCTGCGGCCCCAGGCACGCAAGCGCAGTGCGTCTGGTTCAAGGGTGAGCGACCGACGTCCCGTCAGATCAGACCATGGGTGGGCGCAGACTGCCATTGCTGACGACTGTCGACGGACACAGCCTTGTTCGCTTGGCCATTCATGTCCCCGGGAAATACAAGTCTGTCGATGTGATCGATGCCACGGATGAAATCTTCACTCCGTATCCAGTGCCAACCCATCCACGGATCGACAATGGCCATGAGTTCATTGCCCATGCAGTCCGGGAGTGGTGCGCAGGAAATGAATCGGGAAGAGCATGCATCTCGCCAGGCTCACCCTGGGAGATCTCTTTCGTCCGGTCGGCAATGGGACGAATCAGAGATGGGGCCCTGAATATTGCTCTGTTCAGCTTATGGCTTGAGGCCAAGGTCTTGGCAGAACAGCACGGGATCGAGGAGGAGGTCGGTTGGTCGACTTCGTCCTCCCAAGAGGAGTAGGCTGTTGGAAGACTTCCAGGAATGTACGCGGCCTGACGACGCAGCACACTCCTGGGCACTGGCCCTCTGATGAGGGGTCACGTCAGGGGAAACCAGAGGGCCATGAATCCCACTGCAGCCAGCAGCATGGCGAGAAGATCTCTAAGCTCTTTTGGTCAGGCAAGCCGAATGAATAACGGCCAAAGAGTTCAGATCATTGACTGAGATTTTGATTTCAGGGAATAGAGAATGGGAACAGCAGGCTCCGCACGTTCACCCGCAAAGGGTCCTTGATCCGGGTGACCTCCAGTTTGCCCTCCACCGGGAGCGGCTCGCTCGCCAGAACGGGAATGGGAGTGTTCACCGCGTCGACCACCACGCGCGCGTTGACGGGGCCTCCCGTGGAAACGGGAATCGGCTGGGTCGCTTTCACCGGGATCGCAGCCCTGGCCGTCACGGACACGGGCTCCACCGCATGGACCGGGATGGATCGCTCTGCTGTGACCGGAATGCTTTGGCTTGCCTGAACCATGATGGGTCGGCGAACGATGATGTCTTCGGCAGCCACCTTGATCGCCCCTTGGTTGGCTACCACAACGGTGCCCGCCACCTGGAGCGGTGATCCAGACTGCACCTGGATCGGCTGGGTCACCCTGTCAAGGCTGACGCCACCTTCGATGCGAACTGGGATCGGCTGCCTCAGCAAGCGGTTGGCCCCGGAAACGAAAAGCCAGGTGGCACCCAGAAACGCGAATGGCCATCGGCAGGAATGAAGCAGCCGAAACTATTTCGGATCCAGCGCTGAAGCGGAGTCTTTCGGAGACATGGCAGGGTTCCCGGCAGGCAGAGTTGGTTGTGTTGGTGATGCTCAGGCTGTTTCGCCGTCATGAACAGAGGGATGCAGGCTGATGGGCGCCGCCGGAGCTGGAGTTTTCGCTTTCGGCGTGAGCGCTTGGCCGGATTCACACTCCCAGCTTTCAGGTATTTACAGGTATCAGGGCTTTGGTCGCTTTTATTGGAAAACCCTTATCAAGGCGAGATCAAGGCCTTCTGGCCCTTAATAGTTATTTTCCCGTTGCCTTCTCTCCTCAATTCTTCATTTCGTGGATTCACTGGTTACGGGCATACGGTACCATTGATTGGGTATGATTAAGTAGTGTCACTATATGGCCAGTTCAATCGTTTTGACGGCAGACGCCGCTCGTCGGTCCACGCTGCTCAGCTGGGTGAGGCAGAATCTAGCCATCCTCAAGGCCTTCGAACTGCACACCACGGCGGAAATCGCCGAGGACCTGCGTTCGGCCGGCTTCTCCACTCCCCTGCGGCTGAGCGAGGTGGCGGCGCTGGAAGCCGGAGGCGACACCCTGCTGGCGGCCAGGGTGCTGAGCGGAGACGTGGTGGCGGTGGTGTGCTTCGTCAGCCAGCGGCAGCTGCAGGGCGGCCGAGGCAATCTCGATGGCCTGATCCGTGCCTGCCTGCTGCAGCAGATCCCCCTGGCGCTGAATGAAGCGACCGCATCCCTGGCGATGCGCGGCCTGGCCAGGAGCCGGGTGGGTTATCTGATCTTCAACCCCGTGGCCGGCCAGGGCAATCCCCAGCAGGAACTGGCCCTGATCCGCATGTCGCTGGAGCCGCAGGTGCTGCTCACGGTGGTGACCACCAAGCCGGACCTGGATCCGGCCGGGCAGGCCCGCGAACTGGTGGCGGCGATTCAGGCGCGGCCCGACGCCGAAGGGGGCTCCAGCATGATCATCGCCTCCGGCGGCGATGGCACCGTGTCCGCCGTGGCGGGTGCCCTGATCGGCAGTGGTGTGCCACTGGGCATCATTCCCCGGGGCACCGCCAACGCCTTCTCGGTGGCCCTGGGTATCCCCACCGAGCTCCGAGCCGCCTGCACCAACATCCTCGTGGGCAACACACGGCTGGTGGATGCCGCCCGCTGCAACGACACGCCGATGATCCTGCTGGCCGGGGTGGGCTTCGAGGCCGCCATGGTGGAAGGGGCCAGCCGCGAGCTGAAGAACCGCATCGGACCACTGGCCTACATCCTTTCCGGCGCCCAGCAGCTGGCCAGCTTCGAGCCCTTCCGGGCCACGGTCGAGATCGACGGCGAAATCCGCGAGCTCGTCACCACCGCGATCACCGTGGCCAACGTGGCGCCCGCCACCTCCCTGAGTGCCCAGGGATTCGGCCAGGTCATTCCCGACGACGGGCTGCTGGAGATCACCATCGCCTCACCCACCAATCGGCTCGAAGGACTGAACATGCTCGCCAACCTGGTGGGCTCAGCTCTGCTCAGCAGCCCGGCCAATCAGCAGAACCTGCTCTGCTTCCGCGCCCGTCGCATCCGTATCAGCACGGATCCAGCCCAACGCCTGGTGGTGGACGGCGAGATCATGGACGCCAACCCGGTGGAGTTCACCTGTGTGCCGGGGGGCCTGAGCCTGCTGGCACCCTTCGCCATCGGCTGAGCGGCAATGAATCTCCCCACCGATCCGAGTATTTCCCTCAAGGTCAGGTCCATGCAGGAGCGGGTGCGCCGGACCCATCCCTTGCTGGCACGGGCGGGAATTGACCGGACGTGCCTCGTCGTGGCCGGCAGCAGCCCCCCATGACGCCGTCTCCTTCCTGGTGATCGGTGACAGCGGTACCGGGCGGTACAGATGCGTAAGCCGCCGTCGCCAGGTGGAACTTCGACTGCTGGAGCAGCGTTCGAGAGCTGTCTTTCAGATCCATACCGGCGATGTGGTTGCTCTGGTGGTCTGCAGCCAGCAAGACAGGGAGAACTTCATCCACCGCTGCCGGGAATGGCTGGTCGGAGTGGATCATCCTGCCGGGGTCTTCCACGGCCGCATGATCTTCCACCAGCCCTTCCTGCCGGTGCCGGGCAATCACGAACATGACGCTCTCTCGCCATGGCTGGGTCTGCTCTCGGGCCTCGCCAGCCTGTGACGTCCGCCGCTGGGCCGCGCAGCCTGGGGGTGGGGAGGCCTGCTTCGTTGCAGGGATTCGTCAGGCCGTGAGGACGTCATCAGGTGCCATGCCAAGGGCTGTTTCGAAGTTATCCAGTCTGGCCAGATCTGCGGTTTGTGACATTCCATAGATTCGCGGTAAGCGATGGGTGTCAGCAAGCACTTTGCGAACCTCGGCATTCTCAATCTCGGCGATATTCCTATCACTCTGCAGGGCAAGGATCGCTGCAATCCCGATGCCTTCTGCCACTCCGGCATTGTGCTCAACGATCCTCCCGGCAGAGGCTGCAAACCCCCTGAAGCCAGAAGCCGGGCTCACAACGGCCAGATTCGGTACGTCCTCAAGCTGAGCATGGCGCAGCCCCACATTGAAGAGCGGCTGGTCAAAACTGAGATCGTCGAAGCCCAGGCCTGCCGCCCTGTCACCGAGGCTCTTGATTCCACCGCGAATATCGAAACGGTAGCCAAAAGTTGCCAGGGCCTCACCGGCAGGGACGCCACCTCCCATCATCTGAGTGCCACTCAAAGGCTGCACGGGATTGGAGATGTTACCTGCGTGTCGAATATAAAGTTCAGCTGCTGGGATGACCGCTTTCACACCTAGACTGCGGAACCAGCGTTCTACGAATCCCATCTCTTCGAGCATGGAGATGGTGGGCTGGGCGCGGTTTTGGGCCAAGGCTTCGGCTTCATCAGCGTCAACATCGAAAAGAAGCGAATTCCAGATCAATCGATCCCCGGAGATCTTGGCGATGTTGGCCTTGTCAAGCAAGTGGCCGCTCTGGGGCAGGGAAAAGGGTTTGCCTCTGAAGGAATGGTAGGCAACCGACAAGGCTGGTGACCGAACATCAATATAGTCAATTCCTTCGTACATCGACTTGAGGTGTCCCGCACTGTCTGTCATGTCCTTACGCAGTTGACTCGCCAGCTCTGGATTGGATCCTGCGGCCACCCCCAGCCACTGCTGGGCCTGCGCATCGGCACTATTGGTGAATCGGTTCAGATAGGCAGCCTCGATCTGCCTAAGCCTGGAGCTGCTCAGTCCCTGGGTTTCAAAGATCAGGGTGACGGAAAGTTCTGAGCTGGAGAGGCCAAACGTGGTAAATCCTGGTTGCTTTTCGGCCCCAGCCTTCTGGGCCAGCTGCGCGTTGACGGTGGAGTCGATGAATTGCTTGGCAAAGTATGTTTCGCCCCGCTTGAGACGAATCCCGGATATATTCTTACCTTCTTTGATGATTGCTTCGATTTCAACACCTGTCAACAGGTCGACCCCTGCCTTACGCCTCATTCTCTGAAGTGCCTCATTGGCGCGATCAGGGTCCAGAGCAATCAATTCAACACCAGTCTCCTGGAGGAACTCCCGGTACAGAGCCGGTGGATCTCCGAAGGTGTCGAGCCCCAACTGCTGCCGAAGGCTGAGGGGGATCTGACTTCGATCCAGGTAGGCAAGCCGACCTCGAACCAGATGCCCTCCGATGCCAAGAGATTCTCCACTCCTGGACATCAGCAGTACCCGGGGGTAACGGGAGGTCTGACGTCGGAATTCCCTTGCCGCTGAGATGGTGGCAAGGACACCAGGCACCTCGTCGCCGAACCCGATGACGTCGTAGAAGCGCTCAGCCATCTTTCCATGCCTCCACCCTGCACTTGAGCCTAAGATGGAAGTCTCGAACAAGGCCAGGGCTGGGGGAGGTGGCTTTGCAGTCACTGACCACAGGGCGAGCCATGGGGGCGATGCGGATGTGACCAGCTCCAGCCTGCGCTGCTTGTACCGGGCCACATCGTCTTGAAGACTCGATGGAAGATCCAGTCTGAAATCAACTTGATGATTCCGCGTCGGCGATCCAGCAGGGCCAAGTCACGGCCTTCGGGTTGCCGCGAAACAGTCCCTCACCGGGGAAGTCAGATCCGATACCGCACCAAGAGATGTTGTCATGCCGGGATCCAGATTCTCGATATTCACGTGGGCATGTTTCTCCACGATTATTCTGCCTTGTCCGGCATCCTGAGCCAGGTGAAACGGCTGCTCTGCTCTGGTGCTCGAAGGGCGGCAGGATCGTTGCTGTCTGAGAGCGCCAGCTTCGAATTCGTGGAGATCAGGCCGCCTGCACCGGCGCCCAAACCCTTGCTCCGCCTTGACAGCGATGCTCCCTCTGCATGAGCGGGGGATCGTGAGCGGGGCCGGCGTGCCGCAAGGGCTGGGAGATCACGTCGGCATCGCGCCGGTGACGGCCTGGCGGAGTGGCACAGCGGATCGGGAGGTGGCAGAGGGCTTGTCCTCCAATCCCCTCTGGCCATGGAAGCATTGTCCGGACCGAGGATCTCGGCACCACTCAGCCGCTCCGAGAGCGTCACCATGGTGAGGTCGGCGAAATCGCCGGGCAGATCGCACTGCGCTCGTTCGGCCTGGCGATCCGGCCGGTCTCCCCCGGCGGCAGGTTGATCGCCTCGCAGCCAGCCCCACCGAAGGATCCCAGCAGGTGTCTCTGCCGCCAGGATGTGGGGATCAGCAGCGCTGCGCCTGATCAGAGAGGGCCACACCCGCCTGATGGTGGGGCCGCTGCTGCTGCGGGTGGCTGAGCAGGAGGCCCGAATCGATCAGGACCCTCCACATCAGCGACGTTCCGTCCGCGCGCACTTGTCCTGCCCGGTATCCACCGGCAGGCGATGGAGGCAGTGCTCTGGTTCGGAATCGAGCTCTGACCGAGCGGCAGGATTCAGCGGGAAAAACTCTTGACGACTGATCTCCTGCGTGGATGACGGCTGCAGCGCCGGCGGCCATGGCTCGAGAGCCCTGCACTGCTGTCGCCGCAATCGCACGATCCGCAGGGCCTCAGCCCATCAGGCGCCGGATCAGGCCGAGCTTGCCGGAATAGGGGGGGTAGCGGACCGGGGGATCGGGTTGAAACGGTCGGCGGATCACGCAGCGCTGGTGGGAGAAGGTGAGGAAACCGGCCTCCCCGTGGTAGGCCCCCATGCCGCTGGCACCGATGCCGCCGAAGGGCAGGTCGGCCATGCCCCCCTGGATCACCACGTCGTTGGCCACGAAGCTCCCGGAACTGGTGCAGGCCAGCACTCGCTCCTGCGCCCTGGAGTCACCGCCGAACAGATAGAGGGCCAGGGGCTTGGGGTTCCGGCGCACCAGCGCCAGGGCACCCTCCAGATCTCTCACCGTGAGCAGCGGCAGGATCGGGGCGAACAGTTCCTCCGCCATCAAGGGGTCAGCCAGGGGATCTTCGACCGCCACCAGGGTGGGCTCGATTTTTCGCTCCGCGACATCACAGCGTCCGCCCACAAGCAGCTGGCCCCGTTCCCGGGCCTGTTCCAGCAGCGCTTCGAGATACTCCAGTCGGCAGGCGCCCACGAGGCGCCCCAGGTCGGGGCTGCCCAGGGGATCATCGCCATAGAGCCGTTGCGTCTGCTGGGCGATCGCCGTCACGAGGGCCTCCCGCACCTCCGGCACGACCAGCAGGTGATTCGGGGCCAGACAGGTCTGCCCGGCGTTGAGACATCGCCCCCACAACACCCGCCGGGACGTGACGGCAAGATCGGCGCCTTCGAGCACGATCACAGGGTTCCTGCCCCCCAGCTCCAGGGTGATGGGGGTGAGATGGCGGGCGGCGGCGGCCATCACCAGCCGCCCCACCCGTTCGCCACCGGTGTACAGGATGTGGTCGAAGCGCTCCTCCTCCAGCAGTCGGCTGGCCAGGTCGCCGTCCCCGCAGACCACCTGCACCACCTCCGGAGGGAAATGGCCGCTCAGCAACTCGGCCAGCAGGGCCGCCGAGGCCGGGCTGTGCTCGGAGGGCTTGAGTACGGCCGTGTTGCCGGCGGCCAGGGCATGGAGCAGCGGGTGGAGGCAGAGATCGAAGGGGTAGTTCCAGGCGCCGATGATCAGCACGCAGCCCAGCGGTTCGGCCAGCACCGCCCCCTGGCCCGGCCAGCTCCAGAGGGGCAGGCGGCGCCGACGCGGTTGGATCCACCGCGGCAGATGGCGCCGGGTGTGCCGCAGCTCCTGCCGCAGGCCAGACAATTCGAAGGTGGCCTCCACCGCCGGACGGCCCAGGTCGGCCGCCAGGGCCTCCAGCATGCGGGGGGCGGCGGCCTCGAGCAGTGTGTCCAGGCGGTTCAGCTGCTCCAGCCGCCAGGCCAGGGGGCGGCTCTCGCCCCGCTCCACCGGCTCTCGCATGGCGGCCACCGGCACACCCAGGATGGGTGGGGTTTCGCGATGGCTGGTGGCTGCGGCCGGGGCGGACATGGTGGGAGACCTTTCCCACCAGGCTGGCAATGCCCTGGGATTCCGGCTGCCCGCGCATTCCACCCTGATCAGGGAGCCGCCACGCTGATCCAGGAGGGAGCCCCCTGGGAGCCACCGCCCGCGTCGCCACACCCGGCCATGAACACCGTGCGTCTCAGGTGGTCGAGTCGGGGGGAAGGGGGCCCTTCGAAGGCGAACAGCAAGGCGAGTCCCAGGCTCATGTCGCCTCGGTCGAACGCCTGCTGGATGGAAGCCCACCAGGCCTCCGGATCGCTCCCCAGGCCGTTCAGAACCTCCTGGGCCCTTCCCATCCGCCCGGCCGGATCCCCCACCAGAAAGATGACGGCGAAGTCATCCGGTGAGACGCCCTTGGGCCGCAGCAGCAGCACCAGACGCTCGCCCGGGCGGATCGGCGCCAGGGGCCAGGGGACCGGCCCCTCGATGGCCTGACCGGGCACGGCCCGGCGCTGCCAGAGCAGCTCTCCCTCCCGTTCGATTCTCACCTCCTCCAGGCTGTCGGTGCTCAGGAGGGTCGGGGCTCCGATCGGCACCTGTGCCTCCACGGCTCCGGTGGCCGCTGGGGTGAGCCGCGGTGTCAGCACGCAGACCGTGGTGGCCGCCCGGACGTCGGCCCTGGCCAGCAGCAGCGGGAGGAGCAGCCCGAAACCGATCGCCAGGGCTGTCCGGCGCACGGCGGAAACGACGGCGGAGCGTCGCAGCAACATTCTGTGACGCTAGGGGGCGGAAGGGGGCTGAGCAGGCCGGTCGGGTCCGGGCTTCGACACCGATGCGTCGCGGTGGCCTCAGAGCAGATCGTGACGGCCGGGGTCCGATCAGCCGATGCTGGAGAGCAGATTCAAACCGTGGAGCCCCTCGTAGAGGAGATAGGCCCCCAGCAGCAGGGCCAGCACCCCCACCAGCCACTCGGCCTTGTGCTGCAGCCAGTCCTCCAGACGGGTGATCGGTTCGCGGATCGCTCCCCCGCTCGCCATCCAGGCCAGGGGGGGGAGCAGAAGAAGCGAGCTGGCCATCAGGGTGAACAGCCCCGTCACCTCGGCATCGGCGGTGAGGCCGGGGTCGTTGAGCAGCAGCAGGCCGGCTTCCTTGAGATAGAAGACCAGGTTCTCCGGGGTGAGCAGGGCGCTGGTGGCGCCGATCAGCACCAGGGTGAGGGTGCTGAAGTCGGGCAGCTGGTTCATCAGCCGCAGGGCCATGCCCTCCTCGCCGATGTTGGCCTGGGGCGTGAGCTGGTAGAGGCCCAGGCCCACCAGGGCGCCGGCTCCCAGCAGGTCGATCAGCACCTGTTCGCGCTCCCCGTGGCTGAGGCTGACGGAGAAGGCTTCACCCAGCACCATCAGCAGCACGATGGCCAGGGCATTGGCGGCGGCCCATCCGGCCACGTAGGCCATGGCGCGCTGCAGGGGGGAGCGGCCCAGCAGGAGCAGGGTCACCACGGCGATGTGCAGCGGAGAGAAGGCGATGCCGATTCCGAAGAGGGACGACTTGGTGATCAGGGACGGGGACAGCAGCGCCGGAGCGCCGTGGGCGAAGGACGAGAGAAAGGGCGGCAAGGAGACCGTCCGAAGATCCGGGGGATGCATTCTCGGGCATGGCCCCTGGCCAACGCGAGCGGGCTCCAGGGCCGAGGCGACCCTTCGCTCCCGCCGGTGCGGCGGGTAACTTCCTACGGAACGCGATGACGTCCTCGAGCCCTTTCGGATCAGCATCCGTGGCCCCCTCCATGGATGCGCCGTTGCAGCCCGTGGAACGGAGGTATGGATGCATCCATGGTCGCTGGTGTCGATAAGGAAGCGTTCTCAGCCCGGGGGCCGGTGGAAGCGGAAGGGGACGGCCGGTCGGCTGATGCCCTTGATCCTGCTGGTGCTCTGCGGCGGTTGCAGCCTGCGCCTGCCCAGCGACCACACCCTTCTGGTCTTCGTCGAGAGCGAGGCCCTGCGTGACCGGCGACTTGCCGCGCTGAGCCATAAGGCCAACCAGACGATCATCGAAGGGCTGCGCGGCCGTTTCCGTTTGGTGCGACCCGATGCTCAGCTGCACATCCGGCTGCTGCCGGAAGAGAGCCTTCTGCCTGTCCTGCGGGATCGCGCCCTTCTTGGCCTGGGCCCCGATCTGGTGCTCAGCGATTCGAGGCTGGCGCGCGATCTCGCCGCGGAGGGCCTGCGTCAGCCCGTGGCCCTTGCCGCGATCCGTTCTGAGTTGCCCGACCTGCGTTTCCTTGATGCGTTCATGGGCCCTAAAGGGCTCGGCGGCGATCCCGGTCGCCGCCGAGCCCCAGTTGGCCTGCTTCGATCGGCGGCGGCTGAAGGTCTCGCCCGACAGCCAGGCGGAGCTCCTGCGGCAAGCCGCCGCAGGACTGCGGGTGGGGCTGCCGCTCAAGATCCGGGATCTCTACTGGACCACGAGTGCCTTCGGTGCCTCAGGGGCCCTGGGACGGCTGATGGAAGTGCAGCCCGGATCAGCCCCGTTGCCTCCGGCGGATCGGGAGGCCCTCCAGCGCTGGATGGCCTGGATCGCTGCCGCCAACCTGCTTCACAATGTCAGTTTCCATGACGCGAACAGCGACCTGGAAAGCCTGCTGAGCCAGCGCAACGTCGATTGGATCAGTTGCAGCAGCCTCTCGATCGGCAAACTCCAGACGGTGATGGGCCGCTCCCTGGGGGTGGCCCCGCTGCCCGGTCTCCCCGCTCAGCCCGCCGATGTCCTGCTGCGCCTGGTGGTGTTGAGTTTCGGGATTCACTCCACCCCGGCCCAGCGGAACCTGGCGGAGGCCTTTGCCCTGCTGCTGGTGAACGACGTGAGCCAGAAGCAGCTCATGCTGAAGCTGCCGGGGGTGGTCCCGGTGAACCGCAACGTCCCGCTGCCCACCAAGAGTTCTCCCCTGTACCAGGCTCTGGCCGAAAGCGTTTCCCACGGCAGGTTTCTCACCGTGGCCACCGGTCCCGTCGACGCCAACGCCGCTCGACGGGAAGCTCTGATGACCCGGCTGATGGCCGGTGAGCTTCGGCCCGACCATGTGCTGCCGGCCTATCTGATGGGCGGGGCGCATGAGTGAGCTCCTCTTTGCCCTGTCCGCCTGGGTGGCGCTCCTGCTGCACCCCCAGGTGATGGGCCAGTGGGTGCCTGTCCTCCTGCTCATGCTCGGCTACGTGCTGCTGGTGCGTCGCCGGATGCGACGCCGGGGCGCCTCGGGATGGCTGGTGGGCTTCGGCGGCCTCTGCGTCCTGCTTTACCTGCTGGTCTGGGTGCTGGGACCGTTCGGTCTGCCCACGGGCCTGGTGCGGGACCTGGCCTGGATCACCGCCCTCTGGGGGTTGCTGCTGCTGTTCAGGGTGCTGCTCAACCGGACGTGGGGCCAGGGCCCCACGGATCGGCTTTACCTGCAGGTGGTGAAGCCGGCCTGCTGGTGCTGTTCGGCAGGACCTACACCGTCACCGATCAGCTGACCGTTCTGCTCTTTCCCTATTTCCTCGTCGTGCTCAGTGGCCTGCTGGTGAACGTCATCAGCGGGTTGCTGCGAACGATCCTCGACGTCTCGGACAGCAGCCTCCAGGTGCTGGCCCTGTTGCTCCGCTACCTGGTCGTGGGCCTCGGCTTCCTGTGGCTGTTCAACGTCCTCGGGCTGAAAGGCACCCCGCTGGCGGCACTGGTCGGGGGCCTGTCGGTGGGGCGGGGATTCGGGGTCAAGGAGGTCTTCTCCAACTTCGTGAGCGGCGTCTGGCGGCTGTTCGAGGGCTCCGTCCGGCCTGGAGACGTGCTCTTCATCGATGGGGATCCCTGCATGGTGCGCCGGATGGGGTTGAGGGCCGCCACCCTCTGGCGCTAGCGCGACAACGCCGAACTGGTGATTCCCAACCAGGTGTTCTTCACCAATCCGACCACCACCTACACCGGCACCGATCGCATGCGCCGCGGGCAGGTGGCCGTGTCCGCCGCCTACCGGCATAGGCCCAGTGAAGTGATCGCCCTGCTGGAGGCAACGGCCCGATCCATGCCGCGGGTGCTGAGGGAGCCAGCGCCAAAGGCCTTCCTGGTGAACATCGGCGAATCCGGCATCAACTACGTGGTGCGCTTCGGGATCGCCGATCCCCTGGAGAATCTCGGCATCGCTTCGGGCCTGGCCGATGCCATCTGGAAAGCCTTCGACGCCCATGGCATTGAGATCCCCTTCCCCCAGCGGGTGATCCACCCGGCGGGGGGCGAGGTGCATGATCGGAAAGCCCTTGACGAGACTTGAACTCGTGACCTCTCCCTTACCAAGGGAGTGCTCTACCGCTGAGCTACAAGGGCATGTGGAAGGTGGGCCGGGTTGGATTTGAACCAACGTAGGCAGAGCCAGCGGATTTACAGTCCGCCCCCATTAACCACTCGGGCACCGACCCGAACCACACCCTCAGAACTTACCAGCCGACCTCCCTCCTGCCGATGCGCCTGCTCGTGGTCCATGGTCCCAACCTCAACCTGCTCGGCCAGCGGGAGCCCGGGCTCTACGGCAGCAGCAGCCTGGAGGCCATCAACGCGGGCCTGCAGCAGCAGGCCGCGGGCCTGGGGGTGGAGCTCGCCTGTTTCCAGAGCAACCACGAGGGGGCCCTGGTGGATCGCATCCAGCAGGCCGGTGTCCAGGCCGGTGGGACGGCCTGCGACGGGATCCTGATCAACGCCGCCGCCTACACCCACACCTCGGTGGCGATCCGCGATGCCCTGCTGGCCGTGGCCCTCCCTTTCGTGGAGGTGCATCTGAGCAACACCCACGCCCGGGAGCCCTTCCGTCATCGCTCCCTGCTGGCGGACCGGGCCCTGGGGATCATCTGCGGCTTCGGCCCCACCAGCTATCGCCTCGCCCTCGAGGGGCTGGTGGCCCACCTGCGGCAGGCGGCATGAGCCTGCCGTCCCGGCCGCCGCCCCCGGAAGCCCCCGCGGCAGCGGCGGCCCGGGTGAAGTGGCTGGCCGTCCCCAGCAGTGCCGCCTGGCTGGAGCAGGCTCTGGCCCACCCGGAGCTGCTGCTGATCGACCATGCCCACTGCGAGCGCAAGGCGGCCGGGGCGGCTCTGCAGCTGATGTTCCGCTACCCCTCCGACGGTGAGCTGGCGGCGGTGCTCAGCCCCCTGGCCCGGGAGGAGCTGGAGCATTTCGAGCGGGTGCAGGCGCTGCTGGAGCGGCGGGGACTGCACCTGCGGGCCCTGCCTGCCCCGCCCTACGGCGCCGCCCTGGCCGCCCTGGTGCGGCGCTCTGAGCCGGAACGAATGCTCGACAGCTTCCTGGTGGCGGGTCTGATCGAGGCCCGCAGCCACGAGCGGATGGCCCTGCTCGCCGCCCAAAGCCCGGACCTGGAGCTGCGAACCCTCTACGGCGATCTGCTGGCCAGCGAGGCCCGCCATTTCGGCCTCTACTGGCTGCTCTGCGAGCGGCGCTGGCCCCGGCCGCTGGTGGCCGGCAGACTCGCCGAACTGGCCCACAGGGAGGCGGCGATCCTCGCCAGCCTCCATCCCCAGCCCCGGATGCACAGCTGAGGCCAGGATTCCGCCAGCAGCTCCGTTCAGCCGGCGGCCGCCAGCAGCTCCTCCAGCAGGGGGAAGCGCGTTGCGATCGGATCGCCGCTGAAACGCGCCACCCAGCCCTCGCTGTTGTCGAAGAAGCGCAGGGCGCAGAAGTCGGGGCGCTCACCGGTGTCGAACCAGTGGCGAGTGCCCGCCGGCACCCCGATCCAGTCGCCCCGCTCGCACAGCACCTGCAGCACTTCCCCGGCGATGTGAAGGCAGAACAGACCGCGGCCCTCCACGAAAAAGCGCACCTCGTCCGCCTCATGGGTGTGCTCGGCGAGGAACTTCGCCCGCAGGGCCTGGCGGTCGGGGTGGTCGGGGCCGAGCCGGATGGCATCCACCGTGCGGTACCGGCCGCCGGCCTGCGCCCGGTCGATCTCGCTGGCGAAGGCGGCCAGGATCACGGCCTGGTCGGCGCCGGGCGGCAGGGCGACCGGCGAGGCCCAACGCTCGAAGCGAACCCCCCGCTCAGCCAGAGCACGGGCGATCTCGGCACCGTCGCTGCTCTGCAGCTGGGGGGTGCTGTGACGGTCGCCGTCAGCGGCACGGATCACCAGATGGGTCATCGGGGCTCTCCGGAGCGTTCAGCGACATTGCAGCCTAGAAAGGCCTGAACCGGACCGTCCACCATCGCTGACCGTGCCGCCGTCGCCGGTCTCACCCTGGTGGGGGTGGGGCCCGGCGATCCCGACCTGCTCACCATCGCCGCGGTGCGGGCCATCGAGGCGGCCGGCACCGTCGCCTACCCGGTCGCCCGGGAAGGGGCCGAGGGCATGGCGGCCACCGTCGCCGGCCCCTGGATCGCTCCCCGGCAGAAGCGCCTGCCTCTGGTGTTTCCGATGGTGGCCGACGCCGAACCGCGCCGGAGGGCCTGGCACGATGCCGCCGACCGGCTCGCCGCCGAGGTGGCCGCCGGCCGGGCGGTGGTGTTCCTGTGCGAGGGCGATGTGTCCCTTTTCGCCAGCAGCAGCTACGTGCTGCTGGCGCTGCGACAGCGTCACCCAGCGCTGCCCGTGCGCCTTGTTCCGGGGATCAGCGCCGTGGCAGCGGTCGCCGCCGCTGGCGCCTGGCCCCTGGCATTGCAGCAGGAGGGGCTGCTGATTCGCCCCACCCCTGAACAGCCCCGGGAGCTGGAGGCGCTGCTGGCTCAGGCGGCTGACGGGGGGTGGGTGCTGGCCCTGCTCAAGCTGGGCGCCCGCTGGCCCTGGGTGAGGTCCGTGCTCGCCGGGCGGGGGCTGCTGGAGGGGGCCCTGTTCGCCCGAAGGGTGGGCTGGCCTGACCAGCAGCTCTGCCCGGCGGCACGGGTGACGGCTGAAGAGGCTCCCTACTTCTCCCTGCTGCTGGTCCGGCAGGGGTGGCCGGCGGTGCTTCCATGATGGGTTCCGCTTCTGCTCCGCCCTTGCCGATGCCACCCGAGGGGATGGGCACCACCCCATGGTTCTCCCTGCTCCATCCGGTGCTGATCATCCTTTTCGTCTATCCGGTGGTGGGGGCCACCATCCGGCTGGGGACCCTGGCCCGGGAGCGGCGCCTCGACATCAATCCCCTGCCGCCCACGGTGGGGGTGGAACATGCGGATCACGGCCGCTGGGTGACGACGGGCGTGGTGGTGGCCGTGCTGATCGCCATGGCGGCCACCTTTGCCATGGGGGGAGAAAGGGGCAGGGGTGGGCCCGCCCTGCCACTGCTGCTGGCCGGCGCCGGCTCCCTGATGAGCTGCCTGGCCCTGTGGCGGGCGAAGGGGCCCTGGCTGCGGGCCGGCTTCGCCCTGATCTGCTGGCTGGGGCTGCTGACCCTGGGGAGCCAGCCGGCCCTGTGGCACCGCGGTCGCAGTCCCTTCGACGGGGCGGTGTGGGGATCCCACTACTGGAGCGGGATTCTGCTTTGCGGCCTGCTGCTGTTCGCCATGGCGGCGGCCCCCGAGATCCTGGAATCCCCCTGGATGCGGCGCGTGCACGTGGGTGCCGCCTTCCTGACGGCCCTGCTGCTGGCGGTACAGGCGATCAGCGGCAGCCGGGATCTGCTGGGGATGGCCCTGGTCGGCTGAGTTCCGCCCCGTGCGTACCGTCGTCCTTGCGGGTGTCCTCCAGATCGGCTTCCGCCTGGCGCAGCAGGTCCAGGACCGCCTCCAGGCTGGAGGCCCGCATCAGCGCCTTGCGCAACCTGGCCGCTCCAGGGAAGCCCTGGCAGGTCCAGCCCAGATGCTTGCGGGCGATCAGCAGACCCTGGTCGCCGCGGGCCGCCACCAGAGCGCGCACGTGTTCTTCGGCCAGGGCGATCCGGCCGCGGCCATCCGGCTCCTGGGGCAGGGGCCGGCCCCCAAGGGCGGCGTCGATGCGGCCCACCAGCCAGGGGCGTCCCAGGGTGCCCCGGCCCACCATCACCCCGTCGGCGCCGGTGATCGCCAGGCATTGAAGGGCTTCCTCCGGGCTTGTGATGTCGCCGTTGGCGATCAGTGGGATGCCCAGAGCCGCCTTCACCCGGCCGATCGCCTCCCAGTCGGCCCGGCCGGCGAAGCCCTGCTCCCGGGTGCGGCCGTGCAGGGTAAGGGCCCGGGCACCGGCGTCCTGCAGGGCCAGCGCGAAGCCCACCGGATCGGCGCTGGACTCGCACCAGCCCAGCCGTGTCTTCACCGTCACCGGGATCCTCACCGCCCCGGCCACTGCCGCCACGATGCGCAGGGCCAGCTCGGGCTGGCGCAGCAGACCGCTGCCGCCGCCCTTGCGGGCGATCTTGCGAACCGGGCAGCCCATGTTGATGTCGATCAACCAGGCCCCGGCGGCCTCCGCCCGGCGCGCCGCCTCGGCCATGGCTTCGGGCCGGTGGTCGAACAGCTGCACCCCGACGGGACCGGGATCCTGATCGAGGGCTTCGATCTTGGCGCCGCCATGGCCCAGCTCCAGGGCGGTGGCGTTCACCATTTCGGTGAACAGCAGGGCGTCGGGGGCCCAGCGGCGCACCAGCCCACGGAAGATCCCGTCGCTCACCCCGGCCAGGGGCGACTGCAGCACCCGGCAGCGCAGCAGCCGGTCGGTGCCGTTGCCCTCCAGGCGGAGCCCATCGGTGGGCCCGACGAAAGCGTTGGTGGCCGAGGGGGTGGTCATGGGCATGCTGGAGCGAGTCTGGGATGTCGCCGCCCTCGTGAATGCATCTGCCGCCGGGGCCCCCTTCCCTCTCAGCCGCCCGCTCCTGGAGGCGGTGCTGGCCGACCGCACCAGCGACCGCTTCGTCTGCCGGCTGGTCTGGGAGCGGCTGGGGTACCGCCCTGATGCCGAAGGGGCGACCTGGCAGGCGGGGCCAGCCACCCCAGCCGCCTGGGCCGAGGCCTTCCCCATGGCGCCGCAGCTGATCGCCGAGCGGCCGGCCAGCGTGCGGCTCACCCGTTCGATCCCCCCCGAGCACAAACAGCTCCTCAAGACCCAGCTGGGCTTCGCCGGCTATCGCATCGGCGAGCTCTACCCCCGCCGCACACGGCGGGCCACGGCGGTGAGCTGGCTGCTGGCCCATCTGGCCGAACAGGGCGAACCCCTGCCCCAGGAGGGCCCCCTGCCGGAGCTGCTGGCCCCGCCCTGCGATCCGGTGGCGGGCCATCCCGGCGATCCGCCGATCCGTTGAGTCGAGACGACCCTTCTGTAGGGTCTGGAGAACGCATCCGTCGTAAGGAATAAGTCAGATTGGCGCTCCCCGTCGTCGCCGTGATCGGACGCCCCAACGTGGGCAAGTCCACGCTGGTCAATCGGCTGTGCCGCAGCCGGGAAGCGATCGTGCACGACCAACCGGGGGTGACCCGGGACCGGACCTACCAGGAGGGGTTCTGGGGTGATCGCACTTTCCGGGTGGTGGACACCGGAGGGCTGGTGTTCGACGACGACAGCGAATTCCTCCCCGAGATCCGGGAACAGGCCAATCTGGCCCTGGCGGAGGCTTCCGTGGCGGTGGTCATCGTGGATGGCCAGCAGGGCGTGACCGCCGCCGACGAATCCATCGCCGAGTGGTTGCGTGGTCAGCCGGTACCGGTGCTGCTGGGGGTGAACAAGTGCGAATCCCCCGACCAGGGGCTGGCGATGGCGGCAGATTTCTGGGGTCTGGGCCTGGGCGAGCCCCATCCCATCTCAGCGATCCACGGCGCAGGCACCGGGGATCTGCTCGACAGGGTGATCAGCTTCCTGCCGGTCACCAGTGAAACCGAGGAGGCCGAGCCGATCCAGCTGGCGATCATCGGTCGCCCCAACGTGGGCAAGTCCAGTCTGCTCAATGCCATCTGCGGTGAGAATCGGGCCATCGTCAGCCCGATCCGCGGCACCACCCGCGACACGATCGACACCACGCTCGAGCGGGAGGGCCACACCTGGAAGCTGCTCGACACCGCCGGCATCCGCCGGCGCCGCAGTGTCGATTACGGGCCTGAATACTTCGGTATCACCCGCAGCTTCAAGGCGATCGAGCGCAGCGACGTCTGCGTGCTGGTGATCGATGCCCTCGACGGCGTCACCGAACAGGACCAACGGCTGGCGGGCCGGATCGAGGAGGAGGGCCGGGCCTGTGCGGTGGTTGTCAACAAGTGGGACGCGATCGAAAAGGACAGCCACACCATGAGCGCCATGGAGAAGGAGCTGCGCGCCAAGCTCTACTTCCTCGACTGGGCGCCGATGCTGTTCACCTCCGCCCTCACCGGCCAGCGCGTGGAAAGCATCTTCGCCATCGCGGCGGTGGCCGTGGAGCAGCACCGCCGCCGGGTGAGCACTTCGGTGGTGAACGAGGTGCTGCAGGAGGCCCTGCGCTGGCGCTCGCCCCCCACCACCCGCGGTGGCCGCCAGGGCCGCCTTTACTACGGCACCCAGGTGGCCACCCGCCCCCCGAGCTTCACCCTGTTCGTCAACGACCCCAAGCTGTTCGGCGATACCTACCGCCGTTATGTCGAGCGCCAGATCCGTGAGGCGCTGGGATTCGAGGGATCGCCGGTGCGACTGTTCTGGCGCGGCAAGCAGCAGCGCGACGCCGAGAAGGAACAGGCCCGTCATCAGAGCAGGGGCGGCTGAAGGCCATGGCGGGGGACGGGGCCTGAATGGACTGGTTACGACAACTGCCCATCGGCCAGTACGTCGATACCGGCGACGGTGAGGGGGCCGGCAGCTGGCTGCAGCGCCTCGATCCCCGCGTGAAGCTGTTCTGGACGGTGGCCTTCCTGGTCACCCCGGTGCTGGCCGGGCCGATCTGGCGCCTGGCCCTGGTGGGCCTGCTGCTGCTGATCACCGCCGCCAGCGGCCTGCCTCTGCGCCTGTGGCGTCGCAACCTTCCGGTGCTGTTCGCCCTGGCCCTGCTGGTGGGCCTGCTGGCGGCCCTGCTGCCCGCCGGAGGCGGGCCGCCGGCCAGCCTCCAGCGCCCCCCCACCGAGCTGCGGCTGACCCCGGGCTCCCCGGAGGCCCCGGCTCCCTCCACGGCCGGTCTGCCCTGGGAGCTGGTGCGCTTGGGGCCCGTGTCGGCGGGCCCGCTGGAGCTGGGCCCCCTGGTGATCACCCGCCGCTCGGCCGAACTCGGCATCAACGGCGCCACTCTCCTGTTCACCGTCATCCACAGCGCCAACCTGCTGTTGCTCACCACCCCCCCCGAGGAACTGGTCTGGACCATCTCCTGGTGCCTGCGTCCCTTCCGGGCTCTGGGGTGGCCGGTGGAGCGGCTGGGATTCACCCTGCTGCTGGCCCTGCGCTTCCTGCCCCTGGTTCAGGAGGAGCTCCAGAACCTGCTGCGCTCGATCGCCACCCGGGCCGTGAATCTGCGCCGCCTTGGCTTCAAGACCAGTCTTGGCCTGGTGCTGGCCGTGGGAGAGCGGCTGCTGGCCAACGTGCTGTTGCGTTCCGAGCAGGGGGCCGAGGCCCTGATGGCCCGGGGTGGTCAGTGGCTCCCTCCCGAGCGTCTGCATCAGCCGGCGGCCACCCCCACGGCGGCCAGCCTGGCGGCGGTGCTGGCCCTGGTGGGTCTGCTGGCGCTTCGCTGGAAAGTCGGTGCTCTTTAATGGCGGCAGGCAGCAGGGAGACGTGAACACCGAGCGCTATCTCAACCACCCCACCTTCGGGATGCTCTATCGGGTGGCGCCGGTGGCTGAAAGTCGCGATCTCTACGCCACCCTCTATGCCCAGCGCATCTTCTTCCTGGTGACCCTCCAGGAGCGAGGGGCCCATTTCGAGGTGATTCCACTCATGGACGCCCGCCATTTCGCCGAGCAGAATCTGGCCCGTTCCCGCCGCGAGGGGCCCGAGGCCCACGCCCGCTGGCGTCAGCTCTTCGACCAGACCTTCATCTGATGGTGGTGTCGCCGCCGCCGGCGGAGGAGTTCCTGCCCACCCTGGCCGAGCGGCTCCAGGCCCTCAGGCAGGCGTTGCCCCCCACCACCCGGCTGCTGGCGGTCTCCAAGGGCCATCCAGCCGATCTGGTGCGCCAGGCGGCAGCCCTGGGGCAGCAGAGCTTCGGAGAAAGCCGCCTGCAGGAGGCGATGGGCAAGCAGGAGCAGCTGGCTGATCTGCCCCTTCTCGACTGGCACTTCATCGGCCGCCTCCAGGCCAACAAGGCCCGCGCCGTGCTGCGTCGCTTCGGCACCATCCATTCCGTCGACAGCCTGTCCCTGGCCCAGCGGCTGCAGCGGATCGCCGCCGAGGAAGGCCTGGCTCCCGCCATTCTGCTGCAGGTGAAGTTTCGCCCCGACCCGGCCAAGACCGGTTTTGACCCTGGCGAGGTCAGGGCCCTCAGGCCCTCTCTGGAGCGCCTCGAGCCCCTGCGCCTGGTGGGTCTGATGACGATCGCCCCCCTCGGTCTCACCCCGCGGCAGCGGCTGGAGCTGTTCAGCGATTGCCGCGATCTGACCCACGAACTGGGGTTGGTGGAGTGTTCGATGGGGATGAGCGGCGACTGGCGCGAGGCCGTGGCGGCTGGCAGCACCTGGGTGCGGATCGGCAGCGTTCTTTTCGGGCGGCGACCGATCCAGCCATGAACTTTCCGGCGGAGCTTGCCGGCCGGGATGTGGGACGCTATTCAAGGCCAAGCATCTTTCCCGAGGTCGGCTCCGTGTCGTTGTTCTCCCGCCTGCGTGCCGTCGTCTCCGGGGACGACTATCTCGACGGCGATTTCGACGACGAACTGGATTATGACCCTGGTGAAGTGGGCTCCAGCGCAACCTCCCCGTCGGCCGGGAGAAGCAGCGGAGCCCTTGCTCTGAGCTCGGATTTCTCGGACAGCGATCCGTTTATCGGCACCAACGTGATCGGCATGCCCGGCATCACCTCTGCCGTGGCAGAGGTCTGCCTGATGGAGCCCCGCAGCTTCGATGAGATGCCCCGGGCCATTCAGGCCCTCAGGGAGCGCAAGACCGTTATCCTCAACCTCACGATGATGGAGCCGGATCAGGCCCAGAGGGCGGTTGATTTCGTCGCCGGCGGCACCTTCGCCATTGACGGCCATCAGGAGCGGGTCGGCGAAAGCATCTTCCTGTTCGCTCCCAGCTGTGTGACGGTGACCACCGCCGGGAGTGAGGAGCCCGCTTCTCCCACCGTGGGATCCGGTCGCTCCGGTGCCGTGGAGGAGGACCATCAGGACGTTGCCCCCAGTCCCGCCTGGGGCCGTTCGGATGCCATGGTCTGAGTCGTTGGGGGTGGTGGGCCTGGGCAGGATGGCCCAGGCCCTGCTGGTGCCGCTGCTGGAGGCCGGTCTGATCGAACGCACCGCTGTGCGGGCCGCCGTGGCCAGCGAAGCCTCCGCCACTCGTCTTGCGGAGACGCTGGCGATCCAGGTCCGCACCGATGCCGCTCCAGCCTGGGCGGCACCGGTGGTACTCCTGGCGGTCAAACCCCAGCAGATCGAGGCGGTGGCGGCAGCGGCGGCAGCGGCCCTGGGGGAAGCGCAGGCGGCGGCTCCGCCTGGCGGGCAACCCCTTCTGATCTCGGTGCTGGCAGGGGTGCCCCTGCGGAGGCTCCAGGCCCTGTTCCCCGGTCGGGCCTGCGTCCGGGCCGTGCCCAACACCCCGGCTCTGGTGAAGGCCGGCCTGACGGGGATCAGCTGGGGGAACGGGGTTGGCCCGGCCCAGCGAGAGGAGGTTCACCAGCTGTTCGCCCTGGTGGGGGAGGTGCTGGAGCTGCCCGAACCCCAGCTCGATCCTTTCCTCGCCCTGACCTCGTCCGGCCCCGCCTTCCTGGCCCTGGTGGCCGAATCCATGGCCGATGGAGCGGTGGCGGCGGGCCTGCCCCGAACCCTGGCGCAGCACCTGGCCCACCGAACCATGGCGGGCACGGCGGCGCTGCTGCACGGCCGGGAGCTGCACCCCGGCCAGCTCAAGGACATGGTGACCAGCCCCGCCGGCACCACGGCCGCCGGGCTGCGCGAACTGGAGCGGGCCGGGGTGCGTTCGTCCCTCATCGAAGCCGTGCTGGCCGCGACGGAGCGCAGTCGCCAGCTGGCCTGACCCCTCCTGGGACCGCACGGTGTACGGCCTTCGCTCAGTTGGGCTTGGTCCCAAGCCGTGGTTCGGTACCGGTCATCAGCCGTTTGAGGTTGCTGCGGTGTCGCCAGACCACCAGCACGGTGGTCAGCAGGGCCAGGCTCAGGTAGGCCGGCCGCACCCCGGTGGCGCCGAAGGAGCCCAGCATCAGCAGGGGCAGGGCCAGGGCCGCGACGACGCTGGAAAGAGAGACGATGCGGCTGAGGCTCAGCATGGTGAGAAAGATGCCGAAGCACGCCAGACCCACCGGCCAGGCCAGGCCGAGCAGCATCCCCAGCCCGGTGGCCACCGCCTTGCCGCCCTTCCAGCCCAGCCAGATCGGCCAGATGTGGCCCGCCAGGGCCGCCAGGCCGGCCACCACCACCCCCCAGTCGCTGGCACTGCTGAAGCCGAGGGGCTGCAGCACCGCTTTGGCCAGCAGAACCGCGGCCGTGCCCTTGAGCACGTCGAGCAGGAACACCACCAATGCGGGCCCCTTGCCGAGCACCCTCAGCACGTTGGTGGCGCCGGTGGAGCCGGAGCCCTCCTGGCGCAGGTCGAGGCCGGCGAGCCAGCGGCCCGCCAGCCAGCCGCAGGGAATCGAGCCCAGCAGGTAGCCCGCCAGCAGCACGAGCAGAACGGGGGGGGGGACCATGGCGAAAGGGCGGGGAAGGAGCTGGCGGCCCGGGGCGGGCAACCGGAGGATTGGTCCGGTCAGTAAAGATCGGCCTCGGCCTCGATCTCACCGGGTGTGGCGGCGAAGGCCAGCCAGAGCGGAAACTGCAGGATCGGGATCTCGATCATCTGCTCCGCCGCATCGATGACGATGAAGGGCAGCTCTCCCCGTTCCTCCAGCCGGTCGGCCCGCTCGATCAGCGCATCGGGGCGCTCGAACAGCACGATCCCGCTCGCCGGGCCGAAGTCGTCGCGGCTCAGGCCCAGGCAGTCCTGCAGCCCCCGGCGCCACTCGCCCAGCCGCTCGGGCTGGCTGGCCAGCACCAGGGTCTGGAAGCGCTCGCCGTAGAGCTCCCCCAGAATCGCGATTGCCGCCGCTGCCACCAAGGCGTTGCGGCTGCGGCTGCCGCCGCTGGGCTGGGCGCCCCGGCCCCCCTGGGAGAGGAACCAGTCGTCCAGCCGCGCCGCGGCCGAGGGCTCCAGGGTGCGTCGCAGGTTCCAGGGATCGGCATAGAAGTCGGGCTGGCCGCCGAAGCGCTCGAGCCGCTCCCGGATCAGCTCAGCATCGCCGCTGAACAGACCGGCGACGGCGGGGGCCGCGGCAGTGGCCCCCGCCGCCTCAGCCGCCGGCGCCTGGTCGAGGGGGGAGGGCTGCACGACCATCGGCTGAACCACCAGCTCCATCTGCTCCGCCGCGGCCGCCAGATCCTGCAGCGCCCCCACCAGGTACTCCTGAAAGCCCTTGAGGCGGCGTGCGATCGCGTCCGATTGCCCGGCGAAGCTGCCGTTGATCTCCTGGTGGATCTGCTCCCGGCGGGTCTCCAGCTGGCTGATCTCTCCCAGCAGCTCCGTTCGGCGCTGCTGCAGCTCCCGCAGGGCCAGCTCCAGCAGCCCTTCGCGGCCCTCGGCCTCCA
Source organism: uncultured cyanobacterium (assembly GCA_963772735.1). Taxonomy (GTDB): domain Bacteria; phylum Cyanobacteriota; class Cyanobacteriia; order PCC-6307; family Cyanobiaceae; genus Cyanobium. The sequence continues at coordinate 178,169 of CAVYYO010000001.1, read as the reverse complement.
CCGGGGCGAGCGGCTGCCTGCTCGGAAACCGCTGCTGCTGTCTCGGGGCTTGCTCCCGCGGGGGTGATGGCGGGCGGTTCGGCTGGGTCGCTCATGGCAGCAGGGGAATCAAGGCAGCGGGGGCTCAGGCGTGGTCGCTGGGGCAGCGGGTGGCAGTCGTTGTTCCAGCTGCTCCCGCAGGGCCGTTGCGTCGAACAGCATGGGGAGCAGGTGGATGCTCCTTTCCTCTCTGAAATAGAACAGCACCGGCAGGGCGGGCCACCAGACCCGCCAGCCGATCCAGGCGGCGTAAGGGAAAGAGCGGATCACGGTGTCGCGGCGGGCCACCAGCAGGGCCTCCGGCGTGAAGCGCAGGCGCAGCAGGGCGGTCTGCAGCAGCAGAAACAGTCCCAGCAGCCCCGTCCCCAGGGCCGGCCAGAGCAGACCAGCCCAGAACGGACGCAGGGCCAACCCGCTGGCTGCCAGCAGCAGCACCCCGAGGGGCACCCAGAAGCGGGGGCTGAGAACCACCTCCCCGGTACTGATATCGGTCCCGGCGGGGGCGGGGGGCTCGGGTGGGGAGGGTGTCATCGGCCGAACAGCAACTGGGTGAGCACCACGTCCACGAGGGCGACGGTGACCAGAATCATGACCACCGCACCGGTGGTGCTGGAGCCCACCTCCTTGGGTCCGCCGCGGGTGGTCAGGCCCCAGCCGCAGGCGATGACAGCGATCATCAGCCCGAAGACCAGGGCCTTGACCAGCATGGAGGGCAGGTCATCCGGTTTCATCCAGATCCTCACCGAGTTCCAGAAGACCGTCGGCGGAATGCTGTAGAGGAGTGTGCTGCTCACCTGGCCCGACCAGATCGCCATCCAGAAGAACAGCAGGCACTGAACCGGGGCCATCACCACCATGGCCAGCACCCGCGGCACCACCAGATATTCCACCGGGTCGGTGCGCAGCATCGTGATGGCGTCGATCTGCTCGGTCACCTTCATGGTGCCCAGCTGGGCGGCATAGGCCGTGGCCACCTTGCCGGTGAGCAGGGTGGCGGTGAGCAGCGGCGCGATCTCCCGCGACAGACCCAGGGCCAGCAGTCCTCCGACGGCGGCGCTGGCCCCCTGCTTGGAGAGCTCCGCCGCCACCTGGATGTTGAACACCGTGCCGGCGGCAAGGGCCGTGATCAGCACGATCAGGAAGCTGCCCGGGCCGGCCTCCAGCAGTTCCTGGATCAGGTCGATCTTGCCGATGCGGCCGCGGGCGATCGCGCTCACGGCCTGACCGCCGATCAGCAGGCTGGCTCCGAGCCGCTGAACCCAGCGGGGAGGCCTCATGGCGGGGAGACCGGCAGGGGCTCCTGGTGCTGCCCACGCTCCGGCCAGCGCCGCATCACCACCAGCCCCAGCACCACCAGCAGGGCGGGGATCAGCCCCATGCACATCCGGATCGCCACCAGGGCGCCATCAGGCTGGAGGATGCCCCGGGCCGCCTGGTATCCGCTCAGGCTCATCAGGTTGCCGAAGAAGAACAGGGCCAGGCTGATGCAGATTTTCTGGGTGAACACCATCCAGGCGCTGTAGAGCCCGGCGGGCTTCTCAGGGTCGGCATCGATGGCGTCGGGCAACAGGGCCCAGGGGATCAGGTAGGCGGTGGAGGCCCCCAGGCCCACGATCAGGATCGTGCCCACCAGCACGGTGAGCCGCAGGAGATTGCCCGCCGATCCGGTGGGCCCGACCGCGCTGTCCAGGGGCACCAGCACCATGGCCAGAAGGCAGCCGGTGATCCAGAGGGAGGTGCCCCAGTGCAGGGCGGGGACGCGGCCACGACGGCGGGCGAAGCCCGTCCAGATCTGGAGCCCCACCAGGGTGCTGACCTGGAAGGGCAGCAGGATCCAGTTGCTCCAGCCCTCCGGCAGACGCATCACCACCGGCAGATAGATCAGGGCCGCGGTCTGCATGATCTGCAGGGCACACCAGAGCAGCAGGTAGAGACCCAGCACCATCAGGAAGCGTCCGTTGCGCCCCACGCGGGCCAGCAGACGGCGAGTGGTGCCCCGCTGACTGGTGGGCCGCTGGCAGTGCCGGGCGGCTGGGGCGATTCCCCATCCGCAGATCAAGGTGGTGCTGCTGATGATCACTCCGGAGATGATCCCCACCTGCATGTAACTGGCCGGGTTCTGGTGATCCCGCAGCAGAATGCCTCCCAGCACGATGCCTACCAGGCCGGCGATGATCGATCCGGTGAAGCGGGAGCTGTTCAGCCGGGTGCGCAGATGCACGCTGGTGGTGAGTTCCGCCGCCAGGGCGGAGTACGGCAGGTTGACGCAGGTGTAAAGGCTGTTGGCCACCACGGAGATGGCCACGAAGATGGCGAACTTCACCCAGAGCCCCCCCGGCGGCAGCCACCACATCAGGGCCATGGCAAAGCCCAGGGGTACGGCACTGCCGATGATCCACGGCAGCCGCGGTCCCCAGCGTGTGCTGGTCTTGTCGCTCAGCCAGCCCACGATCGGGTCGTTGACCGCATCCCAGAGCCTGGCCACCATCAGCACCAGCCCCGCCATCCAGGCCGGCAGGCCTGCGGCTGAGGTGTAAAAGATGAACAGATAGAAGCCGATCAGGGAAGCCGCCATTCCGGTGCCGGCGTCCCCCATCCCATAGGCCAGCAGCACCCGCATCCGCTGAGCAGGGGCCATGTCCGCCACATCCCTCACTGCCGTCGGAACGTCCACGGTGGTGACTGGCGAGGAAGGTGGGGGGATTGACGGGGGAAGAGAGGTCAAGCCTGGGGTGCTCGGGGGCGGGTCATCCGGGGCGGCTCGTTGCGGACGGTTCGCCGCTCAAAGGTCGTCGCTCAGTGGTTGTCGCGAGGAGGTCGTCGCGAGGAGGTCGTGGGTGCAGGTCATAATGCTGCAACCGGTACCTGCCGGACCGCCAGTAGATCTGTACTGCCGCGGGCGTAGTTTAGTGGTAAAACCTCAGCCTTCCAAGCTGATGATGCGGGTTCGATTCCCGCCGCCCGCTTCCGCTCCCAGCTCTTCTCCCTGGGCCGCAGGCACCTCCAGCAGGGCCGTCGCCACGAGCACCATCAGGCTGCGGCTCTCCAGGGGTGCGGTGGCCTGCAACCAGGGCTCGGGCCTGGCCGGCATCGCGTGATCGCCCGGCAGGGCGGTGTCGATGGCCCGCCGCCATCCGGTCGGCTGGGCCGGCAGCGCGAAGTGCATCGGCTGGTAGTACGCGTTCATGCCGCACCAGATCAGGGGCCCGTGATCGGCGTCGTGGAGGCTCCAGGCCAGGCAATGGGACCAACTGGCCCAGTCCGGCTTGCCCAGCTCGATGCCATGCCATTCCCGCCAGGACGAGCGGCCATCGATGTTTCCGGCCGGGCCGCCTGGGGCCGGGGGCAGATCCTGGTTGAGCAGGGGCGCCAGCCGCTGACGCAGCTGGATCAGCCGCCGCAGGAAGCGCCGCAGGACGAGGTCGTCCCCGTCGGGCTGCCAGTGCATCCACCCCAGGGGGTTGTTCTGACACCAGGTGTTGTTGTTTCCCCCCTGGCTGCGGCGCACCTCGTCGCCCATCAGCAGCATGGGCACCCCGGGGGCCAGCAGCAGGGAGGTCAGCAGGTTGCGCAGCTGGCGGTCCCGCAGGGCATTCACCGCCGGGTCGGTGCTTGGGCCCTCCACACCGTGGTTCCAGCTGTTGTTGTGGTTGTCCCCGTCGCGGTCGTTCTCGCCGTTCGCCAGGTTGTGCTTGCGGTCGAAGCTCACCAGGTCCGTCAGGGTGAAGCCGTCATGGGCGGTGAGGAAGTTGATCGTGCTTCCCACCGGGGCAGGCTGGCCGTTGAACAGGTCCGGGTTGCCCGAGAGCCGCTGGCTCAGGGTCCAGACGGTCCGGTCATCCCCTTTCCAGAAGCGTCGCAGATCGTCACGGAAGCGGCCGTTCCAGCTGGCCACCCGCCGGGCGGGAAAGTCGGCGAGCCGGTAGAGGCCGCCGCAGTCCCAGGGTTCGCTCACCACCTTCAGATCGCTCAGATCCGGATCCGCCTCCATCTCCTCGAACAGGGGCGGCGCATCCAGGGGGGCCAGCCCCTCCCCCCGGGTGAGGGCGATGCCCAGGTCGAAGCGGAAGCCGTCGATTCCCAGTTCCGTGCTCCAGCACCGCAGCGATTCGAGGATCAGGCGACGCACCAGGGGGCGGTTGGCGGCGATGGTGTTGCCGCAGCCGCTGACGTCGAGGTAGTCGCCCCTGGCGGTCTGGTGGTAGTAGAGGGAGTCGCCGAAGCCTCGCCAGCTCAGGGTGGGGCCTTCCTGGTTGCCCTCAGTTGTGTGGTTGTAGACCACATCCAGCAGCACCTCCAGGCCGGCCTGGTGGCAGGCCGTCACCAGCTGACGCACCTCCTGGCGGCCTTGGAGAGGGTCGGGCGCCAGCAGGTAGGCGGGATGGGGGGCCATCCAGCTGACGGGGCTGTAGCCCCAGTGGTTGAGCCGGCCGGCGGGGGCATCCTGGGGATCGAAGGCCATCACCGGCAGCAGCTCGATGGCCGTCACCCCCATCTCCTGGAGATAGGGGAGGGTGTCGATCAGCCCCAGCAGGGTGCCCTGCCGCTCCTCCGGCACCGGACAGCCCCTGCCCCGGGTGAAGCCGCCCACGTGCAGCTCGTAGATGACGCTCTTCTGCCAGGGATGGCGGGGCCGGGGGGCGGTGTCGAAGTCGAACCGGTCCCGCTCGGTGACCACCCCCTTCAGGCAGGTGGAGGTGTTGGGGATCGCCCCGATGGCGGCCCCCCGCTCGTAGACGTCCCAACCGGCGATCGCCCGGGCGCAGGGGTCGAGCAGCACCTTGGAGGGGTTGAAGCCATGGCTGCCGGGCTGGAGGGGGCCGAACACCCGGTAGCCGTAGCAGCAGCCAAGGCCGAGGCCTTCCACCTCGACGTGCCAGTGCTCGCCGGAGCGCTGGTCCACGTCGATGACCTCCTGGGCTTCGCGGGCGGCGCCATCGGCGAAGATCAGCAGCTCGACGCGGGTGGCCTGGGGAGCCACCACGGAGAAGTTGACGCCCCGCTGGGTGAGAGAGGCCCCCAGTGGCCAGGGGTGTCCGATCCGGGTCGCCGACAAATCAATGGCCAGAGGTTGCGCTCAGGCTAGGTCCGGTCTCAGGAGCTGGCCCCCCCGGGGGTTCAATGGGGCCATGGCCAGCCCAGCCACACTGCTGCCGTCCGAGGAGGGGCGTCCACCGCTGCCGGTGGGTCCGGGGCTGTGGCTCTTCGCCCCCAGCCGTGAGAGCCAGGGGGGCAGCGCCTGGCTGCTTGCGAGCGAGGAGGGCGATCTGCTGATCGACTGCCCGGGCTACACCCGGGCCAACCTGCGCTTTCTGGCCGGCCGCACCTGCCGGCCCGGGGCGGGTCGGCCCTGGATCGTGCTCACCGGCCGCGACGGCCATGGCCGCTGCCGCCGCCTGCAGCAGGCTCTGAGCTGGCCGGTGCTGGTGCAGGAACAGGAGGCCTATCTGCTGCCGGGTGTGGAGTCCCTGCACACCTTCGCCGCCGAACACCGGCTGGGGGAAGGGGTGCGGTTGCTGTGGACACCGGGGCCCTCTCCCGGGGCCTGCGTGGTGCACGTGGTCCCGGCGGGAGCGGCCGGCCAGGACGGGCTGTTCTGCGGCCGGTTGCTGGTTCCGGTGGCGCCGGCCCGGGTGGCGCCCCTGCGTCTGCGGGGCACCTTCCACTGGGGGCGCCAGCTGCGCAGCCTGGAGCGCCTGCGCCGCTGGCTGCCGGCCGGCTCTCCCGGCTGGATCGCCAGCGGTGCCGGTCTGGGCGCTCTGCGGGGAGCGAAGCTGGTGGAGCAGGGCGCCTTCCAGCTGGCCACCCTGGATCTGGAGGCGTTGACCCGCCAGCCCCCCGAGGGGGTGATCTGAGTCGCCGGGACGACCCGGTGGGGGGTGCTGGCGACTCCACGGGCCCCAAACCGCTGTCATGAGTGGACTTTCGTTGTTGCGGCCCTGCCCCAAGGCCCATACGATTGGCGCGCTGCAAGCATTGGGCGGTCGGCGACCTCCGATTCGCCTCACCCATCAGACGTCCCGAACACCGCCATCGCCACCCATCAGGAGGCTTCCCCAAACAATGAACAAAGCAGATCTGGTCAACATCGTGGCCGCCCGCACGGAGCTCACCAAGACCGACGTGTCGCTGGTCGTCGACGCCGCCATCGAAACCATCGTCGATTCGGTGGTGGAGGGCAAGAAGGTGTCCATTCTCGGTTTCGGCTCCTTCGAGCCCCGCGAGCGCTCCGCCCGTCAGGGTCTGAATCCCAAGACCGGCGAAAAGATCAAGATCCCCGCCAAGCGTGTGCCCGCCTTCACCGCCGGCAAACTCTTCAAGGACAAGGTCCAGGGCTGATCCGCCCCCTGCATCCGACCATGGAAGCGGCTCCTCGGGGGCCGCTTTTTTCTTCTCCCCCATGGCTTCCGCTCCGGCCCTGCGGCTGCCCCGCCATCTCCAGGCCCGGCTCGATGCCGGTCTTCTGCTCCGTCGCCAGGGCTACAGGACCCGGTTTGCCCCCTCCCCCACCGGCCCGATGCACCTGGGCAACCTCCGCACTGCCCTGGTCGGCTGGCTGCTGGCCCGGCTGCTGGGGGGAGAGTGGCTGCTGCGCATCGACGACCTCGACAGACCCCGCAACCGGCCGGGTGCCGAGGACACGATCCTCCAGGACCTCAGCTGGCTCGGTCTCGACTGGGACGGGCCGCTGGTGCGCCAGAGCGACCACCGCGGGTTCTACGCCTCTGTTCTTTCAGCCCTGCGCCAGGCCGGACGGCTCTACCCCTGCCGCTGCAGCCGGCGGCTGCTGGCGGACGTGTCCGCCCCCCACGGAGCCCTGGCGGTCTATCCGGGGTTCTGCCGGGAAAGACCACCCTGCTGGGGGCCGGAGGCCGGCCGCCTGCCCAGCTGGCGTCTGCGCCTGGGGGCCGGGGCGTTGCGGTGGCAGGAGCGCTGGGGGCTCTGCGGCTGCCAGAACGGCCCCAACGACGTTGGAGACGTGCTTCTGCGCAGGGCCGACGGGGTGGTGGCCTACCACCTGGCCACCGCCGTGGATGAGCTGCTGATGGGCATCAGCGAGGTGGTGCGGGGGGACGATCTCTGGCCCTCAAGCGGGGCCCAGGTGGCGGTGATGGCTGCCCTCGGTGCCCCTCCACCGAGCTATGCCCATCTGCCCCTGTGGCGGGATGGCCGGGGCGAGCGGCTGAGCAAGCGAGAAGGGGGCCAGGGGTTGGACGGCCTGCGGCAGAGGGGCGAGGACGCTGCCGCTGGGATCGGCCTGCTGGCGTCGAGCCTGGGACTGGTGCCGCCGGGCAGCCGTCTGAGTGCCAGGGAGTTGGCAGCCAGCGTGTCCATGGAAGGGTTGGAACGGTGTCTGCAGCAGACCGGCCGCAGAAAGAAAAATCCTTAAGGAAGGTTTCGGGATCGCGGGGGCCAAAAGTCGGCACAGTGTGGACATCAGCACAAGCCCCCACGGCTCCCATGTCCCCTCAGGTTTCCTCCGCCGATGATCGGGGCCAGTCCTTCGCCTCCTCCCGTTGCGGCCAGTGCGGCGGCAGTGGCTTGCTGCGGGTCGCGGAACAGCGTTACCGAACCTGCCTCGACTGTCTTGGCCGGGGGAGCGTCCTGCCGATGACGGGCGATGGGCTGTTCTTCCGGATGGTCAGCGTGGCGTCCTCTTCTGCCGCCAGATGAAGAAAGCGGCGGTGGCCACCACCGCCGCCAGAGGTACTGCGGTGAGCAGCAGCAGAATCACGGCGGTCCAGTCGGTGTACATGGCTGGGGATCTTCAAGCGGTGCCATCATCCCAGCAGACGTCCCGCGGTGATGATTGTCCCCCCCCTCCCGGAAGCCTCAGGATGGGGAGGATTTCGCCCCCTTCTCAGGGGTGTCCTGCTTCTTCTCCTGATGGCCAGCGGCACCGGCACGGCCATGGCGGACGTGCGCTTCGAGAACTGCGTCACCGGCTCTGACGGGTCCATCACCTGCGACACGGTTCCGACCGGCAACACCCTGATCAACGATGTGGAGGCCCGCTACGGCCTGCTGCAGAATGCCAGTCCGGGCTGGAGTGAATTCGACCCTTATGAAGGCTATGACGATGACTTCGGCGACAACCAGACCTGAGTTCCCACCGATGCCGGCGTGCAACGACATGTGGCGAGGGCGTGCCGAGGGTCCTTCCTCTGGAGTAGGTCAGAGAAAACACTCACACAGCCTGTGATGCATTTCTGGGCACCCGAGATCGATCCGGCCCACCCGCTGGAGTGCACCCAGCCCGAGCGTTATGTGCTGCAGCGTCTCTCCAATGGGGCCTACGTCTCCATCCGGCCGGCCGACCAGGGTCTTGAGGATGTGAGCGACCCGGCGACGGCCTATCTCTTCCACACCCATGAGGCGGCGCTCCGGGCCGCTGGAGAACTCAACCGTCTCGGCGGTGACGGATTTGACGTGGTGAAGATCGAATAGATCAGGTCTTCGCCGGGCCCCTGGCTGAAGACTGCTTTTCATGCCGGTGGGCGCAGTTGATGGGATCCCCCCTTGACGGCATGAGGCAAGGGCATTCAATCCGAAATCCGCCACTTCGGGGCGCGCTCACATCCCCCAGTGACGACAAGCTCCTGAAGCGTTATTGTGGAAATCGTAAGGTCTTTCCCAATTCCCATGCTCACCGGATCTGATCTCCTGGCCAAGGTCAAGGAGCTGGGGGATGTTTCTAAATCTGACCTGGTCCGTAGCTGCGGCTACGTCAGCACCAAGAAGGATGGCACTGAACGGTTGAACTTCACGGCCTTTTATGAGGCTCTCCTTGAAGCCAAGGGCGTCAGCCTTGGTGAGGGCGGGGGCAAAGGTGCTTCCAAAGGCGGCCGCAAGCTCAGTTACGTGGCCACGGTCCAGGGCAATGGCAATCTTCTGGTGGGTAAGGCCTACACCGCCATGCTGGATCTCCATCCGGGGGATGAATTCGAGATCAAGCTGGGTCGCAAGCAGATCCGTCTGATTCCTGCCGGCACCTCCGAGGACGACGACTGAAGCACCGGCTGCTGGCTTCAGGCCCCTGGCTTGAGAGGCTTCGGGTGGTGAGGGGGTCCGGCTCCTTCACGGGGCCAGTCCTCCCTGCAGCGGCCCAGGGCCCCGCCCGGTGGCCTTCCGTTCCGCCGGACCGCAGCAGCACGGCGGTCGAGGGTTGTGTCCCCTGGCAGGGTTTCGACGCCTACGGGCTGGCCCGGAAGCCGGTGATCGGATTTGAACCGACGACCTACTGATTACGAATCAGTTGCTCTACCCCTGAGCTACACCGGCATTGGGCAAGAAACTAGCATTCACTCCAACGCTCCACCCCGTTACCGTCCATGGGATCCGACCCGAAGCGATCCCTGGATCCGGAGCTGCGCCGGCGGCTGCTGGTCGAGGCGAAGACCCCCTGGCGAGGGCTCAGGCGGGCCCTCTGGTTCGCCCTGGTGGCCTCCGCCGGACTGGGCCTGGCCACCATGGGTCTGAGGCTCTCCAGTGGAGGGGAGGTGACCTCAGGGGATCTGCTGATCCAGATCGCTGCCTTCGGCCTCTTCGGCGGGCTGCTCTGGTTCGATCGCAACCGAATCGACGGCTGACCCGCTGATCTCGGCGGCTGGACCGTGGACCTCCGCGGCCGTCTCAGCAACGTCCACACCCTCCTGGTTGCCAGGGGAGGCTTGTTTCACCTCCGGGGCCGGCAACTGCCGGGGTGATTCAGGCAGCAGCGGGTCGGGCAGCAGCAGGGGCAGCCCCAGACAGACACGCCGCTGCTCCAGCTCCGCCTGGCTGAGAGGCTGCGCCGCGGCCACGGCCTCGGGGCTGCGGCTGAGCAGCCAGAGCGACTGGATCAGCTGCTGCCATTGCCAAAGCATCACTGCCAGCAGCAGGGCGGCCAGCAGCAGGGCCACCAACCGCGGGGTGGAGGTGAAGGGGGACAGGGGTGTCGCCACTGCGGCATGGCGATCGATCCACCACAGCAGGGGCAGGCTCAGCGCGGCAGCGCCCACCAGGGCCAGCCGCAGGCCCAGGGCTGCCTGAAGGCTGCTGAGCCGTCGCTGCTGCTCACGACGACCCCGCAGGGGCGTCGTGAGCAGCAGCAGGGACCAGACGTCGGCGGGGCGCTGCGCCAGCAGCAGTGAGGGCGCGAGGGCGCCGATCGTCCAGCACAGCAGCCGCTCCAGCCCGGGAAGGGGTCCGGGGTCGCTCCCCGCCAGCACCAGCAGCATCAGCAGGGCCTCCAGGGGGAGAACCCCCAGACCGATCAGCTGGAGCCAGAGCAGTGGCTCGCTGCGGGGCGTCACCGGATCAGGTGCTCAGGGTCCGGCGCTGGGTGACCAGCTTGAAGGCCTCGACCCGATCCTGTTCCTGCCAGCCGGTGAAGCGATCGCAGCCGATGCCGCACTCGAAGCCGGTGGCCACCTCCTTGACGTCGTCCTTGTTGCGGCGCAGGGAATCCAGATCGCCCTCGTAGACGAGCTCCTTGCCCCGATACACCCGGATGCGGCAGTTGCGCTGCAGTTTGCCGCTGGTGACGTAACAGCCCGCCACGGCGCTCTTGCCGATGGTGAACACGGCCCGCACTTCCGCCTCGCCCAGACTCTCCTCCACCATCTCCGGCTCCAGCAGACCCTCCATGGCCATCTGGATGTCTTCCAGCAGCTTGTAGATGACGTCGTACTCGCGCACGTCCACGCCGGTGGCATCGGCGGCGCGTTTGGCGCCCGAGGCCATCGAGGTGTTGAAGCCCACGATCACGGCGCCGGAAGCTGCGGCCAGATCCACGTCGGTTTCGGTGATCTCACCCGGAGCCGACAACAGAACCCGCACCTGCACTTCCTCCTGGGGCAGTTGCTCGAGGGATCCGAGGATCGCCTCCACGCTGCCCTGCACATCGGCCTTGAGGATGAGATTGAGCTCTTTGAGCTCTCCCTCATTGGCCTGGCCGGAGATGGAAGCCAGGGACACCCTCCGGGAGGCCATCTGCTGGGCCAGTCGGGTGGCCCGGGCCTCGTTGGCCCGGTCGCCGACCACCGCCCGGGCGCTCTTCTCGTCGGTGTAGACCTCGAATTCGTCGCCGGCGGTGGGCACCTCGCTGAAACCGAGGGCCTCCACGGCGCTGGAGGGACCGGCCTGCTTCACCCGCTTGCCGGTGTCGTCCACCATGGCGCGCACCTTGCCGAGCACCGGGCCTGCGGCCAGGACGTCGCCGGCCTTGAGGGTGCCGTTCTGGATCAGCAGGGTGGCGACCGGGCCCTTGGCCTTGTCGAGGTGGGCCTCGATCACGGTGCCCCGCGCCATGCGGTCGGGGTTGGCCTGAAGGTCCTCCACTTCCGTGACCAGCAGGATCATCTCCAGCAGCTTGTCGATGTTTTCACCCTTGATGGCGCTCACCGGCACCATCACGACATTGCCGCCCCAGTCCTCCGCCACCAGATCGAGCCCGGAGAGCTCCTGCTTGACCCGGTCGGGCTGGGCACCCTCCTTGTCGATCTTGTTGATCGCCACCACGATCGGCACCTCGGCGGCGCGGGCGTGGCTGATGGCTTCGAGCGTCTGGGGACGCACACCATCGTCGGCGGCCACCACCAGCACAGCCACATCGGTGACCTTGGTGCCCCGGGCCCGCATCGCGGTGAAGGCTTCGTGGCCGGGGGTGTCCAGGAAGGTGATCTTGCGATGGCCGTCGCCGTGGGCCACATCCACCTGATAGGCACCGATGTGCTGGGTGATGCCGCCGGCCTCCCCCGCCGCCACCCGCGTCTTGCGGATCGCGTCGAGCAGGCTGGTCTTGCCGTGGTCAACGTGACCCATCACCGTGACCACCGGCGGCCGGCGGATCAGGTGGGCCAGGTCACTGTCCTCGATCATCTCCACGGTCTTCTTGGCCGCGGCTTCCACGTCGTCCTCGAGCACAGGTACGCCGAATTCCTCGGACACCGTTTCGATCGCCTGGAGGTCGAGGGTCTGGGTGACCGTGGCGATGATCCCCTTGAAGAAAAGGGACTTGATGATCTCTGAACTCTCCACACCGAGCCGGTCGGCCAGCTCCTGCACCGTGAGGTTGCCCTCCGGGACGATCAGCATTTCGGGCCGCTGAGCCTTGGCCTCGCGGGAGGCACGCAACTCCATGGCCCGGCGACGCTGGCGCTGGCGGGTGGTCTCCTTCTTGCGCTTGCGGACCGCCACGGTGGGTTTGGCCGTGGCTCCGTGGACGCTGCGGGGCTTGGCGGGCCGGGCCAGGCTCGCCTGCAGCACCAGGGCTTCCTGTTCGCCGGCGTAGCCGCCTGTCTCGGCGGTGAGGGCATCATCGTTCTCGCCGATGATGTGGACCTTCTGGCGCTGCTTCTGGGGGGTGCGGCTGCGCAGAGCTTCGAGCTTGGCGCTGTCGTCCCAGTCGGGACGGCGGGCGCCCGGGGCCCGGACGCCCGCCGGCGCGGGCTGACGGAAGCCGGGGCGTCGGGGCGCCGCCGGTGGGGTGGCTGTGGGACGGGTGACTTCGGTGCCGCTGCCGGCTTCACCGCCGCTCTCGCCCCTGTCGGGCCGTCGCGGCGGCGGGGCGGTGGGACGGCCGGTCGGCTTCTGGAGCTGCATCAGCTCGCCGGGGGCCATCGGCTTGCGCATGCCGGCCGGGATGCCCGGGCGTCCGGCCGCTGCGGGGCGTCCGGCCGTCGTGGTGCCGGGCCCCGCCGCATCGCGGCGGATCGGCTTGCCGACCAGTTCAAGCGGAGTGGGACCCGGACGACCGGGGGCATTGCCGGACCTGGAGCCGGCCTGCCCTGGCCGGATCGGCGCGGGGGTGCCTGGGCGCTGGGGTCTGGCCGAGGGGGGGGCCGGCCGGCTGCTGGTGGCTCCGCCCTGGCCAGGCTGGGGACGACCGACCAACTGGGGACGGGTCGACGGCGGGCGACCGGCCTGGCCAGGGCGGCCGGGGGCAGTGGGTCGCTGCGGGGCGCCGGCTCGCACCGGCGGCGGAGGGGTGCGGTCCACCTGCACCGGCCCGGTGGGCTTTGGGGCGGCCATCGGTTTGGCCGGAGGGGCCACCGGGGCGGGGCGAGCGGGAGGGGGAACCACCGGGCGGGCCGGGGGGCCGCTGGAGGTGGCGGGTTTGGCGGGTGCGGCACCGCCTGAGGGGCCGCCAGTGGAAGCAGGTTTGCCCACGATCGTTTGAGGACGACCGGCGGGCTTGCCGACCTCGGCGGGGCGGGGGCGAGCGGGAGCAGGCGCCGGAGTGCCGGCAGCCCTGGGGCGCGCCGGTGGTGCCTCTGGACGGGGCTGGGCCGGGGGCCGGCCGGCGGCCGGGCGGCCGGCCGGCGGGGAAGGGGCGCTGGGGGGAGCGGCGACCGGGGCGGTGGCCCGCGGAGCACTCACCGGTTCGGACGCGGCCTTCCTGACTGCCAGGATCGCCTTGGAGGGAGGCGTGGGGGCCGGGGGCTCGGGCCGTGCCGGGGCCTGGCCGCCGACGTTCACCCCGATCAGCGAACGGATGCGGGTGGCCTCGTCATCGCTGATCGAGCTGCTGTGGCTCTTGGCTGCAATGGAGAGCTTCTCGGCGGCATCGAGCACGTCCTTGTTGTCCAGGCCCAGGTCCTTGGACAGCTCGTAGATTCTCACTTTGCCGCTGCTGGTCATTCAGAAAGGTCTCCGTACGGTGGGGCCGGAAGGACCCCGTGGTCGCGCGTACATGGCGACCATGGTTCATCTTGCCTCAGAGGTTGCGGCGCCGAGGGCACGAGGCGGGCCTCAAGGCCGGTGAGGATGGCCTCGCTCACCGCGCAGCGCAGTGCTCGTTGCAGCCGTCTGCGACGGCGCGCCTCCTCCAGGCAGGCGGCCTCGGGGCAAAGATAGGCCGAGCGGCCCATGCCCCCATCGAGGCTCACCGTCCCGTCGGCCTGACGCACCACCCGCCAGAGCAGGTTGCGGTCGCGCAGGCGACGACAGGAGACGCAGCGACGCAGCACGGGTCGCCGCCCCCTGGACGTCACCGGACCTCCTCCTCCTGGACCTCCTCCTCCTGGACCTCCTCGAGGGCCGCGCCCCCTTCGGCTGGGGCGTCGAGGGCCGCATCAGGCACTCCCGGCCCTTCTTCCCCATAGGACTCCTGCTGCTGCTCCTCCTCCTCGTCCTCGGGGAGCGGATAGAGCTCCCGCAGGCGGGCATCCTCCTCGGCGCGGGTGGCCTGTTCGGCCTCCAGCCTGGCCTCGGCTTCGGCCTGAAGGGCCTCTTCTTCCTGCCGCATGGCGATCAGGGCCGCGACGGTCTGATCCTCGGCCTGCTGGTCGTACTCCTGGGCGTTCTTGATGTCGATCTTCCAGCCCGTCAGGCGGGCCGCCAGGCGCACGTTCTGACCCTCCCGGCCGATGGCCAGGCTGAGCTGGTCGGGGGGCACCAGGACATGGGCATGATGTCCTTCGGGGTCCACCAGGCGCACCATCTCCACCCGGGCGGGGCTGAGGGAGTTGGCCAGGTACTGGGCCGGATCGGGGGACCAGCGGATCACGTCGATCTTCTCGCCCCGCAGTTCGTTGACCACCTGCTGGATGCGGGAGCCGCGGGCACCGATGCAGGCCCCCACCGGATCCACCTCCCGCTCGACGCTGTCGACCGCGACCTTGGTGCGGGGGCCGACGGCACGGGAGGGAGGATTGGCCTCCCTGGCCACGGCGACGATCCGCACCGAACCCTCCTGGATCTCCGGGACCTCGTTCTCGAACAGGTAGACCACCAGACCCGCATTGGCCCGGGAGATGAACAGCTGGGGCCCGCGACGGGGCACCTCGCTCACCTCCTTGAGAAACACCTTGAAGGTGGCATTGGCGCGGTAGTTGTCGTTGGGCAGCTGGTCGCGGCGAGGAAGCTCCGCCTCCACCTCCGGCCGGCCCAGTCCCGAACTCACCGCCATGATGATCGACTGGCGCTCGAAACGGATCACCCGTGCGGTGAGCACGGGATCCTCCAGGTCGGCGAACTCCTCCTGGATCATGCGGCGCTGCTGGTCGCGCAGCTTCTGGGCCAGCACCTGCTTTGTGGTGGCGGCGGCCATGCGGCCGAAGTCTTCCTTCTCCGGTGTCACGTCCAGCACCACCGTGTCGCCGATCTGGGCGTCCTCGGCCACCTGCCGCACCTCCTCGACGGCGATCTGATGGTCGTCGCTCTCCACCTCCTCGACGATGATCTTGCTGGCCAGCACCCGGTAGCCCTCCTCCTCGAGATCGAGGGCCACGTCGAAGTTGCTGAAGTAGTCCTCCTCGAAGGGGTCCTCGCTGATGCCCAGGTAGAGGGTGCGGCGGTAGCGCTCATAGCCCTTGAGGAGGGCTTCCCTCAGGGCGGCCTCCACCACCTGGGGGGCCAGCTTCTTCTCTTCGCTGATGTCCTCGATCAGGTTGTTGAGACCGGGAAGCAGAACCAGGGCCATGGACTCGGGGGCGGATGGGGAGGGACAGGGAAAGTGAGCCGGAGCGGCTCAGGAATCGGGTGGATCGGCGGTGAGTCGCACCTGCAGCACCGCGTCGCGGGGGAGGCGCAGGATGCGGCCCCGCACGTTGAGCTGCACCATCCGTTCGTCACGGCCGAGCAGATGGCCCCGGCGCCGGACCGCCGTTCCGTCGGTGTCCCGGAGCAGCACCTCCACCGGAAAGCCGCGAAAACTGGCGAAGTCCCGGTCGGAGAGAAGATTCTCCCCGACGCCGGGGCTGCTCACCTCCAGCACGTAGGCCATGGAGAGCAGACCGGAGGCTTCGAGCGCCTCGGCGAGCGGAGCGCTCACGGCGGCACACTCGTCGAGGTTCACGTCCGTGCCGTCGGCCCGCTGCACCCGAACCACCACCGTGAGGGGAATGCGGTGGGCCAGCACCTCGACCGAGTGAACCTCGAGCTGCGCCGCCACGGCCACGGGCCGAGCCAGCTGCTCCAGGGTGTCGGTGAGGGGATGGGGCAAGGAGATGCGGCGAGGGGAGGAAACTCCCGCTGGCGGGATGGTCCGCCGTGCGCTGCAGTGATTCACTGCCCCACCTCAGAGGGGTTCGCCGATCAGGGGAACGCCACTGGGGAAAAGGGTGTTGCCCGGCGGGCAAGGAATCACCCTAGAGGATTGGGCTCCGGAGGCATGGGAAGCTCCAGGACCGGGGCTTCGGCGTAGTAGTCGTTTTCGCTCACTTCCCCCCTCAGGGTCAGGTCCTGGTTGATGCACTGGCCGCACTGCTCGGGGGTGCGCAGGTACTGACAGACCCTGGCCCAGAGCTTGGCGCGGCTGCCGGGGGCGCCCTGGCTGAAATGGACGAGGTCGTTGCTTCCGGCCACCCCCTGGATCTCGACGCTGCAGAGGCTGCAGCGCTGCCGGGTGCCGGGAGGGATGGGAGCCATGGCCTCGGGGAGGACTGGGGGCAAAGTTAAGCCGATTCCGTGCTTCCGGTCGGGGCCTGGCTGGCCGGGGATCCTGCTCCCATGCGAATTCTTCAACTGAGCGACCCCCATCTGCTCGCCGATCCGACCGGGCGCTGCCGTGGCAGGGCAGCGTTGCCCCTGCTCCGTCACGGGCTTCGCCAGGCCCTCCACCAGCTGCGGGGGAGCGGGGATGCTCCCGACCTGCTGCTGATCAGCGGGGACCTCTGCCAGGACGAAAGCTGGGGGGGATACGGGCGGCTGGCTGAAGCGCTGCCGGGCCCGGCCCTGCCGGTGGCGCTGCTGGCAGGCAACCATGACCACCCGGCCCTGCTGCGGGCCGCCCTGGGGCGCCGCGCCGTGATTGCCCCGGCCGTGATCGCCAGCGGCCCCTGGCGGCTGCTGCTGCTCGACAGCCATCGCAGCGGCGACGCCGCCGGCGAACTGGGCTCCCTCCAGCTGGGCTGGCTCCGGCGCCAGCTGGCCGCGCTGCCCGCCGGCGACGCGGCTTCCCTGCTGGTGGCGGTGCACCATCCCCCGATCCCCATCGGTGATGCCGGCATGGACGCCATCCGGCTGCGGGACGGGGAGGCGCTGCTGGCCCTGCTGGGGCCCGTGGCCGCTCTGAAGGGCCTGGTCTTCGGCCATGTCCACCAGCACTGGCAAGGGGGAATGCCGGGCCGCCCAGAAGTCCCCTTGCTGGGATGCCCATCCACCCTCTGCGGTTTCGGACCGGTGCAGCCCTGTCCCCTGGGACGGCCGGACGATCCGGGAGGCCGCTGGCTCGACCTGGCCCCCGACGGCCTCCTTCGGCAGCGGTTGCTGCGCTGGGCCCCCGTCGACGGCCCTAGCCTCCATCCATGCAACGGTTTCTCTCCATTTCTCACCTGATCCGGAGACTGCGGGGCCTGCTGGCGCTGGCCCTGCTGCTCGCGGTGGCCTGGGGTCCCCTTCCCGCGGCGGCTCTCGACGCCGCCGACCCCCCGCTCCTCACCCCCCACAGCTTCGTGGCCGAGGCGGCCCGGCGCGTGGGCCCCGCCGTGGTGCGGATCGACACCGAGCGCAACGTGACCCGGCAATCCTTCGATCCGGCCCTGATGGATCCCCTGCTGCGGGACCTGTTCGGGGATCCCTCCAGCAGCATGCGGGAACGGGGCCAGGGCTCCGGGGTGGTGATCGACGGGCGCCGCGGGCTGGTGCTCACCAACGCCCACGTCGTCGACAAGGTGGACACGGTGACCGTGACCATGGCTGATGGCCGCCAGCTGGACGGCTCGGTGGTCGGCACCGATCCGGTCACCGATCTGGCGGTGGTCCGCATCGCCGGCGGGGGTGAGATCAGCCCTGCGCCCCTGGGGGATTCCGAGGCCCTCGAGGTGGGTGACTGGGCCATCGCGCTGGGCAGTCCCTACGGCCTGGAACGCACGGTCACCCTCGGGATCGTCAGCAGCCTGCATCGCGATATCAACAGCCTCGGTTTCGCCGACAAACGCCTCGACCTGATCCAGACGGATGCGGCCATCAACCCCGGCAATTCCGGTGGTCCCCTGATCAATGCCGCCGGCGAGGTGATCGGCATCAACACCCTGGTTCGCTCCGGTCCCGGGGCCGGGCTCGGGTTCGCCATCCCCATCAACCTGGCCAAGCGGGTGGCTGACCAGCTGGGGGAGGGGGGCACCGTGGTCCATCCGTACCTGGGCCTTCAGCTCGTGCCGCTCACGGCCCGCGTGGCCCGTGACAACAACCGGGATCCGGATGCCCTCCTGCAGCTCCCCGAGCGGGATGGGGCCCTGGTGCAGCGGGTGCTTCCGGAAAGTCCGGCCGAGGACGCCGGGCTCCATCGGGGTGATCTGGTGGTGGCCATCGACGACCAGCCCGTGAACACCCCTTCGGCCCTGCTGCAGCAGGTGGAGAAGGCCCAGGTGGGCCAACCCCTGCCCCTGCGGGTGGTGCGGGGTCAGAAGGAACTGCAGCTTTCGATCCGCCCTGCGGCTCTGCCCAGGGCGAGCTAGGGAAGTCTCCCTTGCTACGTTTTCCCGATCCCAGGCAGGCACCTCCATGTCCGACCTTCAGGACCGCATGAAGGAGGCTGTGGCCACCGCAGCCGTGGACCAGATCAGCGACGGCATGGTGGTGGGGCTGGGCTCCGGCTCCACGGCGGCCCTGATGATCCGGGGCCTGGGCGAGAAACTGCGCCAGGGCGAGCTCACCGACATCGTCGGTGTCACCACCTCCTTCCAGGGGGAGGTGCTGGCCGCCGAGCTGGGCATCCCCCTGATGGCCCTCAATGCCGTGCAGCGCATCGATCTCGCCATTGATGGCGCCGACGAGGTGGATCCCTCCTTCCAGCTGATCAAGGGCGGCGGAGCCTGCCATGTGCAGGAGAAGCTGGTGGCCCGCCGGGCCGACCGCTTCGTGGTGGTGGTGGATGCCACCAAGCTGGTGGAGCGTCTCAACCTCGGCTTTCTGCTGCCGGTGGAGGTGCTGCCGGGCGCCTGGCGCCAGGTGAGCGATGAACTCACCGCCATGGGCAGCCGGGTCGAACTGCGCATGGCCGTCCGCAAGGCCGGTCCGGTGGTCACCGACCAGGGCAATCTGGTGCTGGATGTGGCCTTCGAGGGGGGCATCGGTGATCCCGCCTCCATGGAGGCGACGATCAACAACCTTCCCGGCGTCCTCGAGAACGGTCTGTTTGTGAATCTGGCCGATCAGGTGCTGGTGGGGGAGATCGAGGCGGGTGAACCCCGGGTGCGGGATCTTCCGCGGCGTTGATCGGCCCCGATCGGTGGGCCGCCCTCGAGCGGCCTCACTCAGTCGTCGGATGAGACCCGCTGGCGTACCGATTCGGCGTGGCTGTGCAGTCCCTCGCTCTCGGCCAGGGTCACCACCGCTGCTGCGGTGGCCTCCAGAGCCTCCCGGTTGAAGTGGATCAGGCTGGTGTGATGCAGGAAGGTCTCGACGCTGAGGGCCCCGGCGAAGCGGGCGGTGCCGCAGGTGGGCAGGGTGTGGTTGGGACCGGCCAGATAGTCGCCCACCGCTTCCGGGGACCAGGGGCCCAGGAAGATTGCGCCGGCCTGGCGGATCCGGTCGGCCAGGGGCTCGGGGTGCTCCACCAGCAGCTCCAGGTGCTCCGGGGCGAAGCGATCGCTGAGGGCTGCCGCCTCCTCCAGATCCGCACAGACCACGATCAGCCCCCAGTCGTTCAGGGCCTGCAGGGTGATGGCGGCACGGGGGTGCCGCTCCAGCTGGGCTTCGATCGCCACCGGCACGGCGGCGGCCAGCGCCTCGCTGGTGGTGATCAGGATCGCCGCCGCCAGCGGGTCGTGCTCCGCCTGGGCCATCAGGTCGGCGGCCACCTGGGCCGGCCGCGCCGTGTGATCGGCGATCACCAGCACCTCGCTGGGGCCCGCCAGGGAATCGATGCCCACCCTGCCGTAGACGGCTTTCTTGGCCAGGGTCACGTAGAGGTTCCCCGGGCCGCTGATCACGTCGACGGCGGGAATCGTGGCGGTGCCGAAGGCCAGGGCCGCGATCGCCTGGGCGCCCCCCACCCGGTACACCTCCTCCACCCCGGCCCGGTGGGCGGCTGCCAGCACCGTGGCGTTCGGTTCCCCGCCGGGGCCGGGTGGGGTCACCATCACCAGCCGTTCGACGCCGGCCACCCTGGCGGGGATCGCGTTCATCAGCACCGTGCTGGGGTAGGAGGCCCGGCCGCCGGGGACGTAGATCCCCGCCCGCTGAACGGGGCGCCAGCGGCGCCCGATCCGCTCGCCGTGGGGGCCGGTCACCGCGAGATCCGCCGGCAGCTGGCGGCGGTGGAAGTCGAGGATCCGGTCGTGGGCCAGGTCCAGGGCCCGGCGCAGAGGATCGGGGCAGGCCTGCCAGGCCTGGGCCAGCCGCTCGGGGGGGACCCGGAGAGGATCCGGCCGAAAGCCGTCGAAGCGCTCGGTCAGCTCCAGCAGGGCCCCGTCGCCGTCCTTGCGCACCTGGGCCAGGATGGCCGCGACCCTCTCCTCCTCCCGGCGCATCTGGCCCCCTTCGGTGCGGGCGGCGATCGCTTCGAGCCGTTCGCCCGCCTGGACCCGATCCCTCAGGCAGGCGATGCGCAGCAACGGCAAGGCCGTGGTGTCGTTAGCGCTGGCCTTGCTGCTGGGGGTGCTGCTGGCGGGGGTGGAAGCGACCACGGGGCGGCGCCGGGAGTGGAGGTCTGTTCCGAAACTAGGGCCTGGGTGCTGCCCGGGCCCGGGGGGTAGGATCCGGGTTTGCCGAGTCAGCGCGCCTACCTGTGGCCAATAACAAGTCTTCGAAGAAGCGCATCGAGATCGCCGAACGCAATCGTCTGCGCAACCGCACGTACAAGTCCGCCCTGCGCACCCTGATGAAGCGCTGTTTCACGGCCTGCAGCACCTACGGTCAGCAGCCCGGTGAGGAAGCCAGGGCTACCGTTGAAGCCAGCATGAATGCGGCCTTCAGCAAGATCGACAAGGCGGTCAAGGTGGGCGTGGTTCACCGCAACACCGGCGCCAACCAGAAGTCCCGCCTCAGCATGGCGGTGAAGCAGGTGCTCGAGCCAGCTGCCGCGGCCAGCACCGGCCCCTGAGCGTCCCGTTCTTCACCGCATGAGCGCCACCTCCAGCCTCGAGGCCGCCCCGTCCCTGGTGGACAGTCACTGCCATATCGTATTCCGCATTTTTGATGCGGATCTCGAGGAAGTGTCCCGGCGCTGGCGCGAGGCGGGAGTGAAGGCCCTGGTCCATGCCTGTGTCGAACCGGCGGAGATTCCGGCGATCCGGGCCCTGGCCGATCGGTTTCCGGAGCTGCGTTATGCCGTCGGCGTCCATCCCCTCGACACCCAGCACTGGCAGAGCGGCACGGCCGGAGTGCTGGAGGCTGCCGCCAGGGCTGATGCGCGGGTGGTGGCGATCGGTGAGCTCGGGCTCGATCTCTTCCGGGCCACCAACCTGGATGAACAGCTGACGGTCCTGCGGCCCCAGCTGGATCTGGCTCTGGCGCTGGATCTGCCGGTGATCATCCACTGCAGGGACGCCGCCGAACCGATGCTGACCGAGCTGCGCCGGCGCCAGGCCGAAGGCGCCTGTCCCCGGGGGGTGATGCATTGCTGGGGGGGCACCCCCGAGGAGATGGAGGGCTTCCTCGATCTCGGGCTCTACATCAGCTTCAGCGGCACGGTCACCTTCCCCAAGGCGGACGCCACCCATGCCTGTGCCCGGCAGGTGCCCGGCGACCGCTATCTGGTCGAGACCGACTGCCCCTTCCTGGCACCGGTGCCCCGGCGCGGCAAGCGCAACGAGCCCGCCTACGTGGCAGCAGTGGCGGCCCGGGTCGCCGAGCTGCGGGGCGAGCCCCTCGCGCAGGTGGCGGCGGATACCAGCGCCAACGCAGCCCGCCTTTTCCGCCTGCCCGTCGAGGTTGTATGATGTCTTATTGGCCTGGAAGCGGAAGCGCTCCTTTTGTCCACGACGGAATCAATTCAGTCGGCACTCCCTGAGCCGGCAGACTCGCAGCGAGCCCTGTAGGCGCCTCCGCTTGAGTGGTGGTCCCATTCCCCGGGGCCACCACTTCGGCTGAAGCGCCTCTTCGCATGGCCCATCCCGGGCACTCCGTCATCGGGCCCATCCAGAGCACCCCCTCAGCGGCGTTCCGACGCCGATGTCCTTCCCCCGTCCAGGCCCGCCCCACCACCACCGTTCCTGCAGGTCCACCGCATGAGCAGCGCGATCCAGGTCGCCAAGACCGTCACTTACCTTCCCGATCTTGTGGAGGTACAGCGGGCGAGCTTCAAATGGTTCCTGGAGAAGGGCCTGATCGAAGAGCTGGACAGCTTCTCTCCGATCACCGACTACACCGGCAAGCTGGAGCTCCATTTCGTCGGCGACCAGTATCGCCTGAAACGGCCTCGCCACGATGTGGAGGAGGCCAAGCGTCGCGATGCGACTTTCGCCTCCCAGATGTACGTCACCTGCCGTCTGGTCAACAAGGAGACCGGCGAGATCAAGGAACAGGAGGTCTTCATCGGGGAGCTTCCCCTGATGACCGAGCGCGGCACTTTCATCATCAACGGCGCCGAGCGGGTGATCGTCAATCAGATCGTCCGCAGCCCGGGCGTCTACTTCAAGGACGAACAGGACAAGAATGGCCGTAAGACCTTCAACGCGAGCCTGATCCCCAACCGCGGCGCCTGGCTCAAGTTCGAGACCGACAAGAACGACCTGCTCCACGTCCGTGTCGACAAGACCCGCAAGATCAACGCCCATGTGCTGATGCGGGCCATCGGCCTGTCCGACAACGATGTGCTCGACAAGCTGCGGCACCCGGAGTACTACCAGAAATCGATCGAGGCCTCGAACGAGGAAGGCATCAGCTCCGAGGACCAGGCTCTGCTGGAGCTCTACAAGAAGCTCAGGCCCGGTGAGCCGCCCTCGGTGAGTGGCGGCCAGCAGCTGCTGCACAGCCGATTCTTCGATCCCAAGCGCTACGACCTGGGTCGGGTGGGCCGTTACAAGATCAACAAGAAGCTGCGTCTCACCATCCCCGACGCGGTGCGCACCCTCACTGCCGAGGATGTGCTCTCCACGATCGACTACCTGATCAACCTGGAACTCGATGTGGGCGGCGCCTGCCTCGATGACATCGACCATCTGGGCAACCGCCGGGTGCGCTCGGTGGGTGAGCTGCTGCAGAACCAGGTGCGGGTGGGTCTGAATCGCCTCGAGCGGATCATCAAGGAACGGATGACCGTGGGCGAGACCGAATCTCTCACCCCCGCCCAGCTGGTCAACCCCAAGCCCCTTGTGGCGGCGGTCAAGGAGTTTTTCGGCTCCAGCCAGCTGAGCCAGTTCATGGACCAGACCAACCCCCTGGCCGAACTCACCCACAAGCGCCGCATCAGTGCCCTCGGCCCCGGGGGGCTCACCAGGGAGCGGGCCGGCTTCGCGGTCCGCGACATCCATCCCTCCCACTACGGCCGCATCTGCCCGATCGAGACGCCGGAAGGTCCCAATGCCGGTCTGATCGGGTCGCTGGCCACCCACGCCCGCGTCAATGAGTACGGCTTCATCGAAACCCCCTTCTGGCGCGTCGAGGATGGCATCGTCCTCAAGCAGGGTGATCCCCTTTACCTTTCCGCCGACCTGGAGGACGAGTGCCGGGTGGCCCCCGGTGACGTGCCCACCGACGCCGACGGCCGCATCACCCTCGATCTGGTTCCGGTGCGCTACCGCCAGGACTTCGAGAAGGTGCCCCCCGAGCAGGTGGACTACGTCCAGCTGTCACCCGTCCAGGTGATCTCGGTGGCCACCTCCCTGATCCCTTTCCTGGAGCACGACGACGCCAACCGTGCCCTGATGGGCTCCAACATGCAGCGCCAGGCGGTGCCCCTGCTGCGGCCGGAACGTCCCCTGGTGGGGACCGGCCTTGAAACCCAGGTGGCCCGCGACTCCGGCATGGTGCCGATCACCAAGGTGAACGGCACGGTCTCCTTCGTCGATGCCACCGCCATCGTCATCCGGGACGAGCATGGCCGGGACCACACCCACTTCCTGCAGAAGTACCAGCGCTCCAACCAGGACACCTGCCTCAACCAGCGCCCGATCGTGCGCCAGGGGGATCCGGTGATCGCCGGCCAGGTCCTCGCCAATGGCTCGGCCTGCGAGGGCGGCGAGATCGCCCTGGGCCAGAACGTGCTGATCGCCTACATGCCCTGGGAGGGTTACAACTACGAAGATGCCATCCTCGTGAGTGACCGGCTGGTGCAGGACGACCTGTACACCTCGGTGCACATCGAGAAGTATGAGATCGAAGCCCGCCAGACCAAGCTGGGTCCCGAGGAGATCACCCGGGAAATCCCCAACGTGGCCGAGGAGAGCCTGGGCCACCTCGACGAGATGGGCATCATCCGCATCGGCGCCTACGTCGAATCGGGCGACATCCTGGTGGGCAAGGTGACTCCGAAGGGGGAATCCGACCAGCCTCCCGAGGAGAAGCTGCTGCGCGCCATCTTCGGCGAGAAGGCCCGAGATGTGCGGGACAACTCCCTGCGGGTTCCCAGCACCGAACGGGGCCGCGTGGTCGACGTGCGCATCTACACCCGGGAGCAGGGGGACGAGCTGCCGCCCGGCGCGAACATGGTCGTGCGGGTCTACGTGGCCCAGCGCCGCAAGATTCAGGTGGGCGACAAGATGGCCGGCCGCCATGGCAACAAGGGCATCATCAGCCGCATCCTTCCCCGGGAGGACATGCCCTACCTGCCCGACGGCACCCCCATCGACATCGTGCTCAACCCCCTGGGGGTGCCGAGCCGCATGAACGTGGGTCAGGTGTTCGAGTGCCTGATGGGCTGGGCGTCCTCCCATCTCGACTGCCGCGTCAAGGTGGTGCCGTTCGATGAGATGTACGGCCCGGAGAAGTCGAAGCAGACGGTGCAGGCCTACCTGGAGGAGGCTGCGAAGCTTCCTGGCAAGGACTGGGTCTACGACCCCACCAACCCCGGCAAGATCCAGTTGATCGATGGCCGCACCGGCGAACCGTTCGACCAGCCTGTGACGGTGGGCTATGCCCACATCCTCAAGCTGGTGCACCTGGTGGACGACAAGATCCACGCCCGCTCCACCGGTCCCTACTCCCTGGTCACCCAGCAGCCCCTGGGCGGCAAGGCCCAGCAGGGCGGCCAGCGCCTCGGTGAAATGGAGGTGTGGGCTCTGGAGGCCTACGGCGCCGCCTACACCCTGCAGGAACTGCTCACGGTCAAGTCCGACGACATGCAGGGCCGCAACGAGGCACTCAACGCCATCGTCAAGGGCAAGCCCATCCCTCGGCCGGGCACACCGGAGTCGTTCAAGGTGCTGATGCGCGAGCTCCAGTCCCTGGGCCTGGATATTGCTGTCTATACCGACGCCGGTGAGGAAGTCGACCTGATGCAGGACGTCAACCCCCGCCGCAGCACCCCCAGCCGGCCAACCTATGAATCCCTCGGTGTCGCGGATTACGACGACGACTGATCGCTTGATTCACCGGTCCTGATCTCTCCGCTCCTTTTGATCTTCCTGCGTCTCCGCCATGTCCAACAGCAACCTTCGCACCGAAAACCATTTCGACTACGTGAAGATCACGCTCGCTTCGCCCGAGCGGATCATGGAGTGGGGGCAGCGGACCCTGCCTAATGGCCAGGTGGTGGGTGAGGTCACCAAGCCGGAAACCATCAACTACCGCACCCTCAAACCTGAGATGGACGGGCTTTTCTGCGAGAAGATCTTCGGCCCATCCAAGGACTGGGAATGCCACTGCGGCAAGTACAAGCGGGTGCGCCACCGCGGTATCGTCTGTGAGCGCTGCGGTGTGGAAGTCACCGAGAGCCGGGTGCGACGCCACCGCATGGGCTTCATCAAGCTGGCGGCTTCGGTGTCCCACGTCTGGTACCTGAAGGGGATCCCCAGCTATGTGGCAATCCTGCTCGACATGCCCCTGAGGGATGTGGAGCAGATCGTCTACTTCAACTGCTATGTGGTGCTCGAGAAGGGTGACCACAAAGACCTCACCTACAAGCAGTTGCTCACTGAGGACGAGTGGCTGGAGATCGAGGATCAGATCTTCGCCGAGGATTCCGAGATCGAGAACGAGCCCATGGTGGGCATCGGCGCCGAGGCCCTGAAGCAATTGCTCGAGGACCTGGATCTCGAAAAGGAAGCCGAACAGCTCAGGGAGGACATCAACAACTCCAAGGGGCAGAAGCGGGCCAAGCTGATCAAGCGCCTGCGGGTGATCGACAACTTCATCGCCACCAACGCCCGGCCCGAGTGGATGGTGCTGGATGTGATCCCGGTGATCCCTCCCGATCTGCGGCCCATGGTCCAGCTCGACGGTGGTCGCTTCGCCACCAGCGATCTCAACGACCTCTACCGGCGCGTGATCAACCGCAACAACCGTCTGGCACGGCTGCAGGAGATCCTCGCCCCCGAGATCATTGTCCGTAACGAGAAGCGGATGCTGCAGGAGGCTGTCGATGCCCTGATCGACAACGGCCGTCGCGGTCGCACGGTGGTGGGGGCCAACAACCGGGCCCTGAAGTCGCTGAGCGACATCATTGAGGGCAAGCAGGGCCGCTTCCGTCAGAACCTGCTCGGCAAGCGCGTCGACTACTCCGGTCGTTCGGTGATCGTGGTGGGTCCCAAGCTCAAGATGCACCAGTGCGGCCTGCCCAAGGAGATGGCGATCGAGCTGTTCCAGCCCTTCGTGATCCATCGCCTCATCCGCCAGAACATCGTCAACAACATCAAGGCGGCCAAGAAGCTGATCCAGCGGGCCGACGACGAGGTGATGCAGGTGCTCCAGGAGGTGATCGAAGGGCATCCGATCCTGCTGAACCGGGCGCCCACCCTGCACCGCCTGGGTATCCAGGCCTTCGAGCCCAAGCTGGTGGATGGCCGCGCCATCCAGCTTCACCCCCTGGTATGTCCGGCCTTCAATGCCGACTTCGACGGTGACCAGATGGCCGTGCACGTGCCCCTGGCCATCGAGGCCCAGACGGAGGCCCGCATGCTGATGCTGGCCAGCAACAACGTGCTCTCCCCCGCCACCGGCGAGCCGATCATCACCCCCTCCCAGGACATGGTGCTCGGCGCCTATTACCTCACCGCCATCGACAGGGAGAAGCCGCAGCCGGCCTTCGGCGACCGCTCGCGCACCTTCGCCGACCTCGAGGATGTGATCGCCGCCTTCGAGGAGAAGCACCTCAGCCTGCACGACTGGGTCTGGGTGCGCTTCAACGGGGAGGTGGAAAGCGACGACGAGGACAGCGAGCCCGTCTCCACCGACACCCTCTCCGATGGCACGCGCATCGAGCAGTGGAAATTCCGTCGCGATCGCTTCGATGAGGACGGCGCCCTGATCAGCCGTTATCTGCTGACCACCGTGGGCCGGGTCGTGATCAACCACACCATCATCGACGCCGTGGCCGCCACCTGACCGCCCCCGGCCGGACCCTGTTCCGGCTCCGTGTGCAACGAGTTCCCTCCAGCCTTTCCCAACGCGCGCCGCCATGACCGCCACCCCCGCCAAGAAGATCAGCAAGAAGAGCGCCAAGGCCGCCGCCGAACTGGCCGCCGCCAACGCCGCCGCCGCCGCGGCAGCGGCGGCCCTCAGCAAGGAAGCGCCGCCGTTCCGCAATCGGATCATCGACAAGAAGGCACTGCGCCATCTGGTGTCCTGGGCCTACAAGCATCACGGCACCGCCGCCACCGCGGCGATGGCCGACGAACTCAAGGATCTCGGCTTCCACTACGCCACCCAGGCGGCGGTCTCCATTTCCGTCGACGACCTGCGCATCCCCGGCGACAAGGCCGTGCTGCTGCAGGAGGCCGAGGAGCAGATCACGGCCACCGAGGAGCGCTACCGCCTCGGGGAGATCACCGAGGTGGAGCGCCACACCAAGGTGATCGACACCTGGACCGAGACCAACGAGCGGCTGGTGGCGGCGGTGCGCCGCAACTTCAACGACAACGATCCACTCAACTCGGTGTGGATGATGGCCAACTCCGGCGCCCGGGGGAACATGTCCCAGGTGCGCCAGCTGGTGGGCATGCGCGGCCTGATGGCCAACCCCCAGGGGGAGATCATCGACCTGCCGATCCGCACCAACTTCCGCGAGGGCCTGACGGTCACCGAGTACGTGATCTCCTCCTACGGTGCCCGCAAGGGGCTGGTGGACACAGCCCTGCGCACTGCCGACTCGGGCTATCTCACCCGCCGCCTGGTGGACGTGGCCCAGGACGTGATCGTGCGGGAGGAGGACTGCGGCACGCTGCGTTTCATTCCCATCAACGCTGACGAGCGGGGCCGTTTCGGCACCAAATTGATCGGCCGCCTGGCGGCTGAGCCTGTCCTGGACAGCGACGGCGCCGTCATCGTCGATCGCAACGGTGAGATTGATCCCGCCCTCTCCGCCGCCATCGAGGCGGCGGGGGTCACCGCGGTGATGGTGCGCTCACCGCTCACCTGCGAAGCCTCCCGCTCGGTGTGCCGCAAGTGCTATGGCTGGGCCCTGGCCCACAACGAACTGGTGGATCTGGGGGAGGCCGTCGGCATCATCGCCGCCCAGTCCATCGGTGAACCGGGTACCCAGCTCACCATGCGGACCTTCCATACCGGTGGCGTGTCCACGGCCGAAACCGGCGTGGTGCGCTCCCTGGTGGACGGCGTGGTGGAATTCGGCCCCAAGGCACGCGTCCGCGATCACCGGACCCCCCACGGGGTGGAGGCCAAGCTGGCTGAAACCGACTTCACCCTGACCCTCAAGCCTTCCAGCAAGGGCAAGATTCAGAAGATCGACATCACCAACGGCTCGATCCTTTTTGTGGCCGATGGAGATACGGTCGCCCACGACATCATCCTGGCCCAGATCTCCACCGGCTCGGCGGTGAAGAAGAGTGTGGAGAAGGCCACGAAGGATGTCATCTGCGACCTGGCTGGCCAGGTGCGTTTCGAGGATGTGATCCAGCCCCGCGAGGTCACCGACCGCCAGGGAAACATCACCCACAAGGCCCAGCGTCTGGGTCGCCTCTGGGTGTTCAGCGGCGACGTCTACAACCTGCCCCCGAATGCCCTGCCGGTAGTGGAGACCGACAAGCCGGTGACCACCGGCGATGTGCTCGCCGAAAGCCGGCTGCAGAGCGAGTATGGCGGCGCCGTGCGGCTGCGGGAGTCCACCGGGGACTCCAGGGAAGTGCAGATCGTCACCGCCAGCGTCATCCTCAAGGACTGCAAGCTGGTGGGCGAATCCAGCCACACCGGTGAGAGCTGGCATCTGGAGGGCAAGGACAACACCCGCTACCTGGTCAGGACCCAGCCCGGCACCAAGATCGGTGCCGGCGAGGTGATCGCCGAACTCACCGACGACCGCTTCCGCACCCAGACCGGCGGCATGGTGAAATTCGCCCCCGGCCTTTCGATCAAGAAGGCCCGCTCCGCCAAGAACGGCTACGAGGTGAGCAAGGGCGGCACCCTGTTGTGGATTCCCCAGGAAACCCACGAGATCAACAAGGACATTTCCCTGCTGATGATCGAGGACGGGCAGTGGATCGAGGCCGGCACCGAGGTGGTCAAGGACATCTTCAGCCAGACCGCGGGCATCGTCACCGTCACCCAGAAGAACGACATCCTGCGGGAGATCATCGTGCGCTCCGGCGAGCTGCACCTGGTCGCCGACGCCAAGGTGCTCGGCCGCTACGACGACGGCAAGATGGTGAACCCCGGAGAGGAGATCGCCCCCGGCCTGGTGGCCGAGTCGATGAAATTCATCGAGAAGGTCGACACCCCCGAGGGCGGCGCCCTGCTGTTGCGGCCCGTGGAGGAATACGCCATCCCCGATGCCGCCCACCTGCCCGAACTGGCCACGGTCAAGCAGACAGGCGGCCCCTCCCTGGGGCTCAAGGCCACCCAGCGGCTCACCTTCAAGGATGGGGAGCTGATCAAGTCCGTGGAAGGGGTGGAGCTGCTGCGCACCCAGCTGATCCTGGAAACCTTCGACACCACACCCCAGATGACCGTGGACGTGGAGGCGGTCCCCGATAAGCGGGCCAAGACCATTGAGCGGCTGCAGCTGGTGATCCTGGAAACCCTTCTGGTGCGTCGGGACACCCTCTCCGATGCCAGCCACGGATCCACCC
Source organism: uncultured cyanobacterium (assembly GCA_963772735.1). GTDB lineage: Bacteria > Cyanobacteriota > Cyanobacteriia > PCC-6307 > Cyanobiaceae > Cyanobium. The sequence goes on along the minus strand of CAVYYO010000001.1, from coordinate 148,080 downwards.
ATACCGAGCTCCAGGTGGAGGACGGCGTCTCCGTCAAGCGTGGCGACGTGGTGGCCACCACGCAGATCCTCTGCAAGGAGAATGGGGTGGTCCAGCTTCCCGATCCGGCGTCGGGGGAACCGATCCGGCGTCTGATCGTCGAACGGGCCGATGACACCCGCAATCTGGATCTGGGTTCTGCCACCCCGAAGGTGGCGGTGGGCGATCGCATCGTCGATGGCGACCTGCTCGCCGACGGAGTGATCTCCCCCTGCTGCGGCCAGGTGGAGCTCCTCGAGGGCCAGTCCCTCACCATCCGTCTGGGACGCCCTTACATGGTCTCGCCCGATTCGGTGCTGCACGTGCGCGACGGCGAACTGGTGCAGCGGGGAGATGCCCTTGCCCTGCTGGTGTTCGAGCGTCAGAAGACCGGGGACATCGTGCAGGGTCTGCCCCGCATCGAGGAACTGCTCGAGGCCCGCCGGCCCCGGGAGTCGGCCGTGCTCTGCCGCAAGAGCGGCACCGTCCAGATCAAGCAGGGCGACGACGACGATTCGATCACCGTGTCGGTGATCGAGACCGACGACGTCATCACCGAGTATCCGATCCTGCTGGGCCGCAACGTCATGGTGAACGATGGCCAGCAGGTGAGCGCCGGCGAGATGCTCACCGATGGGCCGATCAACCCCCACGAGCTGCTCGACTGTTTCTTCGAGGACCTGCGCAGCCGCAAGCCCACCATGGAGGCCGCCCAGGAGGCGATCTCCAAGCTGCAGTTCCGCATGGTCACCGAGGTGCAGAACGTCTACAAGTCGCAGGGGGTATCCATCAGCGACAAGCACATCGAGGTGATCGTGCGTCAGATGACCAGCAAGGTCCGCATCGAGGACGCCGGTGACACCACCCTCCTTCCCGGTGAGCTGATCGAGCTGCGTCAGGTGGAGCAGGTGAATTCCGCCATGGGGATCACGGGCGGCGCCCCTGCCGAGTTCACCCCCGTGCTGCTGGGGATCACCAAGGCCTCCCTCAACACCGATTCGTTCATTTCGGCGGCCTCCTTCCAGGAGACCACCCGGGTGCTCACCGAAGCGGCCATCGAGGGCAAGAGCGACTGGCTGCGGGGCCTCAAGGAGAACGTGATCATCGGTCGCCTGATCCCCGCCGGCACCGGCTTCGGTGGCTTCGAGGAGGAGCTGCGCGCCGAGGCCGGACCCCATCCCGACATTCTCGAGGAGGAGGCCGCCGGCTACCGCCGCAACCAGAACCTCCGTCCGGACTACACCGTGGAGATGCCCGCCCCGGCGGTCACCGCCGCCGTGCTGGACGATCCTTCCGACGAGGACCTGGAGGCCACCCGCAGTCGCCATGGCATCGAGGCGGCGGCCAGCGGCTTCGCCGCTTTCGCCCGTCCCACCGCCGAGGAAGGTCTGGAGGAGGAGCTGATCGCTGATCCGGCGGCTCTGGAGGGTCTGCAGGAGGAGGGCCTGCTCAGCGATGAATGATTCCGCCGTCGCCAATCCTGCTTCCCCTGGCCGGCCCACTCCTGTTCCGGTGCGGCGGGTGCCCCGCTTCGGCTTCCACACCCACACCGAGCGCTTCAATGGCCGTCTGGCCATGCTCGGTTTCATCGCCCTGGTGGTGGTGGAGTGGAAGCTGGGCCATGGCTTGCTGATCTGGCCCTGATGGCCCAGAGCGCCCCCCTGCTGGGAATGGGCCGCAAAGCGCTGGAAGGCTGGGCGGTGGAACAGGGCCAGCCGGCCTTCCGGGGTCGTCAGCTGCACGACTGGATCTACGCCAAGGGGGCCCGCGGGCTCGAGGAGATCACGGTGCTGTCGAAGGCCTGGCGGGGGCAGCTGGCGGCCGCCGGCACCACCCTCGGCCGCTCGACCCTGCTGCACCGCAGCGACGCCCGGGACGGCACCACCAAGCTGCTGCTGGCCACGGCCGATGGCCTCGGCCTCGAGACCGTCGGCATCCCCAGTGGTGATCGGCTCACGGTCTGCGTCAGCAGCCAGGTGGGCTGCCCCATGGGCTGCCGCTTCTGCGCCACCGGCAAGGGGGGCCTGCAGCGCTCCCTGGCGGTGCACGAGATTGTCGACCAGGTGCTCAGCATCCGCGAGGCGATGGAGCGGCGCCCCACTCACGTGGTGTTCATGGGAATGGGCGAACCCCTGCTCAACAGCGAGGCGGTGCTGGAGGCGATCGCCTGCCTGTGCGGTGATCTGGGCATGGCCCAGCGCCAGATCACCGTCAGCACGGTGGGGGTGCCGCGCACGCTGCCGATCCTGGCGGAGCGGGCCCTGGAGCGGCTGGGCCGGGCCCAGTTCACCCTGGCCGTCAGTCTCCATGCTCCGGATCAGCGCCTGCGGGAGGATCTGATCCCCACCGCCCATGCCTACCCCCTGGAGGTGCTGCTGGAGGACTGCCGCCGCTACGTGGCCCACACCGGCCGGCGGGTGAGCTTCGAGTACATCCTGCTCGGGGGGCTGAACGATCATCCCCGCCAGGCTGACGCCCTGGCCCGGCTGCTGCGGGGCTTTCAGAGCCACGTCAACCTGATCGCCTACAACCCGATCGCCGAGGAAGACTTCCGGCGCCCCATGCCCGAAGCGGTCGAGGCCTTCCGCTCCCAGCTGGAGCGGCGCCACATCGCCGTGAGCGTGCGGGCCAGCCGCGGCCTCGACCAGGATGCGGCCTGCGGCCAGCTGCGCCGGCGCCTCATGGCGGCGCCGGCGGCCTGATCGGCCCCATCGCCCCTCGCTGCAGGGCCATCGTGCTTCCCCTCGCTGTTCTGCTCGTCCCCCTGCTCTACCTGTCGTTCTGCGGCAGCCTGTTCCTGCTGCAGCGGTCCCTGATCTACTTTCCCCAGCCCCGCTCCCCCGGGGCCGCAGGGGATCTGATGAGCCTGCCGCTGACGAACGGCCCGTCGGAAGGACGGGTGCTGGTGACCGTTCGCCGGCGGCCTGGCCCGAAGGCCCTGATCTACTTCGGCGGCAACGCCGAAAACGTGACCGACCAGTTGCCCCTTCTGGAGGGCGCCTTTGCGGAGCACGCCCTCTATCTGCTCCACTACAGGGGCTATGGCGGCAGCGGCGGCCAGCCCTCGGAGGCGGCCCTCTTCGCCGATGCCCTCGCCCTGTATGACCGGGTGCAGTCCGAGCACCAGCACATCGACGTGGTGGGCCGCAGCCTGGGCAGCAGCGTGGCGGTTCACCTGGCGGCCCGCCGCGCCGTCAGCCGGCTGGTGCTGGTCACCCCTTTCGACAGCATCGAGGCCCTGGCCTCCCGCCGCTTCCCCCTGGTCCCGATGGGCCTGCTGCTCCAGGACAAGTACCGCTCCTGGCAGGATGCTCCCCAGGTGAGGGCCTCCACCCTGCTGATCGCTGTCCAGCGGGACGAGATCATCCCCCGGGCCAGCACCGAGGCCCTGCTGGCCCGGTTCCGTCCCGGGGTGGCCTCCCTGGTGGTGCTGCCCGTCAACGGCCACAACGCCGTGGACGACTCCCCCCTCTACCGGACCCTGCTGCGAAGTCACTCCTGAGCTGAGCTCCTGGGACGGTGGGAGGGTCTTCAGAGGCCGTCACGTCCGGGATCGTAGGCGCCGCGGACCCCCCTGCCGTTCCAGGGGGTGAGCCGCACCATCAGCAGGAAGGCCGGCAGCGCCGCCGCGGCGGTGGCCAGGAAGAAGCCGGGCCAGCCCAGCCGCTCCGCCACCAGTCCGGCGGGGGCGGCCAGCAGTGAGCGGCTCAGCGCATAGACCCCGGAAAGCAGGGCGTACTGGGTGGCGGAGAAGCGGGGGTTGCAGAGGCTCATCAGCAGCGCCACAAAGGCGGCCCCGACCATGCCGCCGCCGATGTTCTCCAGCCCCACGGCCATCAGCAGGGCCGGCATGCCGCCGTCGAAGCGGGCCAGGCCCCAGTAGGCGAGGTTGCCGCTGGCGCCCACCAGGGCGAACAGCCACAGGGAGCGGTTCATCCCCAGCCGGCCGAACAGGGCGCCTCCCAGCACCGTGCCCACGATCGTGGCGCCGATGCCCCAGCCCGCCAGCACCGACCCCACCACCTGGGGGCTGAAGCCCTTCTGGATCAGGAACGGCACCGCCATCAGGTTGAGCAGGCCATCGGGCCAGCGGTAGAGCAGCACCAGGGTGAGCAGGGCGACCGCCCTGGGACCGCCGCTGCGGCGAAGGAACTCCCGGGCCGGACCGAGCACGGCCTGGCGCAGACTGCGCACGGGGAACGCGAGGGGTGGCAGGGGCGGGGCCGTGAGGGTGAAGGGCACCACGGCCAGCATCAGAACGGCGGAGAAGAGGAAGGCCAGGGGCCAGTCGTAGCGGCCGGCCAGAATGAAGCCACCGGCTCCCACGGCCAGCATCGCCGTCCGGTAGCCCAGGTTGGTGGCGGCGGCTCCGGCGCCCCGCTCCAGATCGGGCAGCAGATCGGTGCGGTAGGCATCCACGGCGATGTCCTGGGTGGCGCTGACCACCGCCAGCAGCACCGCCATCAGTCCGATCGCCGTGAGGCTGGCCGGATCGCTGGAGGGCCGCAGCAGGGCCATGGCACCGATCACCGCCACCAGGCTGAACTGCAGGGCCAGCAGCCAGCCCCTGCGGCGGTCGGGCCAGGGCAGGGGCCAGCGGTCCAGGGCCGGTGCCCAGACCATCTTCAGGGTGTAAGGCAGCTCCGCCAGCCCAAGCAGACCGATCAGGCCGAGGGGGATCTGGCTGGCGGTGAGCCAGCCCTGCAGCAGCTTGGTGCCCACCATGTAGGGGGTGCCGCTGGCCACCCCCTCGGCGGCCACGGCCATGAGACGACGCCAGGGACGGACGCTGCTGGAGGCGCTGGGGGCCATGGCCGCTCGCGGGTGGGCGAACCCTAGGTCGACCCGTCGCACCGCCCGCTCTGTCGCCGGCGCAGACCACAATGCAGCCAGCTCAGCCGCCCCGCGATCCTTTTCCAGCCATGCAGTTCCTGCGCTCCACCCTGCTCCCCGTGGCCATCGTGCTGCTCTTCGCCCTGGCCCTGTTCGCCGTCAGTGCCCGCATCTGGCTGCCTGGGGACATGGCCGCACCGGCCCCCCTGGGCTGATGCCCTGCGGCTCCGGCTTTTACGATGCTTCCACCTGGATGGCTCCATGCCGGACGACGGCCTGCCCTTTCCCGAAACCACCCATGAGCTGGCCCTCGATCCTGAGGTGCTGGCACGGGAGCTGGCGCAGGAACTTCTGGGGGATCCCCTCGATGAGATCGACAGCTTCGCTCCCTCCAGTTCCGACGTGGCCGCGGAGTGCGACCTGGGCCTGGTGCTGCTGCAGGGAGGACGCGAAGAGCGGCTGCAGGGGCTGCGGATCTTCTGCGAGCATCGTGATCCCCGCGCCATTCCCCTGCTGCTGCCGCTGCTGGAGGCCGGCTGTCCGATCGTGCGCATGAGCGCCGTGTATGCCCTCGGGCGCAACCCCTCGCCCCTGGCGGTGGAGCCCCTGCTGGGCCTTCTGGGTGCCGACGACAACGGCTACGTGCGCAAGGCTGTGGCCTGGAGCCTCGGCAACTACCCCGAGGCCCCCGTGCTGAACCCCCTGATGCGGGCCCTGGAAGTGGACGTGGCCGCGGTGCGGCTCTGGGCGGCCAGTTCCCTGGCCGATGCGGGCGCCACCGGTGTGGCCAAGGCCGACCCGGCCGCCGCCCAGCTGCTGCTCAGCCTGCGCATCGACAGTGAACCGGCGGTGCGCAGCAACAGCGCCTGGTCCCTGGGTCGTCTCTACACCGATCTGGTGGAGCCGCGTCAGCGGGAGGTGGTGGAGGCCCTGCTGCACACCATGCTCCACGACTGCGATCCCGGGGTCCGGGATGAGGCCCGCCTGGCCCTGGAGCAGCTGGAGCAGCCCGAGGTGCTCGAGCGGCTCCAGACCTTGGTGGATGAGGGACTGATCAGCTGAAGGGCTCTGCCGCCGGAGCGATCCCCTGGCCGCAGGCCCTGCAGCGCGGTGGCTGAAAATCGCGGTTAAGATCCACTTCACACCTGTGCGGTCCGTCCGGGATGGCTCAACGCACCATCCGCTTCCGAATCCGCCCCGACGGGCGTGTGGAGGAGCTCGTGGAGGGCGTGCAGGGCGAGGGTTGTTCCCGGCTGACCGAGCGGATCGAGGCCCGGCTGGGCAGTGTGCAGCAACGTCGCAGCACCTCCGAAGCGTTCCAGGCCCAACCCCTCGAGCTCCAGGACCCTCAGGTCGTCATCCAGTCCCGCGGCGCCTGAAGCATCGCTCCCACACCCCTCCTCTCATGTCGCACTTCAGCACCGTCAAGACCGAACTGCGCGATCGCCAGGCCCTGGTGGAAGCCCTCAGCGATCTTGGCCATCCCCCGGCCGAAGGTGCCTGCCAGGTGCGGGGCTACCGCGGCCAGACCGTCACCGCTGACCTGGCGATTCCCCAGGACGACGGGGTGGACATCGGCTTCCGCTTCAATCCCGAGAGCGGCAGCTATGAGCTGGTCACCGACCTGGAACTGTGGAAACAGCCCATTCCCGTGGAGCGTTTCCTGGCCCGGCTCACCCAGCGCTATGCCCTGCGCACGATCCTGGCCAGCACCGCCGAAGAGGGCTTCCAGGTCAGCGAACAGACCAGCCACCTCGACGGCAGCATCGAACTGGTGGTGACCCGCTGGGACGCCTGATTCCATGAGCGCTGCAGGCCCTTCCGCCGGCTTGGATCCGGCTCTGGCCTTCCAGACGCCTTCGGCGCCGGAGATCCGTTCGTCCGGTCTCGAGCCCGTGCTCGGAGGGGCCCTGCGCCAGCAGGCCGTCTGGGTCGATGAGGCGGTCTGCATCGGCTGCCGCTACTGCGCCCACGTAGCCGGTAACACCTTCGTGGTGGAGCCCGACTGGGGTCGATCCAGGGCCCTGCGCCAGGACGGGGACAGCACCGAGCGGATCCAGGAAGCGATCGACACCTGCCCCGTGGACTGCATTCACTGGGTCGCCTACGAGCAGCTGCCGACCCTTCGGGCCCAGCTCGAGGAGCAGGAGATCCAGCCCCTGGGGCTGCCCTCCCAGGGCCGCCGTCGCCGCACCCTTCCCCGCGCCGCCGCACCGGCGTCGTGACCATCCCGACCCGGCGCTTCGGCCGCACCGGGCTGGCGATGCCGGTGCTTTCGCTGGGCGGGATGCGTTTCCAGCAGAGTTGGACCGATCTTCCTGCCGAGGCAGTGGAGGCCGAGAGTCAGGCACGGCTGAAATCCACCCTGGAGGAGGCCATGACGGCGGGGCTGCACCACATCGAAACTGCCCGCCACTACGGCACTTCGGAACGGCAGCTGGGCTGGCTGCTGCCCCAGCTGAGCGATCCCAGGCGCCTGCTGCAGACCAAGGTGCCCCCTGCCGCCGACCCGGCCTTCTTCGAGGCCGAGCTGGAGACGAGCTTCGAGCGTCTGGGCCTGGCGGGCGCCGGTGGCAGGCTGGATCTGCTCGCCATCCACGGCATCAACACACCGGAATTGCTGCAACAGGCCCTGGGCCCCGGGGGCTGCCGCGACGTGGCCCGCCGCTGGCAGGAGGAGGGCCGCATCGGCCACGTCGGCTTCTCCACCCATGCCCCCCTGCCTCTGATCCTGGAGGCGATCGCCAGCGACCGGTTCGATTTCATCAACCTGCACTGGTATTTCATCCGTCAGGACAACCGGCCGGCGATCGAGGCGGCCAGCGCCCATGACATGGGGGTGTTCGTGATCAGCCCCACCGACAAGGGGGGGCACCTGCACACCCCCTCGGAGCGGTTGTGCGAGCTGTGCGCACCCTTGCATCCCATCGTCTTCAACGATCTCTTCTGCCTGTCGGAGCCGGGCATCCACACGATCAGCGTTGGCGCCGCCGGTCCCCGGGACCTGGCCCTGCACCTGGAGGCGGTGGAGCTGCTGCCCCGGGCCCCGGAATTGCTGCCCCCGATCCTGGAGCGACTGGAGCAGGCTCGCCGCCGGACCCTGGGGGAGGACTGGCTGGCCAGCTGGGACTGGGGGCTACCGGCCTGGCAGGACACACCCGGCCACATCAACCTGCCGGTGCTGCTCTGGCTGCATAACCTATTGGAGGCCTGGGATCTGGAGGGCTACGGCCGGGCCCGCTACGGCCTGCTCGGCCAGGGCAGCCACTGGTTTCCGGGCGAGAACGCCGATGCCCTCGACGGGGCGGTCAGCGAGGCTGAGCTGCTGGCGGTGCTGGGGGCCAGCCCCTGGGCCAGGCAGATTCCCGGCCTGCTGCGGCGGCTGCGCCAGCGGCTGGGCGGCGAGGCGGTGAAGCGGCTGCAGGTGGCCTAGGAACGGTGGCCGGCCTGGCCCCGAGCGCCCGGGATGATCGGGTCTTTCTGGGGTACCCCCACGGGCCTGGGGTAAGCGGCGGGACAGGGTCCAGCCGGCCGCAACCAGAGGCTGTGGCGTACGCCCCGGCCTCCCGGCAGGTCGCGGCGCTGCACCGCCTCCACCGTTGCCCCCAGCATCCCCACCACAGCCTGCAGGTTGCGCTGGTCACCGGTTCCCCACTGGCCCCGGTAGAGCAGGGCCAGGCCGTCCGGCTTCAGCAAGGGCACCAGGTATTCGGCCACCACAGGGGCGCCGGCCACGGCCCGGGCCATGGCCCGGTCGAAGCGGCCCCGGCCATCCGGGGAGCGGCCGGTGCGCTCGACCCGTTCGCAGCGCAGGCTGAGCCTTCCTTCCAGCCCCAGGCTGCGGGCCATGGCCCCTACCGCCTCCAGCTTGCGTCCCACCGAATCCACCAGGGTGATCCGTGCCGAGGGCATGGCGATGGCCAGGGCCAGGCCGGGAAAGCCACCGCCGGTGCCCACGTCGATCATCTCGAGGCTGTCCGGGACGCCGCCGGGCGCCGTCAGCAGGGGCACCCAGGGCCAGAGGCTGTCGAACACCTGGGCGATCCAGAAATCGTCACCTTCCACCAGCCGGGTCAGGTTGACGCGATCGTTCCACTGCCGCAGCTGCTGCTGCAGCGCCATCAGGGTCGCCAGCTGGTCGCCATCGGGGGTCCAGCCGAGCTCCTGCCAGAGGCGGGGATCGGGACCCGCACCAGGGGTGGCCCCTGGCTCGTCGATGGGGGCGCTGGGCTGGGGGGTGGTGGCCATCCGCGAAGGCTGCGGTGCTTCTCCCTAGGATCCCTTATGCCGGGCTGGACGCTATCGCCGCCTCAGGGAGCATGTCCTCTTCAGCCACGCCCTCCCCACCGAACCACTACCAGGTGCTGCAGGTGCAGCCCGGCGCCACCGAGCAGGAGCTGCGCCAGGCTTTCCGAAGCCTCAGCAAGCGCTACCACCCCGACACCACCTGCCTGCCCGCCGGTGAGGCGGAAGCGGCGTTCCGCCAGCTGCGCCAGGCCTATGCCGTGCTGAGTGATCCGGCCGCCCGGCGGATCTACGACGCGGCGCTGCTCCAGCCCGTCAGTCCGTCGCCGGTCCGGCGGCCCCAGCCCGTGGTCGTGTCCCGCCCAGTACCGGTGCGCCGGGCCCTCTCCGGCGGCGAGTGGTTCGCCCTGCTCCTGCTGGCCGTGGCCCTGGTGCTGAGCCTGGTGCTGGGGATCGGGGTGGCGTGGGCCCGAGGGGCCGAAATGATGGCCTGGCCCAGCTGGTGGTCCGAGCTGGAGCAGGCGTCGGCGCCGCCGTTTCCGATCCCGTCCCAGGCCGGATCAGCCCCCACCGCCTCCGTCCCCGAGGTCGCCCCTGAGGACCCCCCGGAGGTCCCAGCGTCGTGGCCATCATCCGCCTGAAGTCCCTTTCCCCGCCAACCCCTGCCCATCGATGGCGACCCTTCCCCCCGCCCCCACTCCCCTCTACAACCACCCCCTCCCCGCCCTGGAGTCCTGGTTGCGCGAGCTGGGCGCCATCCAGTCGCGGACCAACGCCGCCCAGTGGGACCTGCACCGGCCCCACTGGAGCGCCCGCCTCGAGTTGGACGTGGAGGAGCTGCGGGTGAGCTGGCACCAGGAGGGACGCACCACAGCGCGCCAGTTCCCCTACGGCCTCTCGCGGGCCGATGTGGAGGCGGCGATCCTGGTCGGTCCCTGAGGACCCGTGTCGAGGCTGGCGGTCTGCGTCGCCGCGCGGCGGGTTGCTCGCAGAGGAGGGGAGAGGGCCTATCCGAGGGAAGCCAGCGCTTCACTGATCACCGCATAGCAGCGCGCCAGCTGGTCGTCGTCGAGGCAGAGGGGCGGCAGCAGGTAGACCACCTGCCCCAGGGGACGCAGGAACACGCCCCGCTCCAGGGCTTGGCGCTGCAATCGGCGGCCGAGGGGATTGAGATAGCCGGGGTTGTCCGTCGCCAGGTCGAAGGCGGCGATGCTGCCCAGCAGCCGGGGTCGTCGCACCAGGGGATGGGGCGCCAGGGCTTCCAGATGGGGACGGTGGCGGTCCTCGAAGGTCCGATGGCGTTGCGGATGCCGCTCCAGCAGATCCAGGCTGGCCAGGGCTGCGGCACAGCCCAGGGGGTTGGCGGTGAAGCTGTGGCCGTGGAAGAGGGTGAGGTCCGGTTCGGTGCCGATGAAGCCCTCGTAGACGTTCTCCCGCGCCAGGGTGACGCCCATGGGCAGGAATCCGCCGGTCAGCCCCTTGGAGAGGGCCATCAGATCGGGCCGGATGCCGGCCCTTCCGCAGGCGAACAGCTCACCGCTGCGGCCGAAGCCCGTCATCACCTCATCGGCGATCAGCAGGGCGCCGCTGGCGCGCACCAGGGCCGCCAGCCGCTGCAGGAAGCTCTCCCGCACCAGGGCCATGCCGCCGGCCCCCTGCAGCAGGGGCTCGAGGATCACCGCCGCCGTCGGGGTCTCCAGCAGCTGCTCCAGCCGCTCCAGGGCTGCCGCCTCCCGGTCCTCCACCCCGTCGTCGTGCCACCAGGTGGCGGGCCAGGGCGCCCGGGCCACGGCGAACAGAAGCGGCTCGAACGGCGCCGAGAACAGGGACCTCTCCCCCACGGCCATGGCCCCGAAGGTGTCGCCGTGGTATGCCCCGTCGAAGGCGATCAGCTGCCGGCGCGGTTCGCCCCGGTTGCGCCACCACTGCCAGGCGATCTTCAGCGCCACCTCCACCGCCGTGGAGCCGTTGTCGGAGAAGAACAGCCGCTCCAGGCCGCTGCAGGCGGCCAGGCGCTCGGCCAGCCGCTCGGCGGCGGGATGGCGGAAATCCGAGAAGCCCACCTGCTCCAGGGTGCGGGCCTGGCGGGCGATGGCTTCGGCGATGCAGGGTTCCCCGTGGCCGTGCAGGGTCACCCACCAGCTGCTGATGCCATCGATCAGCCGGCGGCCGTCCTCGAGCTCCAGCAGGGCCCCCTCGCCGCGCACCACCCGCAGCGGGGGGTCGGCCGTGGCCACCTGGGTGAAGGGGTGCCAGAGGTGGGGATGCCAGCCGGGTCGCTCCACGCCGGCGGCTCTCAGCGGCAGACCTCGGAGCGGCGCTCGCCGCCGGAGGCGACCGGGTCCGCAGTTGACCCAGCGGACGAGGCTGGTCTCGATGTCGGTGAACAGCACCAGGATGCCCGCGCAGACCACGGCCACGGCTCCGGTCACCAGCAGATGCTTTGCGCTCATGGCTGCAGGCTACGGGCCAGGCCGCATCCCTGCCATTGCCGCTGCAGGCCGTCGCGATCGAGGGGATCCAGGCGTGGCAGCTGCGCCAGCACGGGCACCCCGCCCAGGGCCTCCAGGGTGCGGGGATTGTCGGGGTGGGGCTCGCCGTTGAGCACCAGCCCCAGCACGGGGATCGACCGGCGGGAGAGGGCCTCCAGGGAGAGGAGGGTGTGGTTGAGGGTGCCCAGGCCGCTGCGGGCCACCAGCAGCACCGGCAGCCCCCAGGCGTCGATCTGCTCGATCTGGAGCCAGTTCCGCCGCAGGGGCACCAGCAGTCCCCCCGCCGTCTCCACCACCAGGGGCCCGTCCACGGCCGGCAGGGCCAGCCGGACCGGATCGATCGTGATCCCCTCCCGCTCCGCTGCCCAGTGGGGGGACACCGGAGCCTTGAACCGGTAAGCCTCCGGCCACACCCTTTCCGGCGGCAGCGCCAGCAACTGCCGCACCCGGGCGCTGTCGCCGCCCCCCTCCAGGCCGCTCTGCACCGGCTTCCAGTAGACGGCTCCCAGGCCCTGCACCACCAGGGCGCTCACCACCGTCTTGCCCACGTCGGTGTCGGTGCCGCAGATCACCAGCTGCCGGGAGCTGTTCACGGCGTTGGTGCCGGCGGCCCCTCGCGGCGGCCCACCAGCAGCAGCACCTCCCAGGTGAGGGCCTCCTCCCGGGGCCAGTGGGCCACCAGGCGCCGCAGCTCCGCCGGCGCCAGGGGCGGCCGGCAGGTGGCGCCGGCCCCCAGCCGCTGCAGGTGCTGCAGGGCGCGGAGACCCCCTTGGCGGGCTCGGCTGAAGCGCAGCACCTTTCCGTGGTGGAGGAACATCCCGGAGGTGGCGGCGGCGGCGAGCAGGCGGTCGGCCGCCGGCAGCTCCAGGGCCGTGCAGAGCACGCCTGCGGCCGCGGCGGCCCGATGCCACTGGGGGAAGCTGCCTGCGGTGGGCACCGCCAGGACCAGCCAGCCCTTCGGGGCCAGGGTGCGGCACCAGTGAGCCAGCTGACCGGCCGGGTCGTCGAGCCACTGCAGGGCGAAAGCGGAGGCCAGCAGCGCCGCCCCCCGCAGCTGGGGCGGCAGCCCGCCGTTGAGATCCCACAGCAGCGAGGGCCCCAGAGGGTTGCGCGCCAGCAGTTCAGGGCAGAGGTCGACCTGCAGCAGCCCCTGCGCCTTCAGGGCCCGCGAGAGCAGGCCGCTGCCGGCCCCGAGATCGGCCCGGGGTCCGGCGGCCAGGGGCAGTTCGTCGCAGAGACGGCCCAGCCTCCAGGCCACCGCCCGCTGCAGCAGGGCGTGGCTCTCGTAGTCGGCGGCCCTGCGCCCGAACTGGCGGCGCACCTGGCCGCTGAGGCCGGGTCTGGCGTCGGTGGGGGGGGGCAGGCTGGTCATCGTGAGAGCTGACCCTGGAGCCAGTCCAGCACCGTGGGGATCACCGGGCTGCGCAGCAGGCAGTGGCCGGCCCCCTGAAGGGTGACCACCTCGGCCCGGGGAAGGGCCTGCCGCAGCAGGGCACGGGCAGCTGGCACCACGATGCGGTCGGCTCCGGCCTCCACGATCAGCACCCGGGCCCTTCGGGGGAACCCTGCCGGCAGACCGTCGATCTGTTTCAGCCGGTCGAGGTCCTGCCGCAGCCGCGCGCGGCCTGCCGCGCTGACGGGATGGTCGGCGGGTCCGGGCGGCAGCAGCTCGGGGGGATCGGGGCTGGCCGCCTCGGCCAGAAAGCGCCGCAGCAGGGCCTGGGCCCGCAGGGCCGCCTCCGCCTCGCTGGGGCCATCGGCCAGTTCGGACGCCATGGCCGCCAGAGCCGCCTTCACCCGCCGGCCCTCGGGCCCCGGCGGCACGAAGCGGCCGAACCCCGCCAGCAGCACGACGACGTCGGCCCCGGTGAGCACCGCGGGTTCCAGCAGGTGGGGCCCCATGGAATGGCCGATCACCACCCGCTGGTCGGCACCGCTCCAGGCGGGCATCACCGGGTCATGGGCCCCGTAGCCCCGTTCGCCGCAGCCCCAGCGCCAGCCCAGGGGGGCACTCGCCTCTCGCCAGGGGTTCCAGTTGAGGCCATCGCCGGCCCAGCCGTGCATCGCGATCACCTGGACGGGGGAAGGATCGCTGGGGGCCATCAAGGAGCGGCAAGGGAGGGGGCCGGGCCCAGGGCCCCGATCAGGCGGCTGAGGGTTCCTTGCGGCAGATCCTGCCGCAGCACCAGCCGCAGCCGGGCGGCGCCGGTCGGCACGGTGGGGGGGCGGATCGCCACCGCCAGCAGCCCGGCGGCCTCCAGGTGGCCGCTGCAGGGCCAGGGCGGCCCCGTCGTCGCCCACCATCAGGGGCAGGATCGGCCCGTGGCCCGCCGGCCGCTTCCAGCCCGCCGCCGCCAGCCGCTCCCGCCAGCGCTCGGCCCTCTCCAGCAGGGCCGGAGCCCTGGCGGGCCTGGACTCGATCAGCTCCAGTGCCGCCAGCGCTCCTGCCGCCAGGGGCGGGGCCAGGGCCGTGGTGTAGCGGAAGGCGCCGCTGGTCTGCAGCAGCCAGTCGCCCAGCAGGGCCTCGCCGGCCAGGAAGGCACCGCCGCTGCCGAAGGCCTTGCCGAAGGTGCCGCTGATCAGGTGGACCCCCGCCAGGCCGTGGGCCAGGCCGCGGCCACCGGGACCCAGCACCCCAAGGGCATGGGCCTCGTCGATCAGCAGCAGGGCCCCGTGGCGCCGGCACACCTCTGCCAGCGCCGGCAGGTCGGGGCTCGTGCCCTCCATGCTGAACAGGCTTTCACTGAGCACCAGCAGGCGTTGTTCGCTGCTGTCGCGCCTGGCAGCGGCGAGGCGACGGCCGAGATCGGCCAGGTCGTTGTGGGCGAAGCGGAAAAGCCGGGCGCCGCTGCAGCGGACCCCGGCGAGCAGGGAGTGGTGAATGCAGCGGTCGGCGTACACCACGGTGCGGCGATCGGCCAGGGCGGTCACCGCAGCCAGGTTGGCCTGGAAGCCGCTGGGGAACAGCAGCACCCACTCCCGCCCCAGCCAGGCGGCCAGGGCCTCCTCCAGCCGACGATGCACCGGCCGGGTTCCGGTGACCAGCCGCGAGCCGCCCGCTCCCAGGCCGCTGGCCTCCAGCTCGGCCGCCGCCGCGGCCAGCACGGAGGGATGGCGGCTGAGGCCCAGGTAATCGTTGCTGGCCAGATCCAGCAGGGGTGGGAGGCGGGCTTCAGGCCCGCCGATGGTGGCCGGCTGCAGCTGGGCGGTGGCGACGGGCTGGAGACTGCGCAGGCCGCGCCGCCGCTCGGGGGGCAGGGCGGTGAGGGCCTCGCGCAGCTGCCGGCGCCAGCCGGCGGGTGGCAGGGGCCCATCGGCCTTGTCCCGGCTGGTGCTGGAGTCGGTGGGGTTTCGGGAGGCGGTCAGGGCGTCCTGGCACCGTGGGCAAGGGCCAGTCTGGGATGGCGGGGGGTCGGGGAACAGCCCAGCGACGGGCCGGGGGCTCCTGTCAGCCCATAGGATTCCCCCATGCCCGTCCGCCGCACCGCAGGCAGCACCGAGCGCTCCGACACGGTGCCGCCGCTGGAGGCCCTGTTCCCGTTTTCCCTCGACGGCTTCCAGCGGGAGGCGATCGATGCCCTGAACCAGGGCCACTCCGTGGTGGTGAGCGCCCCCACCGGTTCCGGCAAGACCCTGGTGGGCGAGTACGCCATCCACCGGGCCCTGGCCCACGGTCAGAAGGTCTTCTACACCACCCCCCTGAAGGCGCTCTCCAACCAGAAGCTGCGGGATTTCCGCGAGCAGTTCGGCCACGAGCGGGTGGGCCTGCTCACCGGTGATCTCAGCCTCAACCGCCAGGCCCAGGTGGTGGTGATGACCACCGAGATCTTCCGCAACATGCTGTACGCGGAGATCGATCATCCCGACGACGATCCCCTGGCCGATGTGGAGGCGGTGGTGCTCGATGAGTGTCACTACATGAACGACACCCAGCGCGGCACGGTCTGGGAGGAATCGATCATCCACTGCCCCTCGCGGGTGCAGCTGGTGGCCCTCTCGGCCACGGTGGCCAACGCGGGGCAGCTCACCGACTGGATCGAGCGGGTGCACGGCCCCACCCGGCTGATCCACAGCGACTTCCGGCCGGTGCCCCTGGCCTTCAGCTTCTGCAGCGCCAAGGGTCTCCACCCCCTGCTCAACGACGAGGGCACCGGCCTGCACCCCAACTGCAAGGTCTGGCGGCCCCCAAAATCCACCCGCCGCAAGGGGCCCAAGGTGCCGCGGCCGCCCCAGCCGGAGGCGCCGCCGATCGGCTTCGTGGTGGCCCAGATGGCGGAGCGGGAGATGCTGCCGGCCATCTACTTCATCTTCAGCCGCCGCAACTGCGACCGCTCGGTGCGGGATCTGGCCAG
Source organism: uncultured cyanobacterium (assembly GCA_963772735.1). Lineage (GTDB taxonomy): Bacteria > Cyanobacteriota > Cyanobacteriia > PCC-6307 > Cyanobiaceae > Cyanobium. The sequence continues at coordinate 132,140 of CAVYYO010000001.1, read as the reverse complement.
GGTGTGCCTGGTGGATGCCGCCGAGCAGGCGCGGATCCGCACGCGGCTCGACGCCTTCATGGCGGTGACACCGGAGGCGGTCCGGGAGGGCGGCCATGCCGACGCCCTGCTGCGGGGCATCGCCGCCCACCATGCCGGCGTGCTGCCCGCCTGGAAGGAACTGATCGAGGAGCTGTTTCAGCAGGGGCTGATCAAGGTGGTGTTCGCCACCGAGACCCTGGCCGCCGGCATCAACATGCCGGCCCGCACCACGGTGATCTCGGCCCTCTCCAAGCGCACCGAGCGGGGCCACCGGCCCCTGATGGGCAGCGAGTTCCTGCAGATGGCGGGGCGGGCCGGCCGCCGCGGGCTCGACACCCAGGGCTACGTGGTGACGGTGCAGAGCCGCTTCGAGGGGGTGCGGGAGGCCGGCGCCCTGGCCACCAGCCCGGCGGATCCGCTGGTGAGCCAGTTCACCCCCAGCTACGGCATGGTGCTCAACCTGCTGCAGCGCTACGACCTGGCCAAGGCCCGGGAGCTGGTGGAGCGCAGCTTCGGCCGCTACCTGGCGGGGCTGGATCTGGCCGAGGACGAGGCCCGCATCGCTGAGCTCACCGCCCAGCTGGCCAGCCTGGAGACCAGCGGCGGCGAGGTGCCCTGGGATGACTTCGAGGACTACGAGAAGCTGCGGGGCCGGCTGCGGGAGGAGCGGCGCCTGCACCGGATCCTGCAGCAACAGGCCGAGGAGACCCTGGCCCATGAGCTCACCCTGGCCCTGCAGTTCGCCAGCGAGGGAACCCTGGTGAGCGTCAAGGCGCCGGCCCTGCGCAGCCGGGTCACCCCGGCGGTGATCGTGGCCAAGGTGCAGGGATCGGGCCAGTTTCCGCTGCTGCTCTGCCTCACCGATGAGAACGTCTGGATCCTGCTGCCCTGCCACGCGGTGGTGACCCTCCATGCCGAGCTGAGCTGCCTGCAGGTGAACCAGCTGGAGCCGCCGGAGCTGCACCACGCCGGTGAGCTCCGCCATGGCGACAACGCCAGCGGCGGCCTGGCACTGGCACTGGCGTCCATGGCCCGCCGCCACGACATGCACACCCCCCGCTACGACCTGGCCGGGGAGGTGCAGCAGCAGGGCCAGCTGGTGCGGGAGCTGGAGCAGGAACTGGAGGCCCATCCCGCCCACCGCTGGGGCGACCGCAAGCACCTCAAGAAGCACCGGCGCCGCATGGAGGAGCTGGAGGAGGAGATCGGCGAACGGCAGCGACTGCTGCATCACCGGGCCAACCGCCACTGGGACACCTTCCTGTCGCTGATCGAGATCCTGCGCTTCTTCGGCGCCCTCGGGGGGAAGCAGGGCCTGGAGCCCACCGACGTGGGGCGCACCGTGGCGGCCCTGCGGGGTGACAACGAGCTGTGGCTGGGGCTGGCCCTGATGAGCGGACACCTCGACGGACTGGATGCGGCCGAGCTGGCGGCGGTGCTGGAGGCCATCTCCACCGAGGTGAACCGCCCGGATCTCTGGTGCGGGTACCCGCCGCCACGGGCCTCCGAGGAGGCCCTGCACGACCTGCGCAGCCTGCGGCGGGAGCTGCAGCGCCAGCAGGAGCGGGCCTCGGTGGTGGTGCCGGTGTGGTGGGAGCCTGAACTCACGGGCCTGGTGCACGCCTGGGCGAAGGGCGCCAGCTGGAACGACGTGATCGCCAATACCTCCCTCGATGAGGGCGATGTGGTGCGCATCCTGCGCCGCACGGTGGACCTGCTGGCCCAGGTGCCCTACTGCGAGGTGGTGAGCGAGCAGCTGCGCACCAACGCCCGCCGGGCCCTGAAGGCGATCAACCGCTTTCCGGTCTGCGAGATCGAGGATCTGCTGGCCGGCGCCCCGGTGGAGGCGCCGGTGCCTGAGGCCTCGCCCGATCCGGCGCCGGGGCGGTGATCGGTGGTGCTGCCACGCTGAGGGGCCCCACCTGCGAAGCCAGCGGGCCGGCCTTTCACCCTCCCAGCAGGATCAATGGCCTGGGGTCGGCGCTGAGGCGCTCGTCTGAACGCTGACGGTTCAGGGAGGGAAGCCTGTGCGTGGCACGTACCGAGGGTTCCCATGACCATCAATCCCCGCGCAGTGGGTCTGATCCAGCGGTAGCCGGGAGGAGCTGGACGTTCGTCAGGCCAGCCTGAGGGGTTATGGCTACGGGTGAGCGGGCGGGAGCGCCTTCCTCTCGCCGCGAGCAAGGACGCTCTGCAGGCACGGAGCTTGATGCGCTGATGCGCTGGTTCCTCGATGTAGTCTGGGCTGAGCCCCTCATTCCCTTGAGGCATGCGCACCACGCTCGACATCGAGGACGACGTGCTGGCGGCGGCCAGGGAACTGGCCCGCCGTCAGGGCCTGTCGGCAGGGCAGATGGTGTCGCGGCTGTTGCGGGCTGCCCTGAGTGGCACCGCCTCCAGGGGCCTCCCCTCAGCTGTGTCTTCCCCTCCTGTGGCAGGGTTTCACCCCTTTCCGGCCCAGGCCGGCCATGTGGTGACCAACGAGCAGATCGATCAGCTGCGGGATGAGGCCGGCCTCTGATGGCCAGGGCCCTGCTCGACATCAACGTGGTGATCGCCCTGCTGGATCAGGGCCACGTGCTGCATCGTGCGGCCACACTCTGGCTCGAGCGGGAGCTGGAGCACGGCTGGGCCACCTGCCCGATCACCGAGAACGGGGTGGTGAGGATCATGGCGCAACCGGCCTACCCGAACCCTCAGCCCGCCGCCCTGGTGGCCGCGCGGTTGGCAGAAGCCTGCCGGCATCCCAGCCATGCGTTCTGGCCTGAACCGATCAGTCTTCTGCAGGAGGGCCTGATCTGCTGGGAGCGGCTGCTGGGCCCGCGCCAGATCACCGATGCCTACCTGCTGGCTCTGGCGGCAACCCATGGAGGCCGCTTCGTGACCTTTGATCAGAGGGTCGGCGTGGAGGTGGTGCCAGCCGCCAGCGCCGGCAACCTGACCATCATCGCGACGGATTGACCGACGCGTTTTGGATCTTCGCCGCCGTTCAGATCCCCAGCCGCTCCCAGATCACGCCGAGGTTCGCCTGGTGGGTGTCCGTGGCGAAGCAGTCGGCCAGCTGCTCGGGCCCCAGGAGGCGGCTCACCTCCGGATCGGTCGCCAGGTTGGCGCGGAAGTCGCCGCCGTCGCTGTTCCAGGCGCTGTGGGCATGGCGCTGCACGATGCGGTAGGCCTCCTCCCGGCTCAGCCCCGCCTCCACCAGGGCCAGCAGCACCCGCTGGCTGAACACCACGCCGCCGTAGACATTCATGTTGCGGGCCATGTTCTCCGGGTAGACCCCCAGCCCCTCCACCACGGCGGTCATCTCCCGCAGCATGAAGTGCAGGGTCACCGAACAGTCGGGCAGCATCATTCGCTCCACCGAGCTGTGGCTGATGTCGCGCTCGTGCCAGAGGGCGCAGTTCTCCAGGGCGGCCACGGTGTAGCTGCGCAGCACCCGCGCCAGGCCGCTGATGCGCTCGCTGCGGATCGGGTTGCGCTTGTGGGGCATGGCCGAACTTCCCTTCTGGCCCTTGGCGAAGTTCTCCTCCACCTCGAGCACGTCGGAGCGCTGCAGGTTGCGGATCTCGGTGGAGAACCGCTCCAGGGAGGTGCCCACCAGGGCCAGGGTCTGCACGTATTCGGCGTGGCGGTCGCGGCTGATCACCTGGGTGCTGGCCGTGTCGGGCTCCAGCCCCAGCAGCCGGCAGGTGATGGCCTCCACCTCCGGGTCGGTGTTGGCGTAGGTGCCCATGGCCCCGCTGATCTGCCCGACGGCCACCACCTCGGCGAGGCGCTCCAGCCGCCGGCGGTTGCGTTCGGTCTCCGCCAGCCAGCCCGCCACCTTGAAACCGAACGTGATCGGTTCGCCATGGATGGCGTGGGAGCGGCCGATCATCACCGTGTCCTTGTGCTCCCGCGCCAGGGTTCGCAGGGCGTCGGCGAGGCGATCGAGCTCGGTGCGCAACAGCGCCACCGAGGCCTTCAGCTGCAGGGCCAGGCCGGTGTCGAGCACGTCGGAGCTGGTCATGCCCACGTGGATATAGCGGCCGGCATCCCCCACGTGTTCATTCACGTTGGTGAGGAACGCGATCACGTCGTGGCGCACCTCCGCCTCGATCTCCAGGATGCGGGGCACCTCGAAGGCGGCGCTCTCGCGGATCGTGGCCATGGCCTCGGCCGGCACCCGGCCCAGCTCGGCGTTGGCCTGGCAGGCCGCGATCTCCACCTCGAGCCAGCTGCGGAACCTGGCTTCGTCGCTCCAGAGATCGCCCATCTCCGGGAGGGTGTAACGCTCGATCAAGGGCCGGGCGGTGGCGTAGGCGGATCCAACCTATCGGCCCACCCGGACCGGCTCAGGGCGCGGCGGTGAGGCGGCGGTAGGGGAGCTCGAGGTGAACCGTGGAGCCCCAGGCCTGCTGGCGCACCCAGCAGCGATTGCCACGGCGCCGGATCAGCTGGAAAGGGGGGAGGTCCTCCGGATGGTCCCGCAGCCTCACGAAGCTTCCGGGGTGGAGCAGCTCCACCACGTTCGATCCGGGGGCAGCCATGGTGGAAACGATGCGTCGGTGCATCCATCCTGCGACCGTTCAGCCCGTTACCGACCGCCCGTCGGTTTTTGTTCCGTTTCGGCGGTCGTTCGATGACAACATGCCCTGGTCAGCCAGGTCCAACGGCCGGAGAGCAGGATGGCCCGTAAGCAGCGCCTCGACCGGCGCCTGGTGGATCTCGGTCTGGTCGCCAGCCGCCAGCAGGCCCAGCAGCTGATCCGGGCCGGGCGGGTGAGGGGGGGCGGCCAGGTGCTCGACAAGCCCGGCACCGAGGTGGCCGAGGCCATGGTGCTGCAGGTGGAGCATCCGCCCCGGTTCGTTTCGAGGGGGGGCGAGAAGCTGGCGGCCGCTCTGGAGAGCCTGCCGATCCGGGTGGCCGGGCGGGTGTGCCTCGATGGGGGCATCTCCACCGGCGGGTTCACCGATTGCCTGCTGCAGCACGGCGCCGAGCGGGTCTACGGCATCGATGTGGGCTATGGCCAGACCGCCTGGAGCCTGCGCACGGATCAACGGGTGGTTCTGAAGGAGCGCACCAACCTGCGCCACCTCACCCCTGAGAATCTCTACGGGGAGGGTGATCCCTGGCCCGATCTTGCCGTCGCCGATGTGTCCTTCATCTCCCTCACCAGGGTGCTGCCGGCGCTGCGGGCACTGCTCAGAGGGCCGGCGGAAGCGGTGCTGCTGGTGAAACCCCAGTTCGAAGTGGGCCGCCAGCGGGTGGGCAAGGGGGGCGTGGTGCGGGATCCAGCGGCCCATGCCGATGCGATCACCACGGTGATGGCGGCCGCCCGTGCCATCGACTGGCACCCTGCCGGAGTTCTGGCCTCACCCCTCACCGGCCCGGCGGGCAACCACGAATATCTGCTCTGGCTGGTGCCGCCGGAGTGGATCAGGACAGGATCGGACGTGGGGCCGGCTGACGAAGGTGACTGGCCCGGTCGGATCATGGCCCTGGTGGCCGAAACCCTGGGCGGAGCCTGAAGGAGCTCCGGCCGGGGCGGAAGCGGCTCAGATGGCGCCGCTGTCGAGATCGCCGGTACGGATCCGGATGACCGAATCGACGGTGCTGATGAAGATCTTTCCGTCGCCGATCTCACCGGTGCGGGCCGCATCCTGAATCGCCTGGACCACCGTGGACACCCGCTCATCGTCGACGACGATTTCCAGCTTGAGTTTCTGCAGAAATTCGACCGTGAATTCGGAACCGCGATAGCGCTCCACCTGTCCCTTCTGGCGTCCGAAGCCGCGAACTTCGCTGACGGTCATGCCGACGATCCCGGCATTGACCAGGGCGATCTTCACATCCTCAAGCTTGAAGGGGCGGATGATGGCCTCGATTTTCTTCATGGCGATGCAGCGGTCAGAAAGCGACGGGTGGAGTCTCTCAGAGTCCCCGCCAGCGGGGGACGGCTCCATTACCGCCGAGGCTTGCCGGGGTCGTCGTAACGGTTGCTACGTCGGACCCGGGCCGCTGACCGGCGGACGGCCCGACGCCTCCTGTACGGTCGAAATTCCTTTTCCCCAGACCACGGCCCATGGCTTCCGCTGTCGCCGACCAGACCGTGACTCCTCTGTATGGCGAACGGGCGATCGCCGAAGCCCAGCTGCTCTGCTTCCCCAACCCCCGCGAGGGTCGGGCCTACGAGGTGTCCATCGAACTGCCGGAGTTCACCTGCACCTGCCCGTTTTCGGGCTATCCCGATTTCGCGGTGCTGCGGCTGCTCTACCAACCCGGCCCCCGGGTACTGGAGCTCAAGGCCCTCAAGCTCTACATCAACGGCTACCGCGATCGGGCCATCTCCCATGAGGAAGCAGCCAACCGGATTCTCGATGATCTCGTGGTCGCCTGCGAGCCGGTGTGGATGCAGATGGAAGCTGATTTCAACCCCCGCGGCAACGTCCACACAGTGGTGCGGGTCAGCCATGGCAGCCGCCAGCCCTGCTGAGGGGGCTCAGGCCTGAGGCACCTCTGCGGCAGATGGCTCGAGCCGCTGCAGCAGGGCGGGCAGTTCACCGGCGAAGGCCGTGAGGTTCCGGTTGCACAGGCCCGCCACGTGCAGGCGTCCCGAGGCAGGGTCGGCAATGGCCCAGAGCTGGCGTGTGGCCACCAGGCTGAGGGCCCCGCCCACCAGGGCGACGGCGAATCCGGCGTAGACCAGCGGCACCCCCGGGTCGCGCTTGAGCAGGATGCCGCTCGCGGGGAGCACGCTGGCCACCCGGATCGGCAATCCCTTCACCTCCCTGGCTTCGCCGCCCGGCACCAGCTGGGCCAGGGCCACCCCATCGGGGCCGAACACCTGCACCGGCCCCTGCTCGCTGGTGAGGCTCAGCAGCACCGGATCGGTGCCGTCCGGGCGGGTGGGCAGCACCAGCCCCCAGATCTGATCGCCCAGCTGGGGGAAACTCTGCAGGGGCAGCTCCAGCACCGGGCTTCGGCCCAGCTGCAGGCTGATGGTCGCCAGGGACCAATCAGCCTGATAGAGGGTCATCCCCCGGTAGCGGAGGGGGTGGTTGACGCTGATGGCGGCTTCGGTGATGCCAGGCGACCCGGCATCGGGTTTCTCGGGGGAGGGGGCTGATGGGGGGATCAGCCGCAGGTTGGAGAAGAACTGCTCGGGACGGCCGGCGGGATCCCTCTGGATGCGGAAGTCGTCGAGGGCAAGGGTGACTTGGGTGAGCCCTCGGCTGTCGAGCAGCTCCAGCTCCCGCCCCGGGGCCAGGAAGCGCTCCAGCCGCTGGCCGCCCAGGGCCCCCCAGGCCGCTCCCACCATCAGCACCACCATGCCGGCGTGCACCAGCAGGGGGCCCACCCGGCCCAGCACCCCCCGGCGCGCCGCCAGGCGTCCCTGCAGGCGGCGGATCTGCCAGCCGCCACCGCGCAGCTCGGCTTCGAGCCGCTCCAGGCCGGCGGACGGGCGGTCGGTGACCAGGGTCTCCGCCACACTGAGCTTGCTGAGCTGGCGGGGGGTGCGGTAATCGATCCAGCGCAGGGAGGCCTGCAGGGCCGGCCACTGGCGCCGCCAGCTGCACAGGATCAGGGACAGGCCCAGCCAGGCCAGCAGGCCAAGAAACCAGCCACTGGAATAAACGTGATCCAGCTGCAGCCGCAGCACCCCGTCACCCTGGAGCAGGCCCAGCCAGGGTTGGGGGTCGTAGAGCTGGTGATAGAACGCAGCATCTTCCTTCTGGGGGATGGCCGTGCCGATGCCGCTGGCGAGGGCGATGATCAGCAGCAGGCCGATGGCCAGGCGCAGGTCGGAGATCCAGCCGGCCAGCCGTTGCAGGGGCCGCCAGGGTTGGTTCGCGGCGGTGTTCATGGCAGCACCGAAAGCAGAGTGAGGCCGCCGCTGGCCAGCAGCACCACGCCGCTGATGGGCGGGACCCACTGACCCAGCCGGCGCAGCTGCAGCAGGCCAGGCAGGGAAGCGGCCATGGTGCCTGCCAGGAGCAGGGGCATCACCTGGCCGGCGCCGAAGCTCGTGAGCAGGAGCATGCCCACCAGAGGCTGGCCGCTCTGGGCCATCCAGGCCAGCAGCACGGCGAGCACCGGGGTGGTGCAGGGAGTGGCGGCCAGACCGAAGGCCAGGCCGGCCGCCAGGGGGGCCAGGGGCGCCGGCACCCGCCGCCGCCAACGCTCAGGATCGGGCCCGGCCGGCAAGGGAAGTCGCAGCAGCCCCAGCAGGTTGAGGCCCATCACCACCGCCACGACAGCCACCAGCAGCGGCAGCTGGCCCGGAATGCTCCCATACAGGCGTCCCATCAGACCGCTGGCCAGACCGAGCAGCACCAGGGCCACCACGATGCCGGCGGCGAAGCTGACGCTGCGCTGCCAGGGGGGACGCCCCTGATGCTCACCGCCGAAGCCGGCCAGGTAGGCCAGGGTGACGGGCAACAGGGAGAGGGAGCAGGGGCCGAGGCTGGTGAGCAGCCCACCACCGAAAAGGACCGCCAGGGTCAGGGGTCCGGGATGGGCCAGGGAGCCCTGGAGCAGCTGTTCACTGCTGCGGGCCCACTCGGCGAACGGCAGCCCGGGGCTGAACATGGCCGATGGAGAACGCCGGGGAGGCTCAGCCTATCGGGGCGGGCCGTGGGGCCCGTCGCCGCCGTGGGCGGACCGCTTCGAGGCCGGCGGACTCCAGTGAACAGCGGATCAGCAGGCCGGCCACGAACAGGCTGCTCAGCAACGAGTTGCCGCCGTAGCTGATCATGGGCAGGGGCAGGCCGGTGGTGGGCATCGACCCGCTGGCCACGGCGATGTTGAGGATCGACTGGCCCACCAGGAGGGTGGTGCAGCCGATGGCCACCAGCCGGTGCTGGTTGCTGCGGCAGGCCAGAGCCACCCGCAGCCCGACGAAACCGAAGATCACCAGAAAAAGAATCAGCATCAGCGAGCCCACGTAGCCGAACTCCTCGGCGAAGACCGCAAAGATGAAGTCGGTGGTCTGGATGGGGAGATACTGCAGCTTCTGGGTGGAGAGGCCGAAACCGGCGCCCAGCACCCCCCCCGAGCCGATCGCCAGCAGGCTCTGCACCAGCTGATAGCCGTCTCCCTGGGCGACGCGCCAGGGATCGATGAAGGAGGTGACCCGGTTGAGCTGGTAGGGGTTGATCAGGATGCTGGCGGTGCCCAGCAGGCCGCCGCTGCCTGCCGCCCCCAGCAGCAGCTGCAGGGACAGCCCGGAGGCCAGGGCCATCAGCCAGAGCAGCAGACCCATCAGGGCCGCGGTGCTCAGGTTGGGCTGCTTGAGGATCAGCAGGATCACCACAGCGAAGATGGCGATCCAGAGGAGTTTCTGATCGAGAGCGATGCGGCGCCAGTGGGAGAAGATCACGGCGCCCTGCAGCACGATGAAGGGCTTGATCAGTTCCGAGGGCTGAATCTGCACCGGACCGAGCACGAGCCAGCGGCTGGCTCCGTTGACCGTGCTTCCCACCACCAGGGTGGCGGCCACCAGCAGGGCTCCCACCAGCAGGGCCGGGGCCGCCAGGTGCAGCCAACGCCGCATGCAGCTGCGCAGGGCGAGCCAGAGCAGGCCCCAGCTGGCCACCAGCCAGACCGCCTGCCGCTTGAGGTAGTAGGACCCATCTCCCATCTCCCGCTCCGCCACCCACCAGCTGGCGGAGGCGAGCACCAGCAGGCCCACCAGGCTCCAGAGGGCCACCAGGCCGAGCAGCAGACGGGCTTCAGCGGGCCAGTCGTGCCAGGGAAGGGGCATCAGGCCGTCGGCCGGACGGGCGGGGTGCGGGCGGGACGGGCGGGATGGAGGGGGTGGCAAGGCCGCTGGGAGGGTGCGGGGCTGGCCCATTCAGCCGTGGCCAGGGTGGGTTTGTCGAGTCGCGGGGCACAATCTGCGACGCCCATTTCGCTTTCCGGCCCTCAGGCGGCGGGGACCAACAGAAAAGCCCGGCCTGGGCCGGGCTCTGAGGGGATGGCAGGATTCGCCTTCAATTGCCGCAGTTCTGCTGGCGGCGGCCGGTGGCCAGCTCCACCTTCAGGATCTTGCCGCCCTGCTTCATGATTCGCTGCTGTTCAGCGAACCAGCTGTGGTAGGGCACCCACTTGGTGAAGTAGGTGTTCTGCAACTCCCTTTGGCTGCGGGCCTTTTCAGGGCAGGGAATGCAGGCCGTGATCTTGAACAGGCGCATGGGGGGGATCCTCGGAGGACGGGCCGTGGAGAGGGCGGTGGTAGGGATCAGTTACCCAGGCCGGAGCTGATGTAGTCGAAATAGACCCCCATCTCACGTCCTGCGTCGGGACCGACGAGGGCGGCGGTGGTTTCCTTCATCGCCTGGATCGATTGAACCGTGGCACCGATGGGCACGCCCAGAGAGTTGTAGGTCTCCTTGAGGCCGTTCAGCACCCGCTCGTCGAGAATCGAGGTGTCACCCGCCAGCATGGCGTAGGTGGCATAGCGCAGGTAGTAGTCGAGGTCGCGGATGCAGGCCGCGTAGCGACGGGTGGTGTACATGTTGCCGCCCGGACGGGTGATGTCCGAGTAGAGCAGGGCCTTGGCAACGGCTTCCTTGATGATCGCCGAAGCATTGGCGCTGATGGTGGCGGCGGCACGCACCCTCAGCTCACCACTGGCGAAATACTGCTCGAGGCGGCCCATGGAACCGCCGTCGAGATAAAGCCCCTGAACGTCGGCCTGGTTGATGACGTTGGTGATGGCGTCTTGCATGGATCCTGGGTTTGATGGCTTTGAACGGTAGGGAGGTGAAACCTCAGGAGAGGGCGCCGACCACGTAGTCGAAGTAGAAGCCGGCCTCTTCGGCATCGGAGCCTGTGAGGAGGCCTGTGGCCGCAATCTTCATCTCGCGCACGGCTTCCGCCATCGCTTCGAGGGGGGTGCCGAGGGCGCGATACATCTCGCGGGCCCCGATGACACCGATCTCTTCGATCGGTGTCACATCCCCTGCGACAACGCCGTAGGTGACAAGGCGGAGGTAGTAGTCCATGTCGCGCAGGCACGAGGCCGTCATCTCTTCCCCATAGGCGTTTCCGCCGGGGGAGACGAGGTCGGGGCGCTTCTGGAAAAGCTGGCCTCCGGCCTGCTTCACGATGCGCTCCCGGCTTTCGGCCAGGACCTGGGCGACGCGCAGACGACGCTGACCCCCAGCCACGAACGACTTGATCTGATCAAGTTCGCCAGGGCTGAGGTAGCGGGCTTCGGCGTCCGCGTTGATGATCGAGTTGGAGACGATGCTCATGCAGTTCTGCCTCGAAACAAGCGGTCACCGTTAAGGAGACCGGTATCCGGTGGGTAAGGGAGATCGGCTAGGCCGACCGTCGCATCATTCTGTGGCAAGGGGCCTCGCAGTTCCGGCGGCCGGTAACAGTTCTTCACGGCTTGGTCGATGGCAAGATCCCTTGGCTTGCAAGGGTTTTGCTCGGAGTTGTTGTCATCATCCCCCCCGGGCGATGGGTCACTTTCATTCACTCCTGGATGGGCCTTCCGGAGCCTTGGTCCAATGGCCAATGAACCCTCTCCACAAGAAGTCATCGCCATGGAAATAATCAACTACTCCGTTGGTGGATCACCGGCGGAGCAGGACAATGGGTTTTGGTTCCAGTCAGGGAGCGCAGCTGTGGGCTGATCGGTTCATCCTGGGTAAGGAGTGAGCCCTCCATTGCCGCCATAAAGGGCGGCTGTGCAGTTCACGGTGCTTGGGGGTATCCCTTCACAGGAGTCAAGGCCCCGCAGGTAGGGCACGGTGTCCTGGCCGAAGGCCGCAGCGTACTCCGCGCCGTTGAGCAATTCAGCGACCGCGGCCTGCTGGCCGTCCATGGCACGGGTGGCGAGGAACCGACTCACCTCGGCGGGCTGGGCAGCCCGGCCGAGCAGGGCCAGGTAGGCGGCGGATGCCGCCCGCAAATGGGCCATGTGCCTGAGGCGTTCCTGGAAGAGATCACCACTGGCGACCTGGCGGACGAACTCGGCCACCGAGACGCGCCCGTCACGAAGCTTGGCTTCTGGATCCCCCTGACGCTCGGAGGCGAACGGTACCCGGCTGAGCAGCTGGCGGTACACCGCCTGGATGGTCTCCTGGATCTGACTTTCGCTGGGGTTTCTCAGCAGCTGGACGGGTTGGGGGATGCCCTGCCGATGGCGGAATCCCAGGGGTGATCGGGGCTGCAGGAGCTTCTGCATGTCCCCGTCCTGGCGGACGGCAGTGGCGGTGCGGGCCGTCTTGCCGATGGCCGCTCTCCAGCCTCCGGTGGGGGGAGGGGAGAGGGGGGCCACGACGTTGGTCACTGCGGCGACACCACCCCTGACAGGAGGGGGCGCTCCGCCCGGACGCCAGCGGGGCTGACTCCAGCGACGACTCGGTGGCGGCGGCGCCTTGATGCTCTCCGGTCCCGTCGGGATGGGTGCTGTTGGCGTCGTCTCTGCGGCGGGCCGACCACCCACGATGCTGGCTGTCCAGTCTCCCCGAACAGCGGGTGGGGCGGTCAGGTTGCGAGGCGTGAGATCCCCCACCGTGCGCAGCGCCTCGGAGGCGAGCACCGTGGGGCGTGGCAGAGGGGTGAACTCGGCGGCCACGGGGGAGAGCTCCAATGGACGCCGCAGGGTCGGCACCTTGCGGGCGGTGCGGTCGGCTGCCGTGACGAAACGCTCGTAGGGAACGGTGTCCTCGCCGAAGCACGTGTTGTACTCCCGGCTTTCCAGCATGGCGTCGACGACGCCGTAGAAACCTTTTCGGGCGGCGCTGTCGAAGTAGGCGTCGATTTCCCAGCGACCGAAGGTGGGCCGGCCCAGCAGGCGACGGTGCATCACCTCGATGGCCTTGGTGATGTAGAGGCCACTCCAGTAGCGACGGCGGAAGGCGTTGGAGCGGGCCACCTGGCGGACGAACTCCCGCAGGCTGATGTCACCGTTCTCCAGCTTGTTTTCCTCTGCGGTGTTGCGCTCGCCGGCGTAACCGGCCGATCCGAGAACCTGCACGTAGACCGCCCGGATCACAGCCTGGGTGCTGGCTTCCGTGCCGCGCACACTGGGTTGGCCTCCACGGCTCGGCAGGGCACTTCCGCCGGTGGCAATCTGCTGCAGTCTCACCACCCTGGGACCGACTCGACGGGGGGTCGCCTTGCGGAACTGGTCACTGTCCATCTGACCCGGCTGGGCCATGCCGTTGCCGATCAGGAGACGGCGTGCGTCGTAGGAGAAGGGCGCCGGCCGGGTGGCCACGGAGGCGGTGCCGGAGGGGAAGATCGCCCCGTAGGTGAGGGCCAGGGGGTCGTTGCCGCCGCCGTAGGGGTGCTGGTCGGCCAGGGGCTGGCGGTAGGAGGCGTAGAGGGTGATGTACTGGGGGGCACCCTCGAAGGGAGCGCTGAAGCGGAAGAGCTTGCGGTTCGAGCCCCAGCCGGCACTCTCCTGGGCTTCCTCGCCCAGGTCGCGCAGGTAGGGAACCGTCTCCTCGCCGAAGACCCGGGCGTACTCCATGCCATTGACCAGGGCATCCACCAGCCCGTCCAGACCCTCGTTGCTGACGATGGCGAAGTACTGGCGGAATTCCTCGATCGAGCTCACGCCACGGCCGAGGAAGTGGCGGAAGGCCAGCTCCACCACCCGGCTGTTGGAAAACCGTCCGTAGAACTGGCGGCGATACTCCTTGCTCCTGCCCAGGGCACGGATGAACTCCCGCATCGAGAGCTGGCCCTGGCTTACCTGGCTGGCCTCGACCGGACAGACCACCTGGGAATAGCCCTTGACGATGTCCCGCTCGAACACCTGGCGGTAGGCGGCGCGGATGATCTCCGCCTTCTCGCTGCCGGAAAGGCCCGGCTTCATCACGAAGCGCTGGGCGCCCTCGGCGGCCAGCGCATAGATGGCGGGCAGCTGCAGGCCCTGGTTGACAGGGCTGCCCAGCCGGGCCCGGGTGGAGGGGGTGGCCACCTCCAGCTCCTTGAGGAGCACGTTGAAGCAGTCGATCACGAGCTGGCGCGCTTCCGTTTCCCCCTTGAAGAGGCTGGCGGCGGCGGCGCGCATCTCCTGCAACGCCACGTTCGTGGCGGCCAGGGAGCAAGCCTTCTCGAGGATGTCGCGGAGGCCGCGGGTGTTGACCGCCAGGATGCTGGGATCACCGGCGATCACGGCGTAGCCCACGTAGCGCAGGAACCAGGCCATGTCCCGCAGCGACTTGCGCATGCGGTCGTTGCCGTAGATGGACACCGAAATGGGACTGAATCCACTGGGCAAGCACGACCCGCACGTCGGCGTCGGCCTGGACGCCTTCGAGGATGCGGCCGAGCAGGCCGGTGCCGCCGGAACCCTGGGCGAAGGTGCGCACCGATCGCTGGAAGGCGGCCTGGTCGGCGGCGAGGGCCGTGGTCTCTTCCGCTCCCACGGCTGGGGTGCTCAGGGGCGCATCCAGATAGGACAGCGGGGTGCCGCCAGTGAAGATCCGGTTGGCGGCCCGGGCCACGATCGCGTCGGCGTTGGCGGAGATCCGTCGGGCGGCTTCGACGCGGATCTGGCCGCTGCGGAAGAAGGTGGTCAGGGCGTCCAGTTCGCCGCCGTCGGGAAAACGGTCCTGCTGCTCCGCCTGCCGGACGCTGGAGAGCGGCAGGGTGTCGTAGCGCTGGGGGGCGACCCTGGTGCTGCCGCTGCTGGCGGTCACGGTCATGAACGAGAGCGAGCCGGGCTGGGTCACGTTACGGCTGGCCCCCTGGCCCCCCGGGCGGGGATGAACAAATGTTTGCAGCCCTTCCGCGGGCCCCGGCCAGGCGTGGGGCCCGGGGCCGTGGAATGCTCAGCGGAACCCGCACCCAGGCGCCCATGGATGCCCCGCTGGATGCCGCCACGCCGGTGGTGAGCGCCTTCTACGACCGTTTTCCCTACCCGGGGGATCCCCTCCAGGACGGTCCGCCCCCTGGATACAACTGGCGTTGGTGCGTGGACAGCGTGGTGGCGGCCGTGGACGGGGCCCTGCCCCCGGCCCCGCGGCCCTGGCGGATCCTCGACGCCGGCTGCGGCACGGGCGTGAGCACCGACTACCTCTGCCATCTCAATCCAGGCGCCGACGTGCTGGCGGTGGACATCAGCGCCGGTGCCCTGGCGGTGGCGCGGGAGCGCACCACCCGCTCCGGGGCGGCCGAGCAGGTGGCGTCCCTGCGCATCGAGCAGCGCAGCCTGCTGGACCTGGCGGGGGAAGGGCCCTTCGACTACATCAATTCGGTGGGGGTGCTGCACCATCTCGACCGGCCCGAGGCTGGACTGCAGGCCCTGGCCCCGCTGCTGCGGGCGGGGGGATTGCTGCATCTGTTTCTGTATGCCGACGGGGGCCGCTGGGAGATCCACCGCACCCAGCGGGCCCTGGGGCTGATGGGCGTGGGCACCGGGCAGGCGGGGCTGCGGCTGGGGCGGGAGCTGTTCGCCACCCTCCCGGAAACCAACCGCCTGCGACGGCATCACGAGCAGCGCTGGGCCCTCGACACCGCCGCCGATGCCAACTTCGCCGACATGTACCTCCATCCCCAGGAGACCAGCTACGACCTGGAACGTCTGTTCCGCTTCGTGGATCAGCCCGGGCTGCGCTTCGCCGGCTTCTCCAATCCCGAGGTCTGGGATCCGGCCCGGCTGCTGAGCGGGGAGCTGCTGGAGCGGGCCCGCGCCCTGCCGCCGCGTCAGCAGTGGGCCCTGGTGGAGAGCCTTGATCCCGACATCAGCCACTTCGAGTTCTTTCTGCAGCGGGAGGGCGGCAGTGATGAAGCGGCCCCGCCGCAGGAGCCATGGAGCGACGCGGAGCTGCTGGCGGCCGGCGGCGAACGCAACCGCTGCCTCTGGGGCTGGCCCTCCACGTCACCTGCTGGGTCCGGACCTGGGGCCCCTGACCATCGCCGAGGAGGATCTGGCGCTGATGCAGGCCCTGGAGGCGGCTCCCGCCGGCACGCCGATCGGGGCCCTGCCCCTGGCGCTGGAGCCCACCGAGCGGGTGGCGGCGGTCCGGCGTCTGCTGGCGGAGCGGGTGCTTCTGCTGCTGAGAGCCTGAACGGGCCGAGTGATAAAGTCCGCTCGCCCAGACGGAGCCTCGACGGTTGCAGGCTGCCCTGACCCCCTCCCCGGATGCCGTCCCCCCCCGGGAGACGTCGACCGAAGAGGTCGGAGCCGCGATGGCCATCGACGCCCCCGTCCTTCCTGAGGTCGCCGACGCTCCGTCGCCGGTGAACAACGGGATGGACGATTACCTGCGGCTGCAGCGTCGGTTGCTTCTCTCCACGGCCTGTGCCACCGCCCTGGCGGTGCCGCTCACAGCCTTCTGGTTCGATCTCACCGCCGCCGTCAGTCTGCTGGTGGGAGCCCTGGCGGGGCTCCTGTATCTGCGGCTCCTGTCGCGCAGTGTGACCCGCTTCGGCGTCGCCACCCGATCGATGGGCAAGGTCCAGCTGCTGGTGCCGGTGGTGCTGGTGCTGGCGGCCGCCAGGCTTCCCGTCCTCGAGATCCTGCCGGCCCTGATGGGATTCCTGCTCTACAAGCCCGCCCTGATCGTTCAGGCCGTCCTCGACACCTGACTCCCCCCTGTCCAGCCGCCCAGGTCCCCTTACCCGATGGCTCCGTTGCCCTTCGCCCTTCCCTTCGCCGCCCTTGAGGTCGGTCAGCACCTCTACTGGCAGCTCGGCAATTACAAGATCCATGGCCAGGTCTTCCTGAGTTCCTGGGTCGTGATCGGCGCCCTCCTGGCCGTTGTGGTGATCGGCACCCGCCGCATGGAACGGGATCCCAGCGGCGTGCAGAACCTGCTGGAGTTCCTCTGGGACTACCTGCGCAATATCGCCCGCGAATACATCGGTGAGAAGGCCTACCGCGACTGGTTGCCCTTCATCGGCACCCTGTTCCTGTTCATCTTCGTGAGCAACTGGGGCGGCGCTCTGATCCCCTGGAAGCTGGTCCACCTGCCCAGCGGTGAACTGGGCGCCCCCACCGCCGACATCAACACCACCATCGCCCTGGCGCTGCTGGTGTCCCTGGCTTACTTCTACGCGGGGCTGAGCCGCAAGGGTTTCCGCTACTTCGAGTACTACGTGGAACCCACGCCGATCATGCTGCCGTTCAAGATCGTCGAGGATTTCACCAAGCCTCTCTCCCTCTCCTTCCGTCTTTTCGGCAACATCCTTGCCGATGAACTGGTGGTGGCGGTTCTGGCTTTCCTGGTGCCCCTGGTGGTGCCCCTGCCGGTGATGTTCCTCGGGCTGTTCACCAGTGCCATCCAGGCCCTGATCTTCGCCACCCTGGCCGCCTACTACATCGGTGAGGCGGTTCACGAGGAGCACCACTAGGTCTGCCTCGGCCGGACCGTCCCTGCGGTCTGGCAAACTCTCTGCGCGCAGGTCCGGCACGATCCGGGCCCACCTTCCCAGGTGTCCCCAGCGCAGGGTTCTCGACAAGGTTCCTTCCGCGCTTCCCCGGCGCCCCACATTCCTAACTCCACCATGGATTCCCTCACTTCCGCTGCGTCCGTCGTGGCTGCTGGTCTCGCCGTCGGTCTCGGCTCCATCGGTCCTGGCATCGGCCAGGGCAGCGCTTCCCAGGGCGCCGTTGAAGGCATTGCCCGTCAGCCCGAAGCCGAAGGCAAGATCCGCGGCACCCTGCTGCTCTCCCTGGCCTTCATGGAATCGCTCACCATCTACGGCCTGGTGGTCGCCCTGGTGCTCCTGTTCGCCAACCCCTTCTCCTGATGCGGGTCCTCAGGTAAGGACAGGACCGCCCGTTTCCCTGCGGTCCTGCCCGCCTGCCCTCCTCACCAGGCTCCATCACCGCCCGCCTTAACGCCCCCTCGCCCCATGACCAGCTGGCTTCTGCTTGCCGAGGCAGGTGCGACCGCAGGGTCGCCCGAGGGAGGTCTGTTCGACCTCGACGCCACCCTGCCGCTCATGGCGCTGCAGGTGGTGATCCTCACCTTCATTCTCAACAGCCTCTTCTTCCGCCCTGTCGGCAAGGCCGTCGAGGATCGCGAGGGCTACATCACCACCAGCCGCACCCAGGCCAAGGAGAAGCTCGCCCAGGCGGAGCGCCTCGAAGCCGATCTCAAGGAGCAGCTCAAGGGGGCCCGTCTCGAGGCCCAGAAGGTGATTCTGGAAGCGGAGCAGGATTCCGACCGTCTCTACCGGGAGGCCATGGCGGTGGCCCAGGCGGAGTCCATCGCCAGCCGCGAGAACGCCCGCAGCAAGATCGATGCCCAGCGCGCTGAGGCCCTCGGGGCCCTGAAGGCTGACGTCGACAGGCTTGCCGACCTCATCGTCGACCGTCTCCTGCCCGCCTCATGAATTCCTTCCTTCCTTCCCTGCTCGTCTCCCCGCTTCTGGCGAGCCACGGAAGCTTCGGCCTCAACCTGGATCTCTTCGAGACCAACATCATCAACCTGGCGATCGTCATCGCCGGCCTGGTGTGGTTTCTGAGGGGTTTCCTCGGAGGCATCCTGGAACGGCGCCGGGAGCGGATTCTCGCTGAGCTCAAGGACGCCGAGGAGAGGCTGGCCGCCGCCACCGCCTCCCTGGCCGAGGCCCAGGCGAGCCTGGGAGAGGCCCGCGCCCGCGCCGAGAAGATCCGCGCCGACGGCAAGGTCCGGGCCGAGGCCATCCGTATGGAGAGCGAGAAGCGCACGGTCGAGGAGATGGCCCGCCTCAAGGAAGACTCCGAATCCGATCTGGATTCGGAAGTGTCCCGGGTCAGCAAACAGCTCCAGACGGGAGGCCGCCGAGCTTGCGATTGCCAAGGCGCTCGCCAGCCTGCCCGGCCGCCTCGATGCCACCACCCAGGCCCAGCTGATCGATCAGTCCATTCAAACGCTGGGGAAAGCCTGATGCCTCTGCTCAACACCATCACCACCCCGTACGCCGACGCTTTCCTGCAGGTCTGCGACGCCAATGGTGACACCGATGCGGTGATCGACCAGGCCAAGGCGATCCTGTCCCTCTGGCATGAGTCCAGCGAGCTGAGGGAGGCGATGGTCTCCCCGGTGCTGGAGGTCGAAGGCAAGAAGGCCGCCCTGGTGAAGATCTTCGGAGACAGCATCTCTCCCTCTTTCCTGAATCTGCTCAAGCTGCTGGCCGACCGCCAGCGGATCGGCTTCCTCGATGCGGTCCTGGAGCGGCTCCTGGAGCTCTACCGCGAGCAGAACCAGATCGCTCTGGCCACGGTGCGATCGGCCACACCGCTCAGTGAGGAGCAGCAGGCTCTGATCGCCGAGAAGGCCAAGGCCGTGGCCGGCACCGACAACGTGGAGATCAGCCTCGCGGTGGACCCTTCCCTCATCGGCGGCTTCGTGCTCAGCGTCGGTTCCCGGGTGATCGACGCCAGCCTCGCCGGCCAGGTCCGGCGGCTCGGTCTGGCGCTGGCCAACGTGAGCTAGCCCTTCCTTCTCCCCCTCCCCTCCTCCCTTCATCGCCTCCCCTCCGGGGACTCCCCTCCATGGTTTCCATCCGCCCCGACGAGATCAGCGCCATCCTCAAGAAGCAGATCGCCGACTACGACAAGTCGGTTTCGGTCAGCAACGTCGGCACCGTGCTCCAGATCGGTGATGGCATCGCCCGGGTCTACGGCCTCGAGCAGGTGATGGCCGGGGAGCTGGTCATGTTCGAGGACGGCACCGAGGGGCTGGCCCTGAACCTGGAGGACGACAACGTCGGCGTCGTGCTGATGGGTGAGGGCCTGGGCATCCAGGAGGGCAGCACGGTCAAGGCCACCGGCCGCATCGCGGCGGTGCCCGTGGGCGACGCCATGCTCGGCCGGGTGGTGAACGCCCTGGGCCAGCCGATCGACGGCAAGGGGGAGATCGCCACCACCGAGACCCGGCTGATCGAGTCGATGGCGCCTGGAATCATCCAGCGCAAGTCGGTGCATGAACCCATGCAGACCGGCATCACGGCCATCGACGCCATGATCCCCATCGGCCGCGGCCAGCGGGAGCTGATCATCGGCGACCGGCAGACCGGCAAGACCGCCATCTGCATCGACACGATCCTCAACCAGAAGGGTGAGGACGTGGTCTGCGTCTATGTGGCCATCGGCCAGAAGAACGCCTCGGTGGCCAACGTGGTGGAGGTGCTGCGGGAGCGCGGCGCCCTCGACTACACCGTGGTGGTGGCCGCCAGCGCCTCGGAAGCGGCGGCCCTCCAGTACCTGGCTCCCTACACCGGAGCGGCCATCGCCGAGTCCTTCATGTACAAGGGCAAGGCCACCCTGGTGGTCTACGACGACCTCACCAAGCAGGCCCAGGCCTACCGCCAGATGTCGCTGCTGCTGCGCCGCCCGCCCGGCCGCGAGGCCTACCCCGGCGACGTCTTCTACTGCCACAGCCGCCTGCTGGAGCGGGCCGCCAAGCTTTCCGACGCCATGGGCAAGGGCAGCATGACCGCCCTGCCGATCATCGAGACCCAGGCCGGCGACGTCTCCGCCTACATCCCCACCAACGTGATCTCGATCACCGACGGCCAGGTGTTCCTGAGCTCCGACCTGTTCAACTCCGGTCTGCGGCCCGCCATCAACGTGGGCATCTCGGTGAGCCGGGTGGGCGGTGCCGCCCAGACCAAGGCCATCAAGAAGATCGCCGGCACCCTGAAGCTGGAGCTGGCCCAGTTCGACGAACTGGCCGCCTTCTCCCAGTTCGCCTCCGACCTGGATGCCGCCACCCAGGCCCAGCTGGCCCGGGGCAAGCGGTTGCGCGAACTGCTCAAGCAGCCCCAGTTCAGCCCTCTGATCCTGGCCGAGCAGGTGGCTGTGGTCTATGCCGGCGTCAAGGGTCTGATCGACGACGTTCCCGTGGAACTGGTGCCCCAGTTCGCCCGCGAACTGCGGGAGTATCTCAAGAGCAACAAGCCCGAGTTCATCACCCAGGTGCAGACCGAGAAGGTGCTGAGCGAGGCATCCGAAGCCATGCTGAAGGAGGCCATCCGCGAGGTCACCTCCTCGATGCTGGCCGCCGCCTGAGGAGTCTCCACCCATGGCCAATCTCAAGGCAATCCGTGACCGGATCAGTTCGGTCAAGAACACACGCAAGATCACCGAAGCCATGCGGCTGGTGGCCGCCGCCAAGGTGCGACGGGCCCAGGAGCAGGTGCTGCGCACCCGTCCCTTCGCCGATCGGCTGGCCCGGGTGCTTCAGAACCTGGAGTCCCGCATGGGCTTCGAGGGGGCCGATTCCCCCCTGCTCGGAGAACGGCGTGACGTGGGCACCATCACCCTGCTGGTGGTCACCGGCGACCGGGGCCTCTGCGGGGGCTACAACGCCAATGTGATCCGCCGGGCCGAGCAGCGCTTCGCCGAGCTCAAGGGCCAGGGCTTCACCGTGGACATGGTGCTGATGGGCCGCAAGGCCATCACCTATTTCACCAACCGCTCCTACCCGATCCGGGCCACCTTCACCGGCCTGGAGCAGGTGCCCACCTCCGCCGAGGCGGGCCAGATCGCCAACGAAGTGCTCGCCGCCTTCCTTTCGGCCAGCACCGACCGGGTGGAGATCGTCTTCACCCGCTTCATCAACCTGGTGAGCTCCCAGCCGGTGGTGCAGACCCTGCTCCCCCTCGATCCCCAGGGCATCGCCAGCCCGGATGATGAGATCTTCCGCCTCATCACCCGCGATGGCCGCCTCGGCGTGGAGATCGGCAAGGTGGAGAACACCGCAGCCGGCGCTCGCAGCCCGACTTCGTGTTCGAGCAGAGCCCGGAGCAGCTGCTCAATGCCCTGCTGCCCCTCTATCTGGCCAACCAGATGCTGCGCTCCCTCCAGGAAGCCGCCGCCAGCGAGCTGGCCAGCCGGATGACGGCGATGAACAACGCCAGCGACAACGCCAAGGCGCTCGCCAAGAGCCTCACCCTCGACTACAACAAGGCTCGCCAGGCGGCCATCACCCAGGAGATCCTGGAAGTGGTGGGCGGCGCGGCGGCCATGGGCTGAGGCTCCGTCGGCTTGCTTTCCTTAGACAGCAGCATCGGCCTGGCCTATCAGGCCGATGCTGCAGCTTGCAGGTCACCAAGGGGCATCGCGGTGAGCCGTGCGCTTTCGCAGCCTGCGGCTGTAGCCGAAGAAGGCCGCGGCACCCAGCACGTGGAACGGGGCCGGGGACTGAGGGGGTGGTAAGCCGTTGGTAGACAATCGGGCCTGTTCCACCCTGTCCGATAGTCCCCGGATTCAGATCGTAGGTGAAAAGAGCGTCGCTGACGTCAAAGAATCCGGAGGTGAATGAGAAGGAGGGGAGGCCCGGAGGCGAGCTGTAATCTATACCCAGAAAGGTGTTGCCATCGAACACTGCCTCTGCATCCGGGTCGTCGCTTGCGGTGTAAGTAGTGCCCTCAAACATGAATTCGAAGAGCGTTAATTCCTTGGTTGAGTTATTGTAGGAAAACGTGCCCGAGTATTGGTTGGGTGTCAGCGGGCCTGCGTCTATGGTGACGTCAAATGCATAATCGACATCCACTGCATGCGAAGGAGGAGCTGCTGTGGCTGCCATCACAATGGCCAGGCCAGCGGTCAACAGGACAGGTTTCGAGGGTGTGGTCAGTCATGGGAGGGGAATTCTGCGGGCGGATGAATGGGGCGACTCAAGTCTCATCTTAGATTAAGCTGCCACTAATGGGGCGTCAACGTGCTGGTCTCGTCATCGCTCGATTGATTGCAGCTGTCAGCGCGAGGCGCTCGTTGTGGTCTTTGTGTGTTCGACCTGTGTGGGGCCAGGCGGGGGACTGAGGCTGGCAAGGTGAAGGAGTCCATTCTGATCGATGGCACTGGGACCAAGGTGGATGCGTTGCTTCCTGGTTGAGGGTCCTTCATGGCGATCTGATTCAACGGGTTAATCATTGGGTCGGTGAGAACAATAGATGGCTAGCAGATGAAGTTATCAGGATTGCTGAGCGTGGCGAGAGAGACGTTGCGGAACAGGATGAAGCTCTTGGGTGTTGCCGATCCGAGTGGTCCATCAGGATCGATCTGCAGAATGCTGTTGTTGCTGCCATAAGCCAGAAAGTTGAGGTAGCCATCGGCGATCGGTGTTGTGCCTGTGTAGCCCACGCTTCTGAGAGCACCTGTGAGATCGACCCTATCCCCTTCCAGTGGGTCGAAGTCGGTGATGGTGTCACCTCGATCGACGATGCTGGTGTAGACGAAACAGTCAGCGCCGTCGCCCCCGGTCAAACGATCTCGGGCTTTCAGTCCGGTGATCACGTCATCGCCGGGGGTTCCTGTGAGGGTGTCTTTTTTGCGGGTTCCAGTGATGGTTTGTCCGATGAGCTCTCAGCCCGGCATCAAGGCTGAGGTTGTTCTCCCCTGCGGCGAGGGAGACGGTCTGGGTGATGCCGGTGGTGGGCTCGGCATCGGAATCGATGGCATCATCGCCGCCGACATTGGCATTGGTGAAGGCGAAGCCTGTCGGTGCGAAGAACTGCACCTGGTAGTCGCCGGGTGTCAGGCCCGAGAAGAGGTAGTTGCCATTGGCAGTCGGTCGACTGAGGTGTCGGCCACGGATGCAGCGGCCAGCAGATCCACGTTGACCCCAGCGAGGCCAGCTTCTCCGGCATCCTGAATGCCATTGGCATTGCTGTCGAGGAAGACCTTGTCTCCCAGAGAGGCTGTGCTTTCGTCGTTGTCGGTGTTGATGAGGCTGACATCATCGGCATCGAGGCCGTCGTAGGCGCTGTCGGTGCTGACGGCGGCGGCGGTGAGGACGGAGTAGGCGACATCCCCATCGACGATGGCATCATCGACACCGGTGACGGTGACGGTCTGGGCGATGTTCCAGTCGGTGGCGGAGAAGGAGAGGGAGCCGGTGGAGAGGGTGCCTTCTGTGAGTGTCGGAACTGGTCAGACCGATGGTGACATCGTCGGTGGGCTGGGAATTGAGGACGACGGAGAAGGAAGCGGTGCCGCCGTTTTCGGTGGTGACCAGCCCGGAGGTGGGAGTGACGGTGATGCCGGCGGCGTCGTTGTCGGTGTTGATGAGGCTGACATCATCGGCATCGAGGCCGTCGTAGGCGGCGTCGGTGCTGACGGCGGCGGCGGTGAGGACGGAGTAGGCGACATCCCCATCGACGATGGCATCATCGACACCGGTGACGGTGACGGTCTGGGCGATGTTCCAGTCGGTGGCGGAGAAGGTGAGGGAGCCGGTGGAGAGGGTGCCTTCTGTGGTGTCGGAACTGCTCAGACCGATGGTGACATCGGCGGTGGGCTGGGAATTGAGGACGACGGAGAAGGAAGCGGTGCCGCCGTTTTCGGTGGTGACCAGCCCGGAGGTGGGAGTGACGGTGATGCCGGCGGCGTCGTTGTCGGTGTTGATGAGGCTGACATCATCGGCATCGAGGCCGTCGTAGGCGCTGTCGTCGCTGACGGCGGCGGCGGTGAGGACGGAGTAGGCGACATCTCCATCGACGATGGCATCATCGACACCGGTGACGGTGACGGTCTGGGCGATGTTCCAGTCGGCGGCGGTGAAGGTGAGGGAGCGGTGGAGAGGGTGCCTTCTGTGGTGTCGGAACTGCTCAGACCGATGGTGACATCGGCGGTGGGCTGGGAATTGAGGACGACGGAGAAGGAAGCGGTGCCGCCGTTTTCGGTGGTGACCAGCCCGCAGGTGGGAGTGACGGTGATGCCGGCGGCGTCGTTGTCGGTGTTGATGAGGCTGACATCGTCGGCATCGAGGCCGTTGTAGGCGCTGTCGTCGCTGACGGCGGCGGCGGTGAGGACGGAGTAGGCGACATCTCCATCGACGATGGCATCATCGACACCGGTGACGGTGACGGTCTGGGCGATGTTCCAGTCGGCGGCGGTGAAGGTGAGGGAGCCGGTGGAGAGGGTGCCTTCTGTGGGGTCGGAACTGCTCAGACCGATGGTGACATCGGCGGTGGGCTGTGAATTGAGGACGACGGAGAAGGAAGCGGTGCCGCCGTTTTCGGTGGTGACCAGCCCGGAGGTGGGAGTGACGGTGATGCCGGCGGCGTCGTTGTCGGTGTTGATGAGGCTGACATCATCGGCATCGAGGCCGTCGTAGGCGCTGTCGTCGCTGACGGCGGCGGCGGTGAGGACGGAGTAGGCGACATCTCCATCGACGATGGCGTCATCGACACCGGTGACGGTGACGGTCTGGGCGATGTTCCAGTCGGCGGCGGAGAAGGAGAGGGAGGCGGTGGAGAGGGTGCCTTCTGTGGTGTCGGAACTGCTCAGACCGATGGTGACATCGGCGGTGGGCTGGGAATTGAGGACGACGGAGAAGGAAGCGGTGCCGCCGTTTTCGGTGGTGACCAGCCCGGAGGTGGGAGTGACGGTGATGCCGGCGGCGTCGTTGTCGGTGTTGGTGAGGCTGACATCATCGGCATCGATGCCGTCGTAGGCGCTGTCGGCGCTGACGGCGGCGGCGGTGAGGACGGAGTAGGCGACATCTCCATCGACGATGGCGTCATCGACACCGGTGACGGTGACGGTCTGGGCGATGTTCCAGTCGGTGGCGGAGAAGGTGAGGGAGCCGGTGGAGAGGGTGCCTTCTGTGGTGTCGGAACTGCTGAGGCCGATGGTGACAGGCGGTGGGCTGTGAATTGAGGACGACGGAGAAGGAAGCGGTGCCGCCGTTTTCGGTGGTGACCAGCCCGGAGGTGGGAGTGACGGTGATGCCGGCGGCGTCGTTGTCGGTGTTGATGAGGCTGACATCGTCGGCATCGAGGCCGTTGTAGGCGCTGTCGTCGCTGATGGCGGCGGCGGTGAGGACGGAGTAGGCGACATCTCCATCGACGATGGCGTCATCGACACCGGTGACGGTGACGGTCTGGGCGATGTTCCAGTCGGTGGCGGAGAAGGTGAGGGAGCCGGTGGAGAGGGTGCCTTCTGTGGTGTCGGAACTGGTCATCCCGATGGTGACAGGATCGGTGGGCTGTGAATTGAGGACGACGGAGAAGGAAGCGGTGCCGCCGTTTTCGGTGGTGACCAGCCCGGAGGTGGGAGTGACGGTGATGCCGACGGCGTCTGAGGCTGATGGTGTAAGCACCCGTTGCCTCACCCTCTCGTTCATTGGCGACCAGTGTGTAGGTGCCAGATTGCTGCAACTCAACGGCTTCCAGAAAGGCATCTGAGGGTCCCGAATCTCTGGTCACCTCAATGCCATCGGGGTCATAGAGAGTGAGTTCGGGATCAAAACCAATCGGGGTGCCATCCGCCTCGCTCATCCGTGCGAAGATTCGATCCCCAGCGGATCCGGTAAAGGTATAAACATCAAACTCACACGCTGGGTCAATCGAGGCAGTTGCGCTGTCGCCATAATCGAGTTCTACAGGGTTGCCTGGATTCAGCAGACTCTGCAAGCAAATGGTGTAAGCACCCGTTGCATCACCATCTCGTTCATTGGCGACCAGTGTGTAGGTGCCAGATTGCTGCAACTCAACGGCTTCCAGAAAGGCATCTGAGGGTCCCGAATCTCTGGTCACCTCAGTGCCATCGGGGGCATAGAGAGTGAGTTCGGGATCAAAACCAATCGGGGTGCCATCCGCCTCGCTCATCCGTGCGAAGATTCGATCCCCAGCGGATCCGGTAAAGGTATAGACATCAAACTCACACGCTGGGTCAATCGAGGCAGTTTCGCTGCCGCCATAATCGAGTTCTACAAGGTTGCCTGGATTCAGCAGACTCTGCAAGCAAATGGTGTAAGCACCCGTTGCATCACCATCTCGTTCATTGGCGACCAGTGTGTAGGTGCCAGATTGCTGCAACTCAACGGCTTCCAGAAAGGCATCTGAGGGTCCCGAATCTCTGGTCACCTCAGTGCCATCGGGGGCATAGAGAGTGAGTTCGGGATCAAAACCAATCGGGGTGCCATCCGCCTCGCTCATCCGTGCGAAGATTCGATCCCCAGCGGATCCTGTAAAGGTATAAACATCAAACTCACACGCTGGGTCAATCGAGGCAGTTGCGCTGTCGCCATAATCGAGTTCTACAGGGTTGCCTGGATTCAGCAGACTCTGCAAGCAAATGGTGTAAGCATTCGTTGCATCACCATCTCGTTCATTGGCGACCAGTGTGTAGGTGCCAGATTGCTGCAACTCAACGGCTTCCAGAAAGGCATCTGACAGTCCCGAATCTCTGGTCACCTCAGTGCCATCGGGGGCATAGAGAGTGAGTTCGGGATCAAAACCAATCGGGGTGCCATCCGCCTCGCTCATCCGTGCGAAGATTCGATCCCCAGCGGATCCTGTAAAGGTATAGACATCAAACTCACACGCTGGGTCAATCGAGGCAGTTTCGCTGTCGCCATAATCGAGTTCTACAAGGTTGCCTGGATTCAGCAGACTCTGCAAGCAAATGGTGTAAGCATTCGTTGCATCACCATCTCGTTCATTGGCGACCAGTGTGTAGGTGCCAGATTGCTGCAACTCAACGGCTTCCAGAAAGGCATCTGACAGTCCCGAATCTCTGGTCACCTCAGTGCCATCGGGGGCATAGAGAGTGAGTTCGGGATCAAAACCAATCGGGGTGCCATCCGCCTCGCTCATCCGTGCGAAGATTCGATCCCCAGCGGATCCTGTAAAGGTATAGACATCAAACTCACACGGACACCCTGGGGCAATCGAGGCAGTTTCGCTGTCGCCATAATCGAGTTCTACAGGGTTGCCTGGATTCAGCAGACTCTGCAAGCAAATGGTGTAAGCACCCGTTGCATCACCATCTCGTTCATTGGCGACCAGTGTGTAGGTGCCAGATTGCTGCAACTCAACGGCTTCCAGAAAGGCATCTGACAGTCCCGAATCTCTGGTCACCTCAGTGCCATCGGGGGCATAGAGAGTGAGTTCGGGCATCAAAACCAATCGGGGTGCTATCCGCCTCGCTCATCCGTGCGAAGATTCTATCCCCAGCAGTCCCGGTAAACATATAGCCA
Source organism: uncultured cyanobacterium (assembly GCA_963772735.1). Taxonomy (GTDB): domain Bacteria; phylum Cyanobacteriota; class Cyanobacteriia; order PCC-6307; family Cyanobiaceae; genus Cyanobium. The sequence continues at coordinate 104,241 of CAVYYO010000001.1, read as the reverse complement.
TCTATCTCACCCAGGCATCAATGCGGGCAGCGACGCAGTCGCCGTATTCAATATCGTCGTCATTGTCGGTGTTGGTGAGGCTGACATCATCGACATCAAGACCGCTGTAATCGCTATCGGCGCTAACCGCCGCTGCGGTGACAATCGAGTACGCCACATCTCCATCAACCAGCGCATCATCCACACCGGTGACCGACACCGTCTGGGCCACATTCCAATTGGCGGCCGTGAAAGTGAGCGACGAGGTGGATGCCGTTCCCTCGCTGGTGTCCGAGCTGCTGATACCGATCGTCACATCTCCCGTCGGCTGGGTGTTCAGCACCACGCTGAACTGCGCCGTGCTGCACCCTTCGCTGGTCACCAGACCGCTGGTGGGGCTCACCGTGATGCCGGCAGGGGCAGCAGTCTGTACAACCTGCAGCGTGATGTCATTGGTATTGAAGATAGGCTGGAAGCTCAGCGTTGGACTGATGGCTAGGTTCGTAAATTGAAGTCGATTAGCAAGATCGGCTGGGGCGGAGCCGAAAGTGAGAATCGTGAAACTATCGCCGAGATTAGGCGTGTAGCCAGCTGATCTAAGAATATTGATTGTGTCGCCAGCCGCAAAGTTGGCGGCATTGCTAATGTCAAGAACGTCAAATAATGCCAGGCTGCCGATTTCAATATCTACAGAGCTGTCGCCGCTGCTTTGAAGATTCCCTTCAAGAGTGAGAGACTTGTAGTCATCTGCCCACCAGCCTGGCGTGATCGTCGCGCTGTCAAGATTGAGGGCATCGACTCCACTGTTGTTGATATCAATAGTTCCCTGACCGCTGATGATCCCGCCAGTGATATCGATGTCATTGGAAGAAAGGAGGATTCCTCCATTGAGTCGAGTTTCACCGGCAGCTTGACTGTAGTCCGTGAAAGTTCACGATGCCGGTCTGGAGCATCAACCGCACCGGTATTGTTGAAGGTAACATCGACCGTTGTGATGTCGTTGGCTGAGCTGCCTGATTTGCGGAAGGTGCCGGCATTGGCTGATCAACGCATCGGCGCCCGTATCCGTGCCACCGAAATTGCTCACGTCGATGGTGCCTGCCGCATCACCGGAGGCGATGAAGGTCGCGCCGGAAACATTCTCCAACGTGCCCGAGCCGGCTCCGCCTGACTGGTTGTTGAAGGTGTTGTTGAACAGGATCGTGCCGCCGCTCCAAGTGAGCGTGTCCTCATTGCGCAGCGTGCGCCCGCCATCGAGGCGAAAGCCGGTCCCTTCAATCGTGGTGGGGCCCTGCAGGGTCGTGGTGCCCGTGCCGCGATGGTCGCCGAAGGTGATTGCCGACGTTCCGGTAACGGTGAAATTGCCCGTGCCGCTCACGGTGCCATTCACGCTCTGAATTCAGAGCCCCGGAGTCAGAGCGCACTATGTTCCCCGACCAGGTTCAGCGAAGCGCTCTGAATCGTCGGTCGTGCCGGCGATCGCATAGGCAAGTGTTGACGTTGACGGTCGCACTTCCGCTCAGCCTTACCGTGCCGGGCGATGTGATCGTCCCGGCATTGAGGTCAATGGGTGCCACCACCGAAGCCGAGCACCGTGTTGGCGGCCACGTTGAAGTTGCCGCTGTGCGTACCGCCATTGGTGAAATTGAGGATGCCGGTCTGAACATCAACCGCACCGGTATTGTTGAAGGTGACATCGACCGTTGTGATGTCGTTGGCTGAGCTGCCTGATTTGCGGAAGGTGCCGGCATTGGCGATCAACGCATCGGCGCCCGTATCCGTGCCACCGAAATTGCTTCCGTCGATGGTGCCTGCCGCATCACCGGAGGCGATGAAGGTCGCGCCGGCGAGGTTGTTCAGTGTGCCTGAGCCGTTGCCATCTGCGTACCGTTGACGTTGTTGTTGAACAGGATCGTGCCGCCGCTCCAAGTGAGCGTGTCCTCATTGCGCAGCGTGCGCCCGCCATCGAGGCGAAAGCCGCTCCCTTGAATCGTGGTCGGGCCCCTGCAGGATCGTGGTGCCCGTGCCGCGATGGTCGCCGAAGGTGATTGCCGACGTTCCGGTAACGGTGAAAGTGCCCGTGCCGCTCACTGTGCCATTGCTCTGCATCAGAGTGGCCCCGCTTGCGGAGGTCCATTGATGTTCAGACGCACCGCTGATTTCAGCGACGAGCCCAGCTGGCAGGTGCCGTTGAATCTCGGTCGTGCCGGCGATTGCCGGCGTGCCGGCAACGTTGTAGGTGACGTTGATCGTCGTCGGCCACTTCCGCTCAGCCTTACCGTGCCGCGCGGTGATGATCGTCCCGGCATTGAGGTCAATGGGTGCCACCACCGAAGCCGAGCACCGTGTCGGCGGCCACGTTGAAGTTGCCGCTGTGCGTACCGCCATTGGTGAAATTGAGGATGCCGGTCTGAACATCGACCGTGCCGGTGTTGTTGAAGGTGACAGCGACCGTCGTCGATGTCGGTGGCTGTGCTGCTCGATTTGCGGAAGGTACCGGCATTGCTGATCAGGCGCATCGGCGCCCGTGTCGGTGCCGCCGAAATTGCTCGCCGCGATGCTCGCTGCCGCATTCACCTGAAGCGATGAAGGTCGCGCCGGCGATGTTGTTCGAGTGTGCCTGAGCCGTTGCCGCCTGACTGTACCGTTGACGGTGTTGTTGAACAGGATCGTGCCGCCGCTCCAGGTGACGCGTGTTCTCGTTGCGCAGCGTGCGGCCGCCATCGAGGCGGAAGCCGCTTGCGCTGATCGTGGACGGCCCCTGAAGGATCGTGGTGCCCGTGCCGCGATGGTCGCCGAAGGTGATCGCAGCGTTCCCTGTCACTGTCACCGTGCCGGTGCCGGCCAGTGCGCCATTCGACTGCGTCAGTGTACCAACGCTTGCGTTGCTCCCATTGATGTTCAGAACGCCACCGCTGATGTTCAGCGCCGAGCCCAGGCTGGGCAGGGTGCCGTTGATCGTCGCCGTGCCGTTCGATATGCCGGTCGTGCCGGCAACGTTGTAGGTGCCGTTGATCGTCGTCGTGCCGCTGCCGCTGAACTGGACGTTCTGTGTCGTGATGCTCGAGACGGCATTGATCAAATGGGTGCCACCACCGAAGCCGATCGTTCCAGCGGTGCCGGTGAAGTTACCGCTATGGGTACCACCATTCGTGAAATTGAGGATGCCGGTCTGAACATCGACCGTGCCGGTGTTGTTGAAGGTGACGGCGACTGTCGTCGTGTCGGTGGCTGTGCTGCCCGATTTGCGGAAGGTTCCGGCATTGCTGATCAGCGCATCGGCGCCCGTGTCGGTGCCGCCGAAATTGCTCACCGCGATGCTCCCTGCCGCATTCCCTGAAGCGATGAAGGTCGCGCCGGCGATGTTGTTCAGTGTGCCCGAGCCGTCGATCTGCTGCCGTTGACGTTGTTGTTGAACAGGATCGTGCCGCCGCTCCAGGTGAGCGTGTTCTCGTTGCGCAGCGTGCGGCCGCCATCGAGGCGGAAGCCGCTTGAGCTGATCGTGGACGGCCCCTGAAGGATCGTGGTGCCCGTGCCGCGATGGTCGCCGAAGGTGATCGTGCTGGCACCCGTTATTGTTAAGTCCCCAACCCCAGCCAAGCTGCCAGAACCCTGAGTTAAGGTAGCAACACTGCTTGTACCGTTCAGAGTAAGACTCCCTCCCGTGATGGAAAGGTTGGCACTAACAGTCGCCGTGCCGGTAACATCAAGAGCACCACCAGAAACAGTTAGATTGCTCCCTGAGTCGAGCGTTGCGATCGTGAGACCGGACAGGGGATTTGATCCACTGAAAATAGTTGTTCCGAAACCCCCAGCAATCTGTATGTCATCTCCAGAGATGGGAAGGGTATTCAAATCCCAGTTGTCTGCCAGGTTCCAGAAAACAGTAGCGGCTCCGCCATCCCATGTCCTGGTAGCCATGACCGTCTCCTAATAGGTAGCTTTGGTTGGATTGATTTCGAAAAGGTAGCTCGATTCAGGCATGGATCTGCCCAGCCAAATTCTAGAGCTGGCTTTGATTATCACGCCCAAAGCCGCTGACCCGTTAATTGTGGGTTAAGGCTTTACCAAGCTTCACACTGAACGGGCCCTGGCCCGTTCAGTGTGCTCCGACCCCCTTCGCCTGGGCTGGCCGTTCTCGGCTCCGTCGTTGTGGGCATCGTTGATACCTAAGTGTGGTCCGAATCGGTGAGTCGACGAGCAACGCCCCTTGAAGCAGCAGAACTGAACCTCTTTGCGATGGCTGTGCTTAGAACCGCATCGCCCCTGCAGAAGCACAACTGGCTTGCACGCTGTTGGTGATCTCGGCTACCCGGACTTGCTTGGTGTGATCATAACGAACCATCTGAGGCAGCCTCACCGTTCCGGCCCTTGAGGTGGCGGTCCTTTGGTCCTGAATCACCACGAAGCAGGAAGCTGCGGACTGCATCACGTGATCCCATGGCTTGGCCTGCAGCTCGGGAACCTCGAGCCGGGTACCGCCCCGGAGCTACCTCGTCTTTGGCCCCGAGGGCCAAGGGTACCGGGACATTGCGGACTGAGCTTCAATTCCAGGTGGCCGGTGGTTTCATCCCATTCCCGGCGCAGCAGCCAGGATTCCGGGCAGGCCAGCAGAAGTTCCATCGTCCTGCGGACGCGACTGCCATGGCAAGGGGGAACGGTCGGTGGACACCCCATCCACCCGGCCTGAAAAGCGAAGTGTGGGGACTCTCCAGGCTGCCGATGCCGGAGATGATGAAGCCCTTGAAGCTCCGCGTCGTTCCGGGCCAGCGCTTCCAGTTCAGCACGCAGATCCACTCCCGGATTCAGTCGATCAGAATTCCACTTCTGTAACAATGAATGCACTGGAAGCGCCATGGTCGATGAACTTCTGCTCGTCTTCCATCAGCACCTTTCCAAGCCTGGCCATGTCATCGCTGCCCATCACTTCCATGAGTTCGGCCTCTGATGCAAACCACACCTCAGCCACTCCGTCGTAGGCATCCATCATTCCTCGTGATGCCTTCATGCCGTCGTTCAGTGGGCTGTTGAGCGTATGAGACTGCACATACTTCTTGGCTTTCATGACTTGTGCATTCTTCATGAAGAGAGGCGCATGGCTGTTCTTCCAGTAATCCTGGAACTCTTCGCGCGATAGCTTGGGATTTCTCCTGAGGCACATCATCAACTTAATCATCTGGTGGGACTCCCTCCGATGTTTCAGTTTTCATGGACCCACTATGCCATTGGTTGTTTCCGCTGGCCAGCACTGGGCCAGCACCTGCTGGGCTCTCCTTTCAGTGAATCACGCAATGGTTCTTGTTGAGAGGAATAGGGGGGGCAAGGATGATCGGGGAGGGACGACCTCAGCTGGACATCTCATCAGCCTGGTGGCTGGCTGGGCCCTGGATCCCCAGCGGCGGGCAGGGCCCGAATCGCTCCCCGCTCCACCTCCAGGCCGCTGGCGGGCACCGGTACCTCGATCAGTCGAAGCCTTCCGGGGATCAGCTCCTCGATGCGCACCCCGGCCAGGTCGGGGGGGGGCATGTGCAGGCCGCGGTCCAGGACCACCACCCGCTCCAGGGGCGGTCCCACGTCGATGCTGGGGCCCAGTTGATCAAGGCGGAAATCGGCCCGGTCGTGGTCGTAGGCGCTCAGATGCACCGAGGGCAGGCGGTAGGCCTTGAGGCTGGAGCGGCCGGTGGTCATCACCAGGGTGGTGGCGGGATCGAAGCGCTGGGCCGCGTTGATGGCCTGGCCCCATTCCCGGTCGTAGTCGCGCAGGGAGGCGGCGAAGCGATCGCCCGGCACCACCAGGAAGAGCAGGCTCTGCAGGATCACCACCAGCACCAGGTCGCGGGGCCAGCGCAGAGGGGCTTTTGCTTCGCCGCTGGCCCCAACCCGCCAGGCCAGAGCCAGCAGCACGGCTGGAAGCATGGTGGTGGCGTGCCCCATGCGGGTGAAGTGCACCAGCAGCAGATACAGCGACGAAGGGAGAACCCACAGCCCCAGGAACCAGCCCCGCCAGTGATCCCTTGCGGCGGCCACCGGGGCCGTCGCGGGGCGGCGAGGCCAGAACAGCGCCAGGGCCAGCCCGCCAGGGGCCGTGAGACCCACACTCTTCATCAGCAGCCACAGGTTGGCCAGGACCCCCTTGTCGCTGGCCTGAGCGCTGTGGCCTTCTCTCCAGGCCTGGAACAGGGGCCAGAACCGCTCCCAACCGCCCACCTCCACCAGGAAGGCCCAGCCCCAGGCCACCAGCACGCCCAGACCCAGGGCCACCCCCGCGGCCAGTCGCCAGGCCGCCACGCCCCGCCGCCAACCGCGCCAGCAGCAGACCAGCACCAGGGGCAGCAGGAACAAGGGCGTGTTGGGGCGGATGCCACCGGCGGTGGCCATCAGCGCGGCCAGGGGCAGCACGAAGCGCCCATCCCCTTCGGACAGCCTCCAGGCACAGCAGCCGATCGCCACCACCCAGCCCAGTTCGGCGCCATAGCTGAGCGGCTGGCTGGCGTAGTACCAGAGCAGGGGCCCACTGAACAGCAGCCCCACCATCCAGGCACCCACCCGGGGGCCGCCGAAACGCTTGCCCAGCCACCATCCGCAGGGAAGGGTGCTGGCGGCCGCCAGGGCATTCACCAGCTCCAGGGCCGCCACCCCATCCCCGCCCACCAGCGGGCGAAACAGACGCCCCAGGGCGATCAGGAGCCAGAACACCCCGGGCATGTGGGGCGCATGGCCAGGCAGATCGAAGCCGGAGAGGGCCAGCACGAAGTTGCCCGCATCCCAGCTCGTCACCAGCTGGCTGCGGGTGGCCCAGCGACTCAGCCAGCCCGAGGGCCACAAGGGCGATCAACCCGAGGGACGCCCGGCCGATCCCAGGGCTCCCCGCAGCCCGGCCGGTGGAGGACGCTGCCCTCATCGGACCATCCCCGTGCCGATCGCCCGGGGCGACCCCGCGGAGTTCTGAACGGCGGGATCGGGCATGGCCACGGCACAGAGGCGGCGAAGATGGCATTCTCCCGCCCGCGCCGCCCGCATGGACCGCTTCAGCCCCGATCCGACCGGGCCGGATCGGCAGGGTCTCCGCTGGCTGACCAATCTGCGCCTGACGGAGCGCTCCGCCTGCCAGCGCCCCCGACGCGAGAGCGGAGACCGCCAGAGCCCTGAGCGCCGCTGGCGGGTCGCGATCGACGCCCAGGGCCGCATCGCCTCCCTCCATCCCCTCTCCCCCGGCAGCAGCGCCGCCGGCAGCGACTGGCGGGGGGACTGGCTCAGTCCGGCGGCGGTGGACCTCCAGATCAACGGAGGCCTGGGCCTGGCCTTCCCCGAACTCACCGCCGCCGACCTGCCGCGGCTGGAGCAGCTGCTGGAGCTGCTCTGGCGCGATGGGGTGGAGGCGATCTGCCCCACCCTGGTGACCTGCGCCATCGGGCCCCTGCGCCAGGCGCTGGCGGTGCTGCGCCAGGCCCGCGCCGCTCACCGGCCGGGCCGCTGCCGCCTGCTGGGGGCCCACCTGGAGGGGCCGTTCCTGGCGCCGGCGCGGCGGGGGGCCCACCCCAGGGAGCACCTCTGCGCCCCATCGCTGGCCGCCCTGGAGGAACGGATCGGCGGCTTCAGCGGACCCGCCACGGGGGCGGCGGCGGCGGACATCTCCCTGGTCACCCTGGCGCCGGAGCTGGAGGGGGCGGCGGAGGTGATCCACGCCCTGCGGGATCAGGGTGTGGTGGTGAGCCTCGGTCACAGCGAAGCCGGCGAAACCGAGGCGGCCGCCGCCTTCGACGCGGGGGTGACCATGCTCACCCACACCTTCAACGCCATGGCCGGCCTGCAGCACCGTGCCCCGGGCCCCGTGGCGGCGGCGGCCCTGCGGGACGACGTCGCCCTGGGCCTGATCGCCGATGGGGTGCACGTGGCCCCCAGCATGGCGGTGCTGCTGCAGCGGCTGGCCCCCAGCCAGGTGGTGCTGGTGAGCGATGCCCTGGCGCCCTACGGACTGGCCGATGGGCTGCATCGCTGGGATCAACGCACCCTGGTGGTGGAGAACGGCAGCTGTCGGCTGGAGGACGGCACCCTGGCCGGCGTGACCCTGCCGCTGCTGGAAGGGGCGGTGCGGCTGGCCCGCTGGAGCGGCCGGCCGGATCGGGCGATCGCCGCCGCCACGCTGCTGCCCAGGCGGGTGCTGGGCGATCAGCGGCCCGTGGAGCAGCTGCTCCTGGGCCGCTCGCTGCGGGAATGCCTGCGTTGGCGCGAAGCCCGCCAGGGGTTGGGCTGGCAGCGGGCGGCCTGAGGCCACCCGCTGCCATGGGGCTCCTGTGCTGTCTGGATCCCTCGGAGAGGGCCACCTGGACAACCATGGCGACGGACGGGCCGGTGGGGAAGCTCTCCCCGTGGCTGGTTCCGTTCTCAGGGTCCACGTTAATAGGTCTGTGGACAATACTGATTTTCCGGAGTCGCAAGCCTGTTTTTCACGCCATCCCGGGAATCTGTTTTGTGCCCGCCAGTCCTGTTACGCGTATCCGTAATGTCGATTTAGCCTTCCGCCAATGCGATCAAACGTATTGAGATCAGTTTTGCTGAATGAGTTTTTCCAGGACTCATCGAGCTTTGGCGTTAATCTTCCTTGTCTGGAAATTTGGTTTCCTGGAATGGTATGGTGGTTCTCGACATGAATATCTCCTTTGAAATCCCGCGTTGCTATGTCGCACTTCTCGAGCAGAGACCTGACTTCGCCCGTTGGATTAGTGCAAAAATCTTCGTATCTAATTGTAATTGTTTCTGAATCGATGCGGCGAATTACGGCATCAAGCCTCTTGGACTGATTCAGCCATCGCATCGTGGCTTGGCGAGTAGCTTCGCAACCGCGTTTTATATTTGAATGAACAACTCCTCTACCATCTCTGATGAGACGGACAACGGTGATTGCCGCTGAATCGACACTCGCCAAGGCGCTAAGTGGCGTTATCGATTTACTCGAATCGACAATCACGTCTTTGTCGTGGTATTCGGCTATGGTGTGAAAGAATGCCCATTGCAGCTTTGCCCCATAATAGGATGAGGGGTTGAGCCTTTTCATCTTCCCCGGCATCAGGCGATGAAGCAGGTACAGCGTATTGTTGAAGATTGGGGCCGGAGGATTGTTGAAGAAAGAGTAGGAAGGCCCAAACCCCAGCTCAACCCAATCGCTTGTGGGCCTGATCCCTATCCTGTTGAAAGTCGCCAGTCTTCGCTCCTCCCAGACGTCGCATTCGTGCAGTCGCCTGCCGCAGGAGCACCGGTTGCCAAAGCTCATGATGCGCTCTCGCTGAGGCGCTGCTATGCGATGGACCTCCCCAAGGGAGAGCACCCGAGGGTGGGTTCCAAGGGCCAGGTCAAAGATCGTTGAGCCAGAGTAACTTGGGCTGAGGATATAGATCAATCTCTTCATGGTTTCTTTTTAAGTCGGCTGGCGTTGTGGGGGCCGTGCATGGATGTCAGCTCAGACAAATTATTGCTCGATATTGAAGGGACAAATTTAGTGAGGTCAGTCAATAGTGGTTGGTCGGTTGATGGAGGTACGGTTCCTGGGCCATTTTGTGACCTCATCGGAAAGTTGCTGATTGTCTGTCATCAAGCGCTGGCATTCTATAGGGGTTGTGTAGGCGTCGAGCAGAGATCGTGGGAATCCAATCTCAGTCCACCCTTGGGACCATCCAGGTCAGACCCCTCCTCCATGACGGCTCTCTCGCGCACACCACCAGCCCCGCGCTGCTGAGGTGAACTTCCCATGGCAGGGAGCTGGTCAGGATGGCGCGGATGTCCAGGCTGGCCTGGAGCAGCTGGCTCCCTGATCCATCCCCGCCATCGCCACGGCCTGCCTGAAGGCCTTCTGGACCACCGCTGGCTGATGCCGGCCGATCTGTCCGCTGCCAGGGCCAACCCCGGTCGGCTCTCGGATCCTTTCCGGTGAGGGCGCCCTGCCATGCCACCAGTCTCCAGCCGGTCTTCCGATGCCTTCTGAGCACCACGCGCACCGTCTCTTGATGTCTTCCCAGTGCTGTCACCTGGCCATGGGCAGCTCGGAGACGACCTGGCTCCAGAGTTCCCTGGGCGGCTCACCCCCTTCCCCTTCGCCGAGCCCGCCTCGCTTCCGCCCATGGCCGATGCCACCCCTCCCCGCCAGGCCCCTGCCTCCGGCGCCCCAGGCCTGGCGATCCAGCCCCTCTTCCCCATGGCCCTCGGCAAGGTGCAGCTGGCGCCCGATCCGCTCGACACCGCCCTGCAGCTGCAGCGGATCCTGGCCCTGCGCGGTGAGGAGCCACTGGACGAGGGTGTCGCCTGGACCGGGGATGTGCACGGCGCCGGTGAGCTGCACCACGACCCCCTGTTCGCCCCTCTGCTTGCCCGCCTGGCCGGCCACGCCTGGGCCTACCTGGCTGAACTCGGCTTCGACCGGCGGCGGGTGGCGCTGCACATCCAGCGCTGCTGGCCGGTGATCAGTGCGCCCGGCGAGAGGGTGGGGCGCCACCACCACCCCAACGCCCACCTGAGCGCCATCTACTACTTCAACGGCGACGGCAGCGGTCGCAGCGGCTGCCTGCGCCTGTTCCCGCCGCGGCAGGTGAACGAGCTGGTGCCGGGGCTGGCGGTGGGCCAGGACGGCCCGATCGCGACCACAGCCGCCCTCAACCAGCCCTGGCACGATGTGGCCCCCCGGGCCGGGCTGCTGCTGCTGTTCCCCTCCTGCGTCGACCATGGAGTGCTCCCCAACGGGGACCCAGGCGACACCCGGTTCTCCCTGAGCATCGACTTCGTGCTCACCGCCGCGGAAGCGTCGTCGGCAGCGGGGGAGTACCTCGCTCCCCATCCCTGCCGCTGGCTGGCGATCGGTGAGGATGGGCCGACACCGGGTGTCTGAGCCGCACCGCCGGGCGTCACGCCCACCTCCGCCTGCCCTTTCGCCCGCCTGCCCGCCCGCCTGTCCGTGTCCGAGCCCTCCATCTTCCAGATCAGCGCCAGCCTCGACGGAACCTCCCACAGCTTCCCCTGCCGCAGCGACCAGACGGTGCTCCATGCCGCCGAGGCCGCCGGGGTGCCCCTGCCCAGTTCCTGCTGCTCCGGGGTCTGCACCACCTGCGCCGCGCTGCTGCGCAGCGGCACGGTGCACCAGCCCGATGCGATGGGAGTGAAGGCTGAACTCCAGGCCAAGGGCTACGCCCTGCTCTGCGTCTCCTATCCCCGCTCCGATCTCGACCTGCTCGCCGGCCAGGAGGACGCCCTCTACGAGGCCCAGTTCGGTCAGTTCCAGAAATGAGCACGCCGGGGTCCCGGCTCTTGGAGAGGTGGGAGCCGGTGCTCCGGCCCCTGGAGCTGTGGCTTCAGGCCGCTCCCGGGGAGCTGCTGCCCCAGCTGCGCCCGGCGTTGCAGGCGGAGGCCCGCCGGCTGGCCGGGGAGGGAGCCGAGCCTTTGCGCTGGGCGATCACGGCGGTGGATCCTGAGCGGGGCCTGCGACTGGAGGGGATCGTGGTAGGGCCGGCCTGGGATCCCGAGCGTTGAGCGTGGCGGTTCCGGCCCTGCCCACCCTGCTGGTGATCCCCACCGGGGTGGGCTGCGCCGTGGGCGGTTTCGCCGGCGACGGCCTGCCGGCGGCCCGGTTGCTGGCGGCCGCCAGCGGCTGTCTGATCACCCACCCCAACGTGATGAACGCCGCCGCCCTCTACTGGAGCGACCGGCGCATCCACTACGTGGAGGGCTGGAGCCTGGATCGCTTCGCGGCCGGCGACCTGGCCCTGGCGCCGGTGCCGTCGCAGCGGCTGGGGGTGCTGCTGGATGGGGGCATCGAAGCGGAGCTGGCCCTGCGTCACCGCCAGGCGATCGCGGCCTGCCGCGCCAGCCTGGGGCTGACCATCGGGCCGGTGGTCACCAGCGAGGAGCCCCTGGAGGTGACCCTGTCACTCGGGCCCAGCGGCAGCAGCTGGGGCACCCTGGCTCGCCCCGGAGCCCTGCTGCGGGCGGGGGAGCGGCTGGTGGCCGCGGGGGCCACGGCCATCGCCGTGGTGGCCCGCTTCCCCGATGCGCCGGGCAGCGAAGCCCTCGCGGCCTACCGCCACGGCAGTGGAGTCGACGGTCTGGCCGGAGCGGAAGCGGTGATCAGCCATCTGCTCAGCCGCCACCTGGGCGTCCCCTGCGCCCATGCCCCCGCCCTGGCGCCCCTGCCGCCCGATCCGGATCTCGATCCCCGGGCGGCGGCCGAGGAGCTGGGCCACACCTTCCTGCCCTGCGTGCTGGTGGGCCTGAGCCGGGCGCCGGATCTGCGGCCGGAGCCTGCCGCCGGCGAGGGCCTGCTCCATGGCGCCGGCCTCGGGGCGGTGGTGGCCCCGGCGGGGGCCCTCGGGGGCGAGGCGGTGCTGGCCTGCGCCGCGCGCGGCGTTCCCCTGATCGCCGTGGAGGGCAACCCCTGTCTGCTCGCGGTCAGCGGCGAGGCCCTGGGGCTGCCGGTGATCCCTGCCGCCACCTATGCGGAAGCGGCGGGCCTGGTGCTGGCCCTGCGGGAGGGGATCGATCCGGCGTCCCTGCGGCGTCCGCTTGCTCAGGGCTCGCCCAGGTAATCGCGCTTGCCGAGTTCCACGCCGTTGTGGCGCAGGATGTCGTAGGCCGTAGTGACGTGGAAATAGACGTTGGGCAGGATAAAGAAGAGCAGGAAGGCCTGGCCGGTGAAGTGGAGGGTTTCTCCGCGCACCGGCAATTCGATCGGCCTGGTTTCGCTGCCTTCGAACTGGCCGGGGGCCAGGGTGTCGAGGTAGGCGAGGGTCTTCTCGATCCGTGCGATCAGCTCCTCGAAGCCGGTTTCGGTGTCCTCCATCGCCGGCGCCTCGCCGGCGGCGAGCCGGGCCAGGCCGCGCCGGGCGATGTCGGTGGCGATCTGCACCTGGCGCACCAGGGGGAACATGTCGGGGTAGAGGCGCGCCTGGATCAGCACCGAGGGCTCGATCCCTCCGGCCTCGGCATGGCCGGCCCCCTTGCGCAGGATGGCGATCAGGTTGGTCAGGCTGCGGGCCAGGGGCGGAACGGCCGCCTCGTACATCGAGAGGGTCATGGCGGCTGCGTCACGACGATGACTGCTGCGGACCCTAGGCCGGCCATGGGGAAGGCCCGCCCCGGCGTGGCCACTAAGGCGGATAGGTTATGAGTTAAGCTGGCCTGGATCGCTGCCGATGCGGCGCGTCGTCAAGTCGTTCTTCACACAATTACATGGCTGTCATCGAAAAGGTTCCCAGCGTCGTCTTCAAGACCCGCGTCCGCGATGAATCCGTGGCCGGCCCCAACCCTTTCCGCTGGCAGGACCTCACCAGCGACGACATCTTCAAGGGCAAGAAGGTGGTGGTGTTTTCCCTCCCGGGTGCCTTCACCCCCACCTGCTCCTCCAACCACCTGCCCCGTTACGAGGAGCTCTACAACGAGTTCAAGGCCCTGGGCGTCGACACCATCATCTGCGTGTCGGTCAACGATGCCTTCGTGATGTACCAGTGGGGCAAGCAGGTCGGCGCCGACAAGGTGTTCCTGCTGCCCGACGGCAACGGCGAGTTCACCCGCAAGATGGGCATGCTGGTCGAGAAGAGCAACCTGGGGTTCGGTGACCGCTCCTGGCGTTACTCGATGCTGGTCAACGACGGCAACATCGAGAAGGTGTTCGTGGAGCCCGGCTTCGACGACAACTGCCCCGCCGACCCCTTCGAGGTCTCCGACGCTGACACCATGCTGGCCTACCTCAAGGGAACCGCCCCCACCGGCGTCTCCGCCCCGGTGCGTGAATTCGTCGGCTGAGCCCGATCCCGGCCCTTTCGGCTCCGCTCCTGCGGCCCTCACCCCCGATCCCACTGCGGATCGGGGGTTTTTCGTACCGGCGGCAGCCGGAGTGCCCCTTGAGGTTCCTGCAGGATGGCCGGCGCCCGGAGATGCTGCGCAGGCTCTGCCTCGGCAGCATGGGGCCATGGAACAGACTGTTTTTGCGTGGGGCCGGTGACAGCCGCGTCCACCTTCCGTTTCCGACCCCGGGGGCCGGGGCGCTTCTTCGTGGCGGGCTTTCTCTCGCTCTGGCTGGGGGGCTGGATGGCGGGGGAGATCTTCGCCCTCTGGTTTTTGTGGAACTCACTGACGACCGGTCAGGGGCCCTTGCCGGTGGTGATCTTCCTGCTGGTGTGGGTCTGTTTCTGGACCCTGGGCGGGGTGTTCGCCCTGGGCGAGGTGCTGCGCTGTCTCTGGTCGGAGGACCGGCTGGTGCTCCGCGACGATGGCCGGTTGGAGCTTCGTTGCCGGCTGGGGCCGCTGGATCGGCGTCGTTCTCTCCCCTGGCGTGAGATCCGTCAGTTCCGGGTGCGGACCGACCCCGCCGGCGCGGGGGTTCTGCTGGCCGACCTGCCCGGCCGCAGCATCCCGATCACCCGCCTCGGCACCCCCCGGCAGCGAAAGGAGGCCGCCCAGCAGCTCAACGGGGCCCTGGGGCTGCGGCCCGCCTCCGAGGAGCCGGCGCCGGCCGTCCTCCCGCCGGGCTGGCAGGAGGTCACCCCCAGCTTCGACAGCCCCCTGCTGATTCCCCACCAGGGGTGGCGGCGGCGCCAGGCCCTGGTGATGGCCCTGGTCTGCCTGGTGGTGTGGGGCCTGCTGGCCCTGCTGGTGGGTGGTGCCCTCCGCCGGCCGGGCCTGTGGGCGGGGGTGGTTCCCCTCAGCCTGCTGGCCATGGCCTGCGGCTGGGGTCTGCTGTGGCTGCTGTTCGGGCGGCGGGAGTGGCGGCTGGAGCCACGCCGGCTGGTGCTGCAGCGCCGCTTCGGCGGCCACCTGCGCACCCTTGGCGAGGCCCAGGCCCTGGAGCTGACGGAAACCATCGACTCCGACGGAGACCGCTGGTACCACCTGCAGGCCACCCGCCCCACCGGCAGGCCCCTGCCCATCGATCACATCGCCGACGACCCGGCCTCCCTGCGCAGCCTGGGGGCCTGGCTGTCGCAGCGCGCCCATGTTCCTTTCGAGGATCGGGTGCCCAGCGAGGCCCAGCGGCTGGAGCAGCGCGCAGCCGAGCTGCGGCGTCTGCGCCGGCAGCTGGCCGAGGCCGGGCCGCTTGGCCAATGGATCTCGCGGCTGATCGAGAGGAATGACCCCAGAGGCTCCGCCTAGGGTTGGCACCCCGTCAGGGAGGGTCCGACGATGGCTGGGGTGCTCGCCTGGATGCCTCAGGGGATCGGGGCCCTGCTCATCCTTCTGGCGGCCTGGCTGCTGTGGCGACTGGTGCGGCAGGCGGTGGGACTGGCGGTGCAGCGGGCGGATCTGGATCCCACCGCCAGTAATTTCCTGCTGACGCTGCTGAAATATGTGATTCTTTCGATCGGGGTGATCACGGCTCTGGGTCGTCTCGGCATCAACACCACGTCCATCCTTGCCAGCCTCGGTGTGGTCGGTCTCAGTCTGGGCTTTGCCGCCAAGGATGCGCTGTCCAACATGATCTCGGGGATCTTCATCTTCTGGGATCGTCCCTTCGTTCTGGGGGATCTGATTGAGGTCGGTGGCCACTATGGCCGGGTGGATCGGATCACCATGCGCTCCACCCGCGTGGTGACCCCTGATGGCAGGATGCTGGCCGTGCCCAACACCATCGTGGTCAACTCCATCGTTGCTTCCTATACTAATTTTCCCCACCTCCGACTCGATATTCCCTTCACAGTGGGTGTGGAAGAAAATCTGGCCAGGGTGAGAAGCATTGCCCTTTCTCAGTGTCCCACGGATGGCCTGCTGGTGGAGGAGCCGCCCGCAAGGGTGGTGGTCACGGCCCTGAACGATTACAACGTCGCCATGGAACTTCAGGTGTGGCTTGCCGACGAAAAGCAGCACATCGCCGTACGCCATCTCCTGCGGGAGCGCCTGTTCGAGGCCCTGCGCGAGGCAGGGGTCGACATGCCCTTCCAGACCCTGGCCCTGCGAACTCTTCCGGACCGGCCCATCGCCCCTGCCGTCGGATCCCCGGCTGCGTCCGCATCCCGATCCACCCCCGATCCTCCGCGGGGATGAAGCCCGTTCCTTTCCCACGGGGGTGATCGGCCTCTCACTCTCCCGGGCAGCATCAACTAGCCTTTTCCCCGGACAATACTTCTACACTTCTCGGGTTTCTGCATCATGAAAAGCGTTGGTCTGGCCCTGGGAAGTGGTGGAGCCAGGGGCTGGGCCCACATCGGCGTGATTCGTTCTCTTCAAAAGGCCGGGATCAGGATCGATTTCATCTCCGGAGCCAGCATCGGAGCTCTGGTGGGGGCCATCTACTGCGCCGAGGAGCTGGATGAACTGGAAGACTTCATCAGGGACCTGAGCTGGAGAGACATGCTTTCCTACTTCGATATGGTCTTCCCCACCAGTGGTCTGCTGGATGGCAACAAGGTCTACGAGCTGCTCTCGGAGCACATGCAGGGGATGAAGATCGAGGAGTCCCCGATTCCCTTCTGCTGTGTGGCCACGGATCTCATCAAGGGTGCGGAAGTGCATCTCAAGTCTGGCTCCATGGTGGATGCCGTGAGGGCCAGCATCTCCGTGCCTGGCATCTTCACACCCTTCTGCCGAGGGGATCTCTTCCTCGGCGATGGCGGCATCGTCAACCCCGTTCCGGTGGATGTGGTCAGGGCGATGGGAGCGGAGGTCGTGATCGCGGTGAATCTGAACCGCAACCACGTCACCGGAGGACTGGCGGATTCCTCCCAGCCCGATTCCCAGATCAGGGAGGTGTCGGCTGCCCAGGCCGATGAAGCTGCGGATGGCGAGGACGAACCGTCCCCCAGGACGCCCAGTGACGCTTCGAAGCGCCGCAGGGAGTCATTTCTGAAGAACCTCCGGGATCGTTATCAGAGCCTGGAGGACACGCTGCACGACAAGGTGGATCAGTGGTTCCCCTCTGAGGATCCCGGCCCCAACATCTTCGACGTGATCGGCACCTCCCTCAACGTGATGGAGCAGCAGGTCACCCGCAGCCGGCTGGAAGCCCATGCCCCCGACCTGCTGGTGGAGCCACATCTGAACGACTTCGCCATCTTCGATTTCCACAAGGCCACGCGCATCATCCGCAAGGGCCACACCGCCATGAACCAGCAGCTGTCGGCCCTGAAGGAGTTGCTCTGATGGTTCTCCCCCTGCTCGAGAGCGTGCGGGCCGGGTTGGATTCCTGGTTCGCGCGCCGAAAATCCCGGCTGGCCGACGATCCCTTCGAGCCGCTGCCCAGGGAGCGGCGCCTCGCCCTGCAGCGGCGGATCGCGGCCCTGGACGTGCCGACGCCGCTGCTGGACTTCGTTCGGGAGGCGCTGGCCGAGGCGGTGGCGGCCTGGCGCGCCGAGGCGGAGGCCCCCAACGTGATGATCCTGCTCAGCCGGCCGGTGGCGCCCGTGGCACCGGTGATCGAGGCGGCCCTGGCCGGAGGGGAAGGCCCGTCCCTCGCCTGCCGCTTCCTGCTTCCCTGCCGCCATCGGCCGGTCGATCCCCAGGCCGTTTCCCGGATGCTGACCGCTGCCCTGGAGAACCCCCTGCCATCGGCAGCGGCCGCAGGGAACCCGGAGCTGCTGTGTCTGGCGAATCTCGACCAGTGCTTTCTGCGCTGCATCGATGGCTGGAGCGGGATCGAGCGCCTGCGGCAGGTGGCCCAGGAGCATCGCGACCGTTTCTGGCTGCTGGGCTGCAACACCTGGGCCTGGAGGTTTCTCGACCATGTGAGCCAGATCAGCTCCTACTTCCCCGACGCCATCACCCTGCCGCCCCTCGATGGCGCCGCCCTGAGGGAATGGCTCTCCCCCGTGGCTGCCGACCTGGGGCTGGAACAGACGGCGGGTTCCGTGCCGGATGGTTCAGGGGCCGGCGCTGCCGCCGGCGATGCCACCGCAGCGGCCCTGTGGAGCCAGCTGGCGGAGCTCTCCGCCGGCAGCAGCAGGATCGCCGCCGGACTCTGGCTGGATTCCCTGCATCCGGCCAAGGACGGCGATGCGGGCGCGCTGCGTCAGCTCAGGCCCGCCTTGCTGGATCTGCCCAGTCTGAGCAACGAGGACCGCTATCTCCTGCACAGCCTGCTCATCCATGGAACGATGCGAAGGGAGCATCTGGCCTTCGGTCTTGGACTGCCCAGCCATCGCCTGCAGCCCCGCATCCACTGGCTCCTCGACGAGGGCCTGATCGAGGAATCGGCGGGGGAACTCTCCGTGCGCCCGTCGGCCTATCCGTCTCTGGTGAAGGAGCTGGCGAACAACAACTTCTTCACCGGGGAGGCCTGAGCCATGGCCTCGCTCCCTTTCCCCCGCGTGCTGTGGATCGCCCTGGGGGCGGCGACCGCAGTCCTCCTGCCTGCCGCAGCCAGGGCCGAGACAGCGAAGCAGCGCATCCTCGCCGAGGTCACGCTGATGAAGTCGATCAGCGCGGTCTTCGCTGTTGTGCTGGCCTACGCCGGCATTGTTCTGATCGAACGGCTGACCAGCTGGTTGTCGGAGAAGGTGGCGCGGCGCTACCGGCTGCTCATCAAGCAGTCGCTGCCGTTCCTGAAGGGCCTCATCCTGATCGTGACGGTCGTTTATCTGCTTGATCAGTTCCTCAACCTTACCCAGAACAACCTGCTGGCTCTGACGGGAACCCTGGCGGTGGCGCTGGGCTTTGCCTTCAAGGACTACGTGAGTTCGATCATCGCTGGAGTCGTTTCCCTCTTCGAAGCCTCCTATCGGGTGGGGGATCGGGTCAGGATCGGCGATCACTACGGCGAGGTCGTTGGCTATGGATTACGCAGCCTGCAGCTGGTCACCCCCGACGACAACACCATCACCATTCCCCATAATCTCCTCTGGACCGATCCGATCTCCAATGCCAACTGCGGCAAGCTGGAGGCCCAGGTGGCCACGGATGTCTATTTCGACCACAAGGTCGATGCCGATCTGGTGATGGACATTCTTTACCAGGCGGCCTTCAGCAGTCAGTACACCCAGCTGAACCTGCCGATCATTGTGGTGATCGAAGAACACCCCTGGGGCACCCAGTTCAAGTTGCGCTCCTATCCGATGGACGCCCGTGATGAGTTCGTCTACCGCACCGATCTTCTGATGCGGGCGAAGCGGGCTTTCGCCCACCATGGGCTCACCTATCCCCATCCGCAGCTGGCGCTTCGTGGTCCTGACGAGACGCTCCCTGCCGGGGACTGATCCTGTCCCGTCCAGTCCTGGCCGCCGGATGGGGCCGGCTCAGCCCAGTTCTTCGCAGCAGGCCGCGAAGGCCGCGGCCGGATCGGCGGCAGCGCTGATGGGACGGCCGATGACCAGATGGCTGGCCCCCGCCGCCAGGGCCGCCGCCGGTGTCATCACCCGCTTCTGATCCCCGGCCTCCCCCCCGGCGGGGCGGATGCCCGGCGTCACCAGGGCGAAGGGCCGTGGATGGTCGGCCCGCAGGGCGGCCAC
The DNA here is from genome assembly GCA_963772735.1 of uncultured cyanobacterium. GTDB lineage: Bacteria > Cyanobacteriota > Cyanobacteriia > PCC-6307 > Cyanobiaceae > Cyanobium. Next base: position 84,850 of record CAVYYO010000001.1, on the reverse strand, counting down.
CTCCCGGGGCGAGCACACCGCGCCGGTGAGGCCCGCCGCCGCCGCCAGGGCCGCCAGCTGGGCCACATACCGCTCCAGGGGCGTCGCGATCGCCAGCTCCTGCCGGAAGCGTTCGGCCTCCCAGCTGGTCAGCACCGTCACCGCCAGCAGGGTGGGGGCGGCCAGCCCCTCCGCGGCGGCCCCCTCCAGCGCGCCCGCCTGGGCGGCAACCAGGGCCTCGCCCCCGGCGCAGGCGTGCACCGTGATCAGCTCGGCCCCCAGGCGGGCGGCGCTGCGGCAGGCCCCGGCCATCGTGGCGGGGATGTCGTGGAACTTCAGATCCAGGAACACCCGCAGGTCCCGGCGCCGCAGTTCCCTCACCACGGAGGGGCCGGCGGCGGTGAACAGCTCCAGGCCCACCTTCACCCAGCGCAGCCCCGGGATCGCCGCCGCCAGCGCCAGGGCCGCCTCGGCATCGCTGCGATCGAGGGCGAGGATGATGCGGTCGGCGGGGTCGGTGATCCCTGTGGCGAGGTGGGCAGGTGCCATCAGGTCACCAGTCGCCGGAAGGTCTTCCTGCCGAGCTGCAGCACCTTGCCGGTCAGCTGCTCCGGGCCGCTGAACTCCTGGTTGGGGTCGCTCAGCTTCTCGCCATCCAGCCTCACGCCGCCGCCCTGGATCTGGCGCCGCCCCTCACTGCTGCTGGCGCAGATCTCCAGGGCGCTGAGCAGGTAGAAGGCCTTCAGGGGAAAGGCCAGCCCGGCCAGGGAGGCCTCCGGAACGCTGTCCGCGCTGAGTTCGGCCGGGAGCCTTCCCTTGCCGGGGAGGCCCGCCGCCACCAGCCGGGCCGCATCCGCCTGGGCAGCGGCGGCGGCCTCCGCTCCGTGGCGATCGGCCGTGATCTGAAACGCCATCGCCTTCTGGCGCTCACGGGCATCGGCCGGCAGGGCCGCCGGATCCAGATCGGTGAGCAGGGTGATGTAGTCCTCCACCACCGCGTCGGGCAGCTTCTCGAGCTTGGAGTACATGGAGAGGGGGTCCTCCACAAGCCCCACCGTGTTGCCCAGGCTCTTGCTCATCTTCTGCACGCCGTCGAGGCCCGGCAGGATCGGCAGCAGCAGGCCGAACTGGGGACGCTGGCCGAAATGGCGCTGCAGGTCGCGGCCCATGGCCACGTTGAACTTCTGGTCGGTGCCACCCAGTTCCAGGTCGGCCCGCACCGCCACCGAGTCGTAGCCCTGCAGCAGGGGATAGAGAAACTCGTGCAGGCTGATCGGAGTGCCCGATCCATAGCGGTTGGCGAAGTCCTCCTTGGCCAGCATCTGGCCCACGGTGCTGATCCCGAGCAGTTCGATCACCTGCGGCAGGTCCAGACCCGCGAGCCATTCGGCGTTGCGTCGCACCTCCAGGCGCCCGGGGGTCTGGAAGTCGAGCAGGGACCGCTCGGGGGGCTGGCCCTGGCCCAGCTGGGCCAGGTAGGTGGCGGCATTGGCCTCCACAGCCGCCGCGTCGAGCTGCACGCGGGTGGCGCTCTTGCCGGTGGGATCGCCGATGCGGGCGGTGAAGTCGCCGATGATCAGCACCGCCGTGTGGCCGGCGTTCTGGAAGGCCCGCAGCTTGCGGAACAGGATGCTGTGCCCCAGATGGATGTCGCTGCCGGTGGGATCGATGCCGAGCTTCACCCGCAGGGGGCGGCCCTGCTGATCCGCCTCCGCCAGCCGCGCCAGCAGATGCTGATCCGGATCCGTCCACGGGCCGGCGGGAAACAGGTCGGCCAGCCCACGCTCCAGCCAGGGCGGCAGAGGGGGAGGGGTCGCTTCAGCCATCAGCACGGAACCGTCGGGGCGAATCGTAAGCAGCCGCCGCCGTCCGGGCCCTGCCCAAGGCTTCGCATCCCGCTGCCGGGCGCCTTCCAGGGGGGCGGTCGACGGGGCGACTCCACCAGGAGGCCGATGATGCTGGTAAGGGTGGGCAAGTTCAGCGGACTGAATGGCAGGGCGTTACCTCCCGGAAATCGACGGCCTGCGGGCTCTGGCCGTGCTCGGCGTGATCCTGCACCACTTCAACAGCCGATGGCTGCCAGGCGGTTATCTCGGCGTTGACATCTTCTTCGTGATCTCCGGGTTCGTGATCACCGCGTCCCTGGCGGGTCGGCCCGCCGCCGAAGGTCTGGGTGATCTGCTGCTCAGCTTCTACGCCAGGCGGGTGCGGCGCCTCCTGCCCGCCCTGGTGGTGTGCGTGATGGTCACCAGCCTGCTGGCCTGCCTGTTCGATCCCCTCGCGGGGGTCTCGCTGAGGACCGGCGTCACCGCCCTGTTCGGCTTCTCCAATCTCCACCTGCGCAGCCTCACCACTGACTATTTCGCGCCTCCCGCCCAGCTGAATGGCTTCACCCACACCTGGTCGCTGGGGGTGGAGGAACAGTTCTATGTGATCTTTCCGCTGCTGCTCTGGGTCACCGGCTTCCTGACGGGACGGCCCCGCGGTCGTCGTCGGCTGTTCCGTCTGGTGGCCCTCGTCAGCCTGCTTTCGCTGCTGGCCTTCCTCGCCCTCTCGGCACGGCAGCCGATCGATGCCTTCTACCTGATGCCGGCCCGCTTCTGGGAGCTGGGCAGCGGTTGTCTGCTCTATCTGGGGCTGTCGGCGCCCCGTGGATCCTCTCCCATCCCCCGGGCGGCGGCAGCCTTCCCCGCGCCGCTGCTGCTGGGGCTCCTGTTGATCACCCTCGTGCTGGTGCCCGCCAGCGCGAGGGTGGTGGGAGCGCCGCTGATCGTGATGCTGACCTCCCTGCTGATCGCGGCATTCAGCAGGCATTCGCAAGGGAAGGTGCTGTCCCTGCTGCGCCACCCCCATGCGGTGGGGATCGGATTGATCTCCTATTCGCTCTATCTGTGGCACTGGCCCGTGCTGTACCTCAGCCGTTGCACGGTCGGCATGCCGTTGTGGGCGCTGCCGTTCCAGATCGGCCTGATCGTGGCCCTGGCCATGGCCTCCTATCGCCTGGTGGAAGTGCCGCTGCGCAGGGGACTGTTTCCTGCCCGGCGTTGGCTGGCCATCGCCTCGGGGATCCTCGCCGCCCTGGCCGGGGCCATGGTGCTGGGGTGGACGGATCGCCACGCCCAGGCCCAGATCTTTCTGGGCCAGCACGACAACCCGGCCCGCCGGGAATCATGGAGCGACCTGGCGATCCCAGGCACCCGCATCACTCCCGAGGCCTGCGAGCTCAACAACACCGATCAGCAGGGACCTACCAGCCCGGCGGGTTTTGCCCGGCTGATCGAAACCTGCACCGCCCAGCCCGATCGAATCCCCTCCACGGCGGCAACCGCCGCCCCCCCGCATGTGTTTCTGATCGGGGACAGCCATGCCATGGCCTTCTCGCCGGCTCTGGCTCAGGTGCGGGAGTCGGAGCACGCCGAAGTGACGTTGCTGGCCCACAGCGGCTGCCTCTTCCCCAACACCCCCTACGACCACAGCCAATCGATCTGCTCCCGGTTTCTGGATCTTGCCGAATCCGAGCTGCTGCAGTTCACCAGGCCGGGGGATGTGGTGGTGATCAGCGGCTACCTGCTCAGTCACCTCGGAGACAGTTCCCAGCTGCGGGACACCCGCAACGACATCCTGGGAAGCGATGGTCGACCGGCGCCCACCGGCGAGCAGAAGCTCCTGCTCTATCGCCAGGGGCTCGCTCGCTTTGCCGAGAAGGCCACCGCCCGGGGCGTGGCGGTCGTGCTGGTGGGTGCCACCCCCCGAAACCCTGACATCCGCAACTGCATACCGGATTGGTTCAACCTCCAACCCAAGCGGAACTGCGAGCGCACCGTGGCAGCGGAGCTCAACCATGCCATCGAACTCAACGGACGCCTGCGGCGGGTGCTTCCAGCAGAGGTGCAGCTGTACGACCCCATCCCCGTTCTGTGTGGAGAGGGGTGTGGCAATGAGGCCGTCATTGAACTCCTGCGGGACACCGATCACCTCTCCAGCGCCGGTGCCCGACGGCTGGGGGCCAGTCTCCGGGCGTTTCTCCGGCAGGCACGTCTGCCCTCCTCAAGCTGAGGATCCGCGGGCCGGCCGGGTGGAGACTGGCCGGGACGTGCAGGGAAGCTGGGGGATCGGGGGCTGGTTCAGGAACCGCCTGCCAGTTCCCTCTTCATCCGTTCCAGGGTGAGTTCCATCTGCTCGAACATCTTCTCGGGGGTGAGGCCGAACTGGCCCAGCTGGGTGCGCAGCTGTTCGACGGTGAGCTTGGCCTGGAAGTCTTCGGAGAGTTCGAAGCGCTTCATGAACACCCGGTAGCGCTCCATCATCTCCTCCATCCGTTCGATGTAGAGCTTCTTGCCCTCCCGATCGAACTTGCCGTACTCGCCGCCCAGCTGCATCAGCTGCTGGTAATCGGTGAACAGCCGCTTGGCCTCGTCCTGGACGATCTCGGAATCGAAGAAGGCCATAGAGACGCCAGTCCGGGCTGCTGAGGGTTCGATTCTGCAGAGCCCGGCCGCCTGCAGGGTGTTCGGATCCACGTATTCAACCCCACGGGCAGCCACACTGGATACTGAAAATCCACTGAATGTCTGGTGAAAATTGCCTTCACCAGCCCCCCGGTTCCTGTGGATTTCACCCCTCTGCTGCCCCAGGCGCGCGACGACGTGGCCCAGGGGCTGGCCCTGCTACGGGGGGTGCGGCTTCTGCTCTGCCTCGGGAGCCGGGCCCACATCGCTCTGTTGATGGGGACTCCGGCCCGGGTCCTGGGTGCGGCGACCACCGCCGCCGAGGGGTTCGCCCTGGTGCGGCAGCATCAGCCCGCCCTTCTCCTGATCAGCGATCGGCTGGAGGGGGGCTGCGGAGTGGATCTGGTGGTGCGCTGCAAGCGCCATCAGCCCGGGGTGCGCACCCTGCTGGTGGTCACTCAGGAGCATCGCCATGCGGGGATCCGTCGGGTTCTCGAGGCCGGCTGCGAGGGCGTCGTGGCCGAGTCGCGCCTGCTTCAGGGCTCAGGCCTCCAGGCGCTGCGCACGGTTCTCGAAGGAGGCCTGTATCTCGATCCCGCCCTGGCTGCTGCCTTCCGTGGTGGTCCAGAGGGCTCGGGGCCGGGATTGCAGGAGCCCCTCAGTGCCCGGGAGCGGCAGGTGCTCGCCCAGGTCGTGCAGGGCCGCACCAACCTCGAGATCGCAAGGGATCTGATGGTTTCGGTGGACACGGTCAAGACCCATGTGCGCAACCTGCTGCTCAAGCTCCGGGTCCGCGGGCGCATCGAGGCGGTGGTGATCGGACTCAAGCTGGGCCTGGTCGACTGGCCCGAACCCTGAGCCAGCCGCTAACTTCAGGCCCGTCGTGCACGGATGCGGGCCTTCATGGCAGGGCGCCACTGGCTGGATCCTCTGGCCCGCCGTCTTCTGGTGGCCACAGGTCAGTTGCCGGCTGCGGTTCCGGACGCCGGGCAGTCCTCCGCCTCGGCTGCCGGCGCCAGGGACCTGGAGGCGGTGGAGAGAGAGTTGCTGGCCCTCAAGCTTGCTCAGAATCCAGGCCTGCGGTTGCGGAACGGTGAGGAGGTGCGCCATGCCGCCGCCCTCGGCTGGCAGCTCGATGTCAACCGCGCCAGCGCCGCCGACTGGCTGCGGCTCCCCGGTTGCCGGCCCGATCAGGTGGATCTGCTGCAACGGCTCCGCAGCGGTGGCGTTCAGCTCAGTGGCCCCGACGATCTGGCCCTGGCCCTGCAGATCCCGCCCGAACACCTCAGCAGCTGGATGCCCGTGCTCCGTTTCCGGTGGTACGGCGATCCCGGGCCCCCTGCGGCGCCGGCACTGCTGGCGATCAACCGGGCCACCGAACCCCAGCTGCGGGAGCGGCTTGACCTGACGGCCGAGGGTGCCCGGCGGCTGCTGCAGGAGCGGGCCCGGCAGCCGTTCCGGGATCTGGCCGATCTGCAGCAGCGCCTGCAGCTGCCTGCCGATCTGGTGGAGCGCTGGATCGGCAGGGTCGGCTTCGATCCCGCCCCTCCCGGCCCGGAGCTTCCCTCGGCCCCGAGGCCATCCCGATGAGCCGTCAGGGGGAACTCTTCCCGGCCACCGCCATGGCCGCCGTCAGTGGGTCTCCGCCCGCCCCGGAGCTTCCCCTGCTGCGGGAGCAGCTGCTCGCCTGGCAGGGCCGCCTCGCCGACCACCAGAGACGGCTCCATGCCCGGTCCGGCGGCGCCGCCGTCCCCCTCCTGCAGGGGCAGCTGTTCTCCGGCCCTGAGGACCCCGCTGACCCGTGCGAGCGGGCCCGCACCTTCGACCCGCTGGTCCTGAGCCCCCAGAGCCTGTCCTTCTGGCGCTGGCCCCGCTCTCCCCATCGCGGGGCGGCCCTCTATCTGGTGATGGATCGTCCCTCACAGCTGACCGTGCCTCTGCTGCTCTACGTGGGCGAGACGGGGCGGGCCGACCAGCGCTGGAAAGGCGATCACGACTGTAAAAGTTACCTGGCGGCCTACGGCGAGTCCCTGGCGCGGGTCGGGCTGGAGGCCAGGCTGAGCATCCGCTTCTGGTGCGACGTGCCCGAGGAGGTCGTCCCGCGCCGGGCCCTGGAGCAGGCGATGATCCGGCACTGGTTGCCCCCCTTCAACAAGGAGACCAGGGATCGCTGGGCCACCCCGTTCACGGCCGATCCTGCCTGAGCGGGAGGCCGGTGCTGGCTACGATCACGGCCCGCCCGTCCTGGCCGCATGGAGTGCCGCATGGAGTTTCGTTGTCTTGCGCTTTCCGGTTCCCTGGGGGAGGTCTGGACCGGCGACACCCTCGTGGTGGGCCTGTTCACTGCGGCCTCGGGCGATGGCCGTGCCCTCCTCGAGGCGCTGGTGGGGGAAGGCCTCGATCGGCTGCTGCAGCGCCGCCGCTTCGAAGGTAAGCCTGGTCAGTCTCTGACCCTGGAGCGTCCCGGGAGCTCTCCCGCCACTGTGATCCTTGTGGGGCTGGGGGATCCGGCGGACTTCGGCCTCGACGGCCTGCGTCAGGCCAGTGCCGGCGCCGCCCGAAGTGCCGCCGCCTCTGGCGCCGAAGAGCTCGCCCTGTGGCTGCCGGTCGAGGGACTCGATCCCGCGGCGGCGGCGGCCGCCATGGCTGAATCGGTGCGGCTGGCCCTCTATGCCGACCAGCGCTTCAAGAGCGAGGCCGAACCCCGGTCCGAGCCCCGCCGGGTGAGCCTGCTGGGTCCGACGGAAGCGGGGGAGGCGGGCCTGGCCGATGTGGACGCCACCTGCTCCGGGGTGGAGCTGGCCCGGCGGCTGGTGGCGGCGCCACCCAACAAGGCCACGCCCCAGGCCCTGGCCGACGAGGCCGCCGCCATCGCCGCGACCTTCGGCCTGGAGCTCAAGGTTCTCGAGCGGGAGGACTGCGCAGCCCTCGGCATGGGGGCCTACCTGGGGGTGGCCCAGGGGTCGGACCTGCCCCCGAAATTCATCCACCTCACCTACCGGCCCGGGGGAGACGTGACCCGGCGGGTGGTGCTGGTGGGCAAGGGACTCACCTTCGATTCCGGGGGCTACAACCTCAAGACGGCTGGCTCCCAGATCGAGATGATGAAGTACGACATGGGCGGCAGCGCCGCGGTGCTCGGGGCGGCCCGGGCCATCGGCCAGATCCGTCCCGCCGGCCTGGAGCTGCACGTGATCGTGGCCAGCTGCGAGAACATGATCAGCGGCGGCGCCATCCATCCGGGCGATGTGCTCACCGCCTCCAACGGCAAGACCATCGAGATCAACAACACCGATGCGGAGGGGCGACTCACCCTGGCCGATGCCCTCGTCTACGCCTGCGCTCTGGAGCCGGATGCCATCGTCGATCTCGCCACCCTCACCGGCGCCTGCGTGATCGCTCTGGGCGAGGAGATCGCCGGGCTCTGGTCCCCCAGCGACGGGCTGGCCGAGGCCCTTCTCGCCGCCGGCAGGGCCGGCGGCGAGACGTTCTGGCGGATGCCCCTGCGCAGCTCCTACAAGGACGGTCTCAAGAGCCCGATCGCCGACCTGAAGAACACCGGTCCCCGGCCGGGGGGGGCCATCACCGCCGCCCTCTTCCTGCAGGACTTCGTCACCAAGGGTTTGCCCTGGGCACACCTCGACATCGCCGGCACGGTCTGGAGCGACAAGCCCCGTGGCGTCGACCCCGCGGGGGCCACCGGTTTCGGGGTCCGCACCCTGGTCGCCTGGCTGATCGGCGGTGCCGCCTGCTGAATGGTCCTCCCGCCGCGGTTCGCCGTGGACCTCAGCCTAGGTTTGATCCCAGCCCAGACCGACCCTGCCCATGGCCGCTCACAAGATCCGCTGGTACGTGAAGGCCCAGCTCGGGGTTCTGATGCTGCCGGCCGGATTGTGCCTCTTCGGGGAAGGGGTGATCCGCAAGGGCCTCCAGACCTGGTCGGCCCTGGCGGCCTCCCTGGATCAGGGGCAGTCCATGCCGGAAGCCGGGCCCTGGTTCTGGTACGGCGCCCTGGGCCTGATCCTGATCAATGCGGGTGTCGGTCTGATGATCGAAAGCGGCCTGCTGCGCGGCTATCCCCGGACCCCTCCGAGGGCCTGAGGCTCAGGCGGGAACCGGTTCGGGATCGCCCGTGCCGGCGAGGCTGGCGTGCAGTTCGGCGGGGGACTCGAGGCGGTGGATCTGCCAGGGGGCTTTTTCGCCACAGCTGGCCTGGAGTCTGTCGAGGTCGTCAGCGGCTTCCCTGGGGGTCCCGTAAGGCCCGAAGTGGCGGGTCTGCAGACCGTCCCGGATGGTCAGCAGATACATATACAACCCCTGACGAATGTCCCCGAACGCTACGGCATTTTCCGGTCGTTGACAGGGAGGGAAAGCTCTACCGGCAGCCCGCAGAGGTGATCCCCATCACCTCGTTCAGCCCGGATCAGCCGCCCTTCCAGGGCTGGCTGGTGCGCGCCCGCTGATCCCAGACCGCCTCCAGCCGCCGGTCGCGCCCGCAGGACCAGCGGTAGTAGCGGTACCGGATGCCGTTGCGCTCGGCGTAATTCTGGTGATAGTCCTCCGCCGGCCAGAACCGGGACAGGGGGCGGATCGTCACCTGGATCGCCGCCGCCGGCCGGCCCAGCTCCCGGGCAGCCGCCACCAGGCTGTTGCGGGCCGCCGCGGCCTGGTCGGCACTGGTGGTGAAGATCACCGGCCGGTAGGAATCGCCGCGGTCGCAGAACTGACCGCCGGCGTCGAAGGGGTCGATGTTGCGCCAGTAGGCCCGGAGCAGGGTGTCGTAACCGATCGCGGCGTTGTCGAAGCGGACCCGCACCACCTCCTGATGGCCGCTGCCCCCTGCGGAGACCTGCTTGTACGTGGGGTTGGCCCCCTTGCCGCCGCTGTAGCCGCTCACCACGTCGAGCACGCCCGGTAGTTCCTCCAGGTCGTGCTCCAGGCACCAGAAGCAGCCGCCGGCCAGCACGGCTTCCTCGGTGGCCGCCAGGGCCGGGGCCACCGGCCCCCCCAGGGCCATCCACAGGCCCAGCAGCAGGGCGATCAGTCGCATGGGTCGATTCCGGGGAACGGTTCCAGGATCGCCGCCGCCGCCCGACGGGTGACGCCCGGCTCTCCAAGCTTCTGCCGCAAACGACCGTAGCCCTCCACCATCCGTTGCCGCGCCCCGGAGGCGGGATCGAACAGGGGGGCGAGGGCCGCCACGATGGCTTCGGGGGTGAAGGCGTCCTGCAGCAGCTCGGGTACGAGTCGTTCGCCGAGCACCAGGTTCACCGGTGAGATGTGCTCGACGTTGAAATGGAGCAGGTGTCTGGCCAGGAAGGCGGTGGGCCGGCTCACCCGGTAGCCGGCCACCTGGGGAACCTCCCGCAGGGCCAGTTCCAGGTTGGCGGTTCCGGATTTGGTGAGAGCGGCATCGGCGGCGGCGCAGAGCAGGGGCCGCAGCCCATCGGCCTCCCCGGCCGGGATCACACGCACGGCCGTGGCTCCAGCCTCCTGCATCGCCTCCGCCAGGGTTGCCTCGAAGCCCGGCAGACCGGCGGGCAGCAACACCTGCAGATCGGGGCGCTGACGCTGCAGCAGCGCCACCGCAGCCGCCATCGGCGGCAGCAGGTAGCGCAGTTCCTGCCGACGGGAGGCGGGCAACAGCAGCAGCACCGGCGCGTCCGCCCTCAGCCCCAGTCGTTGGCGGGCCTCTTGCCTGGAGGGTCGCTGCTGCAGGGTGTCGATCAGGGGATGGCCCACCCAGGTGACCTGGGCACCCCGCTCGCCGTAGAAGCGGGCCTCCTCGGGAAAGATCGCCAGGATGCGATCGGTGAAACCGATCAGCCGGGTGGTGCCCCCGTCACCCAGGCGAAAGGCCCACTCCTGGGGGGCGATGTAGTACGTGATCGGCACCTTCGGATAGAGCCGTTTGAGCCGCAGACCGAGGTTCACGTTTGCCCCCATGTAGTCGATCAGCACCACCCCATCGGGGGGATGGAGCTGCAGCCAGCGGCGAACGCGCGCCTGAAGTCTCAGGGTGGGGATCACCAGGGGGATCGGTTCCCACAGGCCGATGGCACCGAGCCTGGTGGTGTCCGCCAGCAGCTGGGCTCCGGCCCGCTCCATGCGCCCGCCCCCGAGGGCCACCACCTCCAGGGGCAGCCCGCGCCGGTCGGCCTCCTCGTGCAGGGCCCTGACCAGCAGCGATCCCTGCAGATCACCGGATACCTCTCCGGTGCTGATCAGCAGTCGCACCATCAGCGCTGGGCCGGCAGCGGTCCGCGCCGGCCCGGGCCCACGGAGGCTTCGAGAAAGGCGCACAGCTCATCGGCCGCGGCCAGAAGGGGCCGTTCCCGCGCCTGACGCAGCGCGGCGGCGAGCACCAGATCGCTGCGATAGATGAGGGTCCAGAGGTCCTGAAGCTGCCGGAACTGGGCGCCATCGTCGGCCTGGGCCATGCCGCTGCGCCGCAGGCCGACGCGATTCAGGCCCCGGATGCGCCCCGGGTGACCCTCCACCGTCATGAAGGGGGGGACGTCCCGGTCGATCCGGCTCATGCCGCCCACCATGGCCAGGGTGCCGATGTGGACGAACTGGTGGATGCCGAGCACCCCGCCGATCACCGCGCGATCCCCGATCACCACGTGGCCGGCCACCGCCACCCCGTTGGCGATCACGATGCGGTCAGCCAGACGGCAGTTGTGGCCGAGGTGGCTGTAGGCCATCAGCAGGTTGCCGTTGCCCAGCACGGTCTGCTCCCCTTCCGCCGTGGCGCGGTTGATGGTGACGTACTCCCGGATCGTGTTCTCATCGCCCATCACCACTTCCGTGGGGGCACCGCCGTACTTGAGGTCCTGGGGTTCGAGGCCGATGCAGGCTCCCGGGAAAATACGGTTGCCCTTCCCCATCCGCACCCGGCCGTCGATCACCACGTGGGGACCGATGCGGCTGCCCTCACCGATCTCCACCTCAGGACCGATCACCGCATAGGGGCCGACCTCCACGCCCGAGCCCAGCCGGGCCCGTGGATCGACAAGGGCCGTGGGATGCACGGATGTCGCCATGGCTGCACTGGACATCACGTCAGTCCACGAGCGAGAACATCAGCTCACCGGAGCAGACTCTTTCACCGTCCACCATGGCCTCGGCGTGCACCTTGCCGAAGCGCTTGCGCTTCAGACCCAGCAGTTCGCAGGTGATCAGCAGCTGGTCGCCCGGCACCACCGGCCGTCGGAACCGGACGCCGTCGATGCCGGCGAACACGAACAGGCCCTTGGGCAGATCGGGCATCTGGGTGACGATCAGGCCGCCGACCTGGGCCATGGCCTCGACGATCAGAACGCCGGGCATCAGGGGCCGGCCGGGGAAATGGCCCTGGAACTGGGGCTCGTTGAAGGTGACGTTCTTGATCGCCACCGCCCTCTTGCCGGGGACGTACTCCACCACCCGATCCACCAGGGCGAAGGGATAGCGATGGGGGAGCAGGTTGAGGATCTGTTCGCTGCTGAGCACCACCGCTCGGGCCGCTTCGGCGGCATCGCAGGGTGGGGTGGCGGCCGGTGGGGCGGAGGAGGGAAGAACGGTCAAGGAACTCAGTGGGTCGGTACGGGCACGGGCGGCTGAGGCGCCTGGGACGCCAGGGCCGCAGCCATGGCGGTGTGCAGGCCATGGGAGCCGCGGTAGGCGAAGACCTGGGCCCTTGGCAGGCCCACCAGCGCCAGATCTCCCAGCAGATCCAGCAGCTTATGGCGCACCGGTTCATCGCCATAGCGCAGGGGTGGGTTCATCCAGTGGTCGCCGTCGCACACCAGGGCATTGTCGAGGGCCCCGCCCCGGATCAGCCCGGCGGCGAGCAGCTGCTCCACCTGCTCCCGGAAACCGAAGGTGCGGGCTGGTGCGATCTCCGCGATGAACCGCTCCGGGGTGAGGTCCAGACTGAAGAGCTGGCGGCCGATGGCGGCCTGGGGAAAGTCGATGGCCGCGGCCAGGCGCAGCCGGTCTCCCGGCAGCACCACCACGAAACCGTTGCCCTGCTGCAGGGTGAGGGGCGCGGAGGGCAGGGGAGGTTCGGCCCGCTCCCCCCGCTCGCTGAGCCCGGCCTCGCCGATCGCCTCCACCCAGGGCAGACCGGATCCGTCCAGCAGGGGTACCTCCTCGCCCTCCACCAGCAGCTCCGCCTGACTCACCCCGGTGCCGGCCAGGGCCGCCAGCAGATGCTCCACCGTCGCCAGACGGCGATCGCCGAACTGCAGGCACGTGCAGAGGCGGGTGTCGCTCACCTGGGCCGGCCCGAGTCGCTGCAGGGGCCGCTCCGGGGCGTCCAGCCAGCCCAGCCAGTACCCCGGACGCTCCGAGGGGCCCAGACGGAGACGGGAGACGGAGCCGCTGTGCAGACCCACCCCTTGGCGCTCCACAGAGGAGGCGAGGGTCCAGGCCTGGCTGTAGTCCCGGGGCCAGATCGTCACTAGAACTTCCAGCCCACGCCGAGGTTGAAGCGCCACTCACCGGAGAAGTCCTGGCTGGCCACCTCCAGGCGCAGGGGGCCGACGGGGGTGGTGACGATCAGGCCGGTGCCGACCGAGAATCCTGATCCGGGCTTGTTGAGCAGGACACCGATGTTGCCCGGGACGTTGCCCTGGGAGCCGAAAGTGGTGCCGCCATCGATGAACAGTTCCCCGCTGATGATGCTGAACAGGGGGAAGCGGTATTCGATCGTGGCCTCACCGAAGCTGCGGCCCACCCCGAGATCGCAGTCGAAGTAGCCCCGCACCGAGTTGCCGCCGCCCAGGCAGAAGGCCTCGTAGGGCGGCAGGTCGCCGATCACCGTCCCGGCGGACACCTGGAACGCCAGGGCCTGTTTGCAGTCCTCGGTCTCCCCGGCCTTGGGACGGCACCCCTTGTAGAACTTCAGCCAGCGCACCGGGATGTAGTGGGTGAAGCTGCCCCGCACCCGGTTGAAGGTGGGGGAGTCGGGGCCGACGGAGAAGAACTGCTCGGTGGCGATGCTGAGGAAATTGCCCTGGGTGGGATTGCGGGGGTCGTTCAGGGTGTTCATCGTTGCCCCAAGCCGCAGGCCCACCAGCTGGTTGCGGGTGGCGCAGTTGAAGGCCAGGCAGACAACCGAGTTGATGGGGGCGGCATCCAGGCTGTCGGCATTGTTCGGGACCGCCACGCCGAAGCGGCGGGAGTTGCCGGCAAAATCCATCGGCGTGGCCACCTGGCCTGAGAGGCCCACCAGCACACTCCATGGGGCCCGCTTGTAAGGGTTGCCGCCATTGAGGGGGCGCACGAACTGAACGTTGGCGCCCACCCGCTGGATCAGGACGCTGTTCCCGTCGTACTCGAACCAGCTGAGGTCCTGGCCGGCGGCCTCGGAGGCGATGCGGGCCGCGGTGACGGAAGGGAAGAATTCCCCGAGGGGATTGAACAGGGAGTCGATGTTGTAGGCGACAGAAGTCCCTGGAGCCTCGTAGAAATTGGAAAGGGTGAAGATGTCACCACCATTCTGGCTCTGGAACACCTGGGGGGCATCCCGGCTGATGAAGGCCCGCAGGCGGAAGGCGGTGCGGAAGGGATCCCCCTTGATCCAGGGATCGGTGAAGGAGATGTCGGCCAGACCGCCGAACTGGCCGTAGGTGAAGCTGGTGGACAGGTCCCAGGCCCGGCCGAAGAGGTTGCTGTCCTGCAGCTGGATCTGGCCGAACACCCCCTGGCTCTGGCTGTAGCCCAGGCCGCCGGAGAGTGAACCGGTCGACTGCTCGACGACCCCCAGCACGATCACCACCGTGCCGGGTTCCTCCGGTTCGGGCCGCAGGGTCACCTTCACGTCGCTGAACAGACCGGTGCCGTAGAGCCGCTTGAGGTCGTCCTCCAGGTTGCGGCGGTTGAACACCTCACCGGGTTTGATCGAGATCTCACGGGTGATCACCCATTCCTTGGTCTTGCCCTTGATCGGCTGGCCCTCGTCGTTGGTGGCCGATCCCTCCTTGTTGAGGAACTGCACCTCCACCCCTTTCACCGTGCCCTGGCGCACCAGCAGCTGCACGTCCCCATCGGGACTGACCCGGGAAGGTCCGGTGACCCGGGCCAGGGAAAATCCCTGATCGGCATACCACTTCTGCAGCTCCTCCATGCGGGTCTGCAGAGTGGCCAGGTTGAGGGTCTTGCCGTAATCACCGGCGAAGGTGTCCTGGATCACCGAGGGGGGCAGCTTGGCGTCGGCCGGATCGAGACTCACCTGGGTGAGCACGGGGTTGGGCACCACCGAGACCACCAGCCGCACCCCCAGGGGGCCGTCCTGGGGCTCGATGCGGACATCGGAGAACCAGCCCGTGGCATAGATGGCCTGCAGGTCCGTTTCCAGCTGGCTGCGGGTGATCGCATTGCCGGGCGTCACCGCCATGGCGTCATAGGCAGCCAGCTCCAACCGTTCGCTTTCGGGATGGCCCGCCAGGCCTTCGATCACCACCTCACTGATCAGCACCCTGGGCTCGGCGTCCGCCGCCGGGGCGCCTTCCGATTCGAGGGAGGGTTTTCCGGGTCTGTCGTCACTGGCGGCCGGTGGGGTGGCAGGTGCCTCCTGGCTGGCGGGGGCCTCCTCGGGGGTGGCAGGTTCCTCCTGGGTGGCGGGGGCCTCCTCGGGGATGGGAGGTTCCTCCTGGGCGGCGGGGACCTGGGGGCCGGCTGGCTGCTCGGGAGTCCCCTCCGGAGGGCTCGGAGCGGATTCCCCGGGTTCGGCGAAGGGGTCGACGTCGGCCTGGGTCACCGAAGCCGGGGGGGACTCCGGCCCTTCCGGACCGCCGGAGGGGCTTTCGGCTGCTGAGCCGGGGGTGCCCGCCAGCAGCAGGGCCCCCAGGAGAGGCAGGGAGGCGGTCGCCGCCCAGGGCGTGACGCTTCGAAGGATGTGGGGCCTGCCGAGGCGAACGCCAACCATGGATGTCGTCTGCAGAGCGGCCTGGCCGCAAAGTGCGCTGACCTTACCGGTAGATCCGTGCTTCGGGACAGACCCCTTGGACCCGTTTGAGGACCTCCCCGTAGGCCTCGACGACGCCACCCAGATCCTGGCGGAAGCGATCCTTGTCCAGAATCCGCTCCTGGGCGTCGGTCACCGCCCGGTCCCAGAGGCGGCAGGTGTCGGGGCTGATCTCATCGGCCACCACCAGCTCGTCCGCCGCGGTGAAGCCCAGCTCGATCTTGAAATCCACCAGTTCCAGCCCCACCGGACCGAACAGGGCGCGCAGGCCGTCGTTGACGCGAAAGGCCAGCTCCCGGATCGCTTCGAGCTGGGCCGGGGTCACCACAGCGAGTCGCTCCAGCCTGGCCTCGCTGAGCAGGGGATCGCCCAGGGAATCGTCCTTGTAGTACAGATCCAGCAGGGGGGGCTCCAGGGGGGTGCCCGCCGCGATCGGCATCTGACGGCAGAGGGATCCAGCCGCCCGGTTTCGCACCACCACCTCCACCGGCACCACCCGCACCGGGCGCACCATCATCCATCGGTCGGAGTGCAGACCCAGGTAGTGGGTGGGCACTCCGACCCGCTCCAGGTGCTCGAACAGCAGGGCGGAGATGCGGCAGTTCATCGCCCCCTTGCCCAGCAGCCGGGCCTTCTTGAGGGCGTTGAACGCCGTGGCGTCGTCCTTGTACTCCACCGCCACCAGGTCGTCCCGGTCGGTGGCATAGACCCTCTTCGCCTTGCCTTCGTAGAGCAGGGGGCCTGTGGCAGGGGGGAGGGTCATGGGGACGGAGTCGCGGACGGGAGCGTGTCCGGCGTCGGAACCGGCAGATCGGCGGCATGGCCGCCGGGGGTTCGGGGCGAGCGCAGCTGGATCTCCAGCTGGCGGACCCTCGGGGCCGAAGCCGGATCCTCACGGCGCCACCGCCATTCCCCGTAGGCGTCGTCGATGCGGCCGCTGAGCCGCAGGCGGCGCTCCCTGGCCCGTTCGGAGGGCAGGGCGGCCTGGGTGTCGAGGAGTTCCGCCACCAGGCCCCAGGCCCCGGCTGCCGCCGCCTGCTCGAGCGCCGTTTCCAGCAGGGCTTCCCGCTCCGCGGCGGGCAGTTCCGCCAGCAGATCCACGGCCTGCTGGAGCCGCTGGGCCCCTGCCACGCCGGGACGACGGGCCTGGACCAGGAGCTCGCCGGCGACCCTGGAGAGGCCCCTGGATTCCAGGTGGATGGCCAGCAGTTCCAGGGCCGAGCGGGTGACCAGGGTGCCGTCCTCCCGGCGTTGCAGCGGCAGGGCGAGTTCATCGAGGGGGGTGCCGGCTTCCCGCCGCAACCGCTCCAGGGCCAGGGCCGCCCGCCGGTGATCGAGGCCCGCCGAGGCGGCCCGCCACTGCAGCTGTAACCACTGCACCCGCTCGGCGCCGGCGGCCGGGCCATAGCGGTTCAGGACGTCCATGGCTTTGTCGGGGGCGCGGCAGGTGAGCAGCACATCGGCGTTGGCGAGCACCTCCGGCAGGGGCTGGGGGGCCGGATGGAGCGTCACCAGCCGCTGCTGCAGCAGACGCAGGCGATCGACCAGGTCAGCCTCAGCGCTCTGGCGACAGGCCCCGTCGAGCTCCTCGAGATCCCCATGGAGCAGCACCTCGGCGAACTCCTCTTCGCTCAGCAGCGGTGGCGGCAGTTCGGCGGCCGGGGTTTCGGAGGGGGCTCCGGCTGCCGCCGGATCCTCCGGGGAAGGCGGCCCGGCGGAGGAGGGCTGAGCCGGCTCAGGGGTGATGGCCGCTGCCGTGGCGGCCGGCCTGGCGTTCACCGGCGGCACCCCGCTCAGGACGGCCAGGGCGGCCAGGGCCGCCAGGCTCCGGCGTCGAGCCTCCAACCCCCTCCACCGCCAGCGACGGCCGCCGATGTCCGGGCCGGATCCGGTCGGCAGGACGGCACTCGAGGCGGCGGTCGAGGAGAATGGCAAAGGTGAGCGGCAGCAAGGCGGGTGAGGGCGACCGGTGCAGCACCCGCGCCGGCGCACAACCTAGGGGAGCTGCCCCCATCGAATCCACCCCCTTTCCCCCACTCTTGCCGATCCCATGGTGCCGCCCACCGCCTCCGATGCTTCGCCGACCCCGGCCCGGATTCTGGTGGTGGGTGGCGGCGGTCGGGAGAACGCCCTGGGCTGGGCCCTGGCGCGCTGCCCCGGGGTCGACCGGGTGCTGGTGGCACCGGGCAACGGCGGCACGGCCGATCTGCCCGGTTGCGGCCAGCTGGCCATCGCCGAAAGCGACCACCCAGCCCTGGTCGCCGCCTGTCGTCAGCAATCGATCGATCTGGTGGTGGTGGGGCCCGAGGCGCCGCTGGCCGCCGGCCTCGCCGACCGTCTCAGGGCCGAGGGGCTGGCCGTCTTCGGCCCCGGGGCCGATGGCGCCCTGCTGGAGGCCAGCAAGCGCTGGGCCAAGGAGCTGATGGAGGAAGCGGGTGTCCCGACGGCGGGCTACTGGGCGGCAACCGATCGACAGCAGGCGCTGGAGGCCCTTGAGCGCCACGGCCGTCCCCTGGTGGTGAAGGCCGATGGGCTGGCTGCCGGCAAGGGCGTCACGGTGGCCGACAGCCTCGACCAATGCCGCCAGGCCATCGAGGAGGTGTTTGCCGGCCGGTTTCTGGCCGCCGCACCCGCCGGGGAGGCCGTGGCTCCCTCCCTGGTGCTGGAGGAGAGGCTCCAGGGCCCCGAAGTCTCGGTGTTCGCCCTCACCGATGGCCGTTCCATGGTGCTGTTGCCCCCGGCCCAGGACCACAAGCGGATCGGCGAAGGGGACACGGGCCCCAACACCGGCGGCATGGGGGCCTACGCGCCGGCTCCGCTGCTGGATGGAGCGGGCCTTGAGCAGGTGCGCAGCCTGGTGCTGGAGCCGGTTCTGGCGGCCCTGCGCCGCCGTGGGATCGACTACCGCGGCGTGATCTTCGCGGGCCTGATGCTCACCGAGGCCGGCCCCAAGGTGATCGAGTTCAACTGCCGCTTCGGCGATCCGGAATGCGAGACGCTGATGCCCTTGCTGGGGCCGGAACTGGCGCGGGTGCTGCTGGCCTGTGCCCGGGGCAGCCTGGAGGAGGCCCCGCCCCTTTCGATCCAGCCCCAATGCAGCGCCTGCGTGATCGCCGCCGCCGAGGGCTACCCCGGCGAGGTGCGCCGAGGGGATGCGATCCGTACGGATCTGGCGATTGACCCCCGGCTGCAGCTGTTCCACGCGGGCAGCCGTCGCGCCGAGGACGGCCAGGTGCTCACCGCCGGCGGGCGGGTGCTGGCGGTGGTGGCCCAGGCCGACGACTTCGACACGGCGTTTGAGCGGGTCTATGCCGGCCTGGGACAGGTGGCTTTTGATGGCATGACCATCCGCCGCGACATCGGCCATCAGGTCCGTACGCGGCTCCCGGTGCCCCTCCCATGACCCTCCTCGACCCAGCCTCCGCCCAGGACAGCGACGATTCGGTGGATTCGCTCAGGGTCTGGCGGGATCGTCTGCAGCGCTGGTGGGCCGAGTTCAGCCTCCAGACGAAGCTGCTGGCGGTGGCCACTCTGGTGGTCAGCCTGCTGATGACCGGCATCACCTTCCTGGCGCTCAACGGCATCCAGCGGGATGCCCGCATGAGTGACACCCGCTACGCCCGTGACCTGGGGCTGCTGCTGTCCGCCAATGTCACCCCCCTGGTGGCCGAGGGCAACGACCGGGAGCTGGCGTTGGTGGCCGAACGGTTCTGGCAGTCCAGCCGCAGCCTTCGCTACATCTTCTTCGCCGACTCCGACGGCGTGATCTACCTGGGCATCCCGATCGGGGGCCGTGCCGGCACGGGGGAACGGCTGCTCAGTCGGCGCCTGGAGCTTCCCGCCGACATTCAGCGGCGGCCCGACAACCCTCTGATCCGCCAGCACCTCACCCCGGATGGTCAGGTCACCGACGTTTTCGTGCCCATGGTCAGCGACGACCGCTACCTGGGGGTGGTGGCGCTGGGCATCAACCCCAACGAGACGCTGCTGGCCAGTGCCGCCCTCACCCGGGAAGTGACCGTGGCCGTGTTCATTTCCATCTGGGTGCTGGTGATCCTGGGCTCGGTGTTCAACGCCCTCACCATCACCCAGCCGGTCAAGGAACTGCTGCGGGGTGTGCGCTCGATTGCCGGCGGCAATTTCGAGACCCGCATCGTCCTCCCGGTGGGGGGGAGCTGGGGGAACTGCTCAATGGCTTCAACACCATGGCCTCCCAGCTGGAGGCCTACAAGGCGGCCAACATCGAGGAGCTCACCGCCGCCCAGGTGAAGCAGCAGTCGCTGATCGCCACCATGGCGGATGGTGCCGTGCTGCTCGACGCCGAGGGGCGCATCGTGCTCGCCAACCCCACGGCCCGGCGTCTGTTCCGCTGGGAGGGGCGCAACCTGGAGGGCAGTGAGCTGGCCGCCGAACTGCCCGACCGGCTGGCGATGGAACTGCACGATCCCCTGGAGAGTCTGATCGTTTCCGAGAGGGATAACACCGAGGTGCGCTGCAGCTTCGGCGAACCCCCGCGTACCCTGCGCATCGTGCTTCAGTCGGTTAGGGATGCCACCGGCGAGACCCTCAAGGGGATCGCCATGACCATCCAGGACCTGACCCGGGAGGTGGAACTGAACGCGGCCCAGAGCCGTTTCATCAGCAACGTGTCCCACGAGCTGCGCACCCCTCTCTGCAACATCAAGAGCTATGTGGAGACCCTCCACGACATGGGCGACATGCTCAGTCCCGGGGAGCAGAAAGAGTTCCTGAGCATCGCCAACGCCGAGACCGATCGACTGGCCCGGCTGGTGACCGACGTGCTCGACCTCTCAAGGCTGGAGTCGGAACGGGTCTGGCAACTCGAGCCGCTGGAGCTGGCCCCGGCCATCGAGCAGACCCTGCGCACCTACCGGTTGAATGCCGAGGAGAAGGGGGTGAGTCTGGCCTTCACCAGCGAAGACCATCTGCCCCGGGTGCGGGGCAACTGGGACCTGCTGCTCCAGGTGCTGGACAATCTGGTGGGCAATGCCCTGAAGTTCACCCCCAGCGGTGGCCAACTGCTGCTGCGGGCCTACCCCTGGCCCGACCACTGCCAGTTCGACCCCGCTGCCAGCCCCGGCGACCACGCCTCCTGCGCCATCATCTCTCCTCTGCCGCGGCTGCGGCTGGAGATCTCCGACACCGGCTGCGGGATTTCCGAGAGCGACCAGCAGCGGATCTTCGAGCGCTTCTACCGGGTGGAGAACGCCGTGCACACCGAAGCCGGCACCGGCCTGGGGCTGTCGATCGTCAGGGGCATCCTGGAGAAGCACGGCAGCCAGGCCCAGATGGTGAGCGAGCCGGGCACCGGCACCACCTTCTGGTTCGACCTGCCGCTGGAGCAGGCCGACAGCGATGAACTCCAGCTTCAGGTGGAACGGCGATCCACCGGTGCCGAAAAGAATGGGGAACCGCGGATCCCTGTGGGCTGAGCAACCATCACCCTCCCCCATCCACGTCTTCAGGTGCAGCCTCCGCACCTTGTGCCCTCTCCTGAGGGACTCATTCCTTGCGCATCTGTGAAACGCGGGGAATGGCCCCTGCCATGGCAGGGGCTGGTTTCGAGGCCGGCAGGTATGGATCGCGGGAGTCGAGGGCTTTCCCCTTAAGTTTCATCTTTTCATGCGAAACCTTCCGAGAGATGGACGTCTTCATTCATAGTTCCGGTTTCAGGGACGGTGAATAAGGCGAGTGGGAAAATGGCTGGTCATCACAATCTTGCCTTTGAGCTTCATGGTGACAGTCGCTATGATCCGGCCCGTGAGAGGGGCGAATGAGCTGGTTACAGCGCTGAGCGATACCCATGCCCCACGGCCGTCATCAGCAGCGATCTGATTGCCGATGGGAGGAATGCTCAGAGTAAGAAACTCTGTTCGACTGTCCACTATGAAGATCTCGCTGTATTCGCGCGTCGTTGGCGAAGTCTTTCTGATGCCCATCTCCAGCTGTTCGATTATGATCGGGCAACCTCCGGTTTTGGAGTTCTGCCCTGTCTCCTCAAGGCCATCAGTGCCCCCATCGCCTTGGTTGATGTTTCCGGCGAAGCACATCTTCGCAATCCTCCACTAGCCCCTCCGGGATCAGGTCCTGCGTCGCTGCCGGAGGGTGTTGCGTCCCCTTTTGATCGTCCGCTTTCACCGCTCCAATCTGAAACTTTTTCCATCCTGAACCGGGTTGTATCTGCGTCTAACTTTCCCCTTCCACCCCCCGCATGATGCGGCCCAGGTCGGCGCGCTCGTCGGTGGTGATGCGATGGGGCACGCCGCTGATGATCCGCTCGAAATTGGCGAAGGAATCCTTGATCTCAGGCCCGTTGCCCGTGATCACGAATTCCCGGATCCCCTTGTCGTGCCAGGAACCGCGCATCTTGAACACGTTCAGCGCCCGGGCCATCTCACCTCGGATCTCCACGTACTGCAGCAACAGGATCGTGTCGGTGATGGTGGAGATGTGGGAGTCGGTGATCGAATGGCTGCCCATGAACTCCTCGGAAGTGTTGGTGAAGAAGCCCGCAATCTCCTCCTGCTTCGCATAGCCGGTCACCCCGATCACGAACTGGCGGAAGGCGTTGTGGCTGACGCCCCTGGCCAGGGCGGACAGGGAGTCGATCGCCATGCGGGAGGGCTTGAACTGACTGATCTCCGTCTTGATGATCTGCAGGTGATCCTCCAGACCAGTGGATTCCGGATAGGCACAGATGATCTTGAGCAGGCCGTCCTGCTCCATCTGCTCGAAGTCGATGCCCCAGCTGGTGGCGTTGCGGAGCAGCTGGGAGCGGGATTCCTCGTAGGCGAACAGGATCGCCCGCTCCTTGCTGCGGCAGGCATCCTCCACGAACTTGCTGACCAGCAGGGTTTTACCCGTGCCGGTGGCGCCGGTGGCCAGGATGATGGAATCCTTGAAGAATCCGCCCCCGCACATCTCATCGAGACGGGGCACGCCCGAGCTGAGGCGCACGTTGGAGGACCGCTGGGTGAGGCGCATCGCCCCCAGGGGGAAGACGCTGATGCCATGGCTGCCCATGGTGAAGGGAAACTCACCTTTCATATGGGTGGTGCCCCGTAGCTTGAGGATCTCCACCGTGCGGCGACGGCGCTCACCCTCCAGCACGTTGCGCAGGATCACCACGTTGTCGGAGACGAATTCCTCGACGCCATAGCGGGCGATGGGTCCGTACTCATCGACCCGTTCGGTGGTCATCACCGTGGTGACGCCGATCTCCTTGAGCCGGGCGATCAGCCGGAAGATCTCCCGCCGCACCACGGAAATGGCATCGTACTGCTGAAACACGGCTGTGATCGAATCGATGGCCACCCGCTTGGCCTTGTATTTTCTGATCGCGTAGTTGATTCTTTCGATCAGACCGGAGAGATCGAAACTGCCCGAGACCTCCTGGCCGTCGGGATCCGGAGAGGCATCGAGGACGAAGAGCTTGTCCTGCTCCACCATCCCCTGCAGATCCCATCCGAAGCTGGCGGCATTCCGGAGGATGTCGAGCGGCGACTCCTCAAACGTGACGAAAATGCCGTGTTCATTGAACTGGCGGATGCCGTTGCAGAGGAAGTTCAGGGAAAAGACGGTTTTCCCGGTTCCCGAAGTACCGCTGATCAGGGTCGATCGACCGATCGGCAGCCCACCGTGACAGATGTCATCGAAGCCCTCGATCCCCGTGGGCAGCTTCTGCACCTGCATCCGCCCATCCGCTGCGGACTGGGCGATGGGGCTGGAGCCGAGGGCGCTGGGGTCCTGCATCGAAGCTATGAACGGGCGAGGGGACGGGGACGGGTTGTTTCGGGAAGGGAATTCAGGAGGTTTCCGGAGCCGTGGCCTGACCGGAAGTCTCAGCATCATCAATGTCAAGGTTGAATTCCTCTTCAGAAAGTTCTTCATAGAGGAGATCCAGGCCGATCAGTACCCTTTCTCGATCGGAGAGGTCGCCGATGATTCGGCGTACTGGGGGAGGCAAGATCTTGGCCAAAGTGGGAGTGGCCAGGATCTTGTCCTCTTCCGCCAGTTGGGGATTCTTGAGCACATCGATCACCTTGAGGGCATAGACCCCACGGAATTCGGACTCCAGAATGTCGCGAAGTGTTTTCAGAGCCCGCATGGAATTGGGCGTGTTCCCTGCCACGTAGAGCTTCAGGATGTAGGTCTTGCGGAATGTCATGGAGGCGGCCTAGGTGGACGGATGGTGGGCTTCGGGTAGGGGGGCAGAGACGGCGGGGGGATCCGGGGGGATGGAACGCCGATACATTTCACAGAGGTGGGCCATGACGTCAAGGAGGGCCAGTCGGTAGTCCTGAAGAAATTCATTGTTCTGCCCTTTGATCATCAGCTGTTTCCTGATCTCCTCGATGAGATCCATATGGATCTGGACCGTTCTTGTGATCGGTAGATCGGCAAAGAAGGCCGTGTTCACGAAGCTTTCGATCGCCTGGTTCGCCGCAGCGGGATCCTTGAAGTAGCTGATCAGCAGATCGCGGTAGGTGCGGGTGAGGGATCCCACCAGCTCACTGCGCTCCTTCGCCGGCAGATTGCGCAGAAAGCGCGAGGGATCCCGCTTGTAGTAGACCCCCAGGTAGCCCAGGCGGCCATTGAGCCGATTGGACAGTTTCCATCCATCCGGCAGCGCCCCCGCCTCCGTGCCCCTGTCGGTTCCCGCCCCCGCGGCCCCGCTGGCCTCGGCGCCGCCGGACACCGCAACGGTGATGCGCAGCAGGAAGCGGGACACGGCGGCATCGAGGCTGTAGCTGAGCTGCTCCAGCTGGTCGGGGGGGAGGCGCACTTCGGCGTCGTGAAACAGCACCTTGCCGCTGACCGGCCCTATCACCACCGCCGGCAACTGCAGCCCATGGGCCACCAGGGCTCCGAACAGACTGGCATCCACGCAGCCCTCCTCCAGCAGGATGGCATCGAATTCCTCCCGGCGACGCTCCAGCTCCTGAAGCGGATCGCTGGCCGGATCCACCGGGGCGAGCCGGTAACGACCGCCCTTCAACCACTGGACGCAGGCCTCGGCCAGGGCAGGGCTCTGGATGAGGGAGACGATGGTGAGAGCCGGTTGGGGCATCGACCGCTGCGGCGGGGAGCTCCCCTGGACGCGCTGATTCTTGACGAAAGGGAGGCCCGGACGGGAGGATCTTCTTTCTGTCTTTCGATTCCGTGCGTCCAGGCCGAATGGCGGGTACCCCCGTCAGCCTGGCCACGCCCCCAGAGCGATGACCCCAGCACCCCAGAAGCAGCCCCAGGTTCCAGCCCCGGGCGACCTCACCGGCCCGTACGCGATCGTCGAGGCCTCCGGGCAGCAGTTCTGGCTCCAGCCCGATCGCTACCTCGATCTCGATCGGCTGAATGCCGACGTCGACAGCACGGTCACCCTCGAGAACGTGCTGCTGGTGAAGGACGGCTCCGGCACCACCCTCGGCCAGCCCTATGTGGCCGGGGCCTCGGTGGAGCTGAAGGTCATGGCCCATCGCCGCGGCCAGAAAATCATCGTCTACAAGATGCGTCCCAAGAAGAAGACCCGTCGCAAGAACGGCCACCGTCAGGAGCTCACCCGTGTGATGGTTCAGTCGATCAAGGTGGGCGGCAAGGCGATCGCCTGATCGGGCCCCGCTCCCCTCCCTATTTCTCCCTTCTCCCCTCCCTCCCAATGGCTCACAAGAAAGGCACGGGTTCCACCCGCAACGGCCGCGACTCGAACGCCAAGCGTCTGGGCGTGAAGCGCTATGGCGGTGAAACCGTCAGCGCCGGCTCGATCCTCATCCGGCAGCGGGGCACCTCGGTCATCCCCGGTGTCAACGTCGGTCGCGGTTCCGATGACACCCTCTTTGCCCTGGTGGATGGGGTCGTCAGCTTCGACTCGATCAAGCGGGGCCTGCGCAACCGCAAGCGCATCAATATCGCCGTCGGCGCCTAGGCCAGTGGGGCGTCGGCCATTTCGGTTCCGTCGCCAGGCACCTTCAGGAAACGTCTGAGCCAGCCCACCAGCAGATAGAAGGGCAGGGTGTCGGCCAGGGCGGCCAGGAGCTTGAACACGTAGCCGCTGGCGATGTAGACGGCCAGCTGGGGGAGCACGGGCTCCCCCGCCCGGATCGGCAGCACGTGGGCCGCGTAGTGGCTGATCAGCACCACCGCCGAGGTGTCCACCACCTGGCTCACCAGGGTGGAGCCGTTGTTGCGCAGCCAGAGGGCCTTGCCGTTGCTGAAGCGCTTCCAGAAATGGAACAGGCGCACGTCGGTGAACTGGGCGGCCATGTAGGCGGCCATCGAAGCCCCCACGGCGCCGAAGGCCAGCCGACGCACCTCGAAGAACACCGGCACCCCGTCGGCGTCGGTGCTGGGGGGCAGACCCGCCGCCCCGCCGAAGCCATCCAGCCCGGGCAGGATCCCGCCGAGCCAGAGCACCAGCACGATCCAGCCGTTGAGCATCAGTCCCACCCAGACCACCTGGGAGGCGCGCCGTTCCCCCCAGAGCTCGCTGATCAGGTCGGTGCAGAGGAACGTGACGGGATAGGGCAGAGCGCCCACCGCCACGATGATCGGGAAGGAACCGATGCTGCCCAGATTCAGGAACCGGGTCAGCCCCAGGATGTTCAGCATGCCCATGGTCCCCAGGAAGATGCCGGCCAGCACCAGGAAGGTCACCTCGCGCCGGTCCTGCAACGTCATCGGCGGCTGAGCATGGAAGAAGGTCCCACCAGGCTGCCGCTTTCGGCGCGGTCGCGCCACGCTTCCGCCCAGGGTCTTCCGACCTGCTGCGGCTTCCTGGTGTTCGACAAGCCCGCCGGCCTGACGTCCCACGACGTCGTCGCCCGGGTGCGGCGGGCCTACGGCCTGCGGCGGGTGGGCCATGGCGGCACCCTCGATCCCGCCGTCACCGGGGTCCTCCCCATCGCCCTCGGCCCGGCCACCCGGCTGCTGCCCTACCTCAGCGGCGACAAGGCCTACCGCGGCGTGGTGCAGCTGGGGGTGCGCACCAGCACCGACGATCTCGAGGGGGAGGTGCTCGAGCAGGCGGCCCTGCCGGCTCTGGAGCCGGAGGATCTTCACAGGGCCCTGGCTCTCTTCCGGGGGGAGATCCTGCAGGTGCCTCCCCAGGTCTCGGCGGTGCACGTGGACGGCCGGCGGGCCTACGCCCGGGTCCGGGCGGGAGAGACGCTGGAGCTCACGGCGCGGCCGGTGGTGATCCACACCCTGGAGCTGCTCGACTGGGACCCGGCCAGCGGCCGCCTGGAGCTGGAGGTGGGTTGCTCCGCCGGCACCTACGTGCGGTCCCTGGCGCGGGATCTGGGAGCGGCCCTCGGTTGCGGCGGTGCCCTGGCCCGTCTGCGCCGTACGGCGGCCCTCGGCTTCAGCCTGGATCAGGCCATTCCCCTGGACCGTCTCGCCACCTCCCCCCTGCCCTCCCTGCTGGATCCCCTTGCGGTGCTGGTGGAGCTGCCGCGCCAGCGCCTCGCTCCGGACCAGCTGGCGTCCTGGCGCTGCGGCCGCTCCCTGCCCCGTACGGTGGAGCAGCTGCCCGAGGGGGCCGTTGCCGTGCTCACCCCGGATGGCAGTCTGGCGGGCATCGCCCGTGCCGACGGCCAGGGCCTGCTCCTGCCGCGGCTGGTGTTCGACGCCGCCGGTTGACCCGCTTCTGATTCCGCTCCTGATTTCGCGATGGCCGGCCACAGCAAATGGGCCCAGATCAAGCGCACCAAGGCGGTGGTGGATGCCAGGCGCGGGGCGGTCTTCACCCGCCTGGGGCGGGAGATCACCGTGGCGGCCCGGGGTGGTGCCGACCCCGCCGGCAACTTCCAGCTGCGCACGGCCATCGAGAAGGCCAAGGCGGCGGGGGTGCCCAACGCCAACATCGACCGGGCCATCGCCAAGGGCAGCGGACAGGGGGGCGGCGGGGCCGAGCTGTTCGAGGCGGTGCGTTACGAGGGCTACGGCCCAGGGGGCGTGGCCGTCCTGATCGAGGCCCTCACCGACAATCGCAACCGCACGGCGGCCGACCTGCGGCTGGTCTTCGGCAAGCATGGCGGCAATCTGGGCGAGACCGGCTGCGTCAGTTACCTGTTCGACCAGCGATCCGTGGTCCGGCTGGCCCTGCCCGCCGCCGACGAGGAGGCCCTGCTGGAGAGCCTGCTGGCCCTGGAGGAACGGGGCGGTCCGGTGGCGCTGGGTTATGCCATCGATGGGGAGGGCGTGGACGTGGTCGGGGCCTTCGCCGATCTGGAATCCCTACAGGATGGGCTCAGGGATCAGGGCCTGCCGGTGGCCGGCTGGGAGCACCGCTGGATCGCCTCCCTGCCCTGCAGGATCGAGGACGACGCGGTGCTGGCCCCCTGCCTCCGCATGCTCGACATGCTGGAGGATCTCGACGACGTGCGCAGTGTGACCTCCAATCTCGAGGCGGATGACGCCCTGATGGACGCGGTCCTGCTCAGCTGAGGCCGGCGGCGGCGGCGTCGGCGATCACGGTCAGGGCGGGATGGCGCTGAAGCCAGCTGGCGGGCAGCTCCGGGGTGGGCGGCTCCCTCAGGGCGCGGTGCAGGATGGCGGCTTTCTCGGTTCCGGTGACCACCAGCAGCACCCGGCGGGCCGCGAGGATCTCGGCCAGCCCCAGGGTGATGGCCCGCCGCGGCACGGCATCGGGATCCCCCCCGAAGGCTTCGGCATTCTGGGCTCGGGTACGGGCACTGAGCGCCACGCAGCGGCAGGGGACCGCAGCGTCGGATGGAGGTTCGTTGAAGCCCACGTGGCCATTGAGGCCCAGACCCAGCAGTTGCAGACCGATGCCACCGGCCCGGCGTACCCCCTCGGCGTAGCGTCGTGCTTCCAATCCCGGGTCCGTGGCCCGGCCGTCGGGGAGTCGCACCTGTCCGGGGGCCAGGCCGAGGGGTCCCACCAGCTGGCGGGTCATGGTGGCGGCGAAGGAGGCGTGATCCCGCGGCGCCAGGCCCACATATTCGTCGAGGTTGAAGCTGCACCAGGAGCCGCGGACCGCAGCGGCGAGCGGCTGGTCCAGCTGTGCCAACCGGCGTGCCAGGGCGGCGTAGATCGGCCCCATGGTGCGCCCGGTGGCCAGGCCCAGGGGCCGCTCCGGTTGCAGCCGATCGGCCAGCAGCAGGGACACCACCCGTTCGGCAACGGCTGCGGCATCGTCCAGCACGACGTAGGCGATGGGGGGTGAGGTGGTGGGCCCCAAGCGGTGCGGCTCAGAGGGAGGAGTAGGGGAGAATCTGGGCCCCCTTGTAATAGTGCTGCAGAATCTCCCGGTAGTCCTCACCCCGCAGGGCCAGGCCATAGGCCCCCCACTGGCTCATCCCCACCCCATGGCCGAAGCCGCGCCCGTTCACCACCAGGGCCGGCGCGGCCTGCCGCCGGGGCGTCAGCCTGGAGGCCTGAATCACTCCGGGCGCCAGGGAGTCGGTGGTCTGCGGTGTGAACACCCCTGGCAGGCCAGGCAGGGGTGGGGGGAACGGGTAGCTGCGGGGGGGCGCCTCGAAGGCGAACCGGGCCATGGTGCTGCGCAGGCCCAGGCGCTTGCGCAGTTCCGCCCCGGAGAGCAGCAGCGAGCCGCGGGGCCCGGTCACGCGGGCCTGGCGGATGCGGCCGGAGCTGGTGGTGGAGAGCAGCTGGATGTCGAAGGCGCCGCCGATCTCCCGGAAGGCCGCCACCAGCTTGGCGGGCTGAATGCGCAACTGCCACGCATGCACCGGGCTGGCCTGGTCGAAATCGGGCACGCTCACCAGGTACGGCAACTGCTGGCGCCAGATCTCGCCGCTGTTCTCCGTGAGACCGCCGCTGCTGCTGTGAAAGACCGCGTTGATGAGTTTCGAACCATGCACGAGCACCTGGGAGCGGGTGCTGCGCACCGCTTCGCGGGTGGAGTCGGTTTCAGCCTCGACCCCCTTGTACACCTGGCTGGCCACCGTGGCCTTGAGGTCGAAGGGGGCCGCCGGTCGGCGCTGGCGCAGGGCGTAGGTGCGCGCCGCCACCGCCTGGGCCCGCAGGGCCGCCTGGGGCCAGCTGGCCGGCATCTCGCTGCCCACCACGCTGGGCAGGTAGCTCTCCAGGCTGATCAGGTTGATGGCCTGGAGGCTTTCCCCCTCCGGGCGCACCAGCAGACGGCCGCGATAGTGGCGCTCCCGCAGCGTCAGCAGGGCTTCGGCGCTGCTGCCCTTGGCCGGAGCCGGATCGATCAGGGCCTGTCCCATCGGCAGGGACACCCGCCGGGAAGTCCCCCCCCTGCCCTGCAGCCGGGCCTCCAGGGCAGGGCCGCTGCGGCGCAGCACCAGCCGTTCCCCCGGAGCGATCTCCAGCAGGGTGCGGCCTTTCCCATCTCCGACGCGCAGGGGCACTTTGCCGGCCTCCAGCTCCAGGCTGGGGGCCTCCTGCAGCAGCACCCGCACCACCGGTTCAGGGGCGATCGCCTGCCCGGGAGCGGGGGCCAGCAGGGCGGCGGGCAGGAGCGCCAGAGGCAGACCGGCGCGCCATCCGAAGGGCTGGAAGGACACGGGGGTGGGCCAGGAACAACGGACCATTGTGGCCGGGGCATCCGGTCCTGGCCACTGCGCCGGCCGGCGGACCGGCCTCTTCCCCGGCCGAGGCGGTGCCATGGCAGCATGCGGCCTGAGAGAGCATGGGCGTGCAGGTCACCTTCCTGGGAACCAGCTCCGGCGTTCCCACCCGCGCCCGCAACGTCTCCGCCGTGGTTCTACGCCTGCCCCAGCGTGCCGAGCTGTGGCTGTTCGACTGCGGCGAGGGCACCCAGCACCAGTTTCTGCGCAGTGAGCTGCGGGTGTCCCAGCTGCGCCGCATCTTCATCACCCACATGCACGGCGATCACGTCTTCGGTCTGCCGGGCCTGCTGGCCAGCCTGGGCCTGGCCGGCACCTGCAGCGGCATCGATCTCTACGGGCCGGACCCCCTGCGCGACTACCTCGAGGGGGTGATGCGCACCTCCTCCACCCGCATCGGCTACCCCCTGCGCACCCATCGGGTCAGGGAGCCGGCCGCCTCGGGCCGTGTGCTGCTCGACGACGACGACCTCACGGTTCGCTGCGCGCCGCTCACCCACCGGGTGCCGGCCTATGCCTACCGGGTGGACCAGAAGCCGCGACCCGGCCGCTTCGATGTGGAGCGGGCCCGCGCCCTGGGCATCCCCCCTGGGCCGATCTACGCCGAGCTGAAGTCCGGCCACAGCGTCACCCTCGATGACGGTCGGGTGATCCGGGGGGAGGCCCTGTGCGGACCGCCCCGGCCGGGGCGCAGCGTCGTCTACTGCACCGACACGGTGTTCAGTGAGGCGGCGGTGGAGCTGGCGCGGGGCGCCGACCTGCTGATCCACGAATCCACTTTTTCCCACGGCGAGGCGGAGCTGGCCATCGCGCGCCAGCATTCCACCAGCACCATGGCCGCCCAGACGGCGCTGGAGGCGGGGGTGAAGCGACTGGCGCTCACCCACCTGAGCCCCCGCTACGTGGCCGGCAATCCCATGACCCCCGACGACCTGGTGGCCGAGGCCCGGGCGATCTTTCCAGAGACGATCGTGGCGAAGGACTTCCTCCGCCTCGAGGTGGGGGCGGCCGGCTGACCCTGCAACAGTTCGCGTGATTCCACTCCGGCGGACCCGTCGCCCGTGATACAAGATCTCAGTTGCGGTCCGACCGCCATTTCGCCGGCTTCTCCCATGGCCCCCCTCTTCCGCTCAGCCGCCCCCCTTCCAGCCGTCTGCCGCTCCGCAGTCCGTGCCGTCGCCCGGACTCTGCTGATCCTTCCCCTGGCCCTGATGGTCTGTTTCGCGGGCCCCGCCGCCGCGGCCCAGTGGAGCGCCGAGGATCTGACCGTGCCGGTGTCCCCCGACGGCACCCTGGTGACCTTCAGCGAGAAGGAGGTCAAGACCGGCCGCAAGCTCTTCAACGACAGCTGCGGCACCTGCCACGCCGGTGGCATCACCAAGACCAACCAGAACGTGGGACTGGACCCCGAGACCCTCGCCCTGGCGACGCCGCCCCGTGATTCGGTCGAGGCCCTGGTCGACTACATGAAGGACCCCACCTCCTACGACGGCGAGTACAGCATCGCCGACGTGCATCCCAGCCTGCGCAGCAGCGACGTGTTCGTGAAGATGCGGGATCTGGACGACGAGGATCTGCGCCTGATTGCCGGTTACATCCTGGTGGCCCCCAAGGTCCAGGGCGTCCAGTGGGGCGGCGGCAAGATCTACTTCTGATCCGCTGCTGCCGAGCGCCAGCGATTGCCCGATCTTCCACCGGCGGCCTCGACCCGCCGGTTTTTTCATGGCCGGCTCCGATCCGGAGTGGCCACCCTCGCGCCTTCAGGGTGGTGGGGAGGGGGCCGGAGGCGCCAGGTTGCCGGGTTCCATCGACGCCGGCAGCTTGCTGTACCACCACTCCTGCAGGCGGGGGGCCAGCCGCAGGGGGAAGAGGGTGATCACGGTGCGGGTGGGCCTGGCGCCCGGCTGGAGGAGCTCCACGGCGTAGGAGGGGCAGCGGCGGGCGGCCAGGTCGGGCACGAAGCGACGGCCGACACGGCGCCAGCTGGGCTCCTTGCTGCGCCAGGCCAGGCGGCAGCAGGGCCAGGGCAGCTCCTCCCGGTCGAACAGGCGGCAGCAGGGCCCCAGCACCCGGTAGCTGTACTGGCCGCCGGGGCTGGGATGCTCGCTGCCGGAGGCCAGCACGCTGTCCACCTGGAGTGACATGAAAAAGCCACCCCGGGGGGTGGCGGAGAAGGAAAGGACGTTGGGAAGGGCCTCTCCGCGGAGGACAGACAGGCCCGAAGGGGCTCAGTAGAGCTCTTCTTCGCAGTGGGTCTTGATGGTGCAGTCGGAGGTGGGGTAGGCCACGCAGGTGAGGACGAAGCCGGCCTCGATCTGGTCGTCATCGAGGAAGCTCTGATCCGACTGGTCGACGGTGCCGGAGGTCAGCTTGCCGGCGCAGGTGGAGCAGGCGCCCGCCCGGCAGGAGTAGGGCAGATCGATGCCCTGCTCTTCGGCGGCGTCGAGGATGTACTGGTCGTCAGGAACCTCGATGGTCTTGTTCAGGCCCTCGCTCTCGTTGACGAGGGTGACCTTGTAGGAAGCCATGGAAGAGATTGAAGCTCACAGACACCCGGCAGCCAGGGCCTGTAGGACTCGCCCTTCCTACATCCGACAGGGGGCCTTCCCGGTGATCTGGGGCTCGCAGCCTGGGAAGGCCAATCAAAGCCAGGACACACATCAGCGTGCCTTATGCCACATCCGGTGCTTTTCCGATCCGCAGCAGGGCCCAGCGATCCTGCGTGACCCGCTGCTCCACCTGCCAGCCCGCTTTCGTGAGATCCCTCTCCAGGGCTGGGGCCTGATCCACCAGCAGGCCGCTCAGCAGACCCACCCCCCCAGGGGCGAGCAGCTGAGGGAACGAGGGGAGGAGCGCCTCGATCACCGGCGCCAGGATGTTGCACAGCAGCAGATCCGCAGCGCGGCCTCCCAGCAGCTCCGCCAGCTCCTCCGCCGAGCCCCGCGTCACGGTCAGGGATCCCTGGCCGGAGCCGGCAGGGGCATCGGCGCCAGCCAGCAGGCCGTTCAGGAGAGCGTTCTCGCGGGTGGCACGCACCGCCAGGGAATCGGTGTCGGCGGCCGCCACCGTCACCGCTCCCAGACGCAGGGCGGCCAGCCCCAGGATGCCGCTGCCGCAGCCCAGATCAGCCACCCGCAGCCCCCCCAACCCCGGCCCCAGGCCGTCGGCTTCCCGCTCCCTGGCCAGGGCCTCCAGCGCCTCCAGGCAGAGGCGGGTGGTGGGATGGCTGCCGGTGCCGAAGGCGCTGCCAGGGTCGATGCGGATCACCAGGCGGCCCGCCTGTTCAGGCGGCACCTCCAGCCAGGCCGGCAGCACCAGCAGCCGTTCCCCCACCGGATCGGGCCGCCAGTGGCGCTTCCAGCTGTGGCTCCAGTCCTCGTCGGCCTGCCGCTGCCAGTGAATGGGTGGCAGGGCCAGTCCGAACGGCTCTCCCAGGGGTGCCAGGGCCCGTTCCAGTTGCTGCCTCTGGTCGGCGGGCCAGTCGCCCTCGGGCAGCCAGGCCAGCAGTCGGCGCTGTTCCGGCGCTTCGGGCGGGTGCTGCAGGGCAACGCGGCTGACGCCCAGGAGTGCCAGCTTCCAGAGCAGGGAGTCCTCCAGCTCGGCCGGGGCAGCCATGTCCAGCCGCCACCAGGCCAGACCCATCAGAGGGTGACCGGGTGGGCGGCCTGGATGCCGTTGATGGCGTGGATCACCGCCAGCAGGCTGGGGGGGATCGGGTCGTCCAGGCTCAGCACCATCACCGCGTCGCCGCGCACGATCCGACGTCCCACCTGCATCGAGGCGATGTTGACGTTGTGCTCGCCGAGCACTGAGCCCAGCTGGCCGATGATTCCGGGCATGTCCCGGTGGCGGGTGAACAGCATGTGACGGCTGGGGGTCACGTTCACCGGGAACTCATCGATGGTGGTGATCCGCAGCTCCCCGTCGGTGAACACCGCACCGGTGACGCTGTGATTGCCCCTGGGGCTGCGGGAGCTGAGCTGGAGAGAACCGCCGGCGAAGTCGCGGCTGGCGTCGTCCTTGACCTCGAGCACGTGAATGCCCCGCTCCTTGGCCTCTAGGGTGGCGTTGACGTAATTGATGCTGTCCCCCAGGGCGGTGGAGAGGATGCCCTTGAGGGCGGCCACCACCAGGGGCTGGGCCGGATGGGAGGCGAATTCCCCCTGCAGCCGCACCTCCAGTTCGCTGATCTGGCCGCCGGCCAGCTGGCTGAGCAGCAGGCCGAGGGTTTCGGCCAGCTGAAGGTGGGGCTTCAGCTGCTCCATCACCTCGGGGGTCAGGCCGGGGATGTTGACGGCGCTGCGGGCCGGAAGACCCAGGAGCACATCGCGGATCTGTTCGGCCACATCGATGGCCACGTTCTCCTGGGCTTCCTCGGTGGAGGCCCCCAGGTGGGGGGTGAGAATCAGCCGTTCCTTCACCGCCCGGAGGGGCGAATCGGCCGCCAGGGGCTCCCTGGCGTAGACGTCCAGGGCCGCCCCGGCGATGACCCGGTTCTCCACCGCGTCGGCCAGGGCCTGCTCGTCGATGATGCCGCCACGGGCGCAGTTCACCAGCCGGGCCGTGGGTTTCATGGTGGCCAGCAGCTCCGCGTTGACCAGGTTCTCCGTGTCCGGTGTGCGGGGCAGGTGCAGGCTGACGTAGTCGGCTTCGGCGAACAGCTGGGGCAGGGGCAGCAGCCGCACCTGCAGCAGCTGGGCCCGCTCGGCGGAGATGAAGGGGTCGTAGGCGGCCACGTCCATGCCCAGGGCGCGGGCGACCCGGGCCACGTGGGAGCCGATCTTGCCGAGACCCACCACCCCCAGGGTCTTCTTGTAGAGCTCGTTGCCCACGTAGGTCTTGCGGTCCCAGCCGCCGGCGATCGTGCTGGCGTGGGCGTGGGGCACGTGCCGCGAGAGGGAGAGCATCAGCGCCAGGGCGTGCTCGGCGGCGGCGATCGTGTTGCCCTCGGGGGAGTTGACCACGATCACGCCGCGTCGGGTGGCGGCCGGCACGTCGACGTTGTCGACCCCCACGCCGGCCCGGCCGATGATGCGCAGATGGGTGGCGGCCTCGATCACTTCCGCGGTGACCTGGGTGCCGGAGCGGATCATCAGGGCGTTGTAGTCACCGATGCACCCCTTCAGCTGCTCGGGGCTGAGGCCCGTGCGCACGTCCACCTGGGCCACCTGGGAGAGGATGTCGATCCCCGCCTGGTCAATGGGATCGGAGACCAGAACCTTCGTCATGTCCGGCAGCTGTGCGGGGGGCGGGGGGTGCGCCCCAGGGGGGCAGGCCGGAGGTGCAGTGTAGTGAGCGGTGTGATGGCAGGTTCATGTCCCTGAGCGTGGTGGTTGTGCTGGACGACCGCGACCGGCTGCACGAGCTGCGGGAGCGGCTGCAGGCCCTGCAGCCGGCCCTGACCCGGGTGTTGGCGATCGGCAGCGGTGAGTCGGCCCTGTCCGCCGTCGAGCGGCTGGATCCGGCCGCGGCCCGGCGCCGGCGCCAGCGGTCGATGGTGCGCTGGCTGCTGCCCTTCGGCTTCCTGGCCGGGCTCACCTTCACCCAGATCACCGACCTGCAGACCTTCAGTTTCGCCGGACCCTGGGGGGAGCCGGTGATCGGCGGCCTGCTCGGCATGGGCTCCGGCTGGATGGGCAGCTTCGCCGCCGCCGCCAGCGTCAGCTCCGAGGAGGACGACCGCATCCGCATCCTGCGCAACCGGCTGGAGGAGGGCTGCTGGCTGTTGCTGGTGGAAGCGCCCGTGGGCCGGGAGATTCCCTGGACAATGCTTCAGCAGGCCCGGCCGAAGGCGGTCGTGCGCCTGGACGACACCTGAGCGCCGACGCCATGCTGCCCCGTCGGCAACTGCTGGAAGGAAGCCGCCATCCCCAGGCCCTGGAGAATCTCATCAGCCTGGCCGAGACGGCCCTGCGCACCTGGGAGCCCCAGGTCAGCGGCTTTCTGCCGGCGATGGTGCGGGAGGAGGCGGAGGCCCGACTGGGCGACCTCAGCGAGCTGGACCTCGCCAGCGACGGCGGCCACCCCGGCGCCGAGCGCCGTTGCCTGCTGCTGGCACGGGCCGGGTCGGAGCCGGCCGTCCCGGCCCTGATGGGGCTGGAGATCGGCGGCAACTTCCTCTTCGATCCCGCCACCGTTGCCGACATGGTCGATGGGCTGACCGCCGCCGGCGCCGGCGACGGGGAACGGGGTGACCTCTGGCTGCGGGGGGATCGGGGCGCCCAGGCCATCGTCTCGGCGGCCCTGGCCGCGCGGCTGGATGGCCGCGAGGGCCTGGTGCGCACGGTGGCGGTGCGTTTCGAGGCTCGTCCCATCAGCGAGCTGCAGCTGCCGGCCCGCCGTCAGCCCCGGGAGCTGACCACGGTGGAGGCCTCCCTGCGGCTGGATGCCCTGGCCTCCGCGGGCTTCGGCCTCTCCCGCAACCGCATGGCGGCCCTGATCCGCCAGGGGGCTGTCCGCATCGACTGGCAGGTGGTCACCAGCCCCAGCCGGGAGCTGGGGGTCGGGGCGCGCATCCAGCTGGCGGAACGGGGTGAACTGGTGGTGCTGGCCATCGCTCCCACCAAGCGGGAGCGCTTCCGGATCCGGATGGAACGCCACTGAGGGCCCCGCGGAAGCTCCGATGGACGCCGGCCGGAGCGAGTTGACAGGGGGGAAGGCCGGCGAGTAGGAACAGCCTGTGGGTGGGAGCCGATTCAGCGGATTCCCATCAGATGAAGGTGCCTTTCCCGGCGTCGACGAAAGACTGGCTCGATTTCCAATCGGGGCATCAATCGTTATCCTTTCATCACCGAAATCAGGTCTATTGTCCTGTTGTCGGGCGATTAGCTCAGAGGTAGAGCACTACCTTGACACGGTAGGAGTCACTGGTTCGATTCCAGTATCGCCCATAACCTTTGTTCCATTCTTTCCGTTATACGGCCATCGTTCGGATATTTGGCTGTCTTCACTGCTACGGTCGGCCGATCGTACCCATGAGACTGTCAGCGTGAGCCCGACCGAGGCAACCGCAGCTGCTTCCTGCACGGTGGTGGTCGGACTGGGACGCTCGGGTCTGGGGGCCGCCCGGCTGCTCCATGCCCGCGGCGAGACGGTGGTGGTGCTCGACAGCGGAGACACGCAGGAGCTCCGGTCCAGGGCCGCCCACCTCGAGGCCGAGGCCATTCCCGTTCACCTGGGGGTTCCCCTCAGCATCGAGGTCTTCC
The DNA here is from genome assembly GCA_963772735.1 of uncultured cyanobacterium. Lineage (GTDB taxonomy): Bacteria > Cyanobacteriota > Cyanobacteriia > PCC-6307 > Cyanobiaceae > Cyanobium. The sequence continues at coordinate 47,673 of CAVYYO010000001.1, read as the reverse complement.
AGGGCCTGCCCCTTCCCCCCGCCGTGGTGGTGGTGAGTCCCGGCATCCGCTGGGACCATCCGGTGCTGGAAGGGCTGCGGGAGCGGGGGGTTCAGGTGCAGGGGGAGATCATCCCCGCCTGGCAGGCCAGCCGGGACGTGCCCTGGATCGGCATCACAGGCACCAATGGCAAGACCACCGTCACCTGCCTGGTGCACCACCTTCTGGAGCAGGCCGGCAGGGATGCGCCCCTGTGCGGCAATGTCGGCATCTCGGCGGCCGAAGTGGTGCTGCAACGGCGCCTGGAGGGAGGGCGCCGCCCCGACTGGCTCGTGGTGGAGCTGAGCAGCTACCAGCTGGAGGCGGCCCCCGCCATCGCGCCCGCCATCGGCGTGTGGACCACCCTCACCCCCGATCACCTGGAGCGCCATGGCAGCCTGGCCGCCTACCGGAGCATCAAACGGCGCCTGCTGGAGCACTCCCGGGTCCGCATCCTCAACGCCGATGATCCGGACCTGCGCCGCCACGCCGCCAGCTGGGACGAGGCCGACTGGATCAGCGCCGGTCCCCGGGAGTCCCTGCCCGCGGGTCTCGATCCGTTTCTCTGGATCGATGGGCAGGATCTGGTGCACGGACGCCAGGGCCCCCTGTTTCCCGCCAGTGCCCTGGCGATGCCTGGGGATCACAACCGCCAGAACCTTCTGCTGGCGGTGGCGGTGGGGCTCCATGCCGGCCTGGAGCCGCAGGTCATGGAGGAGGCCTGCCGCAGCTTCCCCGGCGTTCCCCATCGCCTGGAGCGGATCCGCTGCCTGAATGGCGTGACCTGGTTCAACGACAGCAAGGCCACCAACTACGACGCAGCCGAAGTGGCCCTGCGGGCCCTGGAGGGGCCCCTGGTGGTGCTCGCAGGAGGTCAGTCCAAGCAGGGGGATCCCCGCGTCTGGCTCGAACGCCTGGGGGAGCGGGCGGCGGCGGTGGTGCTCTACGGCGCCGCCCGCGATGAGTTCGCCGACCTCCTGCGGGGCAGCGGCTATGGCGGAGATGTCCATCGCCGCGAAGGGATGGCCGAAGCGGTGGCGCTCGCCGCCGAACTGGCTCCCGCCGCGGGCTGCCGGGGAGTGCTCCTGTCTCCGGCCTGTGCCAGCTTCGATCAGTACGCGGACTTTGAATCCCGCGGAGAACACTTCCGCCGGCTGGTGCTGGCACTCTGAGGGAATAGGACCATGGCCTGGTGGTTGATGAAGAGCGAGCCGGATGTCTATGGCATCAAGCATCTTCAGGCTGAGGGCACCACTCTCTGGGATGGGATCCGCAACTACCAGGCCCGTAATTTCATGCGGTCCATGCAGATCGGTGATCACTCATTCTTCTACCACTCCAATGTCAGTCCTCCCGGTATCGTCGGGTTGATGGAGGTGATCGAAACCGGAGTGGTGGATCCCACCCAGTTCGATCCCAGCTCCAACTATTTCGATCCTGCCGCCCGGGCGGAAGCTCCCCGCTGGGACTGCGTGCGTCTGGCCTACCGCTCCGCCTTCCCTTCGATGCTCAGCCTCGATGCCCTCAGGGAGAATTTCAGTGTGGAGGAGCTGGCCGTGGTGCGGCGGGGGAATCGCCTCTCGATCCTGCCGGTGAGCGAGGCCAGTGCGGAGAAGATCTTCCGCCTGCTTGGGGTGGAGCCGCCGTCCTGAGGGGAGGGGCGGATCCTCAGGCCGCGGGAGCCGAGAATTCCTGCTGACCGGGGAACAGGTTGGCCAGGTAGCAGCGGGTCACTTCCCGGTCGCGGATGCCGTTCTGCACCAGAAAGCCCGCCAGGGCAGCCTGGAAGAGGCGGTACTGGTCCCAGTTGGGGTGGCGTTCGATGAACTGCCGCATGGCTTCCAGCAGCGGTTCCGGCACCTCCACCCGCAGGCTCACCATCGATTCAGCCCCATCGATCGGCAGGCGTATCGGGCGGACCATCGCGTTCTCCATGAAGCTGGTGAGCCAGTTCTCCACACCGGAGCGGCAACGTCAAACGGTGGGTCCCCGGGCTGTCGGGCCACCGATCCCAGCCTGAGACCGGAGGCGGGGCAAGGTATCCGCAGCCCAGGGCGGGGTTCGCCACCACCAGGCGTGGCGAACCCCGCCCCTGTCAAGCCGCCGCCGGCATCGCCGCCGGTTCTCCCCAGATTTACGGGCCAGCCAGTGGCGCCGCAGAGCAGGATGGGGAGAATCGGTGCAAAAGATGCCGGTCGGCTGGGGAAACGCCAACGATCAGCAATTCTGATCCCCCATCACGGGCTCAGCCGGTCTCAGCCCTTCCAGGGCGGTGGCGAAGGCCCGGCTCGCGGCGACGTCCCAGGCCCCCTCGATGGCCCGGCTTCGGGGCGCGGGGGTGAGTACCAGCCGCAGGGACCATTGGTGGCGATTGCCGCTCAGCTCCAGCCACAGGGAACCGCCCTCCCCGACAGCGCCATCCCCGACGGGCACCTCCAGCTCCAGGTCGATGTCTTCCTCGACCATCAGGCCATCGGCCAGGGCGCGGTGCTGGGCAACCAGGCGCTGCACCCCCCGCCGCAAGGCGAGGAGTTCAGCGCCGTTCAGCTCGCTCGCCCAGCCCTCTCCGCCGATCAGGGCGACATAGGGGGTCCGCTCCGGATCCACCACCAGCCGCCAGCCTTGCCCCTCGCAGATCTCCACGGGCAGAGCTCGACCACGGCAGGGAAAGGGGCCGGCGTCAGCCGGGGAGCAGGTCGGGCTGGTCCTGCTCGTCGCTGAGTTCGACGATGGCCCGCTGGACCGGCTTGACCATGGAATCGTCGAGCAGGCCGTCGAAGTCGTCGAAGCGGCGTTGCTTGGCCCGGAAAGCGATGCGGACGGTGGTCAGGTAGCGGTTGCTGGAGTGGCGGATGAGGCTCTCGCCCCGCTGGGCCAGCTCCTTGGCGTTGAGTTCGCTGCTCGGCATCCGGTTCACATTATTCAGCCCATCCTAGGCCAGCCCCCCAGCCGGCCCTTCCCCCGGCGCCAACCCCTAGAAGGGGGAGGCCAGGACGCCTCGCCGCCCCTTCAGCACCTCCGCCACCCCGCCCATGCCCGGAACTCTCGCGATCGACCTGGGCAGCAGCACCACCGTGGTCGCCTGGCAGGACCCCCAGGGTCCGGCGGGGCTGCTGGCCCTGCCCCCCTACAGCTGCGGCGACCCCTGCGTGGTGCCCAGCCTGCTCTGGCTGGAGACCCCCGATTCCGAGCGACCCCTGGTCGGCCGACAGGTGCTCGATGCGGCACTGGCTGACGGCGAACACCCCGGTCTGTGCCGGGATTTCAAGCGCCGCATCGGCGCCGAGGGGCCCGAGCCACAGGGGGGGTGGCCCAGTGCCGAGCGCGCCGGTGCTCTCCTGCTGGAGAGCCTCTGGCGGGCCCTGCCGGCGGAGCGGGTGCCGGAGCGGCTGGTGCTCACGGCCCCGATCGAGACCTACCGCGGCTACAGGGCCTGGCTGCAACGGGCCAGCCGTGATCTGGAGGTGCCGGAGCTGGCGCTGGTGGACGAACCCACCGCCGCCGCCATCGGCGCGGGGCTGCCCCCCGGCAGCCGGGTGCTGGTGGTGGACCTGGGAGGGGGCACCATCGACCTTTCGCTGGTGGCCCTGGAGGGCGGAGAAGGCCGGGCCGCGCCGATCGCCCAGCTGCTCCGCTTCGCGGGCCGGGACCTCGCCCGCAGCGGCCAGGCCCTGCGCTGCGCCCGGGTGATCGGCAAGGCCGGCCTGGCCCTCGGCGGGCGGGACATCGATCGCTGGATCGTTGCCCACCTCTGCCCGGAGGACCCGGTCGACGGTGCCCTGCTGGGGCTGGCCGAGCAGCTCAAATGCCAGCTCAGCGAGGCTCCCGAGGCCCGCCAGATCCTGGCGGCGCCGGGCTCCTTCCGGGAGCTGCATCTGACCCGGGAGGCCTTCGAACGGCTGCTGGAGGAGCGGGGCCTGCTGCAGCAGCTCGATCGGTTGCTGGAGGCGGTCCTGGCCGCCGCCCGACGGGAGGGACTGGGGTTGGGCGACATCGACGCGGTGCTGCCGGTGGGGGGCAGCAGCCGCATCCCCTGGATCCGTCGCTGGCTTCAGGATCGCTGCCCCGGCGTGGCCCTGCGGGGCGAACGGCCCGTGGAGGCCGTGGCCATGGGGGCCCTGGCCCTCACCCCCGGGGTGAGGGTGAGGGATGTGCTGGCCCGCGGGGTCTCCCTGCGCTGCTGGGACCGCCGCAGCGGCCGCCATCGCTGGCACCCACTGTTCGTGCCCGGCCAGAGCTGGCCGACCGACCAGCCCCTGGAGCTGGTGCTGGCCTGCAGCCGGGATGGTCAGGACCAGCTCGAGCTGGTGCTGGGGGAGCCCCTGCCGGAGCAGCGGGCCGAGGTGGTGTTCGAGGCGGGTCTGCCGGTGCTGCGGGAGCGACCGGCGGGGGCCGACCCGGTGCGCCCCTGGTCCACCCCACCGGTGGTGATTCCCCTGGCCTCGCCTGGTCGGCGGGGGGTGGACCGGCTGCGGCTGCAGTTCCGCATCGACGCTGAGGCACACCTGCTCGTGGAGATCCACGATCTGGAGGAGCCCGCCGCAGCGGATGCTGCCGTGGCCCAACGTCTGGGGCCGGTGCGCTGAGGGTCCGGGCCAGGGGGAGCATCGGGGCCGGGGGGTGGTGGACGCCGCCCAGGCTGCCCCTGCCATCGGGCGATGGTCACGACAAGTGCATACAAAGGAAAGGACACGCTTCCCTGCTCTTCCCTTGGCCATCCGCCGGCACAGACTGCCCCGCTTCTGGCTGGCCATCACCCTGGGTTCGGTCGCCGCCGCCATCGGCCTGGGGTACTGGTGGGAGCGTCAGCTGCCCGAGCGCCTGGAGCAGGCCGCGGTCGCAGGTCGCCTCGACGACTGCCTGCGTTACAGCGAACAGCTGGCGGCGCTCAGCTGGCTTCCGGGTCGCTCCCCCTTCGACCGGGGCCGTTGCCAGCGGGCCAAGGCCGACGAGCTCTGGCGTCAGGAGAAATGGGGCGAGGCCCTTCGCCTCCAGCGCCAGGTGATCAACTCGAAGGCCGGCTCCCCTTCCGACAGGGAGCGGCTGGCCCGCTGGCAGCGCCAGCTGCGGTCGCTGGCCCGGACCCGCTTCCAGGCCGGAGATCTCCAGGGGGCCCTGTCCGCTCTGGCGCCCCTGGGGGAGGAGCGCAACGACGACGGCAGTGCCCTCGGCGACGAACTGCAGGTCATCTGGAACCGCAACCGCTCCCAGATGGAGAGGGCCACCCAGATGGTGAAACAGCAGCGTTGGTGGGAAGCCCTCGACAGCCTCAACCGCCTCGACCATCCCTGGTGGCGCGAGCAGAGCGCATCCCTGCGGGAGCAGGTGAAACAGGGGCTGGAGCAGCTCAAGGGCCGGGAACGGGAGCATGACATCCACGGCTCCCTGCCCCATACGGTCTCCGGCGAGAAGCTGGACGCCCTGGTGCAGCGCCGCATCGCTGCGGGCATGGACGAGTGGCAGGCGTTCCAGGAGGCCTGCCGGGAACTGGGGGGGAAGGTGGTCGAGGCGGGTCCTGAAAGCGCCTGTCAACGCTGAAGGGGGCCCATGACAAGATGGCCGCGCAGAGCGACCTGGTGGTCATGCAGCAAGGTGATCAGGTCAGGGTGTGTCGCAGCGTGGTGGTGTACAACCACCCCCAGCACCGGGGCGAAGCCTTCGACATGGAGGGACAGGAAGGAGAGGTGCTGAACGTCCTCAACGACTGGAAGGGGCGCCCGATCAGCCCGACCCTGCCGGTGGTGGTGGTCTTCGGCAAGTTCCGGGCCCATTTCCGCGAGGACGAACTCGCCGGCGTCTGACGGTTCTCCAGTCCTGCCGTCGCTCTCACTCCCTCACCAGGTAGACCCCCTCCTCGCCGTCCACGGCCTGGAGACACAGCTGGATGGTCTCGTGGCGGGCGGTGGGCACCACCCGACCGCAGAAATCCGGCTGGATCGGCAGTTCCCGGTGCCCCCTGTCCACCATCACCAGCAGCCACACCCGATGGGGGCGGCCCCAGGCCTGCAGGGCCTCCAGGGCGGCGCGCACCGTGCGTCCGGTGAAGATCACATCGTCCACCAGCACCACCTGACGCCCATCCACCGGCACCGGCAGCTGGGTGGCCTCCACCAGCCGGGTGCCGACCCGCTCCAGGTCGTCGCGGTGAAAGGTGGGATCCAGGCTGCCGTGGGCGATCGGGTGTCCGCAGATCGCCTCCAGCCTGCCGGCCAGCACCCTGGCCAGGGCCACCCCCCTGGTCGGGATTCCCAGCAGCACAAGGTCGTGGCTGTCGGCGGCCGCCTCCAGTACCTGGGAGGCGAGCCGGTCGAGGGTACGCCCCAGCTCCTGGTTGGAAAGCAGTTCCAACCGTCCGGCGGGGGCCGGACCGGGGTGGGACCTGGCCATCAAAGACTGTGGAGTGTAACCAAAGCCTGACGCATCCCGGGAAGAAAGAAGGTGGTCTGCCAGGGGGCTGTAGGTTGGTGTTGCGACGGATCGTGCAGTATTTCAATCGGGTGACAGTCACTCCCTCCCAGAAGCAATCCGCCAACGGCAAGGCCGAACGCTTCTCCCGTGACGCGGACGCTCCTGTCGCTCCGATGGTTCTGGCCATACTCGACGGCTGGGGCTACAGCCCCGAAACGGATCACAACGCCGTCAGAGCTGCCGATACCCCGGTGATGGATGCCCTCTGGCACGCCTATCCCCATACCCTCATCGAAGCCAGCGGCGCCGCCGTTGGTCTGCCCGATCATCAGATGGGCAACTCGGAAGTGGGTCATCTCACCATCGGCTCCGGTCGGATCATCCGCCAGGAACTGGTGCGGATCAGCCAGGCGGTGCGCAACGGCACCATCGCCAGCAACGACGCTCTCAACGGCCTGGCCGACACCCTGCTGGCCAGCGGCCGCCCCTTGCATCTGATCGGTCTCTGCTCCGATGGCGGCGTTCACAGCCACATCGAACATCTGGGCGGGTTGCTGCGCTGGGCTGCCGGCCGTGGCCTCAACGATGTCCGAATCCATGTGATCACCGATGGCCGCGACACGGCCCCCCATGGCGGCCCCGGCTTTCTGGCCCGGATCCAGGAGTTGATCGACGAGGCCGGTGTGGGCCGCATCACCACCCTCTGCGGCCGCTACTGGGCCATGGACCGCGACCAGCGCTGGGAGCGCACCGAAAAAGCCTACCGCCTGCTCACCGAGCCTTCCGACATCTGCCCCTTCACCCCCGAGGAAGTGCTCCAGGGGTCCTACGCGGCCGGCATCACCGATGAATTCCTCGAGCCGGTGCGCCTCGCCGAGGGCCTGCTGGAGGCCGGCGACGGCCTGGTCTGCTTCAACTTCCGCCCCGACCGGGTGCGCCAGCTGATGCGGGCCCTCGTGCTGCCCACGTTCGACGGCTTCGAGAGGGAGCGGATCGACCCCCTGCATGTGGTCACCTTCACCCAGTACGAACAGGGGCTGCCGGTGGCCGTGGCCTTTCCCCCTGAATCCCTTGACGGTCTGCTGGGCCAGGTGGTCTCCGACCAGGGCCTGCGCCAGTTCCGCACGGCCGAAACGGAGAAATACCCCCATGTCACCTATTTCATGAACGGGGGCATCGAGCAGGCCTTTCCCGGCGAAGACCGCCATCTGGTGCCGTCACCTCGGGTGGCCACCTATGACCAGGCCCCGGCCATGTCGGCGGAGATGCTCACCGACAGCTGCATCGCCGCGATCAAGAAGGGGATCTACTCCCTGGTGGTGATCAACTACGCCAATCCCGACATGGTGGGCCATACGGGCCAGATGGAAGCGGCCACCAGCGCCATTTCCACCGTCGACCACTGCGTGGGTCGGCTGGTGGAGGCCACCACCCGCATGGGCGGCACCCTGCTGATCACCGCCGACCACGGCAATGCCGAGGTGATGCAGGGCCCCGACGGTCTGCCCTGGACCGCCCACACCACCAACCCTGTGCCGGTGATCCTGGTGGAAGGGGAGAAGCGCAAACTGGCGGGTCACGGAAACGACGTGACCCTGCGGGATCACGGCGGCCTGGCCGACATCGCCCCCACCCTGCTGGAGATCCTGGGGCTGCCCAAGCCTGCCCGCATGACCGGCACCTCCCTGGTGGTGCCGGTCGCCGCCTCCACCGCCGCCGCCGGGCGTCTTCCCCAGACCCTGGGGGCCTGAGCAAAGCCGGTCTCCGGGGCGCTGCCCTTCGGATGATCGGGGACGGGGGCTATCTTGAAGCCATGGTCAAGAACATCGCCTCCTCCCTGTGGATGCTCAGCGGAGCCCTGCTGATCATCAGCGTGCTGCTCCACAGCCCCAAGGGTGATGGCATGGGAGGTCTGGCCTCCAGCGGTGGCTCCATGTTCAGCAGCGCCCGCAGCGCCGAGAACACCCTCAACCGCATCACCTGGACCCTGCTGGTTCTCTTCCTTGGACTGGCTACGGTGCTCAGCGCAGGCTGGCTGGGCTGAGCCCCTCGAGGCCCCCCCAAGGAGCGATTGAAGATGGAACGCCGCAACTTCCTCACCAGCCTGCTGGCCCGGCTGGGCGCGCCCCTGGCGGCCCTGGTGCCGTTCCTGCCGGCCTCGAGGGCTCTGGCGGCCTCGAAGGCCGGCGACCCTGCCTGGCAGCTGAGCCCGGCGGAGTGGAAGAAACGCCTCAGCCCCGCCGCCTACGCCGTGCTGAGGGAGGAAGGCACCGAACGGCCCAACAGCAGTCCGCTCAACAAGGAGAAGCGCAGCGGTACCTATGTGTGCGCCGGCTGCCGCCTGCCCCTGTTCAGCTCGAAGACGAAGTTCGAATCCGGCACCGGCTGGCCCAGCTTCTGGCAGCCCCTGCCCAACGCGGTGGCCACCAGGACCGACTTCAAGCTGATCCTGCCCCGCACCGAGTACCACTGCCGCCGTTGCGGCGGCCACCAGGGCCATGTGTTCGACGACGGCCCCAAACCCACTGGCAAGCGCTACTGCAACAACGGCGTGGCCCTGGCCTTCGTTCCGGCCTGAGGCCCCGATCGCCCATGGACCCTTTCTTCGCCGTGGTGATCGCTCTGGGGGTGCCCCTTGTGCTTGTGGTGGGTGGCACCGTGCTGCTGGAGGAGCACCGCGGCCGGCTGCCCGGCTGGCTGGCCCGTCTTTCCCGCCGCGATGCCCTGCTGTGGAACACCGGGGTGGGGTTGTTGATCGGGCTGAGTCTGCTGCGGTTTCTGCTGGGCCGCTGAGGCCGGCGGGCAGCAGGAGCGCACCGCCCGGCTGAGCCGTGGGTCGAGTACGACAATCTCCGGGCAGGGGGTGCCTTTCGCCGACGTTGACGCTGAGCTTGAGGGGGCGATGCTGGCGGTCCTTGTGCTGTGGGGGCCATCCGCCGTTGGGGGAGTTCGAGAAAGGCAGAACCCCGGGAGCGCTCGAACGGGGCTGGTGGCGGCTGGCCCCGCTCCTTGCGGCCATGGGGCTGGGCCTGGGGGCCGCCCGGCCCGCCCTGGCGTGGACCGCGGAGGATCAGCTGGGGGTGTGGCTCACCACCGTGGACAGCTCGGTGCTCAGCGATCCGGCCGAAGCCGCCCGCGCCCTCGACTTCCTCAGCCGCAAGGGCTTCCGCCGGGTGGCCGTTCCCCTGCTCACCGGCGGCGCCACCACCTGGCCCGTGGCACCGGGCCGGAACCGGCTGGGCGTGCCGCTGGATGATCGCATCACCGGCGGTTCGGTGGCCCCGCTGCTCGCCGAGCTGGGCGGCCGGGGCCTGCGGACCGTGGGCTGGTTCGAGTTCGGCCTGATGGCTCCCGCCGGGGCCGGCTGGCTGCGGGGGCGGGAGCAGCTGCTGCTGGCCCGCCGGGACGGCGGCACCACCTGGACGGAGAGTCCCGGTCTCGAGCGCGTCTGGCTCAACCCCGCCCTGCCCGAGGTGCGGGGCCTGCTGAGTGATCTGGTGGTGGATGCCTGCCGCCGGCTGCCGCTGGATGCGATCCAGTTCGACGACCACCTCGGCTACCCCTCCGATTTCGGCTACGACCCTGCCACGCTCCAGGCCTGGCGGGCCACCGACGCCGGTGCCGCCGATCCGAGCCCCGACCCCCAGGCGCCGGCGTGGCTGGCCTGGCGGGCGCGCAGCGTCACCATGCTGCTGGAGGCGATCCGCGCGGCCATGGCCAGAGAATGCCCGGGCGTGCAGCTCTCGGTGGCCCCCAACCCCCAGGACTTCTCCTACCGCAACTGGCTGGCCGACTGGTCGGACTGGGTGGGGCGGGGGCTGGTGGACGAGGTGGTGGTGCAGATCTACCGCTGGGACCGCCGGGGCGTGGCGAAGGAGCTGGCCGACCCCAGCCTGGCGGCGGCCCGCCGCAGGGTGCCGGTGCGCATCGGTCTGCTGGCGGGGCTGCGGGGCCGCCCCAAGGACGACGAGCTGCTGCGCCGTGAGCGGGACCTGGTGCGGGCCGAAGGGCTCGATGGGGTGGATCTGTTCTTCTACGAATCGGCGAAGCTGCATTTCCCCGACGATGTCATCGGGGCGGCACCGGATGGGGCGGAGTTCTAACGCTACCGCTGAGTGGCAGGCTATCAGTTTCAGCTACACGCACATCCCCAAGGCTGCCTGTCCACTCTAGCGGTGTGTTAGACAGTCCATCCACACGTAAGCAACAACTGAACTACTGAGAGCCATCTGTCACACTGGCATCAGTTCCATTCAGATGGGAATTCCAATCGGTGAAATGTCTTTTGAGTCGTTCAACCGTATGACGCCATTTTGGAGTCGCAGGTTTGCAGACGCTATTTTGGTTTCCAAAGAATCCAGTTTCATTGATGGCTTGAGCTTCTGGCAAGGTTTGAAGCCAATTAATACGTACAACACGTTCTGCCTTGTCTGGATCACTTGAAACAGAGCGGTAGTATTCTCCATTGCAGATGGCATCAAAAAATCCCTTCTCTCCTTCAGATGTCGAAAAGACAATATCGCTAGCCTGTTGAGCAGGCTCTTCAACTATGCCAACCCCTACAAACCCCTTTCCAGGAATCTTTACCCATACACGATTGCCAGGCTCAAGTTGATCAAGCGTACGGGAATACCAAGCACCTCCACCTGCGCTAATAAAACCAAGACGTTCTGCGTCAGACCATGATCGATTGCCTCCATAGGAAACGTAGAATTCTCCATTCCATGGCTCCTTCTCGCCCTTACTGCTCGCGCTGACTGCCGCATTGATCTGAGTTGAACCTGGATCAATTAGCCATGCCCGGCTTAACAATTGACTGCCTGCGTGAGAGAAGACTTGAAAGAATAGGGCGTTGACGGGAATTCCTTTGTTGTTCAGATAGTTGATTATTCGCTCTGTGCCTGGATCCAACTCAGAAGCAACAATCACGATTTGGTGAGAAGCGTTTAGTTCGTCTTCAGAGATGTCATCGCCAAATCGCGTACGAAAAGCTTCGTTTAGAGAGCTTGGGAGGCCAGTGTGGCGACATACAAATCGCTGATAAATATCACTAATCTGGTCACTTGTCAGATTCTCAACCCATGCCGCGTAGTCTAAGGCTTGAGCAACCACTTCACGTGGTGTCCGATCACGCTTAAGCTCCACCAAAATTAGAGAGGCATCTGGTGCAATAGCGAGCAAATCGATTCGACCTCCGAAGCCAGTTGATTCTTGTTGACCGATCAGTAGCCATTCATTTGAAAGAATTGCAGGCTGTGCAACTATCATGTCTTCCAGCTGCTGTTCCCTTGCAAGGCGCTGGATAGGCAAGGCAATTGGCTGGCTATCAATTGTCCAGATTGTATGACGAATGGGCATCTGGCTGATCAAATCTTGGTGATTACATGTTATCTGGAAAGTGCAGACCTGTCCTAAGGCCTGAGAACTGTCTAACGCTGTTATCACCTGGCCGCAGAAAGAACGTGAGACGGTTCATCGAGGGCCTCAGGGATGATTTGGGGGCGGCTCAGGTGTATGGCTGTGTTAGCAGTCAGACCATGCACTTCTGAAAATTGGCTGAGCGTATATTGAAGATAGTAAGCCTGTTCACTCTACGCTCGACTTTCTGGAACGCTACTACCCCTCCGCCGCTAAAGGGAGAAAGCAGTCCCTGCAAGGCAATTCAACACCTTTTGCCGTTGCCTTGAACGTTGACTAAAACCCTGCTCAGATCAGTTTCGGCAAATCTTCCAGCGAGGTTCTTCGCTTGCTGCAAAGCAGTTCTTCCCGCTTCGTACCCATCCGCCTAAACCGGTAGAAGCGGTGCCGTCATCCCATTGAATGAAGTTGACCCTGCCGCTCTGGTCCGTGCCCGCCAAGCAGTTGTACCGGGCAACCACCTTCTCGTTCATGTATGCTGTGCAGGACGTACCTGTCGGACCTTGTTGGGTGAGTCCTGGGCGGATGCTCCCGAGGACCACTGCAAATCCCAATAGGAGGAAAGCGAGTGCTTTTTGTGTGCTGTTCATAGTATTCCCTCTAACCCTAACCTTTGAACGGCGACGAAAACTGGAGACGAAGGCCAACACTTCATCAACAACAATATGACACCAAGCTGGGTGATGAGATGTCAGGCCTAAACGATTGGGGGTAATCTCAATGTTGTCGGGCATGGGTTCCACTCCGCGAATCTTGTGCTCTAGCACCTTAGTATGTGACGTGGTACTTGCTTAGTTCTGCAAGCAGGGCAACTAGGAAGACCTCGAACCCTGCTCCAGTCCAGCTTACTGCCTCCGGATGCCCTCAGCACTGGGCTGCTAACGCTCGCCATCACCTGGCCGCAAGGAGTGCTCAGCGAAGGAGAAAACCTTTCGGCGGCGGCTCAGGTGGATGGTGGTGTTAGCTGACCAGAGCCTTTGCCTGGGGCGCTGGTGCACCTCGAAGCAGGCCTTCCACACTTAAATCCTCATCGACGTCCGGCCAGTGAATTCCGTAGCCAGCTCCAGCGATCTCCCAGTTGTCACGCTCCTGGGAGGTTGCATGCAGAAGCCTTGGGAACCAAGCCAGCGGTGCCGAGATAGAACGACCATCAGCCAGGTCCACGATCAGCCTGTCTTCTGTCAATGCAACGTCAGTGACCTGCTCACCAGGGTTAGCCATGAAACTCCTCCCATGCTTTCAGCAGGATAGCTCTGTTCAAGCTGACCAGCCGTTCAATTTCACGCAGCTCTCTGGCGCTAAAACCAAGACTCGAAGACAGTGCAACAGGAACAAGCCAGACTTTGCATGACGCCTTATCTCTGTCGACATGAACATGGGGAGGCTCGTTTGGCTCGTGACTGTAGAAGTAGACCCTATACGGACCGCTTCTGAGGATTGTCGGCATCCGAAAGCACCCCCATCACATCAACGATACCGACCATGGCCTTCCTGTGCAGCTAACGCCTGAGTTCAGCGGCATTTGAGGCGACGCCCGTTTTTGCGGTAGCAAAAATGGGTGGCGGGTCAAATGTCCGCTGCAACGATTTGTTATGCCCCGGCAGACTCAACATCTTGTTCCAGCATAGCTCTTACATCCGCACACGCGTTTGAATCAAACGGGATCAGGTCAATCCCGTTAAAACTATCTAGCAAACTGGCGCTGTAGTCCACTGACGCCCGACTCATGCTGTAGCCTCCATTTCTCAGCGCATTCAGCATAGCCTCACTGTGCGGTCGAAAGCCCTCCCGAACGTGTAGATCGAAGTATCGTCTAAGGAAGCTCTGATCAAAACGACTAAATCCATAAAGCCTAGTCTCATTCTCATCAATGAGACGATACTGAGCAGATTCTGCCCTTGTTTGACTCACAGAAGTTCACGCAAAGACGTTCAGGCAGTTTCCGCCATTGGTTTTGCCTGGATTTCTGGATGAATGTCGACCTTTAAGACACACTAAACCCTTGGACTACGCTGGATCAGGTAGTCGTTCCCGTACCATCCAGAGGTTGGCCAGGGCAAAGAGCAACTTCAGCTTGAGATCGTTCTTGCGGATACCTCTGTAGAAGACCTTCCGGAAGCCAAACTGGCATTTGATGATCCGAAAGGGATGCTCCACTTTGGCGCGGAAGTGGGCCTTCGCCGTCTCCATCAGATCCAGTAGCCTGCCCTCCGGTGTCTCTGGAAGCACTCTGCGCTGGCCGGGCTTCATGGCAATTCTGAACTCAGCCTCGCAGATCTGGAAATCGGTTCGTTTCTCAATGCCGATGTGGCCAGCATCACCGTAGATGAGGCTCTCATCCCCATGCAGCCGCTCAGCCACTGTGTTCAGCTCATGCACGTTGGCCGCGGTGCTCACCACGGAGTGGACCAAGCCAGATGCGGCATCAACTCCAATATGGCAGCGCATCCCAAAGAACCACTGCTTGCCCTTGGCGACCGAATGCATTTCAGGATCCCTCTCCTTGCGCTTGTTCTTGGTGGAGCTGGGGGCATTGATGATCGTGGCATCAAGGATCGTGCCTTCCCTCAGCATCACTCCTTTCTCTCTCAGCATCTGGTTCACACCCTCAAGGATCTGCTCTGCGATCCGGTGCTCTTCCAGCAGATGGCGGAAGTTCAGGATCGTTGTCTCGTCAGGGATCCGGCCATCCATCGTCTCGATTCCGGCGAAGCGGCGGAAACAGGGAGTGTCGATCAGCATCTCCTCCATCAGGGGGTCTGAGAGCGTGAACCACTGCTGCAGCAGGTGGATCCGCAGCATCACCTCCAAAGGAATCGGCGGACGCCCTCCCTTGGCTGACGGCTTGTGGTACACAGGCGCAATCAACGCCAGGAAGGCATCCCAGGGAACCGTGGCTTCCATCTCATCGAGGAAGCGCTGCCGGCGTGTTGTCTTCTTGGCGTAGGTCTGCTCGTAGTCCGTGAAACCCAGCTGGAGGGGAGCTGCCATCCGTTGCCAGTCTCAGTCTTGGAACTGGATTGATTCTATCGGCTTTTTCAGAGGTTCCCTAAAGACGACCTCCGAAAGATATCTGCGAAATCTGCCGTCAACGGCATCGGATGTGTGCACTTCCTTGAACACTCTACCTAGGGCAAGCATCGCGCTCTTGGGAATGTTCCCATTTTCATGAGTAGCCAAAGTCGACTCAAGCACGATATTCGTCTGATCGAGCGGAATATTTTCAACCTCAGCTATCCAGTTACAGAGTGTTGACACTATTTCGTACAAGAAGAAGTGGTACTGCGTCGGCCACTCTGACAGTGGGTCTACATGCTTGGAGTCTGGCTGCAAATTGCGCACGATGCGTTCGGCGAAAGTGGGGAAGTAATATAACCACATGTGCCAGCAAATCCCCTGATACAGAGCCGACATGACCATGATGTCGAAAAAGCGAATCCCGACGAAAACTCTTGATTCCCACTTCCCCTCCTCATCAAAATTTCTCATTGGGCCGTTGTGCGAATCTGGCAGTTCGCTTTCAAAGCGCGCATCCAGCTCGGCAATAACTGCATCACCAATTGGCTTATATGGAGCCAATTTTTGTGCGATAGAACAATCTTGAAATAGAAATGCGAGCAACCTGTTCCGATCAGGTATTTGGTAGGCATGCCCGTGAGATAGATTCTGATTGTGTCGGATTTCGTGATAAAGCACGCTGCCTGAGTCTCGTATCAGGGAATCAAGATAGCGCTCAAAGAACTCTTGGAACTCGTAGAAGTTCCAACCGTAGAACTGCAAGGCGCAGTACGGGCGGGCCTCGATCATCCCATTGACAGTTCTGACGTTAAGTAAGATTTCGTGGAGCACCTCCGCTGCTGCGTCTTTCTCACTTTGGTATGCCGGAAATGCCCCCTTTAAAATGCCGAAGATAAACATCTTCACAGAATCTAGACGGCTGCACCTTCGCTTAGGCAATTCATGACCTTGCGACAATGAAAGGAAGATCGAGTACGGATTTGACCTCTTTTCGAAGAACTCCCGCGCCCTAGATAACGCGAAGTCCGCATGGTAGATCCGAGCGAGCGAAGGGAGATTTCGTTCGACAAGGCTGAACAGTTCGGCATATCTCTTCTCACGACCAAGTTCTGATACAAATTCTCGGAATTTGTAAATGCGACTACGCGAAAGGCGTTGAAGAGAAAGATAAAAAATTGTGACCAAAGCTGAAAACGCCAACACTAGGAAAGACGCATTCGCGGTCGTTAGTTTCCATCTGGCCAAATTCAGTGATGGTGTAAATCCTAGTGTTCGGAACGTCTGGTAAAACTGAAGGTAGAGGATCAGCCCTAAAGCTGCCAAGACGACCAACCATCCAAAGAGACCGAACTTGAGGCGAAATTCTAATTTGCGGACGCGGGGCACAACCGCGTACACAGCCACAAGCAGACTGACTACCGTGATTAGGCTGTCCAAATTCAACGCTTAGTTACCTCGAGGGGCATAACGCTCCAAATCAGAAGCGGGCATAGATCTCGGCATAGAAATCAGCTTTTGCTCCCGGCTTCTGTATCTGGATGTTAGAAGGTGTCATCTTTCAAGCAAGCGGATAGCATTTCAATCAGATATTGAATAACTTCCTCAAGCTTGGAATCGGTAAGATGACCAGCAACTCCAAGAATGAGAGCCTCATTGGCAGTAAAAAGCTTGGATGCGCGGATGAAACTCTCTACCCTGATGCCACCGGAGAGGAAGTCGCTCTCTTTGAGTGACAAGGCATGCAAGTCATCATATTGTTTACTGGTGATCTGACAAAGAAGCAAATCACCCCTGCCCACTGCAGCTAGAACAAGAGCAGGTCTGCGTTTAGATTGTGAAAGGTCGGAATAGGGAAATGGAATGATGACCACATCCCCTACTGAAGGTGTGCCCATGCCTTATCTTCCTCTGGATTGAGCCAATCACCAGAGAGCGAGGGCTCGCTTAATGCAAGTCCGCTTACAACTGAATCCGCCTGAGGTCGTGGCACGGCCACAAGGACTTTGAGGCCGTTCTCAAGATGTACTGAGGTTTTAAGACGTATTCTTCCATCAGGCTCAACGACAGCCTCATAGAGGTTTTCCATGCCTTTTCCGACCTGCTTGTAGCTCATCCACAATTTTAGCCTGGATTCCTTCGAGTAGCCCTTCTGGCTCCGCCGAGGGGATCCTGGGCCTTCGTAGAACCTGATTGACTATGGGCTCTCCCACTCACCCTTCTAACGCTCGCCATCACCAGGCCGCAAGAGGTACGTGTGATCTCAGGAAATCAGTAGGAGGCGGCACTGGTGGATGGCGTTGTTAGAAAGCCATCTTAGACCTTATTTCAAAACCTTAACTGAGTCTGATGAATGAAACCGGGAGATCCGCAGAAATCAGTTGAATACCACTGGCCTGATCTCCCGTAAACATCAATATATGTGCGGGATCTCACAGAGCAGAGAATTGAACCGTTAGGGGAAGACCTGATATTGCTCGGAGGATCAAAGACTAGCGCTGCCCCAGCTGATGAGCGGGCTGGGGGTGAGATACCGCCAAGATATGAACAAACCTTTGTTAGCATGCGTTGAGTAGCGCCAGATTGCGGCCTGTTTCTCTGCCTCTCAGGAAAACTCACCCAAAAACCTCCTTGGCAGTTAGCTTGGGCGTATACACGTGAATTCCCCAAGTAGTACGTAAAATCCAAAGAGGAGGCGCTAACCTGGCGTATGCTTCCCAAATCGACATTCACGGCCTGTCCATTCGAAGCAGTCCCTGCAAAAAAGTTGTTGCCTTGAGCATTTCCAGTACTCTCCGCATAAAAGGTGAGTACACCTACTGCTAGCGATACGCAGGCTTTAGATAGGAGTTTGGTTATAGCTGGCTCAAATGTAAAGGCCTACATAATGGCAGCTTACCAAGAAACTGCGAATTGCGTCTATCGGACCGATCACTGGTCATTCTAACGCCCCAGATCAGAAGCGGGCATAGATCTCGGCATAGAAATCAGCTTTTGCTCCCGGCTTCTGTATCTGGATGTTAGAAGGTGTCATCTTTCAAGCAAGCGGATAGCATTTCAATCAGATATTGAATAACTTCCGCAAGCTTGGAATCGGTAAGATGACCAGCAACTCCAAGAATGAGAGCCTCATTGGCAGTAAAAAGCTTGGATGCGCGGATGAAACTCTCTACCCTGATGCCACCGGAGAGGAAGTCGCTCTCTTTGAGTGACAAGACATGCAAGTCATCATATTGTTTACTGGTGATCTGACAAAGAAGGAAATCACCCCTGCCCACTGCAGCTAGAACAAGAGCAGGTCTGCGTTTAGATTGTGAAAGGTCGGAATAGGGAAATGGAATGATGACCACATCCCCTACTGAAGGTGTGCCCATGCCTTATCTTCCTCTGGATTGAGCCAATCACCAGAGAGCGAGGGCTCGCTTAATGCAAGTCCGCTTACAACTGAATCCGCCTGAGGTCGTGGCACGGCCACAAGGACTTTGAGGCCGTTCTCAAGATGTACTGAGGTTTTAAGACGTATTCTTCCATCAGGCTCAACGACAGCCTCATAGAGGTTTTCCATGCCTTTTCCGACCTGCTTGTAGCTCACCCACAATTTTAGCCTGGATTCCTTCGAGTAGCCCTTCTGGCTCCGCCGAGGGGATCCTGGGCCTTCGTAGAACCTGATTGACTATGGGCTCTCCGAGTCACCCTTCTAACATGCGTTTCGACGGACCGCATAACACCCCTCCCTAGCACTGCCTCTTCCGCATAGCACGACGAGGTCAGCTCCCATAAATGGCTCAGATCGCTGGTACCGCATAGGTTCTCAGGGGTGAGGTGGTTGCGGCCCAGCAACTTGGGCTGATCCGTATAGTGTCCTGATTCTAGCCTCTGCTTCTCCGGGTTTCCTTGGCTTCGGTCTCTGTCTCTGAAGCGAGCAGATCCGCCGGGCTTCTAAACCCAACCGCTCCCCGACTGAGCACATGTGTATAGATCATGGTTGGCTTTATTTCGCTTTGCCAGGGCCGCCTAACGCTGAATGGGCGGGTCCGGTAACCACTCCGGGTTACCCTCTCCTTTCAACATAAGAGTCTCAAGCCGGAAAGGCCAATAACTTCAGATGGATTGCAGGAAGTGGGATCTCGATTGTTGCAGCTTGGGAGACTCGGATCATATGCGGACCCGATAACCACCTGTTCAATTCGATACACAATGTGCCACGTGGGTGGTTCCCCTCTGCTGGGCAATCCATACCGAATGCTTCATCGGGATGGCTTGTCGGTCCTTCGAAGCGCTCGTCTGTGCATAGCTCCAGCAGCAGCCGTAGCTGTCCACCCAGCCCCGCCCGGTGTCGCGCACCTTGATGGCCACCTTCTGGCCATTGATCCTGTGGCTGGTCTGCTGCTGCCGATGGCCCACCGGGGTGCCGCCGATCCACAGCCAGCGGCCCGAAGGCAGGGCCTGCTGGCCCTGCTGCATGCGGGCCAGCAGCAGCACCACCTCGTCGTCGGTGAGCTTGCCCAGCTTGCGCAGAACCGCCAGGTTTTGTTCCCCCACCTCTCCCCATCTCTCGCGGCCCGCCTCAGGGCCCCAGCGCCCCGGCCGGCACCACGGCGATGCCATCCGCCCGCCGGTAGCCGTAGCCGCTGCCGCACACCACCGCCAGGAAGGCAGGTGCCCCGGTGCGGCGCGTATCGATCTGTTGGCGAAAGCGCAGCAGGCCTGCGGCAGCGGCCTCCACCTGGCCCTGGCCCAGCTTGATCTCGATCGCCCCCCAGCGGCCGTCGCGCAGTTGCACGATGGCGTCCACCGCCACGCCGTAGTTGTCTCGGTAGTGGAACACCTCGCCATCCAGCGCCTGGGCCAGCACCCGCAGATCGCGAATCACCAACGACTCGAACAGCAACCCCAGCCACTCCAGATCATTCAGGAGGCGATCAGGGCTGCCGCCCAGGGCCGCCACCGCCAGGGAGGGATCGCAGAAGTGGCGCCGGGGCGCCTGGCGCAGGGCCGCCTTGGAACGTAGATGGGGCCGCCAGGCGGGCTGGTTCTCGATCACCATCAGACGCTCCAGGGCCTGCAGATGGTCGGCCACGGTGCGCGGGTCGAGGGGCCCATCGGCACCGCCGGCATCCGCCGCCAGGGTGGCCAGGCTCACCTCGGTGGCCACGTTGCGGCCCAGTGAGCGCAGCAGGGCCGCCAGCCGCTGGGGATCCCGCCGCCGCCCATCCACCCGCTGCACGTCCACCTGCCGTACCTGCTCCAGGTAGTCACGGGCGGCCCGGGAGGCCGCCGCCAGAGGGCGATCGAGCTGGGCCGGCCAGCCACCGCGGCACACGAGCTCGGCGAGATCCGCAACCGCCAGCCCTGGATCGGCACAGCTCGGCGGCTTCTCCTCCAGCAGGGCCGCCAGCGAGACGCCGCCCTGGCCGGCGCCACTCTCCAACAGGCCCATGGGTCGCAACCGCAGAAAGGAGAAGCGACCAGCTCCTGTGTGGCGCTCGGCGTCATCGGCCGGCACCGCCGAACCAGTGAGCAGAAACTGCCCGGGTTCATCAACGGCATCCACCGCTCGCCGCACCTGGTTCCAGAGCGCTGGCTCCACCTGCCACTCATCCAGGAGGCGCGGCCGAGGCCCCGCCAGCACCAGGGCCGGATCCACCGCCAGCGCCTGGCGGGCGCCGGTGTCCACATCCAGCAGCACCGCGGAGGCGGCCAGCTGCTGGGCCATGCGGGTCTTGCCGCAGGCCTTGGGTCCCTCGATCACCACCGCGCCGGCGGCGGCCAGGCAGGCGCGCAGCTCGGCGTCGGCGATGCGGGGGCGGTAGCTGGAGGCCATGGCGGGGCGACCAATGCAGCAGAAGTCGGGATCCTAATGCTGGAAACGTCGAGCACCCAATGCAGGAAAAGATGGCCTTCTGATGCAGGAAAAAATGAGGGGGCCAGGGGTTGTGCAGGCTGGGCACCACGTTCAGCCCCGTCTTCCGTTCCCCATCGCTCCCGCTCCCCAGCGGTACCCGTGGACGAGTTGCGAAACCGACATGGCTTGCTCGCCGAGCAACCCAGGAGCGTGAGCAGGGCCCCGGCCAGGGCCAGTTGGTGGAGTCGATCGCGCGATATGGGTACAGGTGAGAGCTGGGGCCGAGCC
Organism: uncultured cyanobacterium; assembly: GCA_963772735.1. Classification (GTDB taxonomy): domain Bacteria; phylum Cyanobacteriota; class Cyanobacteriia; order PCC-6307; family Cyanobiaceae; genus Cyanobium. The sequence continues at coordinate 26,681 of CAVYYO010000001.1, read as the reverse complement.
GGTCTGGCGGCTCAGCACCAGCCGCAGCAACACAGGGGCCAGGAAGGTGGTGCCGATCAGCATGATCAGGATTCCGGCCTCCAGCGAGGAATCGAGCAAGCCGGCCTGGGTGCCGAGCCCGAGAAAGATCAGACCCACCTCGGAGAACAACGGGTAGCAATTGGATGAAGGTGACAGTGGCTTTCCGTTCCGCCTAACGCTGGCCATCACCTGCCCGCAAAGAGCTGAAGTGACAACAGCCCTGTGGGCGCAGTGAATCTCCGGTGGCGGGTAAGGTGAATGGCCGTGTTAGAGAGTGGCTGCATTGTCAGGGACAAGCAGGGGAAGGATCCTTGATGTAACCCTCGCAAGAACCTCACGCGACGCTCGTTCAATCAGCTTCGCCTTCCTCGCACGCCAGTCAAGGCTCTTGAGCTGATCTGCTAGAACGACTCCGGTCACCTCGCAGCCCTCTGGCAAGGCCACCTCAAAGGGATAACCCTTTACACGAGACGTGACTGGACAGAACAGTGCCAAGCCAACCTTTGCATTGTAGGCCTTCGGTGAGATCACCAAGGCAGGTCGCCTTCCAGCCTGCTCACTGCCTGTCTGCGGCGTGAATTCAAGCCACACCAAATCCCCGCGATCAGGGACATACGCAGGAGACATTAGAAGATCTCCGCTCCAACAGCGGATCCGGTATCAACTGACGAATGGAGATTGCTGTCTGAGATCCCTGCCAAAAGATCATCAAGGCTGAGGCGAGTAGGAAGCGCCGGCTTCACCACAAGCTCGCCATCCTTGGCACTGAGGCTCACTTCAGTACCAGCACCGAGGCCAATCTGCTCAGCCAGGCCACGCGGGATCCGCACCCCGAGGCTGTTGCCCCATTTTTGAACCCGCGTCTGCATGGCAATTCAAAGGCTATACTCCGAGTATACCAGCATTGGACTGGAGCCGCTTCGCCCCCATCCCTCGAACGCCCACCATCACCAGGCCGCAGAAAGCTATTGGTATGACCAGATACCTGGTGGCGGCGGCTCTGGTGCATGGTGATGTTCGGCATCAGGTCCGGTCAATCCAATAGTAAGGCTCTCGATGGAGATGCATAACCGCAAGAATAAGCAATTCATCCTTGGCTTCATCGTAATGGTACACAATGCCATATGGAAACCGGTGAACAAGGCAGCGGTGAATATTGCTTTCAATAAATGGCCACATAGCTGGATACGTTGCAGCTCTCTCTACTGCTGCAAACACCTCAATGGCAAATTGATAACCAAGCATTTTCTCACGATATTCATAATAGTCTATTGCCAGCTTCAACTCAGATTGAGCCTCCGGGTGAAAGGAGTACCGCATCAGCCGAATCTCTTCCAGACTTCATCAAAGACCTCTTCTCCAGGTACAGGCTTAACGTGACCAATCTTGATCTCGTGAAGTCGTTGCATGGATAACTCAGCCCACTTCTTGTCAATCTCTGATTCTGCTCGATTCAGAGACTTGAGCACTAGGTCGGCCACTCGTGCACGCTCTTCTACAGGGAGGGATTGGATTTCTTGAATCAGGTCATCTGTTTTCATAGTCCTTTAAATCCATCGTTGTCTGTTAGTCATTCTACTGCTGGGCCGCACTCGTCGCTCAAATCAGCGACCTTCGCTGCCGAACGCTAATTGGGCAGGTCCAGTGAAGCGCCCCTCTGCGCCACTCCTGGCAGCGTAAGCACGGCAGGGCCTTTGCGTCACACTCCCAAACCCTGCGGCGTTCCAGGGGTCCAGCAGCGGCCCCATGAAGCTATGGCTTCTTATGCGGACCCGTGAACGCCTGTTCCTGTTGTCACAGAAGGTCTGCGGGGCTGCTCACCCCAAGCGGGCCACGATTCAGTACGTGGGTGTAGATCATCGTGGTCTTCACATCACGATGCCCCATCAGTTCCTGAATGGTGCGGATGTCCTGGCCGCGTTCCAGAAGGTGTGTGGCAAACGAGTGGCGGAGCGTGTGGGGGGTGGCCGGCTTGGTGATCCCTGCCGCGAGCACCGCACGTCGCATGCCCTTCGGGATCAGGCTGGGGTCCAGGTGATGCCGCCCCTGCTGGCCGCTCGCCGGATCCTTCCACCGGTGGCGTTGCGGAAACACCGACTGCCAGCCCCACTCCAGCGGCGCGTTGGCGTACTTGCGCGCCAGCGCCTGGGGGAGACGCACCCGGCCATGACCTTCGACCAGATCTGCCCGGTGAAGGCGGCGCACCTGCTCCAGATGAATGGAGATCTGCTCGCCCACGCGGGCGGGAAGGATGGTGCGACGATCTGTGCCTCCCTTCCCTTCACGCACGGTCAGCTCGCGCCGGCTGAAATCCAGATCGTGTACATGCAGCCGCAGAGCCTCCATGAGCCTCAGGCCGCTCCCGTAGAGCAGCCCTGCCACCAGTGCTTCGTCCCCATGGAGGTGGGCCAGCACCTCCCGCACCTCTTCCGGCGTCAACACCACCGGCAGGCGCCTGCGCGTCCGCGCACGCACCACTCCCTCCAGCGCCAGATCACGCTCCAGGAGCTCCCGGTAGAGAAACAGCAGAGCCGCCAGGGCCTGGTTCTGGGTGGAGGCGCTGACCTTCATCTCGACCGCCAGGTGGCTGAGCCAGGCGTTCACCTCGGCGCTGCCCATCTCCCGGGGGTGGCGCATCCGGTGAAACCGGAGGAATCGCCTGAGCCACTGCTCATAGGTCTTGATGGTGCGGCGGGCGTAGTGGCGCACCTCCAGCTCCTCCCGGTAGCGCTGGATCAGGCCGGGAGAACGGGTTTCGTTGACCATGGTGGAACCCAGGGGCTGTCTGAAGAGTTCCACCACCTGTTCACCGCAGGCCCCCCACCTCGGCAAATCGCAGTGCCAGCGCCCGGAAAGTCATCCGGCCCCACTCTCCGCTGCCGATCAGGGAGGCATGAAAAAAGCGCCCCCGGAGGGGCGCTTGAGAGAACAGACGAAGGACCGGTGGCGATCAGTAGTCGAAGTCGCCGCCCATGCCGCCGCCGCCACCGGCGGTTGCGGCTTCCTTCTTCTCGGGCAGGTCGGCCACGATGCACTCGGTGGTGAGCACCATGCCGGCGATCGAGGCGGCGTTCTGCAGGCCGGAGCGGGTCACCTTGGCGGGATCGACGATGCCGGCGGCCAGCATGTCGACATACTCACCGGTGGCGGCGTTGTAGCCCTCGTTGAAGGGCTTGTTGCGCACGTGCTCGGCGACCACGGCACCGTTGACGCCGGCATTCTCAGCGATCCGCTTGAGCGGGGCGGTGAGGGAGGAGGCCACGATGGTGGCGCCGATCAGCTCCTCGCCGGAGAGATGGGCAGCCGCCCACTCTTCGAGGGCCGGGGCCAGGTGGGCCAGGGTGGTGCCGCCACCGGGGACGATGCCTTCCTCAACGGCCGCCTTGGTGGCGTTGATGGCATCTTCCAGGCGCAGCTTCTTGTCCTTCATCTCGGTTTCGGTGGCGGCACCCACCTTGACCACGGCCACACCGCCGCTCAGCTTGGCCAGACGCTCCTGCAGCTTCTCCTTGTCGTAGGAGGAGTCGGTTTCGTCCATCTGCTTGCGGATCTGCTCGCAGCGGGCCTTCACCGCCACTTCGTTGCCTTCGGCCACGATGGTGGTGGTGTCCTTGTTGATGGTGATGCGGCGGGCGGTGCCCAGCATCTCCAGCTTGGTGTTCTCCAGCTTGAGGCCGGCGTCCTCGGTGATCAGCTGACCGTTGGTGAGAACGGCGATGTCCTCGAGCATGGCCTTGCGGCGGTCGCCGAAGCCGGGGGCCTTGACGGCGGCCACATTGAGGACGCCGCGGAGGCGGTTCACCACCAGGGTGGCGAGAGCTTCCTTCTCGATGTCCTCGGCGATGATCAGCAGGGGCTTGCCGGTGCGGGCGATCTGCTCGAGCACGGGAACGAGATCCTGCACCAGGCCGATCTTCTTGTCGGTGAGCAGGATGTAGGGCTCATCCAGCACCGCTTCCATCCGCTCGGTGTCGGTGGCGAAGTAGGGCGAGATGTAGCCCTTGTCGAAGCGCATGCCTTCGGTGACCTCCAGTTCGGTGGTCATCGACTTGCCCTCTTCGAGGGAGATGACGCCCTCCTTGCCCACCTTGTCCATCGCATCGGCGATCATGCGGCCCACCTCTTCGTCGTTGCCGGCGGAGATGGTGCCCACCTGGGCGATGGCGTTGGAGTCGGAGATCGGCTTGGCGTGCTCCTCGATCTTGCCGACGAGGAACTCGGTGGCCTTGTCGATGCCCTTCTTGAGGGTGATGGCGTTGGCGCCGGCGGCCACGTTCCGCAGACCCGCCTTGACCATGGCGTGGGCCAGGACCGTGGCGGTGGTGGTGCCGTCACCGGCGGCGTCGTTGGTTTTGCTGGCGGCCTGACGGATCAGGGCCACACCGGTGTTCTCGATGTGATCCTCCAGTTCGATCTCCTTGGCGATGGTGACGCCGTCGTTGATGATCTGGGGAGCGCCGAACTTCTTCTCCAGCACCACGTTGCGGCCCTTGGGCCCCAGGGTGACGGCGACAGCTTCGGAGAGGATGTCGATACCCCTTTCGAGCGCCCGGCGGGCTTGCTCGTTATAGATGATGCGTTTGGCCATGGAAAGCGATTGCTGGCGGATTTGGATTCGTTGCGGTCGGCTGGAGAGCCGTCAGGTCAGTTGACGATGGCCAGGATGTCCTTCTCGGACAGCAGCACGAACTCGTCGGTGCCGAGCTTGATGTCGGTACCGGCGTACTTGCTGTAGAGCACCTTGTCACCGACGCCCACTTCGGGGGCCTGGCGGGAGCCATCGTCGTTCCGTTTGCCCGGACCGATCTGGACCACCTCACCCACCTGGGGCTTTTCCTTGGCGGTGTCGGGCAGGAGGATGCCACCGGCGGTTTTCTCCTCCGATTCGGACACCTTGATGAAGACGCGATCTCCGAGGGGTTTGACCGTGGAGACGCTGAGAGAAACGGCAGCCATGAATTGATGCGATGGATATGGATGCGAAGGCAGCGACGGAGGGACGACCGGGGCCGGCGCGCGTCGCCTGGAAGGAACGAGTTGGCACTCGCGGCCTTCGACTGCCAACTTATCCGCCCTGGTGACCCGCACGCCATCCCCGCCGCCGTGCGGGTCACCGAACCCTTCGCCCCAGGCCCCCTGCGGTGGTAAGGTTGCGCCGCTTCAGACGGGTGGTTGGATCCCGCTGGGCCCTCCCTGTTCCCTCCTTAGCTATGGCTGCTGCCGCTCCCGCCATCCCTGGTACCAAAGGCACCGTGCGCCAGGTGATCGGTCCCGTCCTCGACGTGGAATTTCCGGCGGGCAAGCTGCCCATGATCTTCAACGCCCTGCGCATCGAGGGCACCAACTCGGCCGGCCAGCAGGTGGCCCTCACCGCCGAGGTGCAGCAGCTGCTGGGCGACCACCGGGTGCGGGCGGTGGCCATGAGCAGCACCGACGGCCTGGTCCGCGGCATGGCCGCCCTCGACACCGGAGCCCCCATCTCCGTGCCCGTGGGTGAGGCCACCCTGGGCCGCATCTTCAACGTCCTGGGTGAGCCGGTCGACGAGCAGGGTCCGGTCAGCAGCAGCATGACCGCCCCGATCCACCGCCAGGCCCCCAAGCTCACCGAGCTCGAGACCAAGCCGCGGGTGTTCGAAACCGGCATCAAGGTGATCGACCTGCTGGCTCCCTACCGCCAGGGGGGCAAGGTGGGCCTGTTCGGTGGGGCGGGTGTCGGCAAGACCGTGCTGATCCAGGAGCTGATCAACAACATCGCCAAGGAACACGGCGGTGTCTCGGTGTTCGGTGGCGTGGGGGAGCGCACCCGCGAAGGCAACGATCTCTACGAAGAGTTCAAGGAGTCGGGCGTGATCAACGCCGACGACCTCTCCAAGTCGAAGGTGGCCCTCTGCTATGGCCAGATGAACGAGCCCCCGGGTGCCCGCATGCGGGTGGGCCTGTCGGCGCTCACCATGGCCGAGCACTTCCGCGACGTCAACAAGCAGGACGTGCTCCTGTTCATCGACAACATCTTCCGGTTCGTGCAGGCCGGCTCCGAAGTGAGCGCCCTGCTGGGCCGCATGCCCTCGGCCGTGGGCTACCAGCCCACCCTCGGCACCGATGTGGGTGAACTGCAGGAGCGCATCACCTCCACCCTGGAGGGCTCGATCACCTCGATCCAGGCCGTCTACGTTCCCGCCGACGACCTCACCGACCCGGCGCCCGCCACCACCTTCGCCCACCTGGATGCCACCACCGTGCTGAGCCGCGGCCTGGCTTCCAAGGGCATCTACCCCGCCGTGGATCCCCTCGATTCCACCAGCACCATGCTCCAGCCGGCGGTGGTGGGCGACGAGCACTACCGCACCGCCCGCGCGGTCCAGTCCACCCTCCAGCGCTACAAGGAACTGCAGGACATCATCGCCATCCTCGGCCTCGACGAACTCTCCGAAGACGACCGCCGCACGGTGGACCGGGCCCGCAAGATCGAGAAGTTCCTCTCCCAGCCGTTCTTCGTGGCGGAGATCTTCACCGGGCAGTCCGGCGAGTACGTGAAACTCGAGGACACCATCAAGGGATTCAACATGATCCTGGCCGGTGAACTCGACGATCTGCCCGAAGCGGCCTTCTACCTGGTGGGCAACATCGATCAGGTGAGGGCCAAGGCCGCCAAGATCCTCGCCGACGCCAAGTCCTGATCCGGGAACACTTCATGACCCTCACCCTGCGCGTTCTCGCCCCCGATCAGAGCGTCTTCGACGGCACCGCCGACGAGGTCATTCTCCCCGGCACCACCGGTCAGCTCGGCATCCTCACCGGCCATGTCTCCATGCTCACCGCCCTCGACAGCGGGGTGCTGCGGGTGCGGGAAGGCACCAACTGGCAGTCGATCGCCCTGATGGGCGGCTTCGCCGAGGTGGTCGCCAACGAGGTCACCGTTCTGGTCAACGGCGCCGAACTTGGCAGCGCCATCGATACGGCCAGCGCCCAGAGCGAATTCGAGGCGGCCCAGCAGGCCGCCGCCGATCTGGCAGGCTCCGAGCCCAGCCCTGAGAAGGTGAAGGCCCAGCAGGCCCTGGCCCGCGCCCGTGCCCGTCTGCAGGCCAGCAAGGGCGCCTGAGCCCCCCTCTCCCTGGCCGCGAAGCCGCCGGCACCATGGGCAAAGGTCGGGAACTGGGTCTGCAGCTGCGCCAGTGGATCGCCACCGGTTCCTTGGGCCTCGACAACCCTCAGGCTCTGGCCAACCGCCTGATCGACGCCCTGGGGGCGGAGGAGACTCTGCGTGGCCCCGTCCGTGACCTGGCCAACCAGCCCCTGATGCTGCGTGTCCTGCAGCTGCAGGGCGGTCCGCAGCGCAGCGCCATCCAGGCCCTCAGCAGCCATCTGGCCGGCATCTATTCCCCCCGGGTGCTGGCCGAGCTGCTCGATCTGCTGGAGGCCGCCTCCGGGTTGCCACCCTCCCGGGCCGACGCTGAACCGGTCGGTGCTGCATCGCCCCTGGCCCCCACCGATGCACCTGCTGCTGCGCTTCGCCTGGGGCCTCTCCGTTTTCCCTCGCCGGAGAGCCTGCGGCCCCTGGGCCCCGGTCTGGCCCTGGCCGCCGCCTCGGCTCCGGTGCTGTTCTGGGTCGGGGGAGAACTGGACCGGTGGCTGTTCGATCCCTGGGGCTGGAGCAGCGGCGCGGTGCTCGTGGTGGCCCTGGCCCTGATCCAGGCCCTGGCCCTCGGCCCGCTGCGACCCCTGCGCCGCCGATGGCCCCTGACCGAGGCCGCCAGCGTCGATCCGCGCCGGGCCTGGTGCTGGATGACCGCCCCCTGGATCCATTCCGGCAACGGCGAAGCCCTGCTCAACCTGCTGGTGCTGGTGATCCTGCTGGGCGGCTCCACCCTGCCCCTGTCCTCCCTGCTGCTGCGTTACGGGCTCACGGCCCTGGCCACCACGGCGCCGGCGGTGCTCGTGGCCCGCCAGGCCAGGGTGCTGCGGCAGTGGGACGGCGCTTCCGGTCCGATCGCCTCGTTGATTTCCCTGGGGGCGGTCCTCAGCCTGCTGCAGTGGCGGGTCCACCACTTTGCCCTCGGCCCGCTGTCGATCCCCGCCTGGGTGCTGCTGGTGGTCTACGGAGCGGTCCAGCTGGGCTGGCAACTGCCCCGGCACGACCCCCAGGACACCAGCGTCCCGATGGACCGGCTGTGGAGCAGCCCCTGGTGGTGGGGCACCCTCCTGGGCGCGGCCTGGGCCCTGGTCACCCGCGCCCAGGAACTGGCCAGGGGCTTCGGCTGGCTCGGCTGAGCCAGGGAGCCCCGGAGCCGACCCTCAACCCGCGATGGCCCGCATGTACTGGCCCCAGAGCTGGGCCACCAGGCCGCCGGAGGCGGCCTGGGCAGGGCGGTTGTCGTCGTTGCCCATCCAGATCCCGGTGAGGATGCGGCTGGAGGGGGAGTAGCCCACGAAGAGCACGTCGACGCCGTTGTCGGTGGTGCCGGTCTTGCCGCGGGCATCGGCCACCACCCCGGCGGCGGTGCCGGTGCCACCGGTCACCACTCCCCGCAGCAGGGTATCCATCTCGGCGGCCACCTCCGGCTCGATCAGCTGCTGGGGGCGTTCGCCGATCGGCGTGGTGATGCCGCTGGCGGGGCAGCTGGCCAGGCTGCGCACCGAGCCGCAGATGCCCAGGTCGTAGATGCGGGTGACTCCGTGCAGGGGCACCGAAAGGCCGCCGTTGGCCACAACGGCGTAGGCCCGGGCCAGCTCATAGAGGTAGGTCTCCTTGCCTCCCAGCACCATCGAGAAGCTCTCCTCCATCGGCGTGCTGATGCCCAGCCGGCGGGCCCTGGCCACCACCTTGGCCAGGCCGGCCTTCTGGGCCAGCCTCAGGGCCACCACGTTCTCCGAGTTGGCGAAGCCCGCTGCCACGCTGGTGCTGCCCGCAGCCCCGCCACCCCGGCGGCAGCCGGCCACGTAGGCCAGGGGCGCACAGGACACCGCATCGTCAGGCTGTGCGCCAGCCTCCAGGGCCGCCAGGTAGGAGAAGAGCTTGAAGGTGGACCCCGGTTGGCGCAGGGCCTGGACCCGATCGAAGCTGGAGCGGCTGTAGTCGCCGCCGCCCACGTAGGCCAGGATCGCGCCGGTGCCGTAGTCGATCGAGATGAGGGCCCCCTGGGTGAGCCCGGCCCGGCCCCCCGGCCCTTCCAGGAAAGCCTTGAGTTGCTTCTCGGCGATGGCCTGCAGGCGCGGATCGATGCTGCTGATCACGGCGTAGTTGCCCCGCGCCTCGGGGCTGCTGAGGTCGAGGGCGAAGCGGCGTCCCTCCAGCTCCCCGATCACGTAGTCGCTGAAGTACGGGTAGCTGGAGTAGCCGGACTCCCGGCAGGCGGAGGGATCGATGTTGAGCGGCCGGCGCCGGGCGTCGATCAGCTGCTGGTCGGAGAGGTAGCCCTCGGCGTGCATGCGCCCCAGCACCAGGTCGCGGCGCTCCCGCCCCCAGGTGGGGTGCTCCCGGTTGCAGGGGCTGTAGCCGTTGGGGTTGGGCAGGAGGCCCACCAGGAAGGCCGATTCGGCCACATCCAGGGCGCTGGCCGACTTGCGGAAGTACAGCTGGGCCGCCTGCTCGAATCCCTCGGCCCCCAGGCCCAGGTAGGCCCGGTCGAGATACATCTTCAGGATCTGATTCTTGCTGAAGCCAGCCTCCAGCTGCCAGGCCACCCACAGCTCCCGCAGCTTGCGGGCCACAGAGACGTCGGTGCCCACGGCCGGGTAGACCATCCGGGCCACCTGCTGGGCCAGGCCGCTGCCGCCGCCCGTTCCCAGCAGCAGGGAACGGGCCGTGCCGAACAGGTCGATGCCGCTGTTCCAGCCGAAGCGGGAGTCCTCCGAGGCGATCAGGGCCTGGCGCAGATGCAGGGGATAGTCCGCCAGGCTGGGCAGGGCCGTCGAGGACCCCTCGGCGGCATCGATCTGGCGGCCGTCGGTGGAGAACACCTTCACCGGACCACTCACCGACCGGATCGAGGAGCCGCCGGTGATGGTGGTGGCCAGCAGCAGGCCGCCCAGCCCCAGTCCCGACCCCACCAGGGCCCCGATGGCGGCCCAGTGCACCAGCTGACCCAGGGGGCTGCGGGGATGGCGGTACACCAGGGTCGGAGCCTCGCCTTTGAGGGGCGAACCGAGCTGGAGCCGGTCCCCGTCGCGCAGATGGATCACCCGGATGCGGCGATCCCGGTGGAACAGGCCGTTGGCGGAAGCGAAATCCTCGCAGCGGTAATCCCGATCACCCGGTCGCTCCTGCTCCACGATCGCGTGCACCCGGCTGACGCCGGTGGCCTCGGCCTGCAGTTCGCAGAGGGGGTCGCGGCCGATGCGGTAGCGGCCGCCCTCCAGCGCCAGGCGCTGAACGCACTGGCCGCCGATCCAGAGTTCCAGCCAGCTCCCGTGCCGCTTCAGCCCCCCCAGGGCCATCGCCAGGGCCCGGTGGCGGCCCCCGGTCGGGGCGGGGTCGGTGAGGGCGTGCCAGAGGCCGCCCCAGCCCCCGGTGGCCCCAGGGGTGATGCCTTCGCCGGACGGGGACGATGGCCCTGGCCCCGACTCCCGCAGCGCCGACGCCTGCTCCTGCGTCCCCGGCATCCTCGGCCCGCCTGCCTTGCTCCCATACGCTACCTGCAGCGATCGGAGCGGCCCCCCAGGTGGAGCAACGGCGGGATCCATGGGCACCCTTCCGCATCTGGACTGCCCTGACCATCGGGGTGTATGCGCTGCGGGCCACCTTCGCCGCCACCTGGGTGGGAGCGATCCCCGGCTGGGTGCTGCTGCTGCTGCTGCTGGTGGCGCTGGCCCTGGCGGCCTTGGCCCTGCTGTTCCCAGGGCGGGTCATCCCCTGGCGGGAGGGGGAGCCCTCGGGATGGTGGGGCCGCTTCCTGGCCGACCGGCGTCTGGGCCGGCGCCGGGGCCTCGGCGACGAGCTCCGATGAGCGTCCATCCCCGGCTGGAGCTGCGCGACGACCCCGGCCGTCGCGTGCCGCTGGATCCCCGTGTCCCCCTTTCCATCGGCAGGGATCCGGCCTGCGGGCTCTGCCTGCGCGATGGGGAGGGGGTTTCCCGTCGCCATGCCCTGGTGAGGGTCTCGCGGACCCGGCCGGACCAGTGGCTGCTCTGTGACCTGGGCAGCGCCAACGGCACCTTCCTGGAAGGGGCCCGGCTGCGGGACTGTCGTCCCCTCTCCGACGGGGACGAGATCCGCCTGGGCCAGCGGGGGCCCGTGCTGCTGTTCCGCGCCGCTTCCCTTCCCAACCTGCCCCCCGTCAGCGCCGCCGCCGTCCCTGTCCCCGGCCCCGTGCCGCAGGCTACGGCCGGCCAGCTGGACTTCGACGGCCGCTCCCTGCCGATCGCCCGGATCCGCTCGGCCTACGTGCGCAGCCGGCGCCGCCATCCCCACGCCTTCAGCTGGTGGCTGCTGCTCTGCCTGGGCGGGCTGCTGCTGCTGCCCTTCCCCTGGCTGTTCTGGCCCCTGCAGGTGGGGGCACTGGCGGCCTGGATCCTGCTGGGCTCCCGCTGGGAGCATCTGCTGGAGGTGACCCTGCAGGACGGCCTGGCCTATCGCCACCGGTTCGACAGCCTCGCCACCGCCCTGGCCCATCGCAATGGCATCCGCAGGGCCATGGGGGCGGCAACGGCGGCCGGGGGGCGGCCATGAACTGGATCCTGCCGGAGGGCGCCAGCCTGGGTTTCGAGGGGTTGAGCGGCCCGGTGCGGATCGTGCGCGGCCTCGGGGGCGGTACCCAGGGGCAGGTGTACGAGGTGGAGCTGGAGGGGGAGCGGCTGGCCCTGAAGTGGTACCTGCCCAGCTGCATCGCCCGTGACGGTGGCCTGGAGCGGCGTCTGGGCGAGAGCATCCGGGCGACGGCACCCAACGACGCCTTTCTCTGGCCCATCGCCCTGCTGCGGGCCAGCGCCGCCAGCCGTCCCCAGATCCGCATCCGCGAGGAGAGCTTCGGCTACCTGATGCCCCTGCGTCCCGCCTCCTACGTGGGCGCCAGTGAGCATGCCGCCGGCCGCCTGGCGATCGGCCTGCGCCAGGTGCTGCGGGCCTGTTTCTTCCTGGCCGACGCCTTCCACGCCCTCCATCTGGCGGGGCTCTGCTACAAGGACGTCTCCCTGGGCAACCTGTTCCTGGAGCCCGGCAGCGGCCGGATCCTGATCTGCGACAACGACAACGTCGCCGTGGATGGCTCCGGCCAGGGCGCCGTGCTGGGCACACCGGGGTTCATGGCGCCTGAGGTGCTCCTGGGCCAGGCCCGGCCTGGGGCCGACAGCGATCTGTTCTCCCTGGCGGTGCTGCTCTTCCGGCTGCTCACCCGCCACGATCCCCTCAAGGGTCAGATGGAGCTGGCGATCCGCTGCCTCGATGAACCGGCCCGACGACGCCTCTACGGCGAAGACCCCGTGTTCATCTTCGATCCGCTGGATGCCCGCAACCGGCCCGACCCGATCGAGCATGCGGCCGCCCTGATCACCTGGCCCATCTACCCCCGGCCCCTCCAGGCCCTCTTCGAGCAATCCTTCTGCCGCGGCATGAGGCAGCCCTCCCGGCGCACCCTCACCGGCCAGTGGAAGCAGGAACTGGCCCACACCCTCGACCGACGTGCCCTGTGTGCCGGCTGCGGCCAGGAGACGTTCCACGGGGTCGGGGGCTCCCAGCTGTGCTGGAGCTGCGGCGCGCCACTGCCGGAGGGGATCACCCTGGAGGTGCCTCGCGGGTCGGTGCTGGCCGCCCCCGACAACGAGCTGCACCACCACCACTTCGATGGCCTGGCCGGGGAGGACCTGCGCCATCCGATCGGCCGGGTGGTGGCCCATCCCCAGGACCCCCGGCGGCTGGGGCTGCGCAATCTCTCTGCGTCCGCCTGGAGCGTCGACCTTCTGGAGGGCCGGTCCCAGCGGGTGAAGCCGGGAGAGAGCTGTAGCCTCGCCGCACTCACCCGGATCCACACCCCGGTCGGCACGATCGCCGTGCAGAGCCAATCCCCTCCGGCTTCCGCCGCCTGAGAGATGCCGTTCCCCGATGTTCAGCTGGCCAACCGGCCGCTTCACTTCATCTACCTCTGCGACTGCTCCGGCTCGATGGCCGCGGCGGGCAAGATGCAGGCCCTCAACCAGGCGATCCGCCAGTCGCTGCCGGGCATGGCGGCGGCGGCGCGGGACAATCCGGAGGCGCGGGTGCTGGTGCGGGCGGTGAGCTTCGCCGACCACGCGGCCTGGCACATCGAGGCACCCACGCCCGTGGAGCGGCTGGAGTGGCGCGATCTGCAGGCCGGGGGCATCACGGCGATGGGGGAGGCCCTCCAGCTGGTGGCGGCGGCTCTCCAGACCCCGCCGATGGAGGTGCGTGCCCTGCCACCGGTGCTGGTGCTGATCTCCGATGGCCAGCCCACCGACGACTTCGCTGCCGGCATGGCGGCCCTGCTGCGCATGCCCTGGGCCCGGAAGGCGGTCCGGCTGGCCATCGCCCTGGGCCATGACGCCGATCTGGAGGTGCTGCAGCGCTTCATCGGCAGCGAGGCGGCGACGCCGGCGGGCCGATCGCCCCGACGCCCCCTGCAGGCGAGCAACGCCACCTCCCTGGCCCAGTACATCCAGTGGGCCTCCACCGCCGTGGTGAGCGCCGCCTCCATGCCGGCGAGCCGGGTGGAAGGATCCCCCCTGGAAGCCCCCGCGGGCAACATCCCCCTGCCGGACCTGCCTCCCACCGTGCTGGACCCCACCGACGACGTCGGTCTCACGGTGTGGTGAACCGCTGGGCGGCGCCGATCGGTGCCAGCCGCACCGGAGCCGCCCACCGGCGTGCGGGACGCCCTTGTCAGGATGCCCTGCTCTGCGGCGAGCTGCGCAGCGCCGATGGCCAGCCGGTGATGGTGATGGCCGTGGCCGATGGCCATGGCGGCCGGCGTTACCTCCGCAGCGATGTGGGCAGTCGGCTGGCCTGCGAGCGGGCCCTGGTGGAGGTGCAGCGCACCCTGGGGGAACGGCCCCTGGGGGGCGGGGCCGGAGAGGCGGACTGGAGCCGCTGGCTGGAGCGGGAGCTGCCGGCGGCGATCGAGCGCGGCTGGCTGGAGGCGGTGGAGGCCCACTGGCGGGAGGAACCCGGCGAGGGCCCGTTCCTGCCGCTGCTGTACGGCAGCACCCTGGGCCTGGTGGTGATGACGGCCCGCTGGTGGGGTCACACGGGCCTGGGGGACTGGGACCTGGTGCGGGTGGAGGCCGATGGCCGCCCCCTTCTGATCGAGGAGGAAAGCGAGACCATCGCGCCCGGGGAGGCCACCTGCAGCCTCTGCCAGCCCCAGGCGGCCTCCCTGTTCGCCCGCCGGGCGTCGCTGCATCCGATTGCCCCGGACGACGGGGACTTCGCCCTGGTGCTCTGTACCGACGGCATCCGAAAGTCCTGCGCCACCGACGCCGACTTCCTCACCCTGGCGGCCTGGCTGGCCCGCATCGGCGCCGAGCCGGCCTCCGAAGGGCCAGGCACCCTGCCGGCGGCCCTGGATCGGATCAGCCGGGAGGGCAGCGGTGACGACGTGACCGTGGCGATCGGCCGCCGTGGCCCTGCGGCGGAGGGGACGGCCGCAGCGGGGGCGGGTGCCCAGGTCCTCACGTCCTCGTCCCCGCTTTCCCCCCAGGCTCCACCGGCTTCCGCACCGGAGTCGCCGTCCGGGGCTCCCCTCCTGCGTCACCATCGTCCCGCCATCGGACGGGCGGTGGCCATCGGCCTGGGCCTGGCCGCCGCCGGTGGTCTGCTGCTGGCTCTGTTCTGGCCCCGCGGCGGCCCGCCCGAGCTGGCACCGTCCAGTTCGCCGGGCCTGCAGGCCGCCCGCGAGGAGGTGGGCCGTCTCTGCGGCCAGCCGACCTCCATCCCCCTGGCGCTGCGCCGCCGCCGCCAGCTGTTCGTCGCCCTGCGCCAGGGCAGGCAAGATCCCGGCCTGCTCAAGGCCGCGGCCTCCGGCGATCCCCTGGCGGCCCTGATCGCCGCGGACCTCCCCGCGCCGTCGCCCCTGCCCTCTCCCCAGGCATCGCCGCCACGGGCACGGCCGCTGCTGGCCCTGGGCGCCTGCCCCGCCCTGCTGGACGCCCTGGATCAGCAGTGGGCCTCTCCCCTGCCCGCCGCCACCCCCGCTCCCTGATCCCCATGGCCCTGCGTCTGCTGCTCGACTCCGCCGATCCCGGGCAATGGGAGCGGTGGTTGCCCAGCGGTCTTTTTCAGGGCGTCACCACCAACCCCACCCTGCTGAGGCGGGCCGGCCAGCCCTGCAGCCTGGAGCATCTGGCCCGGCTGACCGGGCTGGCCACCGGTCTGGGCTGCCGGGAGATCCATCTGCAGACCTGGGGGGGTGACGGCGAGCGCC
Source organism: uncultured cyanobacterium (assembly GCA_963772735.1). Taxonomy (GTDB): domain Bacteria; phylum Cyanobacteriota; class Cyanobacteriia; order PCC-6307; family Cyanobiaceae; genus Cyanobium. The sequence continues at coordinate 11,292 of CAVYYO010000001.1, read as the reverse complement.
AGCTGGCGACCGGACGGGCCCTGGCGGCCCTCGATCCCCAGCGCGTGTTCGTGAAGGTGCCTGTCACCCGGCAAGGGGCCGGTGTGGCCCGCGCCCTGATCGCCGAAGGGGTGCCCGTCACCTTCACCGCCTGCCATGAGGTGGCCCAGGTGCTGGTGGCGGCGGCCCTCGGTGCCGATGGGATCGCCGCCTACCTTGGTCGCATCAGCGATCTCGGCCGCGACGGCCATGGTGAGCTGATCGCCATGCAGCGGTGTCTCGAGGGCATCGGCGCCAACACCCGCCTGCTGGTGGCCAGCCTGCGGCAGCCGGAGGATCTGGCCCGCCTGGCGGCCGCTGGCCTGAGCCATTACACCATCAGCCCGCAGATCGCCGAGGGACTGTTCAGCAGCGAAGCCACGGCCGTCGCCACCTCGCAGTTCGAGCGCGATGCCCTCCTCATCTGAAGAGCGGGGGTGCCGATGGGCGCCGCAGGATCAGGCGGTGCCGCAGAAGGTGACGTCGGGGAACTTGAGCTTGGCCTCATCCAGGGATTTGCCGCGCCCTTCCTCCTGCCAGTAGTTGATCACCTCGGTGGCCTTGTTGAGGATCTCGACCCGCTCGTTGTCGGTGATCCAGCTCTTGGCTTCCAGTTCACCCTTGAGGGTTTCCCAGGCATCCTCCCGGGGCCAGAAGAAGTAGGCGGTGAGCGGACTGGGTCCACCCCCCACGATCTGATCCACCGCCAGGGCGACGTTATCGGGCAGCCAGAGGATCTTCAGCAGGAAACGGCCCTCATCGGCCTTGGGGGTGTAACCCGATGGGACCCCATCCTCATCGATGGTGGCGGTGGCCAGGGCGGCACTGCCGCCGCGCAGCACCGGACGCCCCTCGGTGGTGTCGGCGGCGACGGCCGTGGGGACGGCGCTCACGGCTTCGGCCTCGGCACTCTCAGGGGCAGTCACGGTTTCGGCGCTCAAGGAGAATCTGCAAACCACTAACCTACCAGCCGATTCGCAGCACCTCCCTGGCCGCCCCTGCAGCGCCGCGCGCCGTCCTGCTCTTCGATATCGATGGTGTCATCAGGGATGTGGGCGCCAGCTACCGCCGCGCCATCGTCGAAACCGTGCGGCATTTCAGCGGCTGGGCCCCGGAGCCGGGCGCCATCGACGCTCTCAAGAGCGAGGGGCGCTGGAACAACGACTGGCTGGCCTCCCAGGAGCTGCTCCGCCGCCACGGGATCCGTCCCCTGCCGGCCTTTGAGGCGCTGGTGGAGGTGTTCAGCGGCCACTACTTCGGCGGCGATCCGGCGGGGGATCCCTCCCTCTGGCGGGGCTTCATCGGCAGCGAGCCCCTGCTGGTGGATGGGTCCTTCTTCGACGCGCTCTCCGGCGCGGGGATCGCCTGGGGCTTCGTCAGCGGCGCCGAACCCCCCTCCGCCCGCTACGTGCTCGAGCAGCGGCTGGGGCTGGAGGCGCCGCCCCTGATCGCCATGGGCGAGGCCCCCGACAAGCCCGATCCGAGTGGGCTGCTGGGACTGGCCGCCACCCTGGCGGGGGTGCCGCTGGGCCCCGCCGCGCCCCTGGTGGCCTACCTGGGCGACACGGTGGCCGACGTGGAGACCGTGCGGGGAGCCCGCGAGCGGAGGCCCGATCAGCGGTTCGAGGCCCTGGCGGTGGCCCCTCCCCACCTGCAGCGGCCAGGCCAGGAGAGCGAGCGCCGCCGCTACGAGCACCAGCTGCGGCAGGCCGGCGCCGACCGGATCCTCGCCTCCACCGGCCAGGTGCTGGAGCTGTTCAGCGCTCCATCGCCGCCGGGGCCTTGAGGGCGGCGGCGGTGAGCACCTCGTGCCCGTGGGCCGTGACGGCCACGTCGTCCTCGATGCGGATGCCGATTCCCTTCCAACGCTCCTCGATGGCGGGCTGTCCCTCGGGCACCGCCAGCCGGTCGCTCACGTAGAGGCCGGGCTCCACCGTGAGCACCATGCCGGGATCCAGTTCCACCGGGTGCTCCCCCAGCCGGTAGGCCCCCACGTCGTGGACATCGAGCCCCAGCCAGTGGCCGGTGCGGTGCATGTAGAGGTGGCGGTAGGCCCCCTGCTCGATCACGCCATCCACCTCCCCGCTCAGCAGGCCCAGGTCGACCAGCCCCTCCACCAGCACCCGCACGGCGGTGTCGTGCACCCGCTCGGCGGTCTGTCCGGGAGCCACCGCGGCCACGGCGGCCTCCTGGGCGGCCAGCACCAGCTCGTAGAGAGCCCGCTGCTCGCCGCTGAAGCGCCCGTTGACCGGGAAGGTGCGGGTGATGTCACCGTTGTAGTAATCGCTGAGACTGCAGCCTGCGTCGATCAGCAGGAGATCACCATCGCGGAGCACGTCGGCATTGGCCGTGTAGTGCAGCACGCAGGCGTTGTCGCCGCCGGCCACGATCGAGCCGTAGGCGGGGCCGCGGGCACCCTGCTCGAGGAAGTGCTGCTCGATCACCGCCTGCACCTGCCGTTCGGTGAGGCCCGGTCGCACCACCCGGCGGGCCAGTTCATGGGCCTCGGCGGAGATTCGCCCTGCCTCCCGAAGCCGGTCCAGTTCCTCGGGCTCCTTGCGCAGGCGCAGCTCGTGCAGCAGCGGGCAGGGGGCCACCAGCCCAAGGGCCGCCTTGCCGCTGCGGGGGGCCCGGTCCAGCTGCCGGGCCCAGGCGGCCAGCACCAGGGGCTCCACCTCCCGGTGGCGGCCCACCCGGAAGGCGATGCCTTCGGCGCCGTCGAGGTACTCCGGCAGGCGTTCCGCCAGCTCGCTGCGCGGATGGGCCAGATCGGCGGCAAAGGTCTCCACCGCCCCCTCACATCCCCAGCGGAAGCCGTTCCACACCTCGGCGGCAGGATCCCTGGCCTCCACGAACAGAACGAAGGGGTTGTCGGGGCGGTGGGGCAGGAACAGGGCCACCGCTCCGGGTTCATCGAAGCCGGTGAGATACCAGAAATCGCTGTTCTGACGGAAGGGGTGCTCCACGTCGGCATGGTGGGTGACCAGTGCCGCTCCGGGGATCACCGCGGCCGCTCCGCCCAGTTGCTGCAGGAACCGCTGGCGGCGGCGGGCCAGCAGGGCGGCGTCGGCGGGAGGGGACGGCGGCATCGAGGCGGTGGAGGTTACAGCGAGAAGATGGCACAGCCGATTAAATACACGTGATCTCCCCGAACCCCAGCGTGGCGCTTTTTCCGGCCTCCTCCCCCCGCGGATGAACGATCTCCTGCTTCTGGTGCTGGCGGTGCTGGTGATGCTGATGGGCTCGTCCCTCTGCTCGGGAGTGGAGGCGGCCCTGCTCACCGTCAACCCGGTCAAGGTGCATGAACTGGCCAGCCGGCCCCGGCCCGTCCAGGGGGCCAGGCGGCTGGAGGCCCTGCGTCAGCGGCTCGGCCGCACCCTGGCGGTGCTGGTGATCGCCAACAACATGTTCAACATCTTCGGCAGCATCATGGTGGGCGGTTTCGCCGCCGCCGTGTTCGCCCGCCATGGCATCAGCGGGCCCGCCCTGCCGCTGTTCTCCGTGGCCCTCACCGTGCTGGTGATCCTGCTGGGGGAGATCCTGCCCAAGGCGATCGGCACCCGGCTGGCCATGCCTGTTTCCCTGGCCATCTCCCCGGGGCTGTCGGTGATCAGCAGGCTGATGCTGCCGCTGGTGCTCCTGCTGGAGCGGATCCTGCCCGCGATCACCGCCGAGAACGAAATCAGCACCGACGAGAACGAGATCCGCCTGCTGGCCCGCCTGGGCTCCCAGAAGGGTCAGATCGAGGCCGATGAGGCCGCCATGATCGCCAAGGTGTTCCAGCTCAACGACCTGACCGCCAGGGATCTGATGCTGCCGCGGGTGTCGGCTCCCACCCTGGCGGGCCATCAGAGCCTGGACGAGCAGCGGGATACCCTGCTCCGCCACACCACCGCCTGGTGGGTGGTGCTCGGTGAGGAGGTGGATGAGGTGCTCGGGGTGGCCAGCCGCGAGCAGCTGCTCACCGCCCTGGTGGAGCGGCGCGGCACCAGCCCGGCCGCCGACCTGTGCGAGCCGGTGGAGTTCGTTCCGGAGATGATCCGGGCCGATCGGCTGCTCACCAGCTTCCGCCGCAATGGCTCCAGAGTGAGGGTGGTGGTGGATGAATTCGGAGGCTTCGTGGGGGTGATCGGTCCGGAGGCGGTGCTGGCGGTGCTGGCCGGCTGGTGGCGCCGGCCCGTCTCCGCCGCGGAGGCCCCGACATGACGGGCACGGCCCCGGCACCGCCGCTCACTCCCCCGGCCGCCTCGGAGCGCTGCCGCCTGCTGCTGGCCCGCTGGCGATCGGAACTGATGCTGAGCGGTCGGGAGCTGGCGGCCCTGGCGCCGGAGCTGGCCAGCCTGGACCGCCAGCTGGAGCGCCTGAGCCACCGCCGTCCCCGGGTGGCGGTCTTCGGCCGGGTGGGGGTGGGCAAGTCGAGCCTGCTCAATGCCCTGCTGGGGGAGGAGCACTTCGCCACCGACGTGGCCCATGGCTGCACGCGCCACCAGCGGCAGCGGGCCTGGAGTCAGCCGGTGGCCGGCCTGCTGGGGGTCGATCTGGTGGACACCCCCGGCATCGACGAGATCGCCGCCGCCGCCCGCTCCCGCCTGGCGGCGCGGGTGGCGGTGGGGGCCGACCTGGTGCTGCTGGTGATCGACAGCGACCTCACCGTGATGGACCTCGAAGCTCTCGAGGATCTGCTGGCCAGCGGCAAACCGCTGCTGCTGGTGCTCAACCGCAGCGACTGCTGGCCGGAGGCGGAGCTCGCTGATCTGGTGGCGAGCATCGGGCGGCGCCTGCCGCCAGGGGCACGCCACCTGCGGCCCCTGGCGGTGGCGGCCGCTCCCCGCCAGGCCCGTCTGCGCTCCGATGGCCGGGTGCGAAGCGAACCGGCCGCGCCCCGGGTGGAGCCCCTGCGCAGGGAGCTCGCCGGCCTGCTGGAGCGCCAAGGGGAGCTGCTGCTGGCCCTCAATGCCCTGCGGGCGGCCGACCGTTTCAGCCAGGCCCTGCACCGCTGCCGCCTGCGCCATGGCCGCCGCCAGGCCCAGAGTCTGATCGGTCGCTTCGCAGCCCTCAAGGCCACCGGGGTGGCGGCCAACCCCTTGCTGCTGCTCGATCTGGCCGGTGGTCTGGCCTGCGACAGTGCGCTGGTGGTCCAGCTCTGTCAGCTCTACGGTCTGCCGATGACCCGCGGCGGTGCCCGGACGCTGCTCACCCGCCTCGGCGGCCATAACGCCCTCCTGGGAGGAGCCCAGCTGGGGCTGCAGCTGCTGCTCGGCGGCCTGCGGCAGCTGCTGCTCCTGGCGGCCCCCCTGAGTGGGGGGCTGAGTCTGGCGCCGGCGGCGCCGGTGGCCCTGGCCCAGGCGGCCCTGGCGGTCCACACCACCCGGCGCACGGGCCGCCTGGCAGCCGCCGAACTGCTGCGCAGCGCCACCGCGGCGGGCCAGCCTGGGGCCCTGCTGCAGCGGCTGGTGCGGCAGGATCCGGAAACCCGACGCTGGTTGAGTGAATGGCGCCAGGAGCGGGGAGAGCGACCCGCCACCGGCGGCCTCTGGCCATGACCCACCCCCTCCGGCCGCGATCACCCCGCCTGGGGCCATGATCCGCCCGTGACCCGCCTCGCCCTCTTCGGCACCAGTGCCGATCCCCCCACCCGCGGCCATCGGGCGCTCCTGGAGGGGCTGCTGGGGCTGTTCCCCCAGGTGGTGACCTGGGCCAGCGACAACCCCCTCAAGTCCCACGGCGCCCCCCTGGAGGTGCGCACCGCCCTGCTGGCGGCCCTGGTGGCGGCCATCGGCCATCCGGGGCTCAGCCTGGAGCAGGGGCTCAGCAGCCCCTGGGCCGTGGAGACCCTGGAGCGGGCCCGGGCCCGCTGGCCGCGGCAGGAGGTGGAGTTCGTGGTGGGCAGTGATCTGGTCGGCCAGATCCACCGCTGGAAACGGGCCGACGAGCTGCTGCGGGGCTGCCGCCTCGGCATCGCCTGCCGCCAGGGCTGGCCGTTGCGGGAGGCCGATCTGGAGCGGTTGCGTGCCCTGGGCGCCCAGGTGGATGTCCTGCCTTTGACGATCCCCCCGACCGCCAGCTCCAGGATCCGGGAGCGGCCCGACCCTGACCAGGTGCCGCCCGAACTCTGGCCTGTCCTGCTGGAGCACAATCTCTACGGCCTTTCCGCACCCTGATGCGTATTGCCCTGGCCCAGCTGAATCCCCTGGTGGGCGACCTGGAGGGCAACGGCCGGCGGATCCTGGCGGCCGTGGAACGGGCCCGGGCGGGCGGTGCCGATCTGGTGCTCACCCCCGAGCTTTCCCTGTGGGGCTACCCCCCGCGGGACCTGCTGCTGCGACCGGCCCTGATCCAGCGCCAGGGCCAGGTGCTCGAGGATCTGGCGGCGGCCTGTCCGGCTGGTCTGGCGCTGCTGGTCGGGGTGGTCGAGCCGGCCGAGGGCCGGGGTCAGCCGGATCTCCACAACGCCCTGGCCCTGGTGGAGCGGGGGGGCTGGCGCTACGTCTGCCGCAAGCGGCGACTGCCCAGCTACGACGTCTTCGACGAACGCCGGTATTTTCTGCCCGGGGAGTCCCCGGCGCTGCTGGAGCTGGAGCGGGGCGGGCGCCGTTGGCGGCTGGGGCTGACCATCTGCGAGGACCTCTGGGTGGAGGAGGACCTCCACGGCCAGCGCCGCGGGGAGGCGGACCCGATCGGCGAGCTGGCGCCCCGGGTGATCGATCTGCTGATCAACCTTTCGGCTTCCCCCTTCGGCCGTCAGAAGGGGGAGGTGCGCCAGCGCCTGGCGGCCCGGGCGGCGGCCCGGCTCAAGGCGCCGGTGGTGTATCTCAACCAGGTGGGCGGCAACGACGAGCTGGTGTTCGACGGTGCCAGCTTCGTGCTGGATCGGGCCGGCCGGCCGCTGCTGCGGCTGGCCTGCGCGGCCGAGGACCTGGCCCTGTGGGACGCCGCCCCCGGCCCGGGGATCCAGGCCCCCGAAGCGGCGGGGGAGCCGGATCCCTGGGAGCAGCTGCTGCGGGTGCTGGTGCTGGGGGTGCGCGATTACGCCGCCAAATGCGGTTTCCGGCGGGCCCTGCTGGGGCTCAGCGGGGGCATCGATTCGGCCCTGGTGGCGGTGATCGCCGCCGCCGCCTTCGGTCCGGAGCGAGTGGACGTGCTGCGCATGCCCTCTCCGTTCAGCTCGGCCGGTTCCCTCGATGATGCCGCCGCCCTGGCCGCGCGGCTCGGCCTGGCCAGCTGCACCCTGCCGATCGCCCCGCTGATGGAGGCCTTCGCCGCCGCCCTCACCCCCGCCCTGGGGGGGCGGCCCGAGGGGGTCACCGAGGAGAACCTGCAGTCCCGGATCCGGGGCACGCTGCTGATGGCGGTGGCCAACCAGCAAGGGGGACTGCTGCTCTCCACCGGCAACAAGTCGGAGCTGGCAGTGGGCTACTGCACCCTCTACGGCGACATGAACGGCGGCCTGGCCGTGATCGGCGACCTCTACAAGACCACCGTGTCCGGCTTGTGCGACTGGCTCGATGGCGAGGCCTCCGCCCCCTGCCGCGCGGCCCTGGGCCTGCCGGACTGCGGGGAGCTGATCGGCACGGCCATCCGCGCCAAGCCCCCCAGCGCCGAGCTGCGCCCCGACCAGCGCGACAGCGATTCCCTGCCCGACTACGCGGTTCTCGATCCCCTGCTGAAAGCCCTGATCGAGCAGCTGCGCACGCCGGAGGAACTGATGCAGGAGGGGGTGGATCCGGCGCTGGTGGCGCGGGTGGCCCGGCTGCTGCGGGGGGCCGAGTTCAAGCGGCGCCAGGCGGCGCCGGCGCTGAAAGTGAGCGGCCGGGCCTTCGGCAGTGGCTGGCGCATGCCCATCGCCTCGGCCTAGGGTTTGTCCACGACCGCCCCCGGGCGGCAACACTCCTTGCCCCATGCCTGCTCCCGGCCCGGCACCCGTGGCCTCCCCGATGGCCAGCATCGGCGTGCCCACCGAGATCAAGCGCGACGAGCAGAGGGTGGCGCTCACCCCCGACGGCGTCCATGAGCTGGTGTCCCAGGGGATGGAGGTACGGGTCCAGGAGGGGGCCGGCCTGGGGGCGGGTCTCAGCGACGACGACTACCGCGCCTCCGGGGCCCGCGTCGTCAGCTGCGAGGAGGCCTGGGCCGCCCACCTGGTGGTGAAGGTGAAGGAACCGCAGCCCGAGGAATTCGACTTCCTGCGCAGCGACCTGGTGCTGTTCACCTACCTGCACCTGGCGGCCTACCCCGAGGTGGGCCGGGCCCTGCTGGAGGCGGGCACCACGGCGGTGGCCTACGAGACGGTGCAGCTGGAGGACGGCAGCCTGCCGCTGCTGGCGCCGATGAGCGAGGTGGCGGGCCGCCTGGCCGCCCAGGTGGGGGCCCATCTGCTGGAGAAGCCCCATGGGGGCCGTGGCGTGCTGATGGGCGGCTGCACCGGCGTACGGCCGGCCCGGGTGGTGGTGCTGGGGGCCGGCACCGTGGGCTGGAACGCGGCCCGCATCGCCGCCGCCATGGACGCCGAGGTGTTTCTGCTGGATCGCTCGCCCCATCGCCTGCGGGGCCTGGAATCGGACCGGCGCGGCCGCATGACCAGCCTGGTGAGCAGCCGCAGCCTGATCGAGCGGCTGGTGCCGGGCGCCGACCTGCTGATCGGTGCGGTGCTGCTGCCCGGCGGGCGGGCTCCCACCCTGGTGAACGAGGAGCTGGTGCAGCGGATGCGGCCGGGGTCGGTGATCGTCGACGTGGCCATCGACCAGGGGGGCTGCATCGCCACCAGCCGCGAGACCACCCACACCGATCCGGTGGTGACGATCCATGGTGTGCAGCATTACGCGGTGGGCAACATGCCCGGCGCCGTGCCGTTCACCTCCACCGAGGCCCTGGTCAGCGTCACCCTGCCCTACATCCTCGTGATGGCCGGCCGGGGGCTGCTGGAGGCGGTCACCGACCGGCCCGAGCTGCTGAGCGGCCTGAACACCGTGGGTGGCTCGGTGTGCCACCCGGGGGTGGCCCGGGCCCTGGGGGTGGCGACCCGCCATCCGATGGCCTGCCTGCGCTGAGCTTGCCCCGGCGGGCACGGGTCTCAGCTGGCGGCGGCGCCGAAGATCACAAAGGCGGGTTGGCCGCTGGCCGGATCCACCGGTCCGCCCATGTCCCTGAGGATCAGGCCATGGCGATGGAACAGCTGCCGCCAGGATTCGGGGGTGTGGAACCACCAGGGAGCCGGATCGCGGAAGGCCCGCGGCGGCGATGGCGGTACGCCCGACCACCCCGTCGGTGCCCAGCACCGCGAGGCCCTCCCGGCCGCAGGAGTCGGCGAACCAGCCTGTTCAGCAACCCTGGTCGAACAGCGAGCGGTGGGGTCAAGGATCGCCCGGTTGGTGACCCTCTGGCGGCTGGGGATCTCGCCGCGGCGGACGGTCCGGGTCCAGCCGGGGGGGGGGGGTGCCCATTCAGGAGCTCAGGATCTCCTTTTCCGTGCCCGGAAGCGACGCCATGGCAGGCGGGCCGCCACCATGGGCGGCGTCCTGGCGAAGCGATGACGCTCCCGGAGGCGCTGGATACCGCCACAGGGGCAGCCTGGAGGATCCCCGACTCAGGCCCCCGGCTCCACCAGCAGTCCGGTGAGGTCTTCGGTGCCGAACACCTGGCGGTAGGCGGCCGTGCTGGTACAGAGGATCACCGGAACCGCCACAAGCAGCCCCACGAAGCACGCCAGCAGGCCCAGCAGGGCGATGGCCAGTTCCAGCAGGGCCAGTAGCAGCACAGAGCCCCACTGGGGATCGAGCAGGGCGCGGCCGCGGGCGATGGCTTCGAGTGGTCCTGCACCCTCCAGCAGGGCGATCTGGGCCAGGAACTTCTGGTTCACCGCCAGGTAGATCACCACGACGAAAGCCACCAGGAAGGGCAGCACGGCCAGGGCCTTGTTGAGCTGGGCGGCGGCGACGCCGACCAGGGCCGCCGTCACCAGGATCGCGGCGATCAGGATCCCGAGTACCAGCCCGTTGCGGAACAGGCGCCAGCTGGCCTGGCCGTCCCAGCGGGTGAAGGTGCCAAGGCCGGGACTGCCTCCGGCCAGGGCTGTCCAGGCGCCGCGGATCAGGCCAGTGGTGCTCCAGAGACTCACCAGAACGCTGAGGATCGAGCCGATCACCGACCGGATCAGCGCAACTCCTGTCATGAGGGTGGCCTCATCCATCTCCACCCGGCCCTGGATCCATGAGCAGATGGTGCTCAGCACCCCCGCCAGCAGGGTGAAGCCGACGAATACCCAGGGCGCCCGGGCGAAGGCCTGCCAGCCCTGCTTCACCGCCTCGATCACCTGCAGAGAGGATCCTCCGGGGGGATCCTGCATCAGCGACATGGCCATGGTTCGGGGGAGAGCTTTGCCGGGAGGTTAGGCAGAAGCGGCCGTTGGATCATCCGATCGGTGGGAAGATTCGCAACGGGCCTGAAGGATATTCCCCAGCATCGACTCAGGTGCGGCGGCAGCTCTGACGAGATCTCCGATCCCGATCGTCCCTGGCAGGACCTCACTCGACACGAGCGCGCCGGCGATGCGGCGCGGTTCGCCTGGGATCGCTTCGGCCTCCAGGAGCATCGCGGCGGCCCTGTGGGCATCGATGGCGGCCTGGGGATCCCGCTGCAGGAAGGCCAGCACCAGGGCCCCCTCCAGCAGCAACTGCAGCTCGCCGGCCAGCCGCCGGGGATCGGCGGCTCCGGCCGCCTGGCACAGCCCCTCCAGCAGGGCACGGCAGCTCTGCTTGAAGGCCACCGCCGCCTGACGCGGCAGATCGCCAGGATCGGGATATTCGCTGGCCGCCTTGATGAACAGACAGCCGTGGAAATCGGGGGCCCGCACGGCTTCCACGAGCCAGTCGAACACGGCGAGCACACGCTGGCGGCCGTCCCCGGGGGTGGAGGCGATGCGCTGGCTGAGGGCGCTGGTGATCTCCTCGCCCACCCGTTCGAGCAAGGCGGCGATCAGCTCCTCCTTGGAGCCGAAGTGCTTGTAAAGGGTCATCTTGGCCACACCGGCCCGGGCCAGCACGGTGTCGATGCCGACCGCCCGATAGCCCTGGCGGCTGAACAGCTCCCGGGCTGCGCCCAGCAGGGCGTCGCGTTTGGGGGAACGCCGGGTGGAGGCTGAAGCGGAAGCCGTGGAGGGGGCGCGGAAAGCCATGGGGCCAATCTACAAAAATGGACAGACCGGTCTGCTATTTTTTCTGAGATGGACAGATCGGTCTGTCTCTTTTAAGGGGCGCCCTTCTCCGCTGCCGTCCTCCG